>JALWXN010000001.1 GCA_027078545.1 Nitrososphaeria archaeon
TAATTTCCTTACCCCTGTTCTGTATTAGGTTGGGGGGGGGGGGGCTAGATCCGTCCCGGGCCATATATCCTTCCCTGGCTACGGGCGTTGTATAGATATTCGTAGACAACCTTGTGGGGCTTCCCCTTTATTAGGAGCTTTATAGCCTCGTCGGCTAGGTAGATGCCTTCGAAGGTTCCTATGATGGCTACGAAGTTCCTGTATATCGATATCTGGGTCTCGGTCGTCTCCTCTATTATCCTCTTGGCTTTGCCCTTCTCCCCGATTATCCTACCCATTATGCGTTTCAGGTGGTTCTCACTCTTTTTCTTCATGTAGGTGTAGAGGTCGATCACGTGGAGGTTCATATCCCTGTCTAGTAGTGCGAAGGCCTTCTCCGGTGAGAAGCCTAGGTTTATAGCCTTGATAATGTTGCTAGCGGTCATGACGTCGTCCAGGGTCTCCCCCCTTATCCTTATCACTCCCTGCCTTGTATCCACGTCTATCTCGGTCCTTGTTAATGCCTCTATCCTCTTCTTAACCTCTCCCCCCTTCCCGATGATGACTGCTACTCTCTCTGGGTTTATGGGTAGTCTCCACTCCACCATGGACACCTACCCATTAATAATAAAGTCCAGTACCGTCTCTAGATCCGGGGTTTCCACCCCTCTAGATCTGAAGAATTCTAATATGTTCTGTATATCTCTTGCTAGGAATGCCTCTGCGTTGGGATGGCTCTTCACCACTGCCTGTCCAAAGTCGAAGATTATCGGCTTCCTCTTGTAGTAGAAGATGTTGTACTCGCTTAGATCCGCGTGTATCAGCTCCGCCTCGTCGTAGAGTATCTTTACCTGTCTGAGTATCTGGAGCATCATGTACTCTGTTACCCTTGGGAGCTCCTTCAATGTGGGTGCTGGTGTGAAGTCCTTGCCTATGAACTCCATGACTATGATGTTCCTATAGTGTTTGATCGGTCTTGGGACGTATACGCCTGCTTCGTAGGCCCTCACAAGGTTTTTATACTCTTTGGATGCCCATGCGTTGATGAGTTTTAGTGGGCTTGTGTCTAGCCCCTCGAACCTGGGGTCTCCCAGTATGTATTTAAGCCTACCCCTCCTGAACTCCGCTGTCCATGTTAGGAATATTTTTACGGCTAGGGCCTCGCCCTCGGGTGAGGTCGCTGCGTATACCCTGGCCTCCTTCCCACTGGAGACCACGCCTTTAAGCTCGTAGATCACTCCCCGGTTCATTAGGTGGTATAGGTTCATCAGTGTTGTCTGGTCGAATACCTCCTCTACTATCTCCCTCTCGTCGCTGTCCTTCTCCCTGAGCTGGTACTCCCTGACGAATTTCTGGAGACGCTCCTCTATCTTCTTCTCGATGTGGTCGTCGTACTCCATCTTAGAGTAGCCACTCCGGTAGGTATCCATTCTGGATTAGCCACTGCTTCTGCGCATTTGTATACCTCCCTACTATGTCTCCCCTCGTATCGTTCTGGAAGCCCCAGAGCTCCACTATCACCGCGTCGCCTACCCTTATCCAGACCCTCTTCCTAAGCTTCCCGGGTATTCTACATACCCTCTCCTTTCCATCTGCACATGCGACTAATACCCTGTCTGCACCCAGTATCTTCTTTGCTATCCCGATAACCTGTCCCTCCCCTGGTAGGGGGGTGTCCTTCAACTCTTTTTCGGACATTATCCTCCTCTTTCCCATCTCCTTCCACCCAATGTCTATATACTTGTTGGGGGGTTAGTTAAATCCTGACGTCGATGTAGATGGCTACGTCGACCCCGTTCTGCTTAGAGACTGCTTCGGGGTGGATATACTTCTCCCTGATACCGATCTCTATGCATCTCCTGCCGTAGAAGATGAGTGATACAGCGGTCCTCATGAGCTCGACGAGCTGCTCCTCATCCACGACCATTGTATAGTCCTTATCCTTGAAGTGCTCCACCCCTGTGAGTATCTCCTCGTCATAGATGGTTATGAACCTTCCCAGCCTCGGGTTCTCCCTCAGGTCTATGTAGAACTGCTGCGGCATCTCCTCATCCCCGGCCAGGCTACTTGATGGGTGGTGTGGGGCTCTCGGCTCCACATATCTCGCATTTCATTACTAGGGTCTTGCCCACCTTCCTCAGAGTCGTGTCATATCCCCCACATACTGGGCAGCGGACGTATCTCTTGATGAAGTAGTTCACCGTGTTCTGTATGGTCTGTGTATCGACCCTGGTGTGTAGTATGAGCCTCCCGTCGGAGGGGCTTGAGGGTGCTGCTAGCTCGAGGCTTAGGAACTTCCTGAGTAGGTTTGGGTCTCTATTGAGGTATTCGGCCACCTCCTTGAAGTTGAGGAATACCGTCTTGTTCTTACCCAGGTATGTAATCTTTACGGGTGGTGGGTTAAACCTGGCCTCCGCCTGTTTATACCCCGTCTCGGGGATGATCTTGTATGCCTCCTCAAGCATCTTCATATATGCCTCCCTACTCCTCAGGTCCATGCCTCTCACTCCTCGCTTGAATATAACATGTATATGATTCTTTTTAACGGTGTCCTAGGTGGCTGTGGTGGGCCTAGTAGGGGGGACAGGGCTTGAGAGGATCTTCTCCGGTGTTGAGGGGGGGAGCTATAGGGCTGGGGACCTGGAGATCAGGTTTGCAAGGGGCTCTATAGGAGGGGTTGATGTTGTCTTTATACCTAGGCATGGCTGGGGCCATGAGTATCCGCCGCACCGGGTACCCTATGAGGCGTATATCCATATGTTTAGGTCTATGGGTGTGGATAGGGTCGTTGGTCTGAGTGCTGTGGGTAGTCTTAGGCCTGATATTGGGCCTGGGTCTATCGTTATCCCGAGCCAGTTGATAGACTACTCGCTCCATGGACGTACGCTGTATGATTCACGTGTATATCATGCCGACTTCACCAGGCCCTACTGCCCCCAGCTGGTCGGGCTGGTTGCTAAGGAGTCTGCCCGTAGGGGAGTCGATGCTGGGGCCTACTATACCTATGTATCGACATATGGCCCACGCTTCGAGACTGCGGCTGAGATATCTATGCTCCGTAGAGCTGGGGGTGATGTGGTTGGGATGACTAGTGTGCCTGAGTCGGTCCTCGCTAGGGAGGCTGGGATACATTACCTATTGATATGTGTGGTGTCGAACTATGCGGCGGGTATGCAGGAGAGAGTTACTGAGGAGGAGGTGTATCGGGTGATATCTAGGGCTAGGGAGCGTATTGAGGATATGCTCCGATGGGTATTACCACTGGTTGGGGAGGCTGACCTATCCGACTCCTGCTCCCTTCCATATGAGGCGTATAGAGAGGTGTATGGTGTATGATCGTTAGGGGTAGGTGGGTGGTTAAGAATTATCGTGAGGTTGTGGAGGATGGTGCTGTGCTGGTTGAGGATGGAAGGATCGTGGCTGTCGGTCCCTATGAGGAGGTTGTTAGGGAGGCTGGTAGGGGTCATGACGTCGTGGGCGATAGGAATAAGCTGGTGATGCCTGGGATAGTCAATTCCCATACCCACATCTCGATGACCCTCCTCCGCGGCTATGCTGACGACCTCCTCCTCCAGGAGTGGCTGGAGAAGCATATATGGCCCTATGAGAGGCTGATGAAGCCTAGTGACTATGAGCTGGGCGCCCTCCTAGGCGTCGCTGAGAGCCTGGCGTCGGGTGTGACCAATGTCTGTACCATGTATCACTACCATCCCGAGAGGAGTGAGGCCACCGCCCTCCTCAAGACTGGGATGAGGGGGACGGTGGGTATAGCTATCTTCTCCTGGGATAGGGAGGGGACGCTGAAGAACTTTGTAGACGCTGTTAGGAGGTTCCATGGGAGGGAGGGGCGTATAAGGATAGCCTCCTCACCACATGCACCCTATACTGTGGATCCTGAGCTATGGAGGGAGTCTGAGACGCTTAGACGGGAGTATGAGGAGAGGTATGGGGATGGTGGGCCGATCATACTTGCTACGCATCTAGCCGAGGATTGGCGGGAGCCGGAGATGGTTAGGGAGCGCTTCGGGGTGGAGGTCCCGGATGGCAGTATAGTTAAGTATCTCGATGGCCTCGGGGTTATACATGAGGAGTTCCTTGGGGCCCATGGCATACATCTTAACGATCTCGACATAGAGATCCTGGCTAGGAGGGGTGCCAAGATAGCCCATAACCCGGTGGCCAATATGAAGCTTGGGATGGGATATGCAGATACTCCTAGGCTTCTCGAGGCCGGGATCACGGTGGGCCTAGGTACTGATGGGCCAGCCTCGAATAACACGTTGGATATGGTGGAGACTATGAAGTTCGCCGCCTTGATAAACAAGCCTCTGAAGAGGGATCCTAGGGTCACCCCTGCCCGGACGGTCTTCCGCATGGCTACGGAGTATGGTGCTAAGTGTCTGGGCTATGAGGATCTGGGTGTTATCGAGGAGGGTTATAGGGCGGATCTGGTAGTGGTTGATATGGATAGGCCTCATCTAACCCCGGTCTATGACGTTTATAGCCACATTGTATATGCGATGAGGTCTTCAGACGTCTACGCCACGATCGTTGATGGGAGGATACTCTACGAGGATGGTGAATATACCACTATCGATATAGATGATGTGATGGATAGGGTTAGGAAGAGGAGTATGGAGCTATATGAGGAGGTGAGGGGTGGATGAGTATTATAAAGGATCCGGGGCTTAGCAGTGAGGGTGCCAGGCGGGTTGAGTGGGCCCGGGTCCATATGCCCGCCTTAAGGGTTGTCTATGAGGATCTGAAGGGTGATAGTCCATTCAGGGGTAGGAGGGTATCGCTCTGCCTACATATTACTAAGGAGACGGGTGTCTTCGTGGAGTATCTACATAGGCTTGGGGCGGAGGTGTATCTGGCCGCGTCTAACCCGCTGTCTACCCAGGATGACGTGGCGGCCTACCTCTCGGACATAGGTGTGGAGGTCTTTGGATGGAGGGGTATGGATGAGGAGTCGTATTTCAAGATGTTGTCGAACGTGGCTGTTGTTAAGCCAGACCTAGTAGTGGATGATGGTGGTGACCTCCATAGCCTCCTACATACCAAGTTCCTTGATAGTGCTGCCCGGGTTATTGGCGGCACGGAGGAGACTACAACTGGTGTGATTAGGCTCCGTGCATTGGAGAGGGAGGGGAGGCTAAAGTACCCAGTGATAGCTGTTAACGATACCCCTACTAAGAGGATTGTGGACAACATGTTTGGGACTGGGCAGAGCACAGTGGACGGATTCCTAAGGGCTACTAGCCTATTGGTGGCTGGGAAGACCGTCGTTGTGGCTGGCTATGGATATGTGGGTAGGGGTGTGGCCGCTAGGTTTAGGGGGCTGGGTGCGAGGGTGATTGTAACGGAGGTTGATCCGGTCAAGGCTCTAGAGGCTAGGCTGGCTGGGTACGAGGTTATGAGGATGGATGAGGCCGCATCTATTGGTGATATATTCATAACCTGTACCGGGATGAGGGATGTCATAAGGTGGGAGCATATCGAGAGGATGAGGAGTGGTGCCTTCCTAGCCAATGCTGGGCATTTCAATGTGGAGATTGATGTGGAGTCGATTAAGAGGAACGCTGTGAGTGTGGAGACTGTTAGGCCCTATGTGGAGAAGTATGTCTTCAGGGATGGTAAGTATGTCTATCTGGTTGGTGAGGGTAGGCTGGTAAATCTTGTGGCTGCCGAGGGTCATCCCCCAGATGTGATGATGGCTAGCTTCTCTAACCAGATGCTTAGCCTGGCCTATCTAGTCGAGGCTGGTGATCGTCTGGAGAGGAGGGTATACAACGTGCCGGAGGATGTGGATAGGAGGGTTGCAGAGACTATCCTAAGGGGTTGGGGAGTAGAGATAGATGTGTTGACGGAGGATCAGAAAAAGTATTGGGAGAGCTGGAGGGTTTAGCGGTAGAGGCTCTGCCGGTCGCTAGGTATCTCGGCGCTCTTCTTCACCCTCTTGGCCAGCTCCTCATAGCTCTTAACGATCTCTGGTGATAGTGAAGGCCTCACCTTCTCTAGGGCCTTCTCGAAGTGTCTCCTGCTTACCTTCTGTATGTTGATGTCCTCCCTGGCGGCTGATAGTGCAGCCTCAATCACCACGGCCTCTAGGTCTGCGCCTGTGTAGTACTCCGTCCTCCTAGCTATCTCGCGTAGGTCTACATCGCTGTCCAGCGGCATCCTCCTTGTATGGATCTTCAGTATCTGGTACCTAGCCTCCTCGTCTGGTGGTGGTACGTATATGATCCTGTCGAACCTACCTGGCCTCAGTAGTGCTGGGTCTAGTATGTCGGGCCTGTTGGTAGCCGCTATGACGACCACGTCCTTCGTCCTCTCTAGGCCGTCCATCTCACTTAGGAGCTGGTTCACTATCCTGTCGGTTACGCCGCTGTCCGATGCGTGGAAGCCCCTCCTGGGGGCTATGGAGTCTATCTCGTCGAAGAAGATCACCGTCGGGGCAGCCATCCTGGCCTTCCTGAATATCTCCCTGATAGCCTTCTCCGACTCGCCTACCCACTTGCTGAGTATCTCTGGGCCCTTGACGCCTATGAAGTTGCTCTCACTCTCGGTGGCTACTGCCTTAGCCAGTAGCGTCTTACCAGTGCCTGGTGGGCCGAAGAGTAGTATACCCCTCGGAGCCCTTATTCCGAGCCTCTCGAAGAGCTTCGGATGCTTTA
This sequence comes from Nitrososphaeria archaeon, assembly GCA_027078545.1. Taxonomy (GTDB): domain Archaea; phylum Thermoproteota; class Nitrososphaeria; order Geothermarchaeales; family JDFR-13; genus SZUA-1514. The sequence continues at coordinate 6,657 of JALWXN010000001.1, forward strand.
GTGGCCACTCGACAGCCTCCTTAAGCTCCTGCTTAACGTTCTCTAGGCCTCCGATGTCGTCCCAGTGTACCTCTGGTATCTCGACGGTCACCTCTCTCAGGGCTGTCGGGACTATCTCCTTCATAGCCTCGTAGAAGTCGTCCATCGTCACCTTGATCTTCTGGAGTACCTCGGTGGGTATCTGACCTTCACTCTTCTCTATCTCTGGTAGGAACCTTCTGAGGGCGTTCATAGCCGCCTCCTTGGCTAGGGCTGCTAGGTCGGCTCCTACGTATCCATGTGTCGCCTCGGCGAGCTTGTCTAGGTTGACGTCGTCTGCTAGGGGCATGTTCCTCGTATGGATCTGTAGGATCTCCTTCCTACCCTTCTTGTTCGGTACGCCTATGTATATCTCCCTATCGAACCTGCCGGGCCTCCTGAGAGCTGGGTCTACGGCCTCAGGCCTGTTTGTAGCTGCTATGACGATGACCTGTCCCCTGCTCTCCAGGCCGTCCATAAGGCTTAGAAGCTGGGCCACAACCCTCTTCTCCACCTCTCCGACGACCTCTCCACGCTTGGGTGCTATCGCGTCTATCTCGTCGATGAAGATTATGGCTGGTGCGTTCTCCTCGGCCTCCTTGAAGATCTCCCTTAGCCTCGCCTCGGACTCTCCATACCACTTACTCATTATCTCTGGGCCGTTGATGGCTATGAAGTGTGCACCGCTCTCGTTGGCTACTGCCTTAGCCAGTAGCGTCTTACCAGTGCCTGGTGGGCCGTATAGTAGGACGCCCTTTGGAGGCTCTATACCTAGGTGTCTAAACACCTCTGGATGCTTGAGTGGTATCTCGACCAGCTCCCTGATCTTCTGTATCTCCCTGTCTAGGCCTCCTATGTCCTCATAGGTGACCTTGGGTATCTTCCTCTCGATATCCTTGACTGGCTCAGACCTTACATCTACCTCGGTAATGTCGGTGATTATTCCATAGGGCCCTGGGAATACGTGGGTAACCACCATCTCCATGGCTGTACCGACTACTGGTACTACTACAACGTCTCCCTTCATGACAGGCAGGTTTATCAGCCTATCCTTCACGAAGTTGACGAAGTCTCGGCCGAATCTTATCGGTGTTGTGGGTGCTAGGCGTATCCTGCTGGCCTCCTTGTTGGGTATCTTCTTTATCTTGACGGTGTCGCCGAGCCTTACCCCTGCGTTCCTCCTTATATATTTGTCTATCCATATGTAGCCGGGCCTATCGTTCTTGGATGGCCATACCCTGGCGACTGTCGACTTTGTGCCCGTGATCTCTATTAGGTCGCCTACCTCTAGGCCTAGTCTCTCCCTGTCCTTTGTGGATAGTCTTGCCCTACCGCTACCAACGTCTCTCCTCTCACCCTCCTCAACTATTAGCGTTAGCACCTCTTCCTTGCTCATTCCTGATCACCAGTATTCCTGACTATCCAGGATCTTTATAAAGTTTAAAACGAGATTTTTGCATTATCCGCTTTACAAAATGTCTGGAAAAGAGATTTTTGAGAAAACGGGAATCCTAATAAAGCTGGTAAACGAGATATACCGGGCCAGCTCCCTAAGTATATGGATATGGAGGAGGTCTTCAGGGGTAGGAGGTTCCGTGTTCTAAGCGGGGAGGTGCGGCTCCCCTTGGGTAAGACTGTTAGGAGGGATGTGGTGGATTTCGGCGAGTCTGTGGTTATACTCCCCCTGCTAGGTGACAAGATAATACTGCTGAGGCAGTACCGTGTAGCGGTGGGTGACTGGCTATACGAGCTACCGGCAGGGGTTGTTGAGGAGGGTGAGGATCCCGGTGAGACTGCCAGGAGAGAGCTGGTTGAGGAGACTGGCTACGAGGCTGGGAAGCTCGTTAAGCTCTTCAGCATGTACCTCTCACCGGGATATAGTAATGAGTTTATGCATGCATACCTTGCCACCGACCTGAATTACGTGGGGGCCAGGCCGGAGTATGGAGAGGAGATAAGGGTGGAGGTCTATGCCCTAGAGAAGGTTCTGGAGCTTATTAGGAGTGGCGGGGTGAATGATGCCAAAACTATAGCAACTATACTCTTCTATACACAGTTTATCAAGGATTAGGGATTGGTGTCTTTCTGTAAAAAGGGTGGTTATTTCTTTAGCATCTCTATGAAGTCGTCCACCTTTATGGCTGGCATTGTCTCTGTCCTGATTGTCCCCCTGCTGTTTAGCTCCAGCATTGCCTTCATTACCGTCTCTATGTCGGGCGCCTCGACTATGTTTACGAAGTCGTACTCACCTAGGACTACGTACTGCTCTATTACCTTGACACCCATCTCTTCGAGCTCCTGGTTCACCTCCCTGATCCTCTCCGGCTTAATCTTCACCGTCTTGCTTCCCTCGTCCGTGAGCTTTGAAAGTACTATGAATAGCGCCATGGTGTTTCACCAGTGCTAATTATTCCAGGATCTATATGTATAAGGGACGTCCTCTCTACTCCATGGCTTTAGGTATTTGTATAAGGGTGTCCGGGGCCTTATCAACGGGGAAAATATTTTAACTATGTATGGGGAAGGGGTTTCATAGGAGGGGTATGCGGGGGTTCCCCTAGCCTGGCCAACGGGGCGCGGCTTAGGACCGCGTGGCGTAGGCCTTCGTGGGTTCAAATCCCACCCCCCGCACCACCGTCCTTAGTGGGTGTCGGCCTTGATAGGTATAGTCCTGGCGTCTGGATATGGTAGTAGGCTGGCTGGGTTGGGTGGTCCTCCTAAATACTTCTTGGATGTTGCTGGGCGTCCACTCATATCCTATCCACTGGGGGCTCTCCGTATCGCTGGGGCTGATCCCATCTATATCGTTGTGAATAGGTATACATGTGGATATCTCTGGAGGTATTGGGAGGCGCTGGGTAGGCCGGGGATCATCCTGAATCCTAGGCCTGAGCTTGAGAATGGCTATACACTGGTTATGGCCCTCTCTAGGCTGTGGGACGGCTCAGCACTGGTCTCTGTCAGTGACCATATCTATCCCCCATATGTAGCCTCCAGGGTGGTTAGCTGTATTGATGGCTACGACTTTGTCATAGCTGGTGATGAGAGTCCCAGGTATGTCGATGTTGGGGAGGCTACTATGATAAGGGTTGATGATGAGGGCTATGTGGAGAGGGTGGGGAAGGGGCTGGATCGTTACGACTATATTGACATGGGTGTCTTCGCCTTCTCCCTAGATACTATAAGGTTTATCAAGGGTATTCCTCCCCAGAGACTGAGTCTTAGCCAGTTGATCAACATGCTGATTGATGAGGGCTTTAGAGGGGGTGTATGTAGCTTCGAGGGTGTACCGTGGAAGGATGTGGATACTCCGGAGGATTACCTAGCCCTGAGGTCTGGAGCTTATAACGAGGTTCTTAGGGAGGTGTTTGGGGATGGGTAGGCCTGTTCTGGGGAAGCCTACGGATGGGCCTGTGTCGAAATATATTAATAGGAGGATCAGCGGCCTGATCACTAGGCTTATACTATCCACTGGTAGGGAGGTCTCCCCATCCTATGCTAGCCTGGTGTCCTTCCTCACTGGTCTCTTGGCATCTATACTGGTGGCTGGTGGCGACCCCCTCCTAGGGGGTGTGTTGATACAGCTCTCCTCTATACTTGATGGTGTGGATGGGGAGTTGGCTAGGGCGTTGGGTAGGACTAGTAGGAGGGGTGGCTTCATAGACTCGCTGCTCGACAGGGTCGTGAACATATCCATGTATCTAGCCATTGGGATGTATCTATCCAGCCGTATGGACCCTGATCTGGTCGTCGCCTTGGTCGTGGCGGGTCTATCTGGGGATATGATGGTCACCTATCTCCACTCCCTCTCCCAGAAGGAGGCTGGTAGGCATGCTGCCCTGATAGGTAGGGTGCCGCAGATAGCCTCTAGGGATGTGCGGCTTTTCATACTCTTCCTCTCACTTGTTTCTGAGCCGTTCTACCAGGGCTCGACCGCTATTGGGCTGGGGGTTGTGGCCATGCTGAGCTATATATATGTCCTGTTGAAGTCGGTGGAGGTTGCCAGGGTTCTTGACTAGATGTTTATGGATTCTCCATGGCCTCCTCCATCTTTTCCCTTATCCGTTTGGCCGCCTGGGCTGGGTCTGCCGCCCTCGTTATCCCTCCCCCAACTATGATCAGGTCTATCTCTACCCCGCTATCCCTGAGTAGTCTGGGTATGTTTTCGTGGTTTAGCCCTCCTGCCACCCCGATCCTCAGCTCCCTGGGTAGGCTCCCCATCTCACGTATTAGGGTTAGGGGTGTTATCCCTGCTTCCTGCATATCTATACCGCTGTGGATTAGTAGGTAGTTGGGGAGTAGCCCCCTATCGATGAGCTTCCTCCTCACTATGTCCGTCTCCTCTATACCTATTGTATCTACCATTGAGCCCCTCCCCCACCTCTTCGCCGTCTCGATGACCTCCTCTATCGTCTTTGGATGGGCGGCTAGGAGTACGGTTACATAGTCTGCCCCGTGTTTAAAGGCCATCTCAGCCTCTAGCCTACCAGTATCCATCGTCTTTAGGTCTGCCACTACCGGCTTGCCAACCTCGTCCACGAGTCTCTCGACGGCCTTCATGCCGTGCATCTTGATGAGGGGTGTCCCGGCCTCGATGAGGTCTACATAGTCCGCTACTTTTAGGGCTATATCGATGGCCTTCTCCAGGTCTAGTAGGTCTAGGGCTACTTGGAGCCTTGGCATATCTCTCCCTCTAGTCTACTTATCTTGTCTATCCTCCGTTTATGCCGTCCACCATCGAAGCCTGTGGATAGCCAGATCTCGACCCTTCTGAGTGCCTCCTCCTTGGTCATGGTCCTCCCTCCTAGGCATATTATGTTGGCGTTGTTATGCCTAGCTATCAACTCGGCTACCTCGTCTGAATAGGCTATGCCGGCCCTCACATTTGGATATTTATTCGCGACTATCGACATCCCTACGCCTGTTCCGCATATCAGGATCCCTCTCTCTAGGATTCCTCGTGAGACGTCGCTGGCCAGTCTTGATGCGTAGTCGGGATAGTCTACCGAGTCTTCGGAGTTTGTTCCATAGTCTACTACCTCGTACCCCCTCTCCTCCAGGGCCTTCTTGATATACTCCTTATGCCTATAACCCGCGTGGTCGGAGGCTATCCCAATCCTCATCTCTATGCACATCTATATATGGTCTCCCATGGGTTTTAACCCGGGTCCATGGCTACTCGATATATTCCAGGGGTTCCACGCCGGCCTTCCTGAGCATGGTGATCATCTTGGCTAGTGGTATACCGACTACTGTGTAGTAGTCGCCCTCTATCCTCTCTACGAAGAGTGAGGCCAGCCCCTGTATCCTGTATCCCCCGGCGTATCTCCAGTACTCCTCCCTCTCTACGTGCCACTCTATCTCTCTCTTCTCAAGCTCCCTGAACCATACACGGGCCTCTCCATAGTCTGTCTCTATCTCCTCACCTGTGTGTAGGGCTATCCCTGTATAGACGCAGTGCCCCCTGCCGGAGAGCTTCTCCAGCATTGATATGGCCTCGTCCCTGCTTTTGGGCTTCCCCAGTATCTCGCCGTCGATGTAGACTACTGTGTCGAAGGTGAGTATGTATCCATCGACTATCTTGGCGGCCTCCTTCGACTTTAGGATGCTGTTCATGAGGACTGTCTCTATAGGGTCTTTAAGTACCGTCTCGGGGGTGTCTATACCTAGGTATTCAAACCTGAACCCCAGCCTCTCGAGGGCCTCCCTCCTCCCGGGGGACTTTGTGACTACGTAGATTGTGGGCCTCCCCATGTCATAGATATAGATGCCCAGCCAATCTGAATTTAAGATGGTATAGTTTATGTGGATGATGAGGCTCGAAAGGTTTGAGCCCTTGGCGATGAAAGAAGATCGGTGCTGACACCCATGGCTCTTTGCAAAAATTTTTGCAAATTGAAGGGGCCGTGTTCCTTATAAGGGGTTTCCGCACCCGCTTGGGCGGGTGCCTCCGATGGAGTTTGTCTTTGAGGGTGTTAGGTGGGGATGTGGTGCGGATAGGCTCCTCAGGGGTGCCGTGCTCTATGTAGGTAGGTATCGCAGCGACTTTGTCGGTGAGGTTTTCAGCGCTTCAGGTGGTATGGTCCTCCATGATCCACGGGGTGTCTATAAGGGTGGCTTGGTGCTTGAGTATGGCCTCGATATACGTCTAGACCTCCTTATGAGGCCCGAGCTGCTGATGAATAGCCTTTACAGCCTTGTGAGGAGTCTGGGTATGAAGCTGCAGTACTGGGTGATGGTTCTCCCAGTACTGGTTGGGGATGTTAGGAGGGAGTATGACGACCCATCACTATATACGCTCTACGAGGTGGCTGGTGAGAGGGCTGAGGAGAGTGGTGGGGTTGAGAAGGCTGGCTATGTGGAGCTGCATAGGCTCCTGGGTATGGTGGCCCAGTATACGGATGGGCGTGTCTTGGAGCCCCCAGCAGAGCAGGTCTCGCTACCGAGTGATGAGTCTATCGTGGTTAGGTACTCGGGCTGTGGTCCCTGGGCTAGGCTGGTTATACCACAACTTGTCTTCAGCCTGCTGCTTGGGGATGGGGCTGGACAGATATTGATGGATGGTGACACCCTCCTAAAGGGTTATGACAACGTACTCTGGAGGCTTAGTGAGTATCGGGTTCTAGTCCATAGCAATAGGCTTGATCATAGGGTGATACCCTTCTTCGACGTCGTTGTGACTGAGCAGGGCCTTGCCAGGCTGGGGGAGATATATGCATACTCTGCCGACCAGTCGTACCCTACTAGATATGTGGCGTGGGATGGGGATGCCATTGTCGGGGTTGAGCCGGCCTACTCTGAGGGTGAGTCCCCTATAGAGCGTGGCCCAGCATACCCCGAGACCCCTGGGACTGGGGCTGAGTCTGACTATCTAGAGCTGTATAGGGATATCGTTGCCAGGATCCTTGGGATAATATCGGGCTATGGTGAGCTGACTGCAGACGGTGTCTATATCCATATGCCTGGTGTGGAGAGGAGGCTTGTCTATAGCCTGCTAGAGAGGCTGTGGAGGGATGGCTACCTCAGGCGTGAGGTGGGGCGCTCCAGGCCTGTATATAGGCTGACCGCTAAGGGCGTGGGTCTCCTTAGGGAGGTGGAGGGTGATGAGTAGGAGGCTACTTATAAACTCTATCCCCAGGCTTAATGAGGTCTTCATGGGTGGAGTAGCGCCTTCCAGCATGATACATATCTATGGTAGGTACCAGACTGGTAAGAGCTTATTGGCTCTACAGATCCTCTATGAATGGGTCTCCAGTGGGTTCGGCTCAGCATTGGTGCTCGACTCTGAGCATAGCTTCTACAACAACTTCTCCAAGACGTGGATGGAGCGCTTTGCAAAGAGGTTCGGTGTAGGGGTGGAGATGGTTAGGCTCTCGAAGGAGAAGTATAGGGTGCAGGGTGATAAGAAGCGCTACCTAAACGATATCAGAAACGTTATGATGGACGTCTTCCAGGAGTTGGGGATGGAGGTTGATGAGACCTATCTAAGGAGGGTTCTCGAATACCTGCTCCCACAGGTGGAGCTTAGGCCGGAGAAGACTGTCGATCGCGCTATATATGTGTATGAGGTCTCAGGCGTGGAAGAGTTGGCGGAGCTCCTCGGCATGAAGAGTAGCGTCAAGGTGGGTAGTAAGAAGATCGAGGCCTCCATGGATAGGACGACCGATCTTGAGACATCTCCCCTCGCCAACTTCATAAGGAGTGCTGGTGTGAAGTTCATACTCCTCGACAGCCTGGGCGGCCTCATGAAGAACTATATCTTCCATCTACAGGACTTCCCCACTAGGGCGGCGATACTGAACGTGATGCTTCACTCACTGGGTACGCTGGCCTCTAGCCACGGCCTGATAATATTCGTGTCGAACCATGAGTCTAGGAACCCGACGACGAACTACCACTCCTTCTACGGCGGCTCAGCGGTGGGCTATGGCTTCAAGTATGTGCTCTACATGAGGCTGGAGAGGGATGGTTATCGGGAGGTTATTGGGTATAGGGCTCCCCACATGCCTGAGGCTGGGTGGAGGCTCAGGCTCCGGCTTGATGAGAGGGGGTTTACACAGGATGTGGATGGGGAGGCTGATTAAGGTAGTTGCTGCCGGCTACATGGCGTCCATGGCCATCAGCCTGGTCTCTGACCTGGCTGCCGCGATGCTCTTCATCATTGCTCTGCTCAGCTCACCCATACTCGTCCATCGATACCCCGGTATGATGAGGACTACCACGATATACGTCCTCCTAGGCGCGTTTATAGCGCTTCTGATCGAGGTTCCCCCAGCGATGATCCTCGTCCTACTGATCATCTACTTCTTCAGGAGGGAGGTGATGATTCTTTGGCGCCTACTGACCTTAGGGAGCTGATCAATGGAGAGCCTAGGCTTGTAGCGGTGCTGGATAGGCCTCCATACATCGTTACAGAGGGGGTGGAGGAACTCTTGGACGGGTATAAAGTGCTTGTGAGGAACGGTGCCTATAACGGGCTCGGGGTCATGGCTGTGGGGAGGGGTGTCGCCTCCCCTCTATATACGCCTTCACAGCATGTCTATGACAAGCTGAGGGGTGGGATACTGGTTAGGGCAGTACTTAGGGACCCCACCGCACTGTTGGATGGTGAGGGGGAGGCTCAGCTCCTTGTAAGTGGTGTGGAGACTGATCCGGTGACACTCTCGAACTACGTGGTGCCGGTGATGGTGGATAGGGACTATCTACTGGGCCTGATCGAGAGGGCTGGGAAGATACTAGTCAGGGGTAGGCCCTACAGCAGGGGATCAATAACACTCGTCAAGGAGTATGGATATCCAATAGAGGAGTTGTTTAGGCTGTATGGTGGATGTCCATTAACGCTATACCTGGGGGGTAATAGGCTTAGGATCGGGTCTACGAGGAGGTGTAGCCTATTGATTGGGGATCCACAACCTCCCTACGTCACGATCGATAATGGTCTCAGGATTGTTTGGAGGCTGTAACCCCCCATTTTTTAGTTATGATTGGGGATGACACTATTTTATGCTCCCCCTCAGAGACATAAATCCCAGTGAGACTAGGCCGGTAGTTACAAAGTCCCTAATCGCTCTGAATGTCGCGATATTCTTCCTAACATTCTTCAGGGAGGATTATCCCCTCATAGTGGATCAGTGGGGGTTTAAGCCTATATACCTCTTCACCGGTGAGAGGCTGGAGACGCTGATTACCTCCATGTTTCTACATGGGGATCTACACCACCTACTGGGTAACATGCTCTTCCTATGGATCTTCGGTGATAATGTGGAGGACGCCCTTGGCCATCTCAACTATCTAGTGTTCTACATCTCATCAGGCATAGCAGCGGCTATAACCCAGAGCCTAGTCCCTGGTAATCCCTATATACCTATGATAGGTGCCTCAGGGGCGATCTCAGGTGTTCTGGGGATGTACATCATCTTCTTCCCCTTCGCCAGGATAGTGACAGCCGTGTTCTACTTCTTCGTCATGATCTATGAGATCCCAGCTATACACTACATATGGTTCTGGTTCGTCATCCAGTTCCTCTATGGAATGGTCTCCATATTCAGGCCCGCGGGCTTCGGGGTCGCCTATTGGGCCCATATAGGCGGCTTTGTCTTCGGGGTTGTGCTGGGCTTACTGCTTAAGAATATTGGTAGGGTGAGGCTGAGGACTGAGAGGTATAGGGAGCTGATAGCATATCGGGGATACCGCTGGAGGGGATATTGACACCGTTAATACAGTGGATGTGTCAATAATATAGATTCATGAGCAACGGAGGCGGTAAGACCCGTAAGATAATGGATACTACAGCTGACGAGACTGGAGTGGCCAGGGTAATCTATGGCAGGATAGGGAAGGATAGAGACGTTATTCCAGAGCTGGAGAAGATTGCTAAGAAGTTCGGAATAGGTGGGGGTAGCATAGTGTTACTCGGCGCCCTATCCAAGGCAAGACTTGGATACTACGATATGGAGAGAAAGAAGTATGAGGAGTTGCGCCTAGAGTCTAATGGTCTCCTCGAGATGGTTGGTAACGGCTTTATAGCTATGTATAATGGTGTTCCTGTGATCCACATCCATGTGTCTCTTGGTGACGAGTGCTCCTCGTATACGGGTCACATGATGGGGGAGGGTAATATTGTCGGCGCTGTGGTGGAGTACACCATCTTTGTATTTGAGGATGAGGTTACCAAGGTTGATGACGAAGATAGTGGGTTGAAGATTATTGAGGGTTCGCAGTTTGATGCTGAGGAGTAGTGGCTCGGGGAATTTACTATGGATTCGCTGATAATTGGTGGCTATACATATGACGTGATAGTCTCTGGTGAGGTGCAGAGGTTTGGTGTGGGTGGGCCTCCCCATTATGCGGGGTTGGCGGCCCAGCGGCTTGGCGATGACTATGCTGTTCTATCCCCTGTGGGTATGGATTTCGATCTCTCTATGGCTCTTGGGCCCAGCATAACGTTCCTAGACATGGATTCCCGGAGGAGGAACCTTCGCTTCACAAATATCTATGGAGGTGATGCGAGGAGGCAGGAGGTCGATGGAGGCGGCTATGTACTAGACCCGGTCTATGCCAAGAGGATAGCCTCCCTAGTCTCCCCCGGCTTCATCATAGTCTCCCCAGTCTTGGGTGAGGTGCCCCCCACGGTTCCAGCCTCCCTCTCAGGAGTGTTCCCCGTAGCGATTGATCTCCAGGGCTTCGCCAGGCGTGTGGATGGCGGTAGAGTTGTAGAGGGCGGGTCACTAGAGGGGTTGAGGAGTGCCAGGTTCTCGGTGGTTAAGGCATCTGTTGAGGATGTCTCTAGCCCCCCGTGGGAGCTGGGTATTGAGGCTGATGTCTATCTCTACACCTCTGGTGGGGATGTGTTCAAGGTAGTGACTAGGGATGGGGTCTATATGGTCTCCCCATATAGGGTGGATGCACCAGACCCAACGGGTGTGGGTGACTACTTCCTATACGTCTTCAGCCACTACCTCCTCAAGCTGGGCTATAAGCCTGTTGAGGCCGCTGCATATGCCGCTGCATATGCAGCCTCCTTCCTAGATCCAGGTGTAGATGTCGAGTCTGCTTATAGGAGTATAATTGGAACGGTCTCCAAGGCCTCTGGCTAGTCTACATCTTTGCTGGTTAGTGGTTCTGCGTCGTAGCCTAGGCCGCGTAGCTCCTCCGCCAGTCTAGATGCATAGCCATAGATCGTGTATACCTTCCTGGGCCCCACCTCCTCAACAACCTTGATGAGGCTGTTGAAGTCTGGGTGGTCGCTCATGGCTATCCCCTTCCTAGACCTTATCATGAAGCCTGAGACCCTGGCCTCAACTGTCTCGTAGCCGTTGCTGGGTAGGCTAAGGGCCTCGTTACCAGCAGCCACTACTACGTAGGGCTCGTCACTAGGGGCTTCTCCCCCGTATAGGAGGCCGTCTAGGCCTAGTACCTCACTGTATATCCTGTTGTACCTCGCCACCCTTGGGCTGACATATAGATTCTTCACGTTCCTGAGTAGGTGGGTGATTATCTGGGGCTTTCCAAGTGGGTGGGCCCTTAGGACTATATTGACTCCTCTGATCATGTTCCTAGATACGAATCGTATAAGCCTGGCGACCTGCTCGTCGAAGCCTCCGAAGACGTATCTAGGGTCTCCATAGGTAGCCTCTATTATGAGTATCTCTGCCTGGGGAGGCCTGAACCCGTCGAGGAATATCCTCTTAGACGTGTTTATATCCCCTGTGTAGAGGATCTTCCCGCCTATTAGGAAGGAGCGGGAGCCTAGTATGTGGCCCGCGTCGAATACCTCTACGTCCCTAATGCTCTCCACCACGTTTCTATACCTGTATCCCCTGGCCCCTGCCAGGAGGAGGGTCTCCTTGGAGGCTAGTACCCTACCCCTTGGCCTATGGGGTAGGTGGTCTATATGGGCGTGGGATATGAGGTTGTAGTCGGCCCCCACCCTCGAGGGGACCTTGTCGAGAGCATATTTAACGCCTTGATACTCTACTAGTATCCCCCCGCCCACCCTCCTTATCGATAGGTTGGCCATCCCCGCTCAAGTTAAAATAATTTGTATGGCGGGAAATTTTATGGTCATTGGGTGGGGTGTAGGGTTTGACCACGATTAAGATTGGTATAATAGGTAAGACAAACACTGGTAAGACAACCTTCTTCAACGCTGCAACCCTTCTAAATGCTGAGGTCCAGCCATACCCCTTCACCACGAAGGAGCCTAATACGGGTATTGCACATGTATCGTCGCCATGTGTCTGCCGAGAGTTCAACGTGAAGGATGAGCCTAGGAACAGTATATGTATAAATGGGTTCCGCTTCTACCCTGTGGTGCTGCATGACTTGCCGGGCCTGATAAAGGGTTCGCATCTGGGGAAGGGGCTTGGAAACAGGTTCTTGACTGTTGCTGGGCAGTCCGACGCCCTCCTACACATTGTCGACGCCTCTGGGAGTATTGATGCCGAGGGTAATATCGTTGAGCCTGGGTATGGAGACCCGCTGGGGGACTACTATGATATTGAGGAGGAGCTGGTGCTCTGGTACCATAAGATCATAGAGGGTAATAGGAGTACCATCGAGAAGTATGAGAAGACCATGGGTATTGTGGAGGCCCTCTACATAGTGCTCAGTGGGATCAAGGTTAGTAGGGAGCATATTGAGAGGTCCCTCGCATTGACTGGGCTCCAGGATAAGCCCTTCGCCGACTGGACTGATGATGAGAGTAGAAACTTCGCCTATACAATTAGGGAGATCTCTAAGCCGACGGTGGTTGTGGCTAACAAGATAGACTTGGAGGGTGCGGAGGAGAACTATCTGAGGCTTAGTAATAATCTTAAGGATGTGGTTGTTATCCCGGCCTCCGCCGACTCTGAACTTGCTTTGAGGAGGGCTCAGCAGAAGGGGCTCGTCGAGTATGTACCCGGTACTGAGGAGTTCAAGGTTGTGAAGCCTGACCTCCTCAGTGAGAAGCAGAAGAGGGCTCTGGAGTATATGGAGCGCTTCGTGTTCTCGAAGATCATGAGGACTGGTGTCCAGTTCGCCCTGAACACCCTGGTGTTCAAGGTGATGGGCTACAAGTTTGTATATCCTGTGGAGGATGTTGAGAGGCTCAGTGATAGGAGGGGCCGTGTACTGCCCGATGTTTTCCTCCTCCCCCGTGACGCTACTCTGGTGGATCTGGCGAATGCTATTCATAGCGATCTGCCGAAGTATCTCCTCTACGGGATAGATGTCAGGACTGGTATCAAGCTTCCCAAGGACTATATCCTGCATGACAGGGATGTGATCCACCTAGTCCTGGCTAGGCGGAGGGGTAGATGAAGATAGTATATGTTGGTGAGGAGCTCTTCAGATATGGCTTCCCACCACCCCACCCCCTCAATAGTCGGAGATATATACCTTTCATCAGGGCTGTGGAGGCACTGATGGGTAAGGAGGGGGTCGTGTTTAGGAGGCCTCCTAGGAGGGGTGAGGAGGTCCTCCTCCGGTTCCATAGGAGGGAGTATGTCGAGACTGTTAGGGAGGCTTCTGAGAGGGGTTATGGACTGCTTGACCGTGGGGATACCCCGGCTTATAAGGGTGTCTTCGAGGTGGCCCTTGAAAGTGTATATGCCACTCTAGACGGTGTCCTGAGTACACTGGATGGCGGTGTGGCTGTTAATATTGCTGGTGGGTGGCACCACGCCTTCCCGGATAGGGCCTCGGGCTTCTGTATATTCAACGATATCGGGGTGGCGATTGAGAGTATTAGGGATCGTGTAGACAGGGTTATGTATATCGATATTGATGCCCATCATGGTGACGGGGTGTATTATCCCTATGAGGCTGACCCACAAGTCTATATTTTCGATGTCCACCAGGATCCTACCACCCTTTTCCCAGGGACGGGTTTTGAGTGGGAGCGTGGTAAGGGGGAGGCTGAGGGCACGAAGATTAATGTGGCGCTGCCCCCGGGTAGTGGTGGCGGGCCTCTGAGGAGGGCTGTTGATAAGTGTGTCTCCTGGATGGATGAGGTTTCTCCGGACTATATTATTCTCCAGGCGGGTATGGATGGTGTTGTGGGTGACCCCCTTACCCAGCTCGACTATCCTCTGGGGGACTATCTCTATGCGGTGGAGAGGATCCTTAGATACGCTGTGGATAGGGGTGTCGGTATAGTGATGCTGGGTGGGGGAGGGTATCAGCCGGAGCTCTTCGGGACTGTATGGGGAGGTATACTGATCCGCCTCTATACGGTGTAGGTGGTGGATAGCATTATCAGGATGCTGAAGGAGTCTTCGGGTAAGGCCCATATAGATGTCTATAGGCATGGAGGCTTCATCACCCGTATCGTCTTCGAGCTCCCCCATCACCTCGTCAGTAAGGTTGGTTGGGTGGACTTCCTCGTCGAGGATATCGACCTAGACCTGGTCTCCCATGTTGAGAAGGTCGTCCTCAGACGTCTATGGGGATTTAGACCCGTAGTGCTGGGGCTTGTCACACTCTTCAATCTCGAGAGGCCCATGGTACCGGGTGATAGGCTTGGAGTCAGCCTGATAGATGATACTCCCCTGGAGTATAGGGTGGCTGGGTACTCTCCCCTAGTCGATATTGGATACTCCTACTCGAGGGTGATGCCGAGTAGGTGGAGGCCGGGCTTCACCTGTCTGGATGAGCCCCCATATCTTGGTCTGGGTATCAGGTATCTAAACTATCCGGCATCGCTGATCGATGTAGATCTCCTCACCAGGCTTGGGGATGGGTTGGTTCTACTCCCGCCGAACCCGTTTGGCCTTGTCGAGACCCCTGTGGAGATGCTTGGTGGTGATGTGGAGGTTGGTGAGGCTGGTGGGGAGGTTGTGGAGAAGTATGCCAGGGTGTTGGGTGAGCTCGGCGTGGATACTGGGCTTCTAGTCCCAGTCATATATGGTGGGGATCAAGTCCTACGTGCAACCCTGATCCTGGTCTCTGGTGGGACGGCCCATCCGGTGGGGCTTGTCTATGAGGAGGGTGGATATGTGGTTGATCTCTCCTATGGATATAGAGGGTCTAAGCCGGTGGTGGTGTTTAAATGGGTGTGGAGGGATCCGCCTATGGATGGAGATGTCTTCACGGTTAACCTGGGTGTGGGTAGGTATCCCCCTCCTGCCCATCAATATGTAGAGTATTGGCGGGGTGGGAGGCTCCTATGGTCATCCTCGTCTAGACGTGGATTGGTGGATCTGGTTCTATGGTAGTGGTGAGGGCCACTCCCTCTTGATCCCCGCGAGATAGATCTTCTCGATTAGGTTTTCCACCGTCTCGTGTGTCACGCCCATCTTTCTGAGGCTCTCCTCGTCGATTAGCCCTGAGGATGGGACTATCCTCGCGAGTAGGTTGTCAAGTGTGGAGATCCCGTCTAGGCCTAGTCTCTCAGCGGTTCTGGCTAGTCTGGGGTCTATCCTCAGCTTCGAGATTATTCCTTCCATGCCGAAGTAGGAGGCTATGATGGGTAGGTCGCTGTAGTAGGTCTTTATGAGTGGGTGGTAGTCGACGGCCCTCATCTCTATAGTGTCGAACTCGCCGAGTATCCACTGTGTATATGTATATCTCCCCAGTAGGAACTGCCTATTCTTATCCGCGATGGCCCTGGCCACTATGCTTGATAGGGAGTATGTTATCCCAGCACCTCCTGAGCCTGTAACCTCGGATAGGTATGCCCTCATAACTGTTGAGGCGTCCCTGATCCTGAGGTTTTTTATAACTATTCTCTTTGTCTTTGCCCACCTAGCCAGGTCTCTGGGTACTCCTACGGCTCTTCCGTGGGGGATGTAGAATGCTGATAGGCTTGTCTGTATCTGGCTAGCTATGGATGTGGCTGCCGCTAGGGTTACTGCCCCCTCCCAGCTGCCGTCGATGAGTACTGCTATGCCTCGTAGGCCATATTCATCCATATAGCTGAGTATATCCTCCCTTAGATCCCTTAGTAGATGTCTAACATCGTTTCTACTTGTGAGTCTCCTAGCCCCGCTGGTGGGGATGGACATCTTAGTCTCCCCACCCGAGGGACTTGATCCTCTCGAGCTGTCTCAGTACCCTCTTCCTCACTATATGTGGCATCTCCTCCGGTGGTATATCCTCCTGTAGTATCTTCTCACCATTCTTTATGGCTGTCACCAGCATCTTCTCCATCTCTCCCCCGCAGCGTGGGCATCTCCCCACCTTTCCGCTCCTTGGGAGTACTAGGTATTCATAGCATTCCCTGCATCTATAGACCTCCTTGACGCCGCTGAACTTACCCCTCTTGGCTATTGGCTTGTTGTTGAGCTGTACTATGTCGAGGGCGAAGTCGACTATCTTGGCGTTTGAGAGGCTTGCTCCCACGCCGTATCCATCCACTGGTGCGTCTCCAAGCCTCTTCACGAGCTCGATATCCACGCCTCCAGAGAGGAATATCTTTACGTCTCTGTATCCCCGTAGGTCTAGCTCCCACCTCACCTCCCTGATTATTGTGGCTATGTCACCCCTCCTTGAGCCAGGTGTGTCGAGCCTGACACCATCGAGTTTCTCGCCGAGTGTCTCGGCCGCCTTTATGGCTTCGGTCTTCTCGTCAGCGAATGTGTCTATCAGGGCTATCCTGGGTACGTCTCTCTCCACGTGTCTGTCGAAGGCTTTCCATGCCTCCTCCTGGCTCCCCATGATTATCACTAATGCGTGTGGCATGGTTCCCATCGGCTTCATCCCGAGTATCTTGGCGCTTAGTATGGAGGAGACCCCGTCGAACCCACCTATGTATGCGGCGTAGTCGAGCATCGGGGTTATTGCTGGGTGCATCCTCCGGGCCCCGAATGCTAGGAGTGTCTTGTCCCATGCATGGTATCTTAGGTGGGCCGCGTATGTGGCTACCCCGGTGGCTTGGCTCAGTAGTCCTAGGAGTGGGGTCTCGTAGATGGCGAAGTCGATGTATCTGCCTGAGATGTATCCGATGGGTACGCGTATCCCGTTGTAGTCATATGGCTTGAAGAGGGTGCCCTCCGGCAGGATCCTGAGGGTTATGGGTAGCCCTTCTAAGAGGTTTATGGCTTCATACGTCCCGGCGAGTATGCCCCATGTGAATCCGTATGGTAGTCCTCCCGAGGTTATCTCCATATCGACTTGTGCCTCTCCCCTACCCTCCTTCTTTAGTATGTCTACTGTGCGGATGAAGTAGATGTCTGTCGTCCCACCCCTCTTGATCTCACTCTGGGTGGCTACTAGGAATCTCCTATCCATCTGTATGCACCGCCTAGATATGTTAATTGGTCTCTAGGAAGTAATATTCGCCTATCTCCTTCTGGTACCTGTCGAGCCTGCTGTCTGGCTTGTTTATCCTTGGCCTCCCGCTATGCCTATCGCGCCTCAGGGTTACCCCTACCTCCTTGAGGAAGGTGTTCATCGCGTCTATCTTGTCCATAGGCTTTGTTGCGTATCCCCTTCTCGATGGTTCTCCCTTGAATACTATTATCCTGTCGGAGACCGCGTCCACCATTATTAGGTCGTGGTCGATCACGGCTGCTGGTTTCCCGCTCAGCTTTATGAACTTGTTTATCGCGTTGGCGAGTACTAGTCTGTCCTCCACGTCTATGAAGGCTGATGGCTCGTCTAGTAGGTAGAGGTCTGCCTCCATGAGTAGCGTGGCTGATACGTAGAGCTTCTGGAGCTCCCCTCCTGAGAGGTCCTTCACCCTCCTCTCTAGTAGCTTGTATAGGTTGAGGGGTTTGAGTAGGTTGTCTACTGCCTGTCCTGACAGTGCCTTTGACCCGACCTTCTCTAGGAGGAAGTCCTGGACTGTGCCTTCGTACTCCGGCCTTATGTACTGGGGCTTATATGCTATCCTACCCGGCCCCACTATTATTTCTCCCTCATCCGGCTCCAGCTCCCCCACCAGCATGCGGAAGAAGGTGGTCTTGCCGGTGGCGTTCTGGCCCACTACCCCGACTACCTCTCCATTGTATATCTCCCCATCCTCCACCTCTAGGTGGAACCCGTTGAGGGTCTTGCTCAGCCTTGTATACTTGAGTATTGGGGTCTCCTCCACCTTGTGGCTTGGCTGTGGCTTCTCGAAGACTATCTTCCTATCCCTGAACCTTATGTTGTCGCCGGGGATGTATCCGTCTAGGAATATGTTTATACCTGTCCTTACACTCTCGTTTCGGGTGAATATGCCGTAGGTGCCCGGCTCTCCATAGACTACTGATACCTGGTCGCTTACATAGTCGAGGAAGGCTAGGTCGTGGTCGACGAGTACTACGTACTTTCCTCTCTGGGCTATCTCTGTTATTAGCCTGGCTATGGCCATCCTCTCGAAGACGTCGTTGAAGCTGCTGGGCTCGTCTATCAGGTATGCATCCGCATCTTTTAGGAGTGCTGCTGCTAGTACGAGTCTCTGCACCTCTCCTCCTGAGAGGTTCTTGACGTCTTTGTCGAGGCTGTTCCCAAGGTTCAGCCTCTCCACCATGTAGTCTATCTCGCCCGTCTCGTCGGCCTTCCTGAGTAGGTCTATAACCCTGCCCTTCACTATCCTGGGGGTTAGGTATACCTCCTGTGGCTTGTATGATACTCTTAGCCTACCGTCGTATAGGTCTTTGAAGTAGTAGTATAGCTGTGTCCCTGAGAGGTAGTCTAGGACTGCGTCTCTATCGGGCTCCTTCTCTAGGTTGCCCAGGTTTGGTATCAGCCTGCCTGACAATATCTTTATGGCTGTAGACTTCCCAGTCCCGTTCCTACCCACTATTCCGAGTACCTGGCCCTTTAGGGGTGTGGGTAGGCGGAAGAGTCTGAAGCCGTTTACGTCGTATTGGTGGATCAGGTCTGTCTCGAGCTGTTGTGGCAGGTTGACTATGGTTATTGCGTTGAAGGGGCATTTATTTACACATATTCCACAGCCTATGCAGAGGGGCTCGTTGATATATGGCTCCCCCTCTATGAACTCTACCGCCATTATACCCATCTTTACGGGTGGGCAGAACCTCTGGCATTCATGGTTACACTTGTCTGGGTTGCATATGTCCCGGTCTATTACGGCTACTCTTAGCACCATGTCTATCCACCCCCAATAATTATTCTAGGCCCCTCTCCCCCTGAGCCCCGTGTTCAAGACCCTTAATATATATCTATTCCTGGTAAATTAGTGGGGTGGTGTCCTGCCATATGAGTAGAGCAGGTGGTGTGACTACTAATCCTATCGATATGTTGAAGTGGAGCATCGACTGGATGGCTAGGGATAACAAGATATGGATATACCCTGTCCTCCTCTCCCTCATCTCCGGCCTACTCATCTATGCCCTGAGCATCGTCTTCCTACCCGCAGCGATCCTCCTACCATTCGCGATATTTGTATGGTGGCTCATAGTACTAGTGGTTAACCTGCTTATCCAGCTCGTCATATACGTCCTGATGGTCATCAGTGGTAAGATGTTTCTACAGGCCTTTACCGAGGGCTCTACAGACTTTGAGAGGGCTAAGAGGGAGGTCCAGTCCGCGATCGGCGCATATATAGTCGTAGGTATAATAGCTGTGATCCTCGGCGCCCTCATCATAACTGCGCCGCTGGGTATTATGCTGGTTGTCTACTCCATCCTATACGATCCATCTAGGATCGCTGAGAACCTTGAGAGGGGCTTCAGGGCTATCATAGATAACCTCGCCCATGTACTTATCTTCATAATCATCTCTATAGTGGCTGGTGCCCTACTATCCCTATCCGGCTCGTTGCTCTCGATACTCACCAACCCGTTGTCGACATTCCTGAACATTGCTGTGCTGGGTGCCTTCGTCTATCTCGCCGCTGAGTATGAGGGTCTAGGTGGGGAGGAGGCTGGTCCTGAGGAGGTCTAAGGCGTTATAACCCACATTCTCTATACTAGTCTGTCTTGGTGCGCTATGGAGAGGGGGATTACTAAGGAGGAGTTGTTGGCTGCTCTGGATCCTGACGTAGCCCGTTGGTTCTCGCGCTTCGAGGACCTGACTCCTCCCCAGAGGCTGGGTATACCCCATATAATGGCGGGTAGGAATGTACTTATCACCTCCCCCACGGGTTCTGGCAAGACGTTGACGGCCTTCCTATACATCCTGAGCGAGCTATATAAGATGGCTAAGAGGGGCGAGCTTAGGGACACGGTATACGCCGTGTATGTCTCGCCCCTGAGGTCCCTCAATAATGATATACGTAGGAATCTTGAGACCCCGCTTAGAGAGATATCTGAGATGATATCCGCCGATGGCCGTGAGCCTCCTGAGATTAGGGTTGATATCAGGACTGGGGATACGACTCAGAGTGAGAGAAGCAGGATGCTCCGTAAGCCGCCCCATATACTCATCACTACACCGGAGTCTCTAGCCCTGATAATCACAGCCCCGAAGTTTAGGGAGAGGCTTAGGAGTGTTAGGTGGGTCATTATAGATGAGGTCCATAGCCTCTGTGAGAATAAGAGGGGTGTACACCTCGCCCTCTCCCTGGAGCGGCTGGAGGAGCTCGTTGATGGCCCGTTGAGGCGTATAGGCCTCTCCGCAACTATACATCCCTTGGATGAGGTGGCTAGGTATCTGGTTGGCTATAACGATGACGGGTCGCCCCGTGAATGCGTCATTGTCGACGCCCGTTTCGTTAAGGAGATGGATCTCCGACTATACTCCCCGGTTAAGGATCTGATCTACACCGATAGTGAGGAGAAGAATAGGGCTCTCTATATGTTCCTCAAACGGGTTATCGATAGCCATAGGACAACTCTCATCTTCACCAATACGCGTAGCGGTGCTGAGAGGGTGGCGTACCACCTGGTGAAGTATGGGATCGTTAGGGAGGATGAGCTCGGTGTCCATCATAGTAGCCTCTCTAGGGAGGTTAGGTTTGATATTGAGGAGAAGCTTAAGAGGGGTGAGATACGCTGCGTAGTGACTAGTACGAGTCTGGAGCTGGGGATAGATATCGGCTATATAGACGCCGTTGTCCAGATAGGGTCTCCTAAGAGTATTAACAGGGGGCTCCAGAGGATCGGTAGGAGTGGGCATAGCCTTGACCGTGTCTCGAAGGGGTATTTCGTTGCCCTGGATCTTGACGACCTGGCTGAGGATGGGGTCTTGATATCCGAGGCCTATAGGAGTAGGCTCGACCGTGTCTATATCCCTATGAAGCCCCTCGATGTTCTTGCTCAGCATATAGTTGGTATGGCCCTCGAGAGGAGGTGGCGTGTGGAGGATGCCTTTAGGGTTGTTAGGAGGGCCTATCCCTATCACGACCTATCGATGGAGGAGTTCCTAGACGTCCTCAGGTATCTAAGTGGTAGGTATGGGCTTGAGGACTATAGGGTGTATGGGAAGATCTGGTTCGACGAGGAGACTATGGAGTTTGGTAGGCGTGGCCGCTACCTGAGGCCTATCTACTTCATGAATATAGGCACTATACCCGAGAACATGAACCTCGTAGTGTATCATGGGAGGCGGAGGATCGGGTTGTTGGAGGAGGAGTTCGTCGAGCATCTGGATGTGGGTGACATCTTCGTCCTCTCTGGTAGGACCTACCGCTTCCTCGGGGTTAAGGGTGATAAGGTATATGTAGAGCCCGCCGATGGTAGGAAGCCCACAGTCCCTACGTGGATCTCCGAGATGCTCCCCCTCTCCTTCGACCTGGGAGAGGCCCTATCGAGATATAGATATGTGATCTATAGGATGGTGAGTAGTGGGCATCGCGAGGGTGCCAGACGCTTCATAAAGCGGTTTATGAGGGCGGATGACTGGGCAGCGGATAACCTGGTCAGGTATATAGAGGCTCAGGCGGGTTATCTCAGGAGCCTCGGTGTAGATGTCTTCCACTCCCCTAGGGATATACTTGTTGAGAGGTATCTCGATAGGGGGGAGAACCTGCTATACCTGATCTTCCACGGCGTCTTCGGTAGGAGGGCTAACAGTGTCCTGGCGAAGGCCTATGCCTATAGGGCTAGGGAGGCGTTGGGGACTAGTGTGAAGGTCTTGGTGGATGACCATGGCTTCGGGATAGGCTATCCCAGTGAGCTTATGGATAGACTGGATGTCGAATGGCTTGTGAGGAGTATAAGGAGTGATGAGCTTAGGGATGTGGTCACAGCCTCGATAATGAGTAGCCACTATATCAGGCGGATATTTAGACACGTGGCTAACCGTGGGCTCATGATCCTCCGGTACTACAAGGGTAGGAAGACGAGGCTCACTAGGCAGCAGCTGAATAGTGAGGCGATCTTCGAGTTTGTCCGTAGGATCAGGGACTTCCCGCTCCTCAGGGAGGCTGTGAGGGAGGTCATCGAGGATAAGATGGACGTAGCTAGTGCCGAGTCTGTATTGAGGGATGTGGAGACTGGGAGGAGGCGCTTCGTGATACTACCCATTAGTGATGTGCCCTCCCCATTCGCCCATGGATTGCTCCTGAGGGGTATGGAGGACGTGGTCTTGATGGAGGATAGGGTTAAGATCCTCCAGAGGTTTTATAACATGCTGTGGCTTAAGATTGGTGGGAATGGCGATAAAGCTGTATAGGGGGCTATACATAGCGGATCCATGGCCAGCCGCATATATCGAGGATATGGACGCCCTCGTATTCTCAGATCTACACCTGGGTATTGAGGGTACGCTTGAGGAGGAGGGGGTCTTCCTACCCAGGGGTGTGAGTAGGGCTACCGCCGATATAGTCTTCTCGGCAATAGAGGATTATAGGCCGTCAACGGTCGTCTTCGACGGTGATCTTAAGCACTCCTTCGGGCTTCTTAAGACGAGTGAGTGGAGGGAGCTTAGGAGCTTCTTCGAGAGGCTTAGGGATGTGTATCGTCTCCAAGTGTATGTGGTGAGGGGGAACCATGACAACTATCTAGGTGTCCTGCTGGACCGGTTTGGATACAAGTTCTTCGAGAGGCTTGATGGTGAGTGGTATACTATTATCCATGGCCACGAGGATGTGGATCCAGATGAGCTTAGGGAGGTCGTGATACTTGGCCATGAGCATCCTAGCATCGTACTGAGGGACGAGGCTGGTGGTAAGTATAGGTTTAAATGCTTCCTATGGGGGGACTATGGGGAGAAGAAATTCCTCGTCCTACCCCCCGTATCCGAGTTGTCTGGGGGGAGTAACTATGCGAGCTATGAGTTGATGAGGCCTATGTCGCCCATACTTAGGAGGTTTGATATGGGGGTGATGAGGCCCTACGCCATCGTTGTCGGTGAGGCTGTTATGGAGCTGCCTCCCCTTAGGGAGCTCGGCTCCGTGATGGGGTAAGGTGATAACCTAGGGGGTCGTCGGAGTATATAGATACTATTCTAAAAAACCGGGCTGGAATACTATACCTAATCCACTGGTGAATACTATGAGGCCCACCAGGGAAGTGGGGATCTACGGCTATGGTGCGTATATCCCTAGGTACATCATAGAGAATAGGGATATAGCTGATCTCTGGGGGCGTGACGCCACTCCTATAAAGTCTAAGAGCTTTCCTAGCTACGACGAGGACACGATAACGATTGCCTATGAGGCCGCGTTGAGGGCTATAGAGTCCTCAGGCGCCGATCCATCTCTGATCGGGGCGGTCTTCATAGGGAGCGAGTCTAAGCCCTATGCTGTCAAGCCTTCGGGTACTGTGGTGGCGGAGGCCCTAGGCCTGGGTAGGAACATATTGTCGGCCGACTATGAATTCGCCTGTAAGGCTGGTACTGAGGCTATGCAGACTGTTTTTGGCCTTGTCTCCTCGGGTATGATCAGGATGGGTCTAGCTATAGGTGCTGATACTGCCCAGGGTAGGCCTGGTGATGAGCTTGAATATACTGCTGCAGCGGGTGGTGCAGCCTATATAATCTCAAGGGTTGAGGATGGTGTGTTGGCTAGGCTAGAGGCTTCCTACACATATGTCTCGGACACCCCCGACTTCTGGAGGAGGAGTCTGGAGGAGTATCCCCGTCATCTCTATAGGTTTACGGGTGAGCCGGCCTATTTCCACCACATCATGTCGAGTGTGAAGGGACTCTTCGAGGAGTATGGCTACAGCCCCTCCGACTTTAAGTACGCGGTCTTCCACCAGCCAAACTATAAGTTCCCTACCCGTGTAGCCAAGAAGCTGGGCTTCACTATGGATCAGATAAAGCCTGGGCTGGTGGTGGCCCTTGTAGGGAATACTTATAGCGGCTCGAGTCTACTTGGGCTTGCAGCCACCCTCGACGTGGCGGAGCCGGGTGACAAGATACTGCTCGCATCCTTCGGCTCCGGCGCTGGTAGTGACTCGATGGTCTTCGAGGTGACTGATCTCATTGAGGAGAGGAGGATGAGGCCCCCGGTCTCCAAGCTTATCTCTAGGATGATTCCGGGTGACTATGCGACCTATGCGATGTTTAGGGATATCCTGAGGAGGTGAGCCTCATGGGTATGCCTGTAATAGCTGGGTATGGCTTCACCCGGGTGGGTGAGCATTGGGATAGGGGTTTGAAGGACTTGTCGCTGGAGGCTATTGAGAAGGTCTTCGAGGGCATGTCCTCGGTTGAGATAGATGCTATATATGTGGGGACGGCCCTCTCAGGGTTCTACGAGCTACAGCTCTCACTGGCTAGCCACATAGCAGACCTGATAGCGAGGTTCGACGCATCTGTATCCAACTTCGAGGCTGGCGCGGCCTCCTCGGCCCAGGCTTTCTACAACGCCGCTCTCGGGATACTCTCTGGGATGTATAAGGCGGTCCTGGTTGGTGGTGTTGAGAAGATGAGTGATGAGCTTCCCGCCCCTAACTATAGGGGTGTCTCACTGGTGGAGGATAGTTTCCTCGTGAACTATTCGGGCATGACCGAGATCGGTCTCCACGCCCTCCTAGCAAAGATGTATCTCTCGGAGTATGGCCTCGAGGAGCCATTGTACTCATACCTCCCGGTAAATGAGCATGAGAATGCGTCTAGGGCTGGGCATGCACAGTTTAGGAATAGGATTACGTATGACATGGTTAGGTCGGCATCGCCCGTCTCTGATCCCTTGACGATCTTCGATGTGACTGCTCCTGGGGATGGGGCGGCCTATATACTGTTGATGGATAGGGAGTATGCCGACTCGCTGGGGGTTGAGTATGTCAAGCTCCTTGGTATGGGTGCGGCTGGGCAGCCAGCCAATCTCTTTGACAGGGCCTCGCCCCTATTCTTCTCTGCCAGTTCGAGGGCTGTTGAGAAGGCTCTTGAGAAGGCTGGTGTGGAGACTGAGGATATTGGTCTGCTGGAGATGTATAACCCCTCATCGATCTCGGGCGTCCTCGTCCTGGAGTCTCTAGGACTGGCCGATAAGGGTGGTGCTGGGAAGCTATTGGAGAGGGGATACTTCTCACTCTCTGGTGAGCTGCCTGTGAACACCTTCGGGGGTGCCAAGGCCAGGGGTGATCCTAAGGGTGCCACTGCTGCGTATCAGTTGGCCGAGGCCGCTATGCAGCTCCTTGGCAGGGCTGGTGATAACCAGGTTGATGGTGCTGAGTATGCCCTCGTCCACTCTATGGTGGGCCTGGATATATCTGCATATGCCTTTGTCCTGGGGGTGTAGGGGATGACGGAGGTTAGTGACTGGAGGTTTAGGAGGTATAGGTATAGGCTTATAGGGAGTAGGTGTAGGGAGTGTGGTGAGACCTCATACCCTCCACGTAGGCGCTGCTCTAGGTGTGGAGGGGCTACCGAGGAGTATCAGCTGCCGAGGAGGGGTAGGGTGGTTCACTACACCCTGTTGAAGGCCCTCCCCACTAGGTATAACCATTATAGGCCGTATTTCCTCGCCGTCGTGGAGCTCAGTGATGGTACTAGGGTTATCGGTATGCTTACCGATGTGGATGAGCCTAGTGAGGGTATGGAGGTCGAGGCTACCCTTAGGAAGCTCTATACCTATGGCGAAGATGGCAAGATCATCTATGGGGTGAAGTTTAGGCCGGTGCTCTAGAGGTTCTCACCCATCTTCTTCTCCTCAAATTTTTTGAGGGCCCACCTGATCTTCCCTATTGTATCCCTCCTCCTAGCCACCTCTCCATGGTCTACAACCTCTATCCTTGTTACTATCCCGTCCTCATCCAGTATGTGGAAGGAGAACCTCTTGTCCTTCGGCCTCTTCCCCTCATCGATCTCCCTCATATCCTTGGACATCTCCTCGGTTAGGCGTGGCTCTAGGAAGCGTGTAACTAGTGTGTCGTCGACCCTGAAACCAAAGGACTTGTCTATCCTGACTACCACTGCGTGTGGGTAGTGATCCACCCAGGCCACTGGTCTGCCCCTGCTTACCCATAGTATCTCTGTTCTGAGGGGCTTCTCCTGCTGTGGCTTGGTCTCGATACTTGTCTCGGCCCACTCCGTCTTCATGGGTTCTCTTGGCTCCGGCCTCTCCGCGCCTAGTGGCTTTATCTTGTCTGCTGGTGAGAAGGACTTCTCGGTTATCATGTCCTCCAGAGCCTTGAGGAAGCGGTTTATCCTCCGGAGCTCCTCCTCCAGTTCCTCCCTACGCTTCTCTAGGTATTGGCGGAGCTCCTCTACGTCGTCTATCCCAGCCATCTTGACCATACAGTATTAGAGCATTATGTGGGTGATAAATAGGCATGCCAAGGGGTTAGGAGGGTTCTGTATAGGATATGGATACTGTATAGCCTGGATCCAGGGCTTTATATAAAGGGAGGAGAGAGAAGGGTGCTGGTTCTAGGCGGTCTGCTCTAGGACTATCTCGATGGTTGAGACCTTCCTGGGAGGCTCGCCGACCTCCTCGGTGTCGATCTTGCAGCTGGTCACCTCTACCTTGCCGCCTAGGAGCCTCCTCTTCACTATCTGGGCTACGTCGACAGCCTTGGAGATGGCCTTACCCCTGGCCTTGAGTACGACGACCTTGTTGCCGACGTCGAACTGGAGGAGCACTGCTAGGACGTAGTTCATCACTGACTTCTTCCCGATGAAGATTACGTTCTCACCCTCGGCGCTCATGGTGATCACCGTTGATTGTTATGTATTTAGATAAGGGGGGAGGGTATATAAATGGTTCCCGTGAGGCGGCTAGATGTCTACCTCCCTATCCTCCATCTCGGCTAGGAGGAGCCACTTGACGGGTATGGGGTCGAAGTCGTCTCGGTATATAAGCTTCCTCTTTATCGAGAGTGGTAGGACCCCGCTCTCAAGCTCCTTTATGGCTATGTCTATACTCGTCATCCCCTTCTCAGCCTTTATGAAGGGCTCGGCTCCATAGTCTATCTGTACAGCCCTTATACCTATTATCCTGGCCCGCTCATATGCGGTTAGCTTGGGCGGGCCGATTGTTATCAGGTCTTTATACCTTATCTTACGCTTCTTCTCTGTTGTCATCTCGGGCATCGGAATAATTTATATAGGGACACTTTAAAAATGTTTTGACCCGGTGTATCAATAGGTTGTTTGGACATGCCCTCAGATAACAGGACGATGTATAGAGTCGTTGTGGAGAATCTGGGGGAGGCTGTACTGGCGCTCGACAATGATAGGGGCTTCTCCATAATATCGGAGCTCGAGTTGAAGGGGGAGGTGCAGACCTACGCCGTGAGGAGGGGTGAGGTGGTGGTTATACCCCTGGGGGTGGAGAAGGGGCTCAGGGGTCTCCCAGGGGTCTTCACGGCTGGTAAGGTTCTCTACACACCTATTGACGATGGCTTCGCCATTGTTCTTGAGGACTTCAAGAGTCTGGAGCAGAACTATGTGGAGATAGGTGAGGTTGTGGAGGGCCTGGATCTGCTTCGGGGTTTGGAGGGGGTTAGGAGGGTTGTTGTTAAGCGGCTTTGACTGGTACGTATACCTCTAGCTCCCGGTTCTTGAGCTCCAGCCGTATAAGCCCCTGGTTCTCAAGCTCCTTCAGGAATCTCCTGGCCTCGCTTATCTTTATCTCGGCCTTCCTCGAGACCATGGAGGGTGTTACGTATTTAGAGCTCTTGATGAAGCCTATCAGCTCCTTCCTAGTCGCCTCGTCTATAATCACTCCATACTCAACCTTCCTGACCTCCTCCTTCTCACTCCTCCTCTTCTTGCCTTCGAGCATCTTCTTGAGCTTACTTATTGTCGGCTTTTTCTGTCCACCCATCTATACCACCCTATCTACACCCTATAGGGGCTTTGGGTATAGATAAATAGGAATAATGTTGGTTTGTGGGTAGGGACAATATCGGTAAAAAGGTTGGTCCAGGCCTATCTACCTGAACTCTGGCCTGAACTTGAAGTACCATGTGGCATGTATTGCCGACATGCCTATCTCGAGCTTCTCGATCTCCTTCTTCATCCTCATCACCTCCTCCTGACTCTGGATAAGTAACCTATTTATAAACTTTTCTGTTGTGACGGGCCGTTCTAGATGTATGTAATCCGGGGGTTTCTACTCCACCCCTATCCTGCGCTGCCTCTTATACATCTCGATCACTTCCTCCTCCGTAGTTGCGTCCTCCGGCCTCTTGTCCAGCCTATACCTGCCTGTGAAGCGTGGGAATCTGAGGGCTAGGCCTACTCCCTCCTCTATCTTGTTGTATGCGCATGTATGTAGTGGGCTGAGGGTTATCTCCGCGGCTGTTATCTCTAGGACTATGGCTGGCTCTACCCACTTGTCGGGCTCCATCTTAGCCTCTACCCTGGCCGGCTTCTTATCCCTTAGGTATGGCTTTAACAGCTTGTTCATCTCAACTATGTCCTCGTCCTTGAAGCCTGTCCCTACTTTGCATATCGTTTTGAATACGTCGTTCTCATGGTCGTATACAGCCATTAGGAAGCTGCTTAGGACCCCTGCCTTCCTGCCCCGACCGTAGAGCCCACCTACGACTACTAGGTCTAGGGTGTCTGTCAGTTCTGATCTGTAGTCCCTCTTGAGCTTTATCCATAGCCATCCCCTGGCCCCTGCCTGGTAGATAGAGTCGGGGCCGGTGCTCTTTATCATGAGCCCCTCCAGTCCCTGCTCCACGGATAGGTGGAAGAAGTCCCAGAGCTCCTTCACAGTCTTTGGGTATGTTATGTCTGAGGGGGCTATGTTCTCGTTGGTCTTGACGACCTCCTCCAGCCTCTTCCTCCTCTCTGGGAAGGTCTTGTTCATCAGGCTCTCTCCGTCGTATATAATGTCGAAGACTCTTAGGGAGACGGGTATCTCCTTGGCTACTTGGTGGATGTCGTGCTTCCTCTTCCTCCTCATAAGTTCTTGGAAGGGTCTGAACTCGCCTGTCTCAGGGTCGATGGCCACTGCCTCCCCCTCTAGTATGCCTACCTCTAGGTCGACGTATCTCCTCACGACCTCTACTACGTCGGGGAATTGGTGGGTTATTCTCTCGAGCCTCCTGCTGAATATCTCTATCTCGCCGTTGGGTAGGATGTGGATCTGCATCCTCTCCCCGTCGTATTTGAACTCCGCCGCTAGTCTCCCCCTGGTCTTCTCCCACGCCTCCTCTGGGCTCCTGACCCTCTCCGCCAGCATGGGCCTTACCGGTATGCCTGGCGTGACGTCCACCTTGTCGATTCCTTCCCAGCCCTCGGTGAAGAGGATCCTGGTTATCTCCCCGATGTCGGGTAGCCTGTTGTAGGCCCTCTCTATGCGGGGCTTCATCTCCCTGCTTCCCTTTGCATTGGCGAGTGCCTCGAGTATCGTCATGTCAGCCACTCCTAGACGCATGTTCCCGTCGGCCAGCCTAGCTATGTACCGGGCCTCTAATGGGGTGGCGTCGACCAGGAGGCTTGTCAGGAGCTTGACCCTAGTCTCTATAGCCCCCTCCCCCTGTACCTTGGAGATCTTCTTGAAGGTCTGGTAGACCCTCTTCACCGTGAGCTCCTGTGTCAGGAATACCATCTGCCTCTTCCTCTTCATCATCTCCTCCGCCACTAGGCCTACGTCGCCGAGCTCGTTCAGCTTCTTCTCGACCACCTTCGTGTCGTACCCAGCGGCCTTGGCTATGGCCCTGGTTATCAGCTTCTCGCTTAGCCCGAGCTCCCCACCCTTGTATGGAGGCTCGATCTCCCCGAGTAGGATATAGGAGATGTATGCGGCCTCCTCCGGATCATTAATAGTCCTATATAGCTCGGTAAGGATATTCACCATCTCTATCCTTCCAGTGGTCTTCTCAACCCTGAGGAGGTACCTAGCCAGGTCTTCGAACTTCATGGACAAAACATATTTGGCTATGGCGAACCTAATATAGTAGTCTAGAATCCGTGATGCCTGGTTTCTTAAGGGAGAGATATAAGGGTGGGCTGGTGGTTTAATTTGGGAGTGATGAGTGTCGAATGGGGGTTGATGATAGCGTCCATAATAATATTCATAGGCTTCATAGGCTCTGTCCTACTAAATAGGCATAACATCCCAGACGCTATCTTCCTGATTATACTGGGTTATGTATTGGGACCTGGTCTGGGACTTGTCGATATAGAAATCCTCAAGGGGGCGGCACCCTACATAGGGGCAGTTGCCCTGATCTCAATCATGTTTGAGAGCAGTTTTGGGATAAATATTCGGGAGTTGTTTGCGTCTGCGAAGCCTGCCCTGATACTCGCCTTCGGCGGATTTGCCCTGTCTACCCTGGCGACTACTCTTCTCTTATACTATGTCATAGGCTTCTACCCTGACAATATCCTGATGAGTCTTCTTGTGGGCACTATCATAGGTGGTGGTAGTGGTGCTATCATCGTAAGCGTTATACAGAGGATAAGCGTTCCTACCAAGGTACAGGTCACCCTGAGTATAGAGTCTGTTCTAACCGATGTTCTCGTCATCATATTTACAGAGACGGTTCTACTAATCATCACGCTACAAATGCTTCAGAATGGGGTTACCCTAGACCTCAGAAATGTAGGAGGGAGCATAGCATCAAGCTTCTCCATAAGCGTTGTCCTTGGAGTTCTAGCTGGTTGGATACTGGCTAATCTTTTGGATAGGTTTAAGAAGGAGAAGCATGTCTATACGATGACAATTGCCTATCTTATCCTAATTTATGTAGCCACCCAGAGCCTCAACGGTAGCGGTGCCATTGCTGTGCTCACATGTGGTATTGTCCTGACGAACTTTAGGCATATACCGTTTCTCTTCGAGAAGAGGAGTCCGGAGAGCCTCACCTACCAGCTCTACTCACTAGAATCTATGCACTCAGAGCTTACCCTACTGCTTAAGATCTTCTTCTTCGTGGAGGTAGGAATAATCATGAATATTAGGGATCTATGGACGATCGTCATATCCCTACTCCTATCGGTAATTCTGTTTCTAGTTAGATTCCCCGTCTCCCTTCTTGTCGCTAAGAGCCTCAATTTCGGTGAGGCTAGCCTTGTACCCGCCGAGATAATATCCTTCTCATATGCCAGAGGTTTAGCAGCTGCTGTCATGGCTGTTAGGGTTCAGAATGAGTTTGAACTAGTGTTTGGAGAGCTTTTTTCAGAAGCTGTGGAGTTTATCCTGCAGGTTACATCGGGTGTGATCCTCTTCACTAATCTATTCTTTACCGTTGGCATAGCGCTCCTGAGGAATAAGGTTAGGGAGTTCTACTACTGAGTTTTTCATCTAACCTCACGATATTGGAAAAAGATGTTTGGGGGTTCGGGCTAGGTATACTCTATTAGTCCTGCGTCGATAAGCTTCTTCTGGAGCTTCTTCACCGCCCTGTACACCTCCTCCTCGCTCCTCGCACCTGTACATACTATTTTTCCGCTGGAGAAGAGGAGTATCACGACGTTTGGGTCGTCCATCCTATATATGAGGCCTGGGAACTCCTCGGGCTCGTAGATGGTGAACTCTAGCTCGTAGGCGGCTCCCTCGAGGTCTATGTATCCCTTCAGGTTTCCCGATGCGACTACATTCTCTATCTTTACCTCGGGCTTCACCCCTGTGAGTATGCCCTTCTCCTCAAACTGTTTTATAAGCTTGTTTACAGCCTGTTTGACTGCTGACTCGGTCTTCGCCCCTGTTATTACCATGTTTCCTGAGCCGAATATGAGTATCGCGGTCCTAGGCCTGTCTAGCCTATAGACTAGTCCGGGGAATCTCCTGGGGTCATACTCCGCCTGTGGTATCTTCTCGAGGATCTTGCGCAGGTTGATATCCTGTCCAAGCTTCACGGTAGCCACTACATTCACTATTTGTACATCCGGCTCGACAGGAACGTCATCCGCCATTTAAAAACACCTTTATAAAGGTATATTAACCCGTCACGGGGTTAATAATCTAATCTATTCTTCCTCCTCCACCTCGGCCTCTATACAATCGTAGACCTGGAACTCCTCCACCTCCTCCTCTTCCTTCCTCTTCAGATAATCCCTATACTCCAGGTAGATCATGGCGAGAACTATGAGTAGTATAATTCCGTAGCGCATTAGGGGTGAGGATGTGAATATCCTTGTTATTATACCGAGTTGGGGTATGACGAAGACAACCCTGCCGATTATATACTCATCTGTCAATGTCCATGGGTCGTTGAGATTATTGTTATCCCCCTTGGTTATGAAGCCTCTCTCCCCATTTGGGAGGATGATTATGTCGACTACTCGGTGAACTATCGGTACTGGGCCTCCAGTGGGGTTTCTAAACACTATTATGTCTCCTACCTCGATATCGTCTGGATCTACACCTACAACCACTATTATGTCGTTTACCTTTAGGGTTGGCTCCATACTCCTCGAGATGACGACCATGAAGGGTGTCTCGGTACCTAACACGGCTTTGAATACTGTTGGGAGGCCGAAGACTATGAATATTGTGATTATGAGTATGGCGGCTATCCTTATAGCTAGGCCCTTGTCTACCTGTCTCTCCATCTCATGCTCCCTTTATGATGGTCAGGGCTATTGAGAGGAATAGTAGTCCCCAGCCCAGTATGAGGATTATCTTGAAATACTTCTTCACTGACTCGATCATGACTAGGAGTATGTAGATTGCTGTTATGCTTATTAGGAAGGTTATTATGTCGCCGTACATAACTGCTATCTCGGGCGCCTCCTTGAAGAGTGTGTTCTCAAGGATGAATGTTATTATGTCCCTGATGAAGTAGTATATGGCATATAGGAAGTTGATGAGGGCCTCTGTAGTTATGGGGAATGTTGGTGCCTCGGCCACTACGGATCACCCTTAAAGAGATAATAATCTCTTCTTCTAGTCAATTAAAGCTTCTTTCGGCTCCTCATAGAAGCGTCCAAACATGTAGAGCAGGGCTATCAGGCCGACTATCCCCGTCACCACCCTGAGCCTCAGAACCCAGTTGGGCATCTCAAGTGGTTTAAAGGTGACCTCCACCACAGCCTCACTAGAATTCACGAGCCTGAATTCCGCGGCATAATTGGCGTTGATACTCGCAGTCACCACTCTTTTATAGCTCCCCTCCTCAAGCACCTTTGTACCGTCGATTATCCTGTAGCGTGTTATTGCGGGGTTGAACTCGCTCCTCAGGTTTGGCTTAAGTATGTATGCCTTCATGACATATGCGACCCTCCCCCTCTCCACGTCGAGTAAAACCTCGATCTTGTCGCCACTCTCTAGCTGGATAACCGCCAACCCCTCCTGGTTCAAGGGGCTTCTATCGTTGAGTGTAATGGTTTCTGTCTTTGTGAACAGTATGTTGACCACTTGGGGGGCTAGGAGGAAGAGGATGATACTGGCTATACCTGCAAAGATAACTATCTTGTCTAGAGTTGAGAGGCGCCTCATCATCTCTTACCGACTATTATAATGCTGTGTCTAGGGATAAGACGGTGTGTTT
The DNA here is from genome assembly GCA_027078545.1 of Nitrososphaeria archaeon. Lineage (GTDB taxonomy): Archaea > Thermoproteota > Nitrososphaeria > Geothermarchaeales > JDFR-13 > SZUA-1514. The sequence continues at coordinate 40,328 of JALWXN010000001.1, forward strand.
AGACGTGTATGTGTGGCTCAACCTTGAAATATAAAGGGTCGTACCGTGATATTTTTAGAAGTAGTAGCCGCAGGTGGTGTGATGGCGGTCGTTAGATACCTCGCCTTTAGAATTGTGAATGCCCTCATCATACTGTTCCTAGTCCTGCTCATCACAGCGGTAATGATGAATGAGTATGTCGAGGATCAGATCAGGACTGATATCAGGGAGAGGGCATACCAGGAGATATATAGGAATCCTCAGTATGCCCAGTGGACTGAGGAGCAGAAGCAGAGGGCTGTACAGGAACGTATAAAGTTTTATGAGAGGCAGTATGGTCTTGACCAGCCCTACTATGTTAGGGTGTTATACCGGACCGTAGACGCGATGATGTTCAACTTTGGTAACGCGATGGTTCTGAAGAGTGCCGGTGGATCGCCGGTGGTGTCCGACATTATTCTTGAGGCGTTGCCGAGGACTATCCTACTGTTCACCACTGGTACTATCATCACGATCGTCATAGGCATATTACTGGGTATTAAGGCGGCTACTAAAGTAGGCTCACTGCTAGATAGAACGATATCGACATTCGCGATGTTCACATACAGCCTACCCATGTGGTGGGTGGGCATGATCTTCATCTTCTACTTCTCATACACATTAGGTATATTCCCATCAGGAGGTATGGTTAGTATACCCCCTCCTGAGGAGCCTATGGCATATGCCCTAGATGTCCTGTATCACTTGGCCCTGCCGCTGATAGTCTTCGTCTTCGTAAACTTCGGTGGCTGGAGCTACGCAACTAGGAGTATCGTGCTCAACGTCTTGACCGAGGACTTCGTGAACACGGCCAGGGCCAAGGGTGTGCCTGAGAGGAAGATTCTCTATGGCCATGTCCTAAGGACGGCTAGTCCGCCTATCGTTACCTCGACGACCCTGGCCATTCTCGGCTCGATAGGCGGCGCTATTATCACGGAGGCTGTATTCAACTGGCCGGGTATTGGTAGGCTCTTCTACCAAGCCATCCTCAATGGTGATATGCCTGTAGTAATTGGTCTGACCTACATATCCACCTTCCTCTACGTCTTCGCCATACTGGCTCTGGACTTTGCGTATGCCCTGCTAGACCCGAGGATCAAGGTCGGTGTGGGAGGCGGTAGATAGTGTATGGGATGGGTATTAAGGACATAGTATCGGAGTTCCTGCGTTTCAAGAGTGGGCTGATCGGCGTCTTCCTCCTACTAATCATTGTAGGGATGGCTATCGCTGCCCCGGTAATCAGTGATGAAGAGGCGGGTTACCGCTGGTATGACATCGAGTGGTGGACAGAGAAGAACATCCCTAAGGGTGTCCCACCTGAGTGGATAGGTATTATCGAGGGTAGGGAGTATGCATCTACCACTGAGTTTACGTATACCATACCTAGTAGGGATGGCTTCAGATTTACCTTCAACATATCGTATGACATGACGGCGGACGTCCCGCCCTCGGACATAATCCTATATATAAACGTGTCGAAGGCTGAGGGTGCTGCGGATGAGGAGTATATCGTGATCATGAGTATCTATAGGCCTGACGGCACAAAGATCGACCGTGTCCTCGACCTGACCACAGCGGCTCCCTTGGCTAAGATTACGATCTCCACAGATGATAGGGCTAGATCCACGATAGTGACCTTCATGAAGAAATATGATCCTGAAAACTTCGAGGATATCACGTCTCGTGGCCTCCTGGAGGTTATAGATATTGTTAAGATCTTATTCTCGGAGGCTCAGGAGGATGTTCTTCTAGAGAAGGCGCCTCCTCTTAAGGGGGAGTATAAGTTTGAGATCACCCTCTTCAGGAGAAGTACCAATGTAACCTTTAACGAGGCTAAGCTGGTGGTTCTAGGCTCTGCATACGGTATCTTCGGGACTGACAGTTTCGGAAGGGATATCTTTGTGGGTATTATCTGGGGGGCTAGGATAGCTCTCGTCCTAGGCCTCGTCGTAGCTATAGTCAGCGTCTTGATAGGGGTTGTCTATGGAACGGTTAGTGCATATGTGGGTGGATGGACGGATGAGGTCCTCCAGCGTATACAGGAGTTCGCAATCTCAATCCCCCTCCTACCACTACTCCTGATCCTGGCATACACCTTTAAGCCCACGATATGGAACCTTATACTTCTGCTCATAGTATTCTCGTGGCCAGGCCCTGTAAAGACTATCCGCAGCATGGCCCTGCAGATACGTGAGCAGCTCTATATAACGGCTGCTAAGGCGGTAGGTGCCTCGACCTCTAGGATAGTGCTTAGATATATCCTTCCACAGATACTGCCATACACCTTCGCACTGGTGGCCTTCGCCGTCCCAGGAGCTATCCTGACCGAGGCCGGTGTAAGCTTCCTACTAGGTGCACAGGGTACGCTGGAGATTACCTGGGGACGTATACTGAGTGACGCTGAGAGGAAGAGCGCGGTTCTCACTGGTATGTGGTGGTGGGTCCTCCCGCCAGGCCTCATGATAGCCATATCTGGCCTGGCCTTCGTCTTGATAGGCACTGCTCTGGATCGTGTCCTCAACCCGAGACTGCTCAGGTGATCTGGCCATGTCGTCCGACCTAGCACTGGATGTGAGGGATCTAAAGGTATACTACTACACCTATGCAGGTGTAGTGAAGGCAGTGGAGGGTGTCTCCTTCCAGCTCCGGAAGGGTGAGACCCTCGGGCTGGCCGGTGAGTCTGGGTGTGGCAAGAGTACGCTGGGCTTCTCTTTGATGAACCTAGTCCCCCCGCCCGGCAGGATAGCTGGTGGGAGCATCTACCTAGACGGTATGGATATCGCGAAGATGAGTGAGGAGGAGCTTAGGAGGAAGATTAGGTGGAAGAAGATCAGCATGGTCTTCCAGGGGGCTATGAACGCATTGACACCAGTATACAAGATTGGTGACCAGCTGGCCGAGCCCCTCATGGTCCATAAGGGGCTGGAGAAGAATGAGGCTATAGAGGAGGCCAAGAAGATCCTCCCCAAGGTCGGCCTCGACCCAGAGATTGTGAATAGGTATCCACATGAGCTTAGCGGTGGGATGAAGCAGCGTGTAATGATTGCTATGGCCCTTGTCCTGAGGCCGGAGGTCGTCATAGCTGATGAGCCTACAACGGCTCTAGACGTGATTGTCCAGGCCCAGATCCTCAACCTCCTGAAGAGCCTTAAGAAGGAATTCAACATCAGCTTGATACTCATCTCGCACGACCTGAGTATCATGGCTGAGGTGGTTGAGAGGCTAGCGATAATGTATGCAGGTAAGATGGTGGAGATAGGCTCCAGCGATGAGCTCTTCGCGGATCCCAAGCATCCCTATACTCAGGGCCTCCTAAAGAGTATCCCCAAACTGACTGAGAAGGGCCTCCACTACATCCCTGGAACGCCTCCAGACCTTAGGAACCCGCCCCAGGGATGTAGGTTCGCCGATAGGTGTCCATTCGTATTTGATAAGTGTAGGCGGGAGGAGCCCCCGATGTTCAAGGTGGGGGAGACCCAGTATGCCGCGTGCTGGCTATATGAGTAGGAGGTGGGCATCATGACAAAGGAGTTCACCCCCCAGGACTATGTGAAGGAGCTTGGCGAGGATGATCTCCTCGCTGTGAGGGACCTTGTGAAATACTTCCCTATACGCCGCTCCGTCATCGACGTGATAGCTAGGCGTAGGCAGAAATTTGTAAGGGCTGTTGACCACATCTCATTCGACATAAAGAAGGGTGTGATCTTCTCCCTCGTAGGTGAGTCAGGCTGTGGTAAGACCACCACGGGAATGACGCTTGTACGTCTATACGACCCTACCTCTGGCCACATATTCTTCAAGGTTGATGAGGAGACGAGGAAGAAGCTAGACGACATCTCCGGTGGCAGGATAAAGTTCTACGATGGATACGTGGACCTTGCACAGGTGCCTAGTAAGTGGATGAAGCCGCTCAGGACGAAGCTCCAGATCATCTTCCAAGACCCATACTCCTCACTCAACCCTGCATATAGGATTAGGGACATATTGATGGAGCCCCTCATAATACATGGCATAGGTGACAGCCCTGAGGAGAGGTATGAGATCATACTGAAGGCCCTTGAGGCGGTTAAGCTTGTCCCCGCCGAGGATATTGCGAACCGCTTCCCCCACATGCTCAGCGGTGGCCAGAGGCAGCGTGTAAACATTGCGAAGGCCCTACTCCTAAACCCCTCATTCGTGGTTGCTGATGAGCCTATAGCCATGATAGACGTCTCGCTCAGGGCTGAGGTTCTACTCTCGATCCTAGACCTCAAGGAGAAGTTCGGTGTCAGCGTCCTATTCATCACACACGACCTGACCATAGCCTATAACATCAGCGACTATATCGGGGTGATGTATCTAGGTAAGCTGGTGGAGCTGGGCTCGGCCGAGCAGATCATTAAAAACCCGCTACACCCGTATACACAGGCATTGGTAGCGGCTATACCCATCCCAGACCCAAAGAGGAGGCACATCATAAAGGACATAAGGATCAAGGGCGAGATCACGAGTGCGGTCAACGTACCCCCTGGCTGCCGCTTCCACCCGAGATGCGTTGCCTTCGACGAGCATCCCGAGGTTCAGGCTAGGTGTAAAGCCGAGGAACCCAGGCTTATAGAGGTAGAGAAGGGCCACTACGTCGCTTGCCACCTCTACTAACTGGCTAACCAGCAACTAAAATCCTTTTTCCACATATTCCTAAAAATGAGGTTTTACACTGGATTTCCACGGGTTTTGGGGCTTTAAGATATATAAAGCCTGTGTCCGTGTATAATTTGTGAGGTGTTACTTCTATGAATAGGGCAGCATGGTCCATAGTACTCGCTATTCTACTCGTGTTGCCGGTGTTCTTCATCCAGGCACCAGTATATGCCCAGGAGAGGCCGGGGCCACCTGCAGACAAGGTTCTCGTAGAGGTTAGGCTGACGCAGGATGTCGGTCTAGCAGACGTAGCTGCTGGTAAGGCAGACATATTCATGTGGGGTGTCTCACCAGCGACGCTGGCCCAGCTCTCAGAGGCTCTGAGGCAGAACCTTAAGACCTACCAGTCAAGGTCCTCATTCTGGTCATATGTCTTCAACCCTGTGGAGAGCCCTGAGCTGGGTCCAGGCATAGTGAACACGACATCCGGTGAGGTACACTTCAACCCATTCGCTATCAGGGAAGTAAGGTTCGCCATGAACTACGCCCTTAACAGGAAGTTCCTGATCGACGAGATCCTGCTGGGCGGCGGTGAGCCGATGTACTCACCAGTGATGGTCAGCAACCCGTTCCACGTGTGGGTTGAGCCATTCATCAGGGAGTTCGGCTTCACCGAGGAGGGCAACCTAGAGCTTGCAAAGCAGATGGTTGACGCAGCCCTTACAGAGGTGGCTAACCAGCTAGAGGGTACAGGATATACCTTGGAGAAGGTCACTGATCCAGAGTCCCCAGCAGGGTTCTGGTGGAAGTTTAGCGGTCCAGGCGTGCCTGGCGGTGAGGAGATTGTAACTGTGAAGTTCATAGTAAGGGTTGAGGATGAGAGGAGAGAGGGTGGTAGGGCCTTCGCCTCATGGATAGAGCAGACAGGTATAAAGGTTGAGATCGCCGAGACTGAGAGGAGGCTCGCCATCAGCACGGTATACATTACAAACCCAAGGGACTATAGGTGGAACATCTATACCGAGGGCTGGATATCGCTCTCGGACTTCCCATACATTGAGCTCGATGCAGTATTCTTCTACTCATCGACCTTCGGCTTCGTACCTGCATTCCCACTGGAGGACTGGATAGTATATAGGAACGAGACAATTGACGAGCTATCCTTCCAGCTGGTTCAGGGTACACTCCCAGATAAGGAGTCCTATGAGCAGACAGTGAAGACTCTTATCAAGATGGGTATGCAGGAGTCTGTCAGGGTATTCGCCGTTAACACGATCGAGTATTGGGCAGCCAGCGCAGACCTGACCAACGTGATACCTGGATTCGTAACTGGTCCGGCTAACATGTGGTTCTACAGGACGGCGACTACTGAGGACGGTATCATTAGGCTTCTAGAGTATTCTGCCCAGGGTCAGCTATTCCTGACGGTGTGGAACCCAGTTCTAGGTTTCCAGGGTTACTACGCAGAGATTATAAGGGCGGCTGTTAGGGACTACGGTATATTCCCACACCCGAGGCTAGGTGAGCCAACAGCTGTGAGGGCTGACTTCGTGGTTGAGAAGCAGTTCGATATAGTGGAGGGTACACTAGTGCCTCAGTACCCAGTGCCGGCAACGGCATTGGTGTTCGACCCAGTGGCTGAGGAGTGGGTAGAGATTGGTGAGGAGACTACATCGCTGGTCAAGATAACGTACAACTTCAAGTTCAGCAAGTTCCACGACGGCACAATGATGGGTATAGCTGATGTCATGGCTGCACTGGCCTTCACATATGAGTGGGCTAGCATGGACTTTGAGGGCGACCCGTTCTACGACAGCTCAATAGATAGTGGCGCTACACCATTCCTAGAGACAATTAAGGGTATAGAGATAATTAACGAGACTGCTATAGCTGTATATGCTGACTATTATCACCCGTACTCCGACGGAGCAATTGCAATGAACTATGACTTCTTTACAGACCTACCGGTGCAGATCTGGGATGCTATGGAGTACGTAGTAGTGGCCAATGGCCCAGCAACTGGTACAGACTACTACTGGGAGGATGTTGAGCCAGAGGTCGGTCTGGACCTGATTAGTGCGTCCCACGCAGAGGACATCAAGGCTGCTATGGAGAACCTACTTAACGAGGGCTGGACCGTAGAGGTAAATGGCAGCGTCGTGAGGCAGATAGACGCTCCATACGTATCGCCATACGCAGCACCATGGCTAACGGCTGACGAGGCTGCTGAAAGGTTCCAGAACTCGATAGCCTTCATCGAGGAGTTTGGCCACGCATACATTAGCAACGGTCCATTCATGATCGAGCAGTATAGGCCTGAGGAGAGGTTCATGGAGCTAACAGCCTTCAGGGATGAGTCCTATCCATTCACTGAGCAGCAGTTCCTAGAGCAGTTCTCAGTTGCCTTCCTAAGGATCGACGCTGTAGAGGTGCCTGACGACATGTTCGTCGGTGAGGACATACCAGTAACAGTCTACCTGACCTACGTAGAGACATTCCCGAACGAGATCGCAGTACCAGCATCACAGGGTGAGGTCATTGTAAAGCTATTGACTCTAGACGGTGAGGAGATAGCTGCTGCAAGGGCCAGTCTAATAGAGCCAGGTAGGTTCGACGCCATACTGCCAGGTGCCAGGACAAGAGGCATAGCCCCAGGAGTATACCAGATAGAGGTATTCGCAACATTCGGTGGCCTATATGGATGGAAGCAGGTCATCACTGTAGAGCTCCAGCCCAACCCGACACAGACGAGGCTAGATGAGATAACTGACAGGCTCAACGGCCTGTCAGAGGCCTTGGCACAGCTCTCTGACAACCTAGCCAACGCACTTAACAGCGTAAGCGAGGCCCTAGGCGAGATAGACACAGCCATCTCCGGCCTAGGCGACCAGCTAGGCAACCTTGGTGACCAGCTAGACAACCAGGCACAGACTCAGACGCAGCAGTTCAACGACCTACAGAACTCGCTAGACGAGCTGTCACAGAAGCTAGACGCACTATCAATGGTGACGACGCTGCTGATACTGATAGTGATACTGCAGCTAGCATCCATCGGACTCTTCTTCATCAAGAGGAAGTAGCCCACCCAACCCCTCCTTTTTAAAACCCTCCAAAATTTTTATAAAACCCTCCTGACGGATACATAACTCCTCCTAGAGATATCAAACCCTTTATGAGGGCATACAACCAACATATAATGGTATGTCTAGAGGCGGTGGTAGCTTTGCACGATACTTGGTAGCTATATATCTATCGACCCTCATCATAGGGCTCCTCCTCACTTATTGGGTGGCCAAGTCGGAGGTGGATTCCGCTGTATCTGGTGTAGAGATAGAGGTGCTCGCAAAGATATATAGCCTATCCTACCAGGCGGAGAACATTACCCAGCCAAAATTCAATAACTTGACTCGGGAGTTGTTGGGTCTCGAGCCCGAGAGGCTCTACGGCTTCCTATATATTGCCCAGCCGGAGACTAGTTGGGTCTATAGGGCTGGATACATAAACATATTCCTATTCTTCGGTGGGTTTGACAGTAGGTATTTCGCCGGGTTCTCCATCCCCAGGATACAGTTCTTCCTAGCAACACCTGATTATGACGAGCTGGGAATCGATGAGCCTGGTGATGGTGAGGTATTGATTGTTCTGGATGAGAGGTATAGGCTTAGGGATGACCCTATCTTTGAGGTGGTACTTGATGAGAGTTGGCTGGCTCTGTACTATCCAAGTGTATTGTCAATAAACCTGACCTACACCACAATATTCATGGATACGGAGCCCCTGAGAAGAGCACTAGGGATACCCGAGGAGGTTGGGTATGATGGTGAGACATATGACTTCACAAGGACGCCGCCGATCTATCTATTGGTGAACCTGAAGACCTATGCAGACATCCTCGATGTTACATACCCCGTTATCTCGGGAGAGGTGCTTAGGGCGGAGTGGGTGCTGAGCGGCTTCGAGACATATGTAGAGGCGGCCTCCAAACCAGTCTCTCTCAGGGAGCGGATCATTAATGTCGTGTACTCCCTTGGGATAGAGGATGTGGAGGTAGTCTTGCTAAATATTGATGAGCTTGATAGGGCTGCTAGGCCAGCCAATCTCTACTCCCTATATGGGATCATATTCCTTGTGGTGGCTACAATCCCCGCCTTATACCTCGGCAGACGTTATAGGCGTAGAAGAGCCGGTCTAGACGGCTACGCAGTGATGGTGTATCTACTCATCCTGATCATCCTTATAGCCGTTCTGAGGATCCAGTACTACGTTAACCTTGTGACACTACTCCTATACGCTACACTACCCATACTCGTCTCCCTCTACATCAGCCTTAAATCTAGGCGGCGCATATGAAGATATCTTAATCTCCGGGAAGTGGGGAGGGTGGGTTTGGAGATCCATGTCTAAGAAGGTCTCTCTGAAGAGGGAGATAGGTCTACTCGGCTCCTTCTCCATGGGCTTCGCAGATGTTGGTGCAGATGTCTTCCTAGCCATAGGTATAGTTGCACTATATGCAGCCGGTTTCTCACCACTAGCATTCTTAATAGCCTCTATATGCTACATAACGACTGGCCTAGTCTATGCGGAGCTCAGTGAGCTATATCCCTATGCAGGTGGCGCACAGGTATATGGAACTAAGGCGGGTGGTGATGCTTTAGGATTTCTGATGGGATGGGCAATACTTCTTGACTATGTCTTGAACATCGCCCTATTCTCCATAGCCTCTGCTGGATACCTCTCATTTATACTCCCCAACCTCAGAGAAGAAATTAGTTTTCTGGGTTTGGAGCTTAGTGGTGTAGGCGTAACTGCCTTCAGCATCGTGATTTTTCTGATAATCCTTAACATTATAGGTATTAAAGAGTCTAGTGATTTCAACGTAGTACTCGTTCTTGTAACCATAGCTACTGAGTTGGCGGTGCTTAGCCTTGGATACCTATACGCATTCGATTTAGACCGTTTCTTTGAACAGTTGAACTATTTTGGAAATCCAGAGGGAGTGAAGTATGTCTCCTACACAGGACTTCTAGATGTACGGACAGAGAACTTCCTATATGGCGTCACCCTCGCCATGAGTAGCTACATAGGAATTGAATCAATAGCACAGGCGGCTGAGGAGACTAGGAATCCTTGGAAACATCTCCACAGAGCTTTTAAAATTGGGATTGTAGCAGTCGTCTTTTTCACCCTCGCCTTTTCAATCCTAGGTTTGGGGGTTCTGGGCTGGGAAGTTCTTGCCGAGGAGGCATATAACCCGATAGCATCTATAGCTAGTAAGGTTCCAGTTATTGGTGGGATATTCTCACTAAGTGTAGCCTTCGTGGCGTTTGCTATAAACATGGTATCTACAAATACGGGTGTCATCGGTGTTTCTCGTGTAGTATATAGCATGTCCAGATTCAAGATGCTGCCCAAGGTGTTTAGTAGGTTACACCCCACTAGGGCCACTCCATATGTTAGCATCATAGTCTTTAGTTTGATAGGTGGATCCCTAGCCCTAACGGGGGAAATACACTTTGTAGCCAGTCTCTACAACTTTGGTGCTTTGCTAAGCTACTTCTTAGTAAACCTTAGTCATATAAGGCTGAGGAAGATAGATAAAGAGGCTTACAGACACTGGAAGACACCACTCAACATAAAGATAAAAGGTGTAGAGTATAGCCTCGTATCGATCGTTGGGTTGGTATCTACAGGTGTTCTTTTCAGTCTTGTCGTCATCTACCACCCAGATGGAAGGATACTAGGGTTTACTTGGATGTTCATCGGAGCCCTGCTCTATGTAGCTTACAGAAAGGCGAAGGGCTGGGGCGTCTTTGAAAGGAGAAGCGTGGAAGAGATACCACCAGCAACCCCACACCTTAGAACAGCAGTAATAGTGAAGCCTGGGGTGGATCCGAGAAGAGTATTAGCCGCCATAGAAACACAGCTTCCAAGGATACATAGAATATTTCTCATTGGCCACTTGGATATACCTAGTGGTGGTGGAAAGGTGGCTGTCGATTTGGCTAAGGAGTTTGACAGGGAGCTGGAAACTTTAGAGAGACTTCTAAGAGAGGCTGGATATCTCGTGGAGCACCGTATATTCGTTGGTGGGGAGGATGGGCTTATGAGGCTTCTAAGCGACTTATCAGTGGATCAGGCGGCCTTCATAGCGCCTAAGAGGGTGTTTAGGAAGGCTGGGCGCTGGGGCCTGCTACGCCTCCCCGCTGGTGTCGAGCCTATCTACCTATATATAGACTAGTGGGGGAAGTGGTATTGTATGAAGGCGATTGTCCTGATCGTGGTTGAGCCGAATAAGCTTGACCATGTATGTAAGGAGCTGAGTAAGATAGAGGAGGTTGTGAAGGTCTACGAGATAACCGGGGAGTTCGACGTATTCATAGAGGTGGATATGGAGGATGTACAGAGCTTTAGACGCCTCCTCAAGGATAAGATTATGAAGATCAGTGGTGTCCGCATGACCCAGAGCAGCATAGTCATAGGTGAGTGGAAGTAGTGATGCGCCTCCTCATCCCAGTAGGGCTATACACATCCCCATACCCATATCTACACCTCCCGAAGATCGTGGGGCCGCAGGAGGTGGAGGCGACGGTATTCACAGCGATCCCCATACCCCAGGTAACTAGTCTGGACCATGTGCGTGAGGAGGAGCTTGAGATCATAAAGAAGTATCAGGATAAGCTACGGGAGATCGGGGGTGTGTTGAGGGATCTGGGCTACACTGTGACGGAGAAGATCGTCTTCGCCCGTGACGTCGCCGAGGCTATATACCAAGAGTCTATCGAGACTCCATACGACCTCATAGTCCTGGTTAAGAGGAAGAAGCCGCCACGCTTCCTAGGCAGGAGTGTGAGCAGGTCACTTATACATAGGGTTGACAAGCCACTCCTAATCCTGACCATGGAGGACTAGGCCGTGGATCTGGGGCTACACCCCACACGCCTAGTAGTCCTCCTAGCTATGCATACAGGGAGGGAGTGGGAGAGGCTGGCCCATCTATACGGCTTGACCGAGGCTGAGCTTAGGCGTCTCCACGGTATGAAGGATCTCCTCGGGGATGACGAGGCCTTCTACAGGGTTGTTGAGGCTCTACTGGCACAGGGATACGTGGATGACGTGGCCCGAGTACTTACGTGGAGGGGCTTCGAGAGGCTTACAGCCTACATACTTAGGAGCTATGGATATAGGGTGGAGTTGAATGTTAGGCTGGGGCGTAGGGAGATCGATGTCCTAGGTAGGGGTAGGGGCCACACGCTATGTATAGACTGTAAACAGTGGGATAGGCCATTGATACCCTCTGCCGCTAGGAGGATACTCGAGGATCTAAAGACTAAGTGTGGGGAGCTGGGGGATATAAGTGGTAGGAGGATACCCCTAATAGTCTCGCTCAGGATGAGGAGGCCACTTATCATTAAGGGGATTGGGGCTGCGCTGCCCCTCGTGGCTCTGCCAGAGTTTCTAGGGGAGCTGCCCGTGATGCTTGGGACTGGTGAGCTTTAGAGGGGCTACCTAGCGAGTACCCTGTTACCCATATCCCTCCTAACCTTCTCGAGGACTGTGAAGTTGCATTTGGGGCATTTGAGGAAGCTCTGCTGTGAGATTACAGCCGCTGTGAAGACGCTTCCACATTTTAGGCAGCGGTAGCGGATACTCTTGGTATCCAGCTTAATATTCCTCATGGCAAGTAGAATTTATATTGACCCACCTATTTAAAGATGCTAGGCCCTGGGCTGAGGTGCGCCTCGAGATGCCATCTATAGCTATATTCACCCCCACCCGCTCCTCAATAATCCTCCTATCGAGGGTCTATAGGGAGCTTATCGAGTCTACAGACATATCCATCCTCCACTATGATGTGGTGGAGGAGCATGGATGGTTTGAGAAGGGGCTTCAATACGTATCCCTAGAGTATGACAAGCCTAGGAGGGTTATTAGGTACCGGGATATGGAGGCCCTTACAAATGAGGTTAGGGAGGTTGTTGAGAGGGATGAGCCGGACCTAGCTGTACTGGCTGGCTACTCACCAGCCACCAAGACGATTCTAGACACATTGGCCAGCATGGATGTGAAGACTGTGCATCTAGAGTCGGGTCTGAGGACCTATACAGAGTCTGAGGAGGAGTATCTCAGGCAGTACATCGACTGGCACAGCACCGTGAACCTCACACCTGGGAGGCAGTACTATGAGAACCTTGTGAGGGAGGGGTTCCCACGTGAACAGCTATACAACGTCGGCTCCCCCATTGTGGACGCCGTGTTGACGAATATCTCTAGGGCTGAGAGGCTCAGCAGCATACTCGAGGAGATCGGGCTTGAGAAGAGGCGTTACATACTGGCCTACACCGGCTCCCACGACCCTTCACGCTTCTTGGAGGCTGTTGGGGAGGCGTCCCTCAAGTGGGATATAGACGTCGTGATACCACTGGCTAAGTGGCAGAAGAAGAGGCTTATCGATATGGGGCTCTACTACGAGTCGATGACCAAGTACCTCGTCATACCGATAGAGATCCAGGACTATCTGGACCATCTAAGCCTGATAAACAACTCGAGGCATGTAGTGACCGACTCTCCCGAGCTGGCCCTAGAATCCTCGGTACTTAGGAGGGGGGTGACCCTGATAACCGGGTCTCCAGACCTATATAACCTCGTGGATCGTGGGGTCGCTACTACAGCCTCTATAGACGAGTTGTCGAGCATCCCTGTGGAGAGGCTTGGGAGGAGGCGTGGGCTAGACGTCTCCAAGGTCTTCGGAGGTGGGGAGAGCCACCTCAGGATCGTGGATGCAGTGAAGGGCTTTATAGATGCGAGGCTAACCAGGCCGGTGTGGCGCGGCCCAAGGTATAGCCACGGCGGTGGGGAGGGTGTGGAGCTAGGGGTCTAGACGGTGCGTCTGATGCCCAGGAGACTAGTGGTTATACCCACCTATAGGGAGGCTGATAACCTGCCAAGCCTCCTAGAGGCCATATTGAGCCAGCCAATAGAGCTGGACATCTACGTCGTGGATGATGATAGTAGGGATGGGACGGAGGAGATTCTGAGGCGCTACAGGGAGGGGTATGGGGATAGGGTGGGATACGTTATAAGGAGGGATGAGAGGGGGTTCGCATCAGCCCTCTACACGGGCTATAGATATGGCTATGATACGGGCTACGACTACGTCGCCCAGATGGATGCCGATCTCCAGCACGACCCCCAATACCTCCCGAGCCTATTCGGGAAGGCGGAGGAGGGCCTCGACCTAGTAGTTGCTTCACGATACGTGGAGGGCGGCGGTATAGAGGGGTGGCCACTAACCAGGAGGATTATCAGCTGGGGTGCCAATACATATGCCCGGATAGTCCTAGGCCTCCCGATCAGGGATGTGACGAGTGGATACAGGGTCTTTAGTAGGGAGGCAATATCCACCCTCCTGGGACATAGGCCTAGGTCACGGGGCTTCATGATCCAGGTGGAGACCGCCTATATACTCCATAGGGCTGGGCATAGGCTTGGTGAGGTTCCATTCATATTCAGGAGTAGGAGGGCGGGTAGGAGCAAGCTGGGGATTGGCATGATCCTGGAGTTCTTTATTAATGTACTCAGGCTTAGAATATAGCTTGGAATGGAGGTCTCCCTAGGATTTATCCAGCCTAGGCTTAGGTTTGGGGATCTAGACTGGAACATGAGCCGTATAGATAGGCTGGCCCAGGCACTGGACTCCCCCGACCTAATAGTCCTACCCGAGCTCACATATACCGGGTACCTCTTCCGCTCAAGGGAGGAGGCGTTGGAACTGGGCAGGAGGTTCTGGGAGACCAGTTTGGAACATCTTCTTAGGCTGAGCGATAGGCTGTCAGCCACTGTGGTGGCTGGGGTTGCCGAGCCCGGTGGTGATAGGCTCTACAACTCGGCGGTGGTAGCGTCTAAGGGCGAGTTGCTGGGGATATATAGGAAGATACACCTCTTCAACGAGGAGAAGACCTGGTTCGATCCTGGTGATAGGCCGCCCAGCATCTTCGACGTGGGGTTCAGGCTCGGTGTTATGATATGCTTCGACTGGGCATTCCCAGAGGTTGCACGTAGCCTCGCCCTCCAGGGTGCGGATGTGATAGCCCATCCAAGCAACCTAGTCTTCGACTATGCCTATACAGCAACCCTTGTAAGGGCTAGGGAGAACTCTGTCTATATAGTCACGGCTAATAGGGTGGGTATGGATGACCGTGGGGATAAGAGGCTCCTCTTCAAGGGGATGAGCCAGATAGCCTCGCCTGATATGGAGCCTATCTATAGGGCTAGGCCCTACACTGAGGAGGCGTACACCGCTATAGTGGATCTTGGGAGGGCTAGGGATAAATGGATAACTAGGAGGAACCACTTATTGAGGGATCGTAGGCCGGAGCTATACCTACTAGGCGGGGAGGAGCTGGAGAGGGAGGAGGCGTGAATATAGACAGCCTCTTCGGCGGCGGCCCTGTCCTTGATGGTTTCGTGAAGCCTAGGCTCTACAGCGAGAGTATATGTGTCAGGTGTAGGGGGAGGGATCTACTCTGTGGGAAGCCTGTATGCCCAGTCATACTGGAGTATAGGGCGTTGATGGAGAGCTATAGGGAGCTGTATAGAGAGGATATCTATGGGGCGAGCCCACCAAGCGTGTTCATAGGTAGGATGGGGTATCCAAAGGTCTCGATGGGTGTCCTCACACCTCCCGAGACTGGTGACACCTCTATCTACGACTATCCCGAGAGGTGGCACAGCCTAGGCCTAGAGGATATTCTCCGTCTGAGGAGTAGGCTGGTCCTGGGCTGGAGGAGGGTGGATAAGCACCTCCCAAGGAGGGGTGACAGGCTATACCACGACATCCTAGACCTAGCGATAGCACGTAGGAGCCCAGAGGTGGAGATCCGGCTCGAGAAACGCCCCGTCAGGGTCATGGTTATAGACGAGGATATAACGCCCTTCGGCCCTAGGGCCCCGGTCAAGAGCCTCTCACTGGGGAGCCTGAAGATAGACTATCGTATCGAGAAGAGGGTGGGCGATACCGATCTACCGGCTGAGGAGGGTGTTGTCGAGCTGTACCGCTCCGGTGTCGAGGTCAGTAGGATCATCAGGGTCTTCAGCATGGGGGGCCTTGGGAGGAGGGGTAGACGTGTACTCGTACCTACTAGGTGGTCGATAACGGCTGTCGACGATATCATTGGGAGGTGGCTCTACAGGAGGGTTAGGCGCTACCCAGAGATAGATACCTACCTAGTCTATGAGAAGGACTTCCTGGAGAATAGGTATGTAGCTCTCCTAATACCTGGTCCATGGATGTACGAGTTTATGGAGGCCTGGTACCCAGGGACCTTCTGGAACCGTCTAGGGACTAGGGTGGTTGTAGAGGGATCAGCAGAGTTTGGGAGGCCTAGGAGGGAGTATGCAGATATAGGTGGCTGCTACTACGCCTCACGCCTAGCCACCCTCGAGTATCTCGACAGGATTGGTAGGCAGGCATCGGTAGTGATCTTTAGGGAGGCGTATCCAGGCTATGTCTTCCCAGTTGGCGTGTGGAGTGTACGTGAAAGTGTCCGTATGCTCTTCAGGGAGAGACCCTTGAGGTTTGAGTCTCTAGAGGAGGCCCTCAACCATGTGTTCAGTAGGCTTAGGACGCCTAGGGATATGTGGAGGAGTGAGGTCATAGACTTCTGGACTAGGCAGAGGCGTCTAGGTGATTATCTTTGACCCCGGTATATAGGGAGAGGATCAGGGGTAGCTACTACCTCCATAGGACGCCCCTCCCCGAGATGGATTATAGCATAAACCCGTACTTCGGGTGTGAGGGGGGCTGTAGATACTGCTACTCCATCCAGTACTTCAAGATACGTGGGGTGGACTATGACTGGGGAGAGTATATAGAGGCTAAGATGTACCTCCCCCGTGAGCTGGCTAAGAAGCTGGATAGGTTCGAGAGGGGGGCGGTCATAGGGATAGGAACCTATATAGATCCCTACCAGCCACTGGAGGCCAGGACGAGGCTCACCAGGAGGGTTATCAAGGTCCTAAGGTGGAGGCGGGATCTACACCTATCGATACAGACGAGGTATCCCCTAGTCCTCAGGGATCTAGACCTCATAGCTGCTGGCCCAGCGGATGTAGGTACTTCTGCACCGTCCTACGACAAGATGTTCTGGAGGGTTCTTGAGCCTAGGACCCCTGCCCCCTGGGCTAGGGTAGCAATGCTGGGAAGGTTCTCTGAGAGGGGTGTGGAGACATGGGTCTACTACGCCCCGGTTATGCCCCGGCTCAACGACGATCCTGCCATGTTCGAGGAGGTTGTTATCGACGCGGTTAACAGGGGGGTCGAGACTATATACACGGATATTCTACGCTTCAAGGTGGGTGTGAGGGAGCGTCTACTGAGGGCCCTGGAGGATTATAGGCCGGATCTGGTGGGGCTCTATAGGGGGCTTGGTAGGAGGGAGCTCTACCAATGGTATAGGGAGGTGGTGAGGAGGTTCTCCGAGATTGCTGGGAGATATGGGGTGAAATATATAGATGCTGAGCCGATGATGTTCCGTACATAGGCTGGGTATACCGACCCCCTTAAATCGCCGTATAACTACATATCTTTTGGTAGATCTGCTATGGAGTGGATGGTTCTCCAGGCCGTTATAGATATTGGTAGCCTAATACTCGCGATAGTAATCATCATATTCCTGGCGATATTGATAAGGGCCTCGATAAGGGTGGTTAGGGAGTATGAGAGGATCGTTGTTTTCAGGCTTGGTAGGGCTATCGGTGTGAAGGGGCCTGGCCTAGTCTTCCTCATACCCTTCATCGACGTCCCTGTAAAGGTGGATCTTAGGGAGCAGTATATCGAGGTGACTAAGCAGACATGTATCACTAAGGACAACGCACCCGTCGATATAGACTTCCTCATATACTTCAAGGTCGTGGACCCGCTGGAGAGTGTGCTGAACGTTAGGGACTTCAAGGGTGCGGCCACCGGCGTGGCGACTACTACTCTTAGGGCTGTGATAGGAGATATCGAGCTGGACTCTGTACTGGCTAAGAGGGAGGAGATAAACAATATCCTAAGGGTGAAGCTTGACGAGGTGACCCAGAAATGGGGTGTCAAGGTAACGCTGGTTGAGATTAGGGAGATTACTCCTCCGAGGGAGGTGCAGGACGCGATGATTAGGCAGATGAGTGCGGAGCGTAACAGGAGGGCCATGGTAACCGAGGCGGAGGGTAAGAAGGAGTCTGCGATCAAGGTGGCTGAGGGTGAGCGTCAGAGCGCTATTCTGAGGGCTGAGGGTGAGAGGCAGGCGATGATCCTGAGGGCCGAGGGATATGCACTGGCCCTAGCCAAGATATTGGAGGTGGCCCGTGAACTGGATGAGAACACGATGATCCTCCAGTACCTAGATACTCTAAAGGAGGTGGCGAGGGGAGAGTCTACAAAGATAGTACTCCCGATGGAGGTGACGAAGCTCATAGAGGATGTGAAGAAGTTTCTAGAGAAGAGGGGTTAGCCCCTATGGCTAGGGCCCCAGCCCTCCTAACCCTAGTCTTTATACTTGCATTGACAGGTGTGTGGGGCCAGCCCTCCGAGCCTATAAAGGTGATCGTGGTAGATGGGACGATAGACGGTGGGTATGGAGACCTTGTGGGTAGGCATCTATATACGTCGGACCCCGGTGAGCCGGTCATCATCTACCTGAGGACTAATGGTGGGTATCTTAAGCCTACCCAGGACATTGTGACGGCCATACTAGAGTCGGGTGCCAATGTGACTGTCTTCGTCCCCAAGGGTGGCTTCGCCTTCTCAGCGGGGGTGTATATCTCGCTCTCGGCTGAGACGCTGGCGATGGGCCCGGGCTCGTCGATAGGCTCGGCGGAGCCTAGGGATCTATCTGGTAACGTGGATCCGAAGGTTCTGAATGCTATGGTGGCCTGGATAGAGAGTATTGCGGAGGCCCGTGGTAGGAACGTGACAGCTGCTAGGCTAATGGTGCTTGAGAACCTTAACCTACCGGCTGAGGAGGCTGTACGCCTAGGCGTCGCCGATCTACTGGTGGGTGATCTGGCGGGGCTCCTAGACATACTTGGGCTCTCCGGCAGGCCCGTGGAGTATGTTGAGAAGGATGTCCGTAGCCACCTCCTAGCAATGTTGACAGACCCATTCATCCTAGGCATACTCCTCAACATAGCCGCCCTACTCATCCTGATCGAGCTCTTCAACCCGACCTATATAGGCATGGTGGTGGCGGCCGCCCTCCTAGTCATGGCCTTCCTAGGCCTAGGCATCCTAGGGGCAGACTCCACGGCGGTTATACTCATGTTGATCGGGGCCTTCGCGATTGTTATGGAGACGTGGTTCGGGGAGGGGGAGCTCGCCGTGGCTGGGGCAGTCATGACGATCCTGGGGATACTCCTCCTCTACCGGGGGGAGTACTTCATATGGACCCTAAATATGAGGCTCCTCGTGATAGGTGGGATGATACTCCTAATAGCTGGTGTTGGCTTCTTCGGCTTCTACCTCCACAAGATTAGGGAGACCCTCGCTATGAGGGAGAGCCCCCTGGAGAAGAGTAGGCTGGTTGGTATGAGGGGGGTGGCTAAGTCGGATATAGTGCCTGGTAAGCCGGGGATCGTACACGTCGCTGGTGATGACTGGACGGCTAGGTCCGACGTATACATTCCAAAGGATGCTGAGGTTGTTGTGGAGAGGGTTGATGGCCTGATCCTCTGGGTCAGGCCTGCCGAGGAGGCTGGCTGAGGCCTAGCCTCTCAACCAGCTGGGCTACCTCGTCCTCCGCCTCCTCGAAGTACTGTATAACTATCTGCTCATCCCCCCTTAGCCTATAGCCCTTGACCGGTGGGTTGAGGTACCAGTAGCCACCGACCTTTATCGCCAGTATATCCACCCCGAGCTTTGTGAGGCCTAGGTCGGCCAGCTCCTTCCCGGCCAGCTCCCTAGGGATCCTCAGGAGCCTATACCTCTCATCGGTGGTCTCGAGTATCGTCTCTATGATGGGGTGTGGCGGTATACCCATCCTTAGGCTGTAGGTCATGTCTAGCGCGGCGTCTCCAAGGTATTCACAGGAGTCTATAAACTCTATGAGGGCGAGCTTCTCCTTATCACTTATTCCGCTATCTGCTATGACGCCTGTCTTTAGATCCTTCGTCACCTGGTCTATCCCATCCTCTAGAGACTCTAGCTCCTGGGCAAGCTCCTCCGAGCCTGTGAAGAGGGCTCCATAGGCCAGGTCAACCATGAACTCGCTTAGGTTCTTCACGTAGAGTATGCCCTCCAGCTTCTCGGGATCCAGCCTCACACCTCCGCCGCCCCTCTCACCATGCATCGAGATGATCCTCCTGATAGTCTCGGCCAATCCCTTGATGTAGATGACGTCCCCCTCCCTGAGAACCACGTCCTCCCCGGGTGAGAGTATGTAGTCGTCACCCCTCCTAATGGCTACTACGTCGAATATCTCGCCTACTATGTCGTAGGCCCTCTCTATAGACCCGTCTTTGAAGGGGCTGTCCCCCGTGATCCGGAGTGTGTAGACGAAGTTTGTCCTGCTGTTCCTCATAACATAGTCTCCCAGCTCTATCCTCAGCCTGTCATGGGTGAGCTCTGATATGTCCTTCGCCACCTCGCTTATCTTGTCTACTGCTGAGGCCATGTCGAAGACTGAGAGCATCCTCTCGGCGTCCTCCCTATCCCTGGTGGCTAGTGCCGCCTGCATTATCAATAGGCTCCTCAGATAGTCCACCCTATCGTCTAGGTGGCTTATCTCCCTGTAGAGGGAGGGGTCTCCGAAGAATAGGCTGCAGTAGGATAGGCTCATAATTAGCTGTGAAAGGTCTTTGAGCTCTCTTAGGAGCTCCGCCACTGGTTTGGGGCTGTATCCTAGCCTCCTACCCAACTTCTACACCCTCGCCATATGAATCTATGGCTACAATAATAATTTGGTGTCCACGGCTTATAGCAGGGCCTGGATGTCTTGGATGGCTATTGCCATGTAGATCGGGGCTTGATGGAGGGGGGCGGCGTGTCCAGTATGCCTATATGTATCGAGTTCTGGGGTGGCCTGCTTGGATAGGGGGGAGTTTCTCCAGGGCTTGGCATCCTTCTCCGCCTCCCTCCTCAACATCGTCTCCGGCCTCCTACTCTACATATACAGCCCCGGGCTGGACCAGGGGCTGGTCATCATCCTTCCTATGATGCTCAGCTTCCGTGGAGCCTTGACAGGGATCTTTAGCGGGGGGTATTCCTCGGGCCTCCACCTAGGTAGTATGTATCCCGGTCTCAGGCGTAACACACCAGTATTTTATGGCCACCTCATGGCGGTCATGATCGATAGCTATATAGTCGTCCTACTATCCACGGTGGCGGGCTCAGCTGCTGAGTATATACTCACGGGGTCTACAGACCCGGCTAGGATCTTCTTGATAACGAGCTACGTCGTGATCCTTAGCATGGCTTTGACACTCCCCTTCAACGTGGTTCTTGGGGCGGTGATCTTTAGGAGGGGTTGGAACCCTGATATCATGCTCTACCCAGTGGCTAGCAACTTCTCCGACATCGTGACCAGCCTCCTACTAGTCTCTGTGACCCTGATGCCTCCGACCACTCTCTGGCTCCTCTCCAGCCTATCCCTACTGCTCTACACCCTCCTGGCTATTAGGCTGTACTCCTATTCCGATACAGGGGTTGTTAGGAGGGGTGTGGCGGAGTCCCTCCTCTCCCTCCTCATGGTGGCCCTCTCCTCTGGCTTGGGCGGGTTTATGCTTGGGGGGTTCTGGGAGGCGCTAATGGATAGGCCATATATCTACATGGTCGTCCCAGCCATCCTAAGCCTCGTCGGGAGCTTCGCCGCCGCCCTCGCCTCGAGGGCGACCACCCTGCTACACCTAGGGGAGTATATAGGTTCCCTAGGCGTGGTCTCTAGGCTTGTCGCCCCACTATTAACATCCGCAGCGGTAGTGGCTGGGCTCAGCGTCTCACCTGTCCTTCTTGTGGCCCATCCCCTGGAGCCTCTACGCCTCCTCCTCTCATCGATCATAGCGATGACCCTGCTTGGAGTCTTCTCCCTAGTCCTGTCGATAGCTGTCTTTATGCGTGGCCTCGATCCCGACAACCTGGTTATCCCTGTGGTCACCTCACTATCCGACCTGGCGGCTATTGCCACTCTTATCCTCGTCTCCTAACCCCTCCTCAATGCTTTTAAGCCCTGTCCATATAATATATATGGAAATGTCCCAGAGCAGCGTGATAAAGATCCCGGAGAGGATTGTTAACCAGCTGTTGAAGGCCCATTATGGTGTGTATAACCACTCGACGGTGGAGGTATGCCACTGGACTAAGAAGAGTGTTAAGAATGAGGGTGTATGCTACAAGAGGGTCTTCTACGGTATAGATAGCCATAGATGTATAGAGTTCAGCCCAGCCGGGATGATGTGTACAATGAAGTGTATATTCTGCTGGAGGCCCATGGAGTTTATGAAGAAGGTTGATATGGGGTTTGACGAGGTCGACGACCCCATATCCATAATGGATGGGTTGATGCGGGAGAGGAGTAGGCTGATGAGTGGCTATCCCGGCATGCCGGGGGTGGACTTCAGGAAGTTGGAGGAGTCTAGGGAGCCTACGCACTATGCTATCTCGCTCTCGGGTGAGCCCACCCTCTACCCCCGCCTACCCGAGCTTATAAAGTATCTGAAGAGCCTCCCATCAACAAGGTCTATCTACATAGTCTCCAACGGTCTCCAGCCAGACATGATTAAGAGGATGATGGATGAGGATGCACTGCCTACACAGCTATACATCTCGATGTCGGCCCCTAATGAGGAGGTTATGAGGAGGGTGGATAAGCCGCTCTACCCAGATGCCTGGAAGAGGTATATGAGGACGTTGGAGCTTCTGAGCGAGGCTGATACGAGGACTGTTATCAGGATGACTATGATTAAGGATGTGAATGCCCTAGACGAGTATGTCCCCGAGTATGTGGAGCTCCTAGAGATAGCTAATCCACACTTCATAGAGGTTAAGAGCTATATGCATCTGGGCTACTCGACTAAGAGGCTTAGGAAGTCGAACATGATGAGTATTGAGGAGATACGTAGATATGCGAGGAAGATTCTTAGGAAGCTCGACGGCTTCAGATACATGGATGACTATCCACCCTCGAGGATAGCCGTCCTACAGAACATGGTTAGATATGTGGATCGCTGGATACCCTGACAAGGAAAAACTAAATATATTTCATGGGTCATGAATTATCCACGGTGTAGATGTCCTGGGACGTGGATGAGTTTAGGAGGGGGATCCAGTTCCTCGAGAACCGGTTTAGAACCTCATTGGAGAGGGTGGAGGGCCGGGTAGATACATCACGACTCACCAGGAAGTTGGATGAAGAGGCTGCGAAGGACTATCTATATAGGCTGTGGGGCGAGGGCGAGTATACAGCGATAGGTATAGACGGTAGTATGGATCACTCGGTGGCGCTGGACATCATAACGATGTTTATAGCAGTCGCCACTGCGGAGGCCAGGTTCACTGTTAGCCGTGACGGTATAGGGGTAAGCCTCGACGAGTCGGACATCTCTGCTAGGGAGAGTATCTATAAGGTTGTGCCCTACTCGTTGGAGGATTCTGTGGAGGCCAGTGGCTTCGGCTCAGCCCTGGAGGAGAGGTCTGTAAAGGGGACTATAGAGAGCATCCCCAACGCTGTTATGACTCTGGGTGAGTTCTACATAGCTAGGAAGTCGCTGGAGAGGGAGGATGTTAAGATCGTCTTCCTAGACAGGCCCATAGCCAGCACCTATGGTCCATACTCCAGGAATCTGAGGGAGCGTCTGGATAGGGATTGGGACTGGGTATTCATAGACGAGGATGTTATGGGTGGAGAGGCTATCCAGCCGATCGATATCTACCTCACGCTACACATAGGTCCTAGGCCGGGATTCCTTGGGCTCCAGTATATACCCGGCCAGAAGCTGGCCTATGTAGTCGACCGTATGCTGAGCCTGGCGGATGAGGATGGCATGGTTGATCTTAGGGAGCTTGGGAGGGTGATACCTACATTCCCCGGTATCGATAAGATTCTTAAACGTCTGGAGAGGAATCTGGGGAAGGAGCTATTCAACATGTTGGTTGAGGATGTGATGCATACCAGACTTGTCCTGGCAAGTGGTGTGAAGGACTACTGGACCCGTGTATCTAGGGTGTGCGACGAGTTTCTAGGTGAGCTATTCGGGGGTGGGGAGGTGGAGCACCCCCTATATGTGAAGGGTAGGCCTGTAACGGTGGCTGATCTAAGCCTCATAGGTATAGTGGAGATCTATAGGCTGGCCGAGATTGTTAGGGAGACGGATAAGCTGGTTATCGGGATGGGTAAGGATACTGCGGTTACAGATATAATACGGTCAGTAGCCCCATATCTAGGCGGTCTCAGGGAGGCTGAGCAGCTGACCAGGATCGCCAGGACGGATAGGAACCTATTCACATTGATATCCGCTAGGCAGCCTGAAGACCTACCAATACCCTGGAGATCGGTTGGATATGATAATGCTTTCTCGGCACTGGTATACAGAACGAGTCTAGAGGCCCCACGGGGCGGTATGCCTCCGCCACGCCTCCTGATAAGACAGTATTTCCAGCTTAGGGAGTGGGTAAAAGGTGGTGTCCGGATGAGGAGTCCGATATTCTTCTTCGACAGGTTCTACCTGCCCCATGAGCCCGATAACCAGTTTGTCAAGAAAATTGAGATAATCTTCAGGAAGAGGCGGCCTACAAAGGAGAGAAGGGAGGCTGTAGACATATATATAGAGGATGGGGAGGGAGGCGTAAACCCCCTCGACAACACGATCCTCTACATCATCTCAAGGTTTGACAAGCCCCTCCCTCTGGAGGCGGCTGGACATAACTACCTCCTATTCCTAGCCGATAAGGAGGTGAAGCGGATGATCCGGGTTATTAGGGATAGGGTATCCCGCCTGATGGAGGGTAGGATCTACAGTATTATGAGGGAGTCGAAGACATTCATGCTCCCATGGAGGTTTAGGGAGTTCCGTGCAAGGATTGAGCATAGGAGGCGGTAGATATGGTAGGGGTAGGCATGGAGAATGAAACCCTGTTCGACGAGTTGGACGATAAGTTCGACGCTAGGATCGCGTACTACACCGTGCAGAACCCTACTGATAAGGAGGGGAAGATGGGTGTCTAGGAGGGCCTTGCATATATAGTGGCGCCCTTCCAGATCGAGGTTTTTGACAGGCTACACGACCCAATCCTCATAGGTGTTGAGAGGAGGTATAATGGAGAGGACTGGTTCATAATATTCGACGTAGCTGATATTATGCCGCTACACATGGAGATGGGGAGTGTTGGGGTATCCCTACCCTATAAGCTCCAGGAATATGTCCTGGAGAATATTGAGGAGAGCTGGTTCCACGAGGATGGGAATAACTGGATGGCTGTCCGGGCGGTGAACACTGGCTACCTGATAAACAGGGATAGGGTGGTGATGAGGAAGCTCTTGACACCCCTCGCGGGTAGTAGGGCGCACCTCCTATCGGCATCGACCTATCAATACCTCGTTAATAAGGAGGGCAGCTATACAGTGGAGGTCGGCAGGGTGAAGGGGTATGGCGTCCCGGCCAGGATAGATATAAGCACCCTACATAGATACCATACAGGGATATTTGGCTACACCGGTACGGGGAAGTCCAACCTAACCTCCAACCTCCTCAGGAAGATTATGGATACCGTGGATGACCTAGTAGCCGTGGTCCTAGACATTACGGGGGAGTACCCGATAAACATCATCGATATGCTTGAGAGGTATGGGGTGATCTATCTAGACCCCTCCACACCTATAGACAGTTTTAGGGAGACGGTGGTCTATCCGGAGACCCTCCAGCAGAGGATGGCTGGGGAGGGGCTGGATCCCAGGATTGTACGGGATATACTCATGAAGATCCCCACCAAGAAGCTCTACCTAGAGGATGATGAGGTGACGATAGAGTCGGTGATCGGTGAGATCAACTCGGTTCTGCGTGATGCTGATAAGCTTACCCTGGATGGGCGTGTAAAGCTTATGGAGCTTGTGAGGAGCCTCTACGAGATGGATAGGAGGATGGATCTGAAGACCTTCAAGGAGAAGTATGGAGATATGTATCAACACGTCCTAGATACCCTGAGAGAGGTGGCTAATCCGCTAAACCAGAGAAGTACCGTGAGGATCAAGCTTGAATCACTAATTGCGTTGATCGAGGAGCCTCCAGAGCAGGTTGAGAGGGATTATGAGACTATCAGGAAGTTTGCCCGTCGGATCCTATATCATGGGGAGGAGCGGCTCTACCTCCTCTACATACCGGAGGACTTCTTGGCGAGGGAGTATATAGCCAGGCTGATCGACGAGATCTTCCTCCTGAAGAAGACGGCCGGCCTGGGTAGGAAGGTGTTGTTCGTGGTTGATGAGGCGCATGAATTCATATCCCGTGAGACTAGGGGTGCTAGGAACATGGATCGTTCTAACCTTGCTCTTGAGAAGCTCTTTAGGCAGGGGAGGAAGTATGGGGTTGGTGGCTGGATAGTGACCCAGCGTGTCGCCCATCTAAACACGAGTATTATGCAGCAGCTCCACACATACTTCGTCTCCACCCTGCCCAGGACATATGACAGGTCTGTAGTTGCTGACGCCTTCTCCATCAGTAAGTCGATCATAGATAAGGTGCAGGCTTATGATATGGGGGAGTGGCTATTCATGAGTCATGTAGCCACTAAGTATAAGAACATACCTGTCGAGGTTAGGACCGATAATAATGAGGACTATGTCTTGGACTGGTTACTAAGCAAGAAGGCATGAGAGCCATGTTATTAGACCTGGCTAGACCCCATTGGAAAACATTTGGTATATATCCGCTTTTTATAGACATATATCCTAAGACCTTTAAAACTTATATATTTTCAGAGACGTGATAAGTATATGCCCCCCGATGTATGTGTAACTGGAGCGGGGGGGGGGCAGGGAGTATTGAGGGATGAGCCTATGCCCGAGAATAAGGATCCTGTTTCTAATCCGTCTTCCTTGGTGGAGAAGGTGCGTGTCCTACTTGACCAAGCTGAGTGTGTCGAGTACAGGCCGGGGTCTGTCTGCCGCGTTATCAGGCTGGGCTCCAGCGAGCTGGATGAGGACTATTCCTATTACCTGGCGTACTATGAGGATGATGGCTCGATAACGGTTACTCTGAAGAAGCATAAGAACCAGTCGAACTCCTTCGCTGTCTTCAAGATTACGGATAAGATTCTGGAGCTGGAGACTAAGGATAGTTTCCTGGAGAGGATGGGGAAGATATATGATATCCTTGCTGGCCTAGCGAGTAGGATTGGTGTAAAAAAGGAGTTTGAGGGTGATCTTATCTAGGGCTAGGCTACTACGCAGGCCGACCATCCACACTCTAGACATGTTATACAGCCCTCGGCATGGCTCAGCATCTTGCTGCCACATTCTGGGCAGGTCTCATACTTGTGGCTGGTCTTTGTCCCGCCGTCCTCCTCGCCGGTGGTTATCTGGAGTGTTGGCTGCTTCGGCCTGGTCTCCTCGCCCATGTTGGGCCTCTCTATGCCTAGCTTCTCTAGGAGTTCTAGGGTCTTGTTCTGGACCACTACCATGTATCTACCCGTCCTCTGGCTAGGTGTTACGAGTACCTGTACACTCTTGCTCCCGTCTCTGTAGATGGTTATACCCTTTACTCCTAGGCGGTAGCTGAATAGGTATGCCTTCTCGACGTCGTCCACCGATACCCATGAGGGCATGTTTATCGTCTTGCTTATCGACTCGGTTATCCATAGCCCTGCCTCATACTGCATCCTTATGTGGTCCCACCAGGGTATGTCGTAGGCTACTGGGAATGTCTTCTTCAGGTCTTCTGGTACGTCGTTGAGGCCCTGTAGACTCCCGCCGTTGTCGGCTATCTTCTTGAGGAGCTGCTCGTCGTAGAGGCCCCTCTCCTTCAGCTGCCTCTCGAACTCTATATCGGTGTAGAAGAATACTCCTACCGATACTCTCTTCTCATATACTAGGGCGAATATCGGCTCTATCCCTGAGGATACGTCTACTATCATTGAGATCGAGCCTGTAGGTGCGATGGTGGTTACGCCCACGTTCCTCACTCCATACTTCATTATCTCGTTCCTAAGGGAGTCCCAGTCTAGTGTCCAGAGCTCCCTCCTGTAGAAGCCCGCAACCGGCATCTCTCCCTCCTTGTAGCTGCTCTTATCGTATAGTGGGTATGTCCCCCTCGTCCTGGCTCTCTCGACACTCTTCTTTAGGGCGTAGTATGTGAGGTGCTCGGTTATCTTCCTGGTGAACTCGAATCCCTCCTCGCTGTTGTAGGGTATTCCTAGGGCTGCTAATGTGTCTGCCAGTCCCATTATCCCTAGGCCTACCCTCCTAAGATTGTTGGTCACCTCCTCGATCTTCTTGATTGGGTATTTATTGACATCTATCACATTGTCTAGGAACTCGTAGGCCTCCTCTATCGTCTTGTGGTATGCGTCCCAGTCGAACCATGCCTTCCCATTCTCGTCGAACCTTACGAAGGCGTATAGGTTTATGCTGCCTAGGTTGCAGCTCTCATATGGGTATAGGGGCTCCTCGGAGCATGGGTTTGTACTCCTTATTAGGCCTAGTGACTTCTTCATCACGTTGTGGGCGTTTATCCTGTCGAGGAAGAGTAGGCCTGGGTCTCCAGTCTTCCAGGCGTACTCGGCTATCATCCTGAATAGCTGCCTCGCCCTCACCTTCCTTACCTTCTCCCCGTTCCTCGGGTTTATAAGCTCGTACTCCCCGTCCTCATCAAGCCTACGCATAAACTCGTCGTTTAGCATTACGGATATGTTGAAGTTCTCTAGGACACCCTCCTTCTCCTTTGAGGTTATGAACTTCTCTATGTCTGGGTGCCACACCTCTAGTATACCCATGTTGGCGCCTCTCCTCTTGCCTCCCTGCTTTATCACGTCTGTTATCGTGTCTATGATCCTCATGAAGGATACTGGTCCGCTGGCTACTCCTGATGTGGATGATACTATGTCTCCCTCTGGCCTCAGCTTACTGTAGTTTATGCCTACTCCCCCGCCGCTCTTGAATATCATGGCTGCGTCCTTGGCCGCGTCCATTATGCTCTCTAGGTCGTCCTCCATGTCTAGTACGAAGCATGCTGATAGCTGTCCAAGCCTCGTGCCTGCGTTGAAGAGTGTCGGGCTGTTGGGTATGAACCTCTTACTTACCATTAGGTTGTAGTACTGGAGATACTTGTCTAGATATTTCTGGTGCCATCCAGACTCCAGCTTCTCGAGGAACTCGCTCCACGAAATCTTCATCTTGCCCTGGCTGTTCAGCCTGTCGTATAGGCTCTTCATCCTGTCTAGGTGGTACTTGTTCCATGTGACCTTCTCACCGTCGGGTAGGGTGAATCCATACTTGCCTTCGTAGAGCTCTGGGTCGAAGTCCTCTCTTGGGAAGGGCTGGTTGCCGCCTTCTAGGCTGAAGATCTCTGGGTCGTAGAGGAGGTCTGCTATGACGATGTCCATGGCCACTCTCTGGAACATCTGTTTGGGTGACTCGATTATCCTGCCCTCCTCATCCTTCAGGAGGTATCTGCTGGCTAGGAGCCTTATGGCGTTTAGGCTTAGGCTCTTATCGACCTCGTCCAGCTTCTCCTTACCCAGTATGAGCATCTTCTCCCGCCTTATCCTCTCCCTCTCCTTCCTGTAGAGTATGTAGGCCTTCGCCACCTCGTAGAGGTCGTGCTTGACTAGGCTGAGCTCGACTATGTCCTGGATCTCCTCCACAGTGGGTATCCCGCCGTCTCCATACTTCTCGTCCAGGATCTTTAGGACGAGCTCTACGACCTTCCTATGCTTCTTGGGGTCGTACTGCTTAACAGCCTTCATAGCCTTCATTACTGCGTTCTCAATCCTCTTAACGTCGAAGTCCACTACCCTGCCGTCCCGCTTCACAACCTTCGAGACCCTGATGCGCATCATGTCTGCTCCACCTCATTGAAACGTGAAGGTGACGCTGAGGGTGGTTGAAATACCCTCCTAAGTAAATATGGGCTTGATCAGGGATATAACGTGTTTATAGGCCTCTGTTGTTGCCGTGTTACGTTTTTCAGGGTAATAGGCACACGTCGATACTGAAATTTTCATCCAGCTGTTATAGGGTTTTTAAATGATTTCCAGGCTGTACGGGAATCGTGTGTGACCGGATACAGATCACCCTATCAGCCCAGCCTTGAGTATTGCTTCGTATACCTTCCTGCTCCTCGTGATCATTGAGGCCGCCCTTTCCCATAGTTCCTGTCTGCTCGGCTTCTCCCTTGCTACTCCTTGTTTAATACTCTGTAATGCGGCTGCTACTGCCATTCTTGGGTATACCTCCCATTCATCCATCCTTGGGACTATGTATTCCTCATGTATACCCTTCTCCTCTGCGAATCTCGCTATCTCCTGGGCGGCTGCTATGCACATCTCGTCCGTCACCGTCTTTGCCCTGACGTCTAGGACTCCCCTGAATATTCCTGGGAATCCTAGGCTGTTGTTGATCTGGTTTGGGAAGTCTGATCTGCCTGTTGCCACTATCCTTGCCCCTGCCTCCTTGGCGTCCCATGGCCATATCTCTGGTATGGGGTTGGCCGTCGCGAATACTATTGGGTCGTCCGCCATTAGGCGTATCCACTCCTTCTTGATGGTGTCTGGCCCTGGCTTCGAGGCGCCTATAACTACATCGGCTCCTCTGAAGGCGTCCTCCACCTTCTCGATATGCTCTGGGTTGGTCATCTCTGCCAGCCTGTATTTCCATGGGTTCTTCTCCACCTCTAGGATGTCCCTCCTCCCCGCGTGGATCACTCCCTTGCTGTCTACTAGGTACATCTTCTTTGGGTCTGCCCCTGCAAGTATCAATACCTCAGCAGCCTTTGTATTGGCTGCCCCGACACCGAATAGGACTATCTTTACCTGGCTCAGCTTCTTACCCACTATCTTCAGGGCGTTTATCAGGCCTGCCAGTATGACTGTGGCTGTCCCCTGCTGGTCGTCGTGCCAGACAGGTATCTCGAGCCTCTTCCTCGCCTCCTCCAGTATGTAGAAGCATTTCGGCTTCTCGATGTCCTCTAGGTTTATCCCTCCGAGGCTCGGCTCCAAGGCCTTTAGTATGTCTAGGAACCTGTCCGGATCCCTGGCGTCTAGTGCTATTGGGAAGGCGTCTACCCCTCCTAGGTATTTGAACAGTAGGGCCTTACCCTCCATAACCGGTAGTGAGGCCTCGGGCCCTATGTTTCCTAGGCCCAGTACTCTTGAGCCGTCTGTTATGACTCCTACTGTGTTCCACCTGTTTGTGTAGTCGAAGGACTTGTCGGGGTCTTGTGCTATTATCTTTGATACTGCGGCTACCCCTGGTGTGTACCATATGTCGAAGTCGCTTAGGCTCTTGATCGAGCATTTAGGTATAATCTCTATCTTCCCCCCATACTTCTTGTGTAGCTCGGGGGCTATTCGGCCGGGCCTCTCGGCCTTCTCCATCAACTCCCTTATCTTCTCATCCATCTATATGCACCGTATAGAAGCTAGATATACACCTCTATTGTATGGGGTGCTTGTATAAATAGTATAGGCTGGGCCGGGACAACTGGTTAGGCCTTACCCATATGTATCCTGGCTATGAAGTCTTCTAGGCTGCTGCTGTTGATGAGGGTCTCGAGGGCCTCCATGGGGCCGAGCCTGTCCACTGCCTCCTGGAAGGCTTCTAGGAGGAGGGTCTGTCTATAGGTGCTGGGGCCGCATCCCCTGGCTCTCCAGAAGATGTTCGACGCCTCTTCCAGCCTCTTCCCCAGGTATATGAGGTAGGCTATGGCTACTGTCCCAGTCCTTCCACATCCTGCTCGGCAGTGGAGGTATACCTTCTCCCCCCTGGATCTGGCCTCGTCTATCTCCTTTATGGCTAGGCCTATGTTCCTGACCGGCTCCACGTCGAAGTCTGTTATGTGTAGACACCTCTCCCTGGGCTTGTTGGGAGCTGTGGGCTTCGCCCCACAGTCTAGTGAGACTATCCTGTCCACCTCTATGTCTAGGAGTATCTTGCCTGGCCCCACGTAAAGCCCTGGCACGAGCTCTACTGGCATGTTAAAAAGTAGGGGCTGTAAATCTAATAATGGCTTAAAGGGCTTGGCCAGGGGTGTGGCTGGTGAGGAAGGTCTCTATAGAGATTCCGGAGACTCTTTATAGGAGGCTCGAGGCCCTAGCAGGGAGGATAGGCGCTGGGTCTGTGTATGAGCTTGTTGTGGATCTCCTGAGGGAGGGTGTCTCCCGGCTGGAGGAGGATCTGGACTCTGGGCATGAGCTTAGTGAGGAGGAGGTTAGCCGTATCAGGGAGAGGCTTAGGAGCCTCGGGTATCTAGACTAGGTGTCTACCTATGGTTAGCCGTCCCCATGGGGGTAGGCTGGTCAGGAGGGTCCTGCCTAGGGATAGGTTGGAGGATATCCTCCGGGATAGTAGGGGGCTGCACCAGCTGGATGTTGATGACACTATCTATAGGGATCTCGAGAACATAGGGTATGGCGTCTATAGCCCCTTGACAGGCTTCCTCGATAGTGTGGAGCTCGAGAGTGTCCTGCTTACCATGAGGCTGTCCAACGACCTTCCCTGGACAATCCCTATAGTACTGGATATCGATGAGGAGGCAAGAAGGTCGATAGGTATTGGCGATACGGTCCTACTTAGGTATGGTGGACAGCCCGTGGGGCTCCTCATGGTTGAGGAGGTCTACCGTTACGACAAGAGGCTATATGCGGAGAAGGTGTTCAAGACTACTGACCCGGCTCACCCAGGTGTCGCTAGGGTGATGTCTATGGGGGACTACTTGGTAGGCGGGTCTGTCGAGTATATCCCGATGGTTAGGGATGGCTATGAGGACTACTTCCTCACACCTATGGAGACCCGTGTACTCTTCAGGGAGAGGGGCTGGGAGACTGTTGTTGCCTTCCAGACTAGGAATGTCCCACACCTTGGGCATGAATATGTCCAGAAGACCGCCCTAACCTTTGTCGACGGCCTCTTCATAAACCCTGTGATCGGTAGGAAGAAGAGGGGGGACTTTAGGGATGAGGTTATCCTCGAGGCTTATAAGACGCTTATAAACAGGTTCTACCCGAGGGGCTCCGTAGTCATGAGTATCGTTAGATATGCTATGCGCTACGCAGGGCCCCGTGAGGCTATCCACCACGCGGTTATGAGGAAGAATTTTGGGGCTACCCACTTCATAGTTGGTAGGGATCATGCCGGGGTGGGTAACTACTATGGGAGGTATGAGGCCCAGGAGATCTTCTCAGAGTTCCCCGACCTAGGTATTACCCCGCTCTTCTTCAGGGAGTTCTTCTACTGTAGGGGGTGTGGAGGAATGTCCAACGAGAAAATATGCCCACATGATAGGGATCTCAGGATCTATATCAGTGGTACGAGGATTAGGGAGAGCCTCTCGCGGGGCGTCGTTCCGCCTGGGGAGATGATGCGTAGGGAGGTGGCTGAGACGATACTCTCCTTCGAGAACCCCTTCGTGGAGTAGTATCGAGTCTTTATCCCCCTAGCCAGGCTATACATAGATGGGTGTCTCGATAATGGATATGCCCAGTGAGATTAGGGAGAGGCTTGGCGGGAGTAGGGCCCTACTAGCCTTCCACTGGGATGCAGATGGAATCTCCTCGGCAGCCCTCCTACTGGATGTCCTGGGGCTGGATGCCGTGCTCTACACACCAGTTATAGGGCTGTATAGACTTGTCCCCGAGGACCTCCCCAGGGATATAGATGTAGATGCATTGGTGGTGGCTGATATGGGTGTATCCACAAAGGCTATCGAAGGGGTGGCGGAGTATCTAGGCGTCCCCGGCTACGTGTTTGACCATCACCATAGGGAGCCCTCGGATAGGCTGTTTATAGCCAGGTATATCGATGGGTATGGAGACCTATATCCCTCCGCCTCAATGGTCATCACTGATGCCCTTGGGATAGAGCCTAACACGTTGACTATCCTTGGCATAGCGGGGGATCTCGAGGAGGGTGTTAGGGAGTCTAGGTACTATGGTGTTGTTGAGAGGGTTGCAAGTAGGTATGGCTTGAGACCTAAAGACTTTATAGAGATATCCCGGCTTGTGGACACCAACTACCTATTCCTCGATAGGGCTGGTGTGATAGAGGCCGTCCATGCCCTGAGGGAGTATAGGGAGGATCCCAAGGCGCTACTGGCGAGGGATGACTGGAGGGCTAGGCTCGAGGAGTTTATGGGTGAGTTGGAGCGTCTCGCTAGGGTGGAGCTGGAGGAGGTCGATGGGATACTCTTCCGGGAGCTGGATAGTAGGCTGTACATAGTTTCTAAGCTTGGTAGGATGCTGAGTAGGAGGAACCCCGATAAATATGTCCTACTAGGTGTGCCGCGGATGGCCAATGGCTATAGCCAGGTATACCTCAGGACTGGGAGGGGGGACGTGGATCTTAGGCCCCTGATCGAGAGGCTGAGGGGTATGGGTCTCTATGCAGGGGGGAAGAGGAATGTCTTGGGCGCCGTTGTCGAGCCTGGTAAATATAGGGCTGTCCTGGGCGAAATATTTAGGTATCTAGGTGTCCCAGATGTCGTGTGATAAGGGGTTCGTCGTATGGTTCACCGGTATACCCGGCTCGGGTAAGACTACACTGGCTAGGATGCTTAGGGAGAGGCTGTCGAGCATGGGTCTATGCGTGGAGCACCTGGATGGGGATGAGGTTAGGCCTTGGCTGAGCCCCGAGGCGGGCTTCTCCCGTGAGGATAGGCTTAGGCATCTGAGGAGGGTGGCCTTCGTTACACACCTCCTGAGTAGGAATGGGGTGGTGGTGCTCGCCTCCTTCGTCTCCCCGTATAGGGAGGCTAGGGATCTGGCGAGGGAGCTGAATGGGGATAGGTTTGTGGAGGTCTATGTGAAGTGTCCGGTGGAGGTGGCTGTTGAGAGGGATCCCAAGGGCCTCTACAGGAAGGCTCTCAAGGGTGAGATTAAGAACATGACTGGTATCCAGGACGTCTATGAGGAGCCGCCTAACCCCGAGGTCGTGGTGGAGACTGATAGGGAGACCCCCGAGGAGAGTCTAGAGAAGATACTCGGTTTCCTAAGGAGTAGGGGCTTCATAGGATGAGTAGTAGGCGTATATTGCTGCTTGGGTGGGACGGGGTTCCGCCAGGCCTTATTAGGGAGCTTGTAGAGACCGGTAATACGCCTAATCTTTCAGAGGTGTTTGGGGAGGGGCGGTTCGGCGAGGTTGTAGCCCCCCTACCCATTGTGACTCCTGCGAGCTGGTACTCTGCATTTACGGGTGTGGAGCCATATAGGCATGGTATTCCCCACTTCGTCGTGATAGATAGGGAGTATAGGCTTAGATACATGTCTATATCCGACCTCAGGGTCGAGGCTATCTGGGATGTCCTCGGTAGGCATGGTGTGGAGGGGCTCTATCTAAACCTCCCGGTCTCCACACCCGCGCCGAGGGTAACTGGGTTGTGGATAGGGGGTGAGCAGATCTATAGAGAGGTTAGGGAGGCAGACGTATATCCATCCGAACTCGTTAGAGAGCTTAGGACCCTGGGCTACATGGTTGGATACCCAAACATATCGACGGATCCCGGTAGCTATGTATCCGGCCTACTTATGGCTGAGTCGAGGCGACTAGACGTATTTACACGCCTGATGGATAGGCGTCAATGGGGGTTGTCAATCTACATAGCATACTCCCCCGACATAGTTCTACACGCCTTTTACGGGATGGATGGTTATCGGGAACATATCTATAGATGTTTCGAGGAGCTGGATCGATGGCTAGGGACACTCCTCAACCGTCTTGATAAGGAGGACATACTTGTCTTGATGTCTGATCATGGCCATGGATACAAGAATGGGTATATAAATCTCCTGGCGCTACTCAGGAGCATGGGGTTATTGGCGACCCGTAGGCCTAAAGGGTTGAGGATGAACTGGGTCCGGAGGGTAGGCCTGGTCAGGAGGATATGGTGGAGGCTCCCTGACCGTATGAGGAGGTGGATAGGGAGGTATGTACTGGGTAACATAGTGGTTCTCGACACACCCTCAAGGATCTCTGGAGCTAGTATAGACTGGGATGTGACAAAGGCCTTCCCCCAGGTGGATATAGGGGGTATCAAGATGCATAGGGCGGATCTCTTCCCCCGTGGCGTCTTGGATAGGGGTGAGGCATATGAGCTGGCCGTCAAGATTGTCGAGGAGCTTAGGAGAGTCGACTTCGGAGGCTCCCCCATATTCGGGGATGTCGTCCTCAACTTCAACGATGATCCGTTGACGCCAGACATATATCTAGAGCCCAGGGATGATCTCTGGTTCAAGTCTAGGGTTGAGGATGAGCTCATAATCCAGAACAGGCCTGATAGGTATCTCTCTCCGACCCGGATAGATGTGGCTGGTGATAGGGCGTCGTACCATGTTAGGAATGGATTTATCCTTGTATATGGCGAGGATATAGAGCCAGGTGACGCTGGTATCATTAGGATGGTGGATGTTATGCCGACGGTTCTACATATGATGGGCCTACCGATACCTACGGGGCTGGATGGAGGTGTAGCAGAGTCTATTCTTACTAGGGAAGCTATTAATAGGGATGTAAAGTATGAGAGGAGTCTTAGAAGGGATCTTCGTGCAAGATCCCGTTCCCTTAGGAGGAGGCTCAAGAGGTAGTTTGTGATGAGGAGGCGTCTAGTTGTCTTTGGTCTGGATGCCGCTGCTCCTGAGCTGGTATTCAATAAGTTTCTGGATTACCTACCCAATTTCCGGAGGGTTAT
This sequence comes from Nitrososphaeria archaeon, assembly GCA_027078545.1. GTDB lineage: Archaea > Thermoproteota > Nitrososphaeria > Geothermarchaeales > JDFR-13 > SZUA-1514. The sequence continues at coordinate 76,823 of JALWXN010000001.1, forward strand.
CGAGAGGTCTGTACATGGTAGGCTTAGGAGCTGTGACCCGCCTATAACTGTCCCGGCCTGGATGGTTATGATGACTGGTAGGGAGCCTGGGGAGCTTGGGCTCTATGGGTTTAGGCATAGGAGTGGCTATAGCTACACCGAGTATGAACTCCCGAGTAGCAGGTCTATCAGGAGGCCCCGTGTATGGGATGTCCTTGGTGCTGAGGGGCTTAGGAGCTTCGTGATGGGTGTCCCACCCTCCTATCCACCGTATAGGGTTAATGGGTGGCTTATCTCATGCTTCTTGACTCCAGATGATAGTGTCCAGTTCACCCATCCCCTCCCCCTTAAGTATGAGGTTAAGAGGCTTGTTGGTAGGTATGTCTTCGACGTTCCTTTTAGGAGGGAGGATAGGGACTGGGTTCTGGATAGGATCCATGAGATGACGGATATACATGAGAAGGTTGCCCTTGAGATGCTTGTGAGGAAGCCTTGGGACTTCTTCATGTATATGGAGATTGGTCTCGACAGGGTTCAGCACGCCTTCTGGAAGTATATGGATAGGGGTCATAGGAGGTTTGAGGAGCATCCCCGCTTCTCAAGGGCTATACTCGAGTACTATGTCAGGCTGGACAGGATACTGGGTGAGATCATTAGGAGGGCTGGGGACGCTGATATATTGATAGTCTCGGACCACGGTGCGAAGAGGATGGATGGGGCCTTCGCTATCAATGACTGGCTGGTGGAGCAGGGCTATCTAAAGCTTAGGGGGGATGTGGAGCCAGGCACGAGGATCTCGAGGGCAGATGTGGACTGGGGGGAGACGATTGCATGGGGATGGGGCGGCTACTATAGCCGTATATTCCTTAATGTCGAGGGGCGTGAGGAGATGGGCGTAGTCTCGAGGGAGGAGTATGAAGATGTTCTTAGGGAGCTCTCTAGGAAGATCCTGGGTATCAGGGGGCCTGATGGCGAGGCGTGGCGTAACGTTGTCTATAGGCCTGTGGAGATCTATCGGGAGGTTAATGGTAACCCCCCTGATCTGATGGTCTACTTCGATGATCTCTACTGGAGGGCGGCTGGTACGATGGGCTATGAGACGCCCTACCTGGAGGAGAATGATACTGGGCCTGACGACGCCGTCCATGACTATGACGGGATCTTCATATGGTATAACAGGGGTAGCGGTGTGGAGAGGGACGCCTCTATCTACGATGTCTTCCCAACCATCCTTAGGTTCTATGGCTTGGAGCCGCCAGAGGATATACGTGGGGAGGTTGTGGAGGAAGTCTTTAGGGGGCAGGGCTAGGTATTACCGCCCCACTCTCCACAAGCCTCTCGATCTCATCCTCGCTGTATCCGAGCATGGATAGGATCTCCCGGTAGTGCTGGCTCAGCCGTGGTGGGGGTATCTGTGTATAGATCCTCCTACCATCGATCCTCATCGGTGGCTTGAGATAGGCCCTGCCACCGGGGTCTCTCCCCAGGGCCCCGGCCTCCTCGAGGTATCCACTCCTAACCATCTCGACCACCCTGTTGACGGGGGCCGTGGGTACACCTGCACTGCTTAGCTTCTCGAGGGCCTCCTCGAGGCTTAGCCTTGATATCTTCTCCCCTATCTCGCGGTCCACGTACTCCCTGTTCTCCACCCTATCCGGGTTGTGTCTACACCTGGGGTCTCCAAGTAGGTGTTCTAGGCCTAGTGCCCTGCAGAGCCTCTCGAATAGGTTGTCGTTAGCCGCTGCCACTGCTATCCATCTCCCATCCCTGGTTTGGTATGCCCTGTAGGGGACTATGGATGGATGTCCTGAGCCGTGTCTACCAGGCTCTATCCCGGCGTGGAGGGCTGAGTATACTAGGTAGGACATGGAGTATATCATGGAGTCCATGAGGGAGACCTCTATCATGGTGGGCCTTCTATTCCTTCGGAGTGCGTCGAGTATCGATACTGCTGCGTATAGCCCGGTGAAGATATCGGCTATGGCGAAGCCTACACGGGTGGGCTCCTCCCCCTCGTTGCCGGTGGCCATCATTATTCCTGAGTATGCCTGTATAATCAGGTCGTAGGCCGGCTGCCTAGCTAGTTTCGTGTCTGGGCTGTATCCCCTTATGACGCAGTAGACTATCCTGGGATTCACCTCCCTGACCCTATCGTAGCCTAGGCCCAGCCTCTCGGCGACTCCATCCCTATAGTTGTGGATCAATACGTCTGCCCATCTAACCAGTCTTTCGATGACCTCTCTACCCCCTTCATTCTTCATGTCTATCGCTATGCTCCTCTTCCCTCTGTTGATGCTGTAGAAGTATGTCGAGACACCATTCACGATTGGTGTGTATAGCCTCGTCTCGTCACCCCATGGAGGCTCGACCTTGACTACCTCAGCTCCCAGCTCTGCTAGGACCATCGTGGCGAAGGGGCCTGCCAATACCCTGCTCATGTCGAGTATCCTCATAATACCTGTTATTCCTCCCGAGGGGTATTTGACGAATCCCTTAATGAACCAGTTATGTACTCCCTATTCTAGGTGTGTCTGGGATGAGGGTGTCGCAAAATCTGTTGAGGCTGATGGATGAGAGTATTGACCGTGGATGGTTCGACGTGGCAGAGGTGTCGGGCATAATCGGTGGCAGGGAGAAGACGCTCTCCACATTAATTGAGGGGTATGTCCTGGGCCTATTCAACTATAGGGGTGAGACTGTCTTCGAGCTTAGGAGGGAGGGGCTGGAGCTGCTGAATATATGGGGCTTCCTGGGTAGGCCAGAGGCTGATCCATGGATAGACACTAGGGTATACAGCATGCTCAGGACCCTCTTGATGAGGCCTGGTGGGATACCTGAGGACTGGGTAGGCCTCCTTGAGGAGAGGGGTCTAGCCACTGGTGATGAGCTCTCCCAGTATGCGGCTGAGCTACTCTCCCTCATGGATAGGCTCGAGAAGACTATATTCCTGACCACCGGCTTCGCAGGGCTATTCACCACGTTTCCCGACGGCCCCGCTGAGAGGGTTAGGTTCCCCCAGGGATGGGAGCTCGCCGAGGCCATGTCCCTACTCGTAGCCTCTATACCTAATGGCCTCTACCTAGGCCTCACAGAGGCTGGTAGGACGCTTAAGAGGGCATTGAGGAACCTGGCTATACCCAGGGGTATACCGGTGGTTGTTAATAGGCGTATCCTGGAGGGTCTGGAGAGGCTGGAGGCCAGTGAGAAGATCCCTGACGACCTTCTCCAGCTCCTGATAAGTCTCGACTATGTATCTGGCCTTGGACGGCTCGAGTATAGGGGTAGGATGGTTCTCAGGGCGTATAGGCTGGTTAGGAGCCCACCTGTCAATAGGCCGATGGCGATGACTGCTGAGGAGGAGCAGCTTCTGAGGGGTGTGGTGATTACGTGGAGGGAGAGGATGGATAAGACGAATGTATATGCTACTAAGGAGAGGATTGCTAAGAACCTAGGTGTGGAGTGGACGGGCGACCTTGGGCTTAGCCTGAAGCATCTAGAGAGCCTGGGCCTGGTGGAGGAGTACTATGAGGATGGGAAGGAGGAGTATAGGCCGACGAAGGAGGGTGAGGAGTTGTCTGGGCTGCCCGGCCTGGGTGAGGGCACGAGTGTCGAGGCCGTCTCCTCCGTGGCGAAGACCGTATCTGCACTGTCCCCCAGTGAGGAGTGGGTCTCCGAGGCCCTCTCCAGAGGCATTCTTGGTGGGCAGGGGCCTACGAAGAAGGGTGAGATGCTCTATAGGGCTGGGTACTATGCGAGGAGGCCCTTCCTAACCAGGGATGAGGCTATAGCCCTGAGGCAGATGCCTGAGAGGAAGAGTGTGGATAAGTCCTACCTAGTCGGTAGGGGGGTGGATGAGAAGGGTATTAATAGGCTGGTAACGCGTGGATTGATAGAGCTCCTCCCCGACGGTAGGTATGTGATAACTGATGCAGGCCTCCTGCTCAAGACTGCCCTGGTAGCTGTCTCGCCGGGTATAGCCACGCCTGTCTATCCGACGCTGGTCAAGGTCTTGGAGGCGATCGATAGCCTCAACACGGATGATCCTGTCGAGATAATTAAGAGTACGAAGCTCTCGGTAGATGCTGTGAAGACAGCGTTGATCATCGGTAGGAACGCGAAGTATATAGGGCGTTCCGGTAAGGAGTTGACCCAGGCTGGAAAGGCGTTGTTGCAGGCGGCTAAGCTACTGGCCAGCTAGCACGTTATTTATAGGTATCCAAGGCTCCTCAGATTATCCTTTATCTTCTCCTCCTCCTCGGGGCTGTAGCTCCTCTCCTCCCCGCCCAGCGTCTCCTTGATAATGAATTCTAGGAGGTCCTCCACACTCTTGAATTCCCCGCCGCTCTCCTCGACTGTCTTCTTCAGTAGCTCGTAGGACTCCCTTGAGATCTCGATGCTGACCTTCTCAGACACTGCTCCCCACCAAGATATAGATAATGCCTCGCAGCATAGATAAGGCCCCTAGATATATAGCTGCCAAGCCCAATACATTCAACGGGATGACGACTACCTCCGAGCCTGATCACCCACGAAGTGATGAGAAGGCATTTGTCCGACCAACTCTATGCGATATGTATCGATACACTTGATCGGTGGCTCCATCTTTTTAACCCCTACATGAGTCATTACTATATTGTATGGCCACCGCGGCTAGGGTGCTGGGTGGTCTGGGCTTCATATTCTCAGCTATTACTGACATGTTGGTTCTGAGCATCTTCCTCTCCTATCTGGCGATGATCACTTATCCCATTAGTATACTACTGCGTGGCGTAGCCTGGATCCTGCTCTCCGGGAGTCTGAAGAATAGGTTCTATGCCGCTGTGGGTATACTTGTGATGTTCCTCGGCGCATTGTTCTTCCTATCACTGCTGGGTGGAGGGGATCTGCTGGAGGCTGGGCCCAGCGAGCTCTTCATCCCGGTCGTTATATGGGCTGTATACTCGTTGATCGAGTTCTCCGCCTATCTCAGGCTGAGGATCTATTCAAAGGTCTTTCTGGGAGCCATGATCAGTATAGTAGGTATAGCCGTTCTACTACTCGGCGTGACCCTCCCGGCTACGAGTGACGAGATGTATCAGTATCTCCAGGCTGGGCTGGTCCCACTGATAATCTCCGCGTTGATGGCGTCGATAGGCTTCTTCAGCCTAAGGATTCGTGGGGACGAGGGTATAGTGATGTAGCGCCTCTTTAATACACCTGTTCAAACCTATTTAGTTAGTAGGCCTTGGCGGCTCTTCTAATCATGAGGTTGTAAAGATGAGGCTCCACATAGCTCTTATGCTGATGCTTCTGCTACTCCTCGTGGCACCGATATACGGTGTGGAGGTGTACAGGATCTACGACGAGGAGGGTATAGACCCGGAGAGGATCGGGGTTCCACTGCCTGATGTGAATGATCCAGTGGCGAGGGACTTAGTGGATATAAGGGAGGCCTGGGTGGAGGTAGAGGGGGACAGGGTTAGCTTCTCCATCAGGGTGGCCTCCACGATCCTGCCTGACCAGCTACCCGAGGAATCCCCCTACGACATAACATATACGGCGCAGGCGATCCTAAACATGGATGGTAGGCCCGTAAACGTTAGTGGATTGGTCAGGTTCAGCACGACCATTGCGGCAGCTGGGTGTGAAGTAAGGGAGGATGGAGACTTGATAAGTGAGACCCCGGGTGAGTATGAGACGACCATGATGGACACAGCTGTCGTGAGGTTCTCCTGTAGTTTCCAGGGCGTATCCTTCTCCTCCCCCGACCCCGCATATCGCGACTTAAAGGTCACAGCGACGATACTATCGACAAGCATAGACAACCCACTATCGCTCTTCGACATCGCAACACTGGATACGAGTGGTACAGGTGGCGATGCGGGAGAAACACCTGATCGTGGAGAGCCCGAGCCCCCGGCTGAGCCATCCGAGGACGGCGGGATAGATCTACTCCCGATAGCCCTGATACTGATACTTGCAGGTATCGGCTTAGCAGTATACTTCCTAAAGTTTAGAGGCTGAATCCCAACCCCTCATTTTTACATTGTCTAGGCGCCCTATCCATAGGACACTATGGATATCTCCCTCCCATCGGGATCCTTGATCACGACTTCATAGATCCCTTCTGCCACCTCGGTCGGGCCTGTATATCCTATTCCACGGTCCTCTAGGAACTGGACGGCGTCATCGATACTCTCAACCCTAAACACTATCTTATCCCTACTAGCCGTAGCCTCCTCGTCGAGGTGGAGCCCCAGCCTCACGCCATAACCTTCGACAACGGCGAACATATCCTTGGAGGCCTCGAAGATCGTCTTGTGGGAGGTTAGCCTAAATCCCAGGAGATTTACGTAGAACTCCAGCGCCCTGGCCATGTCACGGACAAAGATCAGAACCATGTCAAACTCCATCATGCCAAGAAGGGAATGTCTTACGAACAGTAATTAACCGGTGTATTATGGATCGTCTCTCCAAGGTGTCTAATCCCTATAGTCTGGCCAGTATCTCCCCTCGAATCCATACTTGTTGAGGAGTCTGTAGAAGTGTCTTTCCAGGGCTATGTCTATCTCCCTAGTGTAGTAGGGTGTTAGCCCGGTCTCCTCTCTAATCATCCTTGTGTTGGCCCCCCTTATGTGTAGACACTCCCCATGGACATAGTCTGGACGTATCTCGTCGAGGGCTTGGAATAGCCTGTCAAGCTCCCTATAGGGGTCGTATCCATATGGGTTGCCGGGTAGCGGTGGGAATATCGGTGATATCATGGCCCCTGTCTTGAAGCCTCTCTCCTTGGCCCTCCTAAGCACCTCCAGCCTAGCCTTTGGAGCTGGTGCGTATGGCTCTATGACCCTTGAGAACTCCTTGTTGAGGGTTGGTATCGAGACCTGTATCCATACCCGGTCAATATACTGCTCCAGTAGGTCTAGGTCTCTGAGTATGAGTGGGGATCTAGTCAGGATATAGAAGCCTACCCCGCTTGGTAGGGCTGTCTCCAGGATCATCCTCGTATAATCCCTGATCTCCGGTAGGTAGGGGTCGTGCATGGAGCTCATGAGGACGTATCTCCCGCTCCACCTCCTCCACGGTGTAGCCTTGATAGCCTCCTCTAGGTTCTCGGGTATCAAGAGGTAAGTTCCCCACCTCTTCTTAACCACTTCTCCATAGTTTCTCCAGAGCCTCTTTATGATCGAGTCTACATAGCAGAATATGCATCCGTGGCTACAACCCACCACATAGTTGACTGCCCATCCGTCTGAGTATCCCTCCTCTATGTTGTATGGGATCCGGCTCCTCCTCACTATGGGTGGCCTGATCCTATAGGCTCTATATGTGATGCCGAGTCTGGCTATGCGGGGCTCGATATCCATCCCGGTATCCACTCCCAGCAGGATATGTGGGATAATCAGCTGTTAAGATGATGGGTTGGGTGGTCAGGGACTCTATCTCTAATCATCTCTTCCTCATTTGACCGTCTTCTCATCATCCCGTCTCATAATATGTTTCTCCGTGGCTATAACTACTGCTCCTCTCTTGGGATGGAGGAGGCTGTGTATAGGTCTATCGTCATCTCGCCGAGGTCCATGGTGTACTCGGTTATCCTCTTGATGCTCTCCAGGATGGTGCTTGCTAGTATGGGGCTCCTCGGGGGCTTGGACTGGAGCTTCTTGGCCGTGGCCTCTATCCTGGCTATCAGCCTCTTCCCGGCTGAGATGGTCTCGTTGGCCTTCTCTATATCCATCGTCCTGTAGGAGTGCTCTGAGTAGCTGAGTATCTCCCCCGCCATATGACTATTCCTATTAGCTTATCTTGGTTCTCTACAACAGGTAGGCCATGTATATTCATACCAACCATGATCTCGATGGTATCCGAGACTTTAGAACTGGATCTACAACGATCGTGTCCCTGAGGATATTCGACTCGAATCTATTAATCCTCCTAGCCATGTTAACCTGCTCTTCTACACCACAGCTCCTATGTAGAATGTCTAAACACCCCCAATGTAATTGCCGCCTCTGGAGTGATAATTATATCCATAAGAAACTATACAAGATAGAGCCAGATGAATGCACTTTACGATTAAGAAAGATTTATATATTTAATGGAGAAAAATAATTAACATGACAAATAGAAGAGATTTTCTGAAATTAGCTATTTGGGCCTCATTTCTAATAACAATAAATAAAATAAGTAAGGTAAGTGAAGCCGAGGCTAATCCTTCGTATATCGTTTCAAGGGGGACGATATTATATAATATCTTGGACCTATATGTTACACATAGGTTAGAAGATCTAGGCGATGGAAATCATGTAACTAAAATTTTTCCGATAGAGATAATTAAGATGTCTGATTTAAGTAAAGAAGATGAAAGTAGTATAGAAAAGAGTTTTGATGTTTTCTTAGTTCACGGTAAAAAACCAAGAATTTTAAAAGGGAGGAAAGTTTATTTAGAAATACTATACAAAAATTGGAAGATTCCGGTAACTGAATATGCTGTGTTTTCTAAGGATGGAAACTATCTCGTTTATTATGAAATTGGTACTGAAGATAAATTTAGAGCTGCTGCCAAAGTTATGATCCGAAACAACTCAATTCACTTCGGAAAAATAAGCGTCAATGGACGAATAGTTAAATTGGCTTCATGTGTTGATAGCTGCACATCACATGATGATTGTGCTGGTGCTCCCTACATGGGATGTTATCCTTACTGTTGTTCCATTGATATTGAATGTTGTGCTGAGGAATGCATTTACTGTTTATTATGTCTCCTCGGTTCTAAAATTGGTTGTCTTCTATGTCTAAGCCTTTGTACGTTAATGTGTTTGGATTCATGTTGTACTCAAGAGGCGAACTCATGTACGTCCCCATAAAAGGAGGTGGGGTGGAATGGAACGCACAAGGGAATATGGCCCCAAATATATATTCCTCCTGGTGATCGTATACTTGATATCTCTGTTTATTAGCCTCTATTTGGGGAGGTTCGTAGTTGTCCAGATGGTGGTGGATACGTTCCTGCTGGTGAGCAGCATTCTAATCATCTTCCTCTTGAGATATCCAAGACGATTCATAGGCACGGTTATCTTCGTGTATTGGTTCCTTACAAAGATAACCATTAGTCAGGTGCTAAAGGGTATAAGTGTTGAGATGATGGCCTTACTAACCTTCGTATATGGGGTGATGCTTCTCCTAGTTGTAGAGCAGTATATGTCGATTAGAGGCGGTGAATAGCTACGTTCAACTAAGAATGGTTGAAACTTCCTGATTATGTAGGATCGATGCAACTATCCCAAATAACATGCTTGCTTAATATTGCTACTATGCTATTGCTGGAGCTGGAAAGCACATGTATAATATGTTCATCCCAAGAATCTCAACAACTATAGCATCCTCCTTCTTAACATAATCTGGCTTATGTGGGTTTGAGGTGGTTCCCCATATTATATAGGCTTTAGGAGGAGAGTCCTTATAGAGAGTATGGTATGTTCATCTATATCCTGATTTTCTGGCTATATAAAGAGGATGGTCAGGGACTCT
>JALWXN010000002.1 GCA_027078545.1 Nitrososphaeria archaeon
ACAAGCTGCGACAGACCTGCGTCGAGGCAGGTGGATGGATTGGAGGTTTCGGGGGAGCGTCCGCAGGGACCAGCCTGGCCGTCCTTCTCATTACTACGGGGTGCGTGACAGCCCCGGTTGCCGCGGGCTGTACGCTGGTCGCCGGCATGTTCGGCGGGGGATACCTTGGATCCGTGGTCGGCGAGGAGCTCGGCGGCAAGCTATACGATATCGGCGCGTGGGCCATTGACAAGCTATGTGGCTGGTTCGGACGGTAAGAAGGCCGGCGAGTGGTACACCGTCATGCAGGAATACACAGTACGCAAGGTGCGCTGGGTTGGCAGGCCCATTGTGCTCGCAACGCGCGGTCGCTACGGATCAGCCACGTGCGCTCTCTCAGGAAGACCTGGCCGCCATCCAACGGGGAACACATTGCAACACGACAGCGGGAATACCGGCAGCCAAGAGCCTTGGAACGACTGCTGCATTTATCCGCGGCTAACGGAGCGCGTCCAAGCGGTAGTCCAGGCCTTGGTCGAGCGTCATGGCTGGGATGCTTTGGTTATCGGAGGCATACCCGGTTATCCTGTGGCGAGTGTCACCCGTTGCGTGGATCTCCTGGCGCACAAGTGGCTGCACAGGATTGGCCCTGTTTTCTACGTGTGGTGTGACTCGGCAAGCCACGCCTTCCCAGGCAGGCAGGAGAGTCCCCAGACCAGCTGGTACGTGGCCGCTGAGTTGACAGAAATTCATACGGCCGACACCTCTCCGGGTGTTGCCTTCGGAGTCACCAGTCTACCCACTGCCAGGGAATTTCGTCTTTGGTGGTACGAACAAATGGGGCGGCTCTTCGAGGTTGCCCAGAACGACTACGTTGAGCCCGAAAGGCTCTTGGCTGATGTCCTGGAGGCAGCAGAAACAAACGGCGTGCTCGGCCCTGTGCTTCTTGTCTGGGTTCCCGGGTGCTTACACTGCTTTTTACGGGACATCGAGAGATGGCACGAGTTGTCGTCAGGATTAGCCGAGACTTGTGCTGATCTGGGGCTGGAATACGTCGACGAAATCTTGGATGGCCTCGCGCAAGTCATGCCAGCAGCCGAGGCGCCGCCCGCCCCGAAGGTCTGCTCTCACGTTCCTGTGCTGGAGGTCGAGAAGCTGCGATCCTGGCCCCCAGCACACCTCCCCTGGTGGCACCGCGCGCAAGTCCGCCGTGGCGCTGCTCTGGTGGCCGCCATGGTGCGGCTAGCCCTCTGGCCGGTGGCCTGGCTGCTTCTGGCAGCAAGGCGAGAGCCTCCGTTCTGGTGGCTGCGCCGATGGTGGTGGAAGCGTGCCGAGCGGCGCGTCGCCAGCCGTGCCCGCAGTTCCTACGCCATCTACCTCTTCCGGCCAGCCCTGCACTGGCGATATGTCCTCTCTGAGCCTCTTTGCACCGCGTACTCTGCTATGGAAGAGCCGTCTAGCCCCTATTTGGTGACAGCCCTGGGAGCGACACAGCTGGATTACGAGGAGCCGACAGACGAGCCGGAGCAGTATCACCCGGGGATCATTATCGGCTCCGCTTTACTAGCCCTGGGCCAGGTGGTCTTCACCCGTAAGGCAAGCAGGTGGACCACGTCAACGCAGATCGACACTGTTCCGCCCAACCACCCTGGCGTTGTCGTCAGGCACGGGAAAGACCCGCGGCCGTGTCCCCCTGCTCGCCGAGAGGAGGACCTCTTTCTTGTAGCCACCAGCAGCCTCTGGCCCGCAAGGTTCTGGGAGTCTTACGAGACCTCGCCGCCCAGAGCAGCTAGCGCTGAGGTATCGGAACAGGTGTGTGCAAGCCTGCGGGCGGTCCGGAGCCGAACGGTGCAGGAGATCCTGGACGTTGCTGTTGGCCTTGACGAGGTAACGTGGGTGGTCAGCGAACGGCGTGCACGTACGCTGTTGCGCGCAGACCGCCTGCTGAAGCTGCATCGCTGCCTCGCGTTGCCCCTGGCCTTTGAGCGGCTGCTGGGTGAGGACATCCGGGCAGTCAGAATCGGCGGTCTGGTCGTAGTCGCGCAGCAATACACAAAGCAGTTCGAAGAAGCACTCGAGCGCGCGGTCGGGTACATCGGCGGCTTCGTGCGCTGGTTTGGCGAACACGAAAGGGATTCATCCAACGATGAATCCGGCTCAAGGTCGAATGTCCG
>JALWXN010000003.1 GCA_027078545.1 Nitrososphaeria archaeon
GGCTTCACCCCTTGCGGAGCTTCCACCTGCGGCCTATCAAACGGGTAGTCTTCCCGTGCCCTTCAGGGAGACCTTATCTTGGGGTGGGCTTCGCGCTTAGATGCTTTCAGCGCTTATCCCGTAGCAGGGTGGCTACCCGGCGCTGCCTCTGGAGAGACAACCGGTACACCAGAGCCTGCCTCGTCCCGGTCCTCTCGTACTAGGGACGAACCCCCTCAAGTCTCCTGCGCCCACGGCGGATAGGGACCGAACTGTCTCACGACGTTCTGAACCCAGCTCGCGTCCCCCTTTAATGGGCGAACAGCCCAACCCTTGGGACCTGCTTCAGCCCCAGGATGGGGGGAGCCGACATCGAGGTACCAAACCTCCCCGTCGATGGGAACTCTCGGGGGAGATTAGCCTGTTATCCCCGGAGTAGCTTTTATCCGCTGATCACCGGCCCTCCCAAAAGGAACCGGTGGGTCACTAGGCCCGGCTTTCGCCCCTGCTCGACCTGTCGGTCTCGCAGTCAGGCACCCTTATGCCCTTGTACTCTACGGCGGATTTCCGACCCGCCTGAGGGTACCTTTGGACGCCTCCGTTACTTTTTAGGAGGCAGCCGCCCCAGCTAAACTGCCCACCTGACACTGTCCCTGTGAGGCTTTGGCCTCATCAGGTTAGAATCTCAACCTGCACAGGGTGGTATCTCACCGGCGGCTCCACCCCGCCCGAAAGCGGGGCTTCCCAGCCTCCCACCTATCCTGCGCAGTGCAGGCTAAGATCCAATGTCAGGCTGCAGTAAAGCTTCACGGGGTCTTTCCGTCCTGCCGTGGGTAGCCGGCATCTTCACCGGCAATACAATTTCGGCGGGCCTCTCCTCGAGACAGTGCGGCACTCGTTGGGCCATTCATGCAGGTCGGAACTTACCCGACAAGGAATTTCGCTACCTTAGGACCGTCATAGTTACGGCCGGCGTTTACCCGGGCTTAAACCCCCAGCTTATCACCGGGGGCCTTCACCTACGGGCACTGGCCAGGCTTCAGACCACATACAACCCCTTACGGGTTAGCGTAGTCCTGTGTTTTTGGTAAACAGTCGGCACCGCCCTGTCTCTGCGACCCACGGAGGCTTCGTTCGCGGGGAACTACACCTCCATGGGCACCCCTTCTACCGAGGGTACGGGGTCAACTTGCCGAGTTCCTTGAGGAGAGTTACCCCGAAGGCCTTGGGCTACTAACCCAGCCCACCTGTGTCGGTTTGCGGTACGGGCAGCAGTGCTTCAAAGCCGGCGCCGTTGTTTCTTGGCAGTACGGCGTCGGGCGGGTTACCCCATCGGCTCTCGGGGTTGGATGGAGGAGCGGATTTGCCTGCTCCTCCCCCCTACTACCTTAGACCCGCATTCCATAGCGGGCCCGCCCTAGCCCCCTGCGTCACGACACCGGCTCCACACTGCTGGCGCGGGAATGTTGACCCGCTTCCCATCGGCTACGCCTTTCGGCTTCACCTTAGGGTCCCGGCTAACTGACGGCTGATTTACATTGCCGTCAAAACCTTGGGCTTCCGGCCGGAGAGATTCTCACTCTCCTTCGCTCCTACTCATGCCAGGATTCTCACTTCCCTGCGGTCCACCACACCTTACGGTGAGGCTTCAACCCACAGGGAACGCTCCCCTACCGCCAGCACCCTTGGAAGGGTGCTGACCCGCGGCTTCGGTACCGGGCTTGAGCCCCGCTAAATTTTCGGCGCCCTCTTCCTCGACCAGTGAGCTGTTACGCACTCTTTAAAGGATGGCTGCCTCTAAGCCAACCTCCTGGCTGTCTTAGGAAGAGGACATCCTTTGCCACTTAGCCCGGATTTTGGGACCTTAGCCGGCGGTCTGGGCTGTTTCCCTCTCGTCCGACGGAGCTTTTCCCCCGTGGACTCACTGCCGCCCTACCTATCCCGGTATTCGGAGTTCGGCAGGGTTCGGTACCCCTCTCGGGGCCCTAGCCCAACCGGTGGCTCTACCCCCGGGAAGGAACGGGCGACGCTGCACGTCGATGCATTTCGGGGAGAACGAGCTATCA
>JALWXN010000004.1 GCA_027078545.1 Nitrososphaeria archaeon
TTTATACCCCCCCCCCCCCCCAACTTAATACAGACGAGTGTTAAGGATATTATCTGAAGATGGAGGAATATAAGGAGCTAAGTCCTAGCGAGTTCTTCTACCGCAACAAGGAGATAGCCGGGTTCTCAAACCCGGCGAGATCCCTATACACAGCCATAAGAGAATTGTTTGAAAACTCGATGGATGCATGTGAACTAAACGAGATACTACCCGAGATAATAATATCCCTCCGGAAGGTGGGGGAGAGACAGAAGACCGAGATATACAGGCTATACATACAGGACAACGGTTCCGGGATACCCAAGAAACACATACTCAACGCCCTTGGGAAGATGCTCTTCAGCAGCAAATACGTTATCAGGCAGAGCAGAGGCACATTCGGACTTGGAGGGACGATGTCCCTCCTATACGGCCAGATAACGACGGGCAAGCCGGTAAAGGTCGTCTCCTCAACCGGCAACAGCCAGATACACCAGTACGTCTTCAAGATAGATGTTAGGAGTAACCAGCCCAAGATATACTCTGAGAAGAGCTATAGAAACTATAGGAAGTGGAGAGGCACAATCATCGAGTTCTACCTAGAGGGTAACTATCCCAAGGCTATGAGATACATTATAAACTACTTCAAGCTGACAGCCGCCATAACGCCCCATGCAGACATACTCTTCCTAGACCCATACGGCACCATGTACTACTTCCCAAGAACCATAAACAAGACTCCACAGCCACCCAAGAAGATCAAGCCACATCCCCACGGGATCGACCTAGAACTCCTCAAGACCCTGATAGAGCGTAGCCCCAGCCACATGACCGTTAAAGAATTCCTAGTAAAGTCCTTCCACAGAGTCGGATCCTCGACAGCGGTAAAGTTCCTCAAATACGCCAAGATCAGGCCCGACACAAAGCTGGGAGATCTAGACGACACCCTAATAGACAGGCTCTACACAGCCCTGACCAGCTACGACGGATTCATAGCACCCAACTCCGACATACTAAGCCCCATAGGGGAGGACGTCCTAAGAGAGGGGATAATGAAGGAGTTCAGACCCGAGTATATCGACACGGTCACGAGGCCACCATCCAGCTATAGGGGGCACCCCTTCATAGTAGAGGCAGCCCTAGCCTATGGCGGCGAGATCCCGGGACAGGCGGGAGACATCACCCTATTCAGATACGCGAACAAAATACCACTCCTCTATGACGAGGGGAGCGATGTATCCTACATCGTCCTGGAGAGGCTTAAACAGAGCTACAGGATAAGCAGTGACAAGCCACTCGCAATATTCATACACATAGCCAGCACCAAAGTCCCCTTCAAATCCGTGGGCAAAGAAGCCATTGCAGACGCACCCGAGATAGAGAGGGAGATCGAGCTAGCCATGAGGACACTACTGAGGAACTTCATCAAGTATAGGAGGAGGGTGGTCAGGAAGAGGGAGGCCGTTAGGAGGCTCAAGATATATGAGAAGTATCTAGGCCTAATAGCACGGTTCGCCAAGCAGCTCGCCGGGAGGAAGGAGGTAGATATAACACCCCTACTCAGGAAGATCAGGAGTAGGTATAAGGTGGAGGAGGCCGTAGAGACAGACTAGCCATAGAGATCCATCTTATCCTTTAGATACACATCCGCGATGTATGACAGGCCATACCTACTAAAGGCCTCCAACTCACTCTTCCTCCTAAGCTTCTTAAACTTCAGGAGCTCACTCCTCCAGGGATCCTCGCTATAACGCGGATCCCTCAGAAGCTCCTCCAACCTCTTAACATCCCTCTCGTTGAAGGGATCACTAGGGAGGCGATACTTCTCAATATCGGACGCCCAGATACCTATCCACTTAGCATCAGGCGTGTGGAGCTCCCTCACATGTGCAGAGTTGGCGGATCCATAGACAATAACCCCGGCTATATGGAGGCCCCAGACATCCCCATCGGTGAAGATATAGACAGGGAGGCCCAGCTCAACCCTAAGCCTCCTGATAAGATACCTAGCAGCCCTAGGAGCCTGCCCAGAAGTACTGATCAGGATCGCCTTATACCTCTCATAGACCCTCTCCTCGATAAACCTGTTAAATATAGCATCCTTCTCAATCACGAAGACCCTCTCAGCCCCAGTATCGACGAACTCACAGGTCTTCAGGCTATGCCCAATCATCAGCCCATCGGGATGGGTCAAGAGATTCACACGCCTACCCTCATAGCCAGGTACAGTATACTCGATCGTAAGGTCACCGAAGATAGCCGCCCTCTCAGCAGGAAATATGTTGAAATCCTCCCTAGGGAAGCCTAGATAAGCCTCGAGATCCATGATAAGCTCGTCCGACTCCACCTGCTCCTCAAAATCAACCCCATACGCCTGTGAAGAGTAGTAGACATCCCTCAGGGTACTAGTCCTCTGCTCCTCGATGAGAGACTTCGCGAAGGACGCTATCCATACAAACTGGGTAAACCTCCTCAGATGGGAGTAGGCCGCGGTACTCCTAACCTTCTTCCCATCACCAAGCACATACCCCTTCTCCTCAGGGTCATACCTAATGTTCGAGACACTCCTACTAGGTATCTCTAGCCGGGGATGCTCACCCCTCTCCATATCCCCAATAATCTTCTCCCCAAGAGCCCTAAGACGGGACAAGACACTCCTCTTTCTATCCAGAACCCTCGTCATACCAATAAATATCTTTACACAGCCATGCCATATCAAGGGACAAGTTATTTATACCACACCCCAGAATAGAATCATTAATAACCCGGCCAAGACACCCCGGAGAGGGAAGAGAAATGTCTAGGGAACTTGCTAGGACACCACTAATAATCAAGACCATAGCATTCATAATGCTCCTCCTAGGGATAGCCCTCATCTACCTAGTCTCAACCTCATCAGAACTCATGGGTGCACACAGGACGATAGGCTACGTACTCGGACTAGCACTACTCATAATCCCCGGATACATACTCATAGCCAATGTTATAGAGTAAAGGTTATATTTCCGTAGGGAAAAAGGAATCACTAGGAGCCGCCGTAGCTCAGCTGGAAGAGCACCGGGCTGTTAACCCGGTGAAGAGTCCCGGGGCTGATACCCGGGGGTCCCCGGTTCGAGTCCGGGCGGCGGCGCCACACCCTCCTCCCTGAGGCCCCCCAAGAGTCACCGATTTATCTAGAACCACTACAAATTTTTTAGTGGCATGGTATTCGAGATTGTTCTAGGCCAGGAGAGATACTACGGCTGCTCAGAATGCTTCCTAGTCTATAGGGACATGGAGACAGCGACTAGGTGTGAGGAGTGGTGCGCTAGTCACAAGAGTTGCAACTCTGAGATAACGTCAAAAAGTATTGGTTATGTAAAGTTCGGCAGGGGTCCTGAACTCACACTAGGCTAGTCCAGAGACAAACCACCCTGGACACTAGAAGTATATATGGATTTGTGGATAGGGGGACTCTGGGCTAGGCCCCCAAATCGCGACTTGTATGATGGGGGGCTAAGGATATTAAAAACATTAGGACATACTATCCTCAATACTTGTTACCGAACTCTCCCATTAGTATTCTCACAAGGATTGGTAATCCGCTTTATATAGCCCCTTTAATTCTATATGTCCTTGTCGGAGAAGACCTGTTCATACACACCTATCCCCTAAAAAGGTGTTAGGAAATGGAGAAGTATGATGTAGCCGTTTTGGGTGCAGGTATTGTAGGCCTAACAGCATCCTACTTCTCGTCAGACGAGGGTTTCAAGACCGTTATGATCGCCTCGGAGATACCTAGCGACGTCTCCATGAACAAGTCGGTCGGGATAATTACTAGGCAGCTCACAACCAAGAGGGAGATACTCCTAGCGACGGAGAGTATAAACATCCTCTTCGAGCTCCTACCAAACATCTACAGGGTTATGTATGGTAGGGACTTCATAACGATAGAGGATCAGAAGACGGCATTCCAGGATTTCCGGTTCTATAGGAAGACGATGTACGACGTAGATATCTACTACTACGGCGAGGTCCCTGAGAAGTTCAGCTCAATCAACATATCGGTTAATGAGGCTATCCTACACACAAAGAACGACGTCATGCTGGATGCCAAGAAGGCGATCGAGAACCTATACGAGGTAGTATCTAGGAAGCAGGGCCTAGACCAGATACAGAAGAAGGCCCTCTCACTCGAGAGGGAGGGTAACGAGTACATAATCAAGCTAGAGGATGGGGAGGAGGTGAAGGCTAAGAACGTAATACTGGCCATGGGCGCATGGAACAAATACTTCCTAGAGAACAATAGGATATACCTACCCGTAGCCACATATGCATGCATAGCCGTCAGGTTCAAGATAGATGGTGAGATCCCAGTAAGCGGCTCAGACGAGGTAAACTATATGTACTGGATGGTGGAGGACGACACAGTATTGGCAGGAGAGTACTACCAGTCAGTACCCATAATAAGGCCCGACAGGATGGACCTCGTCGAGCTTGAGAACAAGGACAAGTCAGTCAAGAGATCCCTACTAGAGAGGTTCAAATCCCTCAAGGATCTAGAGTTCGTAGAGTTCATAGTAGGGCCCTGCAGCGTACCACTAGGCAAGAGACCACTATTCAAGGAGGTCATGACCAACGTATTCCTAATCGACGGGATGGCTGGCTACGGCTTCACACTAGGACCAGCCCTCGCCAAGGAAGCAGTATCGATGATAAGCCAGAGGATGGGCTGAAGAGAGGGCCATAACATTATAACACCGGGATAAGCCTTATCAGTATCCAAGGAGAAAAACTTTCTCCGAGGCCCCGGTGGTGTAGCCCGGTCAAGCATACCGGCCTTTCGAGCCTAGGAGACAGCCGGTGGACCCGGGTTCAAATCCCGGCCGGGGCACCAGCTAAATCCCAAAGTCCTCCCTAATCCTGCTTATCAGGCTATCAGGGTCGTCAGAGATATAGTTGGAGTGGTTCCTGAGGAAGGGGCTGATATCCTTCTCCGTGAAGTATGTGTAGACCCTCTTCATATGGGTGAAGCCATAGATCATCTCGCTCAACACGCCTGGGCTAAGCTGACTAGTAGGGTAGAAGATTATCACCATATCACTCTGATCTATGAATCGGTAGTCCCTAGCTATAGTGCTATCCCTGATATAGTCCTCCGCATCCCTAATCTCCGAGACAGGAATCTCAACGTTGAACGCATCAACCCATACACTATCCTTACCACCAGCCTCCCTAGCAGCGTCGATCAAGGCATAGTCCTCAACCATCATAGGGTCGAAGACGATGATATTATTCTTCTCAAGCTTCTCCACAAACTCATCCTTCCTCTCGACAAAGTCCGGGACATTCTTCACATGGGTCATAGGATAGCTGAGATACGCCTTCCTCTTCCTAGGCCTCTCACCCAGGCCACGGGGAACCTCATAGTCATAGATAATGTCCCTCAGCAGCTTCCCATAGGGCCTATCCCCATAGGGCCGGGAGTAAGGGATCATATAGAACGGCTTGGAGAGGATACTGGCCACCATATTAGTGATGAAGACCTCCTCATCCTGCCAGATCAAGAGCTCCTTAAGGGTTAGACGCTCCCTCCAATGCCTAAGCTCAGGATGAGTATCTATCCTCCTACGTATATTGGCTATAGAGTCTATGATCGTGACGAATATATCCGGATTGACATCGTTTAGATAGTTGTAGTCGAAGGCAGGCATTATATATTTTCTCCACCGGAAACTCATGTGGAGGCTAATATACATATCCCTCTCAGACCCATACCCCCCATACCCATCAGCCCTATGTACAATACCCTCGAAGACCGTCGCCCTCAGGAAGCGGAGGGCAATCTCATCCAGGTCGAGTATCTTGTCACCCGGGATATCCACACCAAGCTCCCGAGCCTTGTCGAACATGCTCGGCCCAACATCGACCATCTCCACGGCCCTGCCCTCACCACTGGCCAAGCCCCTTACCTCCTCAAGATACCTAGCCCTACCAGAACCGGTAATCCCCGTCCCAAGCAGGATCATAGTCCCACCCTACTCCTCATCACCATGCTTATCAATATTCTTAGATAGTAGGGATTCCCAGTCAATCATCAGTACGGCGGCTGCAAAGACTATCGAGACCACCAGTAGTATGATGCTTACAACGATGTCTTCCCCCCCTCCAAGGTATATCCTCACCGCCTCGTAGGAGTAGAACCCTGCATAGGCTATAACCGTATAGAGTATCGTCTTACCCATGAAGGCCGCCACGAAGATCTTCCCAATGTTGTATCTCGCGAGGCCCAGCGCCGGATAGATAATATCGTCTGGGAGGGGTGTAACGGCCAGGATAAACACCGCCAATGCTCCATACCTATCGATAAGTATCCTGAAGCGATCAGCCCTCCTCTTAAGATCCTCAGGCAATATCTTCCTACCCCCACGGAAGAGGAGGTAGAGGCTCAGCTCACCCAGAGCCGCTCCAGCCCCCGAAGCAATACCAAGGAAGACCGGGTTGAACCTCTGGGTAGAGCCTGCCAGATATATAGCGGTCTGGAAGGGAACAGGCATAACCACCGACATAGAGGCTAGTAGGGAGAGGATGAAGAGTGCTAGATAGCCATACTGATCGATCAGAGACCAGAACTCTATATCTATCGATAGGAATAAAAGGGGGCTCAACATGGCTATTCAACCCCGTACTCCTCAATGATCTTCGATATCTCGTTATAAAGCTCCTCCAGATCATCCTCCTCACGGGGCCTACGCTTCTTCTCCTCCTTCTCCTCAGGCTTCTCCTCCCTCTCCTCCCTACGCGACTCCCCATGCCTAACCTTAAGCCTCTCCTCCAACCTCCTTATCTCCTCCTCAAGCTTCGCACGCCTCGCCTCATACTCCCTAACCAGCTTCTCATACTCCTCTCTAAGCTCCTCCAGCTTGGCATAGAGCCTCAGACTCTTAAGCTCCCTCTCGATCTCCTCCAAATCCCTCTCAAACTTCTTTATCAACGACTCCTTCACATCAGGGGGTATCTTACCCTCCTCGGCCTGCTTGATAACCGCTATTATAGCCTTCTTAACAGCATCCCTTCTGATCTCCAGCTCGGCAACCATCGATCTATAGGAGGTGGAGACACTCGTCGATACTGGCCTCCTATCCCCGCCAGCCGATGAATATCTATATGCCGAGATGAGCATGGCTAGTGAGGAGCCTATAACCGTGGCGGGGAGGAGGTACTCAACCACCATTATAAATCAATAATTCTATCGCCTAGCTGCGGATTTAAAGCCTTTCCTATAAGTCTTCCCACAGGCAAGACACTTAACCGCTACATGTAGATATGGCCTCGGCCTAACCCTATATACAGCGTTGACACCTGGATGTAGGGAGGCGCCACAGTATTTACATCTGAAAAGTTTCAGGAGGCCAGGCTTCTCCCCACGTATCTTTAGAAGAATCTTATAGGCCTCCTCAATATACCTCAACCTATACTCCCTGGGAATCTCCGTGTTAAAGAATAGCCTGACAAGCCTCTGAGCCTCCCTATAGCCATGACGCCTAGCCCTCCTAGATACCATACACCTTAAACATTACGGTTAGAAATATATGGGTCGAAGATGGGGATAGACCTAACCATACTGATATACGGGGCGGAGATAGAGGCCGTACCTAGAGAGCTATGGCAGGAGCCAGCTATAAGGAACGACTCTAGGAGGCGTAGGAGACACCCAAGCAAGATCCTCCTCTACACCCCAGTACACCACGACGCCATGGTTAGGCATGGGATCGACGTGTATAGGAGAGGCAGGCCAGACATCACCCAGGACATCCTGAAGACTATATGTAACCACCCATTCACCAAGGAGAACAGGGTCTCGATATACCTATACACCGTGGAGGGCAGGACGATATGGATAAACCCAGAGACCAGGATACCACATGACTACTACCGCTTCGAGGGCCTAATGATCCAGCTCCTCGAGAAGGGTATGGTACCACCCAACGACGGGAGATTCATGAAGGTAGTGGACACCCCATTAGGAGAGATCCTAGGTGACAAGGTGTTTATACTCCATGAGGAGGGGGAGGAGACGCCGATGGAGAAGGAGTACTACGACGGCTCAACACTGGTTATAGGCGGTTTCCAAAAGGGGGACTTCGACCCAGAGATATTGGACAGGGGTAGGAAGATATCGATATATAGAGAACCACTCTACGCATCCACAGCCATGTGTATCTTCCTGACGAGGATCCTATAACAGTATATCGAGGTATATAGGTGCGGCCGCCGGGATTCGAACCCGGGACCACCGGCTCACCACCATGTGTTGGAAGGCCGGCATCCTACCAGGCTAGACCACGGCCGCACCATAAAATCTCTTTCCATAGAAAGGGTTATTAATAATAGGGCCTAGGGGATGCGCTAGGCTCTACTCCCTCACAGCCTCTATCCTAAAGTCTCTCGACCCTTCCTTCCAATACCTAATGACGCGATACCCCAGCTCCCCACCCATATTCCTCAGGGCGAACCATGAATCGGCGTTGGAGACGATCATCAAAAACCTCTCCCCCCGGGCTATCTCTGAAAGCCTCTTCTTAAAAAGTTCTAGGGCCGAGGAGGTACAGTCTTCCTCCTCGGCCAGCCTCCTCAGGTCTATCGTCTTCATACCTCCTTCTCTATAGGTGCCCCGACCATATTACCCCATTCACTCCAAGAGCCGTCGTACACCCGTACCTTAGGGAAGCCGAGAAGATGCCTCAGGACGAAGTAGGTGAAGGCCGCCCTCTCACCTATCCTACAGTAGACGATAACCTCCTTGTCGGGCTTCACACCCAGCTCCTCATACAACTTCCTAATCTCATCCACATCCTTGAAGGTTCCATCATCATTGACTGCCTTTGCCCAGGGTATGTTAACCGCGCCGGGTATATGTCCAGCCCTCTGGGCCTGCTCATTGGGATACTCCGGAGGAGCAGTTATCTCACCCCTATACTCCGCGGGGCTCCTAACATCGACGAGGACTGTGTCGGGATCCCTGAGCCGCTTCATAACGTCTAGGAAGTAGGCCCTCTTTGTAAGATCTACCTTGGAGACCCTATAGGTGGTGGGCTTGACCTCCGGCCTCTCCCTAGTCATGGGGTAGCCCAGCTCTATCCACTTATTCCTCCCACCATTCAGTATCGATAGCTTCTCATGTCCATACATCTCGAATATCCAGAAGGCGAAGGCTGCGAACCAGTTGTTATAGTCCCCATAGAGGATTACATGGTCATCATTACTGATGCCAAGCCTAGACATCAGCTTCTCAAACTCCTCGGGCGAGATTATGTCTCGCTCCGGATACTTGTTGAGATCCCTCTTCCAGTCTATAAGTATGGCGCCCGGGATATGGCCCAGCTCGTAGGCAGTCTTAGGGTCGTAGTCAACCTCAACCACCTTCACCCCTTCCTTACCTAGTATCTCCTTTAGCTCCTCTGGCTGTATAACCTTCTCCATAGGACTCACCTATATAACACTGTTATACCCAACCAACTTATTATTGGTTATACATACATACTAGCCAGTGTAGGACCTATGAGGCTGGAGACCGTCTCCATAGCGTGGCGGGGCGCGAGGGATCTAGATATTGTTATAGAGGCCCTACAGAGCTTCAACCCAAGACACCTCATCCTCAACGTCGAGACACCCAGAAAGGAGGCCACCGACACCCTTCTAAGCCTCAGAGACGAGTGGATCGAGACAGACCTTATAATAAGGGAGACGGGCACTGTAGACCTCATGGATACACTCCTAGGCGTTATACAGCTCGTAGGAGGGTCCAGCTTCATAGCTATTGATCCAGACTGCTCGAGATATACAAGGCCTACAGAAATATCGAGACACCTATGTGGTGAAGATGGAGTACTACTGGGAAGGGAGGGATGCACACCGATGGCTAAAATAGATGGTGAGGGATACGTTACACATCTATCTGATAAGGCCGACTACTACCTAGCAGGAGCAATATGGATGGATGGAGAGTCTGCAGAGATCCTGAGGGAGATAGTTATAAAGACCTATCCACCGGAGAAGGTATCCCTAGCCTCGATACTAAACCTCTTCATAAGCAAGTATGGAGTGCTGAGGGGCTGCCTAGTCAGTGAGGAGGACTGAGGACTCCCTCCTCCACCCTATCCTAACCCTCTCACCAGGGTCGGGGAGCTTCTCACCATATCTGAAGGGCCTGAAGATTATGAAGGTGTGCCCATCCACCTCTACATGGAACTCCACATAAGACCCCTTGAAGATCTTGAACTGGACAACTCCCTCCACAACATTGTCCAGACCCTCGGTATTCCCGATGTATATCTGCTCAGGCCTAAGGGCTATGGCTACCTTACTCCCATCAGCAACCTCGCCCGAGACGAGTATCCTACCCACATCAGTCTCGACAGCGCCCTCCCTATAGACACCCTCAACAATGTTTATCGCCTCACCTATGAAGCGGGCCACGAACTTGTTTACCGGCCTTAGATAAATCTCCTCAGGAGTTCCAACCTGCATTATCTTCCCATCCCTCATTATCGCTATCCTGTCAGACATCACCATGGCCTCTCCCTGGTCATGGGTTACGTAGATAAAGGTGGTTCCGACCTCCCTATGGATCCGCTTAAGCTCCACCATCATCTCCTGCCTAATCTTCAGATCCAAAGCCCCGAGAGGCTCATCGAGGAGTAGTACTTTAGGCTCGATTACTAGAGCCCTCGCAAGAGCCACCCTCTGCCTCTGACCACCACTAAGCTGGTTAGGCATCCTATTCTCCATGCCGGGAAGCCTCACAATCTCGAGGGCCTCCTTAACCCTCCTCCTAATCTCATCCTCGGGATACCCACGCATCCTCAGGCCGAAGGCTATATTCTCAAAGACATTCATATGGGGGAATAGGGCCAGGGTCTGGAAGACCATACCTATACCCCTCTTATGCGGAGGGGTATAAGTCACGTCCTGACCATGTAGCTTAACCATCCCCTCGTCGGGAGTCTCCAGACCAGCTATCATACGGAGTGTGGTGGTCTTACCACATCCACTAGGGCCTAGGAGGCTGAAGAACTCCCCATCCTTCACCTTAAGGTTGACATGATCCACAGCCACTACATCGCCAAACCTCTTGACTATATCGATGAGCTCAACCGCATACATCCCCCCACACCAGGGCTACATTTAAAGCTCTCCCACAGAGCGTCTCTTATATCTTTACTGCATATATGACCCCATGCTCCCAGATACGAGTAGGCCTGAACCCAGCCCGTCTAAGACGCTTCATGACACCCCCAGCCATATCGACACCCGACTTATACCTGGGCTGACCCACATAGTGGACAAGCCTACCACCCTTACGGAGAACCCTCGCCAGAGACCTGTAGAAATCCAGGCTATACAGCTCACCAGCCCTCGAGAACCTAGGAGGATCATGGATAACAGCGTCGAACGACTCCCTAGGAAGCTCCTCAACCACCTCGGCAACATCACCAAGGATTATCGGTATATCCACAAGCTCGCCGCTCCAAGGGTTATACTTAGCCATGTCCAGTACATTCCTATCCACCTCGACCGTGACAACCTCAGCACCCCTAAGGAGGGAATGTATAGCCGTGTATCCAAGGCCGGTACACGTGTCCAGCACCCTATCCCCCCTCCTCGGCCTCAGGAGTGAGACCTTGCTATAGGCATCCCTCCACGGAGTGATGCCCACCACCCTATGCATCTTGATCCCACTGATCTCTATAGTGGGGGCTGTATACGGCATAGGTGCGTAGAGCCTGTAGTATAGGCCGTCACGGTAAAACGCGAGTCGACCATACCTACCCCCTCCAAGTATGTAGATATCCCCCTCACCAACCTCCTCCAACAACCCCTCTACACTATATCGATACCCATCTAGGACCAGGTGAGAATTCTCTACATATACATATCCCCATGTACGTCCAAGATCCAGAGAGGTCTTCTTAGGACCATTCCAACCAAGGAGCTCCATCAACATACCACGAGTAACCAGGGGAACCTCCAGCCTAGAGTATCTATATAGGGTGAAGCTATCCAACCAATCCATACCAATCATCTCCATGCACCGTTGGAGAAGTTATATTCTACCCATCCATAATCGCTTAGTAGGCCATGAAGACTATACAGCTATACGACAGTAGGGAAGCGAGGCTAAAGCCTGTGAGATCCCTCAGGGGAGACAACATCATCAGGATGTATATATGTGGACCGACCGTCTACGACTATAGCCACATAGGACACTTCAAAACCTTCATAGTATACGACACCATGGTTAGATTCCTGAAATACTCGGGCTTCGACGTGATGCATGTAGTCAACATAACCGATATCGACGACAAGATAATCAGGCGGGCCAACGAGGAAGGGAGGAGCTATAGAGAGGTGAGCGAAGAGTTTACAGAGGACTTCATAGCAAACTGGAGAGCCCTAAACCTACTCCCACCCTACGCACTACCCAGAGCCACATATCATATCAGGGATATGCACAGGATCATAGAGTCCCTAATAGAGAGGGGCTACGCCTACGTGGCCAACGGGAATGTATACTTCTCCGTAAGGAGGTTCGAGAAATATGGAGAGATAAGTAAGCAGAGCATAGACGACCTGATAGCCGGCTACAGGGTAGAGGAGGGAGAGGGCAAGATAGACCCCCTAGACTTCGCACTATGGAAGAAGGCCAAGCCAGGTGAGCCCAGCTGGGAGAGCCCATGGGGACGGGGTAGACCCGGGTGGCACATAGAGTGTACAGCCATGAGCAGCAAGCTCCTAGACCCACCATTCGAGATACATGGAGGCGGGGAGGACCTAAAATTCCCACACCACGAGAATGAGAGGGCACAGACAAACTCCTACATAGGGGAGGAGGCCGTCTATATATGGACACATGTAGGCATACTCAAGATGGCCAAGGAGAAGATGTCCAAATCACTGGGTAACATAGTCACTATGAGGGACCTCCTGAGAGTAATGCATCCAGACACAATAAGGATATTCGTCATATCCACCCACTACAGGAAGCAGAGCGAGTATAGCGACGAGAAGATACGGGAGGCACAGAACATACAGAGGAGGATACAGAGCGTATACACCCGACTACTAAGGGCTGAGGATGGTGGTGTAGGGATAGATGTGGATCAGTATAGGGAGGAGATACTCAGCCACCTCTCAAACGACCTAAACACACCAGCAGCCCTAAGCACATTCATGTCCTTCCTAGACGAGCTGAGCAGCGCCCTAGCCTCTAGAGGCCTAAGCAAAGAGTCTAGGGAGGACGCCCTAAGACTATACAAGGAGGTCCAGTACATCTTCGGCCTACAGCTAGAGACCAGCCTAGAGACAAGGGGCATCCTAGAGCTACTGATAAACGTGCGGAAGGAGCTTAGGAAGAGGAGGATCTACGACGTGGCCGACATGATCAGGGATGAACTAGCTAAGAAAGGGGTGATCCTCGAGGATATAGGGGAGGACACTATATACTACACCGTCTAGAAGCCCTCCTCAATAAGCGCCTCCACAAGTATCGGGAGAAGAATAGTGGCGTCGCCCCATACACTTACATACCTACCACTACTCGACACCTTGTTCCAGCTGACGGCCTCAGACATACGGGCCCCGGATAAGCTACCGTCATACTCCACAGCCGTAGATATCTGGACTGCATAGTCAAGCCCACCCCTAAACTGGTTCCACCAGATTAGGTGGTGCTTCGAGACCCCACCACCTACCACTATACCAGCCGTACTAGAAGCCTCATAGACCGCGTCGGCCAACAACTTCTCATCCCGATACATATCCAGCTTAAAGTCCCTATGGAACTGTTGGAAGACCCAGATATTATACCCAACAGCCCCGTCGTAGGGGGCCGGCACTATAACCTCTACATCCCTCTTATAAGCAGTATAGAGGAGGCTCTCCTCACTACCTATATACTTCCCAAGCTCCCAGGAAAACTCGTAGGTAGAGAGCTCCCTCACACCCCGGCTATATAGATCCTCAAGGAGCCTCCTCATATGCCTCTCAATAACGACTCCATAGTTATCGAAGGGGATCAGAACATTACCAAGCCTATGGACCTCCCTCCTCCTAAGCTCCTTATCATCCATCTCGAAGGACCCGATGAAATAGTCTACATATGACCGGGCCAAGTCATGATCCCAAGTTCCACATGTCGTTATAACGACATCCACCCATCCACGGCTCAACATCTCCCTTATAACGCCCCGTAGACCCGTGGAGATAGGTGCGGCTGGGAAGCTCATGAACACCGTGACCTCATCCTTCTTCTCAAGAACCTCCCTTAAGATGTTGTAGGCCTCGCCTAGGCGGCGCCCCATAAACCCGCCCATAGAAGCCATCTGACGGAGGAGGGCTGGCAGACCCTCCCCCAGCCCTATATCCTTGACGGGCCGCATAGGAGGCACCCGCCCATCCTAGACTATCTCAATAGCCTTTGGGAGGCTTGTCAATACCTCACTCCCATCCTCAGTTATCAACACCATATCCTCGATCCTTACCCCGCCTAGACCCTCCACATATATCCCAGGCTCAATAGTCACCACCATCCCCGGCTCCAACGTATACTCACTCCTGCTACTTAGACGGGGAGGCTCATGCACATTGAGACCTATACCATGCCCAGTGGAATGGGTGAAATACTTACCATACCCATTACGCTCAATAATCTTCCTAGCCACCTCATCAACCTCCTTAGCCTTCACCCCCGGACCAGCCTTGTCAATAGCCTCCATCTGAGCCTCGAGAACCACCTCATAGATCCTCTTCAAAGCAGTCTCAGCCATCCCCACGAAGAAGGTCCTAGTCTCATCGCCGAAGTACCCGTTGTATGACGCTACATAGTCCAGGGTAACAGCGTCGCCAGGCCTCGGAACCCTATCAGAACATCTCCAATGGGGATAGGCCGAGTTAGGACCACTAGCCACGATCAGGAAGTCCAGAGTCTTGTCAGCACCCTTCCTCAGCATGTAGCACTTGCTCTCAACCATCAGGGAATATTCGGACATCCCCCTATCCAGACGCTCTGAGGCCCACCTAATCCCCTCATCCACAATCCTGGCGGCCTCCCTGAGGAGCGCAATCTCCCTACGACTCTTTATCATCCTGGCACGCCAGAGATCATCACTAAAATCTGTAAGACCCTCCAGCTTCTCACTAAGCAGGTCGAACTCCCTCTTAGAGATGAATCCATAGGGGACTCCTATCCTACCACCATCCAGCACCTTGCCTATCGCGTCGTAGAGGTTCTCAGCCTTCACAGACTCTAGGGGGCCGTCGTACCTATCCCTGTAGTAGACGATTATGTCATCCACCCATGTAACCTTGGGGATCCTCTCGGTCTCCATCACGTTGGCTATAGCAACTATCCTACCCTCCCCCACATCGAGATACGCTGCAGAGTAGTCTATCACACCACCACATAGATAGTGGATATTCTCGGGATCGAGGAAGAGTACATAGTCAAGACCCTTCTCCTCAGCCCTAGCCAGGAGCCTGGCTATTCTCTCACCATCCCTCTCCATCGCCATCAAATCAAATAATTACGGACGCCAAGCCGTAAAAATAGTGAATGGGGTGTGGAGAGGTGGACATCTCCAGGTTCCAAGAGGTGATACGGGAGACATATATCCACCACGACAGGAGGAGGGGTCTAGAGAGGACGCTGGACTGGTTGGTAAGCGAGGTCTACGAGCTCAGACAGGCCATCGAGGATGGTAGGGGCATAGAGGAGGAGCTGGCAGACGTATTGGCATGGCTAGCCAGCGTCGCCAACCTACTAGGTATCGACCTGGAGAAGGCAGCGGTGGAGAGATATGGGGAGGGATGCCCCAAATGCGGCTCAAAGCCCTGCAGATGCCAGTATAGAGAGGGCCCAGACAAAGACGTTGTACTCCTCGTTAGAACCCAGTCGTGACCACAACACCCTCTAGAGCCACATAGCCAGTGTAGGAGGGTGTATCAACGTCCCACGGCAATGACCACTTAGTAGGCTCCGTAGATAGTATGGGATTAACCACCAGGTCCTTAATGTTGAGCGAGAGCCTCGCACCTATAACAGGCTTCGTGAGCTCACCATCCTCTATCAAGAACCCCACATCCCTCTGCATAGTCGATAGGGAACCCTCCCTCAGGTTTGAATACCTCGTATACCACAGATTGGTTATGTAGATCCCCTCACCAACGGTCTTCAACAACTCCTCCTCATCCCTAGCAACATCGTCACACCTATAGACGACGTGGTGCATATGGGGGATGATCAGCCCCGCATGACCATTACTCTCCCTACCCATCCTCCTAGCAAGGGTATTGTTGAAGGCCAGATCCCTCAACACGCCGCCCTCGATATAGACAGTCTTCCTAGTAGGGACACCCTCCTCGTCAAAGGTTATAGAGGCCGGGCTATTCTCCATCCTAGGATCGTCATACACCAGCGCCCTAGCCCCAATATCCTCACCCAACTGGCCAGAGAAGACAGAGATACCGGTATAGTAGTTATAGGCCGAGAGCATCGATGATAGATAGCTCAGAAGATTTGAGAAGGCATCAGGAGTGAAGACCACCCTCGTCCTACGCCTCTCAGGCAAGACAGGCTTATCCACACCC
The DNA here is from genome assembly GCA_027078545.1 of Nitrososphaeria archaeon. Classification (GTDB taxonomy): domain Archaea; phylum Thermoproteota; class Nitrososphaeria; order Geothermarchaeales; family JDFR-13; genus SZUA-1514. The sequence goes on from JALWXN010000004.1 coordinate 16,606, forward strand.
TCAAGCCTAGAGGACACCTCACCAACCATAGACTCAGCGTCCTCCTCATCCACCCTCGTCGAGAGTATAGATGATGTAGCCGTGAGCTCACTATCCTTGAAGCCCCTAACCCTGATGTTGAACCTACTATACTTATACTCCCCACTAGCCCCATAGGAAGACGCCATCAGACGCCTCCCAGCCTCCGCCGAGATTATACCGCTAAGCCTCTCAACCCCACCAGCATCTGTAGACAGGATGGCTTCCAACAGCCTATATAGAAAGTCCTGGTCAAATACAGAGTCATTATAGACACCAGGGATAATGTCATACGTCTCAAAGCCCGCCTCGGGAGGGATATACTCCTCCTGCCTATCGATAAGCCTAAAAGACTTACGTATAAAATCGACCACACTGTCCAGGTCTAGGGTAGAGACACTGTCGAGAGAGACAGTTGTATAGCTCTTCCCCTTCTTAACCATCACATCGATACTATCCTCAACCATGTGCTTAGTGAGGTCATGCCTATAGTTGGAGAACCTGATCCTCGTACTGTAGAGAATCTCACCATTAACGATCACGGTGTCAAACTCCTTCGAGAGCCTACTCACAAGCTTCTGTATAAACTCGTCCAGATCCCTCCAGCCCAGGGCCGACCTCAACAACTCGTCGAACTCCATATAACCACCCCTTACCTAGAGCCTACAAGAATATTGTTTATCAGTAGGTGGGGCCCACCGAGGCTCACAGGCAGCACCTGCATAGGGTCACCCTTCCCACAGAAGCCTGGGAAGAGCTCAATCTCTGAGGAGGCTGCTGAGACCCTCGACAATAGCTCCCAGGTGGTGGACTCGAGGACGGGGTACTTCACAGGCGGGCCAAGCCTACCATTCTGTATGAGATACGCCTCGAAACCTGTGTAGCGCTGGTTAATCCTCCGATCATCAATGTTCCACTCAGTATAGTCCTTTATGAATATCCCCCGACCAGCCTCCTCAACCAGCTCATCCACACTATACTCACCCTCCTGGAAATATGTCACACCCATCCTAACCAGAGGCTCGTCATGATAGCTTGAGGCCCTACTACTCCCATTACCCCTCATACCAATCCTCGACGCTACGAATCTATTGCTTAGAAGGGTCTTTACAACCCCCTCCCTAATCATAACCCTAGCAGAGACCCTCATACCATCATCGTCATAGAGATAATATCCATAAGCCCCTGGATACGTAGGGTCATCCACAACAGTCACGGCTTCAGAGCCTATCCGCCTAACCTCCACATCACTTATCGATACATAGGACTCCCCAGCCTGTGCACCCTCCATACCCAAGATCCTATCCAGCTCGAAGGGATGGCCAACTGCCTCATGAGCTATGATCCCGGCTATCTCCGGCCCAACGATAACGTTATACTTATCGATGGGGATAGGCTTGGCCTCCTTAACGACACGCTCCATAGCCTCTATACGCTCCCTACACTGAGACAGGAGATAATCATAGTCCAGGAACTCGGCCCCCTGAGAAGCCCCCAACAACACGTTTTTAGAGACGAACTCCCCATCCTTCCCAGTGAAATGGGCGAAGAAGGTTATCCTCGGAATAGTCGAGGAGACCACCACCTGGTCAGAACTCGTGAAGAACTTCCTCTCCAAGGTATAGTTGATGACTATATGCCTACTCAGAAGCTCTATACTAGCGACATCCCTCAAAGCCTTGTCAAGATCAGTCAATATAGATATGGAGTCGTCGATATTATCTAGGAAAGGCTTCTCCTCCTTCACAACATACTCAACATCCTCCGAGGGGACGTCATGAAGCGTATATTCATCGACCCTTCCCCACCCCCTCAGATTAGAGATCCTCTTAGCCAAGCCATCCAACACATACTCAGCCATCGACTTGGAGGGGGTGGAGACAGAGCCATAGAGAGTTATACCCCTGGAGAAGACCCTTATCCCAAGGCCAGCCTCATAGCTCCTATTAAAAGCCACCAGCTGACCATTATTCACAACTATAGTGACGCTACGCTTCTCATGCACCCTAGCATCCACATAGCTTATATCCTGACTCCCCCCGAAACCCGTGAGGGAGCTAGCCGTATCAACGTAGTCCTCCCACCTACCCACCTCCACATCAGTAGACATTAGAACCACCCCGGAACAGTGGGGGAATAACCCGTCCCAATAGAGCTAAATAACCCCCTCCACCCCAATAAAAGAATATTCCTTTAGACAAGTGGGGGCGGTGGATAGGAGGTGTACAGACTCCCCCAGAGGATCGCGGAGAAGGCTGCAGAGAGAATCTCAAGGATACATGGCTCTAAAGTGGTCGAGGTAATGGGAATAAGGACTGAACAGGCGGAGATAGGTGAGGAATGGACTAGGTGGGGAGGGGCGAGGATAGTATACCGGACCGGGGATATACAGAGTGCCAAGAGGCTTAGAGACCTACACCACGCCTCGGGCTTCAAATACTCGAGAATAGTCCCAGAGAGGGAGGGATACCTAGTGATCTGCGAGACGACAGAGAATATAACCCTTCCCCAGAGGGTTTGGCATGATAAACCCGGAATTCGGATTATCAAGATATTACTTTTTCTAAGAACCGTGAAAAGGCTTAAAATGTTATTACGGAATACTAAATTTTAAAAATCCCCCTATCCAAGAATCTAGAATGGTGATGCGATATGAGGTTCGAGGACGAGTTCTTCGATGAGATCGATAGGATATTCAAGGAGGAGATGAGGAGGATCAGGAAGCTCATCACAGAGCTGACAAAGATCAGGACCAACGAGCTCAGGGAGCTAGGCATGCGCGGCGAGCCAATAGTATTCGGATTCACATATAGGTGGCAGACAGGTATGGAGAAGCCGGAGATAAAGTTCTTCGGAAACGTCAAGCCACAGCAGCCCTTCGGCGTGAAGATAGACCAGACAGTAACCCCTGTATACGACCTAATCGACAAGGATGACCACTACGAGATCATCGTGGAGATGGCTGGAGCCAAGAAGGATGACGTCGACATCCAGCTGAAGGACGGCGCACTATACATAAAGGCCGAGACGCCCTACAAGAAGTACAAGGTTAGCGTCCCAATACCTAGCGACGCCCAGGCAGACGACATAAAGGCGAAGCTTAACAACGGGATACTGATAATCAAGCTCAAGAAGAAGAAGGGCGTAGGGACCAGGAAGATAGAGATCGAGGAGGAGGACTAGGGCTTAAACCACTTGAACATTAGATACCTAATACTCTTTTTATCCCCATCTACAACCGCGTAGACAAATCGTTTCCTAACCGAGGTTGCCAACCTACCAGCCCTCACCAGCTCATCCCCACTAACCATGGAGCCAGCCTCTATAACATCCACCAGGTAAGGGGCATGCTCAATCCCAGGCCCCCTCTTATAGACGGCGAAGTCCACCCCAAACTTCAGGCCAGAGATGACTGCGAAGCCCCTATCCCTCAGATCCTTATACACCATGTATTTCAGGTCTAGGTAGGGATACATATCCCTGATCAGCTCCCTGAAAGACTCTGGACCGAGGGACTCTCCCCGGTGATAAACCTCAATAACACCCTTCTCGAGGAGGTAGAGAGCCTCGAGAGGGTCTAGGAGGAGGGGAGAGTCGAAGTCAGGCCTCTTAGGCTTATCAACACCCAGTGGCTTACCGAAGAATCCTAGGGACCAGATCCTACGGGCCTCCTCATGATCAGGGATATATACCCTCCCACCAACCAGGAAACCCTTATACCTCCTCATAGTATACACAGGCTCAGAATAACATCCCCAACCTTCTTCATACCGTCCGCCGCAGACTCCAGCATCTTTATAATCTCCATCCACATCAACATCTTGGAGCTGCTCCTCTCCCTATTGAAGACCTCCACCAAGGCCTTACGGTGTAGAAGGTCGATCTCCTCCTCAATCTCTATTATCCTCTCCACCGCTGGATAGACGGAGGAGATGTTATAAGCCAGGAAATAGATCGCCTCCCTAAAGGCCTCAACCTCGCGGTGGAGAGCATTCACCACCTTCCGTATCCACTCCAGCTCCCACTTAGCCAGGCTAGAGACGTCTAGGTGTGAGAGTCTAAAGGCGGCCCCATCCATCTCATCTACAACATCGCCTATCAAGACTATCAGGTTGTAGAAGATGTATGTCTGATCACCGATGAAAGGCTTATACCTCATCACCTCATTTATCAACGTCTTCTGTATACTATAGACCTCACTATCTAGCCTCCTCACATCTTCATAAAGCGACTTCAGATCCGCCCCATCACTCTCATACATCGTCTCTACGATCCGGAGTAGACCCGTAGCCACGTCAAGAGTCTTACTGGCCAGGTCCTGAAGATCAGAGACTATCTGCCTCCTAGCCTCCTGCTCTCTGTACATCTCCAGCTCAAGAAATCTAATTATATGAGGGAGGTAATTAGGGATTGGTATCTACGCCTCCTCCAGGCTCAGGGCTACATAGTAGGGTAGGAAGAAGACGGGGAGCCCCCCTACACACCTCCTCAGGGCTATGTAGAGCATGGGATCGACCACACCCAATACACCTTTATGAGACGGGGTTCTGACCCTCAGGTATGGACATATAATACCCCTATACTCCTCCCATAGTGGGGTTAGCCCCAGACCTATCCGAGGCCCCCATAGACGCACAGTCCTAAGGAAACCACCTGAGAGGAGGGATACGAACCTCTCCGCCTCCCTATTATAGAATGGATATGCCGATCTATAGACGTATAGATCCAGGGGCCCCGGCCGAATAAATACCTCGCCCCTACGGATCAACCCCTCTATAATCATGGACAACGTATATATCCTCCCCTCCACAGCCATAGGGGAGTATCTATCCATTACCACTACTTTAGACTCTGCCTCCCACGATATCCTCCCCCCACCCCGTACACGATCTCTGAGTAGGGGTATTAGGCCACTGTATATGGCGAGGCCAACCTCGATATGACGCTTTAGAGACTCTACAATACCCTCGACCACCCTCCCGAAGCACCGATCCCTATAGAGGTCAGCGGGGAGTAGAAGCGTGTATGACCCCTCCCTTAGAACCTCCAACTCTAGAGATGCATCACCATCAGCCTCTCTAAGCCATCTCTCAACCACCTGTCTATACCACTCGCCACAGGCTCCACAGAGGTCACACCACAGGATGGAGCCCTCACACCCTAGGGATAAGAGTGGGGACAAGAGGTTTGAGGCGATGGGTGAGAGTGGACACTTCTCCGCATCAACCCTCCTCATCGACACCACCTACTAGGCCTACACCCATGGGCCACGAGTAGAAGATGAGGCCCCCCGGCACATAGTCCCTAGACAGCTCTACAGCCTTAATAGTCTCTACACCACCGCCTAAAAACCTCTCAGAGACCATGGGGAGGCTATCAACCCTACCATCCCAGACATGGATACGGCTCTTATCAACAAACCTGGATATACCCCTTACTAGGCGCCTCCTCTCAACCGTGGACCTCGCCAGGACCACCACGTAGTACCCGGTATCCCCCCTAAGAATGGAGAATGACGCGCCAATCCCCACCAACTCTTCATAGAGCAGGCCGGCCTCACCCCTAGAAACAATGAGATAAACCAGCTCGGGATCCCCCCTAGCCAGGCCATCCGTCCTAACATCTAGTATCACACCACCCCTATACTCACGGGACAAAAAGTGTCCATTCCCGCTATAGACATGTATAGCCGACCCCCTCAGAGGGTTAAGACCCTGAGCCACCAACCCACCTATACTCTCCATAGGGTCCCACGGATAGATGAGATCCACCCATACCCTACGCCTCATTAGGAACCTCAACAGACTGGCCACTCTGGTACCAGCCCTGATCCTTAGATACCTCCTACCTATCAGTAGGAAACCCGTGTAGGGAGACATAGAGACCACGGTATCAACATCCACATCGCCGGGCCACGAGAATCCCCTCCCCCATCCCACAACGAGGAAGTCTTTGGTAGGCAGGATGGAGACGTCTCCATCGAATGGAAGTATATTCTCAAACCTGATCCTTCCACGCCTAGTAAATATACAGCCCACCATCCAGCTCAGCTACCCCCAGCCAGAATTTAATTAATCGACCCAGCCCCGAAAAATATTCCTAGGTGAAGGGTATGTCCATCCGACCAGTGGAGGAGCGGTTCGAGAGGATAGGCTTCCACACCCATATAAAGGGCCTAGGCGTCAGGAACGGGAAGGCAGAGTTCGCCGCCGACGGGATGGTGGGCCAGGTAAAGGCGAGGGAGGCTGCCTACGTAATAGTCCAGATGATAAAGAAGGGTAAGCTGGCTGGACGAGCCATACTACTAGCAGGGCCACCCGGAACAGGTAAGACGGCAATAGCACTGGCTATAGCCAAGGAGTTCGGTAAGGACGTACCCTTCATAAGCATGAGCGGCAGCGAGATCTACTCAACGGAGCTCAAGAAGACCGAGATACTGATGAGGGCTATAAGGAAGGCGATAGGTGTGAGGATAAAGGAGTATAAAGAGGTAATCGAGGGAGTCGTTAAAAACATTGAGTACAGCATGACCCAGCACCCCTACAACCCATACCAGCAGATCCCCGCCAGGGTGAAGCTGACACTAGCCACAGACACGGAGAAGAGGGACTTCACAGGAGACACCAACATAGCCATGGCCCTACTCCAGCAGAACGTGAGGGAGGGAGACGTAATAATGATAGAGCGGGAGACCGGAAGGGTCACCAAGCTAGGCCGGGCCAGGGAGTATAAGGGTGAGTACGACCTAGAGGGAGAGATATATGTAGAGACGCCGAAGGGCCCACTGATAAAGGAGAAGGAGTTCGTATACACACTATCCCTCCACGAGCTAGACCTAACAAAGGCTAGAAGCACAGGCGGAGGCGTATTCAGCCTACTATTCGGAGGCGAGAGGGAGGAGATAACAAACGAGACTAGGCAGGAGGTGGACGAGCTCGTAAAGAGATGGATAGAGGATGGGAGGGCCGAGATAATACCAGGAGTACTATTCATAGACGAGGTCCACATGCTAGACATAGAGGCATTCGCATTCCTAAACAGGGCATTGGAGAGCGAGATGGCCCCCGTAGTCATATTCGCCACAAACAGGGGGATAACAAAGATAAGGGGGACAGACATAGAGTCGCCACACGGCATACCGATAGACTTCCTAGACAGACTACTGATCATAACGACGGAGCCCTACAAGGAGGAGGAGATACGGAAGATACTTGAGATCAAGATTAGGGAGGAGGGTATAGAGATGGAGGAGGACGCCTTCGAGGAACTCGTAAGGCTAGGGGTGGAGAACAGCCTAAGATACGCCCTCATGCTCCTAGGACCAGTGATGGAGATCGCTGGACAGGAGGGGAGGAATAAGGTGGTCAAGACCGACGTAGAGCGGGCCGCAGAGCTCTTCATAGACTATAGAAAGTCGGCAGAGATACTCCGCAACTACGAGAAGGAGTTCCTCCTATAACCCCCAACCCCAAATATATATACGCATAGACGGGGAGCTGCCAGATGAAGGTGGGGCTTGGAGACACTATATATCTCTACTCCCCCGAGAAGTCGAGGGGATGGATAGTCAGGGTGGAGAATGAGAGATTCTCCACAGACCTAGGAACCATAGACCTATCCAAACTAGTGGGTATTGAATATGGATCCATCGTCAAGACCAATAAGGGGAGGCCCCTACTCGTAGCCAGGCCCGGCCCCAGGGAATATATTATGCGGGCCAGAAGACCTACACAGATAATATACCCCAAGGACATCGGCTACATAATCCACGTACTAGGCATAAGACATAACAGCCGGGTACTCGAGGTAGGTACGGGTAGCGGGGGACTAACCACAGGCATAGCATGGATCATGTCCAGCGACGGAGAGATCACCACCTACGAGAAGAGAGACGATTTTAGGGAGGCTGCCAAGAAGAACCTTGAGAGGATAGGGTACGAGTGTAGAATACGGTTTAGAGGGGAGTTCCCAGACAACGCCCTAGAGAGGGACTATTACGACGCGGCATTCATAGACATAGACACGCCATGGACCGCGATACCACATGTCCATAGGGCACTCAAGGGATATGGAAGGATAGGCATACTACTACCAACATACTCACAGCTCGAGAAGATACACGACGCCTTCAAGAAACACTTCGCCCACATAGAGACCGTGGAGATCTTCCTAAGGAACCTCAGATTCTCAAAAGGGAAGATCAGACCCGAGTTCAGGATGATAGGATACACAGCTGTACTCGTAATAGGAATAAAGAAGGAGGTTGAGGAGCTAACCACCTAGGATCAATATAGCGATAATCAGTCCATAGATAGCTACACCCTCACCCAGACCAGCCAAAATAAGTACCCAGACAGCCAGCTCAGGACGCTCAACCAGTGCAGCGCTACCGGCACTGGTGGCTCCATACAGGGCTACACCAGCACCTATCGTCGAGCCGGCGACGGCCAGCCCAGCGCCTAGATACTTCATACCCGCATCGGCAGCCGCTGCAGCCTCGCCAGCAGCCGGGTCCTCAGCACCCAGGACGAAGGTCATGAAACCGCCTATCACCACCAGTGCGAGTGCCAGGTTGAAGAGGATACCCATCACAGTCGTCTTCCTAGGATTCCTAACCAACCTCCATACGAACTCGATCATCTGCCAACCACCCTGAGGCTTTGAATTATGTGAATAATATGGCTATGCCATATAAAATAATATAAAGAGGTGGTATAGACCTCACAGCCGCAAGGGCCTGAATAGTACACCCTCATCCCTGTAGAACTTCGTCGAGAACTCGTAGTAGAGAAGCCTTATCGATTGGATACCAGCGGCGAATCCCTCGATCACTATACCTATAATGTTGAAGAAGATGTATGCTGGCACAGTGCCAACTAGGCCGCTGAAAACTATGGCAGCCTCACCTAGCGCCTCATGACCAATCGCGAAGGCACCTAGCCTAATGTATGATACGGAGTTAGTTAGATATGATATGAACATCTCTACGAACTCCTGAAGACCCTCTACCAAGGTCATCGAGATCGGCTTACCCTCATCATGAACAATGTTCTCAATGGTAGGCTTCATATACACGAGCGCTAGAAGAGCTATTTCCAATATTGTGAAGGGCAATAGGTCTTCTCTTACAAATACTGAGAGTGTCAATCCGCCGGTGACAAAGTTTATAGCTAGATATATACCTACGACGAAGTATATTAGCCCTGCTATACCCTTCCAACTTAGAAAAGCCTCGAGATATTCACCGTTCTTTAAATCAATGATGATGTTTAGAATCACACCTATAATGAGCTGTACCAACCCAAAGATAATAGCTATAACACTTATTCCCAGAGTATCCTTTATCGGGCTTATCCAAAGAGGTTTAGATACCGATATCAAAAATGCCTTTCCGTAAATAAATCCGAAAATCACAGCCATGGCCCCTGCTGAGATGAGCATATAGCCTAAACTATTTATCCCATTAGCGGACATACCCAAGGCGGGTCTCTTAACCCTAGTAAGAAAAGCTCCGATAATCATCAATATTATTCCTTCACCGATCCCACCAAACATGAAGCCATACATTATAAGGAAGAGAACAGTGTAGATTGGAGTGGGATCAAACTCAAAGTAGTTAGGGATACCCCTCTTACGCGTCAAAACCTCTAGTTTCCCGAATATGCTAGGATTCCTGAGAAGTGTTGGAGGTTCCACTCCCTCCTCATGACTAGGCTCCTCGTATTCTATGTAGAACTTCTCCCCCAACACACCCCTCACGGCAGCTACAAGATCGTCATACCTATCCTTGGGTACCCAGCCCCTATACACGGCGAAGTTCTTGGTATAGGTTATGGAGCTGTACACCCTCTCCATAAACCTAAAGAACCGTTTATAGGCGAGTACGGATCTCAAGAACTCCTCTATCTCCCCACGAAGCTCCCTAGCCTCCCCCCAGAGCCTGGAGAGCTCCTCCTCTATCTGCCTAACCACCTTGGACGGGTCACCCTTAAACTCCTCTGGAAAACGGATCTCCTCAAAGTTCAGGGCGGATAGATAGTTCAGAATCTCATCCTTATCCTCCACGCTACCGGCCAAAACTATAAAATAATCCTTCCTAACCCCCTCAAACACATTGAGAATCACGTTATAAGGCTTGAGATAATCCTTAAGGAGAGGTAGATTCTGCACCGGTAGGAGGCCCGTCCTGATGAATATATGGGTATAGTCCCCAGCCACATCCACAGGAATCCCATACTTCTCGAAGAGCCTGGCATAAACCAGGATATTCTTAAGCTGGGTAACCCTCTTATTCACCTCGTCCACACGGGCTGTGTAGGAGTTTAGACACCCCTCCACCTCCTCTATAAAGGCCGCCGCCTCCTCCTTACTTAGAACCTTCTGCTCAGGCTCATCTGGAGGTGACAACACCTCACGTATCTTACTACCAAGGCCACGCTTCTCCTCCTCACTATACTCGGAGAGACTGTTGATAAGGACATTCGCCCTGTCCAAGATCCTCCAATACCTATTGGCAAGCTCCACCTCCTCCCTAACACTGGTTACGGCCTCCTGACTAGTGAGCTGCACAGCACCCAGCCTAGCAATAGCCTTAGAAACATCCTCTTCCCTATCCATGGGCACGGCTAGATAAAACTTATACATACGGACAGGCCTGAACATCAACCTACCCCCCTCAGAGGCTTTGTAGACCCTTTATAAGCCACATATAGTTAAAGGTAGGTTTATATACATTAACGGCTACCGTGGTGTTGAGGGATGGACAAGAGGGACATAGGCATACTACTTGTGATAGCCCCGCTAATAACCACCTTAGCTAGGGCTCTCTACCAATATACATTGACTGCCGACCCACTAGACATATTCATAGCCGTTGGAAGCGACTCCATACTCTTCATAGCCAACATAGGCCTATACCTCCTCGGGGGATACCTAATAGTCACAGGCTCCTCCCAAGACGTGAGGGATCTATGGATAAACATACTCTACTTCATAGTCCCCACAATAATCTTCCTGGGGCATGTATTCTACATAGCAGCGGTGGCTGGAGTTGCCAGGCTAACCCTACTCGTCGAGACCGCCCAGTTCCCCCTATACTTCGCCTTCGTCACCATACTCACAGGACTAGTCGTACTACTATCCAGGGGGACGCCCAACAAGCCCAGCCTACTATACGGGGCTAGCTTCCTCGCGCTGGTGCTACTCTACGGAGTAGTCAGGATCGTCATAGGAATAGTTGCACCAGTAGTCTATGCCTTCATTGGGCTGGCCATAGCCATGGCCCTAATCCTAACCAAGAAGCTGTTTGAGCAGGACTAGAAGATAGGTATTTCAGACGGGTCTATACCCAGCTCCTTAGCCGTGGCTATCGTGGATAGGTTGATATATTCATACTCAGCCGAGTATAGATACCACAGGACATAGACCATATCGAGGGGCTTCTTCCTACCTATGGATCTGAAGTACTCGGCGAACCCCCTCTTCACAGCCCTATAGAGCTCCACCACACTCCCCTTCTCAACAGCCTCCTCAATATAGGGAGCCAGCCATGAGAACCTTGATCCCCTAATAACACCCACCACAGTATCCTCCCTACTCCTCAACAAGTCGTTGACGAACTCTGGGGAGACTCCCAGCCCCTTACTGATCATCCCCGTATACTTCTCGAAGACTGTCATAGGCGAGCCGAGGAACTTCATAGCCAGTACATTGTAGACTAGGGACGCCGCATACTCATTCCTGATAACCTCTGATATGCTCTTCGCAGAGGGGAGCTTAGCCGCAGCCTCCAGGGTATTTGTGAAGTATATGTTCTCTACAAGGAGCTCTATGGGATATGTTGAGCCCATACTCTTAGCCAGGGGGAAGGCATCCACCGCCTCCCTATATGGAGAGGGGGCTAGATGGAAGGAGACGTCATCTAGAGACTTAACGTTAACCACGTCCGAGAAGTTGATGGTCTCGAACTCCCTAGGGAGGGGGAGCAGATCCTCCAGGGATATAGGCTTACCACCCATCTTAGCCCTTAGAACCCTCTTGAGATTTTCAACCTCCACCCTACCCAGATACTCGGTTAGGAAGGCCCTGAACCTACCAGAAGTTATCCTGGTGAGGTGTACAAGCCTATCCACATATACCGAGGCGAATACCCTGGAGAGGCTCTTAGCATCCACCGACTCCTTATCAAGCCCCCCGAGCCATCTCACGTAATCGCCCTTACTCACGTTCTCCAGGAACGCCTTGAGATCACTCGTCTTAGCTAGTGACTCTATCTCATCCGGCTTCAATAGATGGGTGGCCAAGCCATGGGCACGGCTTACTAGGTAGATATAGCTGGAGGACTTGAGCATCCTACTTCTCCCTCCTCTCAACAATAAACTTTGTACGTACAAACTCTGACAGCTCCTCCTCCATGATACGCTCCTCGATATACTTGATTAGCTCCTCATACGAGGGGATTATAATCTTTTGTAGAGCGTTAACCTTCCTAGCCGTGTTCATAAGGTCGTACGCCAACGCCTCGATCTTATTCTCGACGACCGACATCTCGAGAAGCTCCATAAAGACCTTATGGAACTCTATGGCCAGCTCCTTGATCGCGGGGTTAGGTATGGCCTCCACATTAGGTGGCGAGACAAGCTCCACATCATACTCCTCGATACCCATGATAAGCCTCCTCTGAAGCCTGGTCTCGACCTTAGGGACCACCATGGAGGAGGACCGGAACTCTTCATAGCCCTGGTCCACCAGCACCTTCACGAACTTCTTATAAACCTCTGTAAACCTAGACTCTATCTCCTCCCTACCCTTGAGTAGGGGTAACAGTCTATTCAGCTCACTAGCAACCTTATCCCTCTTCATCTCGAGGATCTGTGTACTCTTCCTAATGAACTGGAGCTGTTTACGGACCTCTAGGAGCGCACCCCTACTAGCTGATACACCCATCAATGAGCTCATGGCTAGACCTCCACAGGCGGCTTAGCCTTATAGTAGTACTTCTCCAGGGTCGACTCCCTAACCCTCGTAAGCTCCTCCGGAGGCAGTATACTCAGAACCTCCCAGCCAATATCCAGGGTCTCCTCTATAGACCTGTTCTCATACTCACCCTGGTTAACAAACCTCTTCTCGAATAGGTCGGCAAACTTAAGGAAGAGGCGCTCCCTATCCGAGAGACCCGTCTCACCAACGATCCTAGCAAGATCCCTAGCCTTCACACCCCTTGAATAGGCGTCGTACAGCTGGTCACTAAGCTCCTTATGATCATCCCTAGTCTTCCCAGGACCAATCCCACTCCTCATCAGCCTACTAAGGCTTGGCAACACATTGATCGGAGGGTATATACCCCTGGAGTGTAGCTCCTTGCTCAGAATAATCTGGCCCTCCGTAATATACCCAGTCAGATCAGGTATCGGATGCCTCTTATCACCACCAGGCATGGTCAGGATAGGCATCTGGGTCAGGCTACCCTTCCTACCCTTAACAATACCCGCCCTCTCATAGATCGTGGCCAGGTCACTATACATGTATCCTGGGTATCCACCCCTACCCGGAACCTCCTCCCTAGCGGCACTGATCTCCCTCAGAGCCTCACAGTAGTTGGTCATGTCGGTCAGGATAGCCAGTACGTGGTAGTCCAGGTCGAAGGCCAGGTACTCCGCGATAGTCAGGGCTATCCTAGGTGTGAGGAGACGCTCAATAGCTGGATCATCAGCAAGGTTCAGGATGACTACACTCCTATCTATAGCACCCGACTCCCTAAACTGGTTTATGAAGAACGCCGCCTCATCATGCTTAAGACCCATAGCCGCGAAGACTATGGCGAACTGCTCCTCCTTACCCAGGATAGTTGCCTGCCTAGCTATCTGGGCAGCCACCCTATTATGGGGCAGGCCAGACTCTGAGAAGATCGGGAGCTTCTGACCCCTAACAAGGGATAGCAGACCATCGATAGCCGAGATACCAGTCTGGATAAAGTCGTTGGGATATATCCTCGCACTCGGGTTGATCGGCGAGCCATTAATATCCCTATAGTCCCGGCTAGAGACGGGTGGGAGACCATCTATAGGCTCAAAACGCCCGTTAAACACCCTGCCCAACGCCTCATCACTCACAGGTATCTCGAAGGTAGAACCCGTGAACTTTATGATGGCGTCATGCTGGAGACCAGCCTCCTCACCAAAGACCTGTGCCACGACGAACTCCCTACTAACCTCTATGACCCGGCCAAGCCTATCCACACCGTCAGGAGCCCTAATCCTAATGATCTCATCGAACTTGACACCTGGTATCGGGTCTAGGACGACCAGTGACCCCTTAATCTCCCTGATCCCCCTATACACCTTCCCACTTAGATCCGTCATCTTAATGGGTAGACCCATCCATAACCACCTCCTACTCAAAGGTAACCGTAACCCTATACTCACCAGCCACCTTAGACAACTCCTCCTTCATCTGGCCTATGAGCTCTACAACGGCGTCGAAACGCCTCTCATCCAGCTTAACCCTCTTCAACCTACTCACCACGGGTAGCTCAGCAATCCTGTCGAGGGGGACATTATCCCTGATGAGCCTCTCAGCCATCCTATGGAAATCGATTATAGCCTTGAGGATCATGATAGACTTATCGGGCTCTGAATACGAGTCGACGGGGTCGAAGGCATTCTGCCTCAGAAGACCCTCCTTAATAAGCTCATTAGTCAGGAGTAGGAGCCTCTGGTCATCAGGCAGCGCCTTCTCACCTATAATCTTGGCTATGGACTCTACCTCACTAGCGTTTGTCAGTATATTCATCGCCTCCACCCTATAGGCTGGATACTCAGCCTCCACATTGGGCCAAACCTCCTTAAGCCTCGGGTTACGCTCCATAGCGATCCTTACATAGTCACCTATGATCGAGTCTGCGTAAAGGCTATAGCTCTTCAACCAGTTTATAGATGGGAAGTGCCTACTATACGCAAGGTCTGCATCCAAGGCCCAGAATACACCTGTGAACCTCAGGGTATGGGTTGTGACAGGCTCGTTAAAGTCGCCACCCGGAGGAGAGACAGCCCCGACAACAGTTACGGAGCCGATCCTCTCCGGCCTACCAAGAACCTTAACCCTACCAGCCCTCTCATAGAACTCGGCTATCTTGTCAGGGAGATATGCCGGGAAGCCCCTCTCAACCGGCATCTCACCAAGCCTACCACTGATCTCACGTATAGCCTCCGCCCATCTAGAGGTAGAGTCGGCCATAAGCGAGACGTCATAACCCATGTCACGGTAGTACTCCGCGATCGTGATACCTATGTATACACTGGCCTCCCTAGCCGAGACAGGCATATTACTGGTATTGGCTATGAGGACCGTCCTCTCCATCAACGGCCTACCAGACCTCGGATCCTTAAGCTCCGGGAACTCTGTCAAGACCTCTGACATCTCGTTCCCACGCTCTCCACAGCCTACATACACCACGACATCTGTATCGCTCCACTTAGCCAGCTGGTGGAGAGTCACAGTCTTACCAGTCCCGAAACCGCCGGGGATACATGCAGCCCCACCCTTAGCCACTGGGAAGAGGACGTCTATAACCCTCTGACCAGTCACGAGAGGTGTCGAGGGCGGCAGCCTACCATCCCTGGCCACGGGCCTAGCAACCTTGACCGGCCAGTCATGATACATATAGAGCTTCTCCTCCCTACCATCAGGGGTCTCAAGTAGGGCGATAGGCTCATCTACCTTGAACTCACCCTCATAAATCTCCTTCAACACACCGGACTTGGTGGGTGGGACAAGAATCTTATGCTCGAGATACGGGGTCTCCTGGACAGTTCCCAAGATATCTCCCGGGCCAACCTCCACACCAGCCTTCAAGACAGGCCTAAACTCCCACTTCTTATCCCTAGGAAGGGTATAGGCCTTGATACCCCGTGAGATGAAGGGGCCACTCAGCCTGAGAAGCTCCTCCAGAGGCCTCCCAATACCATCGAAGATGTTGGATAGGAGGCCCGGCCCAAGCTCAGCGACAAGCTTCTTACCAGTCCCAAATATGGGGTCCCCAATCTTCAGTCCACTCGTAGGCTCATAGACCTGCGCCGCGAAGGAGTCCTCGAAAACCCTGATGATCTCACCTACAAGCTTCTCCTCACCTACCTCAACGACCTCTCCAACCTCTATATCGGGTATCCCAGCCCCGAATACGACCGTACCACTAACCCTAACTATCTCACCTACCCTCACGCCTTACCACCCCTCAGGATCTCCATCACCTCATACAACTCCTTCTCGAAAACCTCGTTCAACCTACCGTCGAAGGTCGCCACGTAGAAGACCTTCTCATCCTCATCAGACATTACAAACCCGCCTAAGAACCTCTCCCCAGAATCCACGAACTCTACCTCCACACCCTTAAGGGAGGAGGCTATCTCCCCACCATATTTAGAGATGAACTCCGAGTCTGTGGCGGAGTAGAAAACCTTAACCTTCTTGGCACCAAGCTCCTCAGCACCACGGGCCAAGAACCTCTTCCAGAATTCTAGATACTCGAGACTATTCTTCAAAGCCTCAAGCCTAGACCTACTCTCAATCCTCACCTTATCCAGGAGCTCCATGATCTTGGTATAGACCATCTTCTTACCCTCCAGCCTCTTAACAGCTATGGAGACCTCTAGAGCCGCCTTCATCCTAGCCTCTATCTCCTGCCTCTTCCTCTCAATTATTGCTGTAGCCCTCTCCTCAGCCTCCCTCAGGATCTCCTCTGCCTTCGCACGGGCCTCAGACAGGATCTTCTCAGCCTCCGACTCAGCGGAGGAAATTATCTCCTTCCTAAGAGCCTCCAGACTCATTCTACCACCCTCCTCACAACAAACTCTATCGCCTTGTCCAGGTTCTCCATACCCTTGGAATACACCTCCTCAGCCATCCTGCTATACTCCTCCTCGATCTTCCTGACCTCCTCATCAATCATCCGCTTATACTTCTCCTCAAGCTCCGGGAAGCTGGCCGCCTCACCCTCTCGTATCATCTCCTCAGCCTTCCTACGTGCATCTGCCAAGATCTTCTCAGCCTCACCCCTAGCCCTCTCGACGATCGCCTCGGCCTCCCTCTCAATCTCGATCAGCTTACTAAGCTCCTCCGACACACAGATCACCTCCCAAGCTGAAGCTTGACACCCACAGCCTGGCTGACAAGGTTATACAGATCCTCCACCCTCTTACCAGTAGAGCCCGTTAGAGGAGGCATCACGACGAGAACCGGCCTATTAGTCCCCTCCTTCTTAAACTTGACATGCCTCGAACCCAGCTCAACATAGAGATCCTCGGGAACAATAAGCACATCCACAGACTCATCAGCCACAAGCTCACGTACACGCTTCTCAGCATCGATGATGGTGAAGACTGGATAGGTCTCCACCCCAATCAGCTCCAAGAGGGTAGCCAGATACTTATCCCCGACAAAAACCATCCGGCCCAACAAACTCACCCTATACCTCCCCTTAATAATTACAATTTCATTAAATCGCGTGTGTAATATAAATCACAGATTAAACCCACGGTGCCCAAGGAGATGATGAAGAGGCTCCTCAAACTGATCGAGAAACACCTGCCATACATCTCCCTAGCACTAGCAGCCCCACCAATACTGATACTTGGATACTACCTAGGCCGTGCCTACGCAGGGATCGACCCATTCTACCCAGTGGGGACAAACATGGTGGATAAGGAGATCATCATAATCCCTGGATACCTATACATGAAGCCCGTAACCCTAATGGTACTACTAGCATACGCATCATACGTAACCGGGCTACAGGCCCTAACCCGCCACGCGGTAGAAAACTGGGGAAGACCCCTACTCCAGCTGATAGAGGCTGCGGCACTCTTCTTCGCATACCTATCCGGATATGAAGTCCTCTTCAACTTCACCCTCTGGTCCGCACTGATCAGCTCCATAACCGTCGATGGGATACCGATGGGGAATATAGACCTACTCTACAACCCATTCCCTAATCCCGAGACCCCGTGGAACATAGTATTCGCAACAAAGATATTCACGCTCATATTCGCAATGTCCCTAACAACAGTCTACTTCACAAGAAAATGGAGAGCTATTCAAATGACAAGACAACAGACAGTAGAAGCATGACTAGAGCCGCCAGAGACACGACCTGCGTCTCCCATACAGGAGCAAGGATTATAAGCAGACCATAGGTGACGCCTAGAAGCACGAGAGCCAGGGCCACCACCCAACCAAGACTCTTCCTCAGACCATCCGAGAAGAAAGACGCAGCAGCCAACAACCCGATCAAAGCGACCAGTAAGACGTAGGGAGCCATCTCGTCCAGAGAGAGGACAACCAGTAGCGCCGAGGGTATAGCTATGAACACTGCCGATAAAGCCCTTGTAACAGGCATCACTCCCACCACTAGGAATGGAATATTTAGACCCATCCCCAATTAAATGTGAGATGAATAGGCCCAGCCACAGCCTAAGCCTCCCAACACTATCTACGGTAGATAGTCCAGAGGAGGCAAGACACGCCATAATAGGCATAAACATGTATGACGGGAAATACACGATCCACCCCAGACCAGCAGACCTCCTCAGAATATATAGGGACACATTGGAGGAGAACCTGGGAGGAGGGATATGGACCAGCGACCTAAAGATCTACGACCTAGGCAACCTCATATCACCGGGTATAGAAGACCTAGCCATAGATATAGAGACGATAAACAGGAAGTTTAGCCATACAATCCCGATCTACATCGGGGGCGACCACCTACTGACATACGCAACAGTAGAGGCTCATAGACCAGACACAATCCTAGTCCTAGACGCCCATCTAGACCTCAAGGACACACTATACTTCGACGGGCTCAACAGGGCCACAGTATTCAGGAGAATCATGGAGAGGCATAGCCCCAAAATAGTCTACTGGGGCGTTAGAGGCTACGACGAAGAAGAGAAGGCCTATGCAGAGAAGAGGGGGATAACAATCCTCGATCAGGGAGAACACCCAGACACCCACCTGGATGGAAAAACCTACATATCCATAGACATAGACGTCCTAGACCCATCGATAATCAGACAGGTAGCATATCCAGAACCACTAGGAAAAGGTGTAGACGAGGTACTAGAGATACTCAGTAAGAGCCTTAGGAGCGTAGAGGTTATAGGAATCGACATAGTAGAGTACTACCCAGTCAACATAGACCTGGCCGAGATATCAACCATACTCAAGATCCTATACCACGCTGTACACGCCACAACCAAGACCTAGATAGGTTTAGAACCACCTCCCAAGGATAGGAGAAACGTTAATAGGCCTAGATGAAGAAGTTTCTATGAGGGGTTGATGAGTCTAGACAAATACTTCAAGCTATGGGAGGAGGATGATCCCGAGTATCAGGGGGTCGAGGTAGAGATAATATTACCTGAGGAAGACCAGGACATAGCCCCCAGCATAGAAGAGACAGATAAAAAGGGAGGAGAAGACGACAAAGGATTAGACACTAGCAAACCATCTGGAGAAACCTCTCCAGACAATGAACAGAGCGGCGGAGACGCGGATAAAGAGGATCCACAAAAAATAGACCTCGAACGAGATGGGGAGTTGGAGGAGGAGACTCCAAAAAGCTTCGAAGACCTACCAGAAGGAGTATACATGTTAATATCGGCTGGCTACGACTCAAAGGAGGAGAAGCCCTTCCTCTTATTTTACGACCCGAGGAGAGAGGAGATAATAAAGATTCTGGACCAGACGGGGCACAAGCCCTACGCATACTCCAAGATGAGGAAGGCGGAGCTTGAGAATAACCAGATAATAAAGATGTACGCATCCAAAATACTAGGTATAACCGAGGAGGAGAAGCACGACCCCCTCACAGATAGAGACATAATAGTATCCAAGATAGTTGTCCGCGACCCCCTAGTAATAGGCGGAAGGAAAGACTCACTAAGAGAGAGGATAGAGCTATGGGAGGCAGACATAAAATACTACCTCAACTACCTATTCGACCTAGGCCTACAAGTAGGAGACTACTACGTAGTTGCTGATGGCAGACCAGTAAGATACGATGTAGACCCGGCCCCAGAAATACTGAGAGAGGCTGAGAAGCTCTCAGAGGACGAGAGGGAATGGCTCTTCAGACTTGCACAGCCAGTGATAAAGTTTAGAAGGGTTGCACTCGACATAGAGGTGTACAACCCACCCAATGTGATGCCACAGCCCGAGAACCCTGAGCACCCCATATTCATAATATCGCTGAGGGGATCCGACGGGATGAGACGTGTACTCCTACTAGACAGAGAGGGTAAGTATAACGGCCCCAGAACAGTGGAAGGCTACGAAGTAGAGGTATACAGAGACGAGTTGGGCCTGATAAAGAGGGCGTTAGAGATAATACGTTCATACCCAGTCATACTAACCTTCAACGGCGACACCTTCGACCTACCCTACATCATAAACAGGGCAAAGAAGCTAGGCTTCCAAAACATAGCCCAATACTTCAGGCAGGGGCGTAACGAGGTACATCCAACATGGGGGATCCACATAGATCTATACAAATTCTTCAAGAACCCATCCATCAAGAACTACGCCTTCTCAGGGGCATACGACATCATAAGCCTAGACACGATAGCCAGGGCACTCATAGGTAAGGGGAAGGTGGAGATACCTGAACACTTCAGCATGATGAAGACCGAGGAGATACTCAGATACGCAGTGACTGACGCAGAGATAACCTATGACCTCACAGCATTCAACAACGACCTAGTAATGAGGCTCATAACCATCATAGGAAGGATATCAAACATGACCCTAGACGACGTGACTAGACTCGCAGTCTCCAACTGGATAAGGAATAGACTACTCTACCTACACAGGAAGAAGAACTACCTCATACCCAGGGAGGACGAGATAAGGCGTAAACAGGGCAGCAGACACTTTGAACCAGTGACAAAGGGAAAGAAGTATGTCGGGGCCCTAGTCATAGACCCCGTGCCGGGGATCCACTTCGACGTCACAGTCGTCGACTTCGCCAGCCTATACCCCTCAATAATGAAGGAGTACAACATATCCTACGAGACAGTAAACTGTCCACACCCCGAGTGCAGGGAGAACAAGGTCCCCAAGACCTCTACATGGATATGCACAAAGAAGAGGGGGATAATAAGCGAGTTCGTAGGAGTCATAAGAGACATAAGGGTCAACGTATTCAAGAAGCTAAGCAAGGACAAGTCACTACCCAGGGAGAAGAGAGACTTCTACAACGTGGTACAGGGAGCCCTAAAGGTATTCATCAACGCGATCTACGGCGTGACAGGGTCGGAGGCATTCCAGTTCTACTACCTACCCAGCGCCGAGGCCGTAACCACCTATGGAAGATACATCATCGAGGAGTCGATCAAGACGGCACAGAAACTAGGGCTAAGAGTTATCTATGGAGACACCGACAGCCTCTTCATAGAGAATGCAGATAAGGAGAAGTTACAACAGCTGATAGACGAGATCCAGAGGAGATTCAGGCTCAAGCTAGAGGTGGATAAGGAGTATAGATACGTAGTCCTAAGCAGCAGGAAGAAGAACTACTTCGGAGTAACTAAGGATGGAGCACTCGACATAAAGGGGCTACAGGGCAAGAAGAGCAACACACCCCCCTACATCAAGGACATATTCTACCAGATCCTAGACCATCTGAGAGAAATCACCAACCCAGAGGAGTTCGAGGAGGCTAGGAAGGACATCATCAAGATCATCAACGAGGCGCAGGAGAAGCTCGCCAAGAAAGAGGTACCAGTAGAAGAACTGGTGATCTCAGTCACACTCTCAAAGCCCATCGAGAGCTATACCAAAACCACCCCACAACACGTGAAGGCCGCTAGGAAGCTTAAGGACAGGCTCGGCAAAGATGTGCCACCAGGCTCAGTAATACGCTACGTAAAAGTGAGGGGGAGGGAGGAGGTATTACCCATAGAACTGGTCAGGGATCCCAGGGAGATAGACTCAAACAAGTATATCGAGCTCCTACTATCAACCCTCGAGCAGATACTAGACGTGCTGGACATCCATGTAGACAACAAGAGGAAGAGGGTCCAGATAGTCAATGAGAAGGGAACACTAGACCAGTTCTTCAAGATCCAGTGAGCATCCAGCTCTATACAAATGAAGGCCTCCTAGAGAGATACCTAGACACGTAGAGTGGGAGCCGTGGGAACCCCTCCAACTCCCCAGACACCTTCTCAGCCAACTCCTCAACACCCATCTCCACCGTCTCACCAGTAGCCCTCACCCTAACCCTGAGCCTCCCACTCCTAGCCTCCTCATCACCAACCACACAGATATATGGTATCCACGCCGACTCGGCATCCTTAACCCTCCGACCCACACTAGCATCCCTATCATCAATATCAACCCTTATACCCCTAGACTCCAATACCGACATAAACTCCTCACACACACCTAGATGATCCGAGGGAGACACGGGAATCAGCCTGACCTGGGTGGGAGATAGCCACGTAGGCAACCTAGGCTTCTCCCCCCTCCTCTCCATCTTGGCAGCCTCCTCTAGAAACTCGAAGAGGAACCTCTCGACACTACCATGGATAGCCGTATGAAGAATCACTGGATGCTTCTTACTACCATCCTCATCCACATACTCGATACCGAACCTCTCACCATTCCCAATATCTATCTGTACAGTCGCCGTCTCAACAGGCCTACCCACAGAGTCTATATAGTGGAACTCAACGTTGAGCACCCAGTAATACTTACCCGCCTCAACAGTCTTTAGAAGCACCGGCTTACCATCTATCTCCAGGAGACTCCTAAGGAAATCCATATTATCCCTTAGGAAGTCAACCGATATGTTATAGAGGCTATAATATTCAAAGCCGAACTTCCTACCCTCAGAGAATATCAGTTCATAGAGCCTCCTAAACTCCTCCTTAGCCATCTCCAGATCCCTAGTCAAGACATGCATATCCGGCATGAAGAAACGCCTAGTCCTGGTAAGCCCCTTCAACTCACCCCTCTGCTCATACCTATAGCTATCCGCCAGCTCGAAGACCCTCAGTGGTAGGTCCCTATACGTTATGAACTTCCTCCGGAGCAGTGCAAACTGGCCGAAACAGGCTGCATACCTCAATACAAACTCTCTCTTACCAGGCTTGACCTTATACATCCTCTGGCCAAACAGCTCCGCATGCTTCTTGATCGCCGGGATATCGAGGTCATACATGATAGACGTGATTACAGGGTTAGCCCCGATCCGTAGAACGGTGGAGGTGGAATACTCCCTGAGAATATTAAGCATCAAGGCACCGTTAGGGAGATAGGTGAGGTGACCAGCATCGCTAAAAGGCTCAGGCTCAGCTATCCTGAGCTTAGAGAGATACTTTATATGTGGACTCTCACGCCCCCCAATAGGCTCAGAGAAGACCTCCTTCCTCACCAGGTTCATGAAGTTCTCATCATCAGAGGAGTACTCATCCGGATAGTATAACTCCCCATCCATGTCGAGGATATAGAACTCCCCCTCCATAACCTCCTCCATATCTACAGGCTCAGCCAACTCATCCCCACCTCCACTTCTCAAGCATCCTATCCTTCTTAGTCGCCTTCTTATACTCCTTCCAATGATCCTTACAGAGCTTAACCCTACGCCCAGGGAGGAGCCTAGACCCGAAGACCTTTGAGGCCTTCTCCCTAGAGATGGTCTTATAGGCCTCCGCCCCACACCCCTCGACACTACACGACTCTCGGGCCATGAGAATATAATATGGATACACAGAATCATTAATCTTCGGTCTAGTCTAGACGGCTGATAAAGATGCTGAATAAGCTACGCCCCCACGTATCTGGGAAACTAGAGAGGCTGGGGCTGATCCTAGCCAAACATGGCGTTAAGCCTCTACACGTAAGCCTCGCAGGGTTCCTACTAGCCCTCCTCTCCATAGCACCCCTCATCCTCCTAGAGAGAGCAGTGGGGACATCACTATTCATCACAATGATCATATTATCCGGTGCAGCCGATGCCCTCGACGGATCTATAGCCAGAGCATCCGGAACAGTCACGAGGAAGGGGAGCCTACTAGACTCGGTGCTAGACAGGCTAACCGACACCCTCATCCTCCTCTACATATATCTAGGCGGGGTGACGGGTAACGCAGCCCTCGTAATACTGCTCGTGGCCACAAGCCTGATCATCTCCTATATACGGTCAAAGGCCGAGTCACTAGGGGTCGAGATGTCTGGAGTGGGGCTGATGGAGAGGGGCGAAAGGATAATAATAGTCCTCATAGCAGTTGCTACACATCTATTCAGCCCCATATACACCGAGTACATCCTCACACTACTCCTAATCCTAAACCTAGTGACGATCATTCAGAGGCTACACCATGCTTGGAAGAGCCTCAGCTAAACATACGCCTCGTCCTACCCATAGCCTCAAACCCTACATCCCTCACCCTCACAACAAGGGGGAAGTCCGACACGACACGGCCAAGTACTAGACAGGACCCCCTACCCAAGTCCTTAACCACTAGCTTCACCGAGTCCGCATCCACGTTAGACACCTTCGAGAGCGTCTCAAGATCCTTATCGTTGAGGAAGCGGAACACAAAGATGTTGTCCAGCTGCCTAAAGATGGTCTGGTCCAGAGAGTCCGGCTGATTAGTGATGAATACCGGGAAGAGGCCGAAATGCCTCATCCTAGTGACGATATCCTCCCAGTAGGTCTCCCTAATATAGAGATGAGCCTCCTCAGCGAAGAGGAATAATGGGGGGAGCCTCCTCGCCTCCAACAGCCTAGAAATCTTGCTCAGGAATATCTCCACAAGTATCCTCCTCTCCACCCCCGATAGATCCCTAAGATTCACTATGTAGCCCCTAGAACCCTTGAAGAGGTCTTCGAGCCTGAAACTCCCACTAGGATCTATGAACCTACAGTTCTCTAGGATGTTAAGCCTGGATAGTATAGCATCCTTCACCATCAAGTTCTTAACACTGGCATCTAGATACCTAGCCACTATACCCGAGTTGAACCTACCCTCCCTCCTCATTATAGAGTCCCAGAGCTCGGCCAGGATATTTGAAGATACGTGTGGCAGGTCTAGAATCTTCGTCATCACATTCACAACAGTATCCTTACCCAGATACTCGATGGAGAATACAATATCCTCACCAGGCTCCAAAACCCTGAAGCCCTCGCTCTCCAAGCCTAGATACTCCCTGTTAAGGTCGAAGATCAACACATTACCACCTAGACCGACCAGGCTATAGGCAAGCAGCTTAGCTAGATGAGACTTCCCACTCCCCTTCATCCCAGTTATCAACGTCAGCGACCCGTCAAGCTCATAGGCATCGATAACCACGGGGTTATCCAAGAGGTCAGAACCTATAGGGACGGGATACTTAACATCCTTCCCAATTATCTCGAAGAGCCTGTCTGCCGATAACCTAACGATCTTTGAATAAGCCCTTGATGGAAGATCATCCACAAAATTGACCGCCCTACCCCCCTTAAAGGCCGACCTAATCTTACACTTCAGGATCTTAAGATCATTAATCAGTATAGATACACGGTCATACTCAACACTGCCATCATAGGTACTGAGCCTAATCAACCCCTCCCTAATCACCTCCTCGATCAGCCCAGGGACATCCACATATTCAAAGTCCACGACCTGCACAATCAGTCCTACAGACTTCTCCTCATCCATCACCAGGAGATACTCACCCTTATAGACAGACTCCCCAGGAAAAGCGACTATCTCCAGCGTATCACCCTCCTTCCTATACACCTTCATCCCTACCGCCCTCCACAGAACCCAATACATGAGGCCTATAGGGGATCGACATCCTAAGCCTCACACCCTTAGAGGCCAGCTGGAATACGAGGCCAACAATATCCTTAGCACCGAGCTTCGACAGGGTATGGGCCTCGACCAAGACACTGGGATACCCAGTGGGGTTTGAGGGAAGGGAATATACGATATCTAGGACCTCCTCATCAGACCCTATTGAAACATCCATCCTAAATGGATAGCCACTCGAGACTTTGAGGAACCCCAGATACGTATAGAACCCCTTCACACCACCCTTTACACGGGAGACCCCATCAATACCCATCGACCGGAAATAGTTAAGGATAGAGACATACCTCTTAACCAGCCTACTCCTCTTCGATATCCCTACTATGTGGACACCCCTCCTAGAAGCCTCCTCAACCACATATCTATAGATATCCGGCCTAACAACACCATGGCCAAGCAGACCATCAAGAAGCACAACTCCACCCTTTATCCCGCTGACAAGCCTAGCCACTACCGAGTATTCATATACACTTAGGAGGATACGCCTAGCTATACCCAGATCACCGAGGACCGCCGCCTTTGCAGAGCCATCAAAAATGGTTAATCCAGCCAACTCCTTCAACAACTCTGGATAGAGATACACAGCATGCGGCCCATCCAACCTAACCCTAGTAGACCCATTCAACATGTCATACTCAACTACAGCAGACCTTATCCCCATAACGACACCCTCAACACCCTCAGCCAAAGGGACTATTGACGCGTCGACCGCGTATACAACACCATCCCAATCAACCTTCTGAAGCACATGGAGAGACTCTGGAACCTCGACATCAGCCCTAGCTATCAACGGTGAGTAGGAGTACTGAGCCCTGGGGAGCCTCGGTATAAAGACTTTACCCCCAGCCCTCGATAGAGATGTGGATAGAGTCATCTGGATCCTATCCACCACCGTATCTAGCTCAGGCCTCGTCTTTTGAAACTTCATAAAGCTTCATGAATACTATTGAATAAACAAGTATTTAAATATTTCACATGAGGAAATCATTAGGTGGGATGGATGACGAGGTCAAGGTGAAGGTTAGGATAGGAGATATCGAGGTGGAGATAACAGGCACCCCCGATAAGATTGGGGAGGTCGTCCCCAACATCATAGAGAGTATCAGGTCGGGAGCCACCCCAAAGGAGCAGAGGAAACCAGTTGGGAGGAGCTGCAAAGACGTCATCTACGAGCTATGGAGAGAGGGGTGGTTCAAGGAGGAGAGGAGGCTTGGAGACGTATATGAAGAGCTGACTAGGAGGGGGTACTACTTCGACAAGAGTGCCATATCCCACGCCCTCTCCTCACTAGTGAAGGAGGGTATACTCACCCGCATGGGGAGAGAGAGGAGATATACCTATGTCCAGAAGATACCCTACACAGCCAAGATCCGCGGCTAGAGCTTCTCAAGAAGATAGAGCAGCCCCCTCAACGAGATCTTATACCTGACCGGCTTACCACCCACCTTCTCAACAAGCCCCATGGATCTAAGCTCACTAAGCCTTGAAGAGACAGACTTAGGTGTAGAGACGACAATACTCGATAATTGGTCAAGCGTCATAGACTCCTCCCTCCTAAGGCCGGATACATGTAGAACCCTGGAGAGCCCCAAGGCACTCAGGATCTTTAGCTGCATAGATAGTCCATCGGCCTCCTCGAGTAGGACGATCTCACCATCCATCGTAGCCTTCGCAACCCTACTAAGCTTCTCCGATAGGGCCTTATAGTCAGGCTCTATGAAGAGGGACGAGGCAAGCCTCATCCCAGGGACTACCTTGTCTAGCCATAGCATAACCTGCTCCTTGACCTCCAGCGGATCCCCCTCGAAATCAGCCTCCAAATCGCCATATTTCAGGTGGACCTTGAGATCGGTCATTCCGCCTAGTCACCAGTCATGGCCCTGCGGAGACATATCTATATATCTTGTCATCACCCTTAATACGTCTCAACTCCCCCCTCTCCACAAGCCGCTTGAGAGTTACAGCGACAGTGCTCTTATTGAAATACTGGCCCATAGATGCCAGGGCATCGATCACCTCCTTCAACGTCCGGGGCTTCCTACCCCACTCACTATCAAACATCTTCCTCAGTATCGAGGGGAGATTGTCACCCCTCTCTATCTTGATGCTGGGCAGGTCGATCTCCAGCTCCTCCTCTCCTTGTACCTCATCACTAGGCTCCAAAACCTCGGCTTCAAATTGGGATAGTGAGACCACCTTCTCCAGGAAGTAGTCCACGTCCTCCCTACTCCCCCTAACCTCTATCTTCAATACCGTCCCACCACTCCTCCTCAGGACTACCTTTAGATACACCTCGTCACTCATACTATCTCCTCCACCAGCCTTAGAACGGTCTTCGGATCCACCTTTCCACGATACTTAGACATTGCTATACCCATCAGCCTCTTAACAAGTATTTCACGTGGAAGCTCCCTCAGATCACTACGGGTCTCCAAAACCCCCATCAGGAATGACCGGAGCTCCTCCGTATCCATAGACATTTTATGCCTCTCAATAGCATCATCTACATCCATACCCTTGGCAACCTCCCTATACACCTCCTCCACAGCCTCCTTAGCCAATACACCCCTATCAACAGCCTGTGCAACCCTCAGCATCACTTCTGGGGTGACACGCTCCATATCGACACCCTCCCGTGACAGGGAGCGGGGGATCGACCTTATCAGGTGTATAACATATCTAGGCTTCAGATTCTTGGAGCTACTAAGTATGGATTCGAAGAGGTCTAGCAGATCCGAGTCATATAGATCCTCGGCCTCCTCCCTCGAGATACCATACCTCTCCACCAACTCATTAATAACCTCCTCCGGATCCCTGACAACTATCCTCTCACGTATATCCTTAATCCTCGAGGGCCCGACAGGGATTGGTGGGACATCAGTCTCCGGATACATCCTAGCCATCCCCGGCCTAGGCCTCATGTAATAAGTGGACCCATCGGGACCCGCTGCCCTAGTCTCCGGGGGGACGCCATCCAGGGCCTCGGCACAACGCTCCCTAATCTTCTCAAAGGTCAGCTCCCTAAGGCTCGGATCCTCAAGCCCCACTATTATGAAGCCATCCATCTCATCCATACCCAGCCTTCTACGTACAGCCTCCACCTCCTCACTAGATATGCCGTATCCCGGCAGCTCATCACTATGGAATAACCCCTTGAGACCAGTCCAGAAACGCAGCCTATCCAGTATCTCCCTAGCGAACGTCCTACCCCCAATATCCATGCCCAGGATACCCGCAAACTTGGGTAGTCTTATCCCGAATACCTCTCCACCCCTATCCAAAACCCTCCGGACAATCTTACTCGATGTGGACCTGAATATATCTGTCAGGAGAACCTCCTCCTGTGAAGCTATCTCCTCCTTGGATACACCCCTATCGGCTAGGATACGGGCTATCTCTATCAGCTTCCTCTGCCTATTATATTCATATCTAATCACAGCCTCCAGCTGATCAAGCTGCTGCACACCCTTTATCTCGACCACTGCTCCACCATCAACAGATATGTTTACATCCTGCCTGACACTCCCGATCCCCCCTCTCTTATACCCAGTAGACCTAACCAGCCTCCCAAGGTATCTAGCCACCCTGACAGCCTCATCAGGCGAGGATATGTCTGGGGCTGTAGAGATCTCTATCAAGGGTATGCCCAGCCTATCCAAGGAGTAGTGAGCCGTACTACCCTCCCTACCCAAGAGTCGAGACGCCTCCTCCTCAATGGCTAGGGACTGGACACCATACCTCTTATCACCTATGTAGAAATAGCCATTGATACCCACCATACCAGTCCTCTGAAAACCAGTTGTGTTGGACCCGTCTACAACTATCTTCCTCATAAATATCAGTTCATCCACCACATCCATCCCGAGATAATCAGCTATCGCCACTGCTACATCGATAGCCAACTCGTCAGGAAGATGCGGGGGCTCCTCATCCATCTCCACTAGGCAGCTAGACTCTACTGGGGAGGAATACCTAATCGTCAGGCCCTTCTCAAACTCGAAGAGCGCTGCTGGATCGACCTGGCCCAGCTCACTCTGGGTAGGCCTAAGCCTCCTAATAAAGTCTATATCCCTACCCACCACCGGGTTTGATGGGCATTTACAGAACAGCTTCCTACCAGTATCCAGCTGTATATGAACCTCCAGCCCAACCTTCAGACCCTTATATCCAGTCATCTACACACCTCCTCCTCGCCGGGAAACTCCTCGGGAGTATATCGTGGGATATAGGCGTTGGCATGAGAGTATCGAGATAGTCCTTGCCAAAGCTCCCCAGGATCCAGGTAGCCTTTACATAGGCGGTCTCTGAGAGCATATCCTCAAGGGGCACCACGCCTATACGTAGGAGATCCCTACCGGTGTCATACACCCTGAGGTTCGTCCTACCCCATATACACTGCGAAGCCATAAAGACCCGGACCTCCTCTATAAACTCCTCCAAAACCTCTATAACACCCTGGGACACGTGGCCAAGGCCGGATCCCTCAATCACCAATGCATCAATACCAGAGGCCATGACCAGCCTGACCACACTCGGATCCATGCCGGGGAAGAATTTGAGTAGGAAGACGCCCCTCTCTGCGAAGCCAGGCCTATACTCCACACTACCCCCACCCCTCTTGACAAATCTCAGCTCATCCCTAAGCCAGGTATATCTGATCTCCTTGAGATTCTTAACGAGGGCTAGGGGAGGGGCGCCAATAGTCTCGAAGGCATATCTGGCACTGGTATGGTTCTTCCTAACCCTTGTACCCAGATGGATAGCCACCAAGTCATCAGATGTCGTGTGATGCATAGCTACGAAGACCCCACCAACATCCATATTCCCAGCAGCGTATAGGGCCGAGAGGAGATTAACAGCAGCATCGGAGCTAGGCCTATCACTAGACCTCTGGGACCCCACCAGTATAACGGGGATATCTATGCCCCTAAGTGCATAGCTCAAGGCTGCCGACGTATAGCCGAGTGTGTCAGTACCATGGAGAACAACGACTCCATCCACACCATCCCTATAGGCCCCATAGACAGCATCCGCTATCTTAGCCCAGTCACCAGGTGTGAGATGCTCACTATACTTATTCATCAGGACTACAGTCTCAATATCCGCTATATCGAGAACCTCAGGAATGATGTCGAAGAGATCCTCGGGCGTAACAGCTGACCTAACACCTCCCGTTCTATAATCCACCCTACTCAGTATGGTACCACCCACCGCGATGATCCTAACCCGGGGCAGGGAGGAGGGTCTCTCCACCCTTCTCCTGACACTCTCAACACCACTCCATGGAGGCTCCAAACGCCTCACATCGACTATACGATCCATCCTCATCCCAATGTTATACCCATTATCCAGCTTCAGGATCAGGATATCCTCCCCTGAGAAGATGGTCTTAGGCATCAAAACGCCCCTAAGCCTCTTACCACCATCATACACAATCTCTACATAGTCCCCCACCCTAACTCCGAAGCGTTCCAAGAAGACCTCGTAGATAGACCTCGTCATCCCATCACCCCAGATACTTACTCACGTATGGACCATCCCTCCTATATCCATGCCTATAGTAGTACTCCCTCACACCCACACCACTGATAACCAGGATCTTCTCCCCACCAAGTGTAGAGGCATAATCCTCCGCCACACTAAGCAGTCTCGACCCCACACCACTATGCTGCCAACTACTCTCACCACTCGGCGATCCCAGGGGGAGGCTCCTGCCATATACATGTAGCTCCCTAACGATGAAGCTCTCACTAGAAACAATCTCCTCACGCCACGCCCTATGGGACGGCC
Organism: Nitrososphaeria archaeon; assembly: GCA_027078545.1. Classification (GTDB taxonomy): domain Archaea; phylum Thermoproteota; class Nitrososphaeria; order Geothermarchaeales; family JDFR-13; genus SZUA-1514. The sequence goes on from JALWXN010000004.1 coordinate 48,267, forward strand.
TCCTAAGCCTGATAAAGCCTATGATAATATCCTTCTCAACATCCTCCATACTGATGAAGAACTCTAGACCATGGCTAGCCGAATACCTCCTCACCCTTATCACATATCGATCGGGATTAACACCCTCCTTAACATACCTATGCCCAGCCTCCCTACACCTGATACATCTACACCTAGCCTCACGGAGAGATAGCTCCTCATAGACCAGCTGCCTAAGGTTGGGATACCTAACCCCAGCCACAACCTCCGTCGACGGTATATCCCTATTGACCCTCATCACCCTGGTCCACGGCGGGATATAGTTCATCTTAACAGTCGCGATGAGGTCCCTAGCCTCCTCCGTCTCCAGGGGCTTGTAACGACCCTCCCTCCACAGCTTAATAAGCCCTGTATGCTCGAGGACCAGGGTGGGATATATCTTTAGATGGTCAGGTAGGTAGAGATCACTAGTGAATACCCGTTCGAAGACCTGGATATCATCTGCAAAACTTGTCAACGGAAGGCCAGGCATCAGGTGATACGTAACCTTCAGACCAGCATCCTTAAGTAGCTGAGTAGCATCCACAACATCCCACTGCGTATGTCCCCTATTCACAAATCTATGGACATTATCATATATCGATTGGACACCAAGCTCAACACGGGTAGCACCGTGCTCCAACATCCAGTCAATATCCTCCTCCTTAGCGGCGTCGGGCTTAGTCTCGAAGGCCAGGCCTACAATCCTATACCTAGAACGCTCCGCAGCCACTAGAGCCTCATCCATTGACCTAGGATAGTAGCCAATGAAGAACTGGAATAGCCTCTTCATATAGGCCTCACGATACCACTCGGGAGACTTGTTAAAAGTCCCTCCCTGGATAACTATATCGATCTTATCGGTTGAATGGCCCATACTCTCCAGCTGCCTAACCCTACTCTCAACCTGTCTATAGGGATCAAACTGGAAGTTTATACCCCTCATAGCACTTGGCTCCTTACCAGTATAGGATATAGGCGCATCGGGGTAGTGCGGACAATAGATGCACCTACCATGGGGGCACTCAAATGGAGCCGTCATAATAGCCACGATAACTATCCCAGAAATACTCCTGACAGGCTTCTTCAAGAGGAGAGACCTGACACTCTCCGAGGAGATATAGGGGATCAGATCCGCATTACTAGGTGTGTAGCCGAGGCCAAACTTCTTAGCTGCCTCCAGCTTAACCCTCTGCACCACATCCCTAGAGACGGATCCATATATCCTAATATGGTCGGAGAGCCTCCTCTCAACATACCTGGCTACCATCTCGACAACAGAGGCTCCAGTCGACACAGCCACACCTCCCCATTTAGATAACACAAATGAATGGTTTATAGTGTTGAAGTAGGTAAATACACGGTTTACACATAGTTTACATCTTTGGCCAGCCCCAACTATTTATAGGGCTGGACACCTATCAAATCTCTATAGGTGATGGATACATGGGTACACACGGTTCACTAACAAAGGCCGGGAAGGTTAGGTCCCTCACCCCAAAGATAGACCCACTACCAAAGCCCCCGACAAATCCCAAGAAGAGGAATAGGGCCAACTTCAAGAAGAGGATAATCCAGGGTAGGAGGCCTGGACAGTTCAGGGGAAGGTTCTAACCAACCGATATTTTTTACCCGAGCACTCTATATTCCAAACAATTATTCAATTCTCTACACCTCGGACCATCTAGAGGAGTGTCCTCCCCTCCAGACAATCTCGGGCTACGGGCAACTATAATAGTCCTATCAACCTATCTAAAGACAAGGGGATGGAGGATACTGGGCAGTAGACACATTATATGCAGAGTGACAAGGCCATGTCTAGATACCTATCCGCCATCAAGAGCTATACAACGGCCCTACCACAGTTCGTGGCCCCAACAGTAATAAGCCTACTAACCTTCGGAATACTGGCCAGGATACTAACAGCCAAGGAACTAGGGATATACGGCCTCATGGTATCCACAGTATACCTTGTAGGCCTATCGGCAAACTTCGGGCTCAAGAGGGCCGTAATAGTGGAGATCTCACGCGACAAGGAGGGGTGGAGATACGCGAAGGGAGCTATAAAACTGACAATCATATTTACACTAGCCGCGGCAGGTATAACCGCGGGGATATATTACTACTTCAAGATATTCGACGGACTGATCTACTCAGGACCCACCTACCTAGCCTTCACACTACTACTCACACTATTCGCACTGAGGAACTTCATAAGCTTCCCACTAGAGGCCCTCAAAAAATTCCACCTACCATCACTCTACACCACCGTGGGCTTCATAATATACCGGATACTCATGGTCGCAGCCGTAATATCTGGCCTAAGCCTCCTAGGCATAATACTGTCATGGGCATTAGGAGAGGGAATAGCCATAGCCGGGATAGCCAGGGAAGTAGCCAGATTCAGGGAGTCCATGGCCAACAGCCTCCGAATATCCCAGATGGGGGACCTACTAGGAAAGGCACGCCACATCTTCCTCTTCGACATAACCATGTCCCTAGTCGAGTATGGAGACAGGATAGTAACCACATTATTCGGCTTCTACCTCCTAGCAAACTTCTACATAGCCAGCACAGGAGCCCAGGCAGTGGGGGCACTTGCACAAGCACTCTATAGCGGCCTACTACCACACCTATCCGAGGAGCTTAGGAGGAGCAGGAGGGAGGAATTCATGGGATACGTACAGAGGCTCAGTAAATACTTCACCCTCTTCCTATCACCCATCTACATAGTATCAGCAGTACTGGCATACCCACTGATAATCCTACTAGCCGGATCAGGATACCAGGTAGCCATACCACTCTTCCAAATAATCGTTATCACGCTGGGCATAACGGTGATCCTACCACTCGTAGCCAACATCCTAATAGCTAGTGACCACCCAAGGGACCTGATGATAGCCCAGATAATAGGATTCATAGTAGACATAATCATCCTAATAGGCCTATACCCCTACATAGGATACCTATCAGCAGGCTTCGGAAAGGCCTTTCTCTACGTAACCACACTCTCGATATCCCTCTACCTACTATACAAGAGGCTAGGCATAATACCCTATAGACTGGTAGACATAGGCAAGATACTCATAGCCAACATAGTGACCATGGTACTCACATGGATACTATGGATACTAACATTCAGACTCACCCTACTACCGCTCTACATAACATTCAGCATCCTAGCCTACATGATCCTACTACGCCAAATGAGGATAATCGATGCAGAGGATATCAGAATCCTCTTCTCCGAGATTCCTTTAAAAGGCAAGCCCAGAGATATGATTTTTAAGCTCATAACCCGCCTAACAGGCGTTAAAACCGACCTAGAGACGGAGAAGGGAGGTAATCATGGGGAAAATCCACCTAACAACAATCTTGAAGATAGTCGAGAAAGACAGTAGCAAGAAGATAGTCCTACACTCAGAGGACCCCGAGGAGGCTGGTAAGATAAAATACATGCTTGAGAAGGGCGACAGGGACACCCTTCTAAAAATAATTGGGAGAGACGGAGAGGAGGAGATAGTGACATATTCACCACAGCTATACAGCCTCCTCAAGAGGGAGGGGATAGATGCCGAGTACCGACGTAAAAAGGATATAGACACCCTAGAAGCCATAGAGGCAGCTGAGAACAAGCCTGGAACAGACGCCAAGACATACCTCGCGAAGCTGATGGAGACATACACCACAGAGCGGCTAAAAGACGAGATGACGAATAAAGACATGCTGGTGATCCACGCGATAAACGCCTACGACGAGTATACAGAGACCATCAACATATTCTATGAGAGGCTTAGGGAGTGGTACGGCATCTACTTCCCAGAACTAGCAAACTATGTGAAGAAGATAGATAGATACGCCGCCCTAGTCAGAGACCTCCTCCTAAGGGAGAATATGAGGAAGGAGACACTCATCGAGAGAGGCTACCCAGAAGACAAAGCCGCAGCTATAGAGGAGGCAGCCAGAAACTCCACGGGAGGCATGCTATCAAGAGAGGATCTAGAAGTCATCCGTAAACACGCGGCAACCCTACTAGACCTGATTAAACAGAGGGAAGAGGTAGAGAAATACCTAGAAGAACTCTTAACAGAGGAGGCTCCAAATACTACACACCTCATAGGCCATAAACTAGCAGCCAGACTAATAGCCAAGGCCGGAGGCCTCAGGAGACTAGCCACATTACCAGCAAGCACTATACAGCTCCTAGGAGCGGAGAAGTCTCTCTTCATAGCCCTCAGAAAAGGTGGGAAGCCCCCGAAACACGGGATAATATTCCAGCACCCATTCATCAACCAGTCACCGAAGGTTATTAGAGGGAGAGTAGCCAGGCTACTCGCAGGGAAGATAGCCATAGCAGCCAGGGTAGACGCCTTTGGAGGAGACTTCATAGGAGACAGACTACTCAGAGAAGTGGAGGAGAAGGTGGAGGAGCTCAGGAAGAAGGCCTCAAAAATAAAGCAGAAGAAGATGCAGATGATGAGGAGGCAGAAACAGAAGAGGGGGCGTAGGAGAAGGAGGAGGTGAGCCATGTGGATATCGTGAAGACGAAGATAAACAACCTAGTCATCATAGATGGTGAGAGATACGCCACAATAAACATCACCCCAGGAATAACCTTCTACAAGGAGGAGGTAGTCAAGAAGGACGGGGTCGAGTATAGGATTTGGAACCCCTATAAAAGCAAGCTAGCAGCAGCCTTCAAAAACGGCCTACCAATAGATGTACTGGAAGATGTTAGGAGCATACTATATCTAGGCGCATCCACAGGAACAACGATCAGCCACCTATCCGACATACTAACCGACGGGATAATCTACGGGGTGGAGATAGGCCCTAGGGTGATGATGGAGTTCATAAACCGTGTAGTCAAGAACAGGAGCAATGTAATACCACTATTCTACGACGCCAGGCTACCTGAGAACTACATAGACATAGTAGATCCAGGCGTAGACATGGTATACTGCGACGTGGCCCAGCCTGACCAGACCAAGATACTTGCCGACAACGCCGACATATACCTAAGGAAGGGTGGGAAGATCCTACTAGCCATAAAGGCCAGGAGCATAGACGCTGTAGCACCGGTAAAGAAGATCTATGAGGGAGAGGTTGAATACCTGAGGAAGAGGGGATACAAAATATTAGAGGTGCTAGAGCTAGAGCCCTACGAGAAGGAGCACGCAATGGTATACGCCGTCAAACCATAAACCTACCAACCCGGACAACCAGGACATACCTCTTAGTAACATCGGAAACCACATCTATAAAACCATACTCATCACTAGACATGTCATACTCAATAAAGGGTGATCTAGGCACCTCTCCCCTATACTTAAACAGCACAATATAGTCCTCATCATCTGACGCAGCCTCAACATTAACGACATACTCGGAGGAGCCCTCTATAAACCATATGAATGGGATCAAAGCCTGCTCCATCAACGTTGAATAAGCAACGTTGATCAGGGACGCCATATCATCAACAAACACCTCGACAATATTAACCTTCAATCCATCCCTTCCCACATATTCATGGGGAGGAGTAGCCACCCTAACCACTGGGATAGGTATGTAGGCTGGGGAGTCAACATACTCATAGGTAATCACCTCCCGCCCAGCATCATTGGGAGAGTAGGAGACTATCCTAGGCAGCTCCTCCAACCTGGCATATACAAAGACAGCCTGCACATCCTTCATCTGGGGAGGGAGATAGAAACCCAGTTCATAACCATTATCAGACCTATACCCCAGCAGAACACTCCTCTCCCGCCTAACATCTGCAACCAGCCTAATCAAATCATCAACCCGGGTAAGCTCGACAGGCAGCGCCTTAATCCCCATGACCTAGCCACCCCACTAAATACAGGCTAGAATATAAACGGGAAATATACAGCCCCCGCTTATATGAACCCCCTAGGCTATATTATACCCATGACAGAACTGGAACAGATATCCATAGAAGACGCTGTGATAAAGAAAGAGGTGCCTATACTAGAAGGCGACGCAACACTAAGAACCCTGGTAAACAACATGGTTAGAAACAAGGTCTCCACAGCCATAATGATCGACGGTGATAAGCAACAGGTCATAACCACCCATGACTGCGCAGAGCAGATCGTAAAGAACATATGGGATCTAGACGTAATCGTAGATAGGCTTGCCCTAAGAGACATGTTCAACAAATACGCTGAGACAACGATACTAACCTTCGACAAACCAGTCAAGGAGGCGGTGAATGCCCTCCTAACCTACAAGAGAAACTTCGTGGTAGAGGAGGACGGGACATACTACGAGATAACAGCGGAGGACATGCTCCCACTATTCATAATATGGGAAGACTACATCAACGAGAAACCAATAAAGGAGGCGATGAGCACCCAATTCGTAAAGGTGCCGCCCACACAGTCGGCGGCCTCCACATACGAGAAATACGCCTCCAAAAACCTAACAGCGGCTGTAGTAACAAACCCCGCACACCAGCCTATAGGCATAGTCACCAATAGAGACTACACAGTCTCCTACCAAGAACTCCTAAACCAGGTAACCAAGATCAGAAGGGAGAGGGACATGAAGATCCCCGTAGAAGTAGTGATGAAGAGAGACGTAATATTCGAGTTCCAGGAAGACCCACTATCCACGGCGATAAACACGATGGTCGAGAACGACATTGGACACGTACCCATAGTAAACGAGGACGACGAGACCGTGGGAATGATATATAAGTACACACTTCTCCAACTAATGGTGAAGCTAGATGAAGGCACTTGACCTGGTAGAGAACAACTACCCTAGACACAGGAAGGAGGAGCGGATAAAGACGATACTAGACTCCATGTATAAGAACAGGGTAGACAGGGTACTAGTCCTAAGAGACTCAGAAACACTATATGGAATAGCGACCGAGTGGGACATATTCCACAAGCTCTCCACAATAAAGAAGGTCCCCGACCAGCCCTACGACCTACCACTAGCCAGCGTAGCCACATACCCAGTAGACACCCTACCCCCAGAGACACCTGTAAAGACGATAATCAACCAATTCCTCCTAAAGGAGTACAGCAGCATACCGATACTCGATGAGAACCAAATCTACGGACTCGTAACCAAGAGAGGAGTCATATCAGCCCATCTAGACAAGATAAGGAGGATAGACAAGGAAGTCATAGAGATAACGGTTAAGGCCAAAGGACGCATAGAACCATTCAAATCCCTCAGAAACGCGGAGAACAAGCTCCGCCTAGGCGGGTACAGCACATTAATAGTCCACGAAGACGGCAGATACATAGGAGTCGTAACCGCCCTAGACATAGCCAAAGAAATACTGAAGATAAGGAAGACCTACCCAAAGAAGGATTGGGACAACCAGATCTCAAAGCTACACGTGGCAGACGTCATGAGAAGGGACTACGCCACCCTATCCCCAACCGACCCAGTATACAGAGCCGCAGAGATAATGGTTGAGAGGAACCAGAAGATCATACCCATAGTCGAGGGAGACAAACTCATAGGGATAGTAACGAGGAGACACGTATTAAACCTCATCAAGGAGTAGAAAATATATTTTTTGGAGCACCATGGAGCCACCCAAATTCCTAGCAGACCACATGAACGGAGACATAGCAAGATGGCTCAGAATAATGGGATTCGACTGCGAATACCCACCACCAGCGGCGACAGACGACGAGATACTAGCACAGGCAGACAGAGAGTCAAGAGTAGTGATAACCTCGGATAGAGAGCTATACTCAAGAGCCCGGAGAAGAGGCCTCAACGCAGTACTACTGGTCGACGCCCCCCTCGAGCAGAAGATAGCTAAGATCCTAAAAGACCTACATATAGAGACCCTCTACGGAACCCTCTCACCCCGCTGCACAGCCTGCAACGGAGAACTTGAGAGGGTCCATACACTAGACGTAAGGGACCAACTACCAAAGAAGCTGATGAGGACATTTAGATATATCCATAGATGCAAGAGATGTGGAAGACTCTACTGGGAAGGAACACACTGGAAAAACATCAAGGAGACACTTAGAAAGATAGCTAGCAATCTATAATCACACCTATCAAAGGGTCACACCACCCTTATTACACATGAAACAAAATGATTCTTTTAGATGCAGATGAAACCATATATAAAGAGGGTAGAGATACACAACTACAAGACACATAAAAACACGAGACTCATATTCTCACCAGGCATAAACAGCATAGTCGGCCCCAATGGAGCTGGGAAATCCAATATCGTACAGGCCATCCTATTCTGCCTAGGAGAGAGAAGCCCCAAAAACCTAAGAGTATCAAGCTTCAACGAGATCGTATACAACTTCCGCAAAGACCTAGACGTATCGGTCACCCTAACAATAGTGGATAGCAAGGGGGAGGAACACAGATTCAAAAGAATATATTCACCCAGGAAGGGTGAACACATATACCGCTACAACGGTAAGAGGGTATCAAGAACAGCCTACCTACTAAACCTCCTCAAACTAGGCACAAACGGGTTGAAACACGTCTACATCAAACAGGGAGACATAACCAGATGGGCAGACGCAACCCCAAAAGACATAAAAGAGATGATACATGAGGCCCTAGGCCTCAAAGAATACAACCAGAGACGCAGAGAAGCCCTTGAGAGACTAGCCGAGGCCGAGAAGAAGCTAGAATCAGTGCAGGCCCAGTACCTGAGGATGCAGGAAATAGTATACACATTCAGAGACCACATGGTTAGCTACGAGACGAGCCAGACAGCCACCTACCTAAAAAACACACTCGAACACACTATCACCAAAATGCTTCTTAAAGAGAAGGAGGAGCAGCTGACTAGGCTCAAAAAGAGGAAGGCCAAGATCGACAAGATATACACAAGAATCGTGAGGCTGGAGGACCAGGTTAGCCAGAAGATCAGCGACTACATAGAGAAATACTCCGAAGCCACAAATAGACAGACCGAGATAAACACCGAGATAAACAGGCTAAACACAGAGATCATAAACCTACTCAACGAGGAGAACAGACTAAAAGACAAGATAAGGAGGGCTAAGATAAACGAGATAAACACGAAGATAGAGTTTCTGAAGAAGGAGATAAAGAAGATTAGAGAGGAGACAAGAGAGGAGGCAAAGACACTGAGAGAAGAACTCCAGAGCCTCAAGACAATTGAAAAGGAGGCCGAAAAGCTAAGAAAAGAGATAAATAAACTCGACACCAAGATAACAGAGCTGGAGAAACTGGAGGAAGAAATAATAAAACAGGAGGCCGAAAAACTGGAGGAATACCGCAGAATCATCAATCAAGAGTCTGAGGAACTCCTCAGAGAGAAGATAAAAGAGCTTAGAAAGAGGGAGTACGAGGAGGAACTAAGAGAGCTACGTAGAAGGATGGAGGTCTACCAAAGGACGATCAAAGAGCTTAGGAGGCGGAGGGAGGATACACTCAACAAGCTGAAAAGTTTGAGGGAGGAGCTAGAGAGACATAGAAAATCAATGAGGGAGACGGAGAGAAGACTGAAGAAGACTAGTAACGAGGTTAGGAATGCCTATAAACTCCTAAGAAAGCTGGAGAATATACTGGACAACCTGACCAGAGACAAACAGGCAGAGGTGAAATACTATAACGACTCCAGCAAAGTACTAGAGGCCACAAAAACACTCAGACTACCAGGAGTCTACGGCATACTATCAGAGATGGTGAAAGGCCCACCCAAGATCCTACGCCTAATAAGAGACCTAGACCTCAGGAGCTGGTACGCCATAATTGTTAAGGATAGAGACACCGCCCTAAGAGTAGCCGAGATAGCCAACGAACTCGAGAAGGACATATCCATACTAACAGCAGACGGAGCTATGGATAAGACACTACCTGACAACTCCGTGATATACCTCCTCAAATACCCAAAGAAGATAGAGAACATAGTCATCAACCTCTACGGAGACATAGAGACAGTAGCCACACTAGAAGAGGCACTGGAAAAGACATCTAAAGGCGCCAGAACAATACACATAGACGGAGAATTCCTACTCCACCCCCGCGGCTACATACGAACAACAGGGATACTGGTTAAGCTACCAAAGGATGTAGAGACACTAAAGACCATAAGAGACAAGTTCAGAAGAGTGATACAGAGGAAAGAGGAGGAGCTAGCTGACCTAGAGGCCAAGCTGAGGGAGCAGCAGAGGGAAGAGAACAAGATTATGGGGAGGATAATCTCAACCCAACTAACCATAAAATACATAGACAGAAACATCAAACTACTCAGCGACATAACCAAGAGACTTAGAGAGAAGGAGAAGAGAATAAAGGAGGAGCTTAGCAAAGAAAAGAGAGAGACAAAGAGGGAGAGGAGGGAGGCAAGCCTGACATCACAGATAGAGGAGGTCAGAAGACGGATAGCCGAGCTAAAGAGCCGTAGAGAGGAGCTGAAAAAAGAACTCTCCGAGCTAGAAGAGGTGATCAACAGAAAAAGAGTAGCCATACAACTATTCCAAAACAACACAAGAGCCAAGAAGAACAGGATCCAGGAGTTGAAGCGGGAGATAGAAACCCTGGAGAACGAGAAACCAGAGTTGAAAAACAAGATTAAGGAGCTGGCTAGCCAGATAAAAGAACTCGTCGATAGGAGGCTACAGTACACAAGGAAGATAAACAGCCTAAATAAAGAGCTGGAAAAGATCAAAAAGTCTCTCGAGAAGCTTGAGGAGAAGAGGAAGAAGTTGGAGGATAAACTATCCAAAATACGTGAAAAAAGAGAGAAGATATCCTCCGTGAGGACAAAACTAACGACCAAGCTCAGCCTACTAGAGGCTGAGGTGGCAAGGCTGAGAAACACCCTGGATAAGACAGTAGCCAGAGAATTAGAGATAAACAATCTAGAAAACGCGAAGGAGCTCGTAGACAGCCTAAAGAGAGAACTAGAGGAGATAGGGGAGGTGTCCCAGATAGCTGAGAGGACATTCCTAGAACAGCTAGAACCCTATAAAAACTACAGCACCAGGAGGAGCGAACTACTCCAGGAGCGTAACGAGATACTCGAGTTCATAAGGGAGATAGACGAGAAGCGCCTACAGATATTCGAGGAGGGATTCCAGAAGATTAAGGAACGGTTCATGGAGATGTTCGAAACAGTATTCCCAGAATCGAAAGTCTGGATAGAGCTGGAGGAAGAGGGCAACATAGACAGTGGTATCCTAGTCTTCATAGAATTCCCAGGAAAGCCCCGCATAACCATAGCCGCCGCCAGCGGCGGGGAGAGAACGTCAATCATTCTAATGCTCCTACTAAGCATATACTCGATAAACGAGGACACGATATTCATATTCGACGAGATAGACGCCCATATGGATCCACGGGTAGTCGACAACATAGCCAGGATAATAAAGGCCCAGGAGAAGTATAGCCAGATAATCCTGGTTACACTGCCAGGCCACGACAGCATGATAAACATAGCCGACATAATAATACCAGTAACATTCACAAAGGGAGCCAGCAAAGCATTCTCTGTAAAGTCAGAACTCCTGGTGGGGGCGAGAACACCATGAGGAGAACCCCCAAATACATACTCCTAGAGACACTAGACACCCTAAGACGGATAAACCCCTGGAGGATAAACTTGACGGAGGAGATAGAGAAGATACGCAGACTCCTGGAGGAAAGGCTAAACCTAGTAATAGCCGGCATAGCGGCCGACAACGCCTCATACATCTACTCCAGGAAGGTAGACGAGATAGAGAAGATAGTAAAGACACCACTCAAACCCCTAACCATCAGGGAAGAGAGACTAATAGAGCCTACAGACCTCCCACCAGTACAGATCAACTACCCACCACAGAAATACATGATAGACATATCCGACCTACTAGACAAACTAGAGGAGATACTGGAGAAAGAGGTGGCCAAGAAGATAAGCGAGACAGACCTCGAGATAAGCTCCGAGGAGATCCTCAGATACACGGAGGAGGAGATAAGGAGGGCCGAGGACTTCATACTAAACATCCTACTAGACACAGGAGAAACCCTATTCACAACACTCATAAGAGAAGCCCTTAAAAGCGGGAGGATATCCCCATTATACATACTCTACGCAATACTATTCATGGCCCAGGAGGAGATAATAACACTAGAACCAATACTGGGGGAGGGAGATACCTGTGACGACATCCTCATCAGAAAAGAAGCCTGATACAGGCCTAATAGAAGCCATACTATTCGCCTCACCAAGACCAGTATCAGAAGACAGACTAGCATCAATCCTAGAAATCCCGAAGAAAGAGGTTAGGAAGGTGATGGAGGACTTCATCAAGAAATTCAACAGGAAACACGAGGGGATAAAAATTGTGAGGAATAGGAGGCACTACTACATAACCATAGAGGACAAATACCTAGACATAGTCTCCCGAATAATGGAGCCCCCACCACTAAACCAGAGACAGAAACTAGTAATAGCACTCCTCTACAAGAGGAAGGAGGCCCTACTAAGAGAACTAAGAGAGATGTTCGGGCCGAACATATATAGAGACGTGAAGAAACTAAGGAGATGGGGTTTCATATCCATACAGAGTAGGGACGGCAAGAAAAAGGTTGTACTAAGGCCAGAGGCAGAGGCCTACATAATACGCAGAAGAGGAAGATCCTAGCAGACCCAGCCAGCAAGGTTTTTATTACCATCCCCATAGGAAAAATTTTTAGACCCGGTGACTGGGAATGGCCATAACACACTGGGACCTCCACAAGAGGAAGAAGACGGGAGCCAAGAGAAGGATATGGAGGAAAAAGAGGAAATATGAGCTAGGCCGCTTCCCAGCAGAGACAGTACTACACGAGGAGAGGCGGATAAGGATAATACGTACAAAGGGAGGAGGCATAAAGGTAAGGCTCCTCAGAGACCGATACGTCAACCTATACATACCCTCCCAGAACAAGACCGAGAAAACAGAGATACTCAGCGTGTTAGAGAACCCAGCCAACAGGGAGTATAGTAGGAGAGGCGTGATAACAAAGGGAGCCATAATAGAGACTAAATATGGAAAGGCAGTGGTAACATCCAGACCCGGCCAAGACGGGGTAATAAACGCTAGACTCATAGAAGAAGCATGAGGATCAAAGACGCATACATCATCTGGCTCAACTACATAGACAGAAAACTAACAAAGAAGGAGGGTAGAAAACTCCCCAAGAACCAAGCCGTAAAATCACCATCACTAGAGGAACTGGCCAGAGCTGCCCTAAAAGCAGGTTATAGAGTGAGAGAGAAGAGGAGGGCGAGATACCCATCCTCATGGTGGATAGAGAGCGGATACATAGTGATAGACAAACCCAAAGACGAGAACAAACTCACAACCATTAAGAAAATAGCCAAGGAGATAAGGAGGGAGAGAGGTGGATGAAGAGGATAGGCAGGATACTCCACTACACTAAATACGGCGTCTTCGTAGTGGAGGCGGAGAAAGCCATAAGCCAAAACAACACCATCTACGACGACAGGAAAAGGAAGATAGGCATAGTAGTCGATGTGATCGGCCCTATAAATAAACCGTACCTAGTCCTGAAACCACTAGTAGACAAACCCGAGAAATATGTCGGGAAAGAGGTCTATATTATAACTAGGAGGAGACGATGATAAAGACTCCTGAGGCCTGCCCAGTATGTGGAGGAACAGAATTCATAAAAACACCTGAGGCAGGCGAGATATGCAGAACCTGTGGATACGAAGTAGAGAGAAAGACCCAAATAAGCTACAAACCACCCTACAAGAGGACGGAGGACAACGCATATATAAAGGGACCAACACTGGAGAGCCCCAAGAAGTACTATGAAAACCTCATCCAACAGGTATACGACTTGATACAGAAATACGGAGACTTGATAGGCGTCCCCCCACAAGACGTTACGGTGGCCAAGAAGATAAGCGAACTAGCGATTAGAAGGGGGAGATGGAACAAGAACTACCTAGCACTAACCTCCCTCTACATAGCGAACCGCCACAACTCGATAATAGAGATACCCCTCAGGAAGTACATAGAGACCTTCGACTGGGTAGAGAAAAAGAAGTTGAGAAGAACCATAAGGAGACTAGTGAAGACACTAAGAGTAAACCTCAACTACCGACTAGACGAGAGGGAGATATACACCAAGTTCTACAAGGAATATGGATGGGACGACAGGGCAATACACATCATAAAAGAACTGGAGAAGGTTGTGAAGAAGAACGCTATAGCTAGAAACAAATCCCCAAAAACACTCCACGCAGCAATAGCCTACATAGCATATAAAATAGTCTACACCGACAATGGAGAAGAATCCAGGAGACATAGGGTGACCCTGAAGAGATCAGCAGAGATATCAGGCGTCTCAGAATCAACCATCAGAGAAGCCGTGAGAGAAATACTTAGAAAGACCGTGATAACAGTATACCTATAAACCGATAATTTATTAACGCCAACAACCCAATATTTTACAGAGGATTATCAAACAACACTACTTAACCCATGGGGGAGAGGCAAATTTGTCTGAAAACAACCAGTCGGAAACACCTCGAATAATTAGGAGACCCAACCCAGAGGCCAGGGTCAGGGCCATAGACTTCATAGACGGCCTCTACTGCATAATATGCTCCTACAAATCCGAGTGCTCATCCCGATACCCCAAACACCTCATAAAATGTAGATACCTCGAGGAATGGGCCCTAAGCAGGTATAGAGCCGCTGTAAAGAAATAATTATCCATGAGGAACAGCAGAATTGGTGGCTATGAGAAGGAAGAGAGATGCATATACAGAGATAGCTAAGAGAGAAGGCCTCAGGAGTAGGGCATACTTCAAACTAAAAGACATCGATGAACGCTACGGGATTTTCAGGCCGGGCGACATCGTAATAGACATAGGGGCTGCACCAGGGGGATGGATAAAATACTCACTATCCAAGATAGGCTTCGACGGAAGAGTAATAGGGATAGACCAGCGGGAGATAGAGCCCTTCGAAGAGCCAAACGTAGTCACCATAAAGGCCGACATATTGAAGGAAGGGATCTTCAAATCAATAGAGGAGCAGCTAGGTGGGGAGAAGGCCGACGTAATAATAAGCGACGCCTCGCCGAATATATCGGGAGTTTATGAGGTCGATACTGAGAAGATATACGACCTAAACAAACGCGTGATAGAGATAGCCGACAGATTCCTCAGGCCTGGGGGGACACTGATACTAAAGACATTCCAAGGAAGACATGAGAGGCGCTTAGTAAACGCACTAAAGAAGAGGTTTAGGAGGATAAGCACGTACAAATCCAAGGTGTCGAGGAAGAGGAGCTCGGAGATATACTACATATGTATGGGCTTCGTCAGACCAAGGAGGAGATCTGGTCAACGAGGAAAGAGAGAGGAGCGTCAGTCCTGAAGCCGTCGGGATAGATATGTGTCCTTGAAAACCTATAGCCAGAGGACGTAATAGCATCCCTAAGCCTAGACATACTCGGCATAGGCTCTCCAATCTCTTTACACAGCTTTGATAAACGGTATAGCCCAATAATCGATGTATCCTCTTCACCAAGCCTGCTAAGAAATCTCTGGATCTCCCTACCAAGATATCGCCACCTATCGTCCTGAGCCTCTTCAACAATCCTGCCCACCAGACCAGCATCGATATACGGCCCTATCCAGAGGGGGCCCACCACCCTCCCATCCGGTAGGCCCTCCCTCCCAGCATCACTAAGTGAGACCGCTTTCCAGCCCATATCCTCGTTATAGACGAGGAAACCCAGATAGTCATGCCTCAACAGAGATCTACGCCTGTCCACCTCCAAATAGACACGAACGTAGTTATTCTCGAAGGTGGATAGGAGAGGCCTCGCCGAGAAGCCCATACGAACAGCCGCCAACACACCCTCCCTCACAAGTATACGGATAGCCAACTCGTGGCAGACATCATCCCTATAATAGGCAGAGCCATATATCCTCTCCACACCACCCTCGACAACCTCACATAAGGTCATAAGATCAGTGGCTGTGAACACCAGGAGGCCCCGCCTCCCAAAGACCATAAGCCCCGAATGTAGATAGGGTAGAGGGGAGCCAAAGGGATCTATATCCACAATATCAATCTCCAGACCACCTAGAAGAGTTGGCAACGACCTAGCATCACCCATATAGACCGAGGCACTACCAGCCAAACGGTTAAGAGATAGGTTCCGGATAACAGCTTCATAGGATCTGGGAGACGCGTCGACGAAATATCCATATCCAACAGGGGCCACCTCCAACAAATACCTGATCCCCCGGATACCCGTACCTGCATGCGAATCTAGAAAAGTAACGTCGTCACGCCCACTGTAGTAAGTCTCTAGAAAGAGGACGGCCAGAGACCTATTTAGAGAGGCCCGAGGATTATAGAAGACACCCTCACTAACCTCTATCTCAGCCAGCCCCTCTCTTACCCTCTGCATAGCTTCTCAAACCCATTAACAGCTTATTACCAGAACGGCCCAATAGAGTTTTACACCATGATAAAAATATTTCTGACGGGAGACCCGGGAGTAGGGAAAACCACATGCGTCTCCAGGATATACGAGACCCTAACCGCCTATGGCTACAAAACCTGTGGATTCATATCAAAAGAGATCAGGGAGGGTGGTGTAAGGAAAGGCTTCGAACTAATATCGCTGCCCGACGGTAAGAGAGAGATACTGGCCCACGTCGAGATAGATAGCCCAGTAAAGATTGGAAAGTATAGGGTTAACATAGCAGGGTTCGAGAGATTCCTAGACGAGATTATGGGTCAGGAGGACTGCGACCTATACATCATAGACGAGGTAGGCCCCATGGAGATAGCATCAAACAAATTCCTCCGCTACATAGAGACTATCCTAGAGAGGGATGAGCCAGCAGTAATAACTATCCACGTCACACTCTCCAAACAACTCGGGAAGAGGTTCAAGACCAGCAAGCCAAACATACTCTACAGGATAACAAGAGAGAACAGGGACAGCATGCCCCTAATCATATGGAGAGACCTAAACAGATACCTAGCCAAGAAGAAGGAGAGATGATCCACATAGGAGTAGATGAAGCGGGTAGAGGGGCTGTTATAGGCCCCCTAGTAATAGCCCTAGCAACATTTAAAGACAAGAAGCTGGAGACACTATCCACATTAGTAACGAAAGACTCAAAGGGATACACACGAAGGAGGAGAGAGGAGCTATACGAACACATAGTGGCAAGCGCCGACTATATATCCACGAGGATGCTATTACCCAGCGAGCTTAACCAGCTAATGTGTAGAGGCATAAGCTTAAACATAATAGAGCTAAGAATCGTCAGTGAGCTGATAAAGGGAGCACTGGAGAGGACAGGTGGGAACGCCACAGCCTACATAGACTCGATGACCACAAGGGAGATACAGTGTAAAACATTCATCCTCTCCAGGATATCTAGGAGCGGCGTGAAGATCATCTGTGAACATGGAGCCGACGCCAAGTACCCAGTTGTAAGAGCCGCAAGCATCATAGCCAAGGTGATACGCGACAGAGCCATAGACACACTGGAGGAGAGATATGGAGACCTAGGGAGTGGATACCCATCAGACCCAAGAACCATAGAAGCATTGAAGAGACTGGCCCAGGAACTGGATAAGGAGGAACTTGGAAGTATTGTCAGGTTAAAGTGGAAAACTGTTAAAAGGATTATTGGAGAATGGGGATGTGGCTCAGAAGAATAATTGGGGGCAGGGGAAACGATATCTACACTATACTACATCAACACCTCCAGCTATCCATAGAAGCACTACACCACCTAATCTCACTCATGGAGAATGAGGACTATACAGCAGTGGAAAAGATAGAGCAGATAGAGAAGAGATGTGACAAACTGGCATACAAAGCCACACGCCTAGCCGTAGAAGGCGCACTCCCAATACTGGCGCTGCACAGCATAATCAGGATGATAGACGACATAGATGCGATCACCGACAAGATACTCTTCCTAGCCCGAGAGATAACCAGATACACTAGACACGTTGGAAGGATAGAGAAGGAGCTGATAGAGGGACTCATAGAGAACGCGGGACACACGGTGAAGATACTCGAATCACTAGCCCAGCTACTACACGGGGCGGCTAACAACGCAACCTACGAAGAACTCCTAAGGATGAGGGACACCATAGAAGAGGAGGAGGAGTCTGGAGACGAGTATAAAGACAAGATTCTGAACCTACTCTACACCCTCCACAGAGACGTATCTGGGCGGGAATTCATAATCCTGAGACAATTGATACTAACTCTCGACGATGTCGAGGACCTCTCCGAGGACGTGGCCAACCAGCTAATCATAATAAAATCAGTCCTCGAGATGTAGAGGGTGGATAAGCCAGTGTATACAGAGCCCTTAATAGCCCTCTCAATACTACTGATAACAGCCAACAATATGGGGATCGTCAAGGACTACCTGAAGCTCTCAGGAGTACTACCAAGGAAATACGCTGGACACATAGTTATCATACCCGTGATGACAGGGCTACTCCTAGAGGGCTCCAAACTAACGGAGTATGGATATAGACTCGGGCTGGACATAGAGACGAGGGTAATCCTAATAACCATAATAGCCTCGATATTCGCACTGGGCACCATACTCAGGATACCCACATCAGCCACACTGATAACCGTCGGCGCCACCATGGGAATAATAGCCTATTACAACCTACCAATAGACACCCAATACCTAACCAACATATTCGCCGGATGGATTATCGGGGGCGTAGGAGCCATAGTCCTGGCCTACCTCCTCTACAGAAGCTCAGCCATGATACCTGGATATATAGCTAGGAGGATAGCCGTCATACCCACCTTACTAGTAGGCTACGTATTCGGGGCCAACACCCTAGGGCTAATAGCGTATCTAGACCCTGAGATAGCCCCTACAGACCTCCTGATCTACATATCCGCAATAGTCATCGGGGTATGGATACCCCTGGGAAGGGTTGGAGAGGAGGTCTCAAAACTACTGTATGGATACACGGTGAAGACCTACCTATCCATCCTCGCAGGGACATCCCTCATAATAGAGGCGGCCCACAACGCAGCGATACCCATGCCCCTATCAAGCCTCCTCACACTATCGTCCCTAGGCCCAATACTCGGGAGGGAGACGATCATGGTAAACACCAGCCACATAACGAAGAGCATAATCTTCTGGATCTCGACAGTTATAGCGACACCGATCCTCGTATACACAGGCCTGATAATCCTCAACCAGATATTCTCTTCCTAGTAAGGATGCCGAACACTATGCCCATCAGCAATGCCGGTACCAGCCATACGAGATATGTACCGATGAGATCCTCCCTAACCCTGATCGAGAGATCAAGCTCTGCCACATCAGTTACCTCCTCGTCGACAAAGTTGTAGACATACTCCACCTCACCAACCCTGTAGATCCCCGGCCTCACACCCTTCACAGCAATAGCTACACTCCTAGGGACATCACCCACGACTATATAGCCATCAACCGTCTCGTTCACCAGCTCCAGACCCTCTGGAAGATCGATCCTCATCCTGAGATCACTATATACAGAGCTATTGTCAACCTCTAGAACTAGCTTCACAACACCTTCCTCCCCACTCCCCAGAACCACCTCAGGCTCCGCCACCGTCACCTCTATCCCGTTGAACACCTTGACAGGAGCCAGCTCCACATCGCTAAACTGGTTCTTACCTAGGAATGTATATGTAAACCTTGCCGCGGGCAGCTCAAAGTCGCCAATAGTAAACACTGTAAGATTTACAGTCACCACCTCCTCACTGGTAGGCGGGACCTCGGCAGCGGCATATTCATCAGGGAGGAGAGACGCATCCTCAACAAGCTCACTCCAAGCCATGGAAAGATTGAAGATTGGGATAGGCCCCTTGTTGGAGACTACGATATCGAATGTATAGCTCCTATCCTTAATGATAAACTCACGATAACCTCTAACATCGAAGGATAGGACATTCTCGAAGTAGTTGAGCTCCGTCACATATAGAAGTATATCCCCTAGAACAACCCTAGCCTGGGGAGCCAGCGATATTATCGACTCGGGATAGGTGACGTTGAGCGTAACCGTATATATCTCTTCAGGGCCTATGATCTCAGGAGTGAATACATAGTAGACATCCTCAAGAACATAGTCATCACTCACATTAACCAACTGGCCTCCAAACAGCCTAAGCAGTATCTTGAGATTTGAGACCGGCTCAGGACCATCATTCCTGATGGAGACCTCATAAGTGGCTAGTGTATCATTGACCTTCTTCTGACTCATCTCCACATTAATTATAGCGAGTCTATAGGCCGTCAACTCAGGCTGATATTCAATAGCCATAGATGATACGTTGAACCTCTCACCCTCGAAGACATACTCAGCCTCTACAACCAGCTCCTTAACAATCTCCCCATCACCAAACAGGACTAGGGACTCGTTAATCCTAACATCCTCCCCAGGATCGAGGGTGCCCAAGACAAACCCTGCGAAGATAACGTTGCTAGCTGGAGCCTCTCCATTATTACTAATCCTAGCGATGTAGTTAAGCTTTCCACCGAGATTTAAGTTGGAATCCCCTCTTATCTCCAACCCCATATCGATAATAGGGGCCTCCTTGTTCAGATGTATCACATTACTGTTGGACTTGATCAACAGGGTCTTACCACCTAGAAACTCCAGAGTTGCTATGGCTGGTGGGACATTAACCACCGATTCCTCGGTAGACGTGATATTTACCACATACCTGATTAGTTCGCTACCACCAGCTCCGAGCGCATCTATAGTGACATTTGGCTCACCATCTATTAGGACACCTATACCAGACCACCAACTCGGCTCGGATACCGATATGTTTACCAAGGTAGATCCGAAGCTAGGTATAGACGCGTTAAGAACAACCTCCACGACTGTCCCGGCAGAGAAACTAGTCACATTGAAACTTCTGTGGAGAAGTAGGATCGGTGTCGAGACAAACATGTTTATCCTGAAGGCTGTTGGGTTCTTGATAGACTTAGCATCACCTATGTCGAATACATAAGTATCCGACTCGGGGTCATAGGTGTAACTTACATTTTCAGGAATATCGGCGACATATGTCTTAAGGATGGATAGTCTGAGATAGGATGACACCCCCTCTGTCTCCTTATAGGGAGCGGCAGTTGATAGGAGACCAGAGAGTCTCCATGTATTCTCACTAAAGGCTACGGTCCTAAAGACGAACTCCCTATAAATGGTTTCCCCATTATCCTCTACAGTCATAACCATACCCAACGCATCGGCCGAGAGAGCTAGTGCCAAGGGGTCGAGCCAATCTAAGAACGGAGTATAATTCCCCTCCTCCAGTAGGTTTTGGAAGAAGCTTAACATGATGTTCCTATCAGCATATCCAACATACCTATCCCCAACAAGAACCAATTTAGTCATAAAGATCCTCTCAAGCCGAGGCATTAAGGAGGACGCCAACCCAGGATTCTCGATGGATATATAGACATACGTGGTAGGGAACTCGAAGTAGTTCTTGAAGGACGTGTTAAGCTCTAGGAAATAAAGATATGCATCGTCCCAACTCCTAACGAAGAACATACCTATCTCTACACCAGCAAGATCCTCAGTGTCTAGAACACTTCTAAGAGACTCTCCAAGCACCCTATAATTCCTTATCTCAAGCTCCGCATAGGCATACTTACCCATGACATATACATCCATGTACTCCTCAATATCGCCCTGAGACGCTACCAGCCTAACACCAGCACCCATCAATATCAAGAGCATGAGAAGGGCTACGACAAAATAACTCCTCGTCATCGCCTAAGCACCGTCTGGCCCTGCGTTGATTTGGTATAATATTTTCGGAGGAGAGGATATATAAAGAGGGATCAGTCCTCCGGATCAGTCACACCCTTCTCCGTAATGGCGAAGACAGCCTCACCAGGCGGGTGTTCAGGACTATCTATTATCGAGGCGATCCTCAGATTCGGCCTCTTAGACTTCTTCAGATAAATCCTATACGTCACGGCATGGGCTACGACGTGCCCCCCGATAGGCTTGGTGGGATCTCCAAAGATGACGTCTGGCCTCTCCTGAACCTGATTAGTAATAACGACCGCCACATCATAGACCTCCGCAATCCTGACCAGATCATGCATAAACCTATTTAGAAGCTGCTGCCTCTCACTCAGCCTACCCCTACCTAGATACTCAGCTCTAAAAGGCCCTACAGCACTATCTATCGCTATAAAGCCAACATCATACTTCTTGATAAGCTCCGGAAGTTTCTTAACCATGTTGAGAAGGATCACCGTGTTGTAGGGAGTACCCACTATTATCCTCTTCAACACTTCGTTCGGATCCAGTCCACGGTGATAGGCGATCTCCGTTATACGGTCGGGGCTAAACGTATTCTCAGTATCGATGTATATAGCACCCTTACCAAGCCCACCCTGCTCCTCCGGCAGCTGGACGTTCACAGCGAGGGTGTGGCATATCTGGGTCTTACCACTGCCAAACTCACCATAGAATTCTGTGACAGCCTGTGTAGCTATGCCACCCTTCAACAGCTCATCCAGGTTGTGGGATCCCGTGGTTATATATTTACGGGCCTTCCTCCGCTCCATAATGTCCGAGGCAGAGGCGAAGTCTGGCGGAGCTAGACCCAGATCCTTAAGCCTCTCATAAGCCTGGAGAACCAGCTTCTCCGCACGCTCAACAGGAATCCCCGTCAACTCCGATATGTATATGGGGGAGTAGAGCATCAGATCCTGGATAGTATTTATACCGGCCTCCCTAAGCTTCTTAGCCGTTACATCACCTACTCCCTTAAGACTAGAGACATCCAACATCTCATCAAACTCGATCTCGCCAGTCATCCCAATCCCAGTATAATGTCTATTAGATGAAATAAATGGGGTAGATCAGTGAAACTATGGATAAAGCCTGCTTGGGGTCCGTGGAAAGAGTGTGGCATCCCTAACATGGGGCAGCTTCAAGAGCCATCTAAGCAGCCTCTCAACACCCAAGCCAAAGCCTGAGTGGGGAGGCATCCCAAACCTTCTAAGATCTAGATACCACCCATAATCCTCAGGATCCAGTCCAAACTCAATGATCTTACGCCTAAGAGCCTCGTACTCATGGATCCTCTGACCCCCAGAAGTAATTTCTCCATAGCCCTCAGGAGCCATTAGATCAGATGATAGGGTTACCTCGGGTCTAGATGGATCATTCATATGATAGAAGCTCCTAGTTAATACGGGGAACCCTGTTACAAAGAAGGGGGTCTCAAACTCCATGCTTAGTACACGCTCCTCATCAGCCCCGAAGTCGTCACCCCAGCTAATCTCAACACCCTTGGAGTTGAGAATCTCAATCGCCTCGTCATAAGTTATCCTTGGGAAACGATCGTCATAGACGGGTAGTGGGGACCCCCTCACAGCCCTAATCTCCTCCTCATAATTCTCAGATAGGAATCTGATGATATGCTTCACCAACTCCTCCTCCACATCCATTATATCATCATGCTCCATGAAGGCGGCCTCCGCCTCTATATGGAGGAACTCGGTAAGATGCTTCCTAGTCCTAGACTTCTCCGCCCTGAAACTAGGCTGTATAACAAATACCCTCTCAAACACACAGATGGCTGCCTCCTCATAGAACTGACTACTCTGGGTGAGATACGCCTCCCTATCGAAATATTTGAGCTTGAATAGCGTAGCACCACCCTCCACAGCCGCCGTTATAAAGGTGGGCGCGGTTATAAACACGAAATGATTCTCGGTGAAATACTGGAAGGCGGCCCTGACAACACCGTCCCTAATAGCCATAACGGCCCTACTCTTAGGCCCCCTAATCGTAAGATGCCTCATGTCAAACATGGCTTCAGGCGATTTAGCAACATCCTTGGTTATAGGCCATACATCGGATGGAGCTATGACCTCCACTCTATCTACATGTACCTCCGCACCTCTAGGAGCCCTCTCATCCCTCTTAACAATCCCCTCTACATAGACTGCAGACTCAAGATTTAGGCGCGAGGCTGTGTCAAAAGCCTCTGGCGACCTGGCCTTACTAACCACTAGCTGGATATATCCATACCTATCCCTTAGGGAGAGGAACGCCTTATCCCTATGAACCCTCTTGGAGGCTATCCAGCCTAATAACCTAACCGTAGAGCCCTCCTCGAGCCTAGGCACATCCCTCGTAAATGCGTTACGCATTGAGAGAAATCTACTCATAGTAAATCAAATTGAGACAGTCTCGATTAAAGCGTTTATAGCACCCTCGATACCACCAGTCTCTAAAGCCACATCCCGTATATCCAAGACCCTAGATACATACTCATCCACGTTGTTGACCAGATCAACAACCATCCCTACAACATGATCAGGGTCTAGCGAGAGGGTCTGGTAGGGGACAAGCCTACCTATACCTAGCCTCTCTACTGAGAGACCATTATTCTCCTGCTCGGTCTGTCTTGGAGCAGGGGAGACTAGCATGGGTACACCCGACATTATAGACTCTAAGATAGCAGTCTGTCCACCCCTCAGAAAGACGGCCCTACTCCTCCTAATATATTCCAACGCGTCTGGAACCCAACCCAACATCCTCACTCCATCATAGGCCCCCTTCAACCTACTATCCCCGATCACTACAATATTGAGACCCCTACTCCTCAACCGCTTCACCAATCTCAGGATTGAGACCATATATCTAACCCTATCCCCTGAAGGAGCGCTAACTACTATAGTCAGATCTATGTCCCTCTGGCCAATAGGCACGACACTATACCTGGTTAGGTCGTCAAGGAGCCCCGTAAACACTACACGCTCCCTAAACATGTGTAGGAAGGGCACTATTGTCCCGTATGATATAGTGTAGGGAGGGGGGAGATCAGTGACTAATATTTTTTCGGCCAAGCCCCATATCTTATTAAACAATTTCGATACGATACGCCTCGACATCCAGTTAAGAGTGAAGATGGATAGCTGATTCGTTATCAAGACACTGGGGACGCCGAGGTATGACGAGGCTACCAAGGTAGATGGGCGGGAATCCGAGATAACCAGATCGGGTGAGAACTCCTTGATACACTCCACCTCCTCCACAATCCTCTTTACAGCCAGTCTACCACTGAAGAGGGAATAGACAATAGTAGCGCCCCAGTCCAGCCCCTTATCACTCCATGCATAGTCATAACCATATACCTGATGTACCCTCTCCTCCCCCAGATACTTCCTAAGCACCTCCACCCCGTCTCCATAGGAAGATGTTAAGACGTCGATACCCAGATCGAGGAGCCGTCTAGCGAGGCGGGACGACCTCATCGCATGACCTCTACCAACACCACTCACACCTATGTAGACACGCTTCATACCAACACCTTCTCCACGACCTTCCCCCTAGGCTCAACCTCCTCAAATACCTGGGCCTGGAAGACGTATATCCTAGCCTTTCTATCCAGCCATACATCGGGTGTAAGCCCAGCCTTCATAGCTAGATGAGAGAGATACTCCTCAGGCGACCAACCAAACTCAACCGGGACCTGTGGAAGTAGGAGGGCTGAATAAGGCCCATATTCCAGGATCAACCCATCCCTACCTATCCTAATCATGGAGGGCAACTCCAAGGGATTCCTTGGAGATAGGAGGCGGGGAGGGGTTAAGACCGACACTTCAAAGACAACATTATCCAGCTCATCCCTAGACATGGGCTCAAACCTGGGATCATTGAAGGCTGAGCTTAGAGCACTCTTAACCACGGCCTCACACAGGGGCATAGGTGCATCGACATATCCTATACAACCACGGAGCTCATGGGATGGATAGAGATATATAGAGGTGAAAACGCCCCTCTTAACCTTGAACCTCTCATAACTACAAGCCTCCTTATAAAGATCAGAACTCCTCAGATCCATACCATCAAAACTATACTCTACGGCCTGCCTAGCAAGGGCCACAAGCTTAGCTCCCTCCTCCAATGAATATCGAGTATCATCCCCACTCATAGACCTACCCACACCCCTCCCACCACACAAGATTGGATAACAATAGCTGGTTTAAACCTTGAGAGGCTGAATAGAGTCTAGTGAGATGGGAGGCATATTCCGGGAAGAAGGGGCGACCGTATTCAGCATCGACTATGTACCGGAGAAGACTCCCCACAGAGAGGAAAACATAGAGGAGCTTGGCGGATACCTAGTCACCACATTCGAGAGAGGCGACTTCAGACCCCCAATATTGATAGGGCCATCGGGTACCGGAAAGACACTAGTAGTGATAAAATCACTGGAGATGCTTAGAAACAACCCCATGTACGGGCCACATATCATCACAAACATAGTAAACACGATGATCACTAACAGCACATACGCAGTTATCAAGAACATAGTGTCACTGCTCTCACCCGTCCCAGAACGGGGTCTATCCATCTCCGACCTATTGAAAAGGCTAGAGAGTGAGCTCGTCGCCACAGGGCGTAAATACGTAGTGTGTCTAGACGACGCTGACGATATAATTAGGAGGGACAAGGGGAGGATAGTCTATCTCCTCACCAGGATCAACGAGGCTATTGGAGAGGATCTTATCTACCCTATCTTCGTGGTTAGAGACTACAAGACAATCCTAGCTCTACCCGATTATATCAAGAGCAAGGTTGGAGGCCTAATGATGAAGTTTAGTCCCTACACCCGAGACCAGCTTAAAGACATCATCGCTGAGAGGATAGAGAAGGGTCTGAAGCCCGAAGCTATAACAAGCAATGCGATAGAAACAGCAGCGATAATATCGGAGAGGATCTACGGTGGAAACGCTAGGGAAATGATAAACCTGATATACAGATCCGCGATCTATGCAGAGAAGATCGATGCCCCCTATATAGATGCGGAGATAGTTAGGGAGACCTTCTACTACACCTTCTACAACAACATAGTAGAGCCGCTTGGATACCCCCACAGAGAGGTGATGAAGATACTCACCCTGACAGTGGACAGAGACAGATATATAGTGACAGATAACGATGTTGAGGAGATCCACTCAAGGGTCATGGACCAGGGCCTAACATACATACATGTGAGAAAGATACTGACTGACCTGGCTGAGAAACACGGATATCTACTCCTCGAGGACGATTTTAAGCATGTTTTCATTCCACGCAGAATATTCCAGTAGGAATACACCTAAGAATACTGGGAATACTTTCACTCACCCCCCTAGACAGGTACACCCCATGATACGGGAGAAAGCTGCAGGTTTAAATGGGGATATCGATGCCACGACTACTACTTCTAGTTCCTCATGGCCAGAGAGACACATATAGGGTTAGGGAGCTTAATAGGATAGTCGCTGAGGAGGCGGCTGCACTAGGCATAGACTATGAGGTCGTCGAGACAGACACTAGGGAACCCGCAATATATATTGAGGACAGCAGATCCGACACAACACTATACATAGATGAGGATGGCGAGGAGTCAGAGGAGACCATCAGGATGATGATAAGAGTACTTGCTACGATAGCGATATCCATGGACAGCAGAGAGGCGAGGGAGACAGTATCTCCATACATTGGGGTTGAGGAAGAAATTAGGAGGAGATAACCACCGGACTTGGTGGGGCCGCCGGGATTTGAACCCGGGACCACCAGCGATCCAGCTTAACAGTCCCCAGGCTGGCATCCTAGCCAAGCTAGACCACGGCCCCTAATCCCACTAGACTTATTCCGGAGAGAATCTTAAAAGCTTTCCTAGCAGATCCTCGAAATCCTCCCTACTCATCCCGAGGGAATACTTTCTCAAGAGGCTTATTACCCCTCCCCTATCCATCCCTAATAGGTCTAGGATATAGTCGGAAGCTGGGGACCTCACCAACACCGCCTGAGCTACAGAGGTGAAGTTATGCGGCTTCCTAGTCATGGAGGCATACTCAAAATCGATAAACACTGGGTCATAGTCATCACTCCTAATGATTACATGATCCTGTGGGCGGGACAGCTCACCATGATCCACACCAATACTGTCCAGCAGATACGCCTTGGTAAACAGTAGCCGTAGAAAGCTGAGAAGCTCATCCCTATCTAATAGATATATCTGGCTAGCGAGGAACTCCCCCATCTTGAAGCCCACTATATACTCCATCAGGATAAGCCAATCCAATGACTCCACCAGGCGGGGCGATACCTTATACTCACCTATCTTCTCCTCAATATAGCGTAGGATGCGGGCCTCCTGAGCCAAATCCTTATCACCGACATCAGTTCTAAGAATCTTAGCAACCGTAGGCTCCCCCCTATACGAAACAAGGAGAACCAGTGAAGACCCGCCCTTACCCAGTATTTTGACACCATATACCTCGGTGTCTCCCCATAGGACGATTTTATCCACCCCTATAGACTGCAGAGCCTCTAATCTCGACATAGCCAGCTCAACATCCCTAGAAGGGTATACCAAGAGAAGAAGTATCCTCTCATACTTGTCGGGACCATTCAGAATATCCTCAACGGACACTATACCAGAAAACGCCATTCAACATCGCCCTTCAAGATGTCAATATACATTCTATAGAGCTTTGGTGCAGCCCTGATAGCCCCCAGATCTCTGGGCAATACATAGATATTGGTGAGTTCTACATCCCCAGGCACACGTACCTCTTTATTCCCCAAGACATCCGACACGACCCTCTCAGCCGAGGTATACCTCCTAGGCTTCAAGGAGTACCACCGTCCATCCTCACCCATCCACACTATATTCCTAACGTTCCCCCTGAGGAAACCCGTATCATCATGTCTATACGGTATGGGACCCTTAGACAAGGATAGGGACGACACCTCCACGGATTCGAGTATAAGCACTATGAGAGTGTCCGAAACATAATCGCTCTCAAGACCCACTCTATAAATATCGAACCCATGCATCCTCAGCACGTTGGCCAACTTCCTACCTAGTCTATACATCTGGGGGTAATGGATATCCTCCACCCGCTCCCCATGGGTGAAGTGGAGTACCAATGCATTTACATCTCCAACCAGAGGCTCCGGGTCGAAAACATCCTCTAGCCTCCTGTCTAGTATGGATGGATCTCTAATCAGGTGTTTAGCCCCTGACACCGCCAGCGAGAAACGTTTCCATGTCAGGGCAGAGGCTACATTCCGCCCCCTATCCACAGGGTCTACAAATATTAGTGGAGACCTCTCCCCAAAGACCTTTACTACCTCCTCCCGATCCCTGTAGACGCCTAGCCAATCTATAACCACGGGAGGAACCCATCTAGCCATCTGTCTAATCGTGTTTATAACGCCTCCGTAGTAGAGTACGAGGAGCTCAGTCAGATACCCGGAGAACCCACCAGTCTTGGCTTCAGAGCCATATACACCGAGCCTACGAAGAATGTATTTCAACGCAACGGCGTCGCAACGGTATTTTAAGATGCCCCTACTGATCAGGAACTCGTTATGGTAGTAGGACCTATCAACGGGGCTCTTCCAGTCCGGATAACTGGTTCTAAAGGCGGGTACAATGTTGTACTTGAAAGACTCACCATCATCTACGATGACCTCTAGATAAGGATGATCCGCGTACCGTCTCCTTATCTCTACATCCCTATCTAGAGCCTTCTCCAACACCTCCTCTAGATAGTCCACCACCTCTCTAGGATCCACATCATCCCTAAACAGGATGAAGACATCAGCATCAAACTCATCCTTTACATATGTACCCCTAGCCACAGAGCCTAGCAGGACAACATCGTCTCGACCAACACCATACCTGGTTCTGAGGAGACTATATATGGTCTCTATTATCGACTCTACCTTAGCCCTGGCCAGCCCCCACTCATCTTCACTGGGACATTTATCCCTGATTATCCTATCCACCAACGACTCTAGGCTCTCCGGGCTCACCTAATAGTGTCACCCCAGTGGAAACTCCTTCACAGTCTTATAGATAGGGCCCCTAGGGGTCAGGATACTGCTTTTGAGCCTGAAGTTCCTGATCTCCAGTGTCTCACCAACATTTATCGACGAAAGGAGGTCTATATCTCTGGGCCCCAGCCTAGTATACTGCTTGATCCTAGCCACAGTAATATGAGGCTTGAAGGGCTTCCTATCCTCCTGCCCAATTCCCCTTAGTACACTCGCCACCTGTCTCTGTAGAGTCACCAGGTTCTCATCTGGGTCAACCTCTATAAACACTACACGCGGCCTATCCAAGCTGGGAAACGCCCCAACACCTCCAACACGTATCCTACAGACACCAGCCCTAACCCTTGATAGTCTATCCACAATCTCCTCAGTTAGAGAATCATCAACCTCACCAATGAACCTCAGAGTTATGTGGAGCAGAGAGGGATCCACATAAGTAGCCCTAACACCCAGCCTCCTTATCACCTCCTGGGCCTGAAGCACCTTCTTAGCCACTCTCTCCGACTCTATATCAAGAGCCACGAATAGCCTCATCCCAAACCCTCAATATCTTATAAAGACGTGATAAATCTCTATAGAGGAGCGAGATGAGCAGACTAGTCGTATGTATCTCAGGATATCCAGGATCGGGCAAGAGCATATTCGCTAATATGGCTAGGGAGCTCGGAATACCCATCTATACAATGGGAGACGTTGTTAGAGAGGAGGCTAGACGCATATATGGAAGGATAGATCCTGAGACTGTGGCCAAGACTTCCCAAGAGATTCGTAGAAGGATGGGGAGGGGTGCTGTAGCCCAGCTACTAGCTCAGAAGATAGACTCCTCCAACCACGAGATTGTTGTAGTAGATGGTGTGAGGAGCCCCGACGAGGTAGAGGCGTTGTCAACCATAGGGAGAATAATCATCATAACACTGATTGCAAGTAGGCGTACACGCTTCGAGAGGCTTATAAAACGTGGACGGATAGACGACAAGCCTACATATGAAAACCTGCTTGAGAGGGAGGAGAGAGAGAGGTCATTCGGACTAGATAAGGTTATCGAGGCGGCGGACCTATACATTTATAATGAGGACATAAACCTGGAGGAATTGAAGAGACTAGCCAAGAATTTTTTCCAGGAGATCAGTGGAGTGGGGAGAGATGAAGAAAAGAGAGAGAATAGACCTGTACAAAGAGAAGGCTAGGATCGACGAGATCCTCCGAAGCGCAGAGATAATCGCTAAGACACCCCTACTCCCATGCGAGGATGAGGAGAAGGTGGCTAGAGCACTTAGAAACATAGTAGACGGAGAGATTAAGAAGGAGGAATATGGTGATAGGACATACTTGGTAGCAAGGTCTAAAGGAAGCTCAGACGTAGAGAAACTATTCAACTACTTTAGGAGTAAACAGGTTCTCGCCACTCTGAGGAGGATACTTAAGAAGTACTCCAGCCAAGAAGAGATAGTCATCTATCTCCATAAACAGGCGGCCTATGTAGGCGCATACTCCATAGCAGAGCCTGGAGAGTCTCCTGGAGGCGAGATAATAGTCACCATAAAGGTTGAAGACCCCAGTAGCGTCATATCAGCCCTCACCAGATTCTAAGACGTGTGGAGAGCGCTTTACATATGGTATCACGAGACTATCCAGATCCTTAGCCGAAAACGTGGCTGGAAAAATCTTCCTAGCCTCACTAACTAGGGGAGATACATCCCTATACCTAGCGCTGAAATGCGTAAGAACCAGGATCTTCACATCAGCCTCCCTAGCTATCTCCGCTGCCTGGATAGCTGTCGTGTGCTTGGTCAATAAAGCCCTATCCCTCAGCTCATCGAGAAATGTGGATTCATGTATAAGCACATCAGCATCCCTCGACAGCTCAACTACCTTTTCATGGGGCATGGTGTCTCCCGAGACTACTATACTCCTCCTATGCACAGCACCCTCAATAATATAGTCCTTCGCCCGATATAGACGCCCATCAATAGTTACATCACGCCCCTCAGCCAAGGATCTCCAGGCAGTCTTTGGAACCCCGTCCCTAACAGCCCTATATACATCGAAACTCCAAGACCGTATCTTCTCCTCAAACCTGTAGGAGAAGGACCATGATGTATGGCTATTCCTGACAGCCCTAACCACATATTCGCCATAGTCGAAGACTGCCCCATCATATACAGAGTTGTACTCTAGTTCGAAGGGAAGATCATTCTCAATATACTCAATGAAATAGTCGATGAGTGTGAAGAGCTTAGGAGGGCCATGGATAGATACACGGCTAGTCCTCTTGAAGAGTGATAGGGTCTGTAAAGCTGGGAAGAGGCCTAAGATATGATCACCATGTATATGCGTTAT
This sequence comes from Nitrososphaeria archaeon, assembly GCA_027078545.1. Taxonomy (GTDB): domain Archaea; phylum Thermoproteota; class Nitrososphaeria; order Geothermarchaeales; family JDFR-13; genus SZUA-1514. The sequence goes on from JALWXN010000004.1 coordinate 80,519, forward strand.
AAATATCCTTATAGTCTTCCCAAACCCGAGGCCCGCATTAAACAGCTGCCTCTGTGTACCCTCCCCAAAATCAAAAAATATGGATTCACCCTTCCTCCTCACCAGTATCGAGGAGACGTTCCTCTCAGCCGTCGGGACACCAGCCGAGGTGCCTAGAAACCTGACCTCTATGTCCAACGGCTCCTCACCTCAGGACATATAGATACCTAGTAAGATTAGAATGCACAGGAATCTTGAATTTATGGAGCATTCTTACACCGCTATCCTCGATAATATGGTCTATATCTACATGCGTAAAGAAAGCAGAGCCTCTGGCGAATATAGCAATATCGTTTACAAGCTTCTCATAAACCTCAAAACTCTCCCTAGACGTCTTTGTTATCCGGCCATATGGCGGATCAGTAGCTAGGTACAGATCCCGCATCCTGATAAAACCGTCGAACGAGTCTCCACACACCACATCATGCCACGAGGAGGGAGAATACCCCTCGATATTTACTCTAGCTCCCCTAGCCCATCTACAGACCAACTCTACACATATGCTCGACAATCCTATAGACTCAGCCTCTATTGGAACCCCACCCACACCACAGAACGGGTCATAAACTATGGATCCCCTAGGAGCACCAGATAGATTTATCAATATCCTAGCCAACTTGGGGTCGAGAGAGAAGGGTGAGAAGACGGGTCTACTGCTAGGCCTCCTCCTCGAGAAGGACTTCTTATCGTGGTGAAACTCGAGACCCAAGTAACTCTCCCTACCAACTATGTATCTAGCCACTATCACCTCGGGATCTCTGAGGGACACCTTATAGACCCCGGATCTTTGGACTAGCCGGGCCAGGATATCTATGTCCCTATCCCTGTCTCTATACTCCCCCCTATAGACATGGATGTGGATGGCGAAGGATTTTGGCCTAAGCTCTCTAATAACACCCTCAATCTCTATGGGGGCTAGGCATAGTAGGCCACGCTTGATTAGGGCTGATCTCCACACTACATAGTCTATGAGCCGTGTCATCTCGGAATGGGTGACAGAGGCCTGGTCTGGGGTCTCTATATAGGCGAGGGGAGGCTCAACCCCCACAAACCTATGTTTAATACCCGCAGCGTCTAGGAGTATAGAGGCCTCCGCGACAGCTATCTCCGGAAAGTCTTGGGACAAATGGAGAACTATCTTCATCTCATTACATGCTACCAGCTATATCGGGCAACAAGTCAACTATGCTGATAGCCACATGTTCATCATACCTGACTGTATCGCTACCCATTACAAGATCTACACCACTACTACTAAGCCTCTCTTCTGCACCTCCCACTAGGAATAGATGTGTAGCCACAGCATAGACCCTCTTAACACCCCTAGTCTTCAGGAATGAAGACACCCCAGCCACCGTACCACCCGTAGATATCTCATCATCGACAATTACCGCTACGTCGTATGAGGAAATCTCACCACCAACAGTCTCGAAATTAAAGCTCACCTCACCAGTCACCCTATCCCGCATCTTCTCCACAACTAGATAATCCACTCCAAACAGCGATGAGAGTGAGTCTACCAGGGGAGCCCTCCCCCTATCAGGAGCTACAAGCACCAGTTTATCATCACCCATGGATCTAACTATGTTCTCTACAAGGGATGGTAAGAGCGAGATAGATACCGCGTAAACAGGAGAATACCTCATAAAGGCTACAGGATTATGGACGTCAAAGGATATTATCCTATCCACACCCCTGCTACATACCGTCTCCAAGAAGAGTCTAAGCGTTAGTGGCTCCCCCTCCCTAAACCTCTTATCCTGCCTAGAATATGGGAGATATGGAAGAACCAAGACGACATCCCCATCTCCACAGTAGACATCCAATACATCCAAGACCTCTAGAAGCCTAAACACATTGTCCTGTACAGAGGGATACGCCCACCACAGTAAGATGTAGGGAGGATCAGCCGTCGATACCTGATCCGGGTCAATATATACGATTGTCTCCCCATTGGGGAAGTCCTTCACCTCAACACTACATACAGTCCAATCCCCTGGTAGTCTGCCATCCACCCTCTGAAGATCAGAGGCCTTAACTATTACTGTTGCCACATATCTCTCAATAGAGGCTCACCGTCTTTAATATATTGTGGAACATTATCTGGTGACCAAGATATGAAGCCACTACACAGAGACCCTACATACCTGACCATCCTATACTATATAGAGAGGAATGGCAGAGCCTATCCCGACGAACTCGCCCATAGACTTGGAGTGACTAGACAGGCGGTGGAATACAGGCTTAAACGCCTAACGGAGGAGGGCCTCATATCCAAGGAGCGTGGCGACAGGATATACTACGTCCTCACAGAGAGGGGGAGAGCCTTAGTGAGAAGCACGAATAGAGGATTAGGTAATGAGAAGAGAGGGGCAATACCCAGTATTAACAGCGAAGATATTAAGGCGAGACTGAAGTCTAAGCTGTTTCTACTACCCATAGCAATAGGATTGATCTCGATGGGCCAACATATAGCCGGAGGAGACCCTGCCAGAGGGATGATATCCCTCCTCATATGGATAATGGTGGGGGGCTTCACGTACCTCCTAACGAGTAGATAGCAGAGGGGGACTAGACCTTAGAATCCAAGTACTCCTTAGCCTCTATGGCAGCCATAGCCCCAAAACCAGCAGCAGTCACCGCCTGCTGATACTTAGGATCCATCACGTCACCCGCTGCGAAGATCATTGGTAGGCTTGTCTTTACAAAGTCATGGGTCTTCACATATCCCCTCTCATCCAGCTCTAGGAGACCCTTTACAAGTGAGGTGTTTGGATCATGGCCGATCGCTATGAAGACACCATCCACCTCTAGAACCTCCTCCTCACCAGTCACCCTATTCTCAAGTTTCAGCCCTGTAACCTTCCTATCTCCAAGTATATCTTTTACCACCCTGTTCCACAACACCTCGATATTTCCACGTCTAGATACCTCCCTTACAAGAGCGTCTGAAGCCCTGAATCTATCCCTCCTATGTATAATGTAGATCTTCTTAGCAATGTCGGATAGGTATAGCGCATCTGTCAGGGCTGTGTCGCCTCCCCCCACAACCGCAACCACCTGATCTTTAAAGAAGTAGCCGTCACATACTGCACAGTACGATACACCCTTTCCCATCAGCCTCTTCTCCGACTCCAGCCCCAGCTCCCTATACTTAGCACCAGTAGCTAGTATCAATGTCCTCCCCAAGTACCAGTCACCAGCCACCAATACCTTAACAATATCACCCTCAACCTCTATCTTCTCAGCATCATAATCCACGAACTCTACTCCGAACCTAGTGGCCTGCCTAAACATACGCCTCATCAGTTCAGGACCATCTATCCCCTCCGGGAACCCTGGATAGTTCTCCACCACTGTAGTAGTCATCAGCTGACCTCCCCATGAGAACCCTGTGATAACTAGTGTCGACAAGCCAAACCTCACTGTATATATAGCAGCCGTCAGCCCTGCAGGCCCCGAACCTATAATCACTACGTCATAGAGCTTACCCGGCTTCCCAATCTTCTTATTATAGTCTACCTGAAGGGACACTCCAAATGGGAGGCTCATGCTAAGATTCTTGCATACCAAGGCATATTTATTAAAGATATATCTACGTATAGTCTCTTAGGCGGTTGAGATGAGTATGTACACACATAGGAAGGAGTTTCGATTCAGAGGATATACGTTGGAGGAGCTCCAGAAGATGGATATCAAGGAATTCGCCAAACTCGTGAACCCTAGAGCAAGGAGATTCCTCCTAAGAGGGAAGTTTACACCAGAAGTGAAAAGGCTGCTGGAGAAGGTAGAGTTGGCTAGGCAGGGGAAGTACAATAAACCGATCAGGACCCATGTGAGGGAAATGGTCATCCTACCAAAGATGGTAGGCCTAACAATCCATGTCTACAACGGAAAGGAGTTTGTCCCCGTCGAGATAAAGCCTGAAATGATAGGTAGGAGACTGGGAGAGTTCTCACACACGGTCAAACCAGTGAAGCATGGAGAGCCAGGCCTAGGAAGTACCAGGTCCAGCTCCTACACCCCGATAAAGTAGGGACTAGGAGTAGCTCGGTAAAGGTACAACCCTCATTTTTAATCCTACTTTGTTTTTGGTGGGCCCGCCCGGATTCGAACCGGGGACCTCCGGCGCGTCAGGCCTCCGCCCCAAGATGGGTCGGCGTCATAGCCGCTAGACTACGGGCCCAGTACACCAATTTTATACATTTACCATAAGATTTAAAGAATTTAGTGGGATTATTGGACAGCTTGCCCGGTGTGGAGAGGATGAGGAGGGAGAAGATATTTGGAGGCGGCTTAATAAGCGCTGGAGCCCTAGGAATAATCATATACTACTACCTCATGTTCATGGCCGATGAAAAACTATCTATGCTAGCCGTAAAAGCAACCATATTCCTATTCATAGTGGGCCTAGCAGCCGCAATGATATGGATCGGATACACCTTGATAACCACTCCGCCTCCCAAATCTATCGAGGAGATAGAGAGGGAGATAGAGGAGGAGATCAAGAAGCTTGAGAAGAGCCTCGAAGAGGAGGAGAAGCAGTAATAATCCATATAACTATATGAATAGATTCAATGGTATTGTGGATAGATGGGGGCGGGGGTTCCCCTAGCCTGGCCAACGGGGCGCGGTTGAGGACCGCGTGGCGTAGGCCTTCGTGGGTTCAAATCCCACCCCCCGCACCACCTAATACCTTCTCAACAGCCGTAGACACTATGTCTTCAAGATCCGGAGGATACTCAACCACGAGCTTCAAACCATCATCGAGTATTAAGACCTTCAGGTAGATCCTATCCATATAGCCCTCTAGAAAACGGCTCAACTCCCTAACCAGATCCGCCTCCTTCCAGCCATACACAATCTCCTCCCGTCTACGACGACTAGGCCTTCCCATCCTCTCCACTAGCTCCGGCTCAACATATCTTAGATACATCTCCCTCATCTCCCTAGGCACCCCAGGCAGGACATAGAGCCAGGCCTCACCATGCCGAATCCTCATTCCCGGGGCAGCGCCTAGAGGGTTAGGTATTGGATCAGCACCCTCCACTAGATAGGCCATCCTCTTCCTCATGTCGTCTAGCTCGATACCAAGCCTCTCATAGTATTTGATGAGCATGTCCAATGCGTCCTTCGAGAGTATGAGAGGCCTGTTTAGATATTTGGATAGTGCTGTCCTGGTCACGTCATCCCTAGTTGGGCCTAGGCCACCCACTATAATCACTGTGTCAGAGATCGATAGTGAAACGTCCAGCTCACTGCTCAGGAGGTCTAGGTCGTCCCTAACTATGGATGCTCTCACAATCTCTGCTCCAACTATGTTAAGCCTATCCACCAGCCAGGGTGTATTCTCATCCTTAATCAGACCCTTGAGAACCTCAGTGGCAACAGTAATTATAGATGCCTTGAGGCTAGTCACCTCTTACGCCTACCTGTACGCCTAGCAGCGAAGCTACCCACCTTCTTACCTGGGGGAGAGTTCCTAGCCACAGTCTTAGGCTTACCAACATGCTGATGCGAACCGCCTCCAAACGGGTGATCCACAGGGTTCATAGCCACGCCCCTCACACGAGGCCATCTCTTACCGCCCTTAGCCTTCAACCACCAGTACTTAGCGCCGGCCTTAAGGAAAGGCTTGTCGGTCCTACCTCCACCAGCCACTACTCCAATAACAGCCCTGCAATTGGGGTTCAACACCTTACTCTTGCCAGACGGGAGTTTGACCTCAACACCGTCCCTGGTCCTACCTATCACCTGTACATATGTTCCAGAGGCTCGTCCAAACTTACCACCATCACCAGGAACCCCTTCCACCATAGATATCAGCGTACCTGGCGGGATATCCTTAAGATACATTATGTCCCCAGGCTTAGGATCATCAGAATTATAGATCCTAATCTCCTGGCCAACATACATACCCTCCACAGCATGGATATAGAACTCTACCCCATCAGGAGTCTTCAGCTTAGCCATGGGAGTACCCCTACCAGGGTTATGCAGCAGTTCAACCACAGTCGCAGTAGTCGGCTCATTAAATAGTGGAATAGCTGCAGGGGCTACAGACTTATGTGTAGATGCTCTATATACCGGGCTACTACCCATCCTCTGTGCGAGTATCCTCTTTCCCATCCCGATCCCCCAGCTCTATAATTAAGGCTTGAAAGCCAAATATTAAAGGCCCAGCTACAGTATGCCTAGTGAGGTGGCAACCCTCATAGCATCATCCTTATCGGCAAAGGTCACGATAGCCTTCTTCAAACCCTTAGGCGTATTCATTATATTAACCTTCTTAACCTTGGCGTCGAACCGCCTCTCCACAACCCTCTTGACATCGCTCTTCGTAGCCTTCTTATCAACGATCAGTGTGATCTTACCCTCCCTCTCAAGTAGCAATATAGACTTCTCAGTGATCACGGGATATTTAACTATCCTGTAGAACTCGAGCTCCTCACTCATCACTCTTCACCACATGCCTCTTAACAACAAACCCAAACCTCTCCTCCAGCCTCGGGAGGGCATCCTCGATCCAAACGACGAGTCTACCAGGCACGCCACCTGGGGCAAGATCCATAAGCGTCAGTTGATCCACACTCACAACATCAACGCCTGGGAAGTTCCTCACCGCCCTAGAAATCCCCCCATCATTTAGATATACTATCAAAGGCCCAGCACCAACCTTCCTACGCCTACCCCTCCACGAAGCCTTACCACCAACAATCTTAATATTCTCGGCAACCCTCTCCACATCATCCCAAAGACCAAGGGTCCTGAAAACCTCCCTAGCCTCCGACGACTTAGCGATGTTGGCAAACTCCGAAGTCACTATAAGCGGTATACTGGGTACATTGTCAATCCTATGGCCCCTCTTAGCCACCAGTTCCCTCCTAGCCGTGGCGGCCACCGCACTAGCCGTAGCCAGCTTCAGCTCCTTCCTATTGATCTTCTTATAAATATTCTTCTCAGCCGTGGGTGCATGGGGCCTACGGCCACCCCTAGCCATAGCAACTATAGCTCCTCTCCCCCTGAGGGGAGGGTCTTTATACCTAGGTATCCTAGCTATTCCAAGCCCTACACCGAAATACTCGGCACTGGTCTCCCTACCCGCGAGTGGATACCTCCCCTTAGGCTGTAGTCTATGGGTGATTTGATGGAAGAATAACCTAGATATTATATCCTCCCTAACAGGGAGGTCAAATATCCTAGGCCTCCCAATCCTCTTCTCCTCCTCACCCACTAGGTTATATACTGGAATCTCCTCCGACATGGTATCCACCTCACAAGTCTATATAGGTTATCTTAACAGGAGTCTTCATCTCCTCCTTAACAGGCCTCATCGCGAACCTCATCTTTATCAGCCTCTTAGCTGGGCCAGGTACAGAACCCTTGAGGATGATGAACTTACTCTTGAGAAGACCATACTTATGGAAGGGCAATGGATGGTCAAAGTCTTCCGGAGACTTTATGTCAAGAATCTTTAGATTGTATATGGTCCTCCTGTGGAACCCCATCTGCCCAGCCAATGGAACGGTATACCTAGTGGCGGATGGCTTCCAAGGCCCGAGGGCACCGGGCTTCCTACGGGCCTTCCTAGACTTATGGGAGAGGAGCTTAATACCCCACCTCTTCACAGGGCCCTGGAACCCCTTACCCTTAGTCACAGCTATAACGTCTATAACGTCACCAGGTGAAAATACCTGGTCTACCTCTATCTCCTTCCCGATAACACTCTTGGCATATTCAAACCTATCCGATATACTTGAGCCACCACCAATCTGGATCTCGAAGATCTCCGGCTTCTTCTTACTTATACCAGCCTTTACAGGCTGTGTGGATACCAGTAGACGGATTATCTTGGTCTCATCCAGTAGCTCCTCAGCCTTCTTCAACTGGTCCTCCATGTGGCCAGGTTTGAGGGTTACATCCCTCCTATTTATGAACTCGGGGAACTCGTCAGAGACCACCGTGAAGATACTCTTCAACGCGTTTGAGGTGAGATCAGCCTTATACCCAACCATCCCTAGGACAAATAGGGGAGGTGTCTCAATAATCGTGACTGCGGAGAATATCTCCTGTCCACGATATGGAGAGAATTGATACTCATCGATATAATAGACATGGGTCATGCCAGCCTTGTATCCAGCGAATCCGAGGGGCTTGGGCTCTGGAGAGTCTATAACTGGCCAAGCCTTAATAGCCGGATTTAGGGATTTAGCCCTCTTTCTAGGCGAGAAGGCCAGTGAACCTCTTTTAGGAGCATGTTTCTTTCGAGCGCCCATCCCAACCACCTAGATCTTATGTCCGGACTATTCTTCTCCAACTAGAATATGCATAAGCCGGGAGAGAATATTTAAAACTAGAGCCTCAGAGACGGCCAGAGCCAAGTATATAGTCGAATATGGCCAGAGCTATTAGCAGGGCCTCCTCCATCCTGATAGTCTCTACACGCTGCCTATGGACTAGATTTATGTAGTAGTCGAAGACATTACGGGGATCCACATCATAATGCCCAAGTATTTCGTTCAAACCATACTCCGGAGCGCCCAGAACTAGTAGCAGCCTACCTACATCGACCGCCCTACTCCTCAACTCCCTCGGGTCTATATCACCGATATAGTCACCAGTCCTACTCAGACCTATTTTCAGACCCTCATACCTATCGAGAAAGGTTGGTAGACTCTCCTTCAACCTACTCACCTTAAATCCTTGGTAGAGATCCAGATCAGAGGCCTCATCCATATCTAGGACACGCCCGATCAGGTACTTCTCCGAGTTCTTAATAATCTCTATCAACGCAATCCTCGGAGGCTTAGAATCCCTCACCAAGACCGGTTTATCAAGACCCACCTCATACAAATACCCACCCCCACCACTCCTACCAACTAGAAGCCCCACCCTATACTCGGGATACTCCAGATCCTTTATAGCCACCTTCTCCTTGAAGAGCTCAAGCTTCACAGGTGGGAGAGCCCCCGCATAGCTCAGGGACCTATCCCTAGAAAAGATTACTTTCTTAAGATACGGCGGGGTGATGAGGTATCTAAGCAGTGTGATAACATCCTTATATACAGTCCTATCTTGATTCAGGGGGTCGGGATATATGAATATCCTATCCACACCATAGATAGCTGCAGACCTAGCTACTAGGGATACGGCGAAGCTCCTCTGCATATTAGAGGATAAATTTGTTGTGAATGAGGTTGGTATAGCCACATCAATCCTAGGCCTCTCGTCCTTCATCACCTATCCCCATACACTCTTCAACGATAGCTATTCCCGAGCTCGATCCTATTATATCAGCACCCGCATCGAGAAGAGCCGTGGCGGCTTTGCAGTTTCTTATCCCACCCGATGCCTTTATCCCGATATCTGGGCTGAGCATCCCCCTTATAGCCGATACATCCTCCACAGTCGTTCCACGAGGGCCTTTACCAGTAGATGTCTTAAAGAAATCGGGCCCGGCCCGATTAATAGCTTCTACTGCCTTCCTCAATAATCTGTCGTTAAGGATAGTTACCTCAACGATGATCTTTATCCCCCTCCTCCATGAATCCTTGACATATGAGGTGAGGCCCATAACCTCATCCACATATTCTTTGTAGAAGCCGTTCAGGAGTAGATTGACATTGGAGACTACATCCACCTCATCAGCACCAGATGAGAATAGATAGTCTATTGTACGTAGCTTCGCCTCCAGACTATCCATCCCATATGGGAAGGATACGACCCCAATAAGAATGGTATCACATTTATCGACAATGTCGCTCAGCCTGGCCACTATCCAGGGATGTGATACAAAGCCCCTTACACCAAGTCTACAACAGGCCCTATACTCCTCCACAACCTCCTTAAGCCTGATGTCTATAGATAGTCTTGTGTGGTCTATCTTAGAACCTATACCCTGCCTTGACACTGCAAAAAATATTTGGTTGGAGAGATGGGAAAAATTCTTGTTACTCCTACTCAGCCCTTAACCACGGCCAGAGGCAGCATCCTTACCACCCTCTTAGCCAGTCCAGCCCCATCGGCCACCATGGCCACATCATCACTGCTCTTATAAGCGAATTCAACCTCCTCCACGACAGTAGCCATAGACTCAGCCCTCACAATTATCCCTCTCCTACTGAGGTCCTGAAGTATCCTGTCTCCACGATACATCCTCTTAGCAGCTGACCTGCTGAGCACCCTTCCAGATCCATGTGGTGCTGAGGCGAAGCTCCTCTCAAGACTGGTTGGATGCCCAATGAGGATGTATGACGCGGTCCCCATGCTACCCGGAACGAGTACTGGCTGGCCTACAGACCTATATACCTTGGGCAGGAGTGGATGGCCCGCTGGGAGACTCCTCGTAGCCCCCTTCCTATGTACATAGAGGAGCTTCCTCTTACCATCCACGACATGCTCCTCCGGCTTTACAATGTTATGTGCCACGTCATATACAATCTCCATATCCAGCTTATCGGCGCTGGTCTTAAACACCTCTTCAAAGCTCTGCCTCACCCAGTGGCTGATAGCCTGCCTATTAGCAAATGCGAAGTTAACGGCACACTTGAATGCCTTGAGATACTGCTGAGCCTCCGGACTCTTAAGTGGTGCATATGCAAGCTCCCTATCAGGAAGCTTGATGTTATACTTCCTTATCGCCCTGTCCATTACCTTTAGATAATCGCTACATACCTGGTGTCCATAGCCCCTACTACCACAGTGAACCATGACTACTACCTGACCCCTCTCAACAATACCCATAGCCTCTGCCAGCTTCTCGTCAAAGATCTTATCCACAACCTGGACCTCTAGGAAGTGGTTCCCACTTCCAAGGGTACCTATCTGGTTCAATCCACGCCTCTTAGCAGTGTCGCTCACATAGGATGGGTCAGCACCCTCTATAGCACCCTCCTCCTCGATCCTCTCAGGGTCATCCGCCCATCCCAGGCCGAACTTGTTTATAATGTACTGTGCACCCTCAACAGCTATCCTGTCTAGCTCACTCCTAGTTACATGGAAGTCCCTCCTCCTACTACCCAGCCCCGCAGGTACATTCCTGAATAGGACATCCGCGAGCTCCTTGATCTTATCCTTAACATCATCGTAATGGAGATTAGTCCTTATCACCCTCACACCACAGTTTATATCATACCCAACTCCACCGGGGCTTACAACACCCTCCTCCCCATCTACAGCCGCCACACCACCAATGGGGAATCCATATCCCTGATGGAAGTCAGGCATAACAATGCTGAACTTCTGTATACCTGGGAGGGTAGCCACGTTCATAGCCTGGATAAACGTCTTATCCTTGGTCCCCTGCTCATAGATCTGCTGCTTAGATGCATATATCCTGACTGGAACCCTCATATCCTTCCTAGCTTCCTTCGGTATCTCCCAGATAAACTCATCTAGCTGCCTGATGGGATATGGAAAACGGTTCATAGAGACCCCCTCTTCCTAATTAAAACATTTAGGAGTGGAAATAAAGTTTAGTAATGGATTGGAAAGTCAAGTTTTATTAACCTGTCGAGGAGGGATAAATTAATGGTGGTGGGCTGCCGGCCATACCCCCCAGGGAACGCCCGTACCCATTCCGAACACGGAAGCTAAGCTGGGGCGGGCCGCTCCGAGTAGTGGGGTGCGAGAGCCCCCGCGAAAGGACGGTGCCGGCGGCCCACCTAAAACACAAACTCCTCACGATATCATACGGTGCATACCATGGATAACCTACATCCCGTCATACAGAGAGTGATGGACAAGCAGCTGGATACAGAATGTCTAGACGAGTCGTTATACCTAGAGCTGATTAACCGGTACGGTGAAGACGCCGTAAGGGCCATCTATAGGGCTGGACGGGGATATTCAAAGAAATATGTCTTTAAAAATGTCCATGGCGGACCCACGGTAGTGATTTACACTTATCAAGGCAACAGTGCTGAATACATAATCTTCGAAAAACTAGGAATATGTAGCTGTAGAACAAGGTATAGGTTGGACAAGCAGAAGGGGCTGGTCTGCTACCACCTGATAGGTTTCGCCATAGATGCCTTGAATAACTCAATTAGGGAGTATGTGGTTGAATATGACGACCCAGCCACAATACTCTGGGACATATCTGAAGCCACGGATACTGATAGCACTAAGTATCAGGGCAACGATGAATAGAAATGCTTAAGTTATGGTGAAGGCATAAACGATTCTTAGTGATCAGCAATGAGTGTGCCGATGTTCTACGACCTGCTGACTACATTGATAGCTGGGCTAGTAGGCTTTGTGATAATACTGCTGATTTATGGGGAATATGATAGGCAGAGGAAGATGAGTGGTAAATGAGGATTAATACTTCTTCCTCTCTATCCTACTGAAGGCCCTAAGCCTCAAGGTTAATGGAGAGGTGGTATCTATCAATGATCTAGAGTCCACCTGGGCCCCGTAAACCACTACCCAGTCACCAATCCCGATATCCTCGGATGAATAGTCCGATATGTCTCCTCTAAACACTACCATAAATGTCTCACCCTCTATGTCCTCGAGTAAGATGATATTCTCCATCTCCCCGAAACCCTCCTTAACCTTCGCCACTTTACCCTCAATAGTCACATAGGACTGGGCCAGCTGGACATTCTTCACGCTCACCCGTGGGATACTCCTCTCTATTAAGCTATCATCAAGAGGTATGATCCTTGTCAAGTCTGTAGTGAACAGGTTTACATTCGGAGCCAGATTTTTAAGGGTAGCCCTAAAGATCTCAAGGTAGAACTCGCCACCCTCCTCTACTTGATACATACTATCAACCTTCTCATCCATAGCCGTGAGAACAGCTTCAGAAACACCGTCTGTCACCAATACATTCAAAACCCTCCTATCGTTACGTATACGCTCCTTCCCAAATGAAAGGGCCTTTAGTCTAACCCTCGATAGGATCAGCCCAAAACCTATCTGGGATAGGAAGGTCTCACCTACTTCGAGAGAGACATCGAGTGTAGGGTCCACCTCAATATATGAAAGATTATTCACACGTATCTCCACATCTCCAAACCGGTTCTCCCTAATCCATACATGGTACAACCTGATCTTCTCACCCGGGTTGATCGAGTAGATGGATTCATGGAGTCTGGACCAAGATATACATCTAACAGCCTTTGACCCGGCCCCGATATAGAAGTCATAGAGAGGCTTACTCTGCTGATTCACCATAACCACCCTCTCGGAGGGGCGTGTCAACAGGATACCATATATATACTGAGGAGACTCAGCTGGAGACGCCTCATTAACCGGCTTCATAAACTTGTCTATGAATGGAATCTCATCTGCTATGCCTTGGTAAGGCGATATAGTCGCATTCTGAGGTACATGTACCTCAAGTTCACCCTGTAGATTTTCCCTGACATAACAGCCCTGAATATCCACGACCTCACCCGGTCTAACTCCAAGCTTAGCGAGGTCGTTTCTATCCCTACCCCAGAAGACTACGGGTATAACCCCTGTATCATCTACCAAGCCACCCCTCGTCAACACCCCCCTCTGACTCTCCTGGCTATAACCTATCCAAGCCACCCTAGCCACCAGATGGACATTAGAGAGGCCTGCTATCAGATCACCTATCTTTAGCCTACCCACGGCCTCCCCTTCATAGGACGAACCACTCTCTAGGAGGAGGAGATATAACGCAGTCTTACGAGTGATATCGAGTTCAGACATGTATCTCGCAACGATATCCTCGATAGTCGCCCTAGTAAGATGTGGATTCTTCTTCAAAATTTTATCTATGAGCTCTTCCTCCTCCCTCAAATCATCCATATTAGCCTGGCCCCCAAATCATAAAAATAGCCATGGGCTAGAAATAGGGCTAATTAGAAGTTTCAGCCCGTGATAGGAGTATCCTTATCCTCGAGACCTTTTTGGGAAGCCCCCTAACCGTCTGACCCATCACCATATCAGTAGTTATGTTCTCAATCGTCACCTCACCCTTCTTAAACACGTTTACCAGGAGGTTGCACACATCTATAGCCTTACATATATTCATCCCAAGCGCCTCAACAACTATCTTCTCCTCTCCCCTCTCGAACAGCTTGATACAGACATTTATGTAGAAGGAAGTGTTCCTTTTGCCGATATATACTATTGGCAACTCCTGACTCATCAAGACCCACCATCCAACCGCCTCGAACCTTATATTACAATATGTGGCAGGAAAATCGACATAAATAGAGCTACTGTATACCCGGATACGAAGAACGGCTTGAACAGCCTCGCCGAGTATATGGACACCCTACTCAGCCTCTCCAACAAGTCATAGCCAAGCACCTTTACACCAACCTCCCTCGATATCGTCTCAACCCCCGCTGGCCTAGCATTCCTTCTAGCCATATCCACAGCCGTCACACAGGACTCAATAATAGGTCTCCATAGCCTAGGGTCTTCCCCAAGCAGCTTATAGCCACCCTCTACAAGCTCTAGAGCAGCCACCTCATGGGTATCAGTGGTGGCAACAACCACGGTATCAATCCCTAGATCCCTGACAGCCTTGGTGATCTCCTTACCAAGCCCCTTAACCATATTATTCGAATCTATAACGATAACTGCAGCGGACTCCTCGATAGTCTCGAGATAAACTGCCAAGATACCATTGCTCCCCAAGCCATCTCTAACGCTTAGACCCCCGGGATAGACCTTAAAATACCCGACCTTAAACCTATGGAGTGGTTCAAACCTCAACCTATCTATAACCTTCTTACCAGCGACTAGAACCTCCTCTAAAGCCTCTTCACCCATGATATACCTCTTATTAGAGAGGGAGTTGTGGCAATCCACGACCAACACGTCTTTGAATCCGCGGCTCCTTGCATAGGACACTAGATCCCTACTTATATCTGTAGGGATATCCTCCATCTCCTCATATTCGATAAAAATTAACAAGTTGTTGCATATCCGAAGGCCATACACCCGTGAATCCCCAAACTCCTCTACAACCATGTTAGAGATCTTGTTACATAACTCTGCACCGCTAAAAGACAGTAGATCACTCAGCATCCTCTCCACCTCCCTCTTAGAGGGAAGGTCCAACTCATGGGAGGAGGGTGTATGAAATACTCCAGTCTCAAGAGACTTGGTGAGGTATAGATATTCACTTGCTATCTTAGGGAAAGCACTACTACCTATATCCTTAAACGGGCCGAAATGGAGATGAGGAAGTAATAGAGCCAAGGGGTTAGGTCTCGACTCCGAGAAAATCAGCATATTAACCCGAACCTTATAGTCTACAGACGACTTCTCCAGCAGTTCCTCCATGTAGGACGAATCGCCCAACATCCACGAATCTATGTAAGCTCTTAGATACCCGAAGGGAGACTCGCCAAGTATTGGTCTTCCACGGGCCTCGAGGTATCCATAGAAAACATTGGGTATAGCCGACACTATGGCAGCCCCAACCGAGACTGAGGGAGGGAGACTAACACCCACTGATCCAAGTAGGAGGTAGGTAAGCAGAAGCACGATAAGTGTAGTCGCCCACTGCTTAGCCAATCCATTCTTAAGCATAGGAAAATAGACAACTGCGTCTATGAAGAGCTTCGAATATAGGACAACAGCTACAGGTATAAGGAGTACTACACTACTTGCCTGGGGAGAGAGACCTTGAAATATGTAATATATCCAGAGAACAGCTGATGAAGGAAGTAGTATAAAGAGGTATTTACCCATCAATCTACGGGGGCTAAAGACATGTCTATCCCGCCTACCAAAGACCAACTGTATTAGAACTAAATCAACGAGGAGAAGAAGTAGCGGGTAGAGAAACATAGTAAGCCCAGGAATGGATCCGATACCAATCCCTACGGATAACAGTATGAGGATCGAGGGGGATGAATATAGTAGATAAGCCGTGATGAATAAGAACGTAACCCTTGCTAGAGAGCCAAATGTAAATAGCTGTTCATATAGGCTAGCTAGTCTCAGTGAGGACTCACTCATCGCGGGGCTAGCTAGGCAGTGGAACGGGGAAGAGCACCCTAATAGCCAGTGAAACCACTACAAAGGCAATAATACCAACAACCATGTATACAGGATCGATCGTAATACCTGATAATGAGTCCTCAAAGAACCTCAGAAGACCAGCAGTACTAGCTGGCATGGGAGCCTCTCTACGCCTCCTCTGAGACATTGGCACCACCCCTTGAAAGCCACCAATACTATTCAAGATGTGAAACTAATTAATGAAGCCCTCCTCCCCCATATATACCTTAATCTAACTATTCATATAGATGAGAAACAACCCTGATTAAATAATTTGGAGGCTGAGATGAGGGTGATGCTGGGCAATCTCGTCCTACAATTCGACGAAGGTTTTGGAATGTTTCTCAATGCATTCTACATACTGTTATTCGCCATACTGATATTCTATGGCCAGAGAATACAGTTCCACCTCTCTATGATGGAGATGGGAGGTATATTGAAACAGCTGTTTTTCATGGCTAGCCACGCCAGGAAGACCTCATTAGACGAGATAAAGAAATATTCAGACGACCCCAACATAGAGGAGAAGATGGATAGGCTCTTAAACAGCTTCGTAATCTTCCCCGAATCCATGGATCCGGCGGGCATTGTGAAGAAGGTAGAA
Source organism: Nitrososphaeria archaeon (assembly GCA_027078545.1). GTDB lineage: Archaea > Thermoproteota > Nitrososphaeria > Geothermarchaeales > JDFR-13 > SZUA-1514. Next base: position 97,161 of record JALWXN010000004.1, read on the forward strand.
CACATAATGAACGTGAGAGAGGCAAGATTCCTCGAAGATGTCAGGAGGATGATAACCAAGGAGATCGACGAATCAAGACTATGGAACTACAGCAATATGCTAGAAGCCACACTGGTCCTCAACCTGATATATAAGGTTATTGAACACTACTACCTCCTAGCAAAGAAGACCAAGAACTTCTTTCTGATGGCCCAGCTACAAATGATAGTGCCGCTAATATTCAACGAGGCCAAGTCCTATCTACTCGCTATAGAGGCTTTCCGACTAGGAACACCGATAGGAGACACTATAGGCCCATACGTAGTTCATAAACTACTTAATGATGGAAAGACCGAGATCATAGAGAAGAAGACCGACTATACCAAGGATACCGACCTATACATTGCTGAGCGCAACAACAGGAGGATATACGTTATAAAAGCCAGGGGGCCCGGAGGCAACGTAGGCAAACCCGGAGAAGCAATAAAAAAGGTCCTCTCACGGGCCAAGAAGAGCAACGAGAAGATAGCGGGCATCATCATGATAGATGCAGCCCTTAAACTAGAAGGTGAGAAGACAGGTACGGTAGCCGAGGGAGTTGGAGCTGCTATAGGAGGTATAGGAGTGGAGAAGTTTAAGATAGAGGAGGCGGCTACGAAATACTCTGTCCCCCTCTACGCGATAATCATCAAGCAGAGCATAGCAGAAGCCATATCTACAATGAAGAAGGAAATAGTAGACTCAACATCCGAAGTTATAAGAAGGATAGATAGGATACTCAACAACGAGTTGGAAGAAGGATCAGTTGTAATTGCGGGAATAGGAAACACCATAGGTGTGCCATGATGAATCCAACACTACTTCAGATAGATAGTCTAGATATGTTTGTAGTCTTCACACTAGCATTCCTAGTGATACTTCTCCTACTGATGACGATGTCTAGGCAGGAGGCCAAGCCCAGGATAGTCAAGCCCGACATAAAGACAGCATTGATATGCACATCTTGCGGCACAAAGACGATACGCGAGTTCAGAGAGGGAGACTACATCTCCAAAGAAGCTGATAGTGAGAAGTGCCCCAGATGTGGTGGCCCCCTAGTGATAGATGCCATTTATACCGAGCAGCTCCCCACTAAACCCTAGTCGTAACTAATACATCACCATCCAGTACGATCACGGTATGCTCAAACTGGGACACTGGCCTAAAAGACTTCTCTATCATTGGGGGATAACCCCTAACATACTTCATTGACTCCAGCTTAACCACATCCTCATACGTATATTCATCTGCAAACCACCTCGGGGTGAATGGTAATGGACCATACCTCGACATAATCAGCCTCCTAAGACCGTCGAGACGCTTATCCTTAATCTTCTTCGTCTTAACCAAGGAGAATATATGGGTGGGCTCCACCTTATCGACGCTTCCAGCGCCATCCCTAAACGTTATGAAAGGCTCGACAGCATAGACCTCACCACTCTTTATAGAACTACTTATCGGCTCACCAGTATTGGGAAAATTCTTACCGGCATGGAGATTATACCTATCTATCAAATGGCCTGCAAGGTCACTTATCACCTTATATCCTCTTGAATACACCTCTTCCTCGATAAGCCTACCCAGCTCACCCAGACTCCTACCAGGTCTAATCTCATCAATCACATGGTTCAGAACCTCCTCATTAGCCCTTGCCATCTCAATATATTCCTCTCCCCGAGCTATCGTGATGGCCGTATCGGCTATGTATCCATCGATATGTACGCCTACATCCACTTTGAGGAGGCCCTCATCGAAAACCACTGGCTCAGATGTTAGAGGGGTATAGTGGGCAGCCACCTCATTAAGATCCACGTTACAGGGAAAGGCGGGCATCCCCCCATACTTCATCGTCAGGGACTCTGCATACTCAGCAATCTCCAATAGGTCAATCTTTTTCTTAGGAGCAACAAAGTCCCTAACCTCCCTCAAAACCTTGGCAGCGATCCTTCCCGCCTCCAAGTATTTCTCGATTATATCCTCCCTCATCACTCCTTAATATTAGAGCCTAGAGAACCAATTAACCATAAATATTGTCTGCCACCCGTGGGATTCAAAATGGAGAAGGAGAAGAAGGTGGTGGTGGGAGGCACGTTTGAATATCTTCACGCGGGCCACATAAAGCTACTCAACACTGCGTTCTCACTAGGGGAGGAGGTTGTTATAGGGGTTACTAGTGACGAGATGGCTAGAAGAATGAGGCGAAGAAGCGTTAAGAGCTTCGATGAACGTGTTGAACAGCTTAAACAGCTCGTCGATACATTGAGTAGGGGGAAGAGATACAGGATTATAGAGATCAGCGACCCCTACGGACCCACAATTGCCGAGGACGACCTCGACATAATAGTTGTAAGCGTAGAGACATTCCCAAACGCACTTAGAATAAACAATGAGAGAAGGAGGAGGGGGATGAAGCCCCTAGCCATTGTGGTGATCCCCCTAGTGGAGACCAACTATGGATATAAGATCAGCTCATCCCTCATACACACATCCACATTAGATGAATGGGGCAGGACTCAGTAGACACCCTTTAGATCCTCAGCACTACGTATCCACCTCACATTCCCCCTCCTCACATAGTCCCTGTAATACTCAAGCTTCTCACTGAAATCCTTCATAAACTCCCATAGAACCTCGAACGTGATCTTCTTAAGCTCCCCACTAAGCATCTCACCCGACCTATACTTCTCCGCGATCTCCCGCAACATCTCATCGTCATCCAGTATATAGGTCAGTATGCGGAACGGAACATCGATATCAAGATTGCCACCCCTACGTCTATGCTCCTCAACCGTAGGTGCACCCCCTGAAAATGCTCTCCATATCTTCCTACGCAGCACATCCGGATCCGTCTCCGGCAAGAATATCGAGTTCTCAGGATCACTCTTACTCATCTTCTCCGAGCCGTCTAGACCCGGTATAAGCCTAATATAGATAGACGCAACTTGGTCGAAGAAGAAGTGCCTAGTCCTCCTAACATAATCCCTACACAGCCTCATATGGGGATCCTGATCAAGCCCTATAGGAACCAGACCATTCATAGGCTTATAGAACTGTGGAAAAAGGATGTCACCAACCTGTATAAGCGACGAGACGATTCTAGACGGGTCCACGTCTCCATATATCGCCCTCATCTCGTTCAGAGTAGTCTCCCCAGACACATCGCCAGCAATTTTGAGAATATCAGGGTTCTCCGACTGGTAATAGAAGAATGTCCGGTCAGGATCTAGGCCCAACGCTAGGTAGGTGGGTATATGGTATTGCTCTGCATACTCTCTCGCCAAGTCTAGAGATATGGATCGGGTAGCCAGCGACTCGATATCCGCTATTGCTATTATAGTGATCTTGCTAAGCGACTGGAAATACTTCACAGACTCTACCACGGCATAGGTACCCAGATGTATAAGCTTATACGAGGGCATTATACCAGTCAATATGTAAAACTCGCCAGTCCTCATCATCTTAGCAAACTCCTCTAACCCTCTGACGGCTATGAATATCCCCCTCCTAACAAATTTGTGTGGAATGGGGAAATACTCGGGCTTAATAAGCTCCAAACCAAACTCTCTAAGCAGCTTCTCCTCCCGGGGGGTTAGGCTCAGCCTCATAACAAAATATGTGATTCAACCGCTACGTCTAAAAAGATTTATTCATCGGCTCAGATAGTGAATTAGATTGATAAATATGGATGAAGAGAAAAAACGGGATGTACGCACCATAGCACTCCCTGACCTAGCCAAGCAACTAGGCATAAATATAGATAGGCTGAGGGGAATACTGGAGGAGCTTAAGAGAGACGGCAGTATCAAGATCATAGTAGAAAAAGAGGAATACATTACACCGGACACGAAGCTCCAAGGGAAACTCCCAGAGCTGGAGATCTATAAGACCCTCAAAGAGAAGGGGGAGATGAAGCTACAAGAGTTGAGGGGTTCGATCGATCTCGATGAGGAAGATTTCAATGCTGGAATAGCCATCCTAGTCAGAGAGGGTATAATAGGATTCAAAGATGGAGACGAACGTAGAGTGGGGATAAAGGATCCAGCCCGGGGGGAGGACCTATACAGGAGGTCAATGGAGCTTAGAGATCTCATCATTTCTAGGGGAAGCGTTAAATTGGATAATATACCCCCTGAATATAGAGGCTTGATAACAAAGTGGCTTAGAAGACCCAACCTAGTCAAACGTAGAACTACTAGGAAGGAATATGTAGTCCTAACGGAAGAGTCAGAAAAACTACTGAGGAGTGCGAAGGAGAAGCTGATAGGCAGCATTACAAGGGACATGATTATAAGCGGCACTTGGGACATAGAGAGAATAAAGGTCATACCACCCGATCAGGACACTTATAGGATACATCTCGGGAGGAGACACCCCCTCTCCGAGACAATAAAGGAGGTTAGAGAGATATTCCTGCAAATGGGATTTGAAGAGATTAAAGGCCCTATCATAGAAACCGCCTTTGTAAACTTCGACATGCTATTCCAACCCCAGGATCACCCTGCTAGGGACATGCATGACACACTATACATATCAAAACCATTCGACAAGATGGATCCACCCTATAGAGAGTTCATAGAACAAGTAGCAGCTACCCACCAACACGGAGGAGACACTGGATCCAAGGGGTGGAGATATAGATGGTCCCTAGACGAAGCTAAGAGAACCCTCCTTAGAACCCATACCACCGCTGTCACAATCAGGGGGCTATATGAGAACAGACACAGGGAGGAGCTCAAACTATTCAGCATAGGGAGAGTATACCGCAACGAGACTATAGACTATAAACACCTATCCGACTTTACACAGGTAGACGGCATATTGATGCATAGAGATGCCAATCTCCGGCTCCTCATGGGGATACTAGAAACCTTCTTCAAGAAGATGGGAGCTAAAAAGATAAGGTTCTGGCCAACATACTTCCCCTTCACAGAACCTAGCATACAGCCCACCGTATTCATGGAGGAGATAGGGGAGTGGATAGAGCTTGGAGGAGCCGGGATATTCAGGCCAGAGATAACCCTACCGATGGGGATAGATAAGCCTGTTCTCGCATGGGGACTGGGATTAGAGAGGATCATCATGATTAGATACAAGCTCAGCGATATTAGAGAGATATACTTCAATCGTGCGGACTGGCTAAGGAATAGGAAGGTGCTGATATAATGCCTACAACAAAGATCTACCTAGAAGACATAGAAGAGATCATCCCCATAAACGAATTCCTAGAAAAGGCCCCATACATAGGTGTGGAGGTTGAGGAAACAGGGGAGGACTACATTAGACTAGAGTATACACCTAACAGGCCGGACTACGGATTCTACACCGGAATACTCAAATCACTAGAGGGACTACTCGAAAAGAAAACAGGCTTGGTGAAATACACCGCCTCAGAGGCAGGCGAGAATCAATATGGAATACACGTCGAGGAGGAGGCTATAAACATAAGGCCGGTAATAATGGGATTCCTAGTAGAAGACCTCTCACTCACCGACAGAGTAATTGAATATCTAATCAACTTCCAAGAAGACCTACACAACGGACTCGGACGTAACAGGAGGAAAGCCTCGATAGGGATCCATGACGCCGACAAGATAAAGTTCCCAATACATTACCGGGCCGTTGATGCCGAGTATAGCTTTATCCCGCTAGATGGAGACAGGGAAATGAGCATAAAGGAAATAATCACTAAGACTGAGAAGGGCCAGAAGTACGGAGGATTAGTGGTAGGCCAGATATATACAGTTCTAGAAGACTCTACAGGGAACACCCTATCACTACCACCCATTATAAATAGTAGACTGACACAGGTGACAGAGAACACCAAGAGACTATTCATAGACATTACAGGAACCGATGAAGGCGTTGTTAGAGACATCGCGAATCTATTGGCCACCGCTTTACAGGACATCGGAGGCAAAGTGACAAAGATACCCTCCATATACCCAGAAGGAGTAAGATATGTAGCACCAACCCTAACATACACGGAGATCGATGTATCGATTGAATACATAAACTACATCTTAGGCTTGGAGATTGGACAGGAGGAGATAATACGTAGCCTAGAGAGAATGAGATATAGAGCCGAGCATAGAAACGGATCCATAAAAGTAACTATCCCACCCTATAGAATCGACATCTTACACCCGATAGACATAGTTGAGGACGTAGCGATAGGCATGGGTCTATGGAGACTAGCCCCCAGCATAGAAAACATGTACTTCTCAATGGGAAGCTTAATGGAGGAGACGGTTTTCAAAGAAAAGCTGTCCGAGATACTCGTGGGGATGGGGCTTCTAGAAGTGGTCAACCTAACACTCATCTCAGATGAGACACAACGCACGGTTCTTGGAGAAGATATAGAGTCGGTACGAGTTGAGAAGTCTAAAACCCCCCGAGACACGCTTAGAACCTCACTCATTCCTGGATTACTGGAGACCCTCCGTCTAAACAATACATCGGAACATCCCATCAAAATGTTTGAAATAGGTACGGTAGTACGTATAGAGAACGGAAGACCAGTAGAGAGAGACATGCTGGGAATAGTACTGTCAGACTATAGTATCAACTATGGCGATGGAAAAGCCGTCATAGACACACTTCTAGAGCTATTAGGGGTAAGAGGGAAGGTCAGATATGGAGAGCCCAAGAGATATTACCGCTACATGCTTAGGGGAAGAACCGGAACCCTATTCGCCAAGGACGACGAAGTGGGTATAATAAGCGAGGTCCACCCAGAGATCCTCACCAAAATGGGGATAGAGTTTCCTGCGGTGGTGGTGGAGCTGGATATACATAGTCTAATCAAACTTTATCAAGATAAGAAGTAGATTCAATTTATGGCATGCAGTATCCCCGGCGGACCAGCCGGAAACGTGAAGGCTGGGTACCCCTGCATGCCACAAAGCCCGTCTGAGGGCCTCTACCGAGAGGGGAGGCATCCCCACGATGAGGGTGAGAGGGTTGGTGACGGGCTACAAACCGCTGCTCCAAAAATGGGCGAGCAACGTGAGACGTCCTAAGGATATCTATGAAAGAGATGCCGAACAGCTATACATCGTCCTAAGCGAAATATCCAGCGATACAACGATAATAGTTGAGGGGCCCAGCGACAAGGAATTACTCCTGAGGATACCCTTTCTCAGGGCTAGGATAACTACCCTCCGGGAATTTTTCGGAGAAGCCCCAAACATTAGGAAGACGATTATCCTTACTGACTACGACGAAGAGGGGGAGAGACTCAATATATGGTTAAAGAACATCATCAGCTCCGAATACCCCCACATCACAATACTGGACTGGTATAGAGAGAGGCTTAGACCCATATTCTCAAAATATGGAGAGATATACTCATGCCTCAGACACCTCTCCAGGATTGGGGTGCTAGAAAGATATATTAGATATGCAGACATAGATTGGGAGTATGAAAACACATAGCATGGGTGGTGAAGAATGGGAGACAAAAACAAGAACGATAGATACCATAAAAAATACATCATCGAATTCGAATTCGAGATAGAAGGAGCTGTGGAGGAGAGAGACATCGTAGGCGCGATCTTCTCATCGACTGACTACCTATTGGGACCCGACTTCGACATGAGAGAGATGTCCAACACAGGCAAGATAGGTAGAATAACAATACACAACGTAGTCGACAAGGGAAGGAAGATGACAGGAATCCTACATGTAGCCACGACGAAGGAGATCGAGACAGTAGCCCTAATAGCAGCTCTTATAGAAACCGTGGATCAAGTAGGACCCTATCGAGCCAAGTTCAGATTCAGACGGATAATAGACGCGAGGGAAGAGAAGCTGAAGTATATCGAGAAGAGGGCGATGGAGATACTTGAGAAGTGGAAGATGGACAAGATACCAAAGGCGGAGGAGATACTGAGGAAGCTACACGAAAAGGCAGCAAGTAAAATTGCTGTGAAGAGTATTAGAGCCGGCAATGTGACGCTTACAGCCGGTCCAGAGTTCGAGACGTCCGACGAGGTGATACTTGTTGAGGGGAGCGCAGACGTGGCGAAGCTCGTTAAGTACGGCATTAAAAACGTTCTGAGCATAGGCGGTGGAAAGATACCTGAGCAGCTTAGAGATCTACTGGCCAACAAGAAGGTGACCGCATTCCTTGATGGAGACAGAGGTGGCATGATGAACCTAAAGAAGCTGATAAACACAATCAAGGTAGACTATATAGCCATGGCTCCAAAGGGGAAGGAAGTGGAGGACCTTACCTACGAGGAGGTTATGGAAGCCCTATCAAAGAAGAAGCCGGTAGACAGTTTCATAGCAGAGGAGAACAGTGATCTAGCCCCATATAAGGAGTATATAAACCAGGTCCAGGGTAAGATGGAGGCACTCCTCATTAAGGAGAGCAAGGTTATCGAAAAGGTATCTATCTCAGACCTGATGGAGAAGCTTCAGAAGCTAGATACAACAATAGACATGATAGTTGCAGATGGGATCATAACCCAGCGCCTAGTCGACATGGCGAAGAGTAAGGGTGTAAAGACGATAATCGGCGTTAGAAAGGGAGCCCTTGCACGTGTACCAGAAGACATCAAAATAATGACATACGGGGAGGTAGACTGATCTGAAGATCCTCCGAGAAGGAGGAGGGTTCGCCGAGGTCTCGATAGAGACTAAGCTCGACATCCTCTATCTTTATGCAGCGATATCCAGGGGCGCCTATCTTAGGACAAAGGTAAAGTGGCAGGAACGATTCGAGAGTGGCCACAAAACCAAGAGGAGAGAGGCCCTCATCACAGAGGCCATATTACAGCCGATCAACATAGTCATTGACGAAAACCTCACTTCTCTCAGAGTAACCGGAAGAATCGTAGAATCGAAATACGAAGTGTTGAAGGGCAGAACAATAGGCGTAGATATCAGGCTAAATGATGAGATAGGTCTCCAGAGTGAATACATAAACAGAAGGGTAATTAACAAGTTGGAGAGATATGAGGAGTACCTAGTCATCGTAGTCGACATAACTGGTTACATAATAGCCTTGGTAGGAGACAGGATTGAGGTTATTGAAGAGAAGTACTACTCAACCACAGAGATCCTGGAGAGTAAGGAAGACTTCAATAGACTCGTGGATAGACTATCATCGATACTGGATAGCAGTAGGGAAAGAGGCGTCACAGTGATATTGGGTCATAACACTGGAACTAAAAACTTAGCGAATAAGTTAGCCAGAATGGCGGACTACATAGTCGAGGGTCCATTCGAACCGAATATAGGCGGAGTAGTCAACGTACTGAAGCACCTATTAAAAAGCCGCATCCTACGCACTGGGAAATATCCCAGGCTTATGGAGGCCTATGAAAAACTCACTGACCCTAGAAATCTACACAGGATTCTTTATGGAAAGGAGGAGGTTATCAAAGCCATTAATGATAGATATGCCACCGAGGTCTACATAACAGTAAAGACTCTGATTAATCAGAACCTTATAGAAGAGGTTGCCACAGCCCTGGAAAAGTGCGTAAAGGTCGAGATCGTGGACGACAACACATCACTAGGTATGCTGATAAACAGGTTCGGTGGCATAGTGGCACTTAGCTACTAACCAGTTCCTACTCAACTCAAGCAGATAGAAGTGTATTTATCATGTAGGGAAGCACGACCTCTGCGAATATCGCCAAGATGATCCCGCCATATATGTATCTCATATGTCTATAGGTTGGGGAGATGACGTATAGCATCACACCTATGGCTATAAGACTTATGTAGAGAGGCCTGGCGATGTACATCAACAACTCTAGCAGCTTCACTAGAAGGAAGACTATGAACTCCTTAACAGACTCAAAGATATCGTTAATCATCTCCTCCCAACCCGACAAGTCTACTATCTCCATGATTGTAGCCCTCATGGTATCACTCATTCAATAGCCTTCAGGAGAACTTTTTACTTGGTGAAGAAGGGTGAAAGTATAGCGAGATGAAATGTAAAGTATGTGGAGAGGCTGCTGAGATTATTAGGAGACATAGTGGAGAGGCGTACTGCAAACGGCATATGAGGAGTAGGATACTAGCATCTATCACTCATACGATACAGAAGATACATGGGCTCGGCTATGATAGGATCAGAATAATCGTCGTAGACCTGGGAGATAAATATAGAACCGAAATCATTACAAAAAAGCTCAGAGAGAGTGATACATCCTCTACGCTAGATATGGAGATATACCCGATGCAAGGCATCTGTCCGTCTGACAATGAAGCCATGGAAATAAGGATAAGATTCGACAGACTATTAGGGAGTATAAGTCAAAAAGAACGGACAACAGTGATCATACCCATATTCGCCGATGAGCTAGCCCACCACATACTTAACGCAGAGCTAGAGGGGCTCCACGGAAACCTAGGCAAGGTGATAACAACTAAAGAGACCCTATTACCACTTCTATCCTTCTTCACCGAGGAGGCCTTGGCCGCTGGGCTACCATTTAAGAGAACGATTTCCCAAGACTGTGAGACCACACGTTTCATCGACAAACTAATCAAGAAACGTCCAACCACGGTATTCTCAATAATTAAATATGAAGAAAGCCTGGTGGGCCCGCCCGGATTCGAACCGGGGACCTCCCGGGCGTAAGCCGGGCGTCATGGCCGCTAGACCACGGGCCCTCAATACGAAATATGTAACTACCTGACGGAATTAAATTCAGCAAAGGCTACATATTAGGCTTAATCCCGTTTCACTGGATATTATAAATATATACTACCTCGAATCTACATACAATTTCAATCTTTACAGGAGTGTGGTGAGGGGCTGGAATGAGATTCCTCAGAGGATGCAAACCTAAAGAGCTCCCACCTAGTACTGGCAAGAAAGTATCAATTGTTGGAGCTGGACCAGCTGGGTTAGGAGCGGCTGGTGACCTAGCCTGTAAAGGCCATGAGATGGTCATGTATGACCAGATGCCGGAGGCTGGTGGACTATTAATATTTGGCATCCCAGATTTCAGAATACCTAAATCAAGGATTAGGAACGGGATACAAGAACTGATGGATGCAGGTGTAGAGATCCATCTGAACACGAAAGTAGGTAGAGATATAGATCTTGAAGAAATCATCCAGGAATCAGACGCTACCCTGATAGCAACCGGAACCTGGAGGTCGAGGGAGCTCAATGTAGAAGGGAAGGATCTTAAGGGAATACACTCAGCCTTTGACTATATAGTTGATTATCACCTATGGAAATACGGCTACATAGATGAGAAACCGGAGAGGGGTAAACGAGCATTAGTTGTAGGCGGAGGCTTGACAGCCATTGATATGTGTTATATAGCTAGAGAGGCGGGTTGCCAAGAGATCTACCTATCATATAGAAGAACCCGTGAATATGCACCTGCAGGTAGAAACGAGTTTAACCAGCTGGAGAAGGAGGGAGTTACAATCCTCGAGCTGACCCAGCCATTAAGATTCGAAGGAAGTGGTAGGGTGGAGAAGGTTGTCCTAGGCAAGAATAGACTAGTGAAAACAGGTGAGGGGAGGCCTAAACCAGTACCCATAGAAGGTGAGACAACGTCACTAGAAGTAGACATAGTATTCCTCGCTATAGGCGAGATACCTACACCGCCATTTGAGAACGGCAAATACGGCATACTCCTGAACCCAGACAACACGATCTACACTGACAACGAGTTTAGAACGACGAGGCGCGGCGTATTCGCCGCAGGCGATGTAAGAACCGGTCCCTCCCTCATAGGACCCGCATTAGCCAGTGGGAAGAACGCTGCAAGGAGTATACACAACTACCTATTAACAAATGAGTGGCCAGAAGAGCTCCTTAGAAAACAACCAACAAAGTAGGAGTATTGGCGCCGGGAGTGGGATTCGAACCCACGCGGGGTCTCCCCCATCGGCTATCCACACAAGTTAGCAGGCCGACCCCTTAACCGCTCGGGCATCCCGGCACCCACAGATGCTCTAAAAATTCTCTTTTACGGCTTGTTTTAAAAATAGAGTTTGTACATAGGGGGCGGTGGCATCCCGCTGGTTCCGAGACGGCTGCCCATATACCCACCACGGGCACTTCCTCAGACCCCGTCACACGGAGCAGACGTGCGGCGGCTTAGGGCTGCTCCCTCCCGGGCCTAACCCGGTTCACCGCCTACCCCAAGCATCCGGCCCTCCAGCCGAACACTTGGGGGACACGCCTCCCCGTGCCGGAGCCATCATCGGATGTCCGTGATGGGTATTATGGGTAGCCGTCTCTTTACCCAGCGGTTAACGGCTCCCCGCATATAGCCGATTTCGGGAGTGGGGGACGGCTAACCCCCCGAGCCTCCCACCGCCCCCAAGAGATACTTTTCGTCCACCCGCGTATTAAGAATAATTAGAGGATTAGGTCAGGAGTGGTGGACCCGCCGGGATTTGAACCCGGGACCTCCCGCATGCCAAGCGGGCGTCCTACCACTAGACCACGGGCCCACGACACGAAATATTGAATTCCACACAATGGTTTATAATGATTTGACGATTCAGGGCACAATTGGCATAAGTATTAAGACTCAGGGTTTATGGGGCCGCCGGCGGGATTTGAACCCGCGACCTCCGGCTTACTGCTTGGATCCACAGGCCGGCGCTCTAACCGCTGAGCTACGGCGGCCATAGTGGTGGACCCGCCGGGATTTGAACCCGGGACCTCCGCCTTGCAAGGGCGGCGTCCTACCACTAGACCACGGGCCCACACCAAAAGATGTGAATAGGGGGGCATCAATAAATTTTTGATATCCATTTATAGGCGCATAGAGCCTAGGAGGGAGATATAAGCACTACATTATCTCCTCTTAAGAGGATGGAGCCGATCTCTTCATGCTCCTCTCCATCGACCCACTCTGCATCCTTTAGGAGGAGATTCAGATGACTGTCGTAACCAACCAATACTCCTCTAATAAGCTTGCCACCCTTCACCTTGACTATAACTGGCTTGTTAATACTATTTCTCAAGAGCCTTATGGTGAGGTCCTGTCCCGCCATCTACCTCGACACCTTCTCATACAAGGGTCTACATATCCAAACATATCCCCATATATTTATTTAGTTTGTAGCTACCAACGTGTATCCAGACATAGACACCGTGTTTCAATATATACCCCCTCCAGAGAATACTTTTTAGTTAGGTGTCACTAATGCCAGAAGCTTACGTCCTTATAACCACGGAGGTCGGTGTGGAGGAGGAAGTTAAGGAGAAGCTGCTACAGGAGCCTGAGGTAATATCAGCAGACATCGTTTTCGGCGTCTATGACATAGTGGCCAAGATAAGGGGAGACACGATTGAAGATATACGTAAAGTGGTGGTTCAGAAGATAAGGAACAAGATCGACAAGATCACCTCTACACAGACTCTCATAGTAGTCTCAGAAAAGTAGTGAGCATCTACATCTCCTTCGACGATATAGACTCACCACGAGGAGGTTGCACCACACATTTTACCACACATATTTTTTACGAAATAGCACGTAAACTGGCTCCAAAAACCAATGACTACACACTTCCTAGGCTAATAAGACTAAATCCTGACATACCCTGGAAAACAAGGGGAAACGCAGCCACATGTATAGAAGCACCACTCACGTTCGACGAAGGCCTAGAACTCGTAGAAGAACTGGTTTTGGACCGTCTATCATCCTATATTGAGGGGGAGGAAAGCGTAGTAGGTCATACACAGCCATGTATAATAGTTATAGACAAGGAAGAGGCCGAGAGTAACAAATCGAGGCTACTGAAGTTCTATCTAAAAGCGGTTAAGAGGGTCGTATCAATACAAGAGGCGGAAGAAATCCTGAAGCACGTGAAAAAGATAAGGACTTACACACTTAATGGTAAGAGAGGATTAGTCGGAGCCTTGGCAGCCATAGGAGGAGCGACCTATCAGGGATACAAACCAACATATGAACTACTAGCCTACACAGATCCAGCTTACAAGAAGCTAGCAGACGAAGACAAGCTATACAGGACTCTTGAGAATCTAGAGAGGGACGATACATTTGGACATGTAGATCGTAGGAGTGGTAGGGTATTGGTGCTTCCTAGGGGAAAAGATCCTGTTCTCGTGGGTCTTAGGGGTATAAACCCGGTCGAGCTAATAAGGATCCTCGATAACATCAGGAAGTTTCTACCGCCAATACACATGTGGATGATCTTCAAAACCAATCAGGCAACTAATATGCATTTCTACAACGTAGAGGAGCCGAATATACCTCGTAGATATGAGCAGTTTTCCAGCCCGGCCGTCACCAGATTTAGAAAAGAGACATTGGAGGGGGGACACCTCATAATAAGCACAAAACTCTACATAGGAAGCTATGAGTACGACTCTGACTTAGCAATATACAGTGAAGCTGGAGACACAACCAAAAAGGTATCAGCAAGCTTAGACAACACGTCGGTCTACATAACCGGGAATATTAGGCCACTAATGGATAGGGAAACCATAAACCATGAAGCAATCTACATATACGAAGACCCTACAGTATCAACAAGACAGAATCCATTATGCCCCAGGTGCATGAGGAGAATGGAGAGTGCGGGGGAATCAAAGGGATACAGATGCAGAATATGTGGATATAGATTGATGATCGACGTAGCCCCTCATATCCATAGGGTGGTTAAATGGATTCCGGATAGGACTATACAGCCACCTAGTCATCAGAGGCACTTGACAAAGCCCCTGAAGCTATTCGGCTCACAAAAAACTTTGGAGGAACTTGAGAAGACAGCTATTGAACTAGTCATCAGTAGGAATCTAGATCTACAGAAGAATAGTATTTAGATGGCGAGGCGACCGTAACCCCCCTTGTGTTTCCAGACGGAATCCGTCTAAGCGGGTCCCTGACCCTTTCTCCACCGCACCACCCGGCCGTTTCAACCTCTCCTAGCCTCGTCAGACATTCTTCATCCTCATCTAACGGCTAGGAGAAGGACGTTTCTTTTCCGGGTGGCTGCCCTCACGGACAGGGTCCTCACGGACCTGCGGCATAGGTATCTAGGAGGGGGGAATTTCCTACCCAGAATACGGGCTCCGTCCATCGCCTCGCCTCCGACCTCCCTGGCGGGCCGTGCACATCTAGCGTTGTAGATAGGCCAGCCTCATCCCAACTGCTCGGGCGATTGGGAGTCGCCGGCTGAACGGCTCGGCTTACGCCTCGCCGCTTACACCGCGACCCCATCAACGCCGTCTTCTACGGCAGCCCTCGCCAGCCCCAGCCTCACCCCCCACCCGAAGGTGGAGGGTTAGCCGAGGCTGGATCGCCGCCTATTTTTGAGACGGGCTTCCCCCTTAGATGCCTTCAGGGGTTATCCCGGGGGGCGTAGCTGCGGGGCGCTACCTGGTTAGATAACCCCTTGACCAGAGGCCCCCCCACCCTGTTCCTCTCGTACTGAGGGTGGGTTCCTCTCAGGCGGCGGACACCCCCGTTAGATAGAGTCCGACCTGTCTCACGACGGTCTAAACCCAGCTCACGTTCCCCTTTAATGGGCGGGCAGCCCCACCCTTGCCCCCTGCTTCGAGGGCAGGATGGGAAGAGCCGACATCGAGGTACCAAGCCGCGGGGTCGATGGGGACTCTCGCCCGCGACGAGCCTGTTACCCCTGGGGTAACTTTTCTGACATCCCCGGCCCCCACTGAGGGGGACACGAGGGTTCGCTAGGCCCGGCTTTCGCCCCTGCACCCCTTATTGTCAAGGGTGCAGTCAGGCCGGCTTTTGCCCTTGCACTCTACCCCGGGTTTCTGACCCGGGTGAGCCGACCTTTGGGCCCCCTCGATATCTTTTCGAGGGGAGGCCGCCCCAGCCAAACTGCCCACCAACGGGTGTCCCACCCTTACGGGTGGTTAGGAGTGTAGCGATGGATAGCCGGTGTTACATCGGCGCCTCTGCAGCCCCCGGAAGGGCTGCTTCATTGGCTCCCGGCTACGCTTTGTATCCACCGCTACACTCCAGCCGCAGGCTGCAGTAAAGCTCCACAGGGTCTTCTCTTCCCAACGGGGGATCCCCGACTGTTCGAGCGGGGATGTGGGTTCGGCGGGCGGCGGGCGGGGACAGTGAGGCCCTCGTTGATCCGTTCATGCACGTCGGAACTTACCCGACAAGGCATTTGGCTACCTTAAGAGGGTCAGAGTTACCCCCGGCGTTTAGCGGTCCTTCACCCGGTTGTACCCGGGCTTCAGATACCGCCACTGGCCAGGATTCAGGAGCCGTACACACCCTTTCGGGCTAGCGGCCCCCTATGTTTTTAGTAAACAGTCGGGACCTCCTTGTCACTGCGACCTAGCCCTCAACCCTACGAGGGGCCGAGGGCCAGGCACCCCTTCTTCCGAAGGTACGGGGCCAATTTGCCGAATTCCCTCGCCCGCCATAACCCGAGACGTCTTAGGCTACTCACCCAGGGCACCAGTGTCGGTTCTGGGTACGGTCGCCAATGCCGTCAATCCCCACACCCTCCTTTTCACTGTCCCCGGGACTCGGGTGAACCCGCTAAGGCGGGCCATTCCTGCCTTCACTGGGGTCTCACCATTACGGTTCTCCCCCAGCTTCAGCAGTTAGATGGGGCTTGCGCCCCACTCACCCTATCCCGAGGCGTCAGAGGGTGTGAGGCGGGGCTTACGCCCACCTCCGGCATTGACGGCACCGGAATATTAACCGGTTTCCCCTTCGGGGAGGTAGGTTAGCCCTCCCCTTAGGACCGGCTAACCCCTGGCTGACGACGCATTGCCAGGGAACCCTTGCCCTTTCGACGGTCGGGATTCTCACCCGACTGCGCTCCTACTACCGCCAGGATCTGCAATCGGACCCGGTCCACCGGAGCTCACGCCCCGGCTTCTGCCCAGGCCCGACGCCCCCCTACCGGATCAGGAGCATTTCGCTCCTGCCCTGGGGTCTCGGCGGCCGGCTTGAGCCCCGGGCATTTTCGGCGCCCTCCTCCTCGGCGGGTGAGCTGTTACGCACTCATTATGAGATGGCTGCTTCTAAGCCTACTCCCCCGCTGTCTTAGGAGGAGGACCTCCTTTCGTTTGGCACTTAGCCGGCACTTTGGGGCCTTAACCCCAGGCTGGGTTGTTCCCCTTTCGGCGCAGGAGCTTACCCCCTGCAGCCCAACTGCCGGGGTCTACGGAGACCGGGGATTCGGAGTTTGACGGGGTGCCGGGGACGAACCCCTGCACACCCCATCAGTGCTCTACCCCCCGGTCAACCTCGCCCGGCGCTGACCTAAGGGTCACTTCGGGGGGAACTAGCTATCCCCAGGCTAGATAGGTCTTTCGCCCCTACCCCCAGGTCAGGGGAACGAATTGCACGTCAGAACCCTTGCGGGCCTCCACCGAGCTTTAGCTCGGCTTCACCCTGCCCAGGGGTAGATCGCCTGGCTTCTAGTCGCATCCAAGCGGCTCTGCCCCCTTTCAGAGGCCGCGCCTCCCACATCATAAGATGTGGTGCGCGCCAGTCGGTTTCCCTACGCCTTCGGTCCTAAAAGACCTTAGACTCGCCGCTTGGATGCACTCCCTGGCCCGTGTTTCGAGACGGATGCCAAGACCCTGTCCCTCTACCCTCCCGAAGGAGGGTAGGAGACTTTCGGGCCTTGGCACTTGCCTTCCCCACCTGGTTTCAGGCTCTTTTCACCCCCCTTCCGGGGTGCTTTTCAGCTTTCCCTCGCGGTACTAGTGCGCTATCGGTCTCGGGACGTATTTAGCCTTGGAGGTCAGTGACCCCCATCTTCCCCTACCAGTCAAGGTAGGGTACTCCGGATATGCGGCCCTCCCACCACGGTTTAGCCTACGGGGCTATCACCCTCTACGGCCCACCATTCCAGGTGAGTTCGGCTGACCGTGGTTAGGGAGGTAACGCCGCATATCCAAAACCCCACATCTCTCCTTACTCATCGTAAGGAGATTCGGTTTGGGCTCCTCCCCTTTCCCTCTCCGGTACTCAGGGAATCTCGGTTGATTTCTTTTCCTCCCCCTACTAGGATGTTTCCCTTCGGGGGGTTCGCCTACACCGGGACACCCGGTGTATACCCCTGCCACCCGAAGGTGACAGGGGTGGGTTACCCCATTCGGGCATCCGCGGATCCACGGCTGCATGCGCCTACCCGCGGCTTTTCGCAGCTTGCCACGCCCTTCCTCGCCGCCCGAGCCGAGCCATCCACCAGGTGGGTGAGCCCAGTCGGGTGAGGCTGGCCTATCTACAACTCGCCTGTGCACGGCCCGCCGGGACAGCCGGCGTGCCTACTTAGCTTCTTAGAGTCTGTGATCTCTAAGAAGCCGCATCCCGTTTTTCTATAAGATTTACCAATCGTTATACATCCATCCCCAAGTATATAAATTTTACCCGTACTTTGAGAGGAGAAGGCTTGGCGGGCCCGGCGGGATTCGAACCCGCGACCTCCGGGTATCTCCCGGCAAGTCATCCCCCTTCTGATAGGGTCGTAGCTCCTACCCTACTAGGTAAGAGCCCGGCGCTCTACCTGGCTGAGCTACGGGCCCACGCCACATCATAATCCTAATCACTGGCACATTTAATTAATCCTGGAGAATGGCGGGCCCGGCCGGATTTGAACCGGCGACCTGCGGCTAACCCCTACGTGGTAATAGGAGGCCGCCGCCATATCCTGGCTAGGCCACGGGCCCATCCACTAATTATTTTGAAGATCAGGAGTATCTTAAATAGATTAGCGCCCCAAAATGATTATGAAACAGGACTTGACACTGGTGCTGTATATATGAGGGAGATACCTGTTACAAAGGTTGATAAGACGGTCCGTGTCCCCCGGGAAATCTCAGAGAAGGTTAAGCAGCTAGGTTTGAAGAAGGAGATAAAATACATGAAGAAGGAGATAATAGACTGTCCCCTTCATAAGAAGGAGATATCCCCTATATACTGCCTCGTATGTCCATACTTCGTCAGACGGGTAAAGGGGAAGATCTACTGTAAATATCCCTAATCCAATCTAGCCCATATCCTAAGCTCATTTATCCTCTCCCTCAGGTTCTTTAGATCCCTGCCTCCCAGTATTGAGAGCTTATCGATCCTAGACCCACTTGAAAATAATATATCCAGCCTATAATTGAGAAGCTGTCTCTTCACATCCACCTTAACTATCCTGACATAGGGCAGGTAGAGATGTAGATACGGCTTCCTAAGCAGGCGCTTCCTAAAAACATATATTCCCTCCTCACCCAGGTATATATAGCCATCAAACTCCTCCCCTCCATACCTAATCGTAGTTAGCAGGCCATACCTACTAGACTTACCCATCAAACCACCTCTCATTATAACCATCTTCCGAGAGGATATAGCGTGGTTAAGAGCTCCATGAAACTATTCTATCATAATATGACAGTGGCAACAAGCGTCGCCATAGTAGTGGATAAGCTGTTATCCGCTTCTGGGCAGATGTACTTAGAGGGCTTCGTAGGGGGAAGCAGCGGAAATATAAGTGGGAGGATCAACAGGGATCACATCCTTATAAAGCGTAGCGGGAGAAGGCTCGGCTTCCTAAAACCCAGGGATCTAATACTAGTGCCACTCTCAGAAGAGAATCCAGAGGGAGCTTCATCTGATTATTGGATCCATAGAGAGATATATAGACTATACGGCTGGTGCAACTATGTAATCCACGCCCATCCTAAGCAGCTAGTTAGACTCACCCTGGATACGTGTCTCGAAGAGATACCTATAGAGACTTATGAGGGTAGGGTCTACATCGGAGACTACGTAAAGATATTCAGGGGGAGGAGAACCGACATTCCAAAGAATCTAAATATAGTTAGAGATGGCGAGTGGGGATACATAGTTGAAGCTGGACATGGAGCCTATCTATTTGGGAGAGACTTAGAATGGCTCCTAAACATGCTACATGAACTGGAATATATCGCATCGACACACTACTCACATACTAGACTCTAAAATACTTGGGATAGAGGAGCTAAAGGGAGGCTTCAAAACACCCTTCTCAGTAATGATCCCATCTATGAACTCCGGAGGAGTAGCGTCGAACGCCAAGTTCAACGCATCAACCCCTTCAGGAGCTATCCTACACCCACCACAATTAATTATCTCATCCCCACTCCTAACCTCTATCTCCACCTCATCCCTATCACTTTCAAGATCGAAGGTGGTTGTAGGCGCCGCCACATAAAACCTGGTATCCGTGAGATGACTAGCCAACGCCAATGAATAGGTTCCAATTTTATTGAAGGTAGTACCATCGCTGAGAATCCTGTCAGCCCCAACTATAACGACGTCTACGTCTCCCCTGCTAATCAAGAAAGGTGCAGCCGAATCCACTATAAGCACAGGCTTGATACCTGCGTATAGAAGCTCATAGGCCGTTAATCTAGCCCCCTGCAACTTAGGCCTAGTCTCTGTGATAAACACCTTGGATATCCTACCTTTCTTATACGCCTCTATGATAACGCCCAGGGCAGTCCCTATCTCCACAGCAGCTAGCGACCCTGTATTACAATGTGTCAGTACGGCAGCCCCTTCAGGTATAAGCTCCGCTCCAAATGAAGCAATCCTCCTATTATTCTCAACCTCCATCTCCATAATCTGAACAGCGGCCTCAACCACAGTATCGACACTAGGATTTTTTCTAGCCCTCTCCATAACCATGTCCATAGCATTGAAGAGGTTTACCGCCGTCGGCCTAGTAGAACCCAAGACGTTATATGCCCTCTCCAGGACCTTTATCAGACCATCCCCCTCCTGGCCCGATTTTATAGCCTCCAAAGCCAGTCCTAGAGCGGCAACCACACCTATCAACGGTGCACCTCTAACCCTCATATTCACGATTGCCTCAGCGACGTCTTCCAGCGTCTCCAGGTCCCTATAGACAAGTCTATGGGGCAACTCTGTCTGATCAACTATCCTTATATGATCCCCCCGCCACTCCACACTTCTAAGATACATCGCCAAAGGAAAATCTACATGTTCTAAGAAATAATAGTGACATTATACTCTCAAGAGAGGTTGGCCGAGGTGAAGAAAAAGACTAGTAGACCAAGGGCAATAGTGGTTGACGAGGGATCACTAATCAGAAAGGAAGATGTTACGACAAAAGTTATGAGATGGATAGCTGGGGAGAGGGAGGGATATCTAATAATCCCCAGGATACCAACCCTATACCTTGCCCGTAGAGGAGATATCGATACATATAGTGAGGAGGGAGAGGAGTATCCCTTCGAGAAAATCCTACAGCGATATTCCGAAACAGACCCCCTAATCCTCTCAAAACTCATCGTCTTTGAAGACCTATCTAAAAGAGGATATTACATCTCAACCGATCTTGAGGGCAACGTATTGAAGGTCATGACAGCCGTCACAGGAAAGGAGAAATACACGTTATTTGTACTAGAGGAGGGCGGAGACTTCCCTATAGACCTCCTAATACAGAGATTGAGGACCAGTTCAACCCCGATAATAATAGGTATAGTAGAGAGGAGAGGAGGAATTACATACTACTCCCTGGAAAACTTCCTCGGAGGAGATAGCAGTGGCTAAACCAGTTATAGAGATGATAAGGCTCCCAAACACCATAATGATAGGATTAGCGGTGGCCATTGGATACATAATAGCATCCCCAAAGGAACTAGACCCTACTACCCTTACACTAGGCATGATAACAGGCATGGCAATAAACGCGGCGATAATGATCATAAATGACATAGCAGATATCGAGATAGACAGAATAAATAGACCTAACCGACCACTAGTGAGGGGCGACATAACAGTAGGAGCCGCAAAGACATATGCACTGGGATTCCTCGCAATAGGGATACTCACGAGTGGCGCCACAGGCCTAACAACACTTATAATCGCTACTGCCTTCGCCCTCCTCGGGATAATCTATAACTACTACCTTAAAGGCCTCCCATTAATAGGGAACCTAGCAGTAAGCGGTTCCGTAGCCATTCCCTTCATATACGGAGCACTATTAACAGGAGACCCTGTACCCAACATCAATGTCGTTCTACTATCAATAGCGGCCTTCACGGTCAACACATATAGAGAAATCATAAAGGACATAGCAGATATCGAGGGTGATAAACACGTGGGACTAAAGACACTACCAATAGTGACCAGCCCTAGAACCTCCTATATAATATCTATCGTTTTCCTTGTCATAGGCATATTTACAGGACTAGTACCACTCTATATAGACACAGGACTAAACAGAACCATATACATCCCCCTCATAATCATTACGACCATACTACTGGTCATAAGCATGATATTGGCTAGGAAGGTGTATGAGGAGGAACAACTGATAAGAGCCAAGAGGATAGCTCTCCTAGGGATGTTCATGGGTATGATGTCCTTCCTAGTTAGCTCCCTGATCTAGATGTTGCGTGAAGGAGTAATTAGATGTAGTTGCCGTAATTAATATGATGGCGCCATGAAACTAACAACACCTAGGGGCATTAGGGACATACCACCGGATGAGTATGAAGCTATGCTAGAGATATTCGACGCTTTCCGTGAAAAATGTAGACTATATGGATTCAGACTAATGGAGCCAGCAACCATAGAGAAGTTCGAAGTCTTGGCATTGAAGTCGGGAGAGGAGATAGAGAAGGAGATATATGCGTTCAGAGACAAGGCTAATAGGAAATTGGGATTGAGATTCGACCTAACAGTAGGACTTACACGATACGTCGTTTCAAACCCCCAGCTACAGAAACCCGTTAAATTAGCAGCATACTCGGTACAGTGGAGATATGACGAGCCTCAACGAGGGAGATACAGAAGCTTCTATTCATGGGATGTTGAGATCTATGGAGGGGAACAGATCCTCTCAGCGGCGGAGACGATAATATTTACAGACGATCTGTTGGGCAGCCTGGGTCTAAACAACTATTCAATAAAGATATCAGACAGAAGACTAGTGGAGAGAGTCCTAAGAGAGGTTTTTCACATAGATGATCCACTCCCCGTCATGAGAATCCTGGACAAATGGGGGAAGAAGGACGAGGATGAACTGACAAGAATGATGATGGATCTAGGCGTATCGGAAGAGATTGCTAGAGACATAATAGACACATTCTTCTATAGCCAAGAAGTGCCAGAGAGTGAGGAGAAGAATGAACTATCCCAACTACTTGACATCCTTAAAGATGCTGGTGTAGATAGTGCTGAGATAGACCTCAGCATAGTCAGGGGGCTCGATTACTACGACGGCATAGTATTCGAAGTAAGACCTAGTAACGAGACACTCGCCCTTGTAGGAGGGGGAAACTATTCAGCCCTAGTTAAAACCTTTGGAGGGAACTTCAATGCATTCGGGGCAGCCGGAGGAGTGGAGAGGCTCCTCATGTACATTAATAGAGAATCTAGGGACAGCCGGGGAATCTACATAATACCCATAGGCGGAACAACCCCTAGAGACGCCCTACTAGTCGCTAAGAAACTTAGGGAACTAGGCATCCCCGCTGACTACCCTCTAACCACTCGAGGCTTGACGAAAACAATTAAATATGCAGAGAAACATGGATATAGATACGTCCTGTTCCTAGGCCCCCAGGAGCTGAGAGAAGGGATATATACCCTCAAGGACCTAGCCACAGGTGAACAAGACAAATATAGTATCAAGGAATTAGCGGAGATTCTCACCCAGTAATGAAAATCCCCTCGTCACCAACATCCACACCTAAGTATTCTGCAGCACTAGAGCCGTTACAGACTACCTCATAAAGACCACTACTCCCACATATCACCCCTACCTCGCCCTGACCCAAGTCGGAGAAAGTCTTTACACGTCTAACCTCCTGCTCCTTCCCCGATAATACTACCTTGATTGGGAGAAGAGCCTCCTGGCACGACACGTTTGTAACTATGTTCCCAAATCTATCGACGTTAACCACCTTGAAGTAGACCCTATTACCATCTTTTCTATACCTGAATATATCCATCCTCACATATTCATCTAGTGGTCTGAGAAACTCCCTAACACCTCTTAGATATAGGCCAGCCGCTCTAGCAAATACGTCTCGCCCATGGAAGGTATGGGAAACCCTCGGGAAATAGTCACTCCTACTATAATCAATTTCGTAGGCAGCCTCTATACCCAGTGCCTCCATCAAGGGAGAGAGCAATCCATTATCCGGGCCTATCAAGACATTATTATCAGAACATTCAACCAGTAATGCCCTACGCTCAGTCCCCACTCCTGGATCCACAACACCCACGATGACAGAGTTATGAACATTAACTAGCGATAGCTGCCAAAGTATGAAGCCTCCCTGTAGAACATTACCGGGCTGGACATCATGAGATACATCTATGAACAACACGTCATCATAGAGATCGAGGATAACAGACTTCATAGCGGCTACATAGTAGTCTCTATACCCGAAATCGGTCAAGAGATATACCCTCTTCAAACCGACCACCTAAATTTTGCTTACTGAGAATCTATTAACATGGCACGGTATAAGGCATCTGCTGTGGCTAACCCTATACAGGGACTGGTAAAATACCATGGGAAGATTGATGAGTATCTACGTCTACCCTCACATAACAGTATCTCAGTCAACGTAGGAGGAATGTATACCCACACAACGGTTGAGATATCAGACACGCTCGAGAATAACGAGGCAATAATAGACGGTGAAAAGACCAGCGGCGAAGCCCTAGACAGGATATTAAGAGTATTCAACAAGTTTAAGGAATTGGCCAACCTTGACGACGAATACAAGATCAGGGTAGTATCGAAAAATAACTTTCCCAGCAGAGTTGGCTTAGGCTCATCGGCATCGGGATTCGCAGCACTGGCCTACGCAATTACCAAGGCCCTGAAACTCGATCTAGACCTTAGAGACATCTCCAAGATAGCCCGTATAGGTAGTGGATCAGCATCTAGAAGTGTCGTGGGGGGGTTCTCGGAGTGGGTGATGGCCACCACCCATGAGGAGAGCTACGCCTATAGACTTGCAGGGGACGAGATCCCACTGAGAATGGTAATAGCTGTCATACCCAAGGTTAAAGACATGCCCACCACCCTCGCACAGGTAGAGACAGAGAAATCCCCATTCTATACGGCTAGACTCGGCTACATACCCATAATGCTGAGGAAGATGAGAGACGCTATACTGTCCCACGATGTAGAAGAGATCGGGAGATTGGCAGAGATAGATACTCTTAACCTACATGCCGTCATCATGACCGGACCATCCGGAATAGTAATGTGGAGACCTGAGACGATAGAGGTGATCAGGAGGGTTAGAAGAATGAGGAGAGAGGGGATCCCCGCATACTTCTCTATAGACACAGGGGCCACAGTATTCGTTAACGTACATGAGAAGTACGCTGAGGAAGTGGCCGAGCGGCTGTCAGACATACAGGGAACAGAGATACATGTCGAGGGAGTAGGGCTAGAGGCGAAGGAGGCGGATAACCACCTCTTCTAGGGGAACCATATGAACGCGGTCACATCCAGGGCTCCCGGTAAGATGTTTATCTCGGGGGAATATAGCATACTCTTCGGCCATCCTGCTCTCCTCCTCGCGGTTAATAAACACATTTATGTAACGGTGGGAGATGCCGATGGATATGAATACAGGGAGGAGAACAAGGAACCCCTTCGCACATACTCATATGAGGAATTCCTGAGGAGAGTTAGACGACGATCCATCCACGTCTATGCTGCACTCAAGACTGTTCAAGAAGAGTTAGACTTAAGGATAAGGGATATCTACATCCACACAAGGAGTACGATACCATTTAAAGGCCTAGGCTCCAGCGCAGCCACCCTAGTAGCCACGATATACGCCCTAAACAAACACCTAGACCTGGGATTGGAGAAGAATGATATCCTAACCCTCTCATACAGGGCGAAGAAGGCTGTGGAGGGGGGCTCCCCAGCGGATATAGCAGCATCACTATACGGTGGTATAGTACTGGTGAAACAAGCAGATGGTGTGGAAACTACTATAGAGAAGATTAACAGTGGATTTATGGATCAATTCCATCTAGAAGCAGTGTATACTGGTGAGCGTGTAGCCACCAAAAACGTGGTAAAGGACATCATCAGGAGTATAAATAAGTCGGAATATAGGAGAAGGATCATAGACCTAATAGGCATGACAACCCTAAACATGAAAGACCTCCTAGAACTAGGCAACGACTATGAACAATTCCTGCGACTCTTCAGGCTTAACCACCACCTATTAGCAGCATTAGGAGTATCAACACCAAGGATAGACGAGATAATCCGTGAGATAGAGGGGAGAGGAGGATACGCAAAAATATCTGGAGCCGGTTTCGGAGATTCGCTACTAGCCATCTGGATAGATAAGGAGAAAAAGAGTCTGGAGAAGCCTACCGATACAGCATCAATATCCATAGACAAGGAAGGAGCCACCCTGATGACTACACATCCATGATACGCTGGTGGAGGGGGTGGGATTTGAACCCACGAAGGCCTACGCCAGCGGATCTTAAGTCCGCCCCCGATAGCCCCCTGTAGGGGGTTGGCCAGGCTAGGGGAACCCCTCCACGACAAGAAAAATACTCGGCACAAGCCAAAATTTTAACCCTAATCTACAGACATTACACTGACTTCGCTCCAAGGACTTTGTGGCTAATGTAAAGTTTTATATACATTTTGTAAAGAAAACTTTACATATGAGGGGGTGAACCATATGAGCAGTGCCCTTTACAATGTCGCTAAGATTGTCAGACCACTGGGCTATCTAGCCGCATTCGCCACCGCATTCCTGATCAAGAGCCTGTACGGACTATTCATAGCCAGTGTATTGATAATCACTTCCGAGATATTCTGGAGATACGCCAAGATAGCTGGAGAGGGTGTTCCAAGCGATGAGAGGGAAGAGTACATATCCTCCCTGGCCAGCAAGTCAGCCGTAGAGTCATTTCTCGTTGCATCAGGGATAGTGGCGATAGGTATGTCCATAGCCACGCATATGAGCCTAGTTACGCTGGAGGAGAGTCTCAGGAGGGTTCTACAGGGTTACTACGTCGCAGCACTGGTACTTATCATCCTATACGTAGTGTGGTACATGTATCATGCTAGGAAGACCGGGTGAAAGATGTGGCTCAGAACTGTGTAGAGAATAGACTGAGAGAAGTAAGGGTATTGGCTGGCGTTACACAGGAGGAACTAGCAAGAGCCCTAGGAGTAACCCGGCAGACAATAATAGCGATAGAGAAGGGTAGATACCTACCCTCCCTAACACTAGCCCTAAAAATAGCGAGCTACTTCAACAAGAAGGTGGAAGATATCTTCCACCTAAAACAAGAATGCAAACCCCAAACATAGTGGGCCCGCCGGGATTTGAACCCGGGATCTCCGGCTCCGAAGGCCGGCGCCTTGGTCCGTGCTAGGCTACGGGCCCATTGTAATGTGTTTGCCCATGTTTAAGATAGGTTCTGGGGGATATTTTTCATTAATGAGGGGTATATTCGGCACCTCTGGGGTCCGGGGGATCCTTGGCCGCGACTATTCTGTCTTCGACGTGATGAATATTTCACTGGCTGCTACGGAGTATTTCGACTATAGACCTGTTCTCATTGGTTGGGATTGTAGGGTCCACTCCGCCCCCTTGGCACTGGCCTCCGCTTCTTATCTACAGATCTATGGCGTAGATGTGGCTTTGGCGGGTGTCATCTCGACCCCCTCACTACAGAAGTATCTATCATTGGATAGGAATAGGTTTGGAATAATGTTTACAGCTAGTCATAACCCACCTGAATACTTCGGTGTAAAGGTGTTTACGCCTGAGGGTTATGAGGTCTTTGGAGAGGCTGAGGAGGAGATTAGCAGGATATACCATGGCCTTGGGAGAGGAGGGAATATTGACTGGACCATAAGTAGAGAGACCACTATAGACATGACGAATGACGTTGTATCGACCTATGTAGACGCAATCATGGATCTAGCCGATCCCCTACTACCTAAGAACCGGCCGATAGATATGCGTATAGGCGTCGACTACGCCAACTGCTCAGCCATAGCTACGGCGGGCCGTGTGCTCACCACAAATCTCTTCAGAGAGATTATTAATGTTAACCACGTAATGGACGGCAGATTCCCAGGAAGGATGCCTGAGCCAACACCAGAGACACTCAGCAAGACGATCTCCAACCTGATGACCAAGATAGATATAGGCCTCGCCTTCGACGGAGACGCCGATAGAGGAGTAATATTCGATGGGGAGGGGAGGATCTACTGGGGGGATCAGATAGGGGCTGCCGTGGCCATATCCCTAGGGGAGGAGCTAGGAGTCAGAGAAGTGGTAACACCAGTATCCACTTCCCACGCCATAGTTTCATTCCTCGAGAGTCGGGGAGTAAAGGTAGTCTTAACCCCTGTAGGTGCCAAGAACATAGTCGGCGAGATGCTTAGAAACGGATATAGATTCGGGTTCGAGGAGAACGGTGGGCTGATATACTCACCACATATCCTAGGTCGTGATGGCCTACTGACCTTCATGTTGACGGTAGCACTCCTAGCTAAGAATGGATCAAAGATGATTAGTGAAGTCCTTGGATACATGCCCAGAACATATGTAGCCAAGAAGAAGGTGAAGATAGGAGGGAGGAAGGAAGATGTTATGAGGCTGGTCAGGGACATGCTTATTGATAAGTATAGTGGTGGAGAGGTAGTCGAGCTTGATGGTGTCAAGATTATACTCGAGGACCTAGCCATACTCGTCAGGCCCAGCGGTACAGAACCCCTCATAAGAGTATTTGTAGAGAGCAGTGATAGAGAGGCCGCTGAGAATACAGCCAATAGAATAATCCAGTGGGTGAAAGAGGTAGATAGTAGACTTACATATCTCTAGCCTAGAACACGTGTCTAAATCCCTTCTCAGGAACTTTGGAGCCATCGCCTAGATATACCCTGCCCCCACCCTCTACCACCCTACCTATCCTTATCAGACCTAGCCTCTCAGCCTCTGCAGCCCCATTTCCCGATAGAAAGAATACCCCTCTATACTCCTCCCCACCATATAGCGTAGCCTCCAATACAGCTTCTCTATCCAACCTTCTCAACAGAGGATGGACCGGGAGATCTTCAATAATGATATCAACTCCAGAGGCTCTTGCCACTTGGTATAGAGATGCGGCTAGGCCGTCACTACTATCTATGGTCGCGTTAGGTCTGGTCCTCTTGACTATTGATGGATACAGATGTAGATTGGGAGAGGGATATTCAAATTGCTTCACAGCCTCGTGATACAGGCTGTGGTCTAATTCTTCAACACCATACTTCCCTAATAATATGTTGAGGCCTAGCCACGTAAGTCCAAAATAGCCGTCGACATATACATAGTCACCAGGTCTCGCACCAGATCTAACCGGGGGTTTACAACGGGAGATGGCCACGCCTCCAACCGAGACAAATGGATCCCTAGACCTATTAGTATCCCATTTTAGGCATCCCGCCAAGCCATACCTTCTAAGAGCATAGTGAATACCTGCCGATAGTTCTGAGAGCTCGTATCTAGACAGTCTACTTAGACCTAGGGATATCATGATTGTGAAGGGCTCACCACCCTTGACCATAAGGTCACTCAGAGTAGCAACTACTGCCTTATATCCAACGGATCGCCAATCCATGAGGAGAGGCTTGTCCGTACTGGCAACGAAGGTATCAATACTCGTGAGGACATATAGGCCTCCCACCCTCTCAAACGCCACATCATCGTCTATACACCTTCCAGACATGAAGAGCTTCTTAACACTCTCCTCATCCATCTGGGACCGCCAAATATTTATTCCCCTGGCCGACAAGATTACTAATGAGTATACAGAGGCCCCGGTAGCTCAGCGGTAGAGCGGCGGCCTTGTAACGATCTAGCCAGGCTGGAGAGCCGCAGGTCGGGGGTTCGAATCCCCCCCGGGGCTCCACAAAGGTGTTAACCGTGGATAAGCCGGTCCAGGCTACAGAAGATGCAGGAAGCATGGCCTTCCGCCCCACCCTAGAGGCTGCAGAGGAATTTATTAGAAAAGCCATTCAGCGTAGGGAGACTCTTATCCTAGTTGGAGAGATGGAGATGGAGTATAAAGGAAGGGCTAGCTCAACGACAGGGCGGGACGAGAGGATATTAATAGTCAAGCGTGACGGAGCCGTACTGATACACGGAGGAAGCGGTTACAGACCCATCAACTGGCAACCAGACACCTCGAACATCAGGATCAAGAATAGTGGGGAGTACCTAGACATAGAATTCATAAGGAGACGGCCAAGGGAGATCCTCCTAACAAGGATCTACAGGATATTTCTACTCTACTCCAAGAAAATTATAGATAGAAACGACCTAGAGATGTACTTCACAGAAGAACATCTCAGAAAGATACTCAAGAAGATGCCATGGGAGATAGAGGAGGGCCTTAGGATAATAGGTGAAGAAGTAGAGATACCGCCAGGAAAGGTTGACCTCCTAGGCAGAGACAGGAACGGCTCCTTAGTAGTGATAGAGCTTAAAAAAGGAAAGGTCGGGAGGAACGAAGTCCTACAGTTGGAGAGATACGCTAGATACTATAGAAATGGCAACCCTAGAGCAAGGGCGATAATAGTGGGACAGTCCATCACCCCCGAGGCTGAGATCATAGCTAAAAACCTAGGGATAGAGTTTAAACAGCTGGATGTAAGGAAGCTCTACAAGAAGCTATGACCATATATTCCACAAGATATATAGGGACATGGCGATTATAGACCAATTAAGAATTATGCTCTGGTGCAGTGGCTATGCAGAGGGATAGGGAGGAAACATATACGAAGAACCCCCTGTCAATCGTATATAGACATATAGGCGACGAGATCACGGTGATGCTCAAGAGTGGGGAGAAATATAGAGGCATCCTAAGCAAGGTAGACAACTATATGAACCTACTGATCGAAGACGCAGTAGAGGAGGCAGGTAACAAGTCCACCAGATTCGGAACAATATTGATAAGGGGTAACAACATCCTCTTCATCAAACTATCAACAGTATAGCAATGGTGATGCCCAATGATAGGAATAGAAGCCCTGCAAAGAAAGCCTGTCAACAATATGAAGATAGAGCTAGTCGAGAGGAAAGGTGTTGGACACCCTGACTACATCATAGACGCTTCATGTGAATACGTCTCCCGAGAACTCAGCAAATACTATCTCAATAAATACGGCATGATACTACACCACAACGTCGACAAAGGTCTTATAATCGGGGGTGAGGCAGAGCCAAAGTTTGGAGGCGGAGTAGTAACCAAGCCTATAGAGATACATGTGGCGGGGAGAGCGAGTTACGACGATGACTATGAAGAAGTTATAGAGGTCTCTAGAGAGGCCGTCAAGAAATTCCTTAAGGAAAATATTAGACACCTGGACCCCGACGCCCATGTAAATATAAAACTCTCACTACGCAGAGGATCGACCGAACTAGCAAACCTAGTTAAGAGGAGTAAGGAGATCCCCCTAGCCAATGACACCTCATTCGGGGTGGGGTACTACCCCCTATCCGACCTAGAGAGCATGGTATACTACCTAGAACGTCACCTCAACAGCCCAGAGATAAAGAAGAGCTACAAGTTCATCGGCGAGGACATAAAGATATCGGGCCTCAGAATAGGGAGGAAAGTCACACTCACCGTGGCCACTGCAATAGTGGACCGCTACATAAACAGTGTCAAAGAATATAGGGATTCGAAGGAAACAGTCCTTAAACTATCCCGAGAATTCCTGGACCAGAAGGGATACACAGATAAATACAAGATAAAAGTTAGGGTAAACACAGCGGACGACCTAAAATCACGAAAGATATACCTTACCGTTACAGGCACATCAGCCGAGATGGGAGACGATGGGAATACTGGACGGGGAAACAGGGTGAACGGCCTCATAACACCTAACAGATTCATGAGCCTAGAGGCTGTAGCGGGTAAAAACCCGATAAACCATGTAGGGAAGATATACAACGTACTAGCGATGAAGATGAGCAGAGACATCTATATGGAGCTGGAGGATACAGTAGAGGAAGTATACGTAAGGATACTAAGCACGATAGGGAAAAAGATTACGGAGCCCCAGATCGTAAACGTGCTATATGTCCCAAAGAGAGGGGCTGGGATGAAGACCAGCGAGATAAAGAGCGTTATAAAGAGGGTTGTCGACGAAAACATGACTGGCGAAGCCTTCCGTAGACTAACTAACGACATAGTGGAGGGTAAGTACACCCTATTCTAATCACTAAACCTCATAACTCAGTAGAGAATTCCGCGAATCCCTTCTCCGCCAGGACATTCTTCGCAAAAACCTTATCGAGACCATACCTTCTAATGAAATACTTAGTGACTGTAACCACATCGCGTTTCAAAAGAATATTGGCTGCGGGATCCGTCTTCTCAACAGCCTGTGGCCAGTCAATAATCTTGATGCCACCCTCATTCAAAACGAAGATATTGTACTCGCTCAAATCCCCATTCACATAACCAGCCTCATAAATCCTAGCAATGGAGTCTACGACCTCTACATACACCTCTTCAGCATCGCCAGGAGGGATAACCGCGTCCTTAAGCAACACCCCATCTAGATACTCCATCATAACCACATGCATAACGGAGTACACGGGCCTAGGAACCGGGAGATCCAGGATGGCCAGCTTCTTCAAAATGTTATACTCCTTCTTGGCTGCCGACACGTTCCTATATAGCCAGGGACGCCATATCCTAGTGATCCCATAAGACCTTAGCCTCCTAACCTGTCTAAAGCTTATACGGCCCAGCCGGAAGATCTTGAGGGAATAGAGCGTATTGTCAGGAGCGACGGCTTCATAGACATCCGACTCCTTACCTACACCTATCTGTCTACCCAGTCCCTTTACCAGCCCCCTCATAGCAAGTTTATGGAGAGCCAAGACGTCAGCGCCAAGAGTCTGGAGCCTAACACTAGGGAATGGCTGACCGAAATACTCCACCAGCCCGAGTCCATGAAGCTCCCTAGCCACCTTGACTATTCTCTCCTCCTTAGTCTTCAAAACGTTAGATAGTAGCTTTACTGGAACCCTCTCAAAATTCAGTGAGTATCGGAAGACCGCATCTAGAAATTCATATATCCATGGATCGGCATCTACAAGCTCTGTCAACACCTCCCTTAGATGCGGCATTTCAAAAACAATATTCAATCAGGGACTTAACACTTTAGGGAGAAGATCGAGAATATATTGGATTGACTGGTAGCAATGGATGGTTCAAAAAGAGGGGGATACATACTAGACATAAAGACCTTGGTGAACAACTACCTACCCAATGTCATACCCATAAGCACCGGGATCCCACAGCTAGACGATGTCCTAGAAGGGGGCTTCAAACCATATAGCAAATACATGCTTTATGGGGAGGCCGGCACATGGAAGACCAGGATCTCACTGAGACTGGTAGAGAATGCACCTAGAGACTCCTCCCCAGTAATCATCTCATGTAAACATGGAGCCTTACCCACCATCAACGGAGAAAAGAGATTCCTCCACATGGACAGAGTCGAGGAGATAAACACATACCTGGAGAGGCTCCTAGCACTACCACCCAACAAGCCCAGGATCATCATTATAGACGATCTAGACCACGCGGGATACAGCAACATTAGCGAGATATACGACATGCTTACCCTGCTCAACAAGATCATCTATAGGGATCAGGGCCTCTTAATAGTCACATCTGGAGTCTCACAGCAGCCTGGAAACACAAAGACTCTGAAACCAAGACTACCCAGAATAGTGCAGGTGTCGATGGATGTACACATATTCCTCTCAAGGGAGGCTGATAACAGGATAAGGATATACAACATGTCTATAGGCAAGTCCGCGATAATCAATATATAGATAAGCTTCGGGTGGAAAGCGTGGAGGAAGGCGAGCAACAAGACAGGAAGATGACGCTGATGGATGCAAAGAAGATTTTCTATAAGATCCTTGACAACCCCAACGAGAAGAAGCAACTTCTAAACACTCTAACCACCATCAAGACTAAGAACAAGGTCCTCAAGGGATACATCTTCGGAGTAATGAATATTGTAAACGCTAAAAGGAGGAGATACTCGTACTACGGAGAGGACGACAAGACAAATAAAAAGCTTCTACGCCTAGTCTCCAAGATGGGGGATAATAGATTCCTCCCCGACTACGACAAGGGGATATTCCTAGCATGGAAGGATTACCTGATATATAGAATTAGAAAATCCTCCGGGTCAATAGATAACAAGAATGTTGTAAACAACGGCCCAGACAAAGAGCCAGAGTAATATAAAGGTGCCTATCCCCTCCAGGAAAATAGTCTTCAAACTTAGGATACCCCTAGAGACAGTATATCGATAAACAACCATAATAGTGAATAGATAGACCATACCCATAACAATGATTGCCAAACCCAGAGTAGGAAGGCTCCATTTCATCAAACCTGATACAAGACCACCTAAAACGGCCAACAAGGCTCTGAGGAGATATATCTTTAACTGTGCATCCATAACTCTCACACTATCAAATATTTCCAAGACTCCCAACGTAAATAAGGGGTGGGGATGAGGAATGGCCCAATACATACTCACTACCGGCGCCTTGAAAAAGATACTATACCTAACCACTGGAAGGCATGAGAAGATAAGATTTAAGAGGCTCTCCCCATACGGGAGTGGCTATATAATGAAGCTCCACACAGACGCGGGAACTAAAGAGATATATATAGATCTCAACGAGAAGCTGTACCTACCTTTCAACTTCAAAACGGATGAATTAGGCGACGATCATCTCACCAGACTCATAAACTCTCGATATAGGAATGTATCAGTCGAGATTAGCCAGATAGGATGGGAAAGAGTAGTAGATGTAGCGTTCCCCGACGGATCCTCCATAATTATCGAACTGTTCTCTGGGGGAAACCTCATCTACATGGATAGCGACAAGACCATTCTAGCGGCATACAGAGAATTTGAGACGAAGAAAAGAGCTGTAAAACGAGGACTCAAATATGTTCTACACACTATCGATCTAGACCAGCTCCTAGCCGAGGATAGGGAGTATAGAAAGAAAGAACTCTTCAGAATACTCCCACTCGACCCTATGACGATAGAGGAATGGTTCCCCGAGGATAGTTGGAGACCCAGGGACATCATCGAAAAAATTAGAGAGATCCAGTCAGCCATAGAAGACTCTTTTGGAGACGAAACGATATACATCTACCGCTACAAGGAAAAACTATATATACAACCAACTCGTTACACGGTGGGGGACCTGGAGGATCAAGGACCGCTACACCAGGTATCAGAGAGGATACTCAGTAACATCCTATTAGGCAGGGATAGGGAGAAGACACTCGATAACGAGATCTCCAAGCTACGGAACAGGATACTCCAGCTACATAGACAGAGAGAAGTGATGAAGAAGGCTCTTGACGATATATACCTATACATACCCCAGCTCGAAACCGTCCTAACAGCCATAAGAAGTGGGGGAGAACATAGCAATGGAGAGATAGGTCCATTCAGAGTAGGTAGGATAGATAGGAAGGAGAAGACGTTGACACTCCGGCTCGACGATGTCGAGATACCACTGAGATACGACCTCAACATATATGCCAGTATATCCCAAGCATACGACACACTCAAGAGGATAGACGAAGGTATTAAGAATCTTGAGAAGAAGCTGGGAGAACTTGAGACTAAGGCTAAAAAGATAGAGAAGCCCACCCTTGAGAAGAAGATCAGGCTGAGAAGGAAGTGGTTCGAAAAGTTCATATGGAGCTATACGAGGAAGGGAAGACTCATTGTGGCGGGAAGGGACGCGACAACAAATGAAATACTTGTGAAGAAACATACGACCAGTGGTGATCTCGTCTTCCACGCAGAGATACATGGTAGCCCCTTCACCATTCTAAAGGGTGGGGAGGGGGCGGATGAGGAGGAGCTGATTGATGCAGCCACCATTACAGCTTCATATAGCAACGCGTGGAAACATGGATTATCCTACGTCCCAGTCTACTATGTAAAGCCGGAGCAGGTGAGTAAGGAGGCGCCTAGCGGACAGTATCTCAAGAAGGGTAGTTTCATGATATATGGTGAGAAGAATTATGTTAAGGACCATAGTATCTCACTATACATCACCCTCATAGAGCTTGAAGGAGAGCCTAGGATATTCATCGGGACTAGAGAAGCCATTATAAACATGGGTAGAAAACCCGACTTCTATCTATATCCAGGTAGGCTGGGGAGGGGCGACGCCGCCAAGAAAATAGTTGAACACTACGTATCACAGGGATTAATACCAAGGGAGTATGGAGAGCCCCTGTATAATGACCTGGTTAATAGGCTACCGCCTGGGAAGACGGGTGTTAAGAGGCTTTAAACGAGGCCTAGTTCGCTCCTACGATCTATAGTGGCATGGGTATCCGGCCCTGTGGATATTATGGTTACTGGTATCTTACCAATACTCTCTATCTCCTCGATGAATCTCTTCGCCTCAGGGGATAGTTCTTCATAACTTGTCTTGTTGGCATCCTGTGGGAATAGTATATCCAGCTTAGTCAGCGCTATCTGGGTAGGACTGTTAAGCAATATGGCCCTCTTCAGATAGTTGAAGTTGAATGGTGCGGCCCTCCTAATTCTACCAGTCACTGTAGCCACTTCTAGGAACCCCCTCTCTCTAGCCTCCTCCATACTCATCTCGCCTTCTAGGGGGCCTTCCCCAACCCTGGTGACGTAGGACTTAACCACTAGAACAACGTCATCCACCTTCTTTGGACCCACACCTACATCTGAACATATTGCGGAGGCTGTCACGTCTTTAGACGTGACATAGGGATATGTACCATGATAGAGGGAGAGGAAGGTGCCCTGAGTACCCTCCAAAACGACGTTTTCACCCCTATCTAGAGCCTCGTTAACCTCACCAGCAACATCGGCCAAAAGAGGCTTTAATTCCTCTATATCCCTCGCCACCTTTAGTTTCCTGAGTACTCTATCACTCATGGCTGCTCCGCTTCCAGAGGCTGTGGAGCCTAGACCCCTTAGATGAGAAGACTCGCGCTCCATCTGGATATGCCTATCCTCAATGATGCCCGTCTGATGATCAAGGAAGACCCTTCCTTCAGACCTAGTAAGTTTAATCTCGTCGAAGAGGAGAGGCGGATACACCAGTACTCCAGCGCCAATCATTAATTTCGTCGATGGATTCACGAATCCACTAGGTATCTGCCTCAACTTATACTCCCTCCCCTGATACACCACGGTATGTCCAGCGTTAGGCCCTACACCACCCCTCGCAACTATGATGGGAGCGTCTTTTATGGCTAGGTACGACACTATCTTACCCTTCCCAGTATCACCGAAGAACCCGTCGACCACGACCGTCAGCATGGCCCTACACCACTGATATACCAGCCAACCTATTGATACTTAGGATAGCCATATGAATCTTGAATAACCTCTCCCTAGGGAGTGGTATCGATAATGAAGTATGGAAAGATATCCAGCGATGAGATAGAGCGGTATATCAAGCCACACACTGGATATGATACTGGAGACCTTGTACTGGGCCCCCATCCAGGAATCGACGCAGGGGTGGTGAAGCTGGGGACTAGATTCCTAGCAGCGTCTATCGACCCAATAACAGCCACCTCAAACATGATTGGAGAGTGGTGCGTCTACGTAACAACCAATGACGTCTTTGTGACCGGTCTTGAACCCAGATGGTTCCTACTAACCCTTATACTACCTCATGAAACATCGAATGAGGATCTTAACAGGATCATGGCGGGTGTAGATAAGGCGTTAAAACGTGTCGGATCCTCTCTTATAGGGGGTCATACAGAGTGGACACCAGGTATCCAAAGCCCACTGGCAATAGGCACATCTATAGGCATCGGAGATACCGTGTTGAACCCGCGAGACGCTAAGCCGGGGGACAAGCTCATTCTCTTTGGAGACCCGGGTCTAGAGGGGGCATATATAATATACCTGGAGAAACCCGAGGTGAAGAAGATTCTAGATAGAGATGAGGAGGAGTATATAGCTAGAACCCCTGAGAAGATATCGGTTGTAGATACTGTCAGACGCCTAAGGAGATACATAGGCTCGACAATCGTATACATGCATGACCCAACGGAGGGAGGTATTCTAAACGGCTCATATGAAATATCTTTGTCCACAGGCTACTCAGTCAACATACATAGCGAGAGCCTATCCACACACCCAGCGATAATCAAGATTGCCCAACAGTTTAGGCTAAACCCCTATAAACTCCTCTCGTCCGGATCACTAATCGCTGTGGCTAGGGATCTAGACGAGAAGAAGGCCGAGGATCTAGGTGGAAGAATAATCGGGGAGATCCTGGAGGCTAGGGGCCCAGCCCTACTTATCGATGGTAAGGAGGTAGATACACTCAATATTGAGAAGGACGATGTATGGAGAGTCGTGGGCTAGGCTCCGAATCGTCTAGACCTGGTCTGATAAGTACGTATAGCCCTTAGGAAGTCTATCTTACGGAACTCAGGCCACGATACGTCTATGAAAACCAGCTCACTATACGCCATCTGCCAAAGCAAGAAGTTACTTATCCTCATCTCACCACCAGTACGTAGGACAAGGTCTAGATCCTGGGAATCCTTCAGATAACTCGTTGATAAATAGTTTTGGAAAACCTCCTGAGTTATATCTTCAGGCCTGATCCTACCCTCACAGACCTCATATGCTAGCCTCCTAGCAGCATTTACAATATCCCATTTCCCCCCATATACCAGCGCCACGTTTAGCGAAAAGCCATCACTATTGGAGAACCTGTTTTCAACACTGTTTATCAAGCCGATCAGATCCTTGTCCAGCCTAGATATGTCACCTATAAACTTTATCCTAACCCCCTCTTCAGGAGGATCTCTAAGAAGCCTCTCCAAATACTCCCTTAAAAGATTCATTATTATGGAGAGCTCCTCATAACTCCTATTCTCATAGTTCTCCGTGGAGAGGACAAATATGGTTAGGTGTTTAATACCCAGTTCACGGCACCACCTAATTACATCCTCCACCTTCTTAGCACCTATTCTATACGCCTTCTCATAGGTGAGGCCATATTGCCTCGCCCACCTACGGTTTCCATCAAGTATTATACCTACATGCCTAGGTAGCACACCCCCCTGTCTAACGTGTTTCTCCAACATCTTCTCATAGATCTTGTATACACCAATCTTCTCCAGCAATGGACGTATAGCTCTATAGATGCTGGGCAATTCTACCGCCTCATCCTTGATAGAGCATACATCACAGCACTTGTAATGAATATTGCTAGGAATCCAAACATTACTGATAGGAAGAGGCCTGACAACCCCTTCTCCGGTGATATAAGGATCTGGCCCACCTCGTTGCCCAGGAAGTAGAACACTATGATTGACACGAAGGCCACTGGATATTTGTATAGGGGGGAATAGTTCTCAGTAAGTACGTTGTAGAGTGAGAAGCCCAGTATCAGGAAGAGCCCAACCGTAAGTATGGTGAAGGAGATGTAGGGCAGCATATGGCCTATCAATGATCCGCCTACCTCGAAGATCATGCTCGGGTTATTTAGAACAAGCTGGAACTCCTCCAACTTGCTGATATTGGTATATGCCAGGTATATCCCAGAGAGTAGTGCGGAGAATGAGCCTAGATAGGTGACCAGCTTTACATATTCGTAGAAGTGGGCATGCCTCAGAGAAGCTATATACTCGTCAATACCCATCCCCTTAACTATCAAGGCAATACCGACTATGATCAAGCTATATACCATTGCAACCTCCGTCAGTTTGAGCCATGATAGTATCCCGAATAGCAGCATCAGTATCCCAGGAATCCCTATGAAGTACTGCTTATATGGGGACTCGGTCCAGAGCATCTTTATATACCTACCGATCACCGCGTATGTCTCTTCTATCGACTTGCTATGCTTAACAACCACTCTATGGAGAGATGCTATAGGCCTTCTTGACGAGACTATACTTACAATCTCCTCCTCCGAGAACCCATCGGTAACCAGTATCACATAATCCGCTGGGAACCTTTCTAGAACCGTGTCTAGCTCCTCATTTATCTTAAGATCGGCCTCCACGCCACCCTTCTCACTACCAGCTATTACGGCCACCTCTATCTCCGGATACTTCTCCCTAAGCTGGTTATAGACCTTCAAGGCACCAAACATCGCGTTTCCATCCGCCTCCTCAGGATCCACGAGGAGGAGTTTAGTGGCAGCGTCGAGAACAGCTTTATATCCTACTATAGGTGTCTTTACACCGGCCTTGACACCTATATCATTGTCTCTATCTACGTTTAGAACTAGGATCTTCTTATTCTCCTCACCCATATCCCTCAGAAATTTTTTCTATAGAGGTAGTATATGATGGGCTAGCTACTAGGCTATATCAGTCCATTCTCCACCAGGACGGAGAACTCCTCGAAGCTTAGACGTTCACCACGCTCCAGCTTCTTCATAGCGCGTTCAAGTAGCTCGGACCTGCTCAGCACGATCTTCTTAACCTGTTCATAGCTCAAGCCATGATACTTCCTTATCCCGAATCTGGCCAGCAACTCTCTCTTCCTCTCCTGGAGATACTTCATCTCACTGGAGATCTTGTCCAGCTGCTTGGATAGCTCAGCGATCTCCGCCTCGACCTCCTGCTTGGACTTCTGCAGTTTACTCGCCTGCTCCTTCAATATAGCCTCTTCCTCCTTGAGCTTGTCCAACTTCTGTCTCAGCTCGTCAAGCTGGGCCCTATACTTGTCTAGGTCATACTCATCAATCTTCCTCCTAACCTCGTCGATCTCTGTCTTCGCGTTTACATAGTCCTCGTATGCCTTGAGATAGGCTGACAACTCCTTTATCTGCTCAACCAGTCTACGCTCCCTACGGATGCTGAGATTACTAGTCTCATATAGCTCCTCCAGTCTCTCGAGCTCCTGCCGCAGCTTCTCAGGAGGCTTAGGCAGTCTAGGCCGGTTCCTAAGGATGTTTCTCAGCTCCCTCAGCCTGTTAATAAGCTTCCTCCTCTCCTCTCTAACCAGTCTAAACTCCTCCCTCAGCATCCGATATTCCTGTCTCAACTCCTTCTGCTTGTTTACATTGCTTACTATTTCGTCGATCTTGGCGTTAAGCTCCTCTATTATACGTCTCCTCTCTGATCGGAGCTGCTTCAGCCTGTCTCTAAGCCTCCTAAACTCGGATTCTATAGGCTCAAGCTTCTGATAGATCTCCCCAAGCTCTTTAAGCACTTCCTGGACGTTGACAGCCTCCTCCGACATCGTTTCACCGCTTCGGGATGCTTCACTGTTGATAAATGTCATCTAAAGTGTTGTCATAGTGTATATTTAAATCTGGGTATTCAAACCGTATAGTA
This sequence comes from Nitrososphaeria archaeon, assembly GCA_027078545.1. GTDB lineage: Archaea > Thermoproteota > Nitrososphaeria > Geothermarchaeales > JDFR-13 > SZUA-1514. The sequence continues at coordinate 138,536 of JALWXN010000004.1, forward strand.
CTCCTCACCACCATAGAGAACCCGGGTTATCGAGGCTATCAACTTGTCATAGTTGGTCATATAGAGGGATGAGATGGGTATGAAGTCTGTATAGACCCCATATCGCCTCATCAGGACTGTTAGCCTATATATAAAATCTGCCTCGAAACTGCCGAGGCTCTTATCAGCCTCCTCCTTTAGATACTGAGGCTTAGTAACCAGCTTCATCAGCCTCTCGACTTCGTCATCACTCAGGAGGTCGATCTTGTTGATAGCGGCTAGAAGAGGCTTGTCAAACCTAAGCCTAAGGGTCCCGCCTAGCAACATACTTGCCACTAGGTTCCTCGTCTCCCTCACGAAAACCCCGTCTACGACGTAGAGGAGGAGAATATCCTCCACATCAAGAGAGTCTAGGAGGATTTTTCCAGATGGTCTGTAGAGGAAGATCTCTAGCTGGCCAGGTGTGTCTATTATGGCTAGCCCAGTTCCGAGGGATCGTAGAACACTGTTGATCTTCTCAATATAGTTCACCATTAGATCCATAGATACTATGAGCCCTCCATTGGGTCCTAGGCCATACTCATCCATAACTCTCCAAAGATCTACGTATTCCCTAATGTCAAAGGTGGGTTGGTAGGGCAGCTTATCTACACCAGGGTCTAGATTAAGGATATAAGCGTCTTGATCCTCGTTTCTAAACCATTCGTAAAGCGTGTAAGCAGTCCATGTCTTCCCGGAACCTGCTACACCTACTATGATAACCGCTTTACTCATCTCTTCTTTCTAGTGCTCCACCACTCGAGATACTCCTCAACCAGATCCTTCTCCTCTTCAAACCTCTTGTCACGTAGGAGGTCGAGATCCCTCCTAGTCATCATTAATCCACAGTTTCTACATACATACATCCTTACCTTTCTATCGAATTTCATCTCTCCGCCACAGTTAGGGCATTCAGGCATCCTTACACCCCGTTTAAAATATCGTTAATTTGAGGGGATAACTTAAAAACAGAGGCAAGTTCAATAATAATTTCTGAGCGGCCGTAGTCCAGCCTGGTAGGACGCCGGCCTCCCATCAATCCCTGCTTCAGTGGGGAGAGCCGGAGGTCCCGGGTTCAAATCCCGGCGGCCGCACCAGGTAGTGTTATATATTCATATGCATCTTCTACTCTGTCGAAGCTATAGTGGATCTTTCCAAAATCTTTTCTAAACTCCTTCACATCCTCCCTAACCTTCTCAGGCGCCTCCTTTTTGACGACTACCCTATAGATGAAGTCTGCCACCGCGTCTACATGTTTACTGTCGATCCCTATCCTGACCATCTCCTGTACACCCATCCTGATTCCCCCAGGATTTGTGTATGATAATCCTCTGGATGGATCCCATGGGAGGAGGTTACGATTAACGATGATGCCGGCCTTCTCAAGTAGCTTCTCGATATCCCCGCCGAGGCCATACCTAGTCACGTCGATAAGTACCTGGTGAGACTCGGTAAATCCTTTCTCACTCCCAAGTACGTCGAGGCCCCTGTTATACAGCTCCTCGGCAAGCTTCTTAGCCGTCTTCACAACCTCCTCGGCATAGGCCTTACCGAATACCTTCATCTCTATCGCGGCTATTGCTAGACCGGCCAGGGTATGTAGATGATGGTTACTCACAACCCCTGGGAAAACCGCCTTCTTAATCCTGTCTGCATACTCATCGGTACTAGCCAGTATAGCGCCTCTCTGCGGACCGAAAAACGTTTTATGTGTGGACATCGACATTATCTCAGCCCCCTCTTTAAGGGGGTCTTGGAACTTGTTACCCGCGATGAGGCCTGCTACATGGGCGGCGTCATACGCCACCACGATACCATTCGATTTTAGGTAGTCGGCCAACTCCTTCACAGGATGTGGGAACAGGATGACACTTCCCCCGAAATATGCCAGCTTGGGCTTTCTACCCTCACTTATAAGCGTCTCTATCTTCTTGATGGTCGCGTCTACATCGATGTTAAGCTCCTTATCGTCATACTCGAAATACTCGATCTCCAATCCATGTACAGCCCCTGCAGTCCCACCAAATCTCTTCTTACCCATTGATATGTGGCCCCCCTTAGCTATGGATAACGCCATCATCACGTCTCCAGGCTCCGTGAATGCCGTGAAGACCGCTAGATTCGCTGTTACACCGCTTATCGGCCTTACGTCTGCGAAGGCCGCGCCGAAGAGATCCTTCATCAGCTCTATCGTCATCAATTCGATCTCGTCTATGTATCTACATCCCGCGTAAACCCTCTCTCCGGGCCAGCCTTCGGCGTATCTATGCCCAAGATCAGAGATCATGGCTTCACGTACAGCGTAGCTAACCACATTCTCACTGGCTATCAAGGGGATCGCCGATCTGAACATCTCATGATGGAGGGCTAATAGCCTCCTAACCTCTGCCAGCTTATTATCCATCCCTCTACTCCTCCTCTTGAAGCTCTACATACTTCTCAGGAGGTAGAAGGGTGTTCAGTTGAGAGGGGTCTTCCACCGACATCTTGAATATCCATCCCTCCCCGTAGGGATCCTCATTGACCAACTCCGGAGCATCAGACAACTTCTCATTAACCTCTGTTATTACCCCAGTTACTGGTGCATATATCTCTGCAACAGTCTTCACAGACTCTATCTCGCAGACCTTCTCACCCTTGTTAAACTTCTTCCCAGTGGGTGGGAGCTCGACGTATACCACGTCTCCAAGCTTGCTCTGGGCATAATCCGTTATACCCACCCTAATCTCCCCGTTTATAGCCTCTACCCATTCATGGGTCTCGGTGTACAGGAGGTTCTGGGGAACCTTGTAGCTGCTCATAATAATAGTGTATATGATGCTAATAGTATTGAAGAAGTCTATAGAGACTTCCTTGTAAAGCCATATCGCTCCGGATCATACAATGGAAAGCCCTTTATAACACCTTTTTTGACACGTCCCCGTACAGAGACATAGACCTCGGTCTCTTCAGACGAGTACTTGGTATCTACATAGACCATCCCTATTCCCTTTAGGAGAATTGGTGAGTATCCACCACTAGTCACGATACCAACTGCATCTCCATCAACGTGAAGCGTATTTCCTCTACGAGGAATACTTCTATCCTCCATAACCAGGCCGGTCCTTATTCGCTTAGGCTCACCCACATTCTCTAATGCCTTCTTCCCTATGAAGTCGGTCTTATACATCTTAACAACCCATCCCAACGACGCTTCATATGGATTAGTATCCTCGTCTATATCGTTACCATATAGGCAATACCCGGCCTCCAGCCTCAAGGAGTCTCTGGCTCCAAGGCCACATGGGAGGCCTTCGTAAGAATTGATTATAGACAAAAGTGTCTTGAAGCTCCTCATCATCAACATCTTATCCTTGGTAAACATGATCATCTCAAAACCATCTTCACCTGTGTATCCCGATCTAGAGACAATGATCTGCGCCTGCCCCGTCTCTGGATCCGTCCCATTCCAGAAGTGGAACCTCTTAAGGTTGAAGCTCGCCGAGAAATACTCTTCATAGACCATCTTAGAATAGGGACCCTGGATAGCAAACATCGACGAGTCGTCAGTAACGTCTATTATAGATATATCTCCCCATGGATCCTTCTTTAGAAGGAGCCAATCCAGGATCTTCTCACGGTTTGCGGCGTTAACGACTAGGATATAGTCATTGCTAGACAATCTGTATACGGTTATGTCGTCCTTTATCCCTCCAGACTCGTTAAGAATCAGGGAGTACTGCATCTTCCCGTCATACAACTTCTCCACATCATTTGCCGTAACATAGTTAAGGAAGTCAGTAGCGGATTCACCACTGACACGGATCCTACCCATGTGGGAAACGTCGAATATACCTACCCTGTCTCTAACCGTTAGATGCTCCTTAACTATGGATGAGTAGTATAGTGGGAGGACATATCCCGAGAAGCTTGTAAAGGTTGCGGATAACTCCCTATGCAGAGGATCTAGGGGAGATCTCCTCACGGTATATCCCCTTCCTCCCCCGTATCGACCGGGGATACCACGATGCTAAAATCCTGGGGATCGAAGATACGTCCACAAACCATGCAACTCTCCAATGTCCTAACCAGCTTAGAGATGGGTTGTGGATCTGAGTCTAGGAAGTATACCTCTCCGCAGTTAGAACACTTCACGATGAAGGGCATAGCGAATTATAAATAGGGTGTCCAAGGTTTATAACGTGTCTAGATCCTAATAGTCTTGGTATGGGGATCTACGAGTCAGTAGAGAAGATCCTGAGATATAGGGTAGAGAGAACAGCTAAGAAGGGCATATTAAGTAGGGGCAGGATAGGAAACTTCGTAAAAATTGCTATCTCAGGAATATTTGCACTTCTCCTAACCGGTATAATGAATATCAATCCTAGGAACTTCCCAAACACTACGCTATTCACCGTGGTTAATCTAGTCTACCTAGTGGCCATGTACATGATTTTAACGACAATCGAGAAGAACTCTAGGGATAGAACATTGTTCTATATTGGCGTAGTGCTTGTAATGATGTTGATGATGTTCTCTTCATGGTTCATAACCTTCGCCATCAGGTAGATCTTCCCTCAATTTCATCCCTGCTGGGGTGGATAGCTTCACATATATCTTGTCGAAGAAGTTGGACAATAGATCGATAAGGGAGGGATCCAGCCGTTCATAGAGCCAGAAAACAACTCCCTGGCTACTCCACACGTTATTCAGGAGAAGGAGGAGAATAAAGGGGCAGCTCCTACTAGTTAGAGAAAAAAGCTCGGAGCAGGGAATATTATAAATCAGCTTCAACCCACTCTCCGACCAGTTAAACGAGTCGATTAGTACGCTATCAATTGAGAATGGTTTGAATATCCTTAGATTTGTTCTGGGATCTAGCATTGTGGATAGGTCTATAGCTGTCTCAGGATTGATGATATTCAGTACATCCACGATATAGACATCGGGAATCCCCATGCCTACCTCTCTTATCAACCTAGCCAATGCATCCAACTCTCTACGTGGGGGGAGTAGATCCCCATGGACTAGGATCCTCAAGCATCACCACCCTTGTCTCTAGGAAATATTATTTTTTCTCTGAACCATTCAGGAATCAAATTCTCTTCTCTGAAATACTTAAGCGCCCTACGCTCAAGCAGATAGATGTTAATACTCCTACGTGGCCTTACAAACCTCCCTATCACCTGGATTATATAGTTGATAGCCGGTACTATGTAGCCGTATAGAAACAGTTTTCTCCTCGACCTTGAGGATAGAATCGTCGACAACCTTACATCGTATAGATCATCAATGGGCAGTATAGAGAGGCCGTAGATTACTATGGATACCTCGCCCCCAACTGATCTAAACAGGTTAACACCTTCTGAATACCGGCCTCTATGAGTCATAAACACAACCTTCTTTCGGATCCTGATCATATTTTCTATCTCCTTCTCATCCATGATGTCGATTAGGAACGGTGGTGAAAAACTATCTGTCCCAAGCACATAGGAGAGATATTCATCATAGACTTGTCTAGACAGATCCTTTGAAGGTAGGAACACGTATATGTCACCCAAGGTTTTCCTCCTAAGCTCGATGAGAAAGTCAACTATTCTACTGATCTGCTCAGGTGAACGTTCAACATATCTGCTTGTGAAGGATCTGAGGAGCTTAACAGATATGTTACACTTATCGAGAGGATCGAATAGATAGGGTTTGGATAGCTTTATAACAGGTTTCTTCACCCCAAGCTTGCCGAGCATGTCAACATAGAGATCGGTTGGACTTAGGGTTGCTGACATTAGCATCGTTGATAATGAGGAATTTATCAATTTGGATAGAAAACCGTGGCGACTTGGGAACTGTAGAATCAATTTGTCCCGTAGGATCTTAAGCTCGCCCTCAAACTTCTTAGGCAGGTGAATTATATCCTGTAGGACATCCATGTATCCATCAAACACTCGGTTGAGAAGCTCCTCGAAAACTAGTATATTCTCTTCCAGCATTCCCTTGGCGAACCGTCTGTTCAACTGTTCGCTTAGGAATAGGAGGGTCTCATAAGTTCTCTCCTTATCCTTCGCTCCATTCTGTCTCAGCATATCCATTAGAATGGCGACTGTCCTCGCCTCCTCCTTCCATCCGACACTCTCAAACTTCGTCTGCAGTAGGCGTAGACTTCTAATGTTGAAAACCTTGATTCTGGAATCGATTAGTAGATCCATCAAGTTGTGGGCTTCATCTATGAAAACTACATATCTCATGGGGGTAGTGGCTGTAAAGAGGGAACTATCTGTTAAATGGTTGTAGGTAGCGACGATGATTGGCGAGTTTTTAGCAATAAATTTAAGCGAGTAGTAGGGGCAGAACCCCTTCTCGATAAGTTTCTCGACGATCTCATTGAAGACCTTGCCCTTGCTGTACTCCTTCATATATGTGCTTAATGGATCGCCGGCTACAGTAGCCCTATAATCAGGGCAGTCAAAGCCGTTTCCCCTAGCCCTGCACACTGAATAAGCTATCGCCGGATTGTTTGGACTCCCATATAAACACATGAGATCCTTACCCATCACAGGGGCTACCAACACGTCTCTATATTCGTAGGACGCGGCGAGATTACGAATACGGCTGAAATATTCCTCGACTAGTGTATGGGTTCTTACGAATATGAAGCTGTTTATCCTGCCAAAGTGCCAGAGCTTCATCGCAAGTACACTAGCTAGTGTGGACTTACCTGCACCAGTAGGCTGTTCAAGTAGGTATACAGCTGGCGATCTTGTCATCTTCCTGAGATAGTACTCAACTACATTGTCATCGATTCCAGCTTCCATCCCATATAGTTATAATTGTATATAGTTTACGAGGAGACGAAGAGTAAGGTGTAAATATTCGCTATCCATGGGAAAAGAGGATATCTAATACTGATGGGCAACCTATAGATTAACGGGAGATGGCCTATTTCAACCATCCACTTCTAAAGAAGGACACGTTAGAATATCGTGTTTATCAGGACGAACTGGCTAAGAAGGCGGCGAAGAAAAACACTCTACTCGTCCTCCCAACGGGAACAGGTAAGACTGTAATAGCCCTACTAACTATACTTAGATGGTTGGATGAAAACCCTGATGGTAGGGCCTTCTTTCTAGCCCCTACAAGACCCCTTGTACATCAACACTATAAATTCTTTAGATCAGTCCTAGAGGGAGGGGTAACTATAGGTGTCTTGACGGGTGAACAGAGGCCTGAAAATAGGAGGATCCTATGGAATCAGAAAATAGTGTTTGCTACTCCCCAGATACTCTATAACGATCTAGTTAGGGGTACAGTCTCAATAAGTAACAATGATATTCTAGTGTTCGACGAGGCTCACAGAGCAGTTGGCAACTATGCATACGTAAAGATAGTTACGTATCTCAGACTAAGATCAATAGAGCCTAGGATACTAGCCATGACAGCATCGCCGGGCGATAAGACGAAGACCATGGAGATCATACGTAACCTAGGACTGGAGAACCTTGAGATCTATACCCATGACGATCCGCTGATCGAGCAGTACTTCCACGGATATAGCGTGAAACCAGTCTTCATAGAGATGGATCCTGTCCTTAGACACATAATCAACCTGGTGAAGACTGTTATGGAGAGATATGTCGACAGGGCCAACCTCATGCTCGAACCCTACGAGCTGAGGATCGACAAATCCAGAGTCTCATATAGCCAGATAGAGGAGATAAGGACACAGCTAAACGAGAAGATAACACCATTTAACGCCGTAGAGGAGAAGAAGATCAAGATGATAAGGAAGATCCTCTATGAGATCATCCTCCTAGACAAATTCCTAACATACCTGGAGAGCTATACATACCAAACCGCACACAAATACATCTCTGAACTACTCGGATACTCGGGAAGCTCCAAGAAAGGCCTCAGCCTTAAAAATGAACGGGAGATCAGGGAAGCGTACTACCTCTTAGACTCACTTATCCGAAACGGCAGGATGCATCCAAAGACACAGAAACTGATAAACGTGCTCTCAGAGGAGGAGTTTAGACGTGCACTTGTATTTACGACTCTAAAAGAGAACGCCTATGAGCTGAGCAGTATAATTGCAACTAAGCTCGGGATCCCCTCATCCGTACTGGTAGGCAGGGGAAACAATGGGAGCAAGGGTATGAAGCAGAGTCTACAGATAAAGACCTTGGAAGACTTCAGCTCAGGAGCGATAAGAGTCCTCGTAGCGACAAACATTGGGGAGGAGGGCCTAGACATTTCAGAGGTAGATCTGGTCATCTTCTACGACAACCCAGTAAGCGTCATCAGAAGGATACAGCGTATGGGTAGAACGGGACGTAAACAACATGGGAAAGTCATATTCCTAATACTCAGGGGGACCAGGGACGAGAAGAAGTACTATGCAGGGATACATAGATATAGGAGACTAGTAAGAGAGTTGAAAGAGCTTAAGAAGGAGCTTGAACTGATGAGCACCTCATCAACACTAGACAACTTCATCTCAAGCGAACAGAGAAGGGAGGAGTACGTCGTCATAGTAGATACTAGGGAGCAGGGAAGCATTGTAAACAAGCTAGAGGCCATGAGGATACCCGTGAGGATAGAGTCACTAGAAATAGGTGACTACATCATCGGCAGAACCATAATCGAGAGGAAGACTGTGAAGGACTTTATGAGATCCCTCTATGAGGGTAGGCTATTCACACAGCTTAAAGAACTATCCACGCTAAAGGACTATAACAAGATCCTGCTCCTAGAGGGAGATAAAAAGGAGCTCCTAATATCAATGGGAACAAATACAGCAATAGGCACCATACTAACCATAGTCAACGACTACAAGATCCCTATCTACTACAGCGAGAATGAGGAGGAGACCGCCAACCTGCTAAAGGTGCTCTACAACAGAGCGGTTAGAAACAAGGAGAAGACGGAGCGCATAAGGATGGATAAGAAGCCTAAGCAGCTAGAGGAGATACAGCTATATGTACTGGCTGGGATACCCGGGATAGACAACAAGATGGCCAGGAGACTACTGGAGAAGTTCGGATCTCTAAAAGCAATAGCTAATGCCTCTCCAAACGACCTTATGAAGGTCCACGGAATCGGACCCGAGCTGGCTATGAGGATATACCGGGTATTCAATCATCACTACCGTGAGAAGGCTTCCTAGCAAGGTTAAGAAGCCTGACGAGAGACTCTAGCATAGCCAGATCCTCCCTACTCAGCTCCTCCTTAGACAGGAGACCCCTAATCTCATTAACCAGCCTATACCTCAGAGTATTCCTGACCTCCCTCTCAAGCTCATCAACATACTCATCAAAAGTATCCACGACCTTAACATCCCTATCACAGACTGCACAGAAATACCTGTCGTCCTTCTTCAAGAGCGGGGACCCACATGATGGACACTCCAGATCCGTGAGGATCCATCCCTGCTTCATCAACCTACTTATACGTTTCTCCTCTCCTCCCATCCCAGTTAGAATTAGCATCCACCCGAATTATAATGATGCCTAACCCCTAATTCATCGCCTTATAAATCTTCATATTCCCCAACCCTTTATAGTGGGAGGTGGTCCTATGCCCAGAAGAATGAGCAAGACAGAGATCGAGGAACGATTCAAGAAGGCTAAGGAGATCCTCGGGAAGATAGTCAATAATAGACAGATACCTAGGAACATTAGGAGACTCGCCGAGGAGACCATGGCCATACTAGACGACGAGTCCATGACACCAGCCGCCAGAGCAGCATCAGCCATACAGAACATAGAGAACATGGCATATGACCCCAACATGCCCATATTCGCAAGGATGTGGGTATGGTCAGCAGTGGCGATTCTTGAGCCTATAAGAGACTAACCAATATAATGACTAGCCATACAATCTAGATTTTGGTGGAGGGGTTCCCCTAGCCTGGCCAACCCCCCACGGGGGGCTATCGGGGGCGGGCTCAAGGTTGAAAGAGGAGAAACCCGCTGGCGTAGGCCTTCGTGGGTTCAAATCCCACCCCCTCCACCAATGCATAGGCCGGGATGCCCGAGTGGCCCAAGGGGTCGCCGCAGCGGCCTAGGCCTCGAGATCCCCCTGCTCGGGCTAGCCGATGGGGCTCCGCCCCGCGTGGGTTCAAATCCCACTCCCGGCGCCAACATACTTGATCCAGGTGCACCTAAAGGTGAGGATTGAGGAGGTAGTACGATACATCAACAGCCAGGGATACATAGTACCTACAACCGTCATAAAGAGGTTTGAAGGTGTAGAGATAGATCTTGACGAAGACAGGATAACCCAGTTCCTCCTCGAACAGGGAAGCATCATAATTGACGAGGAGAGTATAACGTCCTTCCTAGAAAGATACGTAACCAAGACGGGAGAAACCGAGGAGGAACTAGAGATCGATATACTCTTGGAACATGATAACACGAGGATAAATGATCCAGCGGTTTTCCAGGAACTCCTCAGGAGCAGATATGAGGACCTGAGAAAAAGGGTCGTCAGATCCATCGGGACATCCCAGATCTATACTGCGTCATCCCTCTTCACCGACATAGCCCTAAAGAAAGATATTAAAACGGTCTACGTAGCCGGCCTGATATACTCGAAGAGAGTCATGGAGGACAGAGTAACAATAGAGCTGGAAGATCTATCAGGCATGATAACCGCAACAGTGTACAAGAATACAAGGCCACAGGTATACAATACGGTGGTTAGACTCCCCCTAGACAGTTTAGTTGGACTCAAACTCAGAGTTGGTAATGAGGGCCGGTTAGCAATAGAGGACGTATATTTACCCAAGACCAAGAGCCTAGGCCAGACGAGGAATGTCGATGCATACATAGCCCTTATATCTGATATTCACGTTGGAAGTAAGAAGTTCAACGAGGAGCTCTTCCTAGAATTCATAGACATACTGAGGGGGGAGACCGACAACACAGTACTCAGGGAGATCGTGAGGAAGACCGAGGCCCTCCTAATAGCTGGAGACCTTGTCGACGGTGTAGGAGTATACCCAAACCAAGAGAAGGAGTTGGATATAGATGATCTATGGCAACAATATGAGTATGCATATAGCCTGATATCTAAGATTCCCCGCCGGATCAGGGTCATAATCATACCAGGTAACCACGACGCAAGCAGAAACGCCCTGCCACAGCCACCAATCTTCAAAAAATTTGCTGGAAAACTCTATGAAGACACACGTGTTTACATGCTCCCAAACCCTGTAAACATAGGTTTGCAGGGTGTAAACACGTACATCTACCACGGAGACTATATCCAAGACCTATTAACATCAACGCCTACCGTGGATCTAGACGACGTGGCCTCAGCCACAAAGATAATGATCAACACAGGCCACGTAGCCACCAACCTATCGCTAAACACCAAGGTGTTCCCCACACCAAACGACACCCTAGTACTACCTCCCAATATCGACCTGCTACACTTCGGCCATACGCATAAATTCAGGATCATGAAGATCAACGGCGTACTAGCCATAAACAGTGGGACATTCCAGGAACAGACAACGTTCCAGAAGATGATGAAGATAGAGCCCGATGTAGGGAAAGTGGCGTTCATACATCTAGACGGCCTGAAACCCTTGACTCTAGACCTAACCGCCTAGACGTTAGAGAATATCCTCGATCAATGGATCTTCGGACAACGACTTCAACAATTCCTCCCTATCAACAAGAAGCCTGACAGTGCTAACCCTCCCACCTCTACGGCCATAGTTGTAGATCCTCCTACTTACAAGACCCATAACAGCCAACTCGGAGACGAGGCTATAGAACCTCCTATAGGAGAGTGGATCCTCCCCCACCAGTTTACACAACCCGGTATATATGCTGTATAGCTTGGAAGACTGGATATTAGTTGATCCAGCCTTGACTAGAGACACTAGGATGATCTTGCTGTGGAAGGGAAGCGTCTTGATCACCTCGGCGGTCCTCTCCACATCAATCCTCTCATAAGCCTCCCTAACATGCTCCTCAACAACTCTATGATCACCCCGTTCCTCAGCGATCTCACCAGCAACCCTGATGATGTCGAGGGCCTTCCTAGCATCCCCATGCTCGGATGCTGAGAGGGCTGCGGCCAGCTTGATACTACCGTCCTCAACAACGTTCGGCTTGAAGGCAAGCTTAACCCTCTCCCTGATAATCACCTCAAGCTCAGAAGCGGTATAGGGTTTAAACACGATCTCCTCCTCACTAAGACTGGAGAGTACCCTAGGATCCATAAGATCCTTAAACCTAAGGTCGTTGGATATCCCGATGATCATGTAGGGAATATCGGCACCCTCATATCCAGCCCTTGTGAAGGAGTATAGAAGCTGATCACCATACCTAGTAACCAACACGTCTATCTCATCCAGCACTATGACTATCGGAATCCTATCCTCCCTCAGCCTCAGAAGAACCCTAGAAATACCCTCCTCAACCGATAGGCCGGTGAAGGGTAGATCAACCCCAATATCCGAAGCGATGCTAGCGACGACCCTATACTCGGTTCCGGCCATCCTACAGTTGACATATGAGATGTAGGCCGGGATACTATTCCTCTCGAGAAAGTCTCTCAGCCGGCCCAGTACATACTTAGTAACCGCGGTCTTACCCGTACCTGGCTTACCATAGATAAAGACGTTAGAGCTCTTCTCACCACGTATTATAGGGGAGATCAGCCTACCAAGCCTAGCAATCTCCTCATCCCTAAACGGTAGGCTACTCGGAATATAGTCGTGGAACAGGACCTTCTTGTCACGGAATATCGGGCTCTCAGACACCGCCCGCTCAAAGATCTTGTCAAGAAAATCATCCGACACACCTCCCACCTAGTCAATTCAAGTGTTTCAAATGTTCTTTACTCTTCTGTGACTAGTGAGCACATAGGGTTAGATACATACTATGAACATCACTCTAGAACTTCATCCGCTTTTCCTACGTTCAGTATATGAAATATCATACTGAAACAGATGAAACCAAGGGGTGGGGAGTTTCACATGTTTCGCAGCTTTTCACAGGAAAGGCCTAAACCCCTCTGTTTCAAGTGAAACCTGTGAATAGCTATCAAGATTCCTCCAGGAATGTAACCCTTTAGGAGGCTTGCCTAACACAAGCTTTATCACTTCACAGATCTACACTATATACAGTCATGAAGCGAAAAGTGAAGATCGAGGTCGAGGCCGACGATGGTACGAAGATCAGGATAGAGGTTCCCAACAATGATCCTGAGAAGATATACATGTATCTCAAGGCCCTCAACATGATAACCGGTGGTAAGGATCTCCAAGAGGCCGGATCTGAAAAGGCCGGATCCAGGGAAGCCACCCTCATTGTAGACAGGGTACGCGAGATAATCCTATCTGAATTCGGTATGAGCACCTTCACCTTACATGATCTCTACAAGATTTACGAGATGAAGTATGGTGAGTCTATCCCGAAGTCGACACTATCGACATATCTATCGCGCTTTGTAGATGATGGGTTGATAGAGAGGATCGGTAGAAGAGGGAGCTACAGGTATAGGGTAGCATCACCCGCTTTGTTCCATACCCAATAACTCTCTTATCTCGTCAATCCTGTCAGGGTTGACACGATATCTATAGGGCTTGGATGTCTCAATCCTAACAACGTATCCCTTACTATACAGCATCTTGAGGACACGGGAAATATGCTCCCTAGACTTTCCTAGACTTGAACTCAGCTCCGATGATGTAGCCTCACCCCTATCCATTAGGAGTGATAAGACCTCTACCTCTGCCCTGGATAGTGCTGCCGATCTCCTAGGCCTCCTCTCCATAGCCTCAGTAGGTCGCATACTACTGGGAACTGGTACTGGTTCAGGTGTAGCCTCACGAGCAGTAGATACTATGGATTCCTTGCCTTCTGATCCTACTCTCCTCTCGTTGGAAAGTTTGGCCTCTAGTAGTGAGACTCTACTCTTAACAGTCTTCAGATCCTCCCTGAGTCTGGATATGCTTTGTTGGAGAGAATAGATCTCGGAGTAGCTAAGGCCTTCGATATGCTTCCTTGTATCTGATATTATCCTCATCATCATGATGATGACTAGTGACGTAGAGATGACAAACACTGTAAGCGCTATATCCATGAGTGATATCATGACAATATACATTTTGTGACGTCATCATTATAAACAGTGATGCGGCTCCTCAATACGGAAATAATAAGATGTGGACCTGGATCACTAGACCAGCAAAAAGATCCGCATGTCTATATTCTCTCGCGACTATTCAAAGCTCTTCCTGAGATGCTCTCTGATGATCCTAAATAGGTGCTCAGGATCGATATCCTCATCTAAGAGTGATGTGATGCGTTGTATGATCGCTATGATGTCATCAAGTGATATCACATCACATGCCACGAGTAGGGATAGTGTCATCATGGATTTCGTCACATTGTCGATTCCCTGATTCCTAACCCTATGGAACGTCCCTCGCTTCACCTTTTTACCGAGGATTTGATAGGTCTTGCTTTGTCTCTGCACCGTTAGTGTGTAGAGTTGTCTCGATGTTATGCTGCTTATCCTGTCTATTTTTTTACCTAGTCGTGTAAATTTGCAGGCCTCCGACATATGCTTTAGCCCCCCTTCTATTGTAATACAGAATTGTCTACGGGGGAAGATTATATACATTGAGTATGGAATAATTGATTAGGTGTAGTTGATGGGTCGTAGAAGGAGGAAGAAGGTTGTTAAGATCTACAAACCTAAGATCCCTAAAATATTCACATGCCCAATATGCGGAGCTACCGCTCTGAATATAACAATAGATAAGAAAAGTAGGAAAGCAGTAGCCAAATGTGCCGAGTGCGGTCTTCTATGGGAGACAGAAGTAAAGGAGTATGAGGAGAAGATAGACATTTATCACAGGCTCTTCGACGAATACATTGATGCCGGGGGAGCTGAGGAGACGTGAAGATTGGGCCTACTGAAAAGTATCTATGGAGTGAGATCGAGTCTAAAGGATCGATACATCTGAGCCTTCTCGACCCTGAGGAGTTTCAGGATCGTGAAAAGCTTATTGAAACGGTCTCTATAGCCGAAGAAGCAGGTACCTCTGGCTTCATGATAGGAGGCTCTACAGTCTTCGATCAGAGCCTCGTTGATCGTGTTGTCATGATGATAAAGGAGGTGACGTCACTACCCGTCATATTGTTTCCAAATGACATCACAGGATTGTCACGTCATGCAGATGCCTTGTGGTTCATGTCGTTGCTAAACAGCATCAATCCCTACTTCATAACAGGGGTTCAGATGAGGGCCGCCTTCCTTGTGAAGGCTATGGGTCTAGAGGCCATCCCAATGGCATACCTGATTGTGGGTGAGGGCAAGACGGCGGGATACATGGGATATGCCCATAACATACCCTTAGATGAGCCTAAGATCGCGGCTGCCTATGCATTGGCCGCCAGATACATGGGGTTTAGATTCGTCTATCTCGAGGCCGGCTCGGGAGCGGGGAACAGAGTAGACACTAGGGTTATTAGGATAATCAAGAAGGCCGTCGACGAAATCGGACTCGTAGTAGGGGGAGGCATAAAAACCTATGAGGATGCCTTCGACGTAGCTAGTTCCGGTGCAGATATCGTTGTTACGGGGAATATCCTGGAGGTGGATCCCAAGAGGATCTTCGACATCGTTAGAGGGGTAAGAGAGGGTGGAAAAGAGAAGCTTAGAACCCTTCATCGAAAAGCTCAGGACTAAGGATCTGGATCCAACACTTCAGAGCTATTTCCAATCCATTATAAATGAGGTTCTTAGACAATACGATCTCGCTAATAAGCTGCGATCACAGGGTTCTGACCACGTACCTCATGTGGAGACTGAGCTTATCTGGGATATGGCTGAACGTGTTGAGAAGCTTATAGGCATAGATGGGATAGCCGAGTTTATCAGGTCCAATAAGGACTTATCAAGGGAGAGACTGGCGATTAAGGCCATAGACAAGCTTATAGACGGTGAGTTCGGAGATTACGAGCTAGGTAGACTCGTGGATCTAGGTGTTAGACTTCCCCTAGCCATCCTAACCGAGGGTATGACTGTAGCCCCTCTAGACGGGATAAAGAAGGTGGTGATTAAGAGGGGGCCTTTCGGAAACTATCTCTCCATATATTACGCAGGCCCGATAAGATCAGCCGGTGGTACTGAGACCGGTCTATCAATAGTTTTGGCGGACTATCTTAGGAGGAGGCTGGGCCTAGAGAAATATTATCCAACAAAGATGGAGATCCATCGTTTCATCGAGGAGCTAAGGCTATATGAGAGGAATGTAGCTAGGTTCCAGTACCACCTGACGGATGAGATGCTGTTCTACATCCTTAGCAATCTACCTGTAGAGGTTACGGGCGTACCTACTGATAACATCGAGGTGCTTGTGTATAGGGACATCCCCTCGATAGAGACTAATAGGGTTCGTGGGGGAGCGCTCAGGGTAGTTAATGATGGGATCGGGGGTAAGGCTAAGAAGCTTCTAAAGATCATCGATGAACTGGGTCTTGAGGGCTGGGAGTGGCTGGAGGAGGTTGCTAAGGGTGTGGCTGGCCAGGGTAAGGGTGACGAGGAGGAGGACAAGGTGCTTAATGATCTCGTCATAGGTAGGCCGGTCATCTCCCTCAAGTCTAGCACACACGGCCTACGTCTAAGGCTGGGGAGACTGCCCAATACAGGGATCTCAGCCGTAGCTGTCCATCCGGCCGTCTTCTCCGTATTAAGATACTTTATAGTCCCAGGGTCTCAGCTTAAACTGAACATCCCTGGTAAGGGAGGAATAGTAGTCCCGTCAAGAATAGCAATGCCACCAATAGTTGAGCTAGATAACGGTGATGTAGTCGAGGTAGAGACGGAGGAGATTGGTGAGGAGCTCTCCCAGAGGATAAAGAGGATCCTTTTCCTAGGAGACATAATCGTCTCCTATGGAGATTTCCTGGAGAACAACCAGCCGATACCTCCGCTACACTATACCCCTGAGTGGTGGATAGGCGAGCTGGAGGAGGCCACGGGGAGGAGATATGACACGCAACTCCCTTATCAATTATCATATGGAGAGAGTTTTGAACTCTCCGAGAGGTATGGGATTCCCCTCAACCCCTACTATGTACCCTCCTTTGAATACCTAAATGTGGATGAAACTGAGAGTCTCGTCTCCCAATTGAGCGATGGATATGTTAAGCATGGAGAGGGCGAGCTAATAGTCAGTGGCTCTAGGGAGCTATCCCACCTACTTAAAAAGGCTAGGATCCCCTTCCGACGGAAGGGTGAGCTTATCGAGATCCGGCATAGATACTCCTACATCCTACATGACTTGATAAGGGGCTATAGGAGCCAGAGGTTGTATAAGCCTAGATTCACCAATTCCTCCGACGTAGTCTCATTCTACCTAGGCGTTAGGGTTAGGTGCCTAAGAGGGACCTATGTATCGGCTAGGCTAGGTAGGCCGGAGAAAGCTAAGATGCGGAAGATGAACCCACCGGTACACGCCCTCTTCCCCATAGGAAGCTATGGGGGTGACCAGAGGAACATCGTCAAGGCATACAAGCAGAACGAAATAGTTGTAGTCCAGCTATCCATCCTCTACTGTGAGACCTGTGGGAAGTACACATATAGGAACAGGTGTGAGACATGTGGATCCAGGACTGTCCAGGCCTACTACTGCTACAACTGTAAAGTAGACACCCGATCCGAGAGTTGTCCCAAATGTGGGAGAGAGACGAGGCCATACAAGAACTGGTCCATCAACCTTAGAGATCTTGTCAGGGAGATTAGGGAGAGACATGGCCTAAGGATCCCATCCAAAGTAAAGGGTGTAAAATCACTCCTAAGCGGATATCGGAGATATGAGGAGCTATCCAAGGGAGTACTGAGGGCTAAACATGGCTTATCAGTATTTAAGGACGGTACATGTAGAATAGATATCACTAACGCTCCTCTCACAAGTGTCTCTCTCAGGGACATAGGGATAGATGTGGATAAGGCAAGAGAATTGGGATACCAGGTCGACAGTATAGACGATGTTATAGACTTGATGCCTATGGACATACTGATCCCCGAGTCGATAGTCCCAGACCTCATCAACATGTGCAGTTTTATAGACGAGGAGATAGTGAAGCTGTATGGCGGTGAGCCTATCTACCGGGTGAGGGATAAGACAGACCTCATCGGCAAGTTGGTCGTCGGCCTCTCCCCACATACCTCCTCAGGAGTTATAGGCAGGATAATCGGCTTCACCAAGGCCAACGTCCTATATGCCCATCCACTCTGGCACGCTGCTAAGCGGCGTGACTGCGATGGGGATCAAGACGCAATTATGCTGCTTATGGACGTCCTACTAAACTTTAGTAGAGAGTACCTACCCTCCTCATCTGGAGGCCGGATGGATGCCCCCCTCTTCGTCTCCGTAGTTGTACATCCGGAGGAAGTTGATACACAGGTCCATAACCTAGACGTCGTTGATAGATACCCATTGGTCCTATACGAGAAGTCATTGGAGAACGTGTCGCCTAAGTTGCTTAGAGAATATATCGCTGTGGTTGAGGACTTCCTTGGAGAATCGAAGGCCTATTATGGCTATGGAGCCCTGGATAGGGCGCCTATCCTATCTACAATAAAGAATGTCAACATGTATTCCAAGCTCAAGAGCATAGAGGCTAAGCTGGATAACCAGCTTAAAATAATGGAGAGGATCTTTGAGGGCGACGACAAGGCCCTCATCGTTGAAAACCTGCTTAAGAACCACGTGCTGAGGGATATAATGGGTAACCTGAGGAGCTTCTACCACCAGAGCTTTAAATGCTCCTCCTGCGGAGCCACATACCGTAGAACCCTGCTCAAGGGGACATGCATAAAGTGTGGCGGAAACCTTAGGCCGACAGTCCACACTAAAAGCGTGGTTAAATATCTGCCCCTCGCCAAGAAGCTGTCTAGCTATGTGAGGAGCCGCTACATCTTGTCCTATATCTCCCTTATTGACTCTATACTGGCTTCAACGTTTGAGCTGGATACACCGCTTGGTACCAGTATTTTCGACTATGTTGAGAGGGACGCTACTCAACAAGATAGAACTGATCAGTGATGTCCACGAATTTGATGGCCCCGTCCTGGAAGACAAGTTTATAGACGTTGTTAACATTGAAGTTTATGCCGAGGGCCTTCTCCTCCTCGGGTAAGAGGAAGAGGACCATCTTTAGATTCCTAACCTGTTGGAAGGGCATCACCACCCCCATGTTTCTAAGCTGGTTGACCATCTCCCTAACCATCCTAACCTCGGGCGACTGATACCCCTGCTCCTGCCTAGTCTCTATAATGGAGAACTCTATCCTCTTCCCCCTCCCACCGCCTCTATTGTCGACGTAGGACTCTATCCTGGTTACTACTACATAGGTCTCTTTATCCATTTGTCTCGCCACCATCCTCCTTCTTTAGAACCCTAATATCCCTAATACCCGCTTCATATAAGTTTACGATGGTGTTTGGACTAGCCTCTCCAAACAGCTTCCCGAAATCCTTGTATAGCTGTCTCCACTTCAGACGTGTCCGGCCACTCCTCGATATATACTCGACACCTAGGACATTGTTGACCTCCACCACCACTATATCCTCTATCTGCTCAAGATCCTTCTTGCTCTCCGCCTCAATGTATACCTTCCCAACGTCATTCCTCCTCTCAAAGAGTATGTTTGGATTGTCCATATACTTCCTAGGAAACTTGGTCTTCCCTGTGCTCTCCACCAGGAACTTCTTCAGCTCTTCTAGGGTGCAATATACTTCTATCTGCATCTCCCACAAATCAGTGATGGGAGCTTGGTAGGATTTAAACGGTTATTGAGTTGTTAAGCCCTAATAGCTGGTTCCTAATTATTACTAGGTGGGGGCGATGATCGCGTTGGCCGCAACGACGGCCCTATCAACGGATGACTGAGATCTTGAGTTGTGAGCCCCCACTTCCATGAGATTTTAATATTATTTGCGGCGATTGGTATAGGATTGAAAAGAGGATAGAATCGCTGGTGACAGGGTGATGAGTGCCCAGTCATTATTCTCTAGGCTGAATAGGATCCGCCTCACATCCCTAGTTATCGATTCACAGACCGCGCTGCACTATATCTCCCTATCACTCCTCGCGGTCATAGCTTTTCTCATAAGGATCCTGCCAGCTAGGTACGGGATCTACATAAACGAGTTCGACCCATACTTCCAGTACTACGCCACCAAGGTAATAATCTCGGGTATCGAGGAGAAGGGGTTACTAGGCCTCTTCGAGTTCTTCAACCATAAGATCGAGCTAACCTGGTACCCATATGGAGTCGATATGGGTGAGAAATACTATTTTGGGGTGCCATACTTCGGAGCGTTTACCTATCTCTTCCTAAAGGCCCTAGGCCTCCCTGTAAGCCTATACGACGTAGCAGTCTTCATGCCCCCCGTCGTCGGAGTAATAACCACGTTGATAGTCTACAAGATCGCTGAGAGGTATGTCCAGTCGAGATATGTGGCCATGATCGGCGCCCTCTTCTTCACCACGGCCTTCAGCGTACTGGCTAGGAGCGACCTAGGATGGTACGACACCGACGGGTTGGGCATGGCTTTCCTCGTGGGATCCATATATTTCTTTATAAGGGGTATAGAGTCGTCAAAGCCTAGCTTCAAAGCTCTATATGGAGTGTTGGCAGGACTATTCACCGGCCTATTAGGCGCTACATGGGGCGCACATCAATATCCCTATCTAGCAGTAGCGATCTTCGTAATACTGGCGGTTATACTGGATCTAGATGTGAAGAATATCGAGGTCCTCTACTTCCCCTTCTTCGCAGTCTCGACGATAATGCTTCTATCAGTCCCTACAAATGGTCTTAGCTATCTGGTAGGGGCGGTAGCCGTTATCCAGTACCTAGCCGCACTGATCCTACTCATAAGGAATGTAGTTGATATTAAGGTGTTTACAGGCCACCTTAGTAGGATCATTGGCCTAGGCATATTTGGGATGATAGGCCTCATCTTCGCCGTGGGTCTACTACCCGATGTAGGCCTAAAATCCAGGCAGATAATAACGGTTCTACCCTTCCTAAAGGAGGCCTTCGTGGTAGCCACAACTGTTCAGGAGCAGGCCGGATCCACATTCCTAGTCTTCTATAGGGATCTCCACGTAATCATCCCCTTTGCGATCGGTGGCTTCGTTATAGTGGCAAAGAGGTGGAGGGATCCGAAGTACCTATACCTACTGATCCTATCGGCTTCCGCAGCCTATGTGGCAAACTCCTTCGTAAGGCTATCCATCATCTTCGATGTATTCGCAGCGGTCCTAGCTGCAATAGCGTTGAAGGAGCTGATGAGCTACCTGGTCACCAACCTGAAGAAGGGAGACACAAACTATAGGATAGTGGCGTTCACCTTCGTAACTCTGTTCATACTACTGTCCTCCTCCATGATATACCTATACTCAATAGTCCCCATGTCTAGGACGACGGTCTCACTAATCTCCCATGGATCCCCAATAGCACAGGAGAGGGTGTCGTACGACTGGATAGAGGCCCTTGAATGGATCCGGAACAACGTTGCCCCTGACGAGGTAATAGCGAGTTGGTGGGACTACGGATACTGGATAAGCTTTATAGGTGAGAGGAAGAGCTTGGCTGACAACGGTACACTCAACGCCACCAGGATCAAGGAGCTGGCCGAGATGTTCATGACTACCGATGAGGATAAGGCTATAGAGATGTTGAAGGAGATGGGTGCAGACTATGTACTAGTATATATAGGTGTGGCCCCCGTAGCCCCAGACAACAATGACCTAGTCATGCTCGCAGGCTTCGGCGAAGATGGTAAGTTTGTTGCTATAGCTAAGATAGCGGGTGTGAACTCCTCAGAGTTTATAAACGAGGATGGCCAGGGCCCAAGGCTGACCGATGCCTTCTGGGAGACGTTCCTAGGAAGGCTGATCCCCTATGAATACCAGTCTACCCAGCCGGTGGGGGCCTTCTCGGTAGACGTATATGTATATTCACCGAAGTATCCAGAGGCATGGAACCTAGAGAGCCTAGAGGGTGAGAAGCTGGTCATGGTGTTCAGATCCAGCGACCCAGCACCGGGGGAGGTAGTCATATACAAGATAGTGGATAGTGAGGAGTCAGAGTGACTCTTAGGGATCTATACGCCTCAGCTCCTCCACCAAATTTTTTACCTTGAGGTCTAGGTAGGGGTCGTCCGGAGAGAACTTGGCTGGATGGGCTACATTAGTAGATCCTCCACAGATGGGGCACCTCTCCTTCAAAGTGTATCGGCCACATTCTCTACAGATCCTTATCCTACTCTTCATGTCTTAGTCTTAAGATTCTCCTCAAGGATCTCTATATTAACGTCTCCCTTCTTACCCAGCTTCTTAACCACCTGGTTAACGGTTGGTATGACCTTCTTCTTAATCGTCTCCGGCTTATAGCTCCACGTTGTTAGACGATATCTCGGGCTGCCAATCAACACGATCTCTGTATTCTCCAGCTTGGTGGCTGATGCCAGCTCTTTATCCAGCTGCCCAAGGGCCTCCTTTATCCTATATACACCTCCCCTTCTAATGCTGCTGACTGAGATCACGGCCTCATAGAAATACTTCTTCAGATGGATCTTCTTGGAGAAGAACTCTATCAGATCATTCTTGATGTCTGATAATCCAACCTCGTCTAGAAGGCCTGGGTTCAGCATTATATTCTCCAGGGCATCGTAGACAGTCTGCTCCCTATCTATTATTGGTTCTAGCTTCTCCTCCAAGTTAATGTTGATCCCCTTCTCCCTAAGGTGTTTCTCGGCCTCCTTTATTATCCTGATTCCCCTCTGATTCCTCTTCCAGAGCCTCAGGATCTTGTTCTTCTCAGACTCCGAGACGTCTTTATAGGAGACGTCTACACTCTTTGTGAACTTGTCTATCCTGATTACCTTGACTACGATCTTCTGGCCCTCCTTTATAACATCCTCAATATCCCGGACAAACTTGGTTGAGACCTCTGTTATGGGGAGGTATCCCTCGATGTTATAATCCTCGATATGGAGATATGCGCCGTGACCAACTATCTCCTTTACAGTGGCGACTACTAGTTCTCCCCTCCTCGGGAATATGATTCTCTCCTCCTTATCCATACTCATCTATTATCTCACCGAGTATCTCGGCCTTACCACCCGTAGGCCTGGCTAGTGGCTCGCCGCAGACTATACAGTACACAACCCTGGAGGCGTGTGAGAATATGATCATCTCATTGCCGCACTCCTTACACTTAACCCTTAGGAACTTGCTTCTAGGCTTAGGCAGGTATTTGTCCAGCTCACCACTCACCAGGATCACCTGGCTATCTCGATCTTCTTAATCCTAATACCCTCCTTATGTAGGATGTATCCACACTCTGTACAGGTGAGTTTTAGTACCGCCTTCTTGGTGGTCTTAGCCTTCCTCCTAAGGAGTGGCCACTTCTGGCCTCCATAACCCTTCTTCTCCCACTCGTGCTTCCTAACACCCCACCTGAATGGGCTGTCCTTCCCCTTCTTATATAGCGATACCTTATGAACAGTGTGCCTCCTACATCTCGGGCAGTATGTCCTAATCTCCTTAGGTACGATCATATGTATCCACCCCTTCGACTACCCCGGTCTCTCTAAGTCTATTATACAGTTCTCTATTTAACCCTACTAGATCCCCCGGCTTGAGGGGGCCTAGGACATCTCCATTGTCAAGGATAGTCTTGAAAGTAGTCTTAACTATTCCCAGGACAATCTTGTCCTTCTCTACATTCTGCTGGGCCGGTGTCTGCGTATCCACACCGTCACGTTTCTCCAGGGAGGATGTATGTGGAGGCCTATCCGATGCGTCTCCAGGCTTCTCCCCTGTTTTTATGAATGTTTCTAGCGGTAGCTCTCCCCTCAGGATCATGTTTATAATCTGCTCCTTGGTGAGGTTGGGTGAGGCCATAGGTAGACACCTTTATAGAGGGGCTAGGGCATCGGGATACTTAAAGCAGCTATATAATATCAACTATCGAGATGGGATTATAATGGTTCAGCGGTGAACATAGTGGCTGGTAACCAGTCTAGGGGGTCAAACACCCACGTGATGGATCTGCCGGGTCGCGTAGTGATTGGTAAGGGTGTGATCACAAGTATCTCCAAATATTTGGATCCCCTCCTCCCAGATGGTGGTGGGGTATACGTAGTCACTGGACCCAAGCTTAGAGAGACAATCCTCCATAGACTGACCGAGAACCTTGGGATGGACTACAAGGTTCTAGTGGTTAGACACTCTTCGAAGGAGGAGTATGAGTCCCTACTAACCTCGTTCCAGGAGATACATGCGTCTCTGGAATATCCTGTAGTTATAGGGTTTGGAGGGGGCAAGTCGATAGATATGGCTAAACTCCTGGCCTATAGATATGGACTCACATTTGTAAGCATACCTACAGCGCCCTCGCATGACGGTATAGCAAGTCAATTCGCCTCCCTAAGAGGGGCTAACAAGGCTTTCTCAGTTAAGACCCTCCCTCCAAAGCTCGTCGTGGTGGATATAGACCTCATAATCGGAGCCCCGATGCGCCTCATAGCCAGCGGCGTCGGCGACGTATTGGCTAAGTTCACGGCGGTAGCCGACTGGCAGCTGGCTAGGGATGAGGTGGGGGAGTATTACGGGGAGTACTCAGCCAACCTAGCACTAATGTCCGCCAAACTAGTCCTAGACAACTATGAGGGGATCGCATCCCGCGACGAGGATAGTATCAGAACCCTGGTGGAAGCGTTGATAAGCACTGGTGTAGCCGCAGGTATAGCGGGTAGTAGCAGGCCCTGTAGCGGGTCAGAACATCTCTTCAGCCATGCCATAGACCTCCTATACCCTGAGAACGCCGCCTATCACGGGGAGAAGGTGGGGCTTGGGACTATAATGATGGCGTATCTCCATGGGCTCGACTGGGAGGGTATCAGAGAGGCTATCATGGCTGTAGGCGGCCCCGTAGACTATAGATCGGCTAATCTAACTAGAGAGATGGTTATAACAGCCATAGTGGAGGCCAGGAAGGTTAGGCCGGAGAGATACACCATATTGCATAAATTGATGCCAGATAGGATGGCCGCCGAGAAGATCGCTAGGGAGACGAAGGTATTATAGGAGCGCCCAAATCCCTAATTATATAGGGTTAGGATAATGGCCAAGGAGCTATACTTCCTAGTCGGCGAAAATTCAGAGGTCGGGGACAAGTTTCGGATACAATGGAACGAGGTCTGTAGATCCTGTCGCTACAATAAGATATGTTTCAACGAGAAGAAGATCGGCCACTACTACAAGATCGTGGAGATAAGGAAGCCTAAGTCCCAAATCTATTGTAAGTTGATAGAAGCCCCAGCTATGCTGGCCGTTGTGGAGGAGACTGCGATACAGATCTCAATGGGCTCGTCCTCAGCTGTTGAAGGGGTCTCAGTACTCTACTCCCCAATAACATGTAGTGAGAGACAGTGTCCCTACATCAAGTACTGCGTAGATAACGGACAGGCTCTAACGGGTAGGGTTAGGATAGAAAAGGTGATTGAGCGTCTAGACTGCCCTATAGGGCTGGATCTCACCCTTGTTGAGGTTCGGCCTGAGCCTCCTGAACACTCTCCTCCTTAGCGATCACATCCACAAACTTCACGGCCTTTGTGCCCTCGATATACTTTAGGATATCATCAGCCACGTGCTTCTTCTCCAGGTGTAGCTGAGGCTTCTTGATAGCGAGGTCTCGTAGGTTGAGTACGACCTCTCCATCCACGATCTCTATCGATATCTTCTCGACATCCTCGTTGATATGCCTCTCCACCAACGCCTTGATCTTACCATTTGTATCAGTGATCTTCTCCCGGATCTTCACCCAGTATTTAAGCCTCTTCCCGGCTAGTGGTGGGTTGAAATCCAGCATTACCCTGCCCCCAGCTATAGCCCTAACAACTGCGGGGGCCCCATCGACATTTATGACCATTCCAGGGGCGATGTCTCCCTGGAGCCCGGCTCTCTGTAGCTTCCTAATAGTCGTCGTGACTATCTTCTTACTATCCCTACGGCCAAACCCCTTCTCGGGAGGTATCTCCACCTCGTATTCCTCACCCACCTTCCTACCTATCAGGCTCTCATCCAGCCCCTCAACTACCCACTTCTCCCCAACCACCACTAGGATAGGCTTGTATCGAGAGTCGTCTCCACCTAGGCCCGCCTCGACAGCCTTCTCCTTAATAGTTGTGTCGAAAACCTCGCCAGTATCTAAAACCTGGCCTACATAGTCGATCTTTATGAAGTCGCCCTTGTTAACCACGTCCTCCTTCGGTTTAGATCCAGTCTTCTTAGTCTTTTTAGCCCTAGTCTTCTTAGCTGTTTTACCCGTCTTCTCAGCCATCGGCCAGACACCTCTTCAAGAGTATTCATAAATATTCGACTAGCCAAGATTAATTAAGCCTCGGACTTATCGTCCCTCCAAAGCTCAACCAGCCTCTCGATCAGCCCCTCCCTAATAAGTATCTCCTTCACCGGGGTGGGGATCAGCTCGCTCCACTCCTCTCCAGCCACAACCCTCCTCCTAAACTCCTCACCCGAGAATACTTTCCTCTGGTATAGGGGGATACGCCTCACCTCGTATCCACTCCTCCTCATGAGGCTCCTCGTCAGGGGGTCGTTGCTATAGACCCTCTTGAAGGGGGGAACTATGGTCTCTACAATGCTGACCCATGTAGTGTGTATATCGGAGTCTGGGATGGGGAATATGTAGTACCTCGAGCTGTCGATCCCCTCCTCCCTAAGTGTAGATACGATCATCCTGAACCTCTCTGCAAAGGTGAAGGGGTTCCTCTTCGTATATGCCTCTAGGGCGCTACCCACACCTATATATACGCCTCCCTCCCTCTCCAACACGTATTTAACCGCATGTAGATGACCGTAGTGGAAGGGCTGGAACCTACCAATTATCAACGCCTCGAACTCCATGTCCAAGAAAATTAGTGCTCCCCCTTTTAATCCCAGCTTTAAGCCGGCCCCCCATAATTCTATATGGACAATGTCTGAGCAGATACAGGAACGCTTCAGAAGACTGATGGATAGGATCAGAGGCGCCCCCTACATCGATGAGAAGGAGCTAGACAACCTTCTAAGGGAGCTCCAGAAGATCCTTCTACAGTCAGACGTCAACGTAAGGGTCGTCTTCGACCTGACAAAACGTATAAGGGAGCAGATAAAGGAGGAGAGGAAGCTCTCAACGAGGGTCCCCCTGAAGGACCTTGTGATAAAGGTTCTCTACGAGGAGCTGGTGAAGATCCTGGGTGGTGAGCAGAGCCGGCTAGAAATCTCTAGGGATAAGAAGCCCTTCAACATCCTATTCATAGGTTTGGAGGGTTCTGGTAAGACCACTACCGTGGCTAAACTGGCGAAACTCCTCTCTAACAAAGGGTACAGAGTAGGTGTGGTAAGCCTCGACCTCTATAGACCCGCGGCCATAGACCAGCTTAGACAGTTGATAGAGTCTATAGACTCGGAAAACGTGGTCTTCATAGATCCGGATGAATATGGAGACGTTGGCAATAGACTTAGGAAGGCCCTAGACACTGCTAAGACCCTGGAGATAGATGTCTTACTCATCGACACGGCCGGGAGGCATAAGAATGAGGAGTCCCTACTAGAGGAGTTATCGGAGATTAATCGACTCCTCAATCCGGACTACACCATACTGGTTATAGACGCCTACATGGGTCAGAAGGCCTACGACCACTCCAAACACCTATCCGATAGAGTCAGGATAGATGGGATAATAATAACCAAGATGGATGGGACTGGTAAGGGTGGAGGAGCAATCTCAGCAGCATACGCATCAGGTGGAAAGGTAATCTTCCTAGGGATGGGTGAGAAGCTTGACGACTTGGAGGAGTATAATCCAAAGAGCTTCGTAGCTAGACTACTAGGCCTAGGCGACCTAGAAGGATTGTTGAAGAGGGTGGAGAGACTAGCTAGACAGGAGGATGAGGCAGAGCTACTAAAGAGGCTCTCCAAGGGTAGGATAACCCTCATCGACGTGATAAACCAGCTAGAACAGATCGAGAGTATGGGCGGGCTCTACAAGGTTCTATCATACCTACCTGGGATAGGCGACAAGGTGAAACGTGAAGAGATAGAGGAGATGGAGAAGAAGCTGAAAAAGTGGAGAGTAGCGGTGGACTCGATGACCCTGGAGGAGAAGCTGGACCCGACACTCATAAAGGGGTCGAGACTCACAAGAATCAGCAGGGGCTCGGGAGTCGATGAGAGGACTATAAAGGAGCTTGTGAAGCAGTATAACCTTATGCGCAAAGCGTTTAGAGACAGGAGGCATAGAAGGCTCCTAAAGGATGTCTTTAGATAATCTGAAGTGATATTAAATACTTTGGCCAGGCCTATACAAGATTGTGGTGGATATACATGCCCCAGTCCAAGGGATATAGGGTAAAGACTAGGAGATTATTGACTAGGAAGGGTAATCCCGGCTTCAGCGATAAACTCTTGAGACTGAGAGAGTTGAAGCCAGGGGACAAGGTTCTGATCTATATAGATCCTAGGTTTCACAAGGGGATGCCCCATAGGAGATACCACGGCAAGATAGGGATTGTACAGAAGCGGAGAGGCCGTGCATTCGAGATAGACGTGGGGAAGGGGGATAAGATAGTCCGGCTAATAGTGCCTCCTGAGCATCTAAGACCCCTCTAGAACCTGCCCAGGTGGTCCCGTCATGGAGGAGGAAGTTGGTAGGAAGATACTGGAGCAGAAGCCAATCTCCATTCCCGAGCTCAAGGAGGAGCTGGAGAATATCGGGGAGGTGGACTACGAACTATTCGCAGTCCCAAAGAGGGTGAAGGAATATCTAAACAGGTTCTCCAAGGTAGACGCAGAGACGGCGAGAAGGCTGAGGGAGAGGCTGGTGGAGGCTCTGGAGCCCGAGTTTGGCCAGGAAGCAGATGACTATGCCGTACAGATAATAAACATCCTCCCTCGCTATCCAGAGGAGGTACGCCTAATACTGGGTAGGGCGATAGCCGGAGAGTTGGAGAAACGTGTAATAGAGATTCTGAAGGAGGAAGGAGTGATATAGAGAGGCTGGACCAGGGATGTATAGGCCGGGAGCCAGAGAGACGCGAGAGACCTACGGAATCCTACTCGGCCATTCAAGGAGGAGCATAACGGTTAGGAAGGGAGGAGAGGTAATAAGGGTTCGGGACGGGCTTATCGGGGACGTGGTGGGGGAGGAGCACTTCAAACTCCTAAGGGTACAGCTAGCCAACGACGTGGTGATAAACGGTCTAGACCGTGTATCGCTGGAGACTGGGATGCGTAGGAAAGTTGTAAGGATACTAACAACGATAAAGTATGGCGAGCTTCTAGACGAGTCTATGGAGATGCTTGAGAACGCAGTTAAGAAGATTGTGTTGATGAGGGAGCCCGAATGGGTAGAGTTCCTCAATAAGGCCGGCTTACTTACCCATAAGGTCCATACCCTAGAACTCCTACCCGGGATAAGTAGGAAGAAGGTGGCACTTATCCTGGAGGAGAGGGACTCACGACCATTCACCAGCTTCAAAGACTTCAAGGAGAGGGTTGGGGTAGACCCTCTGGATAGCATATCCAAGAAGATTGTGGAGGAAATGAGGGGTGAGGCCAAGAAATATATCTTCCTGGAGACACAGCATCCTTAGTGAGTCTTGAGATACACTACATCCCCATCCCTCAACTCATGTGTTGGGCTTACCCGTACCACCTCGCCATCCCTTATAATTAGAGCGTATCTAAGGCTCTCAGCTACTCTAGAGTGTATATGCCTGGCCAGGTCGGCCACCGTTGCACCACTCCTAAGTATTATAGGTTTAGACGTCTTTTCACGGATATTCCTAACAGGATAGACCCTTATCAGGCCCAGCTTCTCTACGACCATGTCCCCCATCTTAGATACGTGCCACTCCCTCCCAGTCTGTAGCTCCACTAGACTATCCCCGCTCCATAGATATGCACCGCCAAGGATGAAGGTCTTAACACCAAGGACAATGTCCTGGAAGAGCTCCGGATCCACGTTCCCATCCACCTTCACCACGGCATTGTATATCCCATAGTCCCGTAGGATACCCCTAATCTCCTCAATCCATTCCGAGTCGACGCCATAAACCCTTATCCCTCCGGAGGGCGTCCTAGATATCTTCACATCAATAGGGTGTGGAGTGATATGTATACCCTCCTCTTCAAGCAGGCCAACCATCCTAGAGACGTCGTCCCTATTCCCAGCTATCAAGAGGGTGTAGTTAACCTTCTTAGCCAGGTTGATCACCTTCCTATCAACACTCGGATTGATGCCTATGGGTGGGGCCACTATATACTGGATCTCAACATCGTTAACCACCTTGTTATACATTGTGGGCAGCATCCTCCAATGCATATACCTATCCGGCCTCCCGAAGGTGCTATCCATGAAGCTGGTCAGGATGCTGTAGTCTGTAGATATTATCCCAAGTGTGACGTCCCCAGTCTTCTCGAACTCCCAGGGACTTAGATAACCACCCCTCCTCCTCTTTTTAGACTCCTCGATCTCCTCCCTAAGCCTAGCCATCTGGCTCCTGACGGACCTCACAAGGTTCTTAGTACCCTTGTGCTTGGGGATCAGGCTATAGAACTTCTGTAGCTCCCTAAGCTTCTCCTCAGGGGTCCTAGCCTCCATAACCCTTCTCCACTGTGCCTTTGCCTCCGCTGGTAGATTCGTTACCATTCCGCACCCTCCAATTATTTACTATACCGGAGACGACCCCATTAGATTTCTAGGCCAAGGGCGGTCAAGATGGATGAGAAGATAGACATAGTCATGGTGGAGCCGGAGGGCGGCGTAAACCTAGGCCTGATATGTAGGCTCGCAGACAACTTCGACGTGGACAACATCATCCTCGTCAACCCAAACTTCATGGATGAGGATTATGACCTGGCCGAGGTATTCGCCTCAAGAGCGGCGCACAGGCTTGAGAAGATAGTCGTCGTAGACAGTCTGGAAAAAGCGGTTGAGAATTCAGACATGGTCATCGCAACCACCGGGATAAGATCGCTGTCGTATCCATTCAGGGGTAGCATAGACGTGCGGGAGCTGGGAACAGTCCTGAGAAACGCTTCGCCCAGTAGGATATCAGTAGTCTTCGGGAGGGAGAGTATAGGGCTAACCAAGGATGAGCTTGGTCTCGCCGACGTCCTCGTCACCATACCCACGTCCAAGAGGTACCCCTCCATGAATGTGGCTACAGCAGCGGCGATCGTGCTACACCACATATATACCTATAGAATAAAGGGTGAGAGGGGTGGGGAGGGTCTAAGAGAAGGGAATGAATATAGGTTGATAAGGAGATATGTCTACGACCTGGCCGAGAGGGCGCTGGACAGGCCCAATATAGCCTCTACAATCAGCCAGGTAGTGGTTAAATGTGTATACCGGGGCGTGGATAGGAAGGAGGATCTCAAGCTGATACTGACACTATTCCGCAGACTACATACACTACTCGTTGGATAGGGGTACCGGCTTTAATACTCCTAGTAATACTCAATCTATAGAGGGTGGCCGGAGTGAAGGCGAGGAACTTCAGGGAGATCAAGGGGATGCCATACACCAGGCTGGAATATATCCATGGAGCTCCACAGTCTAGGATCACCAGGTTCAACATGGGTACATGGAAGGAGGACTATGACGTGGTGCTGGAGCTGAAGGCCAAGGAGCAGGCATATGTCAGGGACGTGGCCCTAGAGGCCCTCAGGGTAAACGTGAACCGTCTACTCCAGAAGAAGCTAGGCACACAGAACTACTACTTCACAATAGTGGTGTATCCCCACCACGTCCTCAGGGAGAATAAGATGATGACCGGCGCCGGTGCAGACCGTCTACAGGAGGGTATGAGGAGAGCCTTTGGGAAGCCTGTCGGTAGGGCGGCGGCGGTATGGAAGGATCAGGTCATAGCTAGGGTATATACATATAGTGGCAACGTGGAGTATGCCAAGCAGGTCTTGAAGGTTGGGGCTTCAAAGATACCTAAAGGGGCCTATATAGATGTCAAACCACTCAATAAGCAGGCTTGAGACAAGCCTATCCACTGTAGTATCAGAAATAATCAAGAGGAACAGGGGTAAGAGGATAGTTATCGAGGGGTCTGAAACCTACATATACAGGCTGATAAGGGAGGGCCTAGAGGCTCCGCCGGATACCCATGTCGAGATAAATCTAGAGCCTAGGTTTGGGGCCTGCGACATAGATATCCAGCACTACCTCGAGACGAGGCCCGATATAGTTATCCACCTTGGGCATAACCCATTTCCAAATACCTATGGAGAGCTACGTAGACTACCATTCAAAATATTCTTCATACCCGTTGTAGAGGAGCCTGACCCTAACCTTATAGAGAGGGTTGTCAGGGACGCTTGGGAGAACTATCTGGCAAACATATCCAACGAAAGGATCGGCCTAGTCTACTCCATCCAATACTATAGGGTGGCCAGGATAGCCATGGATATGCTTCTCGAGATGGGGATGGACCTATTCGTCCCTAGACAGCCAGGTATGCTCAGCGGCCAGATACTGGGGTGTACCACAAAGCCTTTGAGACAGGAAGGGGTAGATAGATTCATAGTAGTGTCTTCTGGCCTCTTCCACGCCCTAGGGGTCAGCCTCTATACCGGTCTCCCAACACTCCTACTGGATATGCATAACGGCGTGGTTAAGGACATGTACGACGCTACGAGAAGGGTCAGGGCCCTAATCTCGTGGAACGTCTACCAGGCCAGGGGCTATAGAAGGGTCGCGGTGGTAAGGATAGTTGATAGTCACCAGCCATTGATAGGTGGGTTGACAATAATCGAGAGGATCCTACGCAGTAGGGGGTGGGCCTACCGTGTATACACCGCCTCGAGGCTGGGCGAGGATATACTCGCCAGGATCCCGGAGGATGAGCTGGTCATCGTCGCTGGGTGCCCCAGGATATCTACTGACGACCTGACACGTTTTGGGAGACCGGTTCTAAACCTCGAGCAGTTATTAATCGCGATGGACGAGAAAGATTTTAATGACGTGTATCCTCCACCTAGACGGTGGTCTACATGAAGAAGGATGGTGAAAAAGTCTCTCCCGGCGATCCATTAGCCCTTATAGAAGAGTTCATCGGAGGTAGGAACACCTATATAGACGACTCCGTTATCAGGAGCTCCGTAGCAGGGGTTGTGAAGGTAGACTGGAAGAACAGGGTAATAGATGTTGAGCCTATAAAGCAGCCCCTAACCATAGATGTGGGGGACGAGATACTCGGCAAGATATTCCACATCTCAGGAGTCTTCGGATATGTAGAGATAGAGCTCGTGAGGAAGGAGGGGAAGGGACCATGGATACTCCTAAGGGGTAAATACACAGGCGTCGTCTACCCACCCACAAGGGTCACCGACGTAGGATCAACCTACCACATAAGGGACGAGATCCTGGCGAGGGTTGAGAGCACGCTAAACAGGACCCTACACCTCTCAATAAGGGGTCCGAGATACGGCGTTGTAAGGGCTTTCTGTAAAACCTGTAGAACCGAGCTTGTAAGGGGCGATGAGCCTGGTAAGCTCGTGTGCCCAACCTGTAGATCTATAGAGACGAGAAAGGTTTCCAGGCTATATGGAAACACAACCATAATCAAGACCCTCCACAAAGAGAAAGTTTTAAATACGTGGTAACTGATGTGTGGTTTAGTATGGAGATTCAGGTACTTAAGGTAGAGGGAGGGAGGCTACGCCTCAAGATAATAGGGGAGACATTCACATTTGGAAACCTCCTGCAGAAGGCCCTCCTAGAAGATGAGAGGATTCTAGGGGCCGGGTTCCACAGGCCCCATCCATTGAAGAAAGAAATCGTTTTCGACATATACTTCAAGGATGATGTGAAGCCTGAGGAGTATCGATCAATAATCATCGAGAATGTTGAGCGTATGTATAACTATATCTCCGAGTTGAAGTCGGAGGTACTCAACGCCCTTGAGAAGGCTGGTGAGAATAAATGAAGTACTGCCCAAAGTGTAAGGAGATAATGTCTCTTAAACAGATAGATAACCAGCTCTTCTACGTATGCGACTCCTGTGGATATAAGGAGCCCTACGACACCTCGAACCTATATGTAGACGTCGTGAGGGAGGAGAGGGTTCTGGTTCTCCAGAAAGACACGACCGCCGAGCCCACGGTGAAGGTGGAGTGTCCAAAGTGTGGGAATGACGAGGCCTATACATGGATAGTCCAGACAAGATCGGGAGACGAGGGTGGCACAGTCTTCTACAGGTGCACCAGGTGTAAGTATACCTGGAGAGTGTATACATAGGCCGGGTCGGAACCGTTATTATAAGCCGTCTATAACAATATATCACTATCACACAGGTGGTACCAAATGTTTAGAGGCGTCCTAGACAAGGACAAGCTTAAGAGATGGATAAAGATCGTGACGACTATAGACGCCCTAGTCGAGGAGGCCTGCTTCAGGATATCCCCCGAGCAATTCATGTTCAGAGAGGTGGACAGCACCAGGGTCTCCATGATAAACTTCGTGGCCGAGAAGGACTACTTCGACCTCTATGAGTTCAACGCTGATAGCGACATAACCATATGTGTCCAGAGCGACAGGCTCCTCAAATTCTCCAAGCTACTCTCAAAGGCGGACGAGCTGATCATAGAGGTGGAGGATGGAAAGTTCATACTTGCTAGTACCAAGCCCTATGAGAAGAGGTTTATACTCCCAGCAGCCCTGGAAGAGAGGGAGGCCCTGAGAATACCCCAGGTAGACTTCAAAGCCAGGGCTAGGATAGTGGTCCCCACCTTGAAGGACATATTCAACGATGCGAGGGCATTGAGCGAGACGATAACGATACATGCTGAGGGCAGCGAGATAAGCTTCATAAGCAAGAGTGAGGAGGGGTTCCAGGCAGAGCATAAGCTTAAATATCCTGACAACGTGGAGATCCTCGACATAGTGGTGGATGAACCCTCCACATCCATATACTCCCTCGAGTATCTATACAGGGTGGTTAAGGAGCTGGCAAGCATCTCAGGCGTAGTCACCCTAAGCTTCTCCACGGACTACCCCCTCAGCCTAAACTTCGAGATGCTGGAGTATGAGACCTACCAGTTCATCCATGCACCTAGGAGCGAGGAGTGATAATACCTCCCCACATCCACACATTTATATTTAGGAATGGTGCGTGACCCGATAGAGGAAGAGTTTCTCTGGATGGCTAGATACCCCTTCCACCCCCTTACGAGGGAGCGGGTATTCGGCCAGCTCCAGGGGTCCATCGAAGACCTGGAGGAGTTCTACAGCGATGCAGTGTCTAGGCTAGGTAGGGCTCTGGCCGGTGAGAAACCAGTATTAGACGAGAACCCCCACCGCTCACTCGTAGTATTCTATACTACGGTACTGCTGGTGAAGTATCTAGATAACTGGCTGGTGGAGAGACGGTTCGTGGAATACGAGGCTGAACGGGCCTACAACTATCTGAGGATGGCTGATAAAGACGAGATCCTCAAGGTTTTCAGGGGTATGGGTATCGATCTCAAGATGATTGATAATAGGTATGGGGTATACTTCAGGGACTATATACAGGCGACTAGGGATCTCCCCCCAGGCTGGAAGATGATCTACTTCCCCATGGAGAGGGGATATGTATACCTCAACAAAAAGTCACTAGCCAGGATAGGTAAGGAGGTGTTTAAAGACGAGATTATCAAGACGATAGAATTGGTCGAGTCTGTCCCATCCTCCATAGGGGAGGCGGCCAAGGCCTTGGCGGAGGCCTATTCAGACATACTGGAGAGGCTGAGGCCCGAGACCACGTCTATCCAGACGAGGGATGTGGAGAGGTTCCCGCCATGTATGAAGTATCTATACGCCAATATTGGAAAGGGCCTCCCACACCCTGGCCGCTTCACCATAGTGACCTTCCTACACAAGATGGGGTTCACGGTAGATGAGATAATATCGCTATTCGCTAGGACACCCGACTTCAATGAGAGGGTGACTAGGTACCAAGTCGAGCATATACTGGGGATGAGGGGTGGAAAGATAAAATACGATGTACCCAGCTGTAGAAAAATAAAGAGCTTCGGATTCTGCTTCCCAGACGAGATATGTGTCAAGCATAGGATACGCCACCCACTAACCTATGTGAAGAAGGTGGCTAGGATTGGCGAGCCAGGTGGATCATAGATATATTGAGAGGCTCTTCAGAGCATACTACAGCGAGGAAGTCGCGGAGAAGATATTCCACAGCGCGCCGGAGCCTGAGAAGAGGGAGTGGGCATTCCTAAGACTCGATGGGCCGATGGTGAGGCATGTCAAGCTAACCAGTATAGATGATCTATATAGCCAGCTAGACCCCCCGCCAAAGGGGATATACTACTCACTATCCACATATGAATACCCCGACTATCCAATGCCTGACAAGCAGAGGATAAAGACCGATGTGGCGTTCGACCTCGACGCGGATCACATTAGGGGGGCCGTCCTACAGGAGGTCTCTAGATGCAAATCCTGTGGATGGATAGGAGAGGGAGACGTGTGTCGAAAATGTGGGGGAGAGGTTAAGAAGATCCAGTTGGTCGATGATAGGACTATCGAGAGCATCTCTGGAGAGGTCTCCAGGCTCCTAAACAGGCTGGCCGACTATCTAGACGTGGATATAGATAGGCTCCGAATATTCTTCAGTGGGCTTAGGGGTTATCACATACATCTCGAGGAGGAGCCCTACAGGTCGCTAGACTCGGTCGAGCGTATAGAGCTCAAGGACTTCCTCACCCTCGACGGGGTCGAGATACACCTTGCCAAGGAACCCGACTCAGCTATAATCAGGATCCTGGAGGAGTGTAGAGACATGCTAAGCGAGGTGGAGGACGTATCGGTTAGACAGGTCCTAGAGAGCCTAGTCAATAATACGGGTGATCCTAGGCTCTACGCCAGTATAAGGAAGAGGCTGAAGGAGGACAGGGTTCTAAGGGAGCGGGTCTCCAGAACAGTTAGGGAGCTCTGCGGAGTAAACATAGACCCGGTAGTAGTGACCGATATGAGCAGGCTGATCAGGGCTCCATACTCACTACATGGAAAGTCATCCCTCATCAAGACCCCCCTAGATATCGAGGCTTTAGAGGCTCAGGACCCCCCTGTAATAGCCTTGGCATCGCCATCTAACAACATGGTTAAGGTCCATGTACACTATGTGCCACGCCTAATCTGGGGAGGTAGGGAGATACCCAGTATCCATGACGAAGACGTGATACTCCCGGAGCCCCTAGCCATATACCTGGTGAATATGGGTCTAGCCCAGGGTCTTAGACATGTCTAGCCCCGGCCTGAGGATCAGTACATAAACTATTTATTAACCCCCTCAATTATTTGATGGTTGGTAATCCCTCATCCTACTGATCTATAGGTGTACAAGGAGATGAAGATGAACTATACCACGGGTACGACCACCCTAGCCCTTAAATACAGGGACGGGGTGGTACTAGCAGCGGATACCAGGGTGACCGCGGGATACCTGATAGCCCATAAGAAGGGTAGGAAGATCCATATGATCAAGCCCTACCTCGCCGTGACCATAGCCGGGGTAGTAGCGGATGCCCAGGTTCTAATCGAGCAGCTTAGGAACCACCTGAACCTCTATGAGAATATGTATGGAAGACCCCTATCACTAAGGGCCGCGGCCAACTATCTAAGTCTACTCATGTATTCACACCGCCTCCTCCCCTTCATAACGGAGATGATACTTGCGGGTAAGGATCGGGATGGCTACAAGATATTCAAGCTGGACCCCCTAGGGAGCGTGATAAGCGATGACTACATGGTATCCGGATCAGGCTCCATGTTCGCCCTAGGTGTGTTGGAGAACGAGTATAGGCCCGATCTCACGGAGAAGGAGGCCGTGAAGGTTGCCCTGAAGGCCTTGGCAGCCGCCATGAAGCGTGACATAGCTAGTGGAGACGACTTCATGATAGCCATTATAGATAATAAGGGGTTTAGGGAGGTGTCCACCCCTGATAAGGCGAAGCTCCTGAGTGAGCTGGAGCTTAGGACATAGATAGGTGATAGTGGCTCGGAATGGCCCATCCACCTAGGAGGTGGTTATATTGAGTGTGACTAAGGATAACAAGAAACTATCAGTCCAGGAGTTGACTCTCCAGATATACCTCCGCCTACAGCAGGAGGGGGTCACGCCGACGAAGATAGAGTATGAGGGACCCGCACTAGCGATATTCACGAAGAATCCAGAGGTGTTGATAGAGGATCCGGCCAAGATAAGTAGGATTGCGACTGACTATAAGCGGCGCTTAGTCTTTAGATCCTCCCCCAACTACCGTATGGATGCTAGCCAGGCCAGGGAGAAGATCCTCGAGATACTTGCCAACGAGGGTATAAACCGGGAGCAGGTAAAGATCTTCTTCGACTCTCTCAGGGGAGAGGTACATATATTCTTATCAGGCGTGAACGGCCTAGACTTTAGGCGTCTCAGCTACGTAATAGCGAAGGAGACGAAGTGGATACCCAAGTTTAGAAGCTACTACTCCGACGTCCCAGACGTCCTTAGGGACATATACTCGTCATACAGGAAGAATGGGACCAAGGGTAGGAGGATACTCTC
Source organism: Nitrososphaeria archaeon (assembly GCA_027078545.1). GTDB lineage: Archaea > Thermoproteota > Nitrososphaeria > Geothermarchaeales > JDFR-13 > SZUA-1514. The sequence goes on from JALWXN010000004.1 coordinate 177,206, forward strand.
GAGGATAGGTGAGAGGATCTTCAGGGAGCCCGTCAGGATGAGTAGGGATATCAGGATAATGGGTCTGGGTGGTGTGCAGGAGGTTGGGAGGTCCGCCATTGTACTCGAGACGTCGGAGAGCAAAGTGTTGATAGACTTCGGTGTAAAGGTGAATGCAGATGGACTACTGGACTACGTGCCTAGGATCGACGCTATAGACTATCTCATAAACGACCTCGACGCCATCATCCTGACCCATGCCCACCTAGACCACTCGGGGATGATACCACTCCTCTATAAATATGGGTATCGGGGCCCGGTCTACATGACGGAGCCCACACTACCACTATCCGTACTCCTGATCAAGGACTTCATGGAGATCTCGAGGAAGAACGGGTTCCCCTCACTCTACAACATGAATGATGTGAAGGAGATGATTAGACACTCGATCCTACTGAGGTATAAACAGGTCACCGATGTATCGCCAGACATCAAGCTCACCTTCTACAATGCGGGGCATATCCTAGGCTCGGCCATGCCCCATATACACATTAGGGAGGGGGTCTACAACATCCTCTTCACAGGGGACTTCAAGTTTGGTAGGACTAGGCTCCTGGAGACGGCCCATTCAGACTTCGCCCGTGTAGAGACCCTGGTGATGGAGAGTACATATGGAGCGGATACTGATAAGCTGCCTAGCAGGCCAGAGGTTGAGAGGCGCTTCGTAGAGTTCGTCAACAAGATATATGCCCAGAAGGGTAAGATCCTCATCCCCACACCAGGCGTTGGGAGATCCCAGGAGATGCTCGCCGTGATCCACCACTACATGAAACGGGTAGATCCGGACAGTAAGCTTAGGATACCTAGTGACATGAAGATCTATATAGATGGGATGATCGACGAGGCCAACAAGCTCCACCACATCTACTCCGAGTATCTACGGAGCGATATCCACGCAGCCCTCCGCTCAGACGACAATCCATTCAACAATGAGAATATAATCCCCATAACCAACTCATCCAGGAGGGCCGAGGCAATAGAGGATGAGGATCCAGCCATAATACTATCCACCTCAGGCATGATGCAGGGCGGGCCCGTGATCGAGTACTTCATAAACCTGGCCGGGTCGGAGAGGAACGCGATAGTCTTCGTGTCCTACCAGGCGCCGAATACCCTGGGACGTAAGATAGTGGATGGCGCCAAGAAGGTGGATATCCTCTATGAAGGCAGGATAAAGACGGTTGATATCTCTATGCAGGTCGTGAAGTTCGACGGCTTCACAGGGCATAGTGATAGGAACCAGCTGGTAGGCTTCGTCAGCAGGCTGAAGAGCAAACTGGGTAAGACGTTTAGAAACGTGTATCTAGTCCATGGAGAGCCGAGTAAGATAGACTCACTATCAAGATTCCTAACAAGGAGGGTTGGCATATACTCCGAGGGGATGAAGCTTCTATCGACGGTCCTGCTGAAGGAGTAGCGGCATGGCTATGGAGCGTCTAGTGGATCATCTAGTCGCCATAGGGGCTCTGAAGACGGAGAAGTATATCGAGGTCTTTAGACGGCTGGATAGGAAGCTATTCATGTGGCCCGGATATGAGGACGAGGCATATCTAGACTCGCCCTCACTCCTCGGGGAGACTGGCCAGACCATATCGGCTCCACATATGCATGCATACTACCTCGAGTATAGCGGCGTGTCTGAGGACGACGTAGTCATGGAGGTGGGTGTAGGGAGCGGCTACCTATCAGCCCTGATAGGCCTATTGATAAAGATGTATGGGGGACGGGGCCACGTATATGGCCTGGAGTATGACCCCCGTCTATACAGCTTCGCAAGGACAAACATATCTAGGGTGGGCCTCGAGGACCAGGTAACCGTTATACTGGCCAATGGCTACTGGGGCTGGCCACCTAGGGAGGAGAGGGAGCTCTACGACGTCATACTGGTATCAGCAGCAGTTGATACCCCGCCTCAATACCTACTGGCCCAGCTCAGGGAGGGTGGGCGGATGGTAATACCGGTCGGCCCAGCCCTATACCAGGAGCTCAGGCTATACATGAAGAGGGGTGGAGCCATAGAGTATAAACCCCTCTTCCCCGTATCCTTCGTGAAGATGAAGGGCTATGAAGGAGGTAGTCTTTAGGGCAAGGGGGCATCCAAACATATCGGCAACACATAGATCCACATTCGAGATAACCAGGGAAGACTTCCTAACCCCCAGGGGAGACTGTATAATAGGAGTCGAGGCAGAGCTGGCCTGCAGAGACCTACCAACCACGTTCAAAGAGGCTCTACGAAGTGGAGAAGCCTCACTAGTGATAGAGCTGGAGGTGGAGGGTGTAAAGGAGGTAGTCAATGCGAGGGGCTCACCCAGGCTGAGCCTAGCATCACCCACATCAATGGTCATCAGAAGGTCGGACTACATAGACGACAGGACACTAGCTATCAAGGCGGACAAGGCCGCCAGAGACCTCAGCAGAGAACTGGTAAACAGGCTAAAGAATCGAGACGCAACCCTCACCATAAGGCTCAGGATCATTTAAGACCACTCAATAGATAATCATCTTTAAGTGGGGAATACCCATCAAATATAATATCTATAGAAGTGGGCCCGTGGCCTAGCCTGGTCAGAGCCCCTGCCGGGCGGCTAGGGCGCCCGGCTGATAACCGGGAGGTCGCCGGTTCAAATCCGGCCGGGCCCACCAATTAATTCCTTTTTGGTCGCGCTCCTTTTCTTCCCATTCCTTCCCGAGAAGTTAATCAATATTCGGAAAAATGTAAAGAAAAAGAGGACGTGATGGGTTACAAGTATTGCATAAGTCATGCCTCCCGGGGGGCGCTGAGTTAAGTAAAAATAGACTGCAATCAGTTTATAACGATTGTGACTTAACTTACATTTTTAAGCTTGAAAGGGAGAATGAGATTTGTAAGTGAAATGAGTCTCGGAAGAGAGACGCAACTTATGACCTATAAAGATAAGGGTAAAACCATTAGGCCTATAAGCGTAACAATGATTAATGACAGTTTTATAGTTGCAGTCTATAAGGGTAAGAAAAGCGCAGCAGATATAGTAGTAAGATATAGACAAAGATTAAAAAACGGTGGTTGGTCTAGGATTCGAACTCCAAAACATATACACTGGACTGTGGACATTTTATTGAAGATGCTAAAATGTGACAAACTTACTAAAAAATTTCTAGACGAGCTAATAAAAATCTGGGAGAAAGATGTTCATCCACTATCAGAAGAAGATGTAAAGAAATTAGACCTTAATCAATTGGTAATCAGTAAGAAAGATATATTGGAAAGGTTTAAAGAACTAAATAGATATGGAGAATATAGTGTTGATTTCCTCTTATTAATAGCAGAACTTCTCATGTTACAAGAAAAAACAAACTATCCAAGTGGAAAACTATTCCTCATATTGCTAAAAAAACTAAAGGAAGGTGAAGATCTGTTCAGTATTGTTCAAACAGCTTCACTTCGAAGACTTCAGTGAGGATAATTGTTGCTTCCTCTACTAGTTAAAAAGGCCAAGCCTGAATAGTTATGTTAAAGGCCCTCGTTACAAAAACTGAGTTTATGGTTTCGACTACATTTACTTAGTCTATGAATGGCTCGATAAGGCAGCCTAGTTGTCTATGTTTAATTATTTAATTATATTTGCTAGTATGCCCGCTAACAGACTCGTTCTTTTCTCTATTTCTTCTCCGCTCCATTTCTTATATTTATCAACTAAGTATTTGGTGTTTAATGCTAAACCCGATTTTTTATAAGTCTCTTCCTTTTCATTATAGTTTTTAGAACCTAACTTGATGTTTTCATCCTCCTCTAAGAGAGTTAAATTTCCTATTTTATAAACTAATTCAGGATTATCTAGTTTATCACGACGACTAATTGGATAAATATGCTCTAGTGTCAGGTCTTTTGAGGGGCGTTTCGTGTTCTCAGAGCTCTCAATTTCAAACAGCAAAGCTTTAGCTAATCTTTCATGTTTTCTTTCCTTAAATAAGAATTTAAGTAAACTTTGCTTAAACTCGTTATCCTCTGGAAATAGGTTACGCAGTTCTTGGTAATATTTTTCAGTGTTATTATTCTCAATAAGCTCTATCAATCGTCGTATTTTCTTTTCAAATTCACTTGGTGATTTAGAACATATTGTTCGTCTTATAAGTGTATAATATAAAGGTTTTAGTTTCTTCTCTATCTCTTTGTCGTTTATATTTCCTTTAGGATCTGCATATTTTTCAAGAAGAGCAAACATAATGGGAATGTGTTGTCTTATACCGATGGAGAAAAGAGTAGTTAAATAATCCACTATTGTCTCTTTCTTCCAATATATTTTCGATGGTGCTGAGATGTTCCTGTAATATATATTAAGAAATCGTTCTAGTTCGTCGAAAAATTGTCTGACATCATCAAGATTATTAATCCTCTTTTTTATTTCTTTAAAAATATCCTTTTCTCTTACAAAGTCATATTTGTATATAAGATAATATCTTATAACATATTTCAGTTCTCTACTTTCATATTCTGAGAGGAAGCTATTCCACTTTTCATCAAAACGTATAACCTGTGTTTGATCCTCAGAATTACTTAGAATACCTAGAAGATAGTTTTTTATAAGGTCTAGTGGAGCTAAGGTAAGCCCTCTAGCGTTTAAAGTTTCGAAAATTAGAAAAGCGTTATGTTCAGAGTCCACTTCTACTACTACAGTAATTATATTCTCTTTTATCCCGATGTCAACAATCTTACTTAACCATTCTTCAATTTTCTGATTATTTTTCTTTATTTCTCTATCTATAATTTTATAGGACTCTACATAAGTTGTTAACATATTATTCCATGATGTATATTTTTTATCGTTTAGAAGTTTTCGCAGTTCCCTTTCCTTTTTCTGTAAAGAACCTTCTTTGATTGTTATAATTTTTTCGTAGAATTGTCTATCAATCTTATTAGGAATGACACTTAGTTTCTCATTGCCTACAACATCATGATGACGCATAAGAAACAGTGAATGGATCCTATTGCTAAATTTTGTATAATTCATATTAATAAGGTAGTCTCTTAGAGCAGCCAAGAAGAGACAGGTAGTTATTAGTCGTTGTTGACCATCGATTACAACATATTTATTCCTACCCTTTGATGTTAGAACCATCGGACCAATAAAATATTCCTCTCTAGACCCTTGCTCTATGATATCTAAAATAAATTCCTTTGCTTCCTCTTTCCAAGAATAGCTTCTCTGATTAATAGGAACTTCAAAATCTCTTGTCTGCAACAACTGTCCTAATGTTTCACTCCTAACATCTGTTACAACTTTTTTGTTACTCATTAGAATAACCTCCTAACGACTCTGAATATGTTACCTACTAGCTTGTAATATCTGTTAAATATTTGCTTCAATTACATATATAAGTCGATTCCTTACACAAACACTGGGAAGAAAGTTCAAAGACTATATTAATTCCTTTATGTAAATAATTATTTCGAACAAGTTCCTCATTTAAGAACATGGGTGGGAAACCTATTATAAACCTGAGTTTGCAACACTTTGTCTTATAGGTGTTCAGCTACGAGAAATATAGTATATTATATGCATATGAACATCTCCATTGACAATAGTGATAATAATGATGTAAAAGTTTGAATGAATCTTCAAGAACATCCAGGACTTTCAGATAAATTGTGAAGGGGGAAAGGGTAGTCTGATATATATTCTACTTTCAATTAGATACTTCCAACCAAGACTTATCTATAACAAGTTAAAAAAATCAATGAAGAGGCCATAGAAAACCGGACAAACTTTATAAAACCGGAGTCTGAAAATATAGAGTTGACTGCCCCGGTGGTGTAGCCCGGCCAGCATACCGGCCTGTCGACAAGTATCCACGGGCGGTCAGCCGGTGGACCCGGGTTCAAATCCCGGCCGGGGCGCCAAAAGTCCTAATTATAACGGAAGGATTGAGAATACCTATGAGTCTAGCCCCTAGGATCTCTGATTCATTTTTCACTCTTCTACTCGGGTTATGGAGTTTCTTATTATCTTTATAAGCTCATTATCCGTCACCCGTTCGTCTCTCAGGTTCTTGAAGTCGTATCTGGTGATGATCAGTTTGTTTATGCCTCTTCCATCTATTATGAATTCGAACTCGAATTGGGGGTGGTCATCAAACACCTCGTTGAAGACCCCCTCTAGATAGGGATATATAAGAATAGTATTGGGTATAGGGGCTTTCCCATCATCCTTGCCCTCCAAGACCCTATTTACCTTATGAGCCAGCCTCGAGTAGACATACATCTGCCTGACATCATTAACATCTATCGGGATCTTGTCATACCCCTCCTTATCCTGGTCCTTAGATCCCTTCAGCTCTTTGTACTTTACATCCACTACCAGTAGGATCCTACGGTTCTTGGATACCGTGATGTCCGGATACTGTGCAAAGACTTCACTGTCCCTATTGATGCTCATGTCTCGTAACAGCTTACCGATGGGCCTTTGATGCACCACGTCATACCCAGTGAGCTCACGCTTCAGCAGTTGATAGATGAATCGTTCGAAGAGATCGTTCATCTTGATGAAGAATCCATAGACCTCCCTGCCCCTCCCCACCTCTATCCTGTGGAGGAGTAGTCTCGCCAGATTGTATGGCCTCCTAAACCTCTCATTTAACCTGTTGAAGACCGGTTCCCGATTAGTTGCTAACACCTTTGTATCCCTGTACATTGTTACTTCGCTCAACATATGTGATATCAGCTTTGCATAGGTCACCGTATCCCTATGTCTAGACATCTGTTCACATAGAGCGGCTGCCAGACGGAGAACCCTATTTAGTTCGTTATCCATGGACAGTGTATACTGCTCCTGTGTAAAGGTTATGAGCTGGTGTGGAAGCTTCCTAATCTGTCTAGAGACCAGTAGCTTCCCCCTAAGGAATGGCTCATCATAAACCCTCCTAATGTATCTACGGTATACCCCGTTCTGAAGCTCCCTATAGAGCATGAACGTATATAGATACATTAGAACCTCGTGCAACGCCCTCTCAGACACCCCTCTCTTCCTGAGCATAGCATGGGACTCCTTCAACTCCAGCTGTAGCGCTGTGTCGAGCATCCTAATGAACGCGATAGCCTCATCCTGTGTATCGAACAACCCTCTATCCCTAGCCCTCTTAAAAACCTTGGGGAATATGGTGAGGTTTATCCCATCTACATGTCCAAACCCGACATACTGGTTAGTATAGATGTTGACCTCTCCCCCCAGCCCAAGCTGGATCCTCAATATTCTCTCACGATTGATTACAACCCTCTCCTCTATCAGGGCTAACTCCCTCTCCGATACTCCTAGCTCCTCCTTCTTAAACGTAGCTCCTGGCTCGTAGATCGCTAAATCCTTAGCTCTCCTCATCAGCCCTCCTCTTCTTTTCTGGCCTGTGACGAGCCGCTACCCTTCAACCTCTCCCGGAATTTTTCAAGACCTTCTATATTGTTGAGCTCTTCCATCCACTCTCTTGGATCCTTCAGATGGTACTTACCACCCCTTTCACTGAGGAAAACACTTGATAGGCCTCCCAATACAACGGCGAGGTCATCCCACCTATTATAGAAATACTCCTGTAAAAGAGGCATTATCCTATACACCCATACCTCTTTAAACGTCTCAAATGCATCATTTTCGTTTTTGGATCCAGCTAAGACCTCGAGGAAATAGCTATGCCCAATCCTATGATCCCTATCCAAGTAACTCTCAATTCTCTCGTTCAAAACCTCCAGGATCTCCTTCAGATGCTTTGCCAGCTCCTCCTTCTCCTCGCCAATCTTTCTAGCCACTTCTACCAGGGTATCGGGATCGGGGGGTATCTCGAGGAATGCAAACCGTCTCCTCAATGCATAGTCGACAAGGGCGATACTCTTATCCGCAGTATTCATGGTACCGATAATATAGAGGTTTGGAGGAACCGCGAATAGCTCCTTTGAATAGGGCAGGGTTACCAACACGTAATTCTCTCCAAACAGCCTCTTATCCATCTCCAGGCAAGTAATCAACTCACCAAGTATCCTAGCCAAGTCACCCCTGTTTATCTCATCAATAACCAGATAGAACTTGCGAACAGACTCACCTGATTCGTCATATTTTTTCTTATACTCATTAAGATCATCTGGGTTTTTAAGAATCTCACTAACGCCTTTCTTATAGCCTAGATCTTCAAGTAGGGCTTCTAAGGCCCTACGAGCCAGATCCTTAAACACACCATCCTCAACCTTATACATTATTCTACCCTTTTCATCGGTCACGGCTCTATAGCCCTCAACAAACTCCTCATAACTATATGATGGATGGAAAGTGACAACCTCATAGAGATCTTTATTGCCACAAGTCACCCCATCCACGTATTTCAGAGCAAGAAAAGTCTTACCCGTACCAGGAGGACCATACAAAACAACCTGTCCATACATCTTTAGAAGATTATCAATATCTGAATATCTTTCCTCCTCTCTTAAGTTATCCTTCTCTTGATCATTATGGTTGCCATTGTGGTTACCCTCTTCCTTCGAGTGTTGGCCATTATTGTGTGTATAGAGATATATGAAACCAGAAAACCAAACAGTTTTGTATTTCACCCTACAAATCATATTTTTATTCAGTATTTCGTTGAAATTCAAATAATGAATTTCCATAAGATATTTTCTCACATAAATTTCGGGTTCATTTTCAATTTCTTTCACCTTTGGAAGATGGTTACATGTTTTTGAAAAGGCTATGGCATTACTATCATATGGACAAAATATCTTCGGATTAATCAAAAATAATCCTTGAGTTAATTTTGGTACTCTTATCCCAGGTTCTGATCGTATTTCCTTAAATCTTTTAGAAAAGTAGCTTATGTCATTAACAAGATCCTCTATGGTATCATAATTACTTATTCTTTCCCCAAATTCCCATAACTTGGGGACGATGTCCTCGATGTTATTGCTATCGGGATCAAAGAAGAATCTTCGCTTTGGGGAGGGTTGTAATGGCTGCCCGGTTCCAACTGGTAAATCATATTTTTTGCTAGTTCTTTTAATGCGTATCTCTTCTGGACGGATAGGTTTTTTACTTCTTCCTGCAGTATGGATAGAATAAATTATCGTAAATGGATCAATTAAATATTTTCCTTCTTTACTCTTAAACTTCTCCTTTTCCATTTTAATGCTTACTATTGATGTTAGTTCATCCACTAGTTCTTCATAAAACAATGCTTCTTCCTCGGGATCGGTCTTGACCTTCCTCCATTCGTCGAACAAATCTTTCCAGAACTCTAAGTATTTCTCGACCCAGTTATCATTATAACCTTTCATTAATGCCCTAATTTTTTGGTCGTGTTTCTTAATGCATTCCTCTAATGGCATCTTAAAATAAATTATAACACCCTATTTCCTTAAATAGATGTTTTAGGGTCTCTAACAACTAGCTGATTATACAATAGTTTTCAGTTTTCACCGCTATTCTTAAGAAATGTTGCATGGGAGAAAAAATTCGCTATTAGTTCTTATGTTGAGTTGTTTAGTTGCTTTCTATAGACAGGATGTGGTTCAAGTGAGTATATGAGATCATCTTAATTTATATTTTATTGAATTAGTATGTTTAACTGATAACATTATATGTTTCATTTACTCAAATAGTTCTCGGAAGCTATTCATGGAGAATATCCATTATATCATCGTTTCTGTCATATATAGTCACTCGTTATATAGCGTGAGGTTGTCTTTATAACAACAGGTTAGAGATAACGGTCCTCCTGTTTTTGAATGTCTAGGAACTAGCTCTCAGCTTTGTAACACGTGTACCATACACAGATCTGGAGGGTGCATAGCATTAAGCAATGCATGTGGAGATTTCTAAGTCCGATGTAAGTTTTAAAAGTTTCTTGTGGGGTAGAATATTGGTGGGCCCCCCGTAGCTCAGTGGCTAGAGCGGCCGGCTGTAGCTGTCTCGGCCCACGGATGACTGGGCGTATGCCTTGGGTTGAGTCCGTGGCGGCCGGCGGAGACAGGGCGATGTCCCCTCCAGCGGCAGGTCGTGGGTTCAAATCCCACCGGGGGGACCAGGCCTCCTACTCCTCCCATGGATTAATAACCACGTTTGTGTAATCGATTATCCTATTATGTATTCCTAGTATATCCGGTGGTGGGTAGTGTCTAGCCAGGTGGATTTCAGGCCGAGGCTTAGGGATAAGCGTTGGGACAAGTCTAGGGAGGAGGAGCTCCTTAGGAAGTGGGTGGAGGAGGGTCGGTACGAGTTTAGGCTGGATCCTTCTAAGCCAGTATTCTCTATAGATACTCCCCCGCCATATGCCAGTGGGACGTGGCATGTGGCTGCTGCCGCCCACTATGTGCAGTTCGATGTGTTCGCTAGGTACTATATGATGAAGGGGTATAACGTCCTCTTCCCCATGGGGATCGATAGGAATGGCCTCCCGGTCGAGATGAAGGTTGAGCAGGAGTATAGGGTCCGGGCGAGGGATGTGGAGAGATCCGAGTTTATAAGGCTCTGCCGAGAGCTCCTGGACAGGTATGAGAAGTATATCTTGGAGGTTATCCGTAGAACCGGTATGCTGGCCAACTATCTCGAGCCCTATAGGACTGATGCCCCCGACTATAGGGCGCTTACCCAGGCCACCTTCATAGAGCTGTGGAGGAGGGGTCTGATCTATGAGGATGACCGGCCCACTATATGGTGCCCCGTATGCTACACCCCCATAGCCGAGGCGGAGATCAACTATGTAAAGAGGATGGGTAAGCTGTACAAGGTGAGGTTCCCACTGAAGGACGGCTCAGGATACCTAGTCATAGCGACCACCAGGCCGGAGCTGATAGGCGCCACGGGCGCCGTCCTATTCCACCCTGACGACGAGAGGTATAAGAAGTATGAGGGTAGGGAGGTGGTTATCCCGCTCTATGGATATACAGTCCCGGTGCTGGCCAACCCCATCGTGGATCCTGAGTATGGGACCGGCGTCATGATGCTCTCAAGCTATGGAGACCTGGACGATGTAAGGCTCTTCAGGGAGCTGGGCCTGAAGCCCAGGGTACTCATCACCCCTGACGGCAGGATGAACAGTCTGAGCGGTAGGTATGAGGGGATGTCCGTCGAGGAGGCTAGGGAGGCCATTGTGAAGGATCTTGAGAGGGAGGGCTATCTAGAGGGTGTGGAGGAGGTTGAGCAGAACGTACCCACATGCTGGAGGTCTAAGAATCCTGTCGAGTTCATAAATGTGAGGGCCTTCTACCTGAAGCAGCTGGAGTATAAGGATGCTATCCGGAGGATAGCCGATGAGATAGTCTTCTACCCCGAGTTCCATAAGCAGATCCTACTGAACTGGCTAGACTCGATCTCTATAGACTGGGCCATAAGTAGGGATAGGGTCTATGGGACCGAGATCCCTATCTGGTACTGTAAACGCTGTGGCCACCCGAATCTCCCGGAGCCTGGGAGGTACTACGTCCCCTGGAGGGATCCGCCCCCCTTCGATAAGTGTGAGAAGTGTGGGCACAACGAGTTTAGGGGTGAGGAGAGGACCTTCGACACCTGGATGGACTCCAGCATCTCCTGCCTCTACATAAGTGGATATATGAGGGATAGCCAGCTATTCGAGAAGGCCTTCCCAGTATCTGTCAGGCCCCAGGGAATCGACATAGTCAGGACGTGGCTCTACTACACCCTGCTCAGGGTCTACCAGCTCACCGGTAAGCCGGCCTTCAAATATGTGAGGCTCTCAGGGATGGGTCTCGACGAGAAGGGTAGGCCGATGAGTAAGAGCCTCGGCAACGTCGTGGAGCCCATACCCATACTGGATAAGTGGGGGGCCGACGTCTTCAGGCTATGGGCCTGTGGAGACACTAAGCTGGGCTACAACTACCGCTTCTCTGAGAATAGGCTCGTCCCGGCCCAGCAGTTCATAACCAAGCTGTGGAACATAGCCAGGTTCATATCCAACTTCCCCGACACTAGTGGGGAGCTCGGGGTGGACGGCCTGATAGAGGCTGACAAGCATATGATAGAGGCTCTGAACGAGGTTATCGACCTGGCTAATGAGGAGTACTCCAGGCTGGACAGCTTCGAGACGGTAACCAGGACTAGGCACTTCACCTGGGAGGTCTTCGCATCCAACTATCTAGAGCTGGTTAAGAAGCGGGCCTACAACAGGGATGGTGAGTTCACCCTGGAGGAGCAGAGGTCTGCATGGGCAGCTCTACACATTGTCCTGAAGAATATCCTCCTGATCCTACACCCCGTGATACCCTTCGTGACCGACTATATATGGAGGGAGCTCTACGGCGCCTCTGCCCTCGACCAGCCCTTCCCCGAGAGGATGGATACCGGGCTTGGGAGGAGCCTTATACCCATGGTTATGGAGCTGAACTCGGCGATATGGAGGTATAAGGAGATGAATGGGCTGAAGAGAAAGGACCCGATATCCCTGGTGGCTATCCCTAGGGAGCTGGAGCCCTTCGCCAAGGATATCAAGGCTCTCCACAACATTGGCGAAGTGGTTATAGACGACTCGATAAGGAGTGTAGAGGAGGTTAGGATAGAGAGGTAGTGGGGCTCAGTAGCTCAGGGGGTATCTAAGCAGGGCTGCCACGCCTCCGAACTGGCTGAAGATCTTGCCATGCTCCGTCTCGGGGGTTATCAGGACTACCTTGAACCCCATCTCCTCACCCTTATCGGCGAGGTAGTCTATCAACCCCTTCTCCTCAGCTATGGACATCTCGGCGCCGCACTTGTCGCACTTGGGTGGGCGGTACTCAAGCTTCAATGCATCTGAGGGGTCGAGGATCAACTCCTTCTCATATCCACATTTTGGGCATCTAAGCCTTACATACCTCTTGTCGATATCCTCCATCACCAGTACCGTGTCTATGGCCCCGCTGTATATGTTCCTAACCACCTCGTCGATGCCGTAGAGAACCATGTTGTGCCTCTTGCTCAGCCTTGTTAGGAACTCGTCGACCAGCCTCTTCTCCCTGACATACTTCATCCCCGATAGGATGTCCCTAGCCCTGTCGAGGATCTCCCTGAGCCCCTCCTCCCCCGAGTAGTTCGTGTCTATGACAGCCACGATCTTGTTCTTGATCCTATAGTCTAGATCCGCCTCCTCGATGAACTCGTTCTTAGTAAAGCCTGGCCCACCGACTATGACCCCCCTCAGCCGGGGATAGACATCATCCCTGAGGAACTCTTCATTCACGTGTTTAGCCACCCTGTCGAAGTATTGGTGGACAGCCATCTCCCTCAGCCGCTCGAACCTCCTGGCCGACTGGCCACCTGCCCTATGCTTACCGGGTATCCCAGAGGTGTATTTACCCAGCACCTTGATCCTACTCCCCTCCAGTAGGCCTATCGCCGCCTCGTTCACATCTATCGATATGAGGCCGAAGACCTCCTTCTCCCTGAGGGTCTCCTCTAGATACTCGGTGTGGAAATGGTCGTCACACCTGTAGAGGTTGACGTTCACCGGCTCGGGGGGCTCCACCACGTATATCTCCATCTTCTCAGTCCCCGGGCCCGATACGGGTATGGCTCCACAGAAGACTACGAGCCCGTTCTCAGGGGCCTCGTCATAGTACTTGAGCCTCTCAATAACCTTGGTTATAGCGTCCTTCACATGTTTACGGGTCGTGTCGGACTTTATGTTCTCGGCGGTGGCATACTCCTGCCTAAGATAGTTTATCACGTCGGACATCCTCTTCCTAGGAGGTATGTATAGGGAGATAAGCTCGGTCCCCCTACCCTTCTTCCTCTTAATCTCCTCAATCATCTTCTTTATCCTATAACGCCTGAGATCCCGCTCCTCAACCTTCTCCTCTCTAGCCATACCAATTATATTTCGAGGCGGCCTCCATAATAACCTCTGGATGGTCGGGATGGCCGGGTATGTAGTCAAGCTGACCGGCTCACTATTCGAGGAGGAGAACTGGGAGACACTGGTATCGATAGCCGAGACAGCCCGCCTCGCCAGGGGTAGGGCGAGGCTACTCTTCGTATGTGGAGGTGGGAGGCTACTTAGGAAGTGGCTATCCCTCCTGAGGAGGGAGGGCGGGGCGAGTGAATACGACCTGGACATGCTCGGCATAATGTTTACAAGGGTCAACGCAAGGATATTCAGCCTCCTCCTCAAGCCCGAGTCGGAGGAGAGGATACCCGAGACCGTGGAGGAGGCGGTGATGCTGGCTCGGAACACTGATAGACACATCGTCATGGGAGGCGTATCCCCAGGCTTCTCCACAAACGCGGTGGCAGCCTTCCTAGCAAGGGAGCTGGGCTACAGCTTCATAAACATGACTGGCGCCGGAGGCGTATATGACAAGGACCCCACGATACACAGCGACGCGAAGCTCTTGAGAAGGGTCGACACGGAGAAGCTGGCGGAGATACTGGGAGCAACATCCGAACATGCGGGGCACTACCCACTCCTCGACAAGACCTCCCTAGGGATAATAAGGAGGTACAGGGTCAAGACCTACATAATCCCACCCGACCCTGAATCCCTAGGAGACATACTGAGCGGCAGAGAGCCGAGGAGGGGGAGCATAGTCACCCCATAAGACGGGCCAAACGTTAATAAAAACCGGGGATCCAAATACCTATTGACAGCCCCACCACCCGTGGAGGGGTTCCCCTAGCCTGGCCAACGGGGCGCGGTTCAGGCCCGCGTGGCGTAGGCCTTCGTGGGTTCAAATCCCACCCCCTCCACCACCCCTATCAACACTCCTAGACACCCAACCACCAACACAGTAAACCATTTACAGACACCAGACTTGCAAAGCTAGACTAAACAATTATTCACCACTTCGAATCCGAAATAGAAATTTTATATAAGAAGACTTAGGAAATAGCTTATATAGAAAAGAAATATGCTAGGTCAGTGAAGGTGGAACGAGATGAAAATGTCTAGCCGGAACTACAAGGTATTCGCGTTGATCCTGGGCAACGCCCTACTAGTCCTAGCAATATTCCTAGAAACCAGCTTCAGACCCGAAGCCGTCATAGTATTCTCATCATACTTCGTAATATCATCCATACTATCCAGGTACATAGAAAGCCCTGGATCCCTATTCCACATCACAGTCTCCCTCCTCGTACTATCAATCGTAATATACAACAGGCTCATCGGAGACACGAGAAACATACACATAGACATCGCAGTCTTATCAACATACATGGCAGTCACAACAGCAAGAGAAATATACCACGAAGCAAGGAAGAGACGGCAAACCAACAAACCAAAGCCATAAAACCCCCGGCATAAATACCGAGGGACACCAAGCCACCCAAAAACATCAACAATACAGATAAACAACACCCTCCACCCTTGAGACAGGACAACCAATAGAGGATCGAGGCACGAATCCACAAAGCTGTTGATGGGTTGCTAGGATAATGGAAGCCGTCTGATGATTCGGTAGGGGGATTTTAGACAGGTTGTTAAATAAATAATGCCATTATAGTTATTTGGGGGCTAAAACCCGTGTATAAGCAAGGTATTCCCCTAATACTTATAGCAATACTCGTAACCGGGTTAACTCCCATCCAGGCCGTGTCGATTGATGATGATCCTCCCGTAAGGGTGTTGCTGAAGTATATTGATGAGGGCTTCACCCATATAGGGGATGGGGTCTATGTCATCGACTACATGGAATATCTAAAGCCTCGTAACAGGACTGTATTAGTAAATGGCGAGAAGCTCCCCCGCGAAGCGGAGGAGTTCATGAGTAACCACGTACTGAATTCCCAGATCATGAAGATGTATGAAAAATACGTGTCTAGCATAAAGTCCCTAGTGGTCACGGCCCTCGAGATCGAGCAGAGCGTCACCGTGATACCCACGATACACCACTACAACGAGAAGAAGGATATAGTCCTCCTGAGATACCGTATAAACCTCTTCATGGACGACAAGTATAGAGACTTTGTAGAGGCCAAGATAAAGGAGCTCTACCCAGTCCTGATCAGACACTTCAGGGCATGGTCGTCAAAGGCAGCTGAACAGTTCTACTACATGACGGGGATAGACATCAGCGGCGAGTATAGGAACGAGACCATCATAGTCCTCATAGCAGACATGAAGACGGAGCCCCACTACATAGTGGGGAGGGAGGTATATATCCCCAAGGGCTCCAGAGTAGTCGAGGACCCGATCAACGTCACCCACCTAAAAGAGGTGCTGAGAGACGCCATGAATAGATGGCCAGAGCTGGTGGGCCATGACTACTCATTCGGAATACTCAGGATATTCCTCACAGCATACGACAACCCCCCAACAGAGGAGATACTGGCGAAGGCAACCATGCTGAGGAGGGAGATACTGGGGAGGGACGACCTACCCATACAGGTAGTCCTCTTCAGAAAAATTCGCATCACCGACATAGAGATAGCCCCATACAGACCAGCAGAGACATCGCTACAGCCCCCCACAGACCCTGAGACCCAGCCCCAAACCCAGGAACAGCAAGACCCAGCGGCCGAGGAAGACCCGAGCCCAATCACCGCCATAGCCATAACAGCCACCACAGCCACGATACTAGCAGCACTAACCCACATACTGAGACGCATCAGGAGAACAGGGTAGGAGCCAAGAACCAGCCGGACAACCCCCCACTAAACAAGGTAAAACTTATATACCCACCCCCATAAACATAAAGATGGAACACCAGTCCGTGTGGCGGTATCCAGGCGACAGAGGCGCCCGCCTCGAATGACCCCTGGATCTCCACACACGGACACACCACCAGATGTCGGTCCAACCGAGGAAAAGATGGTTGGGCCGGAGGAGGGACACGCACAGACAACCCACCAACCCCCCGCACAGGCTATACTCCCCGCCAAAAGGCCGGTTGATCCTGCCGGACCCGACTGCTATCGGAGTGGGACTAAGCCATGCGAGTCGTACGCCCCGGGCTGGCGGGGCGTGGCGTACGGCTCAGTAACACGTGGCCAACCTACCCTGCGGACGGCGATAACCCCGGGAAACTGGGGCTAATAGCCGATAGGAGATGGGCGCTGGAACGCCCCGTCTCCGAAAGGGCTACACACCCACGCCGTGTGTAGCCGCCGCAGGATGGGGCTGCGCCCTATCAGGTAGTAGGTGGGGTAACGGCCCACCTAGCCTATAACGGGTGCGGGCCCTGGGAGGGGGAGCCCGGAGATGGGCACTGAGACAAGGGCCCAGGCCCTACGGGGCGCAGCAGGCGCGAAACCTCCGCTATGCGCGAAAGCGTGACGGGGCCACTCCGAGTGCCACCCGAAGAGGGTGGCTTTTGCCCAGTCCAAAAGGCTGGGCGAATAAGGGGAGGGCAAGATTGGTGTCAGCCGCCGCGGTAATACCAACTCCCCGAGTGGTCGGGACGATTATTGGGCTTAAAGCGTCCGTAGCCGGTCAGGTGTGTCGCCGGTTAAATCCGGCGTCTCAAGCGCCGGGCTGCCGGCGATACTACCTGGCTAGGGAGCGGGAGAGGCGGCCGGTATTCCCGGGGTAGGGGTAAAATCCAGAGATCCCGGGAGGACCATCGGTGGCGAAGGCGGGCCGCTAGAACGCGTCCGACGGTGAGGGACGAAAGCTGGGGGAGCGATCCGGATTAGATACCCGGGTAGTCCCAGCTGTAAACGATGCAGGCTAGGTGTGCGGCCACCTTAGGGGTGGCCGTGTGCCGAAGGGAAACCGTTAAGCCTGCCGCCTGGGGAGTATAGCCGCAAGGCCGAAACTTAAAGGAATTGGCGGGGGAGCACCACAAGGGGTGGAGCCTGCGGTTCAATTGGAGTCAACGCCCGGAAACTTACCCGGGGAGACAGCAGGATGAAGGCCAGGCTGAAGACCTTGCCAGACAAGCTGAGAGGTGGTGCATGGCCGTCGCCGGCTCGTACCGTGAGGCGTCCGGTTAAGTCCGGCAACGAGCGAGACCCGTGCCGCTAGTTGCTACAGCCCTCTTCGGGGGGCTGAGGAAACTAGCGGGACTGCCGCCGTAAGGCGGAGGAAGGAGCGGGCTACGGCAGGTCAGTATGCCCTGAATCCCCGGGGCCACACGCGGGCTACAATGGCGCGGACAGAGGGTGGCCAACCCGAAAGGGTGAGCCAATCCCCCAAACCGCGCCACAGTTGGGATCGGGGGCTGCAACCCGTCCCCGTGAACCTGGAATCCCTAGTAACCGCGCGTCATCATCGCGCGGTGAATACGTCCCTGCTCCTTGCACACACTGCCCGTCGCTTCACCCGAGCTGGGTGGGGCTGAACCCCTCGTCCGTTAGGGCGGGGGGTGAGGCCTCGCCCGGTGAGGGGGAAGAAGTCGTAACAAGGTAGCCGTACCGGAAGGTGCGGCTGGATCACCTCCAGGTGTTCTGGGTGGTGGGGGGTTGGTGGGTTGGTGTTGGGTGTCCCTCCTCCGGTTTTGTTATGTTGTTTGTTGTGCTATTGTTTTGATTGTTGTTTCTAGGTGTTTGTTGAGTTGTTGTGTTGTTTTTGGTGGGTTGGTTGTTTCTATTCTGTTTTTTCGGGTTTGTTTGTAGTTGTGGGGTTTTAGTGTTTTTTTGAGTTTTTGTAGGGTTTTTTGTTTGTTGGTTTCGATTCTTATTATGTATCCTTGTGGTTCGTCGTAGATCATTAGGGTTATGTGTGTGTCTGGCTGGGGTTTGTAGTGTGCCTCTATTTGTGGCCATCCCCAGTTCTGTGTTGATTCTAGGATTGGTGGTAGGTTGTTTTTGAGTGATTCTTCGAGTATTTTTCGGGCTATGTCTAGGTATGTCCTCATCTTCTCCCTCTTTGTTTGTTGGCGTGGGCGGGTGTGTCTTGTTATTCGTTCTTGTGTTACTTGTTTGAGTGTGTCTATTCCTTGTCTGACTAGGTTTTTTATGTGGGTTGTGTCGAGGGTTTCTAGTCTGTATCTGAGGATGGTGAATGCTACTCCGTCTGGGTGGATCTGTTCCTCTATGTCTAGTCCTTGTTGCCGTAGCTTCTCCGCGTTTTTTCTGCGTATGTGGTGGTATTTGAAGGCTTCTGGGTATTTCTGCATTAGTTGTTGTAGGAATTCTCCTTTCCATGCTCCTTCCATTGGTTTTACTTCTTCCCATTCCTGGTCTAGGTCGAAGAGGATTGTTTCGAAGATCTTCTCTTTTGGTGTCTCGAGGGCTAGGATCATGTTGTCCATGTCTATCCAGATGGCTTCTATGGAGTAGTCCTCGATCAGGCTTACGGTTACTGATCGGTGGTCTATGGCTGTGGCTATCTCTGGGGGTATGGTCTCGTCCTCTAGTACTAGCTCGGTTATGACCCTCATCAGGTCGTATGCCTTTGTTAGGCTCCTCATAACTCCCCCCTCTTCTCCTCCCAATGTAAGATGTAATCTTGGGGTATGGCTGTTTTAACTTATTTCTTGACTAGGTTATCTGTGTCTGGAGAGTGTATTGGTTAAATTTTGATTTAGATATCTATTTTTTGGAATGAGGCTTGCTTTACTGTCTCTCGCTTTGGGAGCCATATTTCTATATGTTGTCCTTAGTTATCCTCTGGTCTATCCTCTAGCTGAAAAAGATGGTAGAAGGGTATGTCTCGACTTAGAGGCGCTGGAGATAGATATGACGATTATCGTTGTTGGTGAGACTAGTGCCTATGTAGATGGGGTTATAGAGGTGTATATAGATAGGGGTATGGGGGTTGTACGTCTAGAGCCTGATGATCTAGATGATTTTGACTGGATGGAGGTTGATGGGCTCGGCATAGTCGTGTTCTATGGCGATTGGCTGGCCAGCCATGTGTCAGACCCGAGGATAGCAGGCTTTATTGCTGAAATCGAGTTTGATAGGATAGGTCTTGTAGCGATCGATGGCAATACATCTAGCCTCTTTACCCTTCTGGATATGGTGGGTATCTATAAACTTGTACAAGAGGGTGGTGTAAAGTGGAACCCTGCATATTCAAATCCTCATGTGGTGGGGTATATGCATCTTGAGGGGGTGATGCCTAATGGAAGCATATACTACTTCCCCTCGATCTTAATGTCGAATAGTAGGCTTGAGATAGATGCGGCTATCGCGATTGCCAATTGGATGGCTGGTGAAGACTACGAGTCAGAGCTGGACTGTGAATGGGTCCAGCTCCCGGGGTAGTGTATCCCTAATCCACTGCCTCAGTCTTAGTGTTCCTATGAATACTTCTCTGTATAGTAGCTTCTCTGTATGGAGTGTCTCTTTATACCTGCCCGTCTCTAGTAGTTCCCGGCGTTTCTCGGGTGTCGCGGGCCTCATCACTACATGGTATTTATGGCTGTCCATCTCTATCTCTAGGGCTTTGACCAGCCTGCTCTTCTCCGTTCTGATATGGATCGCCGTGGGGGTCAGGTTGGATAGGTATACTGCCTGGGGTGTCTCGCCGATCCTGAGTAGGCTCTTCAGAGCAGTCTTCGCGGTCTCGTATAGCTCGTCTGTCGTCCTGGTCTCCCCCCTCCTATAGTAGGGATCGGCGGCGTCTCGATCCCTACCCATCTCCCTACACCATCTCTGGAATGCCTCGGTGGCCTCCCTTGTCCTTGCGAGTATCTCGCCCGGCCCCCACCTGGCTATACGGAGCTTTAGCCTCGTATATGTATAGCTGTTCCGATCCACAATCGTCTCCAGCCTAATATTCATCTCCCTCGAGACTTTCTGAGCCGCCTCACGGGACATATCTAGATGTCTGAAGGCCTCGGGATACCTCTCCCTAAGGCTCTCTAGGGTGCTGGGGCTACTCCAGTCATCCACGTCCGAGAACTCGTCCTCCGCCCCGGGGTATAGCTGGGCTATCATCTCGGCTAGCTCATAGCCACCGCTCCTCGCCTCTAGCAGCCTGCCCTGCCGCCTAAGCTCCAGCTCCTCCAGCCTATCATCATCTAGGGTGATGAGGACCCTCCCCTCGTTTATGGATATGGAATAGTATGGGGCGAATATCGTCTCCCCGATTAGGTGCTTGGCGGCCAGATACGACATATCCAGGTTCTCCCGGATCTTCCCATGTCTAGTCATCTCGATCCCTCCAAAGGATTATGTATCCCTTATTACTCCTATGGTCGTAGCCAATTATTACGACAATTCTGGATAGTTTTTCCACCCGCCGATTCAGTAGGTCCTTTCCAACTACTCGTGTCAGCAGATCATAGTATTCACTGACTTGTTTAACGGCATTCTTTAAGGATCTCCTCCCTTCCCTTTCTTCAAACCTATACTTTATCTCTGCTACATACATCTCATTCTCGATAAATCCTATTATATCGGGTCTGCGATTAGCGAGGATCTCCCTTAATACATCTTTATAGGGATCGTGTTTAGTGGGCTCAACATACACTTCACGTATTCCGATGCTGTACAGGAAATTGATGGCTAAACTCTTCCCCAGGACGTCTCTTTTAGTCATGAACCCATCATTCCTTCCTTCTAGACGGTCTTTATGACTCTCCCTCATTATGGTGTCGGCTAGACTTCTAAGATTTTCATCCCTTATCCTGTATGTATACCTCTCTACTTCCAAGCCCGCTATTCTGGTTTTCTCTTTTTCGAGTATCTCCAACGAATCCGAAATAGGTTTAAAAAGCTTCTTCTTAACATTCTTCTCGACGTCAAGAGACGTCTTCTTAAGCTTCTTTCCATGTCTGTAGTATAGATCGATGCTATATAGGGAGCTCTCTAACTTCTCGACTCTGTAAACTGCTGGTCTAGATCCTCGCCTAGGTTCTACTATCCATAAATTAGCTTTTCCAAGTTTCATCTGAAACTTGAGTGTTACTACTTGACCTGCACGTGTTTTGCTGGGATACTCAGCTAGTAGTGCCACTCCACATCCTCTCTCCTTTTCATAGCTCCATCTCTCAGTGGATAGATATACGTCTCCCATCTTGACTACTATCTGGTTTATGTTGATGCTTAGAACTATTGGTAAGGTTTTCCTTATCGCTTCGTTAAAGTCTTTTATAAAATTGTAGACGTTGAAGGGTTTGATATTTACCCAATATTCCCCAGGCTTAAGGCCGCTAAACATTATTTCCTTCTCTTTCTCGCCCCCAAGGTGTCTCCAGTAGTAGATATACTGTTCTCCATCGTGGATCTCTAATTTGAAGACATCTGTACCCAGCATGTCGCGGGCATATTCAAATGTCAGACCGTGAATAACCAGTGTAGGGTATTTACCTCTCCTAATGACCGCGTTTGCAAGTATCTCAATGGACTCAGGCCTTATAGTTTCTCCCACGGTTTACACACCGTGTTCCTTAGATTTTCCAAATAGTTGGAATGGATTTACACCCTCTAGGATCTCCACTTCTCCGCTATGGGTGATGTATACTCCTCCGGGTCTTAGTAGTCTGGCTGGTTCTCTGTAGGATCCCCACCTCCCAGGCGTGGCTATCCTCCTCTCCCTGTCTATGTAGGGCTCTTCGATATAGTCTGTTACTAGCCATCCATCCTCACCTATCCCCCTGCCTAGATCCTCGATGGCCGCCTCCCTGGGTTTTCCACTGGGGCCTAGAAGCCTAATAGTCACGTCGAAGCCTCCTCCCCAGGTCTCCTTCCTTATGGTCATGGATCCCCATCTAGCTGTTAGGACTAGTCTGGTGACTAGTTCTCTAACCTGGGCTTCACCCTGGTCAGGACTCTCCTCTACTAGGTCTATACCCCTGTATAGGAGGCTGTCGAGTAGGCGGCCTATGTTGGCCCTGCCTGGCGGCATGTCCCATACCAGGATTATCCTGGTGTCCCGATGTGTATCTATCCATGCTCTAAACTCTTCCAGCACTTGTATGGATATCCGGCTGGTGTCGAATACCCGGCCCGTCAGGACTAGGTATCTAGGCCTATGCTCACCAGCCATCTTGAGGCCCAGTCTCCATAGGCTGTGCCTCCCACCTATCATGAGGTCGTTTAGTATCAAGAGGTCGTCATACGTCTCTAGGATGAGGTCGTATCTCTCCACCCTGTAGTCCCTACTCTCCTCCCCAGCGTAGTGCCTAATCAGTTCACGGCTTATCATGAGGTTGTGGAGGGATATGTACCGCCTCTCCCTCCTGAGCCTAGGCCCCGTGGCCAGGCACACATCGCAGTTACAGTGGTAGAACCCCCTCCTAATGTCTATGGCCTCGCCCAGCCCTCCATACACCGTCATCCTAGTGGCGTCGATAAACCATGAGTATCCAGCCAGCCTTATCCTCTCCGGATCCAGAGCCATCAGGTCGGGGATGTGCCTAGGCCCGGCCCCACCAAGTACCAACACCTCCTTGAATGGGTATTCGAGGATGAGCTCTAGGAGGTGCTTCAGATATTCATGGGTGTATCTGATGCCTGCTAGCCCAGCCCTCCTGAGGTAGGGCTCTATATACTGGTTTGTGGATAGGTAGGGAGACGCATGTATAGCCACGGTCTCGAAGCCCAGCTCAGCCAGCCTCTCACATGCATATCTCTTATGCTCGGGGTAAGCCCCCTTTACAAGGGGTATTATGTTGAACCTCCCCCTAAGCCTCTCCACCACCTCTAGAGACTTCAATGTGTTTCGCCAGCTGGCCTCCTCATCGTCTAGATATGTGGGGGTGTCCCAGGCTATTATATAGTCGAAGCCATGCTCCGAGGCGAATCCTAGGAAGTCTTGTAGCGTCTCCTCCCTCTCCAGATACTCGTCAGGCATGATGCTTGAGAGTATCAGCTTTATACCGGGGTTGGCCTCCCTAATAAGACGTATATCCTCCGGGCTTATCACCACCTCGTAGTATGGTAGGACTGCATATCCAAAGTGGTGGGCCGCCTCGGCGAAGATCCTCAACGCGTCTCTACCGACTATGGGGATGAAGTGGTCCATTCCACTTAATACTATGGCCTCGTGAGAGATTCATATCCTCGGCGTTTCTGCAACACCCCTAGACTGGTGAAACTGTTCATGAATCAGCCTAGTATCCGGGTCTCCACACTATTTATTTCTGGATCTACCCATGTATACCTTGGTGTACCAATGTGCTGGTAACGGTGTCTATAAAGGTTAGGAGGGAGGTCGTGGATCTGGCTGATAAGATGGTCCGCCTCGGCCTGGCTAGGAGTAGGTCCCACGCCTTCAACAGGATGATTGAGAAGGGTCTGGATAAGATTCGGGAGGAGGTGGGCTTCTGGGAGGATACGCTCATTAGGCTTGAGGATCTCTCCAGATCTGGTTATAGGATCAGGCATGGAGGCCTCTCGAGGCTTTTGGTGGAGGGTAGGAGCAGGTGATATGTCTAGACACAGATATAATTATCTCCTACCTCGACGAGCTGGATCCTAACCATCAAACAGCTGTGGAGCTCCTATCAGGGATACGTGGCAGGAGAGTGGTGAGCTGGTTGACCATAGTCGAGCTATCCAGCGTCTATTCACGGGCGGGTATGGAGTCTCCAGCAGCGCTGGCCCTATACTCCATCGAGAAGGTAGGAGCCGAGCTGGTCGACCTAGACATGGAGACGGTCATTAGGGAGGCCCTCAAACTATCCAGCCGGCTACGCCTTAAGACACTCGACCTGCTACACATATCTGCCTCCCTACAGGCCGGGTGTAGGTTCTTCATGACGCTGGACAAGGAGATTAGGAAGGCGTCTGATGAGATTGGGAAGATGGGGATTAGGATAATATGAACTCGTGTAAGGCTTGCTGACTACTCCTCATGGTTTGGGGGACTGGGTTCTCGGCGCCAGAATATGTGGATAAGAGATTTATTAGAGATGTGTGGATTATAGACAGTTGGATGGGCCCGTAGCTCAGCCTGGCGGAGCACCGGGCTCATAACCCGGGGGTCGTGGGTTCAAATCCCACCGGGCCCACCAGGGATATCTACATATCTCCCTTGGCTGTGAATAGTTTTCCTGGCTATGGTTCTCAGGGTGGGGCTCTACACCAATAATAGGGCTAAGATAGAGGGTGTCTATAGGGTCTTCGAGGAGCTCTATAGGGATGTCGAGCTGGTGACTAGTGGATCCGGGCTAGTCTTAAAGGATCAGCCCACATCCCTCGAAGAGATTGTGGAGGGAGCTGTTGCTAGGGCTAGGCATATGATACACAACTTCGATGTGGACTATGGCGTGGGTGTGGAGGCCGGTGTCTCCCCCCTAGGGCTATATGGTGTATACATAGTTCTACAGGTAGCCGCTGTGACGAGGGATGGGATAGGCTTTGGGCTGGGCGGCTCCTCAGCCTATTTCATAGACCATAGCCTAGGCTCCAGGATCGTTAGTAGCTCCATGGCGCGTGTACTGGAGAGTATAACTGGTGATCCTAGCATGAGGGAGTCGAAGGGCTTCATAGGCTACCTGACCCGGGGAAAGGTTGATAGGGCTGTGCTGACATATGAGGCTACCCGGAACGCGCTCCACACCTTTCTAAATGGCCATGTATTCAAGATGCCTAGTAAGGATCTCTAGGAGGGCTGTCTCCACCGCTCCGCCATAGATGAGTAGGGCTGTGGCTATGGATAGGGAGGCCGCCACGTAGATCACATCCCAGAACCCTATCTTCATGGTGGTGAAGGGGGTGTGTCTAGCCCCCTCCCTGAAGCCCCGTAGCTCGAGGGTCTCGGCCACGCTTATACTCTTCCTTACACTTATGATGATGAGTGGTATGAGGATCGCTGTATAGTTCCTTATCCTCGTGGTTATGCCGCCAGTATCTAGTCTATGGCCACGGGATAGCTGTGCCTCCACTATCTCTGTCAACACCCTTGCCAATACATGTATGAAGCGGAGTGAGAGTGAGAATGCTAGGGTGATGGTTAGGGGCATACCCATCTTCTCCAGTGTTATGGCGAAGTCGTCGGGATTGGTGGTTAGGAAGAACGTGTTTAGGCTCATGACTAGGTTTAGGAGCTTCTGGGTGGGTAGGAGACTCGCCATCGGGTCTCCGGAGACTAGGTAGTTGGCTAGGAAGACTAGGGTCATGAGTGGAGCCAGGGTCACCAGGTTTTTCACCAGTTTTCTCCCTAGCCGCCCCAGTAGTAGTAGCGTGGCTAGTAGGAGGGCTGTTATGAGTAGCTGGATCGCTTGGCTGTTAACCAGTATGGTGAGGACCATATAGATGAATGCTACTAGTAGCTTGGCCCTAGGATCCAGCCTGTATAGGGCTGCGTCTCGCTCCTCGAATCTGAAGGCCTCTAGCCCGATCCTATACATTGTCGAGCACCCCCGCCACCTCGGCGAATACTCCGCAGTATCCGTGATAGTCCCTGATGACGCCGCTGGTCTTCATGTAGCTTGTTGAGCGGGCATATGTAGGCTTGACCAAGCCATACCTTCCCAGCTGGCCGGGATCTAGGTCTATGAGCTCCTGTGTATAGCCCCTATACACGACTTGGCCGCCGCTGAGTATGACTACCCTCCCCTCCCTCTCTAGAACCAGCTCCATGTCATGTGTCACTATGACTACGGCCCCTCCTCTTG
Organism: Nitrososphaeria archaeon; assembly: GCA_027078545.1. Lineage (GTDB taxonomy): Archaea > Thermoproteota > Nitrososphaeria > Geothermarchaeales > JDFR-13 > SZUA-1514. Next base: position 203,634 of record JALWXN010000004.1, read on the forward strand.
AGAGGTGTCTATCTATGGCCCATTGGAGCCTCCTCCTATAGTCGCCGTCGAGCCCTATTGTGGGCTCGTCCAGGACTAGGTATCGGGGGCTCCAGCCAGTCATTATGGCTATGGATAGTATCCTCTTCTCTCCCCCGCTGAGGGTGAAGGGTGATCTGTCCCGGTATCTTGATAGGCCGTACTCCCTTAGGATCTCCTCGGCCCGTTGGTCAGGGTTCTCCACGCCGAAGTTCCTGAGTGTCGTGGATATCTCCTCGATTACTGTGGGCATGTAGAACATCTTCTCGGGGTTTTGGAATACTATGGAGACCTTCTCGGCCAGTCTGGATACTGGTGTCTCCCTTGTGTCTAGGCCGTCCACCAATACTCTTCCCCTACTCGGTTTTAGGAGGCCGTTTAGATGTCGTATCAGGGTTGTCTTGCCCGAGCCGTTGTCCCCGAGGATATAGTATATCTCCCCCTCCACTATCTCGAGGGAGACGTCTCTAAGGACGTAGTTCCCGCCGTCATAGGTGTACCAGAGGTTCTCCACCCTTATCAACTGTTTACACCCCTGGTGTTGACCACCTGTTTAAGGTCGTGGCTCAGGCGGATGTGTAGGGGTATGTTCAGCCTATGTTCCTCCGAGCCTAGGAGGTTGAGTAGCCTCCCCGGACTACCCGTGTATCTGACCACTCCCCTGTCTATGTAGATCACTGTGTCGACGAATCCTATCCAGTAGTCTAGTCTATGGTCTATGACGAGGAGTGTGCTCTGGCCCGGGATATAGGTGTCTAGGAGGCTCTGGAGGTTCTTCACCGCCATTGGTGATAGGTATGCCGAGGGCTCGTCGAGTATAAGCATCTTAGGCTCTAGCACCAGCATACTGGCTATAACCACCTTCTGTAGCTCGCCTCCCGAGAGTGTGTCTGTGGTTCTCCCCCATAGATGTGATATTCCTAGGTTCTCCATCACCCGCCTAGTTATCCTCTCCATCTCCTCTGTGGTCAGCCCCCTAAACTCTAGGGAGAAGGCTATCTCCCTCTCGACCTTGGTCATCAGGACCTGCTCCTCAGGGTTCTGCCTGAGATAGCCCACTGTCTCGGCCAGCCTCTGTATAGGTGTCTCTGACACCTTCATCCCGTCCACCACGACCTCGCCGGAGTATTCCCCCTGGTAGAAGTGGGGTATTAGGCCGGTGATGCACCTGGCCAGAGTGGTCTTACCGGATCCGCTGGCCCCTACAAGTAGGTATCTCCTCCCCCGCTCGAGTCTCAGGTCTATCCCTCTGAGGGCTTTATCCCTGGCCCCTAGATACTTGAACTCTAGGTTCTCTATGGATACTATCTCCTTCATCACGCCTCTCCTAGCTAAGCCTTTCAATTCTATAGCCGAGGTCTTTAACCGTTTCCCCCAGGCTTTCGATAATTATCTCCCTCAGCTCCTCCCTATCCATCTTCCCAAATTCGATGTTGTAGATCGTTTCGTGCCCCCCTCCTGACGCCGTGATCCCCCTCTCCCTCAGTTTCTCGCCCAGCTTCTCCACCAGACGTTTAACCAGTCCGCCCTTCCCGTCGACCGCCCTGATATGGATCTTACCCCTCTTCTTGTATCCATATACTATTGCTACGTCCCCGCCTATGGATAGTAGCTGTCTAGAGACCTTGTTGTGGTGGGAGCTTACATCGGTCAGGAGTATTATGGTCCCATCCGCCTTCCACCCCTCCAGCCTGAGCATGGCCTTGACTATAGCCATCCTCTCCGAACTGTCCCTCTCCTCCCTGGGTAGCTTGGCGTAGATGTCCTTGATCGTGTAGCCTGTAAGCTCCATGAGCCTAGCCACCCTATACATCGTCATCGGGGTGGCTAGTTGGAGGAACCTGGTCTCAACGTATATAGCTGCGAGTGCCATGACTAGGAGGTTGTCATCCATCTCTTCCATTCCGAGGATCTGGTCTACTATGTCTAGGACGATCTCGATTGTGGAGGACGCGTCTACACCATGTATGAAGCATCGGCCCGGGGGCTTCTCCATGGCTAGGTGATGGTCTATCCAGACGACCCTATCCCTGATCTCATGGATCTTCTCGGCCAGATCCCCCAGTAGCTTTGGGTTCGAGGTGTCTACCATGATGTAGAGGTCGTAGTCCGGCGATGCTTCAGTGATATACTCTATCCCCACGTCTAGGTTGTCTAGGAGGCTTAGGGTTATGCCGGAGAGACCCTCCGGCACGTATATATCAACCCTCTCAACCCCCCTCCTTAGGAGGAGTGTTCTAAGTAGTTCTGCCGATGCCACTGCATCTATATCCGCGTGTCTATGGGTTGTGATTAGGGCTGAACCGGCCTTCTCGAGCAGGCCTGTTAGACAGTCTACCCCCATCACCATCTAAGATGACTGGTGATCCATCGTTATATCTGGCTAGTCTATGACACCTGTGCCGGCCCTCCCCCCATCAACTTCCTTATCTCGGCCTCAGCCTTCTTCATATCTTCTAGGAGCTTCTTCTCCTGGTCCTCCAGGATCTTTATCCTGGTCTCTAGGAGCTTTATCGACTCTTCAAGCTCCTTAGCCACGTCCTCCTTCTTGACCTTTATGAATACTCCTCCCACTAGTCTATATACATATTCGTCCTCACTGTTCTTCATGGCCTCGTAGGCGTTCTTGTTCTCTAGGAGTGTTACCTGTAGCTGCTGTTTCTGTAGGGCTATGCTCTGATAGGTCTTCTGCATATCGTTGAGCTGTTTGAGGAGCTGCTGCACCTTCGGGGGTATCTCTCTGCTCACCGCTTCTCACCTCGCCGTGCTGTTTATGTAAGGGTCTCTCTATAGATTCTCCTTCTCTGGTAATAAATTCTCAAGCATCGCGACTCCTCGTAGAATGCTGTTTATTATGCCTCGGAACTCGGTCTGGCTTTTGCTCTCGACCTCGAGGACGACTTCTCCATCGATCCTAACAATCCTTATCAGTGGGTCGTCGACAGCTATCGCCGTGGCTATACGTATCTTCTCCTCTCCCCTGCCTAGGAAGATTCTCGCTCTATATCTACACCCCTCCATCTCCTCACCCTTATAACTGGGTATAGCTCCTCCTCCCCATGTCTAAACACTATCCTGTGCTCCTCACCCTCCTCTACGTGTAGTGAGGCCTCTACACCGCTCCTCCTAGGGTCGTGTAGCGGTAGGTCTAGGTAGGCCTCTAGGAATCTGTAGAGCTCTCCCCCTCCCTCCCCTGATAGTGTGGAGACTATCCTCCTCTCCCTGTTCTTCTGGTCTACTAGGAGCTTCACCCCTCCTATGTATGCCTCTCCAAGTATGGAGAGTGTTTTGTAGCCCGGCTCTGTGAATAGGATCTTGCCCGGGTTGCCCTTCCAGGTCTCGATTATGATGACCTTTGAATATCCCTTTGTAACCGCGTATTCCCATAGGTCTCGTAGGCTCTTCTTCCCCCTGTTTATCTTCGTCGATGTCGGGATGACCCAGCTGAGCTCCTTAGCTAGTCTGCTCACCCTCCTAGTCGGGCGTCTGGAGGTCGTTATGAGGATGGCTATTTTGGAGCCCCTCCGGGCTACCTCACCTTATGGGTTAGGAAGGGCTCGTAGGCGCCTCCGGCGAAGGTGTATCCACACTTCCTACATCTCCATATCCCTACTGATACCCACTCCACCTTCTTGTGCATGCACTGGGGGCATTCATACTTGGAGAGCTTCTTCAGCATGACTAGGTTCCAACGCTTCCTTAGTGAGGCTCCGTAGCGAGGCCCGAATCTGGCGGCTATATTTGGTATCTTCTTCTTGGCCATGGCTTATTACCTCCCTCTACACCCACTATACTCTGGTTATCCCGCTAGCCACTTATAATTCCACGTTCCCTCAATATATTCCGTATCTCTATGCTCTTCTCATATGCCAGGTCTAGGGCCTTGAAGACGTCTTCATAGGATAGGCTGCCCTTTAGGAGTTGTATGCTGCATATCTCCCCTGTCGATAGGTGTGTATATGTTATCAGGGCGTCGGCCACCTCCTCCTCGGAGGCTGTGGGGTCTACGAACATCTTGTCTCCATACATGGCTATGGTGTTTGCTATCGGGACCTCCTCTATCTGGAAGGGCTTCCTCGGCACCTCCTTGATATTGTTGTTATTAACGTTCTCGAGGTTCTCCCGTATATAGTCTAGATCCGGCATCTCCGCAGTGGCTAGGGCTGCTACAGCACCGATGACGGCTGCGTCTATGATGTTTCCATCGTCGTTTAGGATGTTGAAGTCGACGAATATCTTTAGGACTGCTTCTCCAGGGACTATCACGTATTTCTTGAAGTCTATTATCCCGCTCTCCCTGAGGCTTCTATCGACGACCCTACTCATCTCTATCTCGTACTCGTCTGGTGGGCCTGCCTCGGCCTCGAATGAGGCTGTGGGTAGGATCTCGCCCTCCACGAGGAGTATCGCGCTGTCTGGCGAGTCGGTGAATGGTGTGCCTATCTCGAAGTTTACGCCGGTAACCACTATCGTGTCTCCTAGATAGACTGTGGCGGAGCCGAAGGCCTTCTCTATGGTGCCCACCTTGATGTCTATGGGTCTGTACTGGGTGAGCTCCCTACCGTCCTCCCTCATCCCCTTCCCGAGGAAGTTTCTAGCCTGCTCCATCCGTAGGATCTCGGATAGGGTTTTACCCTTATACTCCTTGCTCATTACCATCTCCCTCCGATGGTATCTCACTCATCTTCTCGATCAGTCCCTTAAGGGCCCTCTTCTGCTCCTCATACAGCTCCAGGGCTCCTGCCAAGGCCTTCTCGAAGGCCTCTTTAAACTCCTCATGTGTAAGCTTGCCATCCATCTGTAGGAGTACTACCCTCTTCAGGTTGGGCATGATGGCTATGGGGAGGTCCGCCTCACCCTCCTTATCCTCCTCCTCCCCCACGTCGACCACTATCTTGCCACTGACCTTACCAGCTGAACATCCCACGACCATGTCTCTAAGGGGTATACCCGCCTCGGCCAGTGCCACTGATGCTGCTGTTATGCTGGCTACCCTGGTGCTCCCCTCGGCCTGGAGGACCTCTATGAAGATGTCTATACTCATCTCGGGGAACTTCTCGAGTATCACCGCCTGTTCGAGGGCGGTTCTTATAACCTTGGATAGCTCTATCTCCCTCCTCGAGGGTTTGGGCGACTTCCTCTCGGTAGTGCTGTATGGAGCCATGTGGTATCTACAGTTTATTATCGCCCTGTCCTGTAGGGCCTCGAACTTTGGGAAGTGTTCCTTCGGCCCATATACACCTACTACTATCCAGTTCTTACCCAGCCTGATCTCGGCCGATCCATCCGCGTTTTTCAGGATACCCGCGTTGATAGAGTATTTCCTAAGTTCATCCGGCTTTCTACCGTCTACCCTTATGAACTCCTCCTTACTCATATCCTATAAACACCTCCTCATCAAGACGTGTCGTTCTCCCCGTCTTCGAGGGTCGTCCCGAGCATGGAGGCTATCTTGCCCGTCAACCCTGGGGCGAATGTACGGGATATAATCGTGTTTATAATCCTCTTGAGTAGGAGATACTTCTCATATTCTCCCTTGAAGAGTATCACGCCGTTCTGGCCTATCACGATGTCCCCATCTATATTCTCCTTGATCATCTTTATCATGCTCCCCTTCTTACCGATGATCCTCGGGATCTTTGTTGTGTGGACCTTGATGACGAAGTAGCCCCTCAGCTTACCGATGTGGCGTGGGGAGACCGTGGTCTTCTCCGGGTTTAGGGAGAGGATTGCGTGGGACTGTGCATTTATGTCGTAGATCACGGCTCCTATCAGGTCGCCTATGGAGAACTGCTGTGTCAGGTCATAGGTCTTGGGGTCGAAGCGCCTCTCGCCTCCCTGCCTCCTAATCAGCTCCTGGGCCGCTAGGAAGGCCTTTGTGGATGCTCCTATATCGACTATCCAGCCGTTGGGGGCGTATGCTGTCACCACTCCTACCACGTAGTCCCCCTTCCTGGGGGTGTATACATTCTTATATGGTATTAGGTCTAGCCCCCTACCAGTCTTCTTTATCACTCCGAGGTGGGTCGCTACGTAGCCTATCGGCGTCTTTATGAAGTAGGCCTCCCCCGAGTTTGTATCTCCATATCTAGGCCTCTTTGGGACCTTCTCGCCTGGGGTCACTATCCACATCTTCTTGTTGGTATCCCTCTCTTCCTGGTTCTCCATAGTGCTCCACCCTCGCCCTCTATACCGTCTTCTCCTCCACTATCTCCACGTATGCTACTCCGCCGGTCATCCTCGATATCTTCTCCATGAAGTCCACCTTCATGCCGGAGGGTATCGAGACGGTGACGTCTAGGGAACCGTCGTTTAGCCAGTCCTCCTTTATAATGTCGCTGGCATTCCTGATGTAGCCATATACCTTGCCCACGTAGGCAGGCGGTATCTTGATAGAGAGGATCGATATCTGCTTCTTGATCGGTATGTATTTGGAGAGGTCTGATATGACCTGGTTTATCTGTTCCTCGACGGGCTTGAAGGGGTCTATCTTTACACCCCCCTCTTCTAGGGCGGTCTCTATCCTCAGGGGTGGTATGGGGGCTGATGTCCTGGCGTCTACACAGTACCTAGAGATGTAGTCTATTATCTGCCTCTTCTTCTCCTCTATAAGCCTCCTCCTCTGGTCAGCCCTTATCTGGAGCTCCCCCTCCCTAACTATCTTCTCAGCTATCTTCTCCACATCCGTGGTTCCGAATACTGACATGAGGTCTGACTTGGATGCCCTTAGACCCTTGTTGGCATCTGTATATACCTCGTCGAATACGAGGACGTTGGTGAAGTCCTTCCGCCTCCCCAGCTTGTATTCAAGTGCCTTGTCGGGGTCTACGAGTACCTCGAACTTCTTACCACCTTTTTTGTACCTCGCTATGGTGTAATTCGTCAATTTAACCACCGGTTGTTATCTGGGGATGGATCGATATGTAATTTATGGATTATTGTTCCACCACCGTCTCTAGAAAATGATTATTCACCCTGGATTCCTTATAACTCCTCATACTTCTGCTTAGCCATCTCGATATACTTCTTCGCCTCGTCCACCCCTATGAACTTGGCGTCCATGTCCTTGACGCTTATCTCTAGGAACCTGATCTCTATCGACTCCTTCTTACCGATGTTCTTCTTCCTACTGGCGTATAGTATGGCCCCAGCGGCTAGCACCTTCAGCTCCTCGAGGTCGGCCTCTGGGTTGTAGTACTTCTCTATGAAGTCTAGGGCTGAGTCTGAGTCGGCCCCTATGGCTGCGGCTACGTATTTGATGAAGGAGCCGCTTGGGTCTGTTACATAGATGGCTGGTGTGCCGTCCGGGTTTATACCGCCGAATATTATGGCTACTCCGAAGGGCCTTATCCCGCCCTGCTGTGTGAAGCCCTGCTTGATATTCCCTATACGCCTAGCCACTACGTCTACATATGGTGGCTCGTCGTAGAGGATCCTCTGATACTGGCAGAACTCCCTTGCATAGTCGATGAGGACTCTTCCATCCGGTACGTAGCCGGAGATGGCTCCACCTATATTCCTATCTATTATGAATAGCTTCCTACTGTGGTTCTTGTCCTGGAACCTTGCGAAGGGCTCCTCAGCCGCTAGGACCACCCCGTGTTTAGACTGGATCCCTAGGGAGATGGTCCCCCTCTTAACGGTCTCGAGGGCATACTCTACCTGGAAGATACGGCCGTCTGGGGAGAATACGGTTATGGCCCTGTCATAAGCCGCCTGTGTAGGTATCATTCTCTATGTACACCCCACGCCAACTACATTAACAGTTGGATGACCTAATTAAAAATTGGCTGTTGATACTACTCAGGCTTCCTGATGGGCCATGGCCTGGTTTCCTCAACACTCTTCCTACGCACCTGCCTCAACGTGTTGGCCACGATTATATATTTAGGCCTAGTCCCACTCTCCTCCATGGCTTTCCATAGGGCGTATATAGTCTTGTCTAGATATTCCTGGAGCACCCGGTATATGAACTCCTCCTGATCCGTGTGTATAAGCTTCACCCTTGCTAGGCAGTAGTCGTGTGGCCCGTATAGCTTTAGATACTTCTTCAGCATTCGATAGGCTATCCTGTGTGGGGGGAGCACTGTCCCCACCCTGACGTATCGATACCTATATATCTTTACCATAGGGCTCTCCACCACCGGTTCAGGCTCCTGGTGACCATGGCCTCAAGGGTCTTGGGTACTTCATGTAGGTCTCTAACCCTGTACTCGTCGGCCTCTGTGGAGACTGTTAGTACCCCTCTCTTGTCGAATGTCTGCGCCATCCTCAGGTATTCACACCAGTCGCCGGTGAAGTCTAGTATGGGGTCTATATTGATCTCTATGGTGAATCTATGCCTAGAGAGTTCTATGGCTTCTCTAGTCGAGATCTTGTCCTGCATATTGATGGTGGTTACGCCTAGTTTGTAGAGGATGTTTACATCCATCTTCTCCAGCGTCTTGGAGCTGGCTATGTAGACCCCTATGTATCCCCTCCTCTTCAGTTCGCGCATGATGTCGCTGTATCTCTCCAGCTCCTTCCTCCTCCTAGCCTCTGTGGCGTCGAGTCTGATCATCGGTCCTCTCCGCCTCTCCCCGATGTTTTCTATGGTTATGAAGGGCTCCCCCATGGTCAGCTCTAGCTGGTCAACCTCTTCCAGGCTCTTGATCTGGATGAATATGTATCTAAAGCCCATTCCGTATATCCTCCTAAGTGTCCATGGCTGGATTATCCTTGATGGTAGGTATGAGTAGAACTGCATTTCAGGGTCTTCCCATCAAACTATCTATCATCTTCCTCAGCCTATCCGCCTTGACGCCGGATACTACGACCTGTACCGGGTCTACATCGCCTAGCTGGATATTGCCCCCTCTACATATGCTGGACTTGTCGATCCTTATGTAGAGCCTATTCCCATGGTAATGCTCATCGAGGTATTCATATAGATAGGCTACATCGCTTCTAGACATGGATCTCAGTATCTTTTCCAGGGTCTCCATCACTCTCTCCCTGCCCCTCAGGACTATCCTGTAGTATGTTATCGGGTTTTTGTGGTGGCCTGTGAGGTCGGTCCGCCTAATATCTGTCACGTCGTAATTGACGATCCGTTTTAGGGAGTTGAGGATTTTGTCGGGGTTGTCGGTTGCATGTACAATAATGTTTAGCTCTATCCTCATGCCCCCTCAATTTAGAAGTTATCGAGATGCCTTGATATTTAGTGGGTGGAGGTGGGGGATAGATGATTGTGATGGGTATAGAGTCTACGGCCCACACCTTTGGAGTGGGTATTATCGATGGGGAGGGTAATATCCTGGCTGATGTGAGGTCTAGATACACGCCTCCTAGGGGGATGGGTATCGAGCCCTTCAACGCTGCGGAGCACCACTCTAAGGAGGCTGTTAATGTGTTTAGGAAGGCCCTCTCTGAGGCTGGGATTGGAGTTGAGGATATAGATGTCATCGCTTTTAGTAGGGGACCGGGTCTGGGGCCTTGTCTAAGGGTAGGCGCTTCTCTTGCGAGGTATCTAGCCCTGAGACATGGTAAGCCTCTCTATCCAGTCCATCATGGGGTCGGTCATCTCGAGCTTGTTACGCATTACTACTCCCTTAGGAATCCTCTCCACCTGCTGGTGTCGGGGGGCCATACCTCCATCCTAGTCCTGAACGAGTGTAGGTATAGGGTGTTTGGGGAGACGCTGGACATAACGATTGGAAACCTGCTAGACGTTTTGGCTAGGGAGGCGGGCCTAGACTTTCCCGGTGGGCCGGTGATAGAGTCGTTGGCGGAGGGGGGTGGGGAGCTTCTCGACCTCCCCTATACGATTATAGGTACTAGTTTCCAGTTCTCGGGGATCCTCACGAAGGCTATACAGCTTCTCAGGAGCCATAGGATAGAGGATGTGGCCTATTCTGTCCAGGAGGTGGCGTTCTCAATAATTGTCGAGGCTGTTGAGAGGGCGTTGAGGGCTGTCCCGTTCGACGTCGACGGCATAGCGATCTCCGGTGGGGTCGCCTCTAACGACACCCTATACAAGAAGTTGGGTGTAATGGCTGAGAGGTATGGACTCAAGGTTTATAGGCTGCCTAAGAGGCTGAACGGGGATAACGGTGTACAGATCGCTGTTGTAGGCCTCAGGATGGCATTGGCGGGGGTGGAGCCGCCTGACCTCTCATCCACCGGTGTGGTGCAGAGGTGGAGGATTGACGAGGTAGATATACCGTGGGCCTGCTAGACCGGCTGGTGGAGTCCTCAACCTTGATCTCTAGGAATGCAGAGGCAGATGTATATCTCGTTGACGGATTCCTGGGTAGGCCCGCAATACTTAAGATAAGGGTTCCAAAGGGGTATAGGGATGAGAGGCTTGATAGGCGGCTTAGACAGCTCCGTAGCTATAGGGAGGCTGTGATACTCCATAGGCTTAGGGATAGGGGTCTCCCGGTGCCGATGCTCTACTTCGCCTCGCTTAGGGAGGGCGTCTTGATAATGGAGTATATAGAGGGTATAGCCCTGGCCCAGGCATTATCCAGCCTCGAGGTAGATGAGGCGGTGAGATACTTCTCCATACTTGGTGGTGTGGCTAGGGAGATGCATGGAGCAGGTGTTATACATGGGGATCTAAACCTGAACAACGTCTTGGTAAGGGGTGGCGACTTATGGCTGATCGACTTCGGCCTGTCATACTGGTCCGAGTCTCCGAAGGACATGGCGATAGATCTGGATAGTCTTAGACGGTCACTAGACTCTACAGTCCCCAGCCTGGCGGACAAGCTATTCAGTGTGTTCTTGAATAGCTATAGGGAGGGTAATAACTACTATGATGAGGTGCTCAGGTTCTATTCACGTCTGAGGAGGATGGGGAGGTACTATGCGGAGAGGTAGCCAGGTTATCCGGCTGGTAACCACTAATAGGCATAAGTTCCTCGAGGCCTCCGAGATCCTTTCACGGTATGGTGTGGAGGCTGAATGGGTTAGGTATAAGCCCCAGGAGATCCAGAGCGATTCTCTCCTAGAGGTTGTTATATGGAAGGGCTTCGACGCTAAGAAGGTTGTGCCGCCCCCCTTCGTGGTGGAGGATACCGGTCTGTTTATAGATGCGCTTGGAGGCTTCCCAGGGGTGTATAGCTCCTACGTATTATCAACACTTGGTATAAGGGGTGTCTTGAAGGCCTTGGAGGGTGTGGAGGATAGGGGTGCGAGGTTCGTCTCCTATGGCCTCCTATACCTTGGGGACAACATGTTTAAGGTCTTCAGGGCTGTGGTGGAGGGTAGGATAGCCATGTCGCCGAGGGGGGAGGGTGGGTTCGGCTACGACCCTATATTCATCCCCCTAGGGGGTGTTAAGACTTTTGGGGAGATGTCTCTCGAGGAGAAGAATAGGTATTCCCATAGGGCGGGATTATTTAATAAGATTGGGCGTTATCTAACTAGTCTGAGCATAGGGGAGACAGTTATAAGTATGTTGGTCAGGGGTGGAGACGATGGCGAGGATGCATATCAGGAGGAAGGGTAAGTCCCACTCTAAGCGGCCCGTAACTATGGCTAAGCCGGACTGGGTAGAGATGTCTAGGGAGGAGATCGCCGAGCTTGTTATAAAGCTTGCCAGGGAGGGTAAGAGGCCCTCCGAGATAGGTATGATCCTTAGGGATCAGTATGGGATACCCACCTTCAAGCAGGTCATGGGTGTGAAGCTGACTAAGTTCCTGGAGATGAATGGGGTCACCTATGACCTGCCTGAGGATCTGGCTATGCTTATTGAGAAGGCTAAGAGGCTTATGAACCATCTGAAGTATCATAAGAAGGATTATAAGAATAAGCATTCGCTGGAGCTTATCGAGGCTAAGATACACCACCTGGCCAAGTATTATAAGAGGATTGGTAAGCTCCCTAAGGACTGGAAGTATAAGACGTACGTGGCCCAGGTGGAGTGATGGCCAGTAGTAGTCTAGCCCCGGGTATCCAGGGGCTCACCAGTGATGTTGAGAGGGTTGCGGAGCGTCTACATAGCCATGGGGGGATCATCAACATACTCACCCATTATGATGCGGATGGCCTAGTAGCGGGTGGATTGGTAGCCAGGTTTCTATCCTCCATCGGTAGAGAATTCCTGTTGAGGACCACGGTCGACCTTACTGATGACGTCCTATCAGGCTTCCTGGGTCTAGGGGGACGTCTAAACGTCTTTGTAGACCTGGGGTCTGGGGATCTCGACAGGATTATCGATATGCGTGGGGATAGGGAGGTAGTGATTATTGACCATCACAAGCTGAGTAGGGAGCCGGATGGCGTCACGATTCTAAATCCGGAGCTACATGGATTTGACGGCGGCGCTACTGGGTGTGCATCGATCCTCTCAGGCCTCCTGGGGTATCAGCTTACTGGTGATCCATACTTCCTCGGGGTCTCGTTAGTGGGTGCCGCTGGGGATATGCAGCTGGCCAACCCTGTGGATGTTACTAAGATGGTTCTGGATAAGGCTGTCGAGATGGGTGTAGCGGAGGTTAGGAAGGATTTCATATTCTTCTCTAGCCATAGCCTCCCTCTCCATAAGGCTATTACATGGAGCTTCAACCCCTACATCCCCCACTTCACGGGTAGGGATGATGTTGGTCTGATGCTTGTGAAGAGGTCGGGTATTGATTATGACCCTAGTGAGGGGAGGACGGTTGATAGTCTAAACGACCTTGAGAGGAATAGGCTCCTCGAGGTTATAGTCCAGTATATAGCTGGCCTCGGGATTAAGGATCTCAGGCCTGGGGATCTCATCCGTAACTTTGTCGTCCTTAGGTTTGAGGAGCATCCACTACTTAGGCATGTAGATGAGTTTGCTAATCTGGTTAATACTACTGGGCGGATGGGCGAGGAGCGGCTCGGCCTGCTCCTAGCGTATGGCGTTAGGGGTGGGGTGGTGGATAGGGCTATAGAGCTGTATATGGAGCGTAGGAGGTTTATCGCGAAGTATCTCGAGATGGCTGACAGGTCTGCGAAGATATATGACGATATGGTTGCGATCGTGGATCTCAGGGGCCATGACTTCAACCCGAGGTTTAGCGGCACGATCTCAACGATACTGTCTAGGTCGTTGAAGTATCAGGATAAGGTCGTCATCCTCCTGGCTAGGTCGGAGAGGGGTGTTAAGCTATCTGCTAGGGCGCCTAGACACCTGGTTGAGAGGGGCTTCAACCTGGCGGAGATTATGAGGGATCTCTCCAAGAGGTTCTCCGGTATAGGTGGTGGGCATAACGTGGCTGCCGGTGCCACTCTTGAGGGCTCTACAGACACGCTTGTGAAGGAGATTGTGGAGGCTGTTAAGTCGCGTCTAGGCTAGTGTTGAGGGTATTGATATGAAGGTTGAGGTGCTTGTTGAGGGTTTGGTGGATGGAGGGATAATTGCTGATGCCCTGTCCCCAGATAATTCGGCGGAGGGGTTGGAGATACTGGTCAGTGGTGGGGAGGGATATCTCCACATATCTATAGTGGGTAGGCCCAAGTCTGTGAGGGCTGCTATGAACGATATATTCCGCTCTCTACACCCCATCCTCGACGAGGAGTGTGTGGGTAGGGGGTAGGGCCTTTATTAGATATATAGGTCCATAAGTAGACTAGTTAGCAAGGGTGTGGGGAGTATGCCGACTAGGTATGGTGTGAAGAGGGGTAGGAAGAAGGTATATGTAATGGTGAAGGCCCCGGACTTTCTGGGTGGGAATGACCTATACTACGTCATTGCAAATTCTCCTGAGAACCTTATAGGTAGGAATATCGAGGTCCTCCTCTCCGATCTGACCGGTGACTTCAACCATCAGTTCATAAAGGTTAAGCTCAAGATCTATGAGGTGAAGGATTCCTATGCCTATACCAGGTATAATGGGCATGAGTACTTCAGGGAGTATGAGAGGTCTCTAATCATGAGGGGCACCAGCTATGTAAAGGCTATCAGGGATGTTGAGACGAAGGATGGTGGGCGTTTCCGTGTCAGGGCCAGCGTATTCACGACGAAGAGGATAACCAGCTCTAGGAAGAGCGCTATTAGGAAGCAGGTCTTCAAGGTGATTGATAAGTGGGCTGAGGCCTTGGACTCGAAGTCCTTTATAAGGGAGATCTTGATGGGTAAGGTGAATGACGAGATCGCCGAGGCTGCTAGGAAGGTCTATCCTATTAGGGAGGGGTCGGGGGTATTCAAGGTAAAGGTTCTCCACTGGCCTGGGACGCCTATCTAGCTTGTCTAGCTGATAGTTGGCTCAGTATACCTGTATAGATACTATGTCCCTGTGTCTCAGGACGTAGTCGGGGGAGACCCTCGTCGTCTTGCCATATACGTAGCCATATTTTATCCTTTCCCCCAGGTCGGAGTGTATCATATATGCCAGCTCCCTAAGCGTGGTGCCCCTGGGGACTAGATAAGTGTCTGGTAGGACTCTCCCCTCCCCATCGGTCAGTCGGTTGATATCCTTGACTGGGTAGACAGCTATGTATCCAAGCATGTCTAGAACTACGTGGTCTACAAGGTTCTGTACACCTGTCCCTCCCCACTCCCCGAATATCTTCTCCCTTATGATGCTTAGTGCCTTCCTCTCCCTATCCGTGAGTTCTCCTGGCTTCAAGATATCGAAGCCTGGCTCTCCTGGTATGTATCTTATCTTCCCCTCTCTATCGAGCGTCTTGAGGAAGTATTCGGATACCGCGCTTATTGGGTGGATCTCTATGCCCATTGATCTCAGCCTCTCGAGGTTCTCCTTGGAGTGTGGTAGGTCTATCTTGTTCCCAGCTATGGCCATTGGCTTCGCTTCGGAGAGGAGTCTCTCTATGAAGGTGTCCATGTTCTCTACTAGTCTGGATAGGTCTTTCAGGCCTAGTGTCTCTATGATGTTGTCTATAGCCTCCTTCCTAACCGCTAGGCCCGATAAGACCCTGTGTAGCGCCTCTCCAAGCTCGGTCTTGCTATGCTTAACGTCCCTCTCTATAGTCTCATAGTTCTTCTCCAGTATCCCCCTTACCCACATCCTCAGCTCTCGCTGTATAAACTTGATGTCGTCTAGGGGGTCATACTCGCCTGGCTTTCCAACGTTCCCCTCCATGTCTGTAGCGCCTGAGAGGTCTATGACGTGGATCCAAGCATCGGCCTCCATGATCTTGGATAGGAACTGGTTGCCCAGTCCCCTGCCTCTCCATGCGTCGGGGACTAGGCCGGCTGTATCGACTATCTTGATCGGTATGAATCTCCAGCCCTCCCTACATACCGAGTTTACGGGTGTGTCTCTAACCCCGATCTCGCTACATACACATCTTATCTTTACGTATGCTATTCCCTCGGCCCCCTCTATCGTGGTGAAGGGGTAGTTGCCCGTCTTCTCGGATCCTAGTGTCAGGGCGTTGAACAGGGTCGTCTTTCCCACGTTGGGTTTTCCGACTATGCCCAGCTTCATGGAGCTAACTGTTTTTATCATCGGGGGGTTGAATATTTAAGTACTTGTATGTTGATATGGAGAGTCTGAACCGGTGGTGTTGGAGATATGTATAAATATATAAATGAGACTTGGAGGCGGCTCTGGTCGGATCCCAAGTATAACCGTTATCTAACCCAGATGCGTATGAAGTGGCGTAGGGAGCCTGCTATTGTTAGGGTTGAGAGGCCCACTAGGCTTGATAGGGCCCGTGCCCTTGGCTATAGGGCTAAGCAGGGATATGTGGTTGTCCGTGTAAGGGTTTCTAAGGGTGGGCTCCGTAAGATACCTCCTAAGCTGGGTAGGAGGCAGAAGAGGATGGGTATCTCCAAGATTAAGCGTCAGCTATCTCTCCAGACCATTGCTGAGCAGAGGGCTAAGAGGAAGTTTAGGAACCTGACTGTGCTTGGGTCCTACTATGTTGGTGAGGATGGTAAGTATAAATGGTTTGAAGTAGTTATGAGGGATGAGAATCACCCTGCTGTAAAGTCGGTGAGGAGCTAGAACCCCTGCTGTCTAGGCTTCAGCGGCTTGAATAGCTCTCTTAGGAGGACCGTTGCATATTCTCCCCGGCCGAGGGTAAACTCAAGAATTGCTTCACCACTCTCCCTGGATAGGCTTATCTCATCTAATATACGTATATAGGTGTTACGCACCCCTCCGTAGAAGTCGTATCCAGCGTGTCTCAGCATGAAGAAGCGCTTCTTTAGTCTGAGGGCCTTCTCCCTATCCATCCCCAGTAGGTCTTCCAGCTGTGGGGAGGGTGTGGCGTATCCCACTAGTGGGAGTGTCTGTGGTGGGTTGGCGCCCCTCTTCACGAGGTTGTTGATGGAGAGGTTGAATAGGTATGCCTGTAGGGCCTCATATTTTACTCTCTCGAGTCTCGGCGGTGGATCCTTCTTTATGGCCTTGTATCCATGTATATGGTTGTTCCTCGAGTGGCCGAACCTCTGGTAGCCATAGTAGTTGAGAATCCTCGTCTCTCCCCTGTTTATCAGCCTTATAGTCTCGAGGACATCGTCTAGGTCTTCCCCCGGCGGTATGAGAACCCTTATCCTGAATCTGTTTCCTATGTGGATATCTTCTGGCTTGTATGTCTCGTCGATCCTCCCTACTAGGGTGTATCCCTCCCTATATATCCTGGTCCTAGAGACTATGTGTATCCATGCATCTGAGTATTTATCCTTCCTCCCTATCAGCCTGGCGCCATACTTCTTGATACTCTCCTCCACATCTCTGCTGGAGACTCCCCATGGCTTGAATATTCTGTAGAGGTACCACCCCCTATCGCCGAGCATGTCTCTACGTATTATCTCCTCTACCTGGAAGCTGCCCACTCCGTGTTTTATCCTACATTCTATGTGCCTGCCTCTAGTGGTGTAGTAGCATAGGCCTATGGCTACATCCTCATTTACATGGCTGCGACGGTACTCCATAGTCACCAGTCTCTCGGCTCTATACACCCTATAGGAGTTTCAAGTCGCCCGTGATCCTGTCGATCAGCTCCTCCTTGTCTGGGCCTATGCCTACACATGTGACGGTCCCTGGCTGTAGCTGTGTGAGGCCTGCATCCCTGACTATCGATACTATTAATCCGTGTTCGGATGCCTTCTCCGCCTTCTCGAGAAGCTCTGATACGCTCTTCACCTTAAGAACGACCTTCTTCTGGCCTTCCTGGAGCCATGCCAATGCCTTCTCAGGCCTAGACCTAAGGGTTTTGTAGAAGGAGTCTACCGCTGCGTGTGCCACCTGCGCGGCGAGCTTCCCCCTACCCATCTCTAGGTCTGTCCTCACTATGATGGCCTGTTTATACATCTCCCAATCCCTATACATCACCTGTCGGGGGATAATATTAGGCCTGTGGGGATGTGTATTGGTGATGAGTGATGACTCCATACCCATCCTAGGCGCCGGCCCGGCAGGGCTCCTAGCAGGTATAGAGCTGGCTAGGAGGGGGTATCGGACAGTTATATATGACCCTAAGAGGGTTATCGGCCGTCCCCAGCACTGCACCGGTGTCGTCAGCCCCTCCTTCATAAACTTCACTGGTCTGCCTGGGGAGCTGATCCTTTCCAGGTTTAGGGGGGTGGTTCTGGAGGTTGCTGGTGAGGTTTTCCACGCCTCTACGACTACGCCTAAGGCATATGCTATTGACAGGGTGGGCTATGAGGAGTGGCTCTATAGGGTCTATGTGGATCAGGGTGGAGAGGCTAGGCTGGGTACGGGCGCCGCGCCCCAGGGTATCCATATAGACGCTACTGGTGCCGCCACCTATATCCGGGATGGGGTGGGGGAGACTCTCCCTGCTTTGCAGCTGATCGTGAGGGCCTCATCCCCACTAGAGGATGGCCATGTATTGATATGGTGGGATAGGGAGGTTAATCCATACTTCTTCTCATGGATAGTCCCCCTCTCCCATGATAGGTTTAAGGTGGGTACCGCTGGGAGGACTGGGCTATGGAGGGTTTTGACTAGACTCATGGATGGTAGGCTGGGTAGCTACGAGGTTCTCAGGAGGATGTATGGCTTCGTCGTCCTAGGTGGTCCTAGGGAGCGGTTCAGGAGTGGTGATAAGATATATATAGGCGACTCGGCTGGCCAGGTTAAGCCCTCTACTGGCGGCGGCTTGATGTACCATGCCCTGGCCGCTAAGATGCTGGCGGAGAGGATTGGTGGGGCTATGGAGTATTCAGACCTCTTCTACTCCATGCTTGGTAGGGAGATCACACTACAGAAGATCCTCAGGAAGATGTTTCTCCTCATGTCTAACGAGGAGACTAGGCAGATCTTCACAGTCCTCTCCCGGAAGGAGGTTCTAAACATGGCGTTGATGTATGGGGATATGGATTTCCACGCCTCTATACTGGTTAAGATGGTTATGGATATGGATCTTATGAGGCTTCTAGGGAGGCTTGGTATACGGGTCTTTGCAGAGCTGTTTAGAGGCTTATAAAGACTTTTATAGTGGCTATGTATTATGGTGTGGATATGAGCTTCGAGATAGAGTATGAGCCGCAGAAATGTATATCGTGTAACAAGAACATACTCTACTTCGAGTCATCCGTATACTTCCCATGCCCCTCCTGTGGAGAGGTAATTATATGGAGATGTGAGAAGTGTAGGAGGTTCGCCAGGGAGTATACATGCCCCAACTGTGGCTTCAAGGGTCCATAGGTGTATAGGCATGGCCAAGGTTGGCGTTGTATATAGAGTCATGCCTGACAAGCCTGGGAAGGAGGCTCTGGACGGGGTTGTCAGTCGTCTTAGGGAGGCCTTGTCAAGCATTGGTGTGGAGATACAGGATGTCCAGGTGGAGCCTGTAGCCTTCGGCCTATATAGTGCCAAGATCCTCATAGTGGTGGATGAGGAGGATGAGGATATCCTAAACAGGGTTGAGGAGCTGATCCCGAGCGTCGAGGGTATTGGAAGCGTGGAGAACGTGGGTATGACTAGGCTCTAGGGGTTAGCCGGGCTAGACATATTTTATTTATCAGTGGCCATTACTGTATGCCTCTTGGACATACCTCTCTTTAAATGACTACCAGGGAGTAGAATATTTTTTGGATATAAACGTGGGGGAGTAGTATAAGATGGAGAGAAAGGTAGAGTTGGTTGTAAAGGATGCATATCCTAGGGATATTGATAGGGGTATAATCAGGATCCACAGGCTTGTGATGGAGCGTCTAGGTATACATGAGCGTAGCTCTGTCTTGGTGGAGAAGAAGGGACGTGTAGTTGGCTGGGTTGCCTCGCTGTCCATGGAGGAGCCGGAGAACATTATAAGGCTCGACGATGAGATGAAGCGTAACCTAGGGGTGACCGATAATGATACTGTGATCGTTAGGCCGGTGAAGCTCTTCCCAGCCAAGAAGGTTGTCCTAGTCCCGATAGACAGGATCGAGAATATAGATAGGAACTTTGAGAAGACTATCCATAACAGATTGATTAACAGGCCTATACTCAGGGGGAACATCATAACTATAAAGCTTTTCGGGTCGCCTATCTCGCTGAGGGTGAAGAAGGTCACTCCGGACGTGCCTGTATACATCACGGATACTACCAGGCTTGTAATTACCAGTGACTTCTCAGAGCAGATCGAGGATACCGAGGTTAGGTACGAGGATATTGGTGGTCTTGAGAAGGAGATTGAGAAGATCAGGGAGATGGTTGAACTCCCCCTTAGATTCCCCAAGCTGTTTAAGCACCTAGGTATAGATCCGCCGAAGGGTGTCATCCTATATGGGCCTCCAGGGTGTGGAAAGACTCTGCTGGCGAAGGCCGTGGCGAATGAGAGTGAGGCCAGCTTCTTCGCGATAAATGGTCCGGAGATTACTAGTAAGTATTACGGAGAGTCGGAGGCGAAGCTTAGGGAGATATTCAGGAAGGCTGAGGAGAATGCCCCCTCAATAATATTCATTGATGAGTTGGACTCGATAGCGCCTAAGAGGGAGGATGTATCTGGCGAGGCTGAGAAGAGGGTTGTGGCCCAGCTCCTGACGCTGATGGATGGTTTGAAGGGTAGGGGGCAGGTAATCGTCATAGGAGCCACTAATAGGATCGACGCTATAGACCCTGCCCTTAGGAGGCCTGGTAGGTTTGATAGGGAGATTGAGATACGTATACCTGATGAGAAGGGGCGTTACGAGATATTCAAGATACATACTAGGGGTATGCCCCTGGCTGATGATGTGGATATCCGTAAGCTCGCCAGTATAACGCATGGATATACTGGTGCCGATATCCAGGCTATCTGCCGTGAAGCTGCTATGAAGGCCTTGAAGAGGAATCTGCCGCTGATTGAGGAGTATTCAGATACTGGTGAGATACCTGATGAGGTGCTGAGTAAGATCCAGGTGACGATGAAGGACTTTATCGACGCGTATAAGGAGATAGTGCCGACAGCTCTTAGGGAGGTTGAGGTCTCGATACCTAAGATAACCTGGGACGATATCGGTGGGCTGAAAGAGGTTAAGAGGATGTTGAAGGAGAATGTGGAGTGGCCCCTGAAGTATCCAGATAAGTTTAAGAAGCTGGGTATTGATCCGCCTAAGGGTATCCTGCTCTATGGCCCGCCAGGCACTGGTAAGACCTTGTTGGCCCAGGCGATAGCCAGCGAGACGAATATGAACTTCATCGTTGTTAAGGGCCCGGAGCTCCTGAGTAAGTGGGTCGGCGAGTCTGAGAAGGGTATTAGGAAGGTGTTTAAGAGGGCTAGGGACGCAGCTCCTTCAATCATATTCTTCGATGAGATTGAGGCGTTGGTGCCTATGAGGGGTAGCGACGCTGGCTCTAGGGTTACGGATAGGGTTATTAGCCAGTTCCTCACGGAGCTGGATGGTATAACGAGGCTTGAAGATGTTATCGTGATAGGGGCTACCAATAGGCCGGACATGATTGATCAGGCTCTGCTTAGGCCTGGTAGGATAGACCTCATGATATATGTCCCGCCTCCCAACAAGGAGGATAGGTATAGTATATTGAAGATCCACACAGCCAATGTCCCGTTGGATGAGGATGTCTCGCTCTATGAGATTGCTGAGGCTACCGAGTTCTACTCAGGTGCAGATCTAAAGGCGCTGGTCAGGGAGGCCGCCCTCACTGCTCTTAGGGAGGGTAGGGAGGTAGTGAAGCATAGCGACTTCCTGAAGGCTATGGAGAGGGTGCCGCCATCCCTTAATGAGAGTATTATAGAGTGGTATGAGAACTACGGGAAGGCGATCTATAAGAAGCAGATGAGGCTGCCCGCGGCATTCACGTAGCATGGGTAGATATGATGTCGAACGACTATTGGCATGGTAGGCCGGTGACTAACACGGTCTACCAGGAGCTTAGGAGGATGTTTAGGGAGCTGGCTAAGGGTAGGGAGGAGGCTAATGAGAAGATTGTTATCCAGTATGACTCCTTCATATACTATATGAGGGATGCCTACCCCAACATCAGTGAGGAGGAGATTAGGAAGGCTCTGCTCAGGCTTGAGCTCTGGGGGAAGATTAGTGTCGAGAATAATGGTAATACACTGGAGATCCGTCTCCTGGAGGAGTGAGGTGGTGGGATGGGGGTCAACGTAGCACCCCTCATATCGGAGTATAAGGAGAAGACTGATTTCCCTAGGCTGAGGGGCTGGGTAATAGTTATCGATGGCTTCAACACCCTCTACCAGTTCTTAACGACTATAAGGGATAAGACTGGCCGTCCACTTAGGGATAGCAGTGGAAGGGTGACTAGTCATCTAAGCGGCCTCTTCTACCGGAATGTAAACCTACTTAAGTTCGGGATTAAGCCCGCCTATGTGTTCGACGGCCCACCGCCCCGTCTAAAGATGCTTGAGCTTGAGAGGCGTAACAAGATCAAGGCTGAGAGTAGGCAGAAGTTTGAGGAGGCCCTTGCTAGGAAGGATTTCGAGGCGGCTAGAAAATATGCAGCCATGGCTGCACAGCTGGAGGAGTATATGGTCACAGATGCGAAGGAGCTGTTGAGGTTGATGGGTATACCCGTCATTGATGCTCCGCAGGAGGGTGAGGCCCAGGCGGCCTATATAGCGATGAAGGGTGATGCCGATGCTGTGGGGTCTCAGGACTACGACTCACTCCTCTTCGGAGCCCCCAAGGTAGTCAGGAATATAACGTTGACCGGAACCGTGAAGTATCCTAGTAAAGGTATAGAGGTGAGGATGGAGCCTGAGGTCATAAAGCTGGACAAGGTTCTTGATAAGCTTGGGATTACTAGGCAGCAGCTGGTGGATATCGCCATCCTGATAGGGACGGATTATAACGAGGGTGTCAGGGGGATAGGGCCTAAGAAGGCGTATGACCTTGTGAGGAGGTATGGCAGTATAGAGAACATACCCGATGTGAGGGGGAAGCTGGATATGGATCTGGTGAGGGAGGTTAGGAAGATATTCCTCTCCCCTGAGGTGACGGATGAGTATGACCTTACCTTCAGTACACCGGATTATGAGGGGATAATGCGTTTCCTCTGTGATGAGCATGACTTTAGTAGGGAGCGTGTGAAGAAGGCCCTTGACGAGCTTAGGAAGGCCCTATCGGTTAAGAGTCTCGACCAGTGGTTCTAATAAGCTCCAAATCTTTAATTAGGGTCTATTCTAATGAAATATGGTGGTGTGCGGCCGTAGTCTAGCCTGGTAGGACGCCGGCCTGCCACGCCGGAGGTCCCGGGTTCAAATCCCGGCGGCCGCACCAAACTCTTCTTAGGAGGGGCCGTGGTGTAGCTTGGCTAGAACCGAGTTTGGTGGCCAGCATGCGGGCCTCGGGAGCCCGTGGTCGCCGGTTCAAATCCGGCCGGCCCCACCTGAAGATGCCTGGTCATATCCTGATCATGCCTGAGAAGTATTCCGCCAAGGCTATGGGAGTCTCTTCACCGTCTTCTTCATAGACTATTAAAGCCCTTCCACGTATCTCGCTATCCGCCTCGTGCCTGACTACCCCTCTCCTGATTAGTTGGGCTATCTCCTTCGACGACTGGATTTTTAGTGTGGGTATCGTCCTCTCGCTGCATATCCCACTGTAGATACATGAGGCGTATCTGCAGGTCTCTCTCGCTAGCTCGTAGACTGGTCTATATGCGCCGGGCGGCTTGGTATATCCATCCTCTATCTCGGGGCCGTCTATCTTCCTGAATATCGCTATGTACATCAGCCCCGTGTTGCCCTTATATCTATCGATGTTTAGGCTTGGGAGTATGAAGAAGGACCCTGGCGCGTCGTCGGGTGAAAAGGTCTCTAGGGGGAGTCGAAGATCCCTATTGATAGGTTCCCATCCATTCTTGAGGGCCTCATGATATACGTCTATCGTCTCCTCCCTGGTCAGGGTGCATGTCAAGTATACTAGGTATCCACCCCTCCTCACCATCTGGGATATGTGTTTTACAATGGATCTCTGGAGGGAGGAGTATGCCTCTCTATGTTTTAGGTTGGTGACCACCTCCTGTACCCTTTTATATAGTAGATCGAGGCCGGTGCATGGAGCGTCGAATATGACTAGGTCGTAGGGCCCGGATGAGGGGAGCTTCTCACCCCTGTGCCTAGAAGTCCAAACATTCCGGAGGCAGTGTCTAACTATGTTGTTCACCAGTCTCCTGTGACGGGCTCTGTTGGGCTCGTTGGCCACGATGGCTGAGTCTGGATATGTGTTTGCCGCTATAAATGTCTTCCCTCCAGGGGCAGCCGCCACGTCTAGGATGTGATCCATCTCCTCTCCCCTCCCTATTGTTTCGAGGATTATGTGTAGGGCTGCGCTGGCCAACTCCATGATGTAGTACCCCCCATTCCTGTGTATAGCGTTGTCCAGGAGTTCATACCCGTCTAGGACGACTCCAACCCTCCTCTCTAGGCCCTTTAGGGGGGATATGTCTATCCCTGCCTCACCCAGTATTTTGAAGATATAATCGCCTCTATATCCCGCTAATGTGTTTATCGATATGGTCTTGATCGGGCGTCTAGCGAGGATCTCCGCCTCCTTCAGCGGGTCTATACCCTCTATAGATGATTCTAGTAGGAGTCTCCCTAGTATACTGGGCAGCTCCATCCTATTCCCCATGTCTCCCTTGTTAATTTTTAATATGGGTAGGTGAAACCAAATATTCTTGATGCTATAGTGCTTGGGGCCGTGGCCCAGCCAGGAAGGGCGGCCGACAATATCGTTGGCTGAGGCTCCAGATCCCGGTATTAGGACCCTCTGGGGATGACTGGTGGATACCGGTCGGTCGTGGGTTCAAATCCCACCGGCCCCACCACCCTCCTCACAGGTATAACCACCCCCAAAAATCGGGAAGTGTATAGATTACTGCATAGAGAATTTATATTATGCCGATATTATGTCAAGTAGTGATACTCAATGGGTTAGACGGCTCTCGGGAGGTGTGGATTAAGTGCCTAATAGGCGTGATGTAATAAAGGCGTTGGCTGCCGCTTCTGGTCTAGCCTGCCTAGCCCCATTCATACCTCTGGGCAAGTTCCTTACCCCTGAGTCTGGAACCGCCCCTCCACGTCAGAAAATAGCTAATATCGAGGATATCCCGATTGGTACTGAGAGATTTGTTGTATATCCCCGTAGTGGTGATCCCGCGAGGGATAAGGATCCTTTTAGGCAGTTCACCGTGGTCAGGACTGGTGAGCGTGAGGTAGTTGGGTATAGTAGGGTCTGTATCCATCTATGGTGTCTCATATCCCTAGATAAGGAGACTGGAAACACGTTCCAGTGTCCATGCCACGGAAGTATTTATACTGTGGAGGATGGCTTTGCAATTGCGGGTCCCGCAGCTAAGCAGCCCAACAGATATCTACCTAAGCTCCTCCTCGAGATAGACGAGGCGGGCGATATATACGCTGTTGGTGTGGAGGGTGAGATTGGATATGGCAGGTGAGGAGCAGCAGAAGAAGTCTCTAGTAGATAGGGCCATAGAGGCCTATGACTGGACTATTAAGAGGCTAGAGAGGACCATCCTATTCGGTATCCGCTTCGTAGTTCCAAATAGGATCGTGAGTCCCCATGGATTTCTAGGTATGCTCACCTTCATAACCTTCATAGTCCTAGGTATTACAGGAGGCCTCTTAATGTTCTACTACCGCCCAACTCTTGACCAGGCATATCCCAGTGTAGAGATGATTAACAATGAGGTGGACTTCGGGATAATTATTAGGAATATCCATTACCACGCCTCTAACCTTATGATCTTCCTGGCCATTTACCACCTGTTCTACCAGTTGTTCTCAGGGAGGTATAAAATTAGGAATGAGGTTATATGGGTAACTGGGGTCATACTCGGTACACTTACAATCATCGAGGCCTACATAGGATACGACTTGATAATGAATGAGAGGGCTGTTCTAGCCATCAATATTGGTGCTGCCCTGGCTTATTCAACCCCTGTTATAGGACCTGTAATAGCCGATATAGTGATAGGCACGGGCTTCAACGACCTAGTCCTTAGAATATATGCTCTACACGTCTTTATACTCCCCTTGACGATGCTCCTACTAATCACGTTACACTTCCCTAGGAACCTGGTCTTCGACCCAGGTATGGCTGGTATTGTGGTGGGTACCCTGTTCATCACTTCGGCTCTATATCCAGTTCCACTTGGTAATCAGTACGATCCGTTTAGACCACTCCCCATAACGATCCCAGAGTGGTATATCAACCCGCTATACGCACTGTTGAGAACAGGTATAGATAAGTTTGTTGCTGGCGTACTCCTCCCCACACTGTTCATCATGATGTTTATGATAGTTCCGTTTGTTGACAGGTCTAAAGGGATGAGGCTCGCGGATAGGCCTGTGGCCCTGGGTATTGGGCTAGCTGGCGTTTCTCAGAGCATCGTCACCACAGTCTGGGGGTTCTATGTAGACCCGGATCCAACAAAGGGTTATAATGCCCGTCTAGAGATCGACCCAGTGCTCTTCTTCGGTGTACTTATACTTCTAAACGTGGCGTCATTCGGCGCTGCATATGCCTACTCCAAGTATAGCAAGGGTAGAAAGCCAGAGCCTGTAAGGAGGGCTACTCAGCAGTTTAAACTATCTGATGAGGAGTTGACGGCCCTCTTCTACCTGCTATTAGCTGCAGAGATAGCCGTGGTTATACTCTCCCTTGTATCCTACTACATGGGTAACCTGATCTTCGGAATGCTTATGACGGGGGCGTCGCTGATCGCCTTCGGATTCATTACATATGTCATTAGGTTGATGTCGTGAGGTGGGATTATGGATCGTGGCCTCTATTTGGCTAGCGTCTTCCTAATAACAATAGGTCTGCTCGGGGTTTGGCTCGGCTCCTTTGCAGGCGTCTCTGAGTCGTTTGTCGAGATGACTCCCCCCTCATTAGCAGTCTTCCTTCTAGGGCTATTCCTACTACCCATAGCTCTCTTCAAGGGTGGGCCTCCCACTGCTGATGCATATGTACCCATAGCCTTCCTCTTTGTACTTGGATTTCTATTGATTGGCTGGGGATTCATGTTCGGAGGTGAGGGTGAGACA
Organism: Nitrososphaeria archaeon; assembly: GCA_027078545.1. Lineage (GTDB taxonomy): Archaea > Thermoproteota > Nitrososphaeria > Geothermarchaeales > JDFR-13 > SZUA-1514. The sequence goes on from JALWXN010000004.1 coordinate 230,067, forward strand.
GTCATCCTAGGCACTCAGGAAATGTATCTAGTGATGACCGAGTACGCTTTTAACTACACCAACCCAGATATCGAGGTTTATCAGAACTATTTGGTAAGGGTGATACTCGATAATAAAGGAGAGGTTCAGCACTCGTTCATGGTCCTCGGGGTCTCGGAGGACAGTGGGTATATCGACCCTGAGCAGGTATACACCATGGAGTTCGTGATAAACCAAGACCCTGGGGTGTATGAGTATCTATGTACCGTCCCTGGTCATAGAGAGGCAGGGATGTACGGAACCTGGATTATTCAAGAGCCTCCTGAGAACGCTACAGCCACTGGTGAATAGCTTCCACAGAAACCCAAAATTTTTATTTTTTGATTTTTGGTGGGGCCGGCCGGATTTGAACCGGCGACCACGGGCTCCCAAGGCCCGCATGCTAGCCAAGCTACACCACGGCCCCTACTCCATTTTAATCTGATAACCCTCCTTCTTTAAGAGCTATTATAGCCGCTGCTATATCTCCCTGGGTAAGCTCCAGGGCTTTTATCGCCAGCTCCCTATCCACGTTCGCCTGCTCCATGACTATGGCGATGTCCTCCTCGGAGAACTCAGTCTTACCCTCTTCCTCATACTCCTCCTCGTTGCCTATTACCTGGTATATCGTGGTCTCGCCCATGGCGATCTTGCTGACGTTCGGGTCTACTATCCGGGTCTTCCTACCATCTCTATATATAAATATGACCTCCTCTACATCCAGGTTCTCCATACGCTCTATACCCATCTTCTTCATCATTCTCCTTAGTTCCCTAGATCCTATCCGCCTCATCCCCCATCCTCAAAATAGTTTGTCATGGGCAGTCTCAATAAATATTTGGGGGTATTGGGAGTAGAATTATTGTAGCAAAATGTCTTGTGAACTGTGTGGATCCAAGTCGGATGAGTTACATCTCGTCATCTTCTCTGGGAGCCGTGTACTGGCCTGCCAATCCTGTATCAGGAAGTATGGCTTGGTCGTTATACGTAGGTCTGGTGAGCCTAGGAAGAGGCCCATCGCTAGGCAGACTAGGCAGCAGCGGAGTGTCAGGCCACCATCCCCTGAGTATGATGTCGTGGAGGACTATGGCCAGATTATTAAGAGGGCTAGGGAGGAGCGGGGCTTGACCCAGGAGGACCTGGCTAGACTGGTTGGTGTGAAGCTTAGCTACATAAGGAAGGTTGAGCAGGGGAAGATGGTTCCGGAACTCCCTGTTCTTAGGAAGCTTGAGAAGCTGCTCTCCGTGAAGCTGGTCGAGGAGGCTGTGCCTAGGGAGGAGAAAGCTATATATTCATCTGGAGGGGATGACTCTATTACCTTGGGAGACCTTCTAGGTAGGGAGGAGCCGTAGGGTGGGTGATGCTCATAAGGGCCGTAGCCATCGTGACGGATAGGAGTAACTTTAGGGAGTTTAGGGTCTTGGCGGAGGAGGCTGGCTATAGAATCGTCGACACGGTATATGTACGTAGGCTCACGCCACGTGGATTGAGCGAGGCGAAGCTTGAAGAGGTGAAGGAGGCTGTTAGGCGTAGCCTGGCTGAGGTTGTTCTCTTCGACAAGGAGTTGAAGCCTAAGCATATGTATAACCTGTGGAAACACGTCAATGTCCAGGTTAGGGATCGTGTGGAGGTGATCCTAGAGATCTTCAGGAGGCATAGCCCCTCTAAGGAGGCTGATCTCCAGATTAAGCTGGCTAGTCTGAACTACGAGCTGGCTAGGGCTAGGGAGAAGGTTCTCCTAGCCAAGGCTGGTGAGCAGCCGGCCCTCATCATGGGTCCTGGTCAGTACGAGGTGGATAAGTATTACCTCGAGATTAAGAGGAGGATACAGACTATAAAGAGGAAGCTTGAGGAGGAGCGTAGGAAACGATCTGTACATAGGGATATGAGGAGGCGGCGGGGATATAAGACCATAGCGATAACTGGCTATACATGCTCGGGGAAGACCACACTATTCAACTATCTCTCCGGGATGTCTATGAAGACTGGTGATGAGCCCTTCACAACACTCTCAACGAAGTACTCCCTGTTAAGGATAGGTCTGTGGAAAGTCTATCTCATCGACACCATAGGCTTCATCCAGGATCTTCCCCCATTCGTCATATCCGCATTCTACTCAACGTTGGAGGAGGTCTCTGAGGCTGATATTGTATATCTAGTGGTGGACGTCTCCGAGGAGCTGGATAAGGTCTCGGCTAAGCTGGAAACCTCTCTAGATATCCTCGACAAGCTTGGGTTTAGGGGTAAGGTCATCATTGTGGGCAACAAGGTTGACCAGATCAATAATATGGAGGCGTTGAAACCGGTTAAGAGCCTATTTGACGCGACCGGCCACCCATCCATCTTTATCTCGGCCGCTACTGGTGAGGGGGTTGATAAGCTACTCAGACTGACTGAGGAGCTTCTGGGGACAGGTGTGGAGATGAGGGTGGAGATCCCATATACGAGGAGGGACTTCTTCGAGATAGTTGGTATGGTGAAGGAGGAGGGTCTCGGCGGCTTCGAGGAGCTGGATGATAGGATGGTTTTTAGGGGTAGGCTTCCAGAGCATATCGTGGATAAGCTTATCCATAAAGGTGTTAAGGTCTATGCGGAGGGCCTCCGTTCTACGTCTGGGGCATAGGGTGCCTAGGGATGAGAGGGCATCCACCCACCTAGCCCTGGCGGCACGGGCCCTTGGCGCTGAGGAGCTGATATACTCTGGGGATAGGGATCCGGAGCTGGAGGCTAAGATCAGGGATGTGGTTGAGAGGTGGGGCGGGGGCTTCAGAATAACATATACCGATAGACCCCTGGAGATCCTTAGGAGATATTCGGGACAGGGCTATGCCACGGTCCACCTCACGATGTATGGAGTGGGTATAAACGACGTGATGGACTCTATACTCCGGAGGGAGAAGGTACTGGTCATTGTGGGTGGTGAGAAGGTGCCCCGGATATATTTCGAGGAGGCGGATTATAACGTCGCTGTGGGGTGGCAGCCCCATTCAGAGATAGCCGCCCTAGCAATCTTCCTAGACCGCTACTTCCAGGGGTGGGAGGTGGATACCGTGGATCCACATCCCCCCACCATCATCCCGATGAAGAGGGGTAAGCTGGTCATAAGGCCTGAGCCGGGAGGCTCTGATACATAGGCACTATTTAATCAATCATGGCCGCCTGATGATTATTGGGTGGAGTAGGTGGAGGAGTGGAACGATAAGAACTCGGCTGTATACGTCTATAAGAAGATTGTAGAGGCGTATAAGGGCCCCCTCGCTGGGAAGATAATCGAGGTCTTGGCTGAGCATGGAGAGCTCACGGAGGATGAGCTGGCTGAGAAGGTGGGGGCTGACGAGGCCGAGGTTAGGAGGGTTATATGGGTCCTCGCCAGTGAGGGCCTCATAGTTTCGAAGAAGGTTGTCAACGAGACTGGATGGATCACCTTCTACTGGCAGCTCCCACTAGACCAGGTGGACGGCCTTGTACTAGGCCTATATAGACATATTATCGATAGGCTGGAGGAGAAGCTCCGGTATGAGACGGAGAACATCTTCTACTGGTGTATGGATCCTAACCATAGTAGGCTGACCTTCTCCGAGGCTACTGAGAACATGTTTAGATGCCCCGTCTGTGGGAAGACTCTGATGCCCTATGACAATAGCGAGTTAATAGCCGCGATCAAGTACTGTATCTCCGAGATGAGGAAGATTATGAAGGACTATTTCGTGGAGGAGAAGGCTGAGGAGTAGGTCCCAACGTCTCTCCACCCCTGTATATAGCTCCAGACCCTGGATAATCCTCCTCTGTTCCTTTATTTAGACCTCTCAAAATAGATAATATGAGGTGTCGAGGGGGAAATGCCTACATGGGGATATAGTTTCAGGATACCGGAGGAGGAGAAGGAGAAATATGTGAAGGCTAGTTTAAGGGAGGTCTCCATATCGCCTAAACACGCCGTGGAGATCGCCCGGGAGATTAGGGGTATGTATCTAGAGGAGGCTAGGCGTTTCCTAGAGGATGTCGTTGCGATGAGGAGGCCGGTGGCCTTCAAGAGATATAAGAAGAAGGTTCCCCATAGGAGGGGGCTTAACAAGTGGTATGCTGGTAGATACCCTGTTAAGGCGGCGAAGTACTTCCTGAGGCTCCTAGACAACCTAGCTAACAACGCTGAGAATAACGATCTAGATATTGAGAGGCTGAAGATAGTCCACTGCGCAGCCCATAGGGGTAGGAAGATTAGGAAGTATATTCCCCGTGCATTTGGCCGCTCCTCCCCATACTTCGATAAGCTCGTCCATGTGGAGATTGTAGCTAAGGAGGTGTAGACTGGTGGCGATGGAGAAGAGTATGGATAGTATTAAGCAGATACTGAGTAGGAATAGGAAGGCCATGCTCCTGGACGAGTGGCTGGCTAAGGAGCTGGTCAACGCTGGGTATTCACGGGTATCCGTCGTGGCATCGCCTAAGGAGGGGCTGGGCACTAAGATCACGATCTATGCTGCCAGGCCTAGCCTGGTGATAGGGCGTAGGGGTAGCAGGGTGAGGGAGCTTGTTAAGAAGATCGAGGAGGTCTTCGGCTATAAGAATGTAAACATTACTGTTCAGGAGGTGGAGGAGCCGGAGCTCGACCCTAGGATAATGGCCTGGCAGATAGAGAGGCAGCTGACTAGGGGTGTCCGATACAGAAGAGTAGGGATCTGGGCTATCAACGTCATCAAGAATGCTGGTGCATATGCGGCGGAGATCGTCATATCCGGTAAGCTCAGGACTGTCAGGGCAGCCTATCAGAAGTTTAAGTCTGGGGATATTCTGAAGAGTGGGGAGCTGGCCGAGAGGCTTGTGGAGACGGCTAAGAGGCCGGTCCTAACCAAATATGGTATAATCGGTGTCAAGGTATCAATTATGAGGCAGTCCTTGAAGGATTATCTCGAGTCTCTAGAGGGTGGTGGTGATGAAGAGTCTGGAGGAGTTGAGGGAGAAGAGTAACGAGGAGTTGATAGAGATCCTGCTTGAGCTGGAGGAGGAGCTCTTCAGGATCAGGAGGGTTATAGCCTCCGGTGGACAGGTGGAGAAGCCCGGAAGGGTTAAGCATATCCGTCGGCAGAGGGCTAGGATACTAACTATTCTTAGGGAGAGGGGTGTAAAGCTATGAAGACGCTGTATGAGAAGACGCTTACAGGTAGGGAGGTCGAGATAATATCGTCCCCGGATAGGGGGCTGGTAGGGCTGAGAGGGATGGTCCTGCTTGAGCAGGAGAACATGCTCCATATCAGGGTTGGGAGTAGGGTTGTGAGGATTCCTAAGAAGGATCTAGTTCTAAAGGTTTATGAGGATAGTTCGTATAGAATCTTGTCGTATCCAGAGTTTGAGGGTAGCTATATAAGGAGGTTGAAGAGGCTATGAAGGCTGGTAGTAAGGTTCGAGACCCGGGTCTGGGCTTCCCCCTGCCTAAGAAGACGTGTAACGATCCGAACTGTCCATATCATGGGACGCTTAAGGTCAGGGGTATACTCCTGGAGGGTAGGGTAGTCAGTGCTAAGATGAATAAGGCGGCCGTCATTATGCGTGAATATCTCCACTATGTGAAGAAGTATAGGAGGTATGAGCGTAGGAGGAGTAGGATCACGGTATATGTCCCCCCATGTATAGATGTCTTCGAGGGGGATGAGGTGGTCGCTGGGGAGTGTAGACCGATAAGTAAAACTATATCTTTTGTCGTGGTGTATAACAAGAGCCGAGGGTGATCGTGATGGGGAGGATACTCTATGGTGTATTGGTTAAGAGGCAGAGGATAACAAGGGCTGTCCCTGTGGGCAGCATAGTCAACTGTGCAGACAATAGTGGTGCCAAGAAGCTTAAGGTTATCCAGGTGGTTGGGTATAAGGGTAGGCTGAAGAAGAGGCCAGCCGCCTGTGTGGGGGATCATATCAAGGTTAGCGTGTATCAGGGCCCCTATAGGCTGAGGAAGCAGGTTCTAGACGCTGTTCTGGTTAGGCAGAAGTTCCCGATTAGGAGGCCTGACGGTACTAGGGTTATGTTTGAGGATAATGCTGCGGTATTGATAACGCCTGAGGGTAATCCGATGGGGACTGAGATAAAAGGTCCGATAGCGAAGGAGGCCGCGGATCTCTGGTCCCGTATAGCTAGTATGGCTACTATCATCGTTTGACGGTGGGGTGTATGGCTAGTAAACAGTATAGTAAGAAGCCTTCTAAGCAGAGGAAGCGGTTCTTCAACGCGCCTAACCATAGGAGGGCCAAGATAATGTCTGTCCACCTATCCCCAGAGCTTAGGGAGAAGTATGGCCGCCGCTCCTTCCCGGTGAGGGTCGGCGACACCGTGAGGATAATGAGGGGTGACCATAAAGGTGTGGAGGGCAAGGTGATCAGGGTTGATAGGAAGAAGTATAGGGTTTATATCGAGAACGTGTATAGGGAGAATAGCCGTGGTGAGAGGGTGAACATCCCTATCCACTACTCCAACGTGATGCTTGTGGATATTGATCTATCTGATGAGTGGAGGCGTAGGAAGCTGGAGGGTGGTGAAGGTGGCTAGGAAGGGTGGTAGGAGGGCTCTCAAGAGGCTGGCAGCCCCTATTACATATAGGGTTCCCAGGAAGACTGGTAAGTGGGTTGTTAAGGCGTCTCCCGGCCCTCATCCGGCGGATAAGTCTATCCCCTTGGCTATACTCCTCAGGGATGTCCTAGGCATAGCTAAGAACCTACGTGAGGTCCGGTATATACTTAGGAAGGGATATGTAAAGGTTGATGGCCGCCCCATAGCGGATTATAGGTGGCCAGTAGGCCTGATGGATGTTATAGAGCTGACACCTGTCAATAGGTTCTATAGGATCCTACCGGCGAAGAAGTATTTGATTCAGCCGGTGGAGATTGGGGCTGAGGAGTCGTCTATAAAGCCTCTCAGGATAAAGGTAAAGACGATGGTTAAGGGTGGTAAGATACAGCTCACGATGCATGATGGGAGGAACTTCCTTGTGGAGCCTGATACCGACCTGGCTAAGCTGAAGCCTGGGGACTCCATCATATATGACCTTGTGAAGAGGGAGGTTTTGGAGACTCTCCCACTCTCAGAGGGCTATCTAGGACTTGTTACTGGTGGTAGTAAGATAGGGGTTGTCGGTGAGATCAAGGGTATTAGGAAGCCAGACCCGTTGAAGCCTAGGCTTGTGAAGCTGGCTACAGATCTGTATGGAGAGTTTGAGACTGTCTTTGACTATGTCTTCGTGGTTGGTAGGGATAAGCCATACATCAGTATTCCGTGAGGTGGTTTGGGATGTCCGTGGAGGGTAGTGTGGAGAAGAAGAGAAATGTGATGGAGGAGGTACGTGTGGAGAAGGTTGTTGTGCATATCTCTGTAGGTGGTGACTGGGAGCGTCTCCAGAAGGCTGTCAAGCTCCTCGAGACCCTGACTGGTAGGAAGCCCGTTGTTAGGAGGGCTAAGAAGACTATTAAGGCATTTGGGATTAGTAGGAAGCAGCCTATATCGACCATGGTTACCCTGAGGGGTGAGGAGGCGGAGGAGTTTCTGAAGAGGGCTTTGGAGGCTGTCGATAATAAGATCAAGGCATCGTCCTTCGACGGGATGGGTAATGTGGCCTTCGGGATAAAGGAGCATCTGATGCTTCCAGGCGTAAAGTATGATCCGGAGATTGGGGTATTCGGTATGGATGTGATTGTCCACCTAGTCAAGCCGGGCTATAGGGTTAAGCTTAGGAGGTATAGGCGGTCAAGGCTGGGTAAGAGGAACATAGTTACTAAGGAGGAGGCCATAGAATTTATGCGTAGCCGGTTCGGAGTGGAGGTGGTTGAGTGATGGGGATTAAACATGTGGAGAGGAGGTATGGAAAGGGTAGTAGGAGATGTATAAGATGTGGGACCCATGTAGCGGTTATCCAGAAGTATAAATTGATGCTGTGTCGGAGATGTTTTAGGGAGGTTGCATACGAACTCGGCTTTAAGAAGTATATGTAGGGTGGTGCCGAGATGGTGCAGCTAGACATCATTAGTAATATGATGTCGGCGATCAAGAATGCGGAGGCTGTTAGGAAGAAGGAGGTAGTTATATATCCAGCCTCCAAGTTCGCCCTCGAGATTCTTAAGCTGCTCAAGAGGGAGGGGTATATAGAGGATTTCCAGCTGATTGAGGATGGCCGTGGAAACAAGATCCGAATACTCCTGAACGGCTATATCAACGACTGTAAGGCGATCAAGCCGCGTTTCCCCGTAAGTAAGGATGAGATTCCTGAATATGTGAAGCAGTTCCTCCCGTCGAGGGATATAGGGATACTTATAATCTCAACCCCACAGGGTGTGATGACTCATAACGAGTGTCTGGAGAAGGGTATTGGTGGAGTGTTGGTGGCATATGTATACTGAGGAGGTGGCTGGGATGGCGGAGAAGATACATAGGGATTATATAGAGATACCCGAGGGGATTGAGGTAGAGGTTGTGGGGGGTAAGAAGGTCGTTGTACGTGGGCCGAAGGGAAGTATTGAGAAGGACTTCTCTAAGACACCTGCATACCTAGGCCTCGAGAATGGTAAGGTTGTTGTGGAGGTTAGGTGGAAGGGGAAGAGGGGATTCGCCCTGCTAAACACGATTCTGAGCCATCTCAAGAACATGTTTACAGGGGTGACTAAGGGCTATGTCTATAAGCTGAAGGCCTACTACATCCACTTCCCGATAGATGTCTACGTCGATGGTGATTATGTGGTTATCAAGAACTTCGTGGGTGAGAGGGGTCTTAGAAAGGCTAGGATACTCCCGGGTGTCAAGGTGGAGGTCGTCAAGAAGGGCGGGGATATAGACCTGATAGTCACCGGGATTGATAAGGAGGCTGTTGGGCAGACGGCCGCCAATATAATGCAGGCCACGAAGATTAAGAATAAGGATCCCCGTGTATTCTTGGACGGGATATATCTATATGAGAAGGGTGTCGGCGATGGTTAGGAAGAGGCCCAGACTTACGGAGGAGGAGAGGAGGCTTCTCGAGCTTAGGAATGAGATGAATAGGTCGAGGCCTGAGTTTATAAGGCAGGAGAGCTGGCGATATGTCCGTGTGAAGGAGAGTTGGCGTAGGCCACGTGGTATAGATAGTAAGATGCGTCTCAAGAAGAAGGGTAAGCCGCCCCTAGTCTCGATAGGCTATAGGGGGCCTAGGCTTGTGAGGGGGCGCCACCCAACAGGTTTTGAGGAGGTATTGGTGTATAACCCGGATGACCTGGATAAGGTGGATCCTGAGAGGCAGGCCGTCAGGATAGCCGGCTCTGTAGGTAGGAAGAAGAGGATGGAAATAATAGCCAAGGCAGACTCACTAGGTATTGTGGTTCTGAATAGGAGGTTGTAGGGCCATGCCTAACCTGAGGAGTAAGAGGGAGCTTATAGCTAGGTATCTAGGCGTGGGTGTGGATAGGGTATGGATAGACCCTGAGAATGCGGAGGAGGTTCTCGACATCGATACTAGGGAGGATGTGAGGATACTGCTGAGGAGGGGTATTGTAAAGGTTAAGCCGGTGAAGGGGCAGAAGCATGTGGTGGAGAAGAAGAAGCGTGGATATGGTAGTAAGAAGGGTAAGAAGACTGCTAGGGCTCCTAGGAAGAGGCTCTGGATCGAGAGGGTCCGTGCTCAGAGGAAGCTGCTTAGATACCTTAGGGATAAGGGGTTGATAACTAGGAGGGAGTACCGCACACTGTATATGCGTGTGAAGGGTGGTATGTTTAGGAGTAAGGTCCACCTCCTAGAGTATATTAAGGAGCATATCTGGAGGGTTAGGGGTGAGTAGGTATGCCGGGTGCTAAGGGGCCTAACTACGTGGTTAAGTTTAGGCGTTTGAGGGAGAGGAGGACCAACTATAGGCTTAGATATAAGCTCCTGAAGAGTGGGCTTCCCTTCTTCATTGTTAGGCGTAGCCTTAGATATGTATATGTATCGATAGCCGAGCCCGCGATAGGTGGGGATAAGACCCTCTTAACGGTCTCCTCCAAGATACTGCGTAGATATGGCTTCCCAGCCCTGAAGAATACATCAGCAGCATATCTGACGGGCTATATAGCTGGGAGGATGGCTCTCCAGAAGGGTGTTGAGAAGGCTATTGTGAACCTGGGCTATGCATGGACGAAGAGGGCCTCCATACCCTTCGCCGCAGCTATGGGGGCTATTGATGCTGGTCTGGAGATCCCTCTTGGTGAGGAGAAGGAGGTGGACTGGTCTAGGATTAGGGGTGAGCATATAGCTAGCTATGCTGAGAGGCTTAGGGAGGAGGATGAGGAGCTGTATAAGAAGAGGTTCTCGAAATATTTGGAGCAGGGCGTTAAGCCTGAGGATCTACCAAAAATATTTGACGAGGTGTTGGAGAAGATTAAGATGGAGTATGGGGGTGTAGAGGATGGCGAATAGGGTTGAGCCGCCTAATCTAGAGGAGTGGGAGCCTAAGACGAAGCTTGGGCAGATGGTAAAGTCTCAGATGATCTATTCATACGACTATATCCTGAAGAATGGCTATGTGGTGAAGGAGCCGGAGATTGTTAAGCTACTGGTCCCTAACCTGGAGTATGAGGTCTTGGAGGTTAGGCTTGTCCAGAAGATGACTGACTCGGGTAGGAGGACGAAGTTCAGGGCTCTGGTAGTGGTGGGTAATAGGGATGGCCTTATAGGTGCTGGTGTGGGTAAGGCTCGTGAGGTTCCGGAGGCTATTAACAAGGCGTTGAATAACGCCCTCCTCAACCTGGTCCCGGTTAAGCGTGGATGTGGCAGCTGGGAGTGTGGATGTGGCACCAACCATTCACTGGCCCATGCCTCCAAGGGTAGCTGGGGTAGTGTGGAGGTCACGCTTAGGCCTGGACCTAGGGGGCTAGGAATAGTTGCTGGTGAGACTGCGAAGAAGGTTATCCAGCTTGCTGGTGTGGAGGATGTATGGGCGATTGCCTTTGGGGAGACTAGGACGCCTATATCATTCGCGATGGCTACCTATGACGCCCTGAGGAATACGTATAAGACTGTTTACCTACCTAGGAAGAAGGAGGTTGAGTAGCCCATGCCCTCTCTACTAGTGATTAGGATTAGGGGCCAGCCTGATGTGAGGTATGACATTAAGGAGACCCTTAGGAGGTTTAGGCTGTTTAAGAAGTTCCACGCAACGATTGTCAGGGACACTCCTGAGATCCTAGGGATGTTGAAGAAGGTTGAGAACTATGTTGCATATGGCCCGGTCTCTCCGGAGGTTATTAAGGAGCTCCTGCTTAAGAGGGGGCGGCTAATAGGGAATAAGCCGTTGACAGAGGAATATGTGAGGGAGAAGCTGGGGATGAGTATTGACGAGTTGGCTGAGAAGATCTATAATGGGGAGCTTAGCCTGAAGGATATCCCTGGCCTGAAGCCGGTCTTCCGTCTACACCCACCCCGGGGAGGCTTCAAAAGGTCTACCAAGCTCCATGTCAAGATGGGTGGGGAGCTGGGTAGGAGGGACGATATAGAGAAGCTTGTCGTCAGGATGGTCTGAATCGAATTTATTTACCTACTCAGCTCTTTAGGAAATTATAAATAATTAGATGGGTGAGTCGGGATGCCCCATAGGCTTAGGAAGACTAGGTGGAGGCGTGGTAGTAGGACGCATGGTTATGGCCGTGTAGGCCAGCATAGGAAGTCCGGCGATAGGGGTGGTTATGGCCTAGCCGGGCTCCGGAAGCATAAAAGATTCTATATGATGAAGTATATGCCTGACCACTTCGGTAAGCATGGCTTCGTATCCAGGTTCCCTAGGAAGAGGTCTATCTCCGTCTCTGATCTCGAGAGGTTTATAGACATGGGTATGGAGGAGGTGGATCTCACGAAGCTGGGTTTTGACAAGCTGGTCAGTAAGGGGAGAATATCTAAGCCTATCAAGGTTATTGTTAAGGAGGCTACGGAGAGGGCTATCGAGAAGGTTAGGGAGGCTGGTGGAGAGGTTGTGCTCAGCGGGGCGGAGGCCGATTGAGCACGGTAAAGACATTCTTCAGGAAGGTTGGCTCCGTACTTCCTGAGATTAAGAAGCCTGAGAAGAAGCTCTCCCTGAGAACTAGGATCCTATGGTCGGTACTGATCCTGGTCCTATACTTCATCATGGGTGGTATACCCCTATATGGTGTTACAAGCTCTCCCAACGACCCCTTCGCAGCCTTTAGAATAATCTTCGCCGCTACCACTGGTACCCTGCTGGAGCTAGGTATAGGGCCAATAGTCACGGCAGGCCTGATTATGCAGCTTCTGAAGGGTGCCGAGATAATCAAGTTTGACTTTACAGATCCTGAGGAGAGGGCTATATTCACGGCTGCTACCAAGTTCCTGACAATCATCGTGACTATTGTGCAGGCTTCCGCCCTCGTCATGAGTAACTATCTCCGCTTTGTATCGACGAGTGTTAGTATAGTTATAATCACGTATCTCCAGCTGGTGATAGCCACGATCTTCGTCATGCTTATGGACGAGGCTGTGCAGAAGGGGTGGGGTATCGGGAGTGGTATAAGCCTGTTCATAGCGGCTGGCGTCGCCAAGACGATCTTCGTAAATCTGTTTAGCCCAATTGTGATAAACTTCGGAGACTTCTCGGAGCCCCTGGGCCTGGTTCCACTCATTATACAGAAGGCCTTCGAGGGGGACTTCACCCGTGTATGGGTGAGGGAGGGTAACTACCCCAGTATGCTGAGCTTCCTCATGACCATAGCCGTTATAATTATTATCCTCTATGCGGAGGGTGTGAGGATAGAGCTCCCAATATCCCATGCTAGGTTCAGGGGTATTAGGAGTGTGTATCCAGTGAAGCTCCTATATGTCTCTAACATCCCGATAATCCTGGCGTCCACACTCATCGCGGATCTCAATATATTGGCGAATGTGATATGGAACAACCTGAATCCGGATGGGACCGATCCGCTCCTAAACATGATTGTATATTTCGAGACGGGGGAGAATGGTACCCAGGTGTTGAAGGGTGGGATACTCTACTACTTGATCGGCCCCACAGATATTTTCCAGGCTATTGAGGACCCGATTAGAACCGTTGTATTCATCATATCCATGACCATAATGGCTGTGATCTTCGCCTATCTCTGGGTAGAGGTCGGTGGCCTCTCATCCGCCAGTGTGTCCCAGCAGTTGATCGACAGTGGTATGCAGGTACCCGGCTTCAGGAGAAGGGCATACAGCGTAAACCTTATACTAAGCAAGTATATCCCGACCGTGACGCTTATAGGCGGGCTTTTCGTAGGTATAATAGCGTCGGTCTCACAGATACTGGGCGTCTTCGGGGGAGGCATGGGTATCCTACTCATGATCGATATTATGATGAACCTCTACCAGGCCCTCCTAAGGGAGCAGCTGGAGGAGTACTACCCAGCGATCACGAGGCTGATAAAGATCTAGGGGTGGTTAGGATGGGGATAGCGATCATCGTGGGTGTGCCCGGGGTGGGGAAGACCACGGTGCTTAACGGCGCTGTGAAACGTCTCAGCGAGAAGTATAACATAAAGCTGGTGAACTATGGGGATGTGATGCTGGAGATAGCCAGGGCGGAGGGGCTGGTCAATAATAGGGATGAGATGAGGCTTCTCTCTATCGAGGATCAGTTGAGGCTTCAGCGAGAGGCGGCGGCGAAGATCAGTGGGGATGCTAAGAAGGTGGACCTCCTGATACTTGATACCCATCTCTTCATAAAGACTCCTAGGGGCAGGTGGCCGGGGCTGAGTGAGAACAACCTCCCATATCTAGAGGGTGTTAAGCAGCTCATCCTTGTGGAGGCCGATCCGAGGGACATAGTTAGTAGGAGGGAGAGGGATAGGTCTAGACGCCGATCCGACTATGGAGGGGCGGAGGAGGTTGCGGAGGATCAGATGTATAATAGGTTGATGGCGGCGAACATCTCGATAAGATATGGCTGTCCAGTATATATCCTCAGGAATGAGGAGGGGGCTGTTGAGTCGGCTATCGAGGAGCTGTATCAACTCCTTGGCTCCGTGGTTTCTGAGGGGTGACCCCGTGAAATGTCTCCGGAGCTGGTGGCTATAGGGGTTATAACCGTCTTCGCAGTCATCACGAATATACTCAACACCCTCGTTACCATTAGGTTCGTATATACCCCTGATTTCATAGAGAAGAGGAGGCAGGTCCAGAAGGTGAGGGAGGAGTATAGGAAGGCTCTGATGTCTAAGGATGAGAAGCAGATAAAGAAGTTGGAGCAGAGGATCAATGCCATCAAGAAGATCGAGTCTGAGCTGACTATGAAGACCTTCAGGATCATGCCCCTCTCACTTGGGATATTCTACATATTCTGGTGGCTCATGAGTGGATGGTACTCTGAGCTGGGGAACTTTGTCTATCTCCCCTATATACTGCCCTTCGTGGGCACTAATATGAACTTCCTCTCATGGTATATCTTCGCATCTATAGTCTTCGGCGCCCTATTTAGACGCCTATTCTACCCTAAGATGTGAATATTTGTCTAGGCGGCGTGATGTGGGGATGGGGGATATAATAATAACGATATCCGGCTTCCATGGTGTGGGTAAGTCGACCCTCGCACGATACATATCCGAGAAGTATGGGTTGTGGAGGGTCTCCTCGGGGGAGATTTTTAGGAGGCTGGCTAGGGAGAAGGGATATACCCTGGAGGAGTTCTCCAGGATCGCTGAGAAGGAGGAGTGGGTGGATAGGCTGATCGACAATACCGTGGTGGAGGAGTGTAGGAGGGGTGGGTGTGTAGCGGATGGCCTATTGACCGGCTTCTTCCTCAGGGATGTTGCTAGTCTAAAGATATGGCTGAAATGCCCCCTGGAGATAAGGGTTAGGAGGATCGCGGAGAGGGAGGGTAGGCCTATAGAGGAGGTTTATAGGGAGACTCTTGCTAGGGAGGAGAGTGAGGTAAAGAGGTTTAGGGAGATGTATGGGATAGATGTGACGGATCTATCGATATACGACCTTGTGATAGATACCTCTAGAATATCCCTGGAGGGGCTCTATAGGATTGTAGACGCAGCGTTGATGGATATCCTTGATAGGGTGGGCCGTGATGGGTAGCCTGGACGAGGCCTTTAGATGGATGGGTCTGAGGGAGGGTTTCAGGGTTATTGATGAGGATGTTGATCTAGGTGCTGGTATACATCCCTTGGAGAGGAGTGGTAGGGAATATATCTCCAAGGGTGTTGTAAATCTGGATAAGCCTAGGGGGCCCACTAGTCACCAGGTAGCTACCTGGGTACGTAGGTTATTGGAGGTTGATAAGACTGGTCATGGGGGGACCCTAGACCCAGCCGTGTCGGGTGTTCTCCCCATAGGTATTGAGAAGGCGACGCCTGCGATCAGGTATGTTGTGGGTTCGGCGAAGGAGTATGTAGGGATTATTAAGCTTCATGGCGATGTGGATGATGAGGAGCTGGACCGTGTTCTTAGGATGTTTAGGAGGGGTAGGATATACCAGAAGCCGCCCTTTAGGAGCTCTGTGAGGAGGAAGCTCCGCACTAGGGAGATCTATAGCTTCGAGGTTTTGGAGAGGGAGGGTAGGGATCTACTGTTCAGGATAAGGTGTGAGTCTGGCTTCTATGTTAGGAAGCTGGCGCATGACATTGGGCTTATCCTTGGTGTTGGTGCCCATCTAGATGAGCTTAGACGTACCGCTGCGGGCCCGTTCGACGAGTCGACTATCGTAAGTTTCTATGAGCTCTACGCTGCTTACAAGCTTTTTAGAGAGGGTGTTGAGAAGGCTGTTAAGAAGACTATTCTCCCCTACGAGTACATCTTCAGGGACTATCCCAAGATAGTTGTTAAGGACTCCGCGGTGGCGTCTATAGCCTATGGTGCTCAGCTCAAGAGGCCGGGGATATACGCTGTATCGGGGAGTTTTAAGGCGGGTGATATAGTCGCCCTATTCACCAAGAAGAGCGAGTTGGTGGCTACTATTAGGGCGTTGGTATCGCTGGATGAGTTGTTGGGGATGGAGCGTGGACAGGTGGGTGAGACGGAGAGGGTCTTCATAGAGCGTGACCTATACCCGAAGATGTGGATAAGGAGGGAGGGCTAGAGAGCTGGTTAGAGAGGGTTAATCATTATTAGGGGCCGGCCTCCATACTGATTTTTAGCTGGGCCGGGATGCCCGAGTGGACCAAGGGGTCGCCGCATCGGCCTAGGCCTGGAGATGCTCGGGATAGCCGATGGGGCTCTGCCCCGCGTGGGTTCGAATCCCACTCCCGGCGCCACTACCCTAATATCTCCCTAGCCATCCTGGTGAATCCATCTATATAGGTCTCGGGCCTCCCCACATCTACCCTGTCCTCACTATCTATCTCTATCGCTATTCCCCTGGTCCATTCCCTGATCATGTCTCTTATGGGGTCTACCAATTCCCACTTTGTCCCTTCCTCCTCGTATCTCGCCATGTAGCGGAATAATTCTCTAGGGACTCTGTATATAGCTATTACCGCCAGGTTGGATGGGGGGTTTCGAGGTTTCTCAACTATATCGCTGATCAGGTATATCCCAGTATCTATCTCCTCCCCAGTGATTACCCCGTAGTGCCTGGGATCCTCAACCTTCTCAACATATGTTGATATTGGGGCTTGGTTCTCAATGGCCTTATTTATAAGCCTAGAGACATAGTTCTCCCCCTCTCGATCCAGTATGTAGTCGTCCCCAGTATGTATGATGAAGTCTCCATCAACGTATTCCCTGGCTAGGTATACTGCTGGGCCGAATCCCCTCGGAGTTTCTTGGTATGCGGTCACAATATCCATCTCGTCCAGCATCCTATGGAGATCCTCGAGTATATCCGCCTCTCCAGTCTTCCCCTCTCGATATAGGGTCTCTAGTAGATCCTCGTCCCTGGATAGGTATCTCTCTATAGCGGTCTTTTTGGGGGAGGATATTATAACCAGGTGTCTGATACCGGCCCCGTAGAGCTTGGACAGGACTGCATGTATAACGGGTATAACGGCTGTCCTGCCCCTGTATCTCACCGGTAGTGGGAGGAGTTCCTTTGGGACGGCCTTTGTTATCGGGGTCATCCTGGTACCTATACCTGCTATGGGGAGGACCGCGGTCTCCACATTCATCTCACATCTCCAATGAATTGGGCGCTGATCTGAAAAAATACTTGGCGTATTTCTTGGAGCCCCGGGCGGGATTTGAACCCGCGTCCTCCGGCTTACCAAGCCGGCGCTCTACCACTAAGCTACCGGGGCATGCGCTAGAATATTTTATCCCCAGAATCTTTTTATTGGTTTTGCTATATTCATAGGTTTCTAACCGTTCTCCACAGCTTGTCCCCCTTGTAATGGAGGTTCTTCACTATCTTTCCCTTCTCACCGATGTCGGATTGGTTGAGTAGGGCCTGGCCGATGGCTATGGGTGTCCCCTGGAATTTTATGAGGACTAGCCTATCCTTCACCAGGTTCTCGTGGCTAGTGATGCCGGGGGCCATGAGGTCAGCCCCTCTAAGGACTGCCTCGGCGGCGCCTCTATCAACCTCTACCCAGCCCTCTATATCTACGCAGCCTATGGTCTCTAGGAAGGGGTATAGCAGCCTATCCCTCTGTATAACGACTAGTCTACACTCGTCTTCAAATATGTAGATCTTGTTGTCGTCTATGCTTGTTGTGAAACCCCTCCTAAACTCTGTCTTGGGCTTGGCCCCGGCCATTGTGAGGAATGTGAGGATCTTCTCCATCTTCTTATGGCTGAGTGGCTGGATCGTCGGCATCGCTACATGTCCACCAGTTCCTTGTAGATATTATGGTGGGGCCGGTGGGATTTGAACCCACGACACCCCGGTTTCTGTTGTTTTCTTCAGCCGGGTGCTCTCCCAGGCTGAGCTACGGCCCCTCTAGTCAAAATTAGTCTTACACACCCCTTAAAATAGTTATGTCGCGGTGTACCGACTATGACTGTAGCTACTCTCCAGTAATGTTAAATAGAGGGGGTATCGAATCTCTAATTTAGTTGCCGCCGTAGCTCAAAGGTGGAGCGCCCGGCTCATAACTAGGATGTTATGAGCTATGACCCTATGGGGGATGATGTGGGAGACCGGGAGGTCGCGGGTTCGAATCCCGCCGGCGGCACCAGAGAATTATTCCTCCTATATTTCCTGTATGCCTCTGAGGGCTCAGGGATAAGTAGATCCCTTAGTGGTCAGGCATAGTAGTGGCTTCTCAATTATGTTGTGGCTGGTAGGATTCTGGTGGACCCGGGGGGATTTGAACCCCCGCCACCCGCGTGCGAGGCGGGCGTTCTACCATTAAACTACGGGCCCTTCAAAGATGTTTCTCTCTCCTCCCTACCTATAAAGTATACATTGTCTAGATGGCGTTTCCATCTATCTATGGTTTCTTATTTTATTAAGTGCTGCTGAGGTGTCTAAGTATTAGTGTCAAGGGTGTTGGTAAGATGGTTAGTGTTAAGGACGTCCCATACGACGTTCTTATAGACAGGTTGGCCAAGTATATCAAGGAGAATGTTGAGGAGGTCTCTCCTCCGGAGTGGGCCCTGTATGTGAAGACTGGGCCTTCTAGGCAACGCCCACCTGATAACCCGGACTGGTGGTATGTGAGGGCTGCATCCATGCTGAGGAAGATCTATCTCTATGGCCCTCTAAGCATCAATGATCTTAGGAGGATGTATGGTGGTAGGAAGGATAGGGGCGTCAAGCCTGAGCATTTCTACCCCGCCGGAGGAGCTATAATAAGGAATATCCTGAAGCAGTTGGAGGCGGCGGGGCTGGTTAGTAAGACGAAGGAGGGGAGGGTGCTTACTCCCAAGGGGAGGTCTCTTCTAGACAAGCTCTCCGCCGAGATCAGTAGGGAGCTTGGGTTGAAGAAGTGGTATGAGCTCTACTCGCTCGACGAGGGTGAGTAGTATGCAGGAGCCTGTTAAGAGTGATGATGAGGCTAAGCGTAGGGAGGAGGCGTTGAAGGAGGCTGTCCTACGAAGATTCCTGGAGCCTAAGGCTAGGGAGAGGCTGAGTAATCTCAGACTGGTTAATCCGGATCTGGTGGTGGAGATCCGAGAATTTATTTATAACCTGGCTGTCTCAGGTAGATTGAAGAAGCCCCTCTCAGATGAGGAGCTTAAATCTCTGCTCCATAAGATCCAGAGTAGCCGTAGGCGGGAGTATAGGTTTAGGGGGTTGTGGTGAGATGGCGAGGTATAAGGATCCGGCGTTTAAGAATAGGCTGGCTAAAGCCTACAAGAGTAATAGGGCCCCACCAGTCTGGGTAATTGCTAGGACTAATGGAAGGGTTAGGACCAATCCTAAGAGGCGGCACTGGAGGAGGAATAAGCTCAAGCTTAGGACTAAGGAGGGTTTCTTCGACTGAGGTGATAGGCCATGTCGGAGGAGGAGAGGATGGATAAGGCTGAGGAGCCTGGCGAGGCTGTTGAGGAGGTTGTGGAGGCTGAGGCCAAGGAGCTGGAGGAGAGTGTCGAGCTGGGTAGGGATATCATACCTGAGGATGTGACGATACGCTTGGAGAGGGTGTATATCGTTCCGCTGTGGCGGTCATGGGTAAGGAAGAGGGGGATTAGGAGGGCGAAGAAGGCTGTAAACTATCTACGTAGATTCGTCTCTAGGCATATGAAGACGCCTGATGTGAAGATCTCTGAGGAGGTTAATAGATATATCTGGAGGAACGGTATTAGGAACCCGCCTAGACGTATAAAGGTGAGGGTCCTCCTCGGGGATGACCAGGTGGCCTATGTCTTCCTAGAGAAGGGTGGCAATGAGGTAGATGCTTAGGCTGAAAGTCTTCGGCTCCCCCAATATAGGCCTCTATCTAGCGGCTACTAACAGGTATTTCCTCTACCACTCCCAGATCCCTAGACATAAGGTGGAGATGATCTCCAAGGAGTTGGATGTCGAGGGTATTCAGATACCCCTGATCGATACCGTGATAACCTCGCCCTTCCTGGTATGTAACAGTAATGGTGTCGTTGTGCCAGACCTGTTTGAAGAGTATGCGTATAGGGCGCTTAGGGAGGCTTTGGAGGCTAGGGGTGTCTCCCTAGGGGTTGTTGATCATAAGTATAATGCTCTTGGCAACACGATAGTGGCCAATGATAAGGGGGCTGTAGTCTCGCCAGTTATTCCTCTCCATATAAAGAGGCTGATAAGTGATGTCTTGGACGTGGAGGTATCCACCTCTACTGTGGGGAGGTTCAGCTATACAGGCTCCCTAGTCGTGGTTAACAATAGGGCTGGCCTGGTGGCCCCAGTAATCCATGAGGATGAGAAGCTCCTCATGGAGGATGTGCTTGGTGTTAAGCTCTACGAGGGGACTGTCAACGGTGGTGTGGAGTTTATTAAACTAGGCCTTGTTGTTAATGATTATGGCGTGCTTGTGGGCGACTCGTCACAGGGTCCAGAGCTGATGAATATCTCCACAATATTCGAGGGTGTAGAGTATGTCCCTGGAGGAGAGGATATCGAGTCTAATCGTTGAGCAGAGGAATATAACTAGGATCATGGAGAGCCTCTACAACGAGGTGGTGACTCTACAGACCTCCCTCGAGGATAGGAGGAACGCCCTCCGCTTTCTTGAGAAGTATGGCTCTGTGGAGGAGGATATGGATGTTCTCTTCCCAGTCGGTGGCGGATTATATCTAAGGGCTGTTATACAGCCGAAGTCAAAGATATTCAGGTCTGTAGGTGCCGGTGTATATCTCACAGACGATGTCTCCAAGGTCATCGATGTTCTGAAGAAGAATATTGAGGATCTTGAGAAGGCTCTTGAGGAGAGGAATGAGTTGTTGGAGAGGTATAGGGCTAGGTATGACGAGATAACCGCCGAGTTGTCGGAGCTATATTTCAAGCTGCAGGGTGGGGAGAGGAGGAAGTAGGGGTGTTTAGGAATTTTAGGGAGGGTCTTAGGAGGATAGTTGATAAGGTTGGTTATACCGAGATAACCTTGGATAGGCTGGAGCGTTTCAGGGATGATATCCTCATGTTCCTACTCGAGAACGATGTGGCGTATGAGGCTGCTGAGCGGTTTATAGAGAGCTTCTTCGAGTATCTGCGGGGGGCTAGGGTCAAGAGGTTCAGCAATATGGGTGAAGTCGTCTTCAACCATATGAAGACATACTTACTGGAGACCTTCTCGGGACTCGAGTATGGAGACCTCTCAACCATGAGGGGTGGGGAGGGACCCCTAAAGATACTGGTCGTCGGGGTTAATGGGACGGGGAAGACTACGACCATCGCCAAGATGGCGTATAGATCTAGGCAGGCGGGGCTTAAGCCCCTACTAGTCTGTGCAGATACGTTTAGGGCTGGGGCGATCGAGCAGCTGAAGTTGCATGGAACCAGGGTCGGTGTGGATGTCTATGCCTCTGAATATGGTCATGACCCTGCCGCGGTTGCCTATGACGCTGTGCAGCATGCCGTGGCTAGGGGTTATGACCAGGTGATTATAGATACTGCGGGGAGGCAGCACTCGAACGTGAATCTGATGGCCGAGTTGGCGAAGATACGCCGTGTCACGGAGCCAGACGTGACCCTACTTGTACTGGATGCGTTGACTGGGTCAGACGCTATTAGGCAGGCCGAGGAGTTTGATAGGGGGGTCGGTGTAGATACATATGTCTTTACGAAGGTGGATGCTGATGTCAAGGGGGGAGCTATCCTAACCACCGCCTTTGTGAATCCGAAGCCCATCGTATATCTCGGTGTTGGGCAGGGATACGGCGATTTAATACCTTTCAAGGCTAATCTATTCGTCGATCAGCTTTTCTCATGAGGGGGGATGTATGCATCTACTCTCGATATGGGATCTGTCTAGGGAGGAGATCCTTAAGCTGGTCTTCCTGACTGAGGAGATAAAATATGGATATATCGATGTGGAGGGCGTCCTAGAGGGCTACACCATGGGCATGATCTTTGAGAAGCCGTCTACCAGGACTAGGGTCTCATTCGAGGTGGCTATGAACCAGCTTGGGGGTAGGGCTCTATACCTACCCACCTCAACGCTCCAGGTGAGTAGGGGTGAGTCTATAAAGGATACGGTTAAGGTGCTGGAGAGGTATGTCGACATATTGATGGCTAGGGTCTATAGGCATGAGACTCTTGAGGAGATGGCGGAGCATGCATCTATACCAGTTATAAACGGGTTATCCGACCGTGAGCATCCTGTACAGATAGTGTCGGACATGTTCACGATCTATGAGAGGTTTGGGAGGCTGTCGAGGCTTAAGATAGCGTTCATAGGGGATGGGGCTAATAATGTGGTTAGATCCCTTGTGATCGCCTCTGCTATGCTTGGCCTCAACATGTATGTAGCGGCTCCTAGGGAGTATTGGCTCCCAGAGGAGGAGTTGGAGAGGGTGTCTAGACTGGCTAGTGAGAATGGAGGCGTGGTGAGATATACTGAGGATCCCTATGAGGCGGTTGAGGATGCGGATGTCGTCTATACAGACACCTTCGTATCTATGGGGATGGAGGATGAGGCCACTAGGAGGCGCGAGCTCTTCCTTCCTAAGTACCAGGTGAATATGGACCTCATGTCACACGCCTCTCAGGACGCCGTCTTTATGCACTGCCTACCGGCGCATAGGGGGGAGGAGGTGGTTGATGAGGTTATCGACTCTGAGTATAGCATCGTCTATGACCAGGCGGAGAATAGGCTCCATACGCAGAAGACCATCATACTCTATCTCCTAGAGATGCTATAATCCCCCTAGGCATCATGTCAAGGAAGTATCTCGTCGTCTATACAGATAGGGATGAGGCCAGCCTCAATCTCTACAGGGCTCTAGAGGAGGTTATGTATAGCCTGGAGGCCAGCATCGACATTGAGTATCTAAAGATTGATGACCACCCGATCTATGCAGATCATGTTGATGAGGTTATAGGAGTTAGGCCCAGCCTAGTAATATTCCTTTCTAGGCACAGCGCCAAGTCGGACACACCTACTATATCTGCCCATACCCCTGGGAATCCAGGTGATCAGAACCTCTATGGAGGGCTGCCCAGGTCGTTGCCAATGGCCTCTCCCTGCTTCATAGGGGGCTTCATAAGGAGGGCTTATCAAAACGTCGCTGTTAGTGGGCTCGACTATGTGGTGACCCTGGAGGTCACCCATCATGGTCCGACAGAATTGTCAGCTCCCGCGGCCTTCGTGGAGATTGGGCCTAGGCAGAGGAACTGGAATGATTCCAGCGCTGCCTATGTGGTCGCCAAGTCTCTGGTGGAGACGTTTGAGTCGCTTGATGACCAGACGTGTATACGTGCTGTCGGGTTTGGAGGGCCCCACTATGCCCCTATATTCACGAGTATGATCCTCAAGTCTAACTATGGTTTCGGGCATATAATCTCTAAGTATGTCCTCGAATCCTGTGACGAGAATATTATAGAGATGGCTGTTGAGAGGAATGGGGGTGTCGATGTTGCAGTGGTGAACTGGAAGGGTTTGAAGGGCGGTGTCCGTCAATGTGTATATTCAAAGCTACAGGAGATGGGCTTGGAGACTCTCCGTGTCTAGAGGCGGCGGCATTAATTATATTATCTAGGACTATTAGTAGATGGTGTAGAGGGGGGATACAATGCTGGACAAGCTGATAAATACGTTGAAGCTGGCTCGTAAACCGAGTTTCACGGAGTTTAAGGAGTATAGTAAGCTTATACTCTTGGGTGTGGCCTTACTAGGCTCTATAGGATTCGTCATCTACATCGTCTTCGAGGTATTCATAGTCGTGTGAAGGTGGTGTCCAGGGGTGTCTGGGGAGACTGGTAAGAAAAGATTTTTCCTCGTGAAGACTGTGGGTGGTCAGGAGGAGGATGCTGCTAGGATAGCTGAGATGTATGTAAAGGCGTCCAACGGGAAGATAAAGATATACAGCATCATCAAGCCACCCGCGTCCAAGGGTGAGTTGATTGTGGAGGCGGCTAGGTATACGGATGTATACAATGCTTTTGAGGGGATAAAGAGCTTTAAACGTATCCTCCCTGGCCTGGTCTCCTTCGAGGAGATTAAGGAGTTGTTGGCCGAGGAGGAAGAGGTGGAGCTAAATATTGGTGACGAGGTTGAGATAATCTCTGGGCCTTTCAAGGGTATGAAGGCTAGGGTTGTGAATATCAAGGATAAGGAGGAGATCGTTATCCATCTGAGCGACGCGTCCGCAGCCCCTATCCCAATTATATTATCAAAGGACTATGTTAGAAAGATTAAGTGAGGTGGTTGGGGTATGGGTGATAAGAAGCAGGTTATAGAGGCCCTCGTCTCGGGAGGTGCGGCTACTGCAGGGCCTCCACTTGGGCCTCAGCTAGGCCCACTTGGTGTCAATGTGAAGGCTGTGGTGGATAAGATCAATGAGCTGACTGCGGACTTCAAGGGTATGAAGGTCCCTGTGAAGGTCATAGTTGATGTAGAGACTAAGGAGTTCGAGGTGGAGGTAGGTATTCCCACCGTCTCGGCACTCATAGCTAAGGAGGCTGGTATAGAGAAGGGTTCTAGTGAGCCTGGCAGGGTATTTGTGGGCAACCTGACTTTTGACCAGGTCCTCAAGATAAGTAGGATTATTAACCAGAAGATTGGGCTTGATAACCTCAAGTCTGTTGCTCTCCAGGTTATTGGGACCTGTGTAAGTATGGGGGTTAAGGTGGATGGGAAGGATCCTAAGCAGGTTACTAGGGAGGTTAAGGAGGGTAAGTACGATAAATACTTTGAAGACGTAAGTATTGAGACTTAGTTGGGAGGTGTTGATACATGTCCCTATCTCTAAGGGCGGTCAAGGTTGTTGATGAGGAGGCTCTTAGGAAGGCTATAAAGGAGGCGCTTGAGAAGAGTAAGCCTAGACGTTTTAGACAGTCTGTAGATCTTATAGTCTCGCTCTCCGGCCTGGATCTGAAGAAGCCGGAGAATAGGATTAGGGCTGCTATAAGGCTTCCCCACGGCCCCTCCAAGCCTAGGAAGATAGCTATGTTTGCCGAGGGTATAATGGCTCAGAAGGCTGAGGAGGCGGGGGTTGACAGGGTCATCAGTGAGAAGGAATTGTTGGAGCTCCAGGGCCAGAAGAGGGCTATAAAGAAGCTGGCTAATCAGTATGACTTCTTCCTGGCGGAGCCTAAGATGATGGCTAATGTTGGTCGTGTAATGGGTTTCGCCCTTGGACCCCGTGGGAAGATCCCGCAGATCGTGCCTCCCAACGCTGATGTCAAGAGGATGGTCGAGGATCTCCGTAAATCGGTCCTGGTTAATGTGAGGAACAACCCTATGGTTCTAGTCTCTATTGGGCATGAGGAGATGGATATTGACCAGCTTGTCGAGAATGCGAAGGCCTTCTTGGAGGCCCTTTCCTCAAAGCTTCCCGAGAAGGCTGTGATAGACAGGATATATGTGAAGACTACTATGGGCCCGGCTGTGAGGGTTATCTAGCGGGGTGTATATGGGATGAGTGTGGCTGCTAAGAGGGAGAGGAGGATCCCTGAGAAGAAGGTTAGGATGAGGAAGGAGTTTGAGGAGCTGCTTAGGAATAACCGCTACCTACTTGTTGTCGATGCGTATAGGCTGAAGGCCTCTATGGCTAATGAGGTTAGGAGGCTCCAGCCGAAGCTGGGCTTCAGGATGAAGGGCGGTAAGATGAGGGTTTTGTTGAAGGCTATTGAGAATGTCTATCCGGAGGCTGCTAAGGAGCTTGCCGATAAGCTTAGTGGCCAGCTGCTATTCATCTTCACCAATGAGAATCCCTTCAGGATAGCGTATGAGCTGGATAAGTTTGAGGTGGCTATGGAGGCCTCTCCGGGTGACATAGCACCTGAGGACATCATCATACCGGAGGGTAACACTGGTATCCCTCCAGGGCCGGTGATAGGTGTCTTCTCGGCCCTGAGCATCCCGACTAAGATCGTGGCCGGGAGCATCTATGTGGCTAAGGATGTCTTGGTTGCTAAGAAGGGTGATAAGATCTCACCCAACTTGGCCAATATACTCTCGAAGCTCGGTATAAAGCCTATCAAGTCCAAGGTCTCGATAAAGTTTGCCTATGACTTCGTGGATAACATATTGATACCTAGGGAGCTGCTGATACCCGATATAGAGGCTATCAAGAGTGATATTGAGAAGGCTGCTCTCAATGCGTTTAAGCTGGCTATGGAGATAGAGTACATCACTAGGAGGACTATAGAGCCACTCCTACTAATGGCTATGAATAGGGCTAGGGCGTTGGCTGTCGAGGCTGAGTACATCGACAAGTCTACTATAGAGTACCTCATCACCATGGCTGTGGCCAGGGCTAATAGGCTAGCCTCGGAGGCTGGTATCGGTGAATAGCATATTTATAT
Organism: Nitrososphaeria archaeon; assembly: GCA_027078545.1. GTDB lineage: Archaea > Thermoproteota > Nitrososphaeria > Geothermarchaeales > JDFR-13 > SZUA-1514. The sequence continues at coordinate 256,373 of JALWXN010000004.1, forward strand.
AGCGACTCCCAAGTCTAATTATAAGGTAAAGGAGGGATCCAGCCATGAAATACATATATGCAGCCCTGCTTCTACACGACGCTGGGAAGGAGATTAATGAGGAGAACCTTAGCAAGATATTCAAGGCTATAGGGGAGGATCCCGACGAGGCTAAGATAAAGAGTCTGGTTGCTTCGCTGGAGGGTATAAATATAGACGAGGTCTTGGAGAAGGCTGTGGCTATGCCTGTGGCAGCGCCTGCGGCTCCAGCACCTGCTGAGCAGCCGGCCGAGGAGGAGAAGAAGGAGGAGAAGCCTGCGGAGGAGGAGAAGGAGGAGGAAGAGGAGTCCTTCGAGGGTCTCAGCGCCCTCTTCGGCTAGCCCACCCACCACACTAATTTTTCCCTCATACTCCCTACATACCTTTTATTGGTGGGCTGCCTTTGGAGTATGAGATTGATCCTAAGGAGTTCGACATCAGTTTTATGCGTGAGAACGGCTTTGTTAGGCGTCAGTGTAGGTCGTGTGGCTCATTCTTCTGGACGCAGAACCCTGATCAGGAGCTATGTGGGGAGGCTCCATGTGTAGACTACACGTTCTTCGACTCACCCCCCACTAGGAGGAGCTACTCTATCGGTGAGCTTAGGCGGGAGTTCCTAAGATTCTTCGAGGAGAATGGCCACACCATTATTGATCCCTATCCAGTGGTCGCTAGGTGGAGGGATGACCTCCTCATAACTATAGCCTCGATAGCGGATTTCCAGCCCCACGTGACCTCCGGAATGTCCAGCCCACCGGCTAACCCATTGGTCGTCTCCCAGCCCTGCCTACGCTTCGAGGATATAGATAGGGTGGGCTACACCTCCGGGAGGCATATGACTATCTTCGAGATGGGTGGGGCCCACGCCTTCAATGATAAGAGGAAGGGTGTGGAGATATACTGGAAGGATAAGACAATAGAGTATCACCACCTCTTCGCAACTGAGAGGCTGGGTATACCCTCTGAGATGATTACCTATAAGGAGCACTTCTGGATTGGTGGTGGGAACGCGGGGCCTGATGTAGAGGGTATAGTGGCTGGTCTTGAGGTCTCAACACTGGTCTTCATGAGGTATAGGATCGATGAGGAGGGTAGGCTCCACGACATACCTATATGGACTGTGGATACTGGATATGGTATTGAGAGGTGGACCTGGCTCTCCCAGGGCACGTACTCGGCCTTCGAGGCTATCTATGGTGAGATTAATGACTGGATCCTCCAGGCCCTGGATATAGATGTGGATAGGGATACGCTGAGAAGATTCGCCCTTGTCAGTCCTAACCTCAAGGAGGAGGATCTCCCAAGGCTTGGGAGCATTCTCGAGAATGTTGGGCTTGGGGATAGGGAGCCCGATATCCGTAGACTTATCTATGCCTATAAACTGCTCGACCATAGTAAGGCGGCGGTCTTCCTAATCAGTGACGGTGGGGTTCCATCCAATGTGCGTGAGGGCTATCTCACACGTATGCTTCTGAGGAGGATCTTCAAGGTTGTTGATGAGCTGGGCCTGGATTACGAAATTGTTTATAAACTGTTTGAGAGGCAGGTGGGCTACTGGGGTGGGGACTTCCCAAGGGTGGCGGAGGCTGGTAGGATAATTCCTGAGATCCTAGATATCGAGATTAGGAAGTATCGTGAGATCTTGAGGAATGTCCCTAAATATGTTAAGCAGCTCATGAGGAAGGGCTATAAACCCGGTCTGGAGATGTTGATAGAGCTATACGACTCCTACGGCGTCCATCCAGACTATGTCAGGGAGCACCTCTTGAGGGAGTATGGAGTCGATCTAGAGGTTCCCCACAACTTTACAGAGCTGGTGGCTAGGAGGCATCTAGAAAGGTCTGTGGAGAGGCGTGTAGAGAGGAGGCCGGAGATACCTGACCTGCCTAGGACATCCAAACTCTTCTATACTAACCAGTATATGGATAGGGCGAGTGCCAAGGTGCTATGGGCCAGTGGTAGGAGGCTTGTGCTTGACAGGACTGTCTTCTACCCCACGGGTGGGGGGCAGATCCATGATACCGGGGTGATAAGGAGTGGTGATCTGGAGGCCCGTGTAGTAGATGTCCAAGATGTTGATGGGGTTGTCCTCCACATTCTTGATAGAGAGTCTCCCTTCAAGCCTGGTGATGAGGTTTGGCTTGAGATTGACTGGCCACGTAGATACAGGATTATGAAGCACCATACATCTACCCATATCCTCCTATCCGCTGCTAGACGGGCTCTAGGCCCCCATATATGGCAGACAGGGGTCATTAAGCAGCCTGACTACGCCCATCTGGACATAACTCATTACAGGGGTCTTAGCCAGGAGGAGGTTAGGAGGATTGAGGAGATGGTTAATAGGATTATCAGGGAGGGGAGGGTGGTACAGGCCAGCTATATGGATCGTGGGGAGGCAGAGCGTAGGTATGGCGTCACCATTTACCAGGGAGGCGTTGTGCCTGGTGAGAAGCTACGTATAGTGACTGTTGAGGATTGGGATGTGGAGGCGTGTGGAGGTACACATGTTAGGAACACCTCTGAGATAACGCTATTCAAGATAATAGGTGTTGAGAAGATCCAAGATGGTGTTCTAAGGATACAGTATGTGGCTGGTGATGCGGCTATAGAGACTCTTGAGAAGGGCTACGAGGCCTTGAAGAGCCTCTCCGCTAGGCTCTCCACGGGATTAGAGGATGTCCCTAGGAGGGTGGAGGAGCTTCTAGAGGAGATAGAGGATATGGGGAGGAGGTATCGTGGGCTGAGGGAGGAGCTGGTGAGATGGATATCGGAGAGCCTGGCTGGGAAGGCGGAGAGGGTGGATGGATATAGGTTGGCGGTCTTCTCCTATGACGATGTGGACACTGTGATTAAGGTGGGTGAGTATCTAACGGAGAAGTATCCCGACATCATGTTTATCGGGGTGGCCAAGACCGGTAGGGGTGTAAACATAGTTGTTAGGATCGGTTCAAGCCTAGTCGGGGTCGTCGAGCCTAGGAGGGTGGCGGAGGCATTGGGTGAGAAGTGTCTAGAGAGGTATGGAGGGAAGGGTGATGAGAGATACTACCGTATAGGAGGCGTGATGAGCTGTGGAGACAAAGATATAAACGAGGCTATACGTGAAATCATATATGATGTCTCGGGAGAAGGAAGGCTCTCCTCATGAGGAGTATCTAAGAAGGGTTCTTGAGAGGGAGGAACGCCTCTCTAGGGAGATTGTTGAGGAGGGGGTTTTTGAGGCGGATCCTGATGGGAGGCCTAAGTTGCTGGTTACCTTTCCATATCCCTATATGAATGGCTCTCTACATCTGGGCCATGCATATACATCTGGTAGGCTGGATGTATATGCTAGGTATAAGAGGCTGAAGGGCTTCAACGTCCTATATCCCTGGGCGTGGCACTGGACGGGTGAGGCTGTATATGGTACTGTCCATAGGCTGAGGATGGGTGACCAGTCAGTTATAAGTAGGCTTGTCGACCTAGACGGTGTGGATCCAGAGGATCTTGAGAAGCTCCAGGATCCAGTATACTTCGTCAAGTATTTCACGGAGAAGAATAGGCGTGTTGTCAAGAGGTATGGCCTATCTATAGACTGGAGGAGGGAGTTCCACACAACTAGTCTTCACGAGCTCTATAACAAGTTTGTGGAGTGGCAGATTAGGCAGCTCTACAACAAGGGGTACATTGTCCAGGGGAGCCACCCAGTGGTCTGGTGCCCCGTCGACCAGAGCCCCACCGGTGATCATGATAGGCTTGAGGGGGAGGGTGTCAGGCCCGAGGAATACTACCTGATAAAGTTTAGGTTGGGTGATGCCTACATAGTTGCTGGAACCCTAAGGCCAGAGACGATATATGGGGTTACAAATATCTGGGTCAACCCTGAGGCCAAATATGTCCTGGCTGATGTTGATGGGGAGAGGTGGATAGTTAGTAGTGATGCTGCGTATAAGCTTCAGAACCAGCTGAAACGAGTGGAGGTGTTGGAGGAGTTTGTGGGGAGGGATCTGGTTGGTAAGTGGGCCGAGGCTCCGCTGGTTGGTAGGAAGGTGCCTATCCTACCAGCCGCATTTGTAGATCCAACCTCGATAACGGGCGTCGTCTATAGTGTACCCGCCCATGCCCCATATGACTACGCAGCTCTTAGGGATGTGGCTAGGGGGGTCTATGGGGAGGAGTTAGCGGCTATCGCTAGGGATATCAAGCCTATACAGGTCTTGGTTATCAGGGGTAAGGGATTCGGCCAGTTCCCCGCTGTGGAGATTGTTGAGAGGATGGGTATTGAGAGTCAGAATGATCCTAGGCTTGAGAAGGCGACGAAGGAGATCTATCACCAGGAGTATGTGAATGGATATATGTTGGAGGATAACAGGTTTGTGGGGGGCCTCCCAACTGGTGAGGCTAGGGAGAAGACTTTTGAGATCCTCAGGGATATGGGCCTCGCCGATAAGATGTATGACCTCCCCGAGCCGGTTATATGTAGATGTACCGCTAGATGTATCGTCAAGATCCTCCCCGATCAATGGTTCTTGAAATACTCTGATCCTGGGTGGAAGAGGCAGGCCCATAGGGCTGTCGACGATATGTCGTGCTTCCCTGAGGAGGTGAGGAGTCTCCTCCACCACTATATAGACTGGTATGAGGACTGGCCGTGTACCAGGAGGTCTGGCCTGGGTACGCCCTTCCCATTTGATAGGGAGTGGATAGTGGAGACCCTGACCGACTCTACCATCTACCCAGCGTTCTACACTGTAGCCAAGTTCTATAACCAGGGGTTGTTGAAGGCTGATAGGGTTGGGGATGAGTTCTTCAACTATGTATTCCTTGGGATGGGTAATGTGGACCACGTCTCCGAGTCTAGTGGTGTGGATAGGGAGGTTCTCGAGAGGATTAGGGAGGAGTTCCTATACTGGTACCCAGTAGATCTCAGGGGGTCTGGGAAGGACTTGATAAGTAATCATCTCACCTTCTATGTCTTCCACCACGTAGCCATCTTCCCCAGGGATAAGTGGCCAAGGGGGATAACCGCGAATGGATTTACACGTCTAAATGGTAGGCCGATGTCCAAGTCTAGTGGAAACTACATATCTATGGAGAAGGCTATCGAGACCGTGAGTGCCGATGCTCTCAGGCTCTCGATCCTCATGACTGTAGATGGCCTTGACGATCCCGACTGGAGGGTGTCGAGTGGATACGCGGCGTTGCAGAGGATGCAGAGGATAGAGCGCCTAGTTGAAAAGGTGGTTGGTCTGGAGGAGGACGGTGGAGACGAGTTCTTCGACACCTGGCTAAAGTCGAAGTTCTCCGAGATAGTCAACGAGGTGGAGGAGGCTCTGGAGAAGATGGAGGTTGCCAGGGCTGCGAGGCTGATCTTCAATGAGCTGTTGAACTCTATTGAGAAGTATATGTCTATTGTCGCCAAGCCTAACAAGGGGCTTGTTATGAGTATTGCTACAGACTTTGTCAAGCTGATATCGATGTATACCCCCTTCCTAGCCCAGTACCTATGGAGAGATGTCCTGGGCATGGATGGGTATGTATATTTCTCCGAGTATCCTAGGGGCTGGGAGGTTGATGAGAAGTCTCTATTGATAGATGGGTATATGGAGGAGGTTGTGAGGGATATTAAGGAGCTCGTCAGGGTTCTGGGTGGTGCTAGGGAGATACATGTTGTTGTGGCTGGTGATAAGCTATGGTCGGTCTTCAGCGAGGCTGCTGATCAGGAGCTCGAGGGTGCACGGAGGATTATACGTTCTAGGCTTGGTGATGGTAAGGTCTTGGGCAGTGTTATGAAGTTCGTCTCTAGGGAGTGGTATGGTAGGAGGGTGAAGTACCTAGGCCTCCTCAAGTCTATGTCTGCCGAGGAGGAGTATAATGTTCTTAGGAGTCTCTTGCCAAGGTATTTGAAGATTCACGGGCTAGACGTGGCTGTCAAGGTTTATAGGGAGGGTGAGGAGCTGGCTGTTGATGTGAAGAGTAGGAAGATGGCCTTCCCATTATACCCCGCTATATACGTGGCATGAGTCTATAGGTGTATATCTAATAAATATTGGGTCGCTGCAGCATCTCTATAGGGGCCCGTGGCCTAGCCTGGACTAGGGCGGCGGCCTTCTAGCTATGTCCATGGTGGATAGCCGCAGATCCCGGGTTCGAATCCCGGCGGGCCCGCCATCTAAAGCTCCCTGTATGACTCGGCCAGTGGATGGCCTTTTGTGGAGAGGCTGAAGGCCTTATACCATCCGAAGGGGGCCCTATAAACCTCTACCCCGTATCCAGAGAGCTTCTTCGCCAGTATCTTTATGAGTCTAAGGGCCTTCCGGGGATCCTCGAGCCTCGATGATAGGTGGGCATATGGATAGATAAGTATCTTCTCCGCACCGATCTTTGAGGAGTGGCTAACCAGGTCTTCCAGCCCCTTGAAGATCTCCTCCCTCCTCTCCCAGTCCCCCTCCTCCACGGTGGTGAAGCATACGAGAATATCTTCATAGGAATTGTCTATAGTGTTCTGATCCACCTCGTCCCTCGCTGGGGATAGTGGGCCGTGTTCTGTCAGGACTCTATAGCTGAATCTCTCGGCGTGTATTAGGAGCATCCTCATAGGGCTTCAAATATGTTTCTAGTCCTCGCCATTGTATATAGATGGATATGGAGAGGGTCATCCTCTACCCTGATAGGGAGTATGAGCCCTTCCTGGCCTATCTCCACATCTATGCTCCTCCACTTGCTTGGAGACTGTTGGGCCCCTCCATCCTAGAGGTATTGTCCCAGGACTATGAAGTCTCGTATAGGGTGGCTGGTCTGTGGGTTGGATACATACCTAATAAGAGAGTTCCTGTGGAGGTGGTTGGCGATGATGACGACGGATTATTCTTAGTAGAGAATATCATGGGCTCCCCGGGAGGGCTCGTGAGGCTGGTGGATGACGTCTTCAACCTAGGGGGGTCGGTTAGGATAGTGTATAATGATATCTTGGTGGGTTGGCTGGGGAGTGGTGAGGGGGAGGAGGTGGATATTACTGGCTATGGGCTGACCATTTTCAGGAGGCCTTGGGACTTGGTGGATTTCCTAGGCAGTAGGCTCTTCCCATCAGTCTTGGCCGAGGTGGCAGAATACCTGGGACTGGAAGAGGTTGTTGAGGGTCTCTATATAGGGAGGGATGTGGAGATAGACCTTGACAAGACATATGTCGATGTGGATGAGGGGCCGATACTCATCCTGGATGGCTCTGAGGTCATAGGCTTCAACCACCTGGTTGGCCCCCTCATAATAGGTGAGTCTTCATGGGTATATGGGGCTAAGCTTAGTAGATCCATAGTAGGCCCTGTATGTAAGCTGGGTGGGGAGGTCTCGGACTCGGTTATCCTTGGATATACGAACTCGGCTCACCACTCCTATGTCGGGCATAGTGTACTGGGGTTCTGGGTGAATATCGGTGCCGGCACCGTCCTCAGTGATCTGAAGAATACCTATGGAGAGGTTAGGGTGAAGTGGGGTGGTGGGGTCTCTACTGGTAGGATTAAGCTAGGCTCGTTCTTAGGTGATCATGTCAAGACTAGTATTAACTCCTCTGTATATGGCGGGTCGGTGGTGGGGCTTTCTACTCATCTCCATGGCTTGGTGGATAGGAGTGTGTCTCCCTTCAGGATCTTCAGGGATGGTGATGAGGTCTTGATGGATATTGATAAGGCTATGGAGATTGCCCGGAGGATGTATAGTAGGAGGGGTGTGGAGTGGGAGGATGGTGAGGATGGTCTCTGGCGTAATAGGTATCTGATGTTTGTCTAGTCCCCCTCCTCCCATCTCGTCTTACGTCTCAGATATTCCTCGAGACTGTATCTAGGCTTTGCTGGGTTTCCATATACGACGGTCTCTGGCGGCACGTCCCTCGTCACTACTGCCCCCATCCCTATGACGGCTCTCCTCCCGATCCTCACCCCAGCCTTTATCATTGCTCCAGCCCCTATCACGGCGCCGTCTTCTATCACTGTGCCTATGAGCCTCTTGGAGGGTGGGTATGGGTCATTCGTGATTATGACGCCTGGGCCTATGAAGACGTCGTCGCCTATCACTGTTAGGGGGGGTATGTAGACCATGCCCTCTATCATGCATCGGCTACCGATCTTGACGTTGTAGTCGATATGGACTAGCGAGCCTATCTTTGTGTCATCCCCGATCTCGGTGTTGTCCCCGATGTAGGTGAAGTGCCATATCTTCACGTTCCTACCAAGCTTGACGTTCCTCCCTATATGGTTTATTGGGTGTCGGCTATCCATGTCTAATATATTTCCCTTGGCTCTCCGTTAAATCACCGGGGAAAGGGTTAAAAGTCTTGCTTATAGAATCTTTGGCTTGGGTAGCCCCGTGGTGTAGCGGCCAAGCATGCCGACCCCTATGTGGGGGCGTAGGGCTTTGGATCCCCGGCTGGTGCCGGGTAGGGGATCCCCGGTGACCCCGGTTCGAATCCGGGCGGGGCTACCACTCCTCTAGATCTTGGTGAGCTTGTTTAGGAGTATCTCGAACCTGGTTATTAGTTCCTCCCTGTCGCGGCGGTAGGTCTCCTGGTCGATAAGCTTCTTCCGCCTAGACTCTTCTAGGTCGTTCAGCTTCTTCCACGTCTCCTCCAGCTCCTCCACATCCCTTATTACCCTGGCTATCTCGTCGTTCTCTGCGGCTAGTTTCTTCACCCTGTTCCTCAGGCTTGAGAGCCTCCTCCTAACGTCTCTTATCTCCTTGTTGAGCTGGCTCCTCCTCCTGAGGAACTCTCTATCCTTCAGCCTTCCCTCGCTATACTCCTTCTCGAGCTCTAGGATCTTCTTCATCAGGTTTGCCTCCTCGAGGTATTGGTCTATGAAGCGTCTCACGTCTTCTGGTAGGTCCTGTAGCAGTATCTTCCTGATCCTTGTGTAGGTTGCAGCCGCTATCCCGATTATGATGATGGATGAGAGTATGTATGTTAGGCCGTAGTCCTCGATGATGTCGGTCAGGCTTATTGTTATCTCACCAACCACCTTTATGTCTTCTTCATAGTCTGTGTAGTACTCCACAGACTCCTCGTATCCCGTGTCGGGTATCGCCACCCTGAATATGTCTGCTGGTATCGTGGTGGGGTTGGGTAGTGAGATGTTGTATTTAATGGTTGGTGTCAGGCCGGGTATGACCTCTATCGACTCATTGATCGTGAAGCTTATCTCCATGGTTAGCGTCTCATTTGGCTTTATGTGGTATGGCGTCAAGACCTTGTATACCCTACCTGTAAACTCGTAGTCCAAGGGCCTGCCCAGCTGGGTCTTCACCTCAACTATGTCATAGGTCTTATTGAGGAATATCTCGGTATTGGAGGGCCATACTATCAGGTCTCTATTGGTTATGGATAGGTTCATCACTCCGCGTAGGAATCCCCTGGGATCTGCGTCCAGCGTTATCTCTACAGCTGTATCGGCTATTAGTAGTGATACTCTCTCCTCACTCACCTGTTGTAGCGGGAAGGTCTCTATCTCCGTCTCATCCATGAGGAGTAGCTCTGTCTCTGTTAGTATGCGTGATATCTGGTACTGCTCCGGGGTCACCCCCTCAGGTGAGGATCTCACCTGTGAGAAGCCTGGTGGGAGCTCCTCATCAACACCTTTAACGTCCAGCCCAGGCCTGAACTCGAAGTCTTGCTGGTTGGTCTCGAGGTTCGTCTCGAGATATGTTAGGACCTCTACCGTGTATCTACCCTTTGTATCTGGCTTCACGGCCTCTGGCTTATAGATCTCGATTATAAGGTTCTCACCTAGTTGGGCGGTGTCTACCTCTAGTACCCCATTACTATATGTGAATTCAACCTCGGCTCTCTCATCATCGGTCCGTGTATATACTTTTAGATAGTCATTCTCTCCAATGTAGTCCTCGGGTAGGTTTGCAGTTATTGTATCTACAGATTTGAGCCCGTCACCAGCCAGGGTTATCTTTATATACAGGTTACCGCCTCCAGACTCGACCGAGGCTTCTATAGACTGCCTGACGTCTCCCTGGCTGGCTGCCGGGGGGATTATGAGGATGGTTATGAGTATTGCCAATATAATGAATAGGCTGGCTCTAGCCTGGTTAGAAGGTGGCATCTCGACCACTTAATTGTTATTTTCGATTAGATGAGTATATAAGGTTTGGCGGCCGGTGGTCTGGATGACATTCCTCCCCAGCCCTAGCGATGTTGAGGCTATTCTGAATGAGCTGGGATTTAAGGATCTCGATAGTTTCATGGAGAGTATACTGGGGGGATTCATCACTGAGATCCCGGGTGAGGATCTCCCCTCTATGGATCAGCCCTCTCTCCTCCGATATATGGAGGATCTCTCAAAGAGAAACAGGGTCTATAGTCCTGAGAAGGTGTATGCTGGGTGGGGTGTGGAGCCTGCCTTTGTGTATCCAGCCACGAAGTATCTAGTCGGTAGGGGGGAGTTCCTCACCTCGTATACCCCGTATCAGCCCGAGATGAGTCAGGGGATGCTCCAGGCTCTGTATGAGTATCAAAGTGTGATGGCTGAGCTCCTAGGTCTTGAGGTGGTCAACTCTTCCATGTATGATGGCGCCTCTGCCCTTGCCGAGGCTATATTACTGGCTTACCGTGTTGCTGGCCGTCCCAGGATCCTCCTGCCTAAGACCCTGCCTCCCCACCTGTCCCGTGTTGTGGATACCTATCTATATGGGGCTGGATTAGAGACCGTCAACTATGAGGACCCAACCATCAACAGTGATTCTCTCTCAATGGTTGAGTCCCTACTCAGGGAGGGTGTGTCTGCACTGGTATTTGAGTTCCCATCCTCTCTCGGATATCTATATGAGGATGTTGATAAGCTGGCGGATCTTGTCCATAGCTATGGAGCCTTGTTCATAGTATATACGGATTTATGGTCTACGCCGATAGTGGCTCCCCCAGGTGATATTGGTGCGGATGTGGCGGTGGCTGAGGGACAGCCCATGGGTCTATACATGGGTGCTGGAGGTCCACTTCTAGGTGTCTTCGCTGTCAGGGGTGAGCAGAGGCTTATTAGGAATATGCCCGGCAGGCTGATAGGGGAGACTAGAACCATGGATGGGGATAAGGCATACACCATGATTCTACAGACTAGGGAGCAGCATATACGTAGGGCCAACGCCACATCCAACATATGTACCAATGAGGCGTTGAGCGCTGTCCAGGTTCTAATCAATATGCTTATCATGGGTAGGGGCGGACTGGTTAGTAAGTCTCTCGAGATGATGGAGCTGGCCCATAGGCTGGCTGACATGCTTGAGAGATATGGGGGCTCGCAGCCCTCGTCATCACCGTTCCATAGGAGATTCACAATGGTCTTTGACGATGTGGATCTGAATAAGCTGTATGATCGGCTTAGGGGGCTGGGTTATCTCCCGGGTAACCTATCGGGCTATGGCCTTAGCATGAATATCAACTTCTTCCACACGGTGGAGGCTATAGAGGAGTTTGCATCTAGTGTGGGGGTGGTTATAGAGGATGTTCAGACAGGCTAGGTGGAGGGAGCCAACTGTATTCGAGCTTGGCGAGATTGGCGATGGGGTATTAGATGGGGATGAGTATCGCCGGGCTCTTAAATACCTGCCTGAGAAGCTTGTGAGGAGGAGTGGTCTAAGGATTCCGGACCTCCCAGAGTTCCAGGTTGTAAGGCACTTCACTAGGCTGTCTCAGGAGAATTATGGCGTGGATCTTGGGATCTATCCCCTGGGCAGCTGTACCATGAAGTATAACCCTAGGATCTCTGAGGAGGTAGCGGCTTTGGAGGGTCTTAGGGATATCTCTCCTCATCAGGATGAGGAGGAGATCCAGGGTGTATTGGAGGTTATGTATCGTTTATCGAGGATTTTGTCGCTCCTCACGGGTATGGATGAGTTTAGTCTCCAGCCTGCGGCTGGTGCCCAGGGAGAGTTTGTCGGCGTCTTGATTATGAAGAAGTATTTCGAGGTTAGGGGGGAGGAGAGGGATGAGATTATAGTGCCCGACACGGCTCACGGCACTAATCCGGCGTCAGCCAAGATGGGAGGGTTCAAGGTGGTCGAGATTCCTAGTGATGAGAGGGGGATGGTCAACCCTAGACTGTTGAGGGAGGTTGTCAATGAGAGGACCGCGGGCCTCATGTTGACCAATCCTAATACCCTGGGCCTCTTCGAGGAGAATATCCTGGAGATTGCTGATATCCTCCATGAGAATGGTTCCCTACTGTATTATGACGGTGCTAATCTCAACGCTATAGTGGGGTGGGCGCGGCCTGGGGATATGGGCTTCGACATTGTACACACTAATCTCCATAAGACATTCTCCACGCCGCATGGGGGTGGGGGCCCTGGTAGTGGGCCTGTGGGTGTAAAGAGTTTTCTGAGAGACTTCCTTCCGGTGCCTATAGTGGTTTATAGGGATGGGATGTACCGATGGGAGTGGGGTTTGAAACATAGTATTGGGAAGGTCCACATGTTCTATGGGAACTTCCTAGTGGCTCTGAGGGCCTATACATATATACTCTCAATGGGTCTAGAGGGGCTTAGGAGGGCCTCCTCGATAGCTGTTATGAACTCTAACTACTTGTTTAGGAAGGTCTCTAGGCTTAGGGGGGTTGAGCCTTATCCAAGGGATTCTAGGATGAGGATGCATGAGTTTGTGGTGTCCCTAGAGTCTTTAAGGAGGGAGACGGGGGTCTCGGCTAGGGATGTTGCTAAGAGGATACTTGACTACGGAGTATATGCCCCCACCACATACTTCCCCATAATAGTTCCTGAGGCCTTGATGGTGGAGCCTACCGAGACTGTTGGTAAGAGGGATCTAGATCATTATGCATCGGTTGTGGAGAGGGTTGTTGAGGAGGCGTATAACGAGCCTGATAAGATTATTAATTCCCCCGTCAATACAACTGTGGGTAGGCTTGACGAGGCGTATGGGTCTAGGCCTAGGACTATGAAGCCTAGTGAGAGGTGGGGTAGGAGAGATGGGTAGGGTATATCTAGAGACGTTTGGCTGTACCCTGAATAGGTATGACTCTGAGGTTATGGAGTCGTATCTGAGGACAGCTGGTTACGAGGTTGTGGATAGGGTTGAGGAGTCTGATGTGGTTGTCATCAATACCTGTGGGGTTAAGAAGCAGACGGAGGATAAGATGGTCTCACATATCAGGAAGCTAAGGAAGAGGTATGGGGATAAGAAGATCGTTCTTACTGGATGCCTAACCATGATTAATCTCCCCAGGCTTAGGAGGGAGTGTAGCTTCGATGCAGTCCTTGGCCCATCTCCTGGGAAGTACGTGGTAGAGGCTGTGGAGGCCGTCCTCAGGGGGGAGGAGTATGTACGTCTTGACACCGAGTCTCTGGATGTGCCGCTGAGTATCGGTGGCTCGGTTACTAAGTCGATAGGTGTCTCCACTGGATGCCTGGATAACTGTGCGTTCTGCGGCACTAAGCTGGCTAGGGGTACTGTTAAGAGCCTAGAGCCGGAGAAGGTTGTCAGGCTTGTAGAGTCCTATGTGAGGAGTGGTGCCAAGGAGATACTCCTAACCTCTGTGGATATCGGTGCGTATGGGTTTGATCTTAGGCCTAGGGTACCGATTACTAAGCTCCTTAGGATGGTCTCTGAGGTTGAGGGTAACTTTATCGTTAGGATTGGGATGATGAATCCTCGCTGGGCGTATCTCTATCTAGATGAGCTTATAGAGATATTTAGGTCCTCCACCAGGTTCTACCACTTCCTACATATTCCTGTCCAGACTGGGAGTCCCGAGCTGCTCCGTATAATGGATAGGGGGCATGGTGTGGAGGAGTATCTAGAGGCTGTTAGGCGTCTCAGGAGGGAGGTGGGTAGGCACTTCTCGATAATGACGGATATAATAGTGGGTCATCCCGGTGAGAGGGAGGTTGACCATGAGATGACGATAGAGGTTCTTAGGGAGTCTGAGCCCGACTTTGTCAATATATCCCAGTTCTTCCCTAGGCCCGGCACAAAGGCCGCACGTATGAAGAAGGTTGATACAAGGATTGTGAAGCGGAGGAGTAGGGAGGTTAGTAGGGTGGCTGACGAGGTCCTCTCTAGGAGGAACCAGATGTGGCGTGACTGGGAGGGGCCGGTCCTGATCAACGAGTATGGTAAGGGACGCTTCCTAGGTAGGAACTATGCCTATAAGATCTTCGCTGTCGATGGTGGGGTCTCTATTGGCGATGTTGTCCTGGTCAGGGGGGTGAGGGCCTATACAACCTGGCTTTATGCAGAGCTTCTAGGAAGAGCTTCTTCACTCTCTGACGGCCTGTTACAGTTCGGAAGAGTATCCTGACCTCTCTCCTCATAATCTTCTCGAGGAGTTGTTCCACGTCCTCGGCGTCGGTGTATATGTGGGAATAGCCTATCGTCTCTGGGATGTGTGAGTCGCTCCCGGCTGAGACTCCTTTACCCAGGTCCTCGGCTAGTTTTGAGAGGACTACATAGTTTATCTTGGCCCTGGGGTCGTGGCTATTAGCTACCTCTATTATATCTACCCTCCTTACTATCTCATCTATCTCTCCTGGCTTCCCCCTCCTATGGTCTAGGGGGTGCGCCAGTATGGATAGTCCTCCCTCGGCCCGTATATATTCCAGTATCTCGAGGCCATCCATCCCCTTCCTGTTGGGTGGATACTTCTCTATGTTAAGGCCTATCACGTGTCCATACTCTGTGTAGAACTCTACGCCTGGTATAATCCTGACCCTCTCCAGATTCTTCCTGGCCTTTAGTGCTCCCCTGATCTCTTCGTGGTCTGTTATGGCTATGCAGTCTATACCTCTTTTGAGGCTCCACTCCTCCAGTTCTTGGAGGGTGATCACCGCGTCGTGGGAGTATAGTGTATGTACGTGGAGGTCCGCCTTCATCTCTCCTGTCCGCTACCTTACACGGGCGCCGTCCTCTATGTCTCCCTCCACTGTGAGTATCTTTACGTTTCCCTTCCCATCGTCGGCCGCTAGTATCATTCCTTCGCTATACTCACCCATGATCTTCTTCTTCTCTAGGTTGGTCACTACTATAACCTTCTTCCCCTGTAGATCTTCGGGTCTATAGTATTTCCTTAGCCCGGCCAATACGTTGAGTGTCTTGTCTCCAACCCTTATCTTGAGTCTTATCAGGTTCTTCGACCCCTCTTTTGGCTCTGCCTTCTCTACGTAGCCTACCCTCATATCTATACGCATGAATTCTTCGAAGCTTATCCTCTCCTCACCCATGCTCCTCATCTCTTCGAGGCGTTTCTTTAGAGATTCTTTGTCTATCTTACTAAATAATGGTGTGAATTCTTGACTGATAACTATTTCTCTTGGCTCGTCGCTCAGGAGGCTCCATGAGGGCTTCTCCATGCCTAGGTATCTCAGTATCTTCTCGCTCGACTCTGGGATTACAGGGTTGAGCATGACCGCCACGTCACGTATTGTCAGTGCTAGGTGGTACATCACCGCGTTGAGCCTCTCCCTATCGTCTCTTAGCTTCCATGGCTCCTCGATGTTTAGGGTTGCGTTGGCCTCCCTGACAAGCCTCATTACCTCGTGGAGTACCCTTTGGAACCTCGTCTCTAGATATAGCCTATCCACCTTCTCCGCGACTTCTCTAGAGAGGTTTCTAAGCCTTGAGACTGCTTCGCTGGGTGTTTCCGACCTCTCTACCCTCCCTCCGAGGTAGCGCTTGATCAGTGTTAATATCCTGTGGACAAGGTTTCCTAGGTCGTCGTTCAACTCCTTGTTTACACAGTATTCGAGTATGTCCCATGTGAAGTCTGTGTCCCCTGTCTCGGGCCTTACGTATGTCAGGGTGTATCTCCAGTAGTCTGCTGGTAGTAGTTCGACGGCCTCGTCACACCATATGCCGATGCCCTTCGTCTTTGAGAACTTCTTCCCTTCGTAGGTAAGCCATTCTGTGGCTCCTATATGGAACCTTAGTGTGTAGGGATCGTAGGTGGCCATTAGTAGCGAGGGGAAGATGATTGTGTGGAAGGGTATGTTGTCCTTCCCTATGAAGAAGGCTACGTTTGTCTCCCTGTCCATCCAGTAGTCCCTCCACCTATCCGGTTCTCCCTTCTTCTCGAAGTATTCCTTAACGGCGGATACGTATCCCAGGACGGCGTCGAACCATACATAGATGGTTAAACCCTCTGCCCCCGGGAAGGGTGCTGGTACCCCCCACTTGTTATGCCTGGTTACGGCTCTCGGTTTCAGGCCTTGTCTGATCATCTGTATACTGAAGTTCTTGGCGTTCTCGGTCAGGGTCTCTGAGCTCTCCAGCCAGGATAGTAGCTTCTCGGAGAATCTTGGTAAGTCGAAGTAGTAGTTGAGTACCTCTTTGACAACGGGTGGTGAGCCGCATATGGCGCATCTGGGTGATATGAGGTCTAGGGGGTCTAGTAGGCGTCCACAGTTCTCACACTGGTCTCCCCTTGCCCCTTCATATCCGCAGTAGGGGCAGGTCCCGATGACGAATCTGTCGGGTAGGTATCGCTGGTCCTTCTCGCAGTATAGCTGTTTATCGGTCTGGGTATAGATGTATCCATTCTCGTATATCTTCTGGAATACGGATCTGACATAGTCGATATGGACTGGGTTGTGTGTCCTGGTATAGTTGTCAAACCGGATGTTGAACTTCTCCAGTATATCCAGTATCTGTTTATGTACTTTGTCGGTCAGCTCTTTAGGCTGGATCCCCATCTGGATGGCTTTTACCTCTATTGGTGTCCCGTGTTCATCTGATCCTGTTACGGATATTACGTCGTGGCCTTTTAGCCGTAGGTAGCGGGCGAAAATGTCTGCTGAGAGTAGGGATGAGACCATATTCCCCAGGTGGGGGACTCCATATGCGTAGGGCCATGCCGAGGTTACTATCCACTTCTCCCTCTTCATTACAGATATAACTACTTCTCTGCTGTTCTTTTAATCAGCTTTTTGAGGCCTGTCGAGTACTGCATAGCCTTCTTGGGGCGCATGTATAGCTCTTTAGGGGCTCCCAGGATCTCTAGCGCCTTCCTGATGACCCATTTCCTGTGTTTATCGCCCCTGTCCATGACTTTGTATCTCGAGGGGGTCTGTAGCGATGTCTCTATAGCCTTTACATGTGTGTATGGGTAGTCGACATATATCCCTAGGTCTGAGGCTATCCTCCATTCAAGCTGGGTCGTGGTGTATTGTAGTGTCGATATGTCTATGAGGTTTGCCGTACTGAAGTGTTCATACTCCCTTCTATACTTATCGTACCCTCCGAAGAGTTCGTCGGCTCCCTGGCCCATTAACAGTCTTCTGTTCCTCGGGACCTGGCTCATGGTGGCGTACTCGGCTATTGCTATTGGGAGGAGTATTGGGTCGGATGTATCTACATATCTCGATGCTATGTTTAGATACCTATCCATATTCTCCTCGTTAATCAGGGCTATATGGATGTTTGTCCCTATCCCCAGCATCTCAAGGGCTTCTATGACCCTCTCCTCCTCTCCACTGCCTGGGGTTGATGCTGTAACTATCCTTGTCTCGATACCTATCTTCTCCGCAACTAGGAGGATGAGTGTGGAGTCTATCCCTCCTGAGTAGGATAGGTATACCTCTTTATCCCCTATCGTGGATAGGTAGTTGCTCAGAGCCTCTATGAGCATTATGGCTAGCTTCTCGAGACTATATATAACTCCTGATACCCTTGGCTCCCACCTCCTATGTAGGGGTGTGTAGTCCCTACCCATCCTCTTTAGTATCCAGTTGCTGGGTAGGTGTGGCCTCCCGTGGCCTGTCTTGTCAACTATTGATCCGTCCTTTGCTATGACAGTTGGGATCCTACCCATTATGTCTGTCTGTATAGTGCCTCTACACAGAGCTATGTTTGGGATTGATAGTGCTTCTCGATCTAGGTCTGGATCTATTTTTAGGAGTTCTTCGAGCCTCTCATTGTCTATGGAGCGGTGGATAATGGTATAGTCCTGGTGCTCAAGTATGGCTAGATAGTTGTCTATGAGCCTGGCCCCCTCAGGAGTTATTATGTAGTTCGCCCCCTGCCCCATGTCCCTACCTAATTTCTATGCATATATTATTTTATGGCCGTGGTGGGTGGGGATGGCTATACACCCTATCGAGTATAGATATGGCTCCGAGGATATGAGGCGTGTGTTCTCAAGGGATTCATGGGTTAGGTATGCATGTAGGGTTGAGTATGCCCTTCTAGAGTCCCTTGTAGAGATGGGTCTGATCCCCCTGGGTAGGGCTGAGCTGGATGCTGTTAGGGACCGGTTCTTCAGTGTGTCTTATGAGGATGTGGCTCGGCTGGAGAAGAGGTTTGGCCATGAGGTCTTCGCCCTTGTATGGGCTATCTATGAGAGGGTTGGTGAGCCTGTGGGGAGGTATCTACACCTGGGCCTCACGAGTAACGATGTGCTGGATAATGTGGCTGTGATGCAGGCTAGGGATGGCCTCGAGATATTGTTGAGGCGTATTGATGTGGTTGTTGATAGGCTTAGGACGTTTGTGACGAGGTATGCGTCGACACCTCTTCTGGGACGTACACATGGTAGGGCGGCCACGCCTATCACTGTAGGCTTCAGGTTCTCGGTATATCTGGATGAGTTGTTGAGGGCTAGGGATGGTTTGGCGCGTATGCTGGACTATCTACCGGGTAAGGTTGGTGGCGCGGTTGGGTCTGGTGTGGAGATGTATCCACATAGTCTTGAGCTTGAGAGGAGGGTTCTTGAGAAGCTTGGGCTTAGGAGGGCGAGGGCGTATCTACAGGTCCTGCCCAGGGACTACTTCTCCAGGCTCCTGACCGAGATTATACATCTCTCTACGGTTCTGGAGCATCTGAATAACCAGGTCAGGATAATGATGAGGAGTGGGGTGGAGGAGCTGTATGAAGAGGTTGATAGGGTGGGTTCGTCGGTCATGCCGCATAAGCGTAACCCGGTTGATAGTGAGAAGGTATGTGGCTTGGCCAGGTATCTGAGGGGGTTATTGGCGCCTGTATATGAGAATATCGTGTTTGAGGATGAGCGTGACCTCCGTAATAGTAGTCTCGAGCGGATAATTATTCCTGAGGCGTTCCTACTTGTTGATGAGCAGCTGGTAACTACTGCCCGGGTGTTGGAGAGGTTGAGGGTGGATGAGGAGAGGTGTAGAGAGAATATTCGTAGGGAGGGTATGAACATATATTCCAACGTCCTTCTCCACATGGGTGTCTCGAGGGGTGGTGACCGTCAGATTCTCCATGAGAGGTTGAGACGTATCTTCAGAACCAGGGTTGAGTCTCCCGAGGAGCTGTTGAGGCTTGTTATGGAGGATGATTATCTCTCGAAGTATCTTACTGAGGAGGATGTCCGGGAGGCTACTGATCTCTCCAGGTATGTTGATGCTTGCCTCTCTAGGCTTGACTGGGTCTTTCGGCTCTGAGATACTCCAGGATCTTCCTGGCGGTCTTGACGCCTATGTTTGGTATGCTGGCTAGGTCTTGTATGGTGGCTCTCCTGAGGTCTGATGGGGTTCTGTAGCCATTGTTGTATAGGATCCTAGCCCTCCTGCGTCCGATGCCTGGTATGGATACTAGGGGTATTAACTCTGGCTTTACTCCATACTTGAGCCTGACCCTTAGTATGTCATACATCTTAGCCACCTCCTCTGCCTGTGCTATCCTGGCTATCTCTGAGGCGGCGTATGCTAGCCACTCTGCCGTGGTGTATAGATTGTAGAGGTCTCCGGGCTCGACCCCCCACTTCTCCAGTATCTCGTCTTCCGTGGCCTCGTTTATCCAGTCGAGGAGGACCAGCGCTGTCTTGAGGAGGTCTAGGTCTTGGTCATAGTCGACGGCTGGCCTCATATCGAATATCATGTTTAGAAACTCTTCCTGGCCCATGTCTTCAAGGGTGTCTATTATCTTGTCGAAGTCCCTCTTCCGGGCGTTAACCCTGACCATGTCTCTGGTCTCACATATTAGGTGGAGTAGGGCCAGCTCACTGGGCTCTGTTATCTCCCGTGTCTTTGTATAGAACTTGTGACCCGTGGATGGTAGGATGTATAGCTGTGACGTCCTGCTCCCAAGTCTAGTCGCCTTTATATATACCCTGCTGGTGGCCTCGCTCCTCGTTACCATGCCGTAGCTCAGGAGGGTTTTTATGGCTCTGTCAACTCTGTATCTCAGTACTTCGGGGTGGTATTGGATGGCTGCTAGGGACTTGTCGATATAGCTGTGGATCGTCTCTATGCTTACACCTCTTGTCTCGGTGGTGAGTGATAGTATTGCTATCTCCATGTTCTCACCGTCTAGGAGTCTGCTTGTTATTGGCTCTGGCTCTGCCCTTATGTATCTATCTAGGAGCGTGTCTATCTCTAGCTCCCTCGTCGTATGGATCAGGGCCTCTCCCTCCTTATCATACATTGGTCTCCCGGCCCTGCCAGCCATCTGTTTATAGTCGAATACACTGATCTCCTCCACGTATCCAGCAGTCCTCCTCGATGTGTATGTGATTATCACTGTTCTGCTGGGTAGGTTAACACCTGCAGCTAAGGTGGGGGTGGCTGTCAATATCTTTATCAGCCCGGCTCTAAATGCCTCCTCGATTAGGGCCCTATGTTCAAGGCCTAGACCGGCGTGGTGGAAGGCGACACCCATCGCTACTGTGTTGGAGAGCTCTTCTGAGAGCTTGGTTGACTCACCTATATTCTTTACTCTCTCCGCCAGTCTCCTCAGCTCCTTCATGGTCTTTGGGCCTAGTAGGGTGGCCTGTAGCTTGGCCAGCTGCTTAGCTATCTTCTTGGCCCTTCTCTTGGCCTCTGCCCTTGTGGCTGTGAATATGAGTACCTGTCCACCCTCCTCTATCGTCTCGATGGCCCTGTCTATTATGGGGTCTCCAGTCGTTCTGGGTACTGATTTGAAGGTGTTGTCTGAGTAGTATATCTCGTGGTCGTATAGCACCCCCTCCTTCAAAGGTATCGGTCTCCAGTTGGTCACTACTGCCTCTCCCTCTATCCAGTTTGCGAAGTCTTGATAGTTGGATATGGTTGCACTGAGGAGTAGTACCTGTGTCTCCCTCGCCTCGGCCAGGATCCTCATCAGGATGTTCTCGACCACCGGGCCTCTATCGGCTACCCCTACTAGGTGTGCCTCGTCGATAACAACTGTTCTAATCGTATCTATCCAGCTGGGCCTATGCCTCATTATCGAGTCCATCTTCTCATAGGTGGCGACTATTACGTCTGCGTTCCCCAGCTCCTCGCCCGTGCTGTCATAGTCCGATGTGGATATGACTACTCTCGGCCTCCATCCAATTATCTCTGACGCCGCCTCCATAGTACCTATCAACTCGTCCCTCTTCTCCGCGGCTAGGGCCTTGAGGGGGACTAGATATATATGCTTATAGCCCCGTCCCTGGGCTAGCCTATGGATCATCAGCATGATGGCTATCAGGGTCTTGCCGCTTGCTGTGGGGGAGGCTACTACGAGGTTCCTGCCGTTGAAGAGGCCCTTCCTAATAGCTTCCTCCTGTGGTGGGTAGAGGCTGTCTATCCCTAGCTTCCTAAGTGTCTGGTGGACTGGCTGGGGGAGGTCATGGTCTATGGTCATCTCTACACCTCATACCTGATTTATCCTACTTCTTCCTCCTCTTCCCGACTATTGAGACCAGCCCTGGCTGTGGATATGTTACTAGGCCTTGGTCATGCATCTTGTCGAGTAGCCTGGCTATCTCGTCAGGGTCCTTCAGCCTCGTCTTCTCCACCACCCTCTTGATCACCTCTTCTATTGGTACTGGGTTTCCATCTACCTCGTCCTGCATCTCGCTTATTATGTCCAGTACCGTATGGACCTTGGAGACCTTCTTGCTCTGGCCTACTAGGATGGATGTGACGTCTACCTCCTGACTCTCCTCGTCGAAGGCCACCTCCCTTAGGAACTTGTTCAGCTGGTTTATAGCTATCTCAGCGTCCTCCACAGTGACTACTTCTCGTAGATGGGCCTTTGCAGAGGCTTCTGCTATCCTTATGAGGGCCTCGAACTGTCTATTGGTTATGGGCATCGTCCCGGTGTCTGGATCATATTTCTTCCTCCTGCTTAGGAAGAATTCCTTGAGCTTTGCGTATGCCTCCTCTGTGAAGACTGGTTTTAGTCGTTTGGCGTAGAGGATATATTTTTTCAGGAAGTCTGGGCTGAAGGTGTCCTCGTATACCTTCTCCCCCTCCCTAGCCATGATTATGTGGTCTATCAACTCCTCATCCGCCTTGGGGTCTGGAATGTCCCTCATGAGATGTATTATGTCGAACCTTGAGATCAGTGTGGGGGGTAGGTTGACGTTGTCGGTGAAGTATAGGTGTGGGTTGTAGCGTCCACCCTTTGGGTTGGCAGCCGCTATTATCGTGGTCCTAGCGTTTAGCGTGGCTATTATCCCGCCTTTAGAGACGGAGACTGTAAGCTGCTCCATCGCCTCGTGGATCGCCACCCTATCCTCATTCCTCATCTTGTCTATCTCGTCTATCGCGCATATCCCCATGTCGGCCAATACTACTGCGCCTGCCTCCAGGCTCATACCTCCTCCAGGGTCTTTGATCACCGCTGCGGTGAGCCCGGCTGCTGTTGATCCCCTTCCACTGGTGTATATCCCCTTGGGGGCTATCTGTACAGCATATTTCAGTAGCTGGCTCTTCGCTACTCCTGGGTCTCCCACTAGGAGTACGTGTATCCTACCCCTTATCCTGTTTCCATCGGGGAGGACCTTGTCGTCAGCCCCTATTATGGCTAGCAGTAGAGCCTCCTTCACATGTCTATGTCCATATATGCTGGGTGAGAAGCTCCGTAGTATCTTGTCGTAGAAGTCGGGGGACTTACTCATCTCCTTAAGCATCTCGATATCCTTCTTCGTGAGCTTCGTCTCCACATTCTCCTTGCCTAGGCTCTCCATACTGAGGGCTACTAGGCGGAACTGGTACCTAGCCTCCCTGCTCTTCACCCTATCGATGTCGAGGATCCCCACCACCCTCACATACTCACCTGGATAGGCCACGTCTATCAGGGGCTCCTCAAGCACGATGTCTATGAACCTGGGTATCTGGCCTGGTGGGAGTTCCTCAGGCTTCTCCTGGATCCTGGCGAACTGGACATCTTTATAGATGGTCCTCCTCGGGTCAATTCTAAAAGTATTCTTTCTCTTGCAGCTAGGGCATTCCTTGGGTGGTGTAGGTTCTTCCCCTATGAATCGGGCCTCCCTTATGATTTCTTCACCACAGTCTTCATTCGTACATACATACATGGCTTTGTGTAGCTTGAGATATACCTGGCTGAGCTTGACTAGTAGGCCGCTGATCGTGATGAGCCTCCCTACATATGCTGATGAAATGTCCCTTATCCTGAGTTCTGTCCCCGCGGCCTCGCCTACTATGGCTATGTGTATCTCGTCCTTGCTCATGGCCTCGGCGTCTAGGGGTCTAATGTTCGCCAAGGCTTCATAGGCCGCTTCCTGCATGTATTCGATCACGGTTCTAGGGTCTCTGGATAGCTCCATAGCTATTTCGGGTAGGCTTATGACTAGGTCGTCGAAGTCTACCCTGAGAATCTTGAATCTCCTTGGCTGGCTGGGGAGCTCATGGAGCCTATCCTTATATTTATATTCCTTTGTGGCCGGGTCTACATAGTTCAGGAAGAAGTGGTATAGCTCGGTTACCCTCTCCTCCCTAGTGTCTATCCTCTCATCACTCATGCTCCACTAATCATCTTGGATTATATGTCTATTTTACTCGTATGGGTCGGGTGAAACTATTGCTCTGGCTACAGAAGCTCGTTGATATAAACGCCTTCACGCCACTCTGTTATCACGCTATTGATTATCCTTGCCAGTAGGTGTTCCTCGGGAGTCATGTTGTTAACTAGGTGGTCAATCTTTGCGAAGGCCTCAGAGATTATTAGCTGTAGCCTCCTAGAGATGATGTGTCTAACCTGGTTTGTTATGGATAGCTTGGTATTCTCATCCAGCTCAAGATTTTTGTCGTGCTTAATGGCGTAGATTATGAGGGCGATCTTTGGGTAGAAGCTGTCCTCCTCCTTTGGGAGCGACTTTCTAGACTCCCTAGACTTCTCCTTCCATATTATCTTCTTTATCCATGTGATGTATTCGTCGGGTATTGTTGCGTATCCCTTCTCGATGAGTTCCATAGCTGTTTTTAGGGTTGTCTTCATGGAGGATCCTTTGACCTTGTCCTCTATGACCTCTCCACCTATGTCCAGCCTGTTTATGCTTCTTACGAAGACGATGTCTACGGTCTTGTTACCCACGAGTGTTGATAGGTTGAGGAGTATCTTTATATCCTCCTCCAGCCCCATCGTTATACCCCAAGACTTATTGGGATTATCCTCACTGATTAACCGTTCAGGGCCTTTAATTCCAATATATCCGCAAAAATTGTGTAGAGGTGGTGTAGGTGTCGTCCCCCTCTGGTAGTATGCTGTGGATAGAGAAGTATAGGCCGAAGACTCTGGATGAGGTTGTTAATCAGGAGGAGGTTGTAGAGGGTCTGAAGAACCTGTTGTCGAGTAATGTGTCTGATATGCCGCACCTATTGTTTGCGGGGCCTCCGGGTACTGGTAAGACGACTGTGGCCCTAGCCTTTGCCAGGGAGCTCTATGGTGGTCATTGGAGGGAGTATGTCCTGGAGCTTAACGCTAGTGACGAGCGTGGGATAAACGTGATCAGGGAGAAGGTCAAGGTGTTTGCCCAGTACTTCTCCCCCTCCGAGGAGGCCCCGTTCAAACTGGTTATCCTCGACGAGGCTGATATGATGACCGCGGAGGCCCAGACGGCTCTTAGGAGGATTATGGAGGTTAATGCTAGGGTTACCAGGTTCATCCTTATCTGTAACTATCTGAATAGGATAATATCCCCTATCCAGAGTAGGACTGCTATTTTCAGGTTTAAGAGGCTTAGCTATGAGGATGCGAAGTCATATCTAATGATGATCTGTTCCAGGGAAGGTGTCGAGTGTAGCGAGGATCTGATTAGGAAGATCTATGACGTGTCTATGGGGGATCTTAGGAAGGCTATTAATCTTCTCCAGTCCGCTGCAACTGTTAGTGGTGGTAGGCCTACCCCCGATGTTGTCGAGAGGATTGTTGGTACGGCTTCTCCTGAGGCGGTGTCGAGGATAGTCGATTACATGAGGATGGGGGACTTCAACAATGCTAGGGCTACTCTATACGACTTTATGAGCGTCTCTGGCCTGGATGCTGGTGAGGTTCTACGCCTACTCTACTCTGAGATGGTCTCTAGGAACCTCTTGACCCCTGAGATAGCTGAGGCTATGGCGGAGACTGAGTATCGTATACAGTTCAGCTCGAATCCCGAGATACAGCTTGTGGCTTTGGTTGCTAGGATAACCTCATCGATGCGTGGTGAGGGATGAACTGGACTGAGAAGTATAGGCCTAGGAGCCTAGTCGATGTAGTTGGGAATGAGGAGGCTAAGGAGAGGCTGGTGAATTATCTAAGGAGTTGGGACCGGTATCCTAAGGACGGTATCCTGCTCTATGGCCCGGCTGGTGTGGGTAAGACAGCTAGTGTATATGCCGCAGCGAATGACCTTGGGTATCACGTTATAGAGCTTAACGCGAGTGATGTGAGGAGTGCGGATAGGATCCAGAGGGCCGTGGGTGGCCTATCTCGGGGGCGTACCCTCGATGCCTATTTCTGGGGTAGGGCTATGAGGCCCCTCGTCTTCTTCGACGAGATCGATGGCCTCGACCCTAGGGAGGATACGGGTGGCCTCTCCGCTGTTCTTGAGATAGCTTCTAAGAAGGAGTTTCCAGTGGTGGCGGCAGCAAACTTTATCGACCCTGTTAAGCATAAGCAGCTGCTCCAGTCCTTTGAAGTGGTGGAGTTTAGGAGTCTGACTCCCAGGCAGATCATTGTCGTGCTTAGTAGGATTGTTAGGGAGGAGGGCCTCTCGGTGGGGAGGGAGGATCTAGTCAAGATAGCCGAGAGGGCTAGGGGTGATGCTAGGATGGCTATCAATATGCTATACTCCCTCAGCATGGGGGGTGATGTGGAGGCCCTGGCCAATCCTATGGAGAACCTGCCGATAAATATGCTGCTCCAGAGGATCTCCTCCTCGATCTCTCTCCCGGAGATCAGGGCGTTGATAGAGGCTAATCCCCAACACTGGAAGGACGTGCTGTATACCTACTTCGATATCATAGCCAGGTCTCCCGTCATGAAGGATGATAGGAGGCTCTCTCTACTGGGGGTGGTCTCGCTTGTGGATACTATGATTGGGAGGATGGAGAGGGAGCGGATGTATTTCTACATGAGGTATATCCCCCATCTCCTATCGTGGATAGTATATCAGGCCAATAAGTGGGGTGCTGTATATGATGGTAGGATCCCCGAGTACAGGTTCTATCTCTTCGTGTCGAATAGGGCTGTAAGGGAGGAGCTAGACGCCTTGTTGGAGGAGCTTGGGAGGAGGCTTCACGAGTCTAGGAGGAAGTTCCTCGTAGGCACCCTTGCCCCTGCAGCCCTTCTCCATAGGAACCAGTTTAAGAAGCTTTATGAATGGGTCTCTAGGACCTTTGGGCTGAGGGTGTAGGGATATGCAGGTGATGAAGATAAAGTATGGGGAGCCTTTCCGGATCCCTAGGCGGCTTGGGGACTTGTTCAAGGATGTGGTCAGGATTGATGGGGTGGACTATGTTAGGGGTGAGGGCTTCACGGTTAGGGATTACTATGCACTGTCTAATCTGAATAAGATTTTGATCCGTCTAGGCCTCGTCCTTCTCCCCATGGTTACATGTACTATATGTGGACGTGACGTTGATTGTGAGGAGTGTGAATATACCGATGTATGTCGTAAAGATGTGAATCTCTGCCTATGTAGGGAGTGTACCTACTCGGAGGACGTGGTTGATAAGTATCGGCTATCCGTGAGGAAGCGGGTGTTCAAGGGGTAGCTCTATCCACTCCTCTATAAACCTCTTTATGTGTATGGCCCTCCTGCTGAATGGGTTGAGGGTATATATCCGGAGCCTCCCGATCTCCACCTCCACCAATATCCTGTTTGAGACGAGTCTTGAGAGCGCTTCTGCGACTGTCTTATACGAGGTGTCTAGCCTATTCTTCAGCTGGGTGGCCGTCATGAAGTCGTTTAGGACTATCTCCTCCAGTATCTCTAGGTCTATCCTGCTCCTTATCCATCTACTCGGCCTGTCGCTTGGGTTCCTGTAGATCCTCATTCTCGATCATCTCCTTCAGCCTCTCCATCAGTATCTCTGCGGAGAATGAGGGGAGGCCTACCCTATCGTCGTTCATTGGGAGTGTGGTCAGGGTGGTCCTGCCCTTGAACTTCTTTGATGAGAGTCTCTTGGATATTATTCCGAAGGCGGCTAGGGTGTTGAGCATCTTCCAGAACCATGTGTGGCCTACGGGCTCTACCCCGAAGCTGCGTGCATTCTCCCTATACTTCCTCTCTAGCTCACCGGTGGTTGCGAATGACTTGTTTCCCTCGCTGAGTATCTCTGCTAGGGAGTATACCAGTATCTTCTCCTGGAGGGTTAGGGACTCCAGCTCATCATAGGTGAATGATGGGGGGACCTCCAGCCTGGCCCTCCTTATGTGCTCGGGCCTAACGGTGTCTTCGCCGTTCTTCTCAGCTATCATGCCTGCCTTTAGGAGTAGTTCGATGGCGTATCTAGCGTTGAAGTTGTATGTAGATGCTATGTCGGCGGCGGTCTCTATTGCTTCGTAGGTTATTGCCCCGTCGTGGAAGGCCTGTCTAGCTCTGTATTCAAGTATGTCGACCAGCTCCTCATAGGTATAGTCTTCGAAGTGGACTATGTTCTTCCTTATCCCTCCCAGTGCCCATGGGTTGCTCTTGTTTATGCTGGCCACGCTTCTGACTATGAAGAGGATGGATAGTTTTCCACGTATACCAGCCTCGTATACCCTGCCTAGCTGGTAGATGAATACCATGTGCTTCTCGAATAGGTGGTCGGCGTCGTCCAGTATGAGTAGGACTCTCCACTGGCTGTTTGAGAGGAATGTTAGGAAGTACCTATACATGTCTTCTACGGAATATCCCCTTAGGGGGGCCATGGGGTTGGCCCATCTCATCATCCTCCTAACTATGTTGCCAGGTATACGTTCGAATCTGGCGTTTACGTAGATCACGTCTATGTAGTGGCTGTTCTTATACTTCAGGATATTCTTCTCGAGGTGTCTGGCCACCAGTGTCTTACCAGTGCCGGTATTTCCTACTATGAATACGTGTTCAAAGTCCTGTTTATTCTCTATGACTGGTTTGAAGTATGACATTAGTTCTTCCAGCTTGTCCTGTCTATGGGGTATCTCGGGTGGGATATAGCTGGGGGCTAGGGCATCCCTATTCTTGAATATGCCCATCCTCCCATTCCTCCAATCAATCCTTCCTAGGTATGGAAATTTATGTTAGGTTATGTGTTGAGTGAAAGTATTCGGCTAGTCTCCCCGGGTCCGTGTCCTCTCCATCTCGCCTCCGCACTCGTCGCATGTCTCCATGTATCTCTCGAAGGTCTTTCCGCAGGCCTTGCATCTGTATATCCATGTAGCCTCGCTTCTTATCTCCCTTCTCACCTTGGCGTAGGGTATCCCTATCTTCCTGAGGATGTTCTGTATTGAGTAGTCGTCCGTCACGACTATCGGGTTGTTCTCTCTATACCTTATAGCTAATCCTATTATGGATAGGTCTGCCTTGGATAGTCTCTGGTCTTCCCCCAGCTCCCTTGCTATTCTCCTAGCTTCTATTAGGTGTTTCCTCCTGGGTTTGGCTAGGATGAGTGTGCCTGTCTCTATGTAGAGTCTTATCGCCTCCCTCCTTATCTCGTCCTTCTTTACCTCTTCTACCGTCTCGGGTGTTGTGATGTATATCCTTCTCCCCGTCTTCTTGATGGGCATTATGAGTAGTGCTGAGGTGTCTAGTATGTAGATCTCCTCATCTCTCACTTGCCACCTTCACCATCCGGGTGATGTTCATGTCCTTGTTGAATACTATGAACTGTGCGTATAGGTCTGATCTATACACCTTTACTGGGGTGTCCCAGTCGACGTCTGTAGCTATCTGTCCGTCTAGGATAACTGCTGGGCTGCTCCTCGACTTGTCGGCTGTCAGTACTACTGTGTGTCTGGTGCTTACTACGTAGGATGGTATCTTGCTGATTGGGGTTAGTGGCGTTATTATCATTACCTCTAGGTCGGTGTCCACGGCTGGGCCTCCAGCGGCGTAGGAATATGCCGTGGAGCCTATGGGTGTAGCCACCAATACTCCGTCTGACTTTACGCTCCATAGGGTGTGGGCCCTCCCCTTTGTGTATAGTTGTACGATGGGTTTTATCGTCTTCCCGATGTTGGAGCTGTGGTATGAGATCTCGTTGAGTATTGGTGGTGTCTTTAAGCCTCCTATCTCCACCTCTAGCCTCATCTCCTTCCTTATGTAGAACCGGTTCTTTAGGAGGTCGTCGATATGCCTCTCCAGGTTTGAGGGGGTGGTTGAGGATATGAAGTTTTTCTCGCCTAGGCCTATTGTTAGGAGGGGTGTCTCCTTATCCTTTATGCCTAGTAGGGCTCTGAGTACTGTTCCGTCGCCTCCGATTACTATCGCTATGTCTCCCCTGGCTGTGAAGAGGTGGTGGGGAATATCCCTGGGGTGTATCATGCCCTCGGGGAATATCCCGCTTAGGTCTACCATGTCGAGTATTTCTATACCCGCCTCCTCTAGGCGGCGCTCCAGGTCCTCTATTATCTCGTGTGTCCTCCCGTCTCTTGAGCCGTATATTATGCTTACGGTGTGTATCACGGGCTTCGTCATCAGTTAATATGTATTGATATCTCGGAATTAACTGCTCTTCCTCGCCGGGTTTATTAGGCCTCCGACTGGTAATATTGATTAACATGAGTATTGACTACAAGGATCTAGGAGAGTTGAAGCGTGGTAGCTACGTGATTATAGATGGTGAGCCCTGTAAGGTTATCGAGATCACTAAGAGTAAGAAGGGGAAGCATGGTAGTGCACAGGCGCGTGTGGTGGCTATAGGGCTATTCGATGGTGTTAAGCGTAGCATTGTGGGTCCCGTCGATAGTAGGGTTGAGGTACCCATTATCAAGAAGGGTAGGGCCCAGGTAGTCGCTGTGACTGACTCGATCCAGCTCATGGATCTGGAGACCTATGAGGTGTTTGAGGCCCAGCTACCGGAGGAGGAAGAGCTTAGGGAGAAAATGGAGCCTGGCGTGATTGTCGAGTATTGGGACTTCATGGGTAGGAAGAAGATTGTTAGGGTTCGTCCAGAGTAGTGGGTGTTGTTAGGGGGAGATGCCTCTAAGGGTTATCGACGGCTCCTATGGAGAGGGTGGTGGGCAGATCCTCAGGTATGCTGCCCTCTACGCACTTGTGACGGGTGATGAGACCCATATACTGCGTATACGGGCTAATAGGCCTAACCCTGGGCTTAGGCCGCAGCACTATACCCTCCTCAAGATTATGCTTGACATGTTTGGTGGTAGGGCTGAGGGGCTTTCGATCGGCTCTACCCAGGTTAGGCTGATGTTTAGGGGTGTGAAGGCGGTCCATGGCACCTATAACATCGGTACTGCTGGTAGTATCTCCCTGATTATCCAGGCGTTGGCCCCCGCCCTGGCTCTCGCTGACTCCACCTCTGATCTGGTATTGATTGGGGGGACAGATGTTAGGTGGAGCCCACCGATAGACTATATGAGGTATGCATATACCTCTCTCCTCCGGCTTGCTGGTGTGGAGGCTAGGATAGAGGTTTTGAGGAGGGGTTTCTATCCGAAGGGTGGTGGGAAGGTTAGGATAGTTGTTGAGCCTGGTGAGTATAGGAGGATTGATAGGCCTAGGAGGGATGAGCTTAGGCGTGTACTGATATCTAGCGTGGTGTGTAGACTTCCTAGGCATGTGTTGGAGAGGCAGTCGAGAGCAGCTATGAACCTTCTGAGGGGTAGGCTTGGCGATGTGGAGCTTGAGGTTGTTGACCAGATGTGTGGTGATAGTCTTGACCCTGGTACCTCTATAGTGGTTCTCGGTGATGATGGTGTCTTGATGAATGGTGGTGACTCCTTGGGTGAGAGGGGTAAGCCTGCGGAGAGGGTGGGTGAGGAGGCGGCTAACCAGTTTCTTGGATGGTGGGCATCGGGGGCCTCTATGGATAGGCATCTAGGAGACATGGCTATACCCTTGGCCGTCCTGGCGGGGTCTGGCGAGTTCTCCCTGGAGGATTTTACTAGGCATATGGAGTCTGCACTGTATGTGTCTAAGACCTTCTTCGAGGATCTTAAGCATGAGCTTGTGAGGCTTGGGAGGGCCTATCTACTTAGGATGTCTCGGTAGTGTCTTAGGATCCTCTCCTCCACCAGTTTCTTGAGCCTGTCTACTCCCTGGCCCGTGGCTAGTGATATCTTGATGAGGCTGTCTCCATGTAGCTCGTTGGCCCTCTTCAGGTATTCCTCATGGGGTATATCCATCTTGTTGGCTATTGGGATGATCTTCTTGTCTGGGAATGCCTCCATTATCTCTCTTAGGATGTTGTACTGCCTCTCTATGGGGTAGTAGGCATCCCTGGATATGTCGTAGATGTATAGGATGTCTCCGACGAGGTTTCTAAGTGCGGCTATAGCCTTTAGCTCTATCTCGTTGCGGTCGCTCATCTCCCTGTCTAGGAGTCCCGGGGTGTCTATTATCTGTCCCCTCACGGGCCCTACCTCGATGTGTCCCACGTGTATATCCTTGGTTGTGAAGGGATATGACGCGGTCTTGGTCTTGGCGGTTGATAGGGTGTTTACCAGTGTGGATTTGCCGGTGTTGGGTGGGCCGGCAACTATGAATGTGGGTTTATCAGGGTCTATCGATGGTAGTCTCCTTGCATATTTATACAGTCTTATCACGTAGTCCATGTCCTCGGCCGCCCTGTGTAGGAATGTTGATATCTTTCCCTGTCCCACCCTCCTCCACTTCTTCATCTCGTCTGGGTCTTCCTCCGACAATATCTTGTTGATGTATTCATCCCTGATCTCTTCTATGGCTTTGACTATCCCTAGGAATCGTTTATGTATCCTCCTGATCTCCTTCTCGTCGAAGTATAGGTTTATGAGGTCACGGTAGAAGGGATCTGCCTCGAAGTATGCGTCTAGAATTTTTATCGCCCTGTTTATGTGTGTCAGGACGGTTCTAGCCAGTACGGATACCCTTGTCTTCTCCCTCTTACGGGCGGTCTCCACCTTCCCCTTATATGGTATCTTGTTTGCTTCTCGGGAGGCTCTTTTGAAGGCTATGTCCTCCACCTCCCTCATCGGCTGTGGCGGTTTTAGCTTCTCCCATGGATTCATCTCCAAGCCCCAATTTATTTTATGTCTGGGGACTATTTGTTGGGGTGCCTGTGTAATGTCGCAGTATGGTGTGGGGGGCACGGCTATTGGTCTTAGGACTAGGGACTCTGTACTCCTGGCTACGGATAAGCTTTATCTGGCGGGTAATATAGCTTTTAGCCAATCTGCTAAGAAGCTTCTACGTCTTACCGATAGGGTCTACCTCGCTGCTGCAGGGTTGATTGCGGATGTGCAGGGCCTGGTGAAGGAGGTTGAATATAACATCGGTACGAGGACCCTGCTTCTACAGAGGGAGATGAGTGTACGCTCCATAGCTAGGCTTGTATCGGTGATACTA
This sequence comes from Nitrososphaeria archaeon, assembly GCA_027078545.1. GTDB lineage: Archaea > Thermoproteota > Nitrososphaeria > Geothermarchaeales > JDFR-13 > SZUA-1514. The sequence goes on from JALWXN010000004.1 coordinate 289,057, forward strand.
TATAGTAGTAAGGGTCTTCCATACTATACACAGGTCCTTGTCGGTGGGTATTCCAGGGGGCCCGAGCTATACTCATTAGACTCACTCGGATCCGTGATGGAGGATCAATATGTGGCTATAGGTACTGGTGCGGAGACTGCCCTAAGTATTCTGGATACTGGTTATAGGGAGGATCTGGGTAGGGATGAGGCTATAGACCTTGCCCTAAGGGTGTTTAGAGCTGTTACTAGGAGGGATGTCTTGACGGGCTATACGATAGATCTCGTGTATATTACTAGTGAGGGTGCGGAGGAGTTCTCGAAGTCATTGATATAGGTTTCTGGGTGGCCTGCTTTGAAGGGTCTTGCCGAGCTGCTTAGGGATAGTGTGGAGAGGCTTGGTAAGAGGTATGAGGAGGTGGATCCTCTCAGGGAGGAGGTTATCAAGAAGTGTAGGGACCTCCTCTCCACTGTGAGGAAGGGGTTTGGATACGCCTATAGGGGGGACTATGGAGGGCTGTCCGAGACTGTCTCGAAGGCGACTGGTATTGTGGGGGATATCCTCGGCTTGATAGAGGCGAATAGGGAGTATCGGGAATATCTTGTCCGGGTCGCGGGGGATGCTATGAGGGAGTATGTGGAGCTCCTCCTCCTTGACCGATGGCTTAGTGGCGGGGGTCTCGACCTCTCTCTCCTGGGTAGGATGGAGCCTACATGGATAATCGAGGGTGTGAGGGATTTTGCGGGTGAGGTTCGTAGGTTCTCCCTCTCATGGCTTATTAGGGGTAGGTGTGAGGATGTATATGCCTCTATAGAGCTGTTGGAGGAGTTGGTGGCGATCCTCTCCTCGTATATGGTGCCTAGCTATATCTATTCCGGGTATAAGAAGGATCTAGACTTCGTCAAGAGGATGTTGGATAATCTGAAGTCGGAGTATATTGATGTGTGTGGTGGTGGTAGGTGAATCTGAGGCTGGCCAGGACATACCTGGTGGATCTCTATAAGCTTGGGGCTGGTGAGAAGTATATCAAGGTTCCTACTAGTGAGCTCGCCGCCTTCTTCGGGGTTAGCCAGCAGAGTGCGTCTAGGATATTGCAGGAGCTTTTCGAGATGGAATTGATTGATAAGCGTAACGTGGATAGGACTCTCTGGGTTAGGCTTACTGATAAGGGGCTTGCCGAGGTTGATGACTATATAAGGTATATTAATGATGCTTATGAGAGGCCTGGGAGGTTCTTCTTCAGGGGTGTCGTGGTTACTGGCCTGGGTGAGGGGGCTTACTACATGAGTAGGAAGGGGTATGTGATCCAGTTCGAGAGGCTATTGGGCTTCACCCCGTATCCAGGCACGTTGAATCTTAAGCTTAACGAGCCGTACTATGTCTATCAGAATAGGCTTCTACGGAAGCTCCGGGGCCTGCATATAAAGGGCTTTAGGACGAAGGAGAGGGTGTTTGGTGATGTGCGGGCCTTCAGGGCGTTGATACAGTCTAAGATTGAGGGTGCCGTGATATATGCTGAGAGGTCGATATATGGGTTCGACATGTTGGAGGTTATCGCCCCAGTGTATCTGAGGGATGCCTTGAAGCTTAGGGATGGGGATGTTGTGGAGGTTGAGGTCTATATAAACGAGTCTCGGTAGAGCTCGACTATCCTCCTCTTAATCTCAGTTGTCTTTACACCCTCGACCTCTAGGTTGATCCTAACTATCTTCCTGCCGCGTAGCACGTCTATGTCTATGCCTGGTGGGAGGGTCTGGTCATACCCCAGTATTATTATGTCTGGCTGGACTATCCTGATCGGCTTTGTAAAGTCTTCCTCGTCGCCCAGTATGGCTAGGTCTACATATCTGACTGCTGAGACCACCTCTCTCCTGTCCTCCTCACTGTTCACCGCCTTCTTCCCCTTTAGTTTGAGGACTGTGGCGTCTCTGGCAATGATTACTATTAGGGCGTCTACCAGCTTCCTCGCCTCCCTGAGGGTGTAGATATGTCCCTTGTGTAGTATGTCGAATACCCCTCCTATAACGCCTATCTGGATGCTTCTCCTCCCTTCTGGTGTGAGTCTTCCACGGTATAGGAGCCCCTTCTCCTCTAGGCGTGAATATACCTCGTTGTTTATGCTACATTGTGGCTGGTATTCTATCCCTAGCCTGTTGGCGAGGCTTTTGAGGTATATTCTTGCGAGGACGGTCTTCTCCTGCTGTGAGACGCTCTCCATTTGGTCAGTCCCTCAAGAGATACTCTATATACTCCATCTCCGTAAAATGTGGCTTGGCTGTCACGATTATTATGGAGGGCTCGCTACCCATGTTGCTGGGTATGTTCCCCGGGTTTCTATATGCATCTATCCTCTGCCTAGCCGTCCCGAGGGAGGTTAGGACGATTATTATGTGTTCAGGCTTCTCGAGTAGGGAGGCCGCCTCGGGGTCTTGTAGGAGTATGTCTACCGCCTCTCTAGGCTGCATCATGTATCCTGTCTCCGCGTCATACTCGAGGAAGTATAGTGTGTGTAGCCCCCTCTCGAGATTGGAGACGAGTATCTCTATGTTCCTCCTGTTCATCTCTAGCCCTCCCCTAACCAGTGTTCCTGAGGCCCCAACCCTGTATATGTCTAGGCCCGCCTCTCCAACAGCTGCTGTGTAGGATGATGCGTTGTGGTATACCCTGGTCTCGACACCGTTTCTCCTCGCCTCTATTAGGATTGCCTTATGGGTCGTGGCTATCAATGGGTCGCCGTAGACGAGTATGAGGATGTCTTCTTCCCTCGCCTCCTCGATTATATCCCTAATCCCATCCTCCAGGTCTCTCCTCCTTAGTGGTATGGGCCTCCTACCAGCTAGTAGCTTCTCTAGCTCATCATGGCTATAGGGGAGGGGGCTTGTATATGTCTCTAGGTAGATCTTTGAATAGTTGTGGATCTCCTCAACCACCTCCCTTGGTAGTGTTGGTCTCTCTGATATCCCCATGCCGGCCAGTATTAGTGTCAAGGCCTGATCCCCCGTATAATCCTAAAATAGGTGGTTTGTGGTTAGTGATATTTGGTCGGGGCCCGTAGCTCAGCCAGGTAGAGCGCCGACCCATTCTAGGTGGTGGGGCGTAGGGCTTTTACCGTTGGGTGAAAGCGACGACCCTGGTTAGGGGGATGAGTGGTCGGTGGATACCCGGCGGTCGCGGGTTCGAATCCCGCCGGGCCCGCCAATAACCGGTCTCCATAGTGTATCGTTGCTCAGGGTTTGTGGGGGTAAGATTTATATATTTACCCACCTTGTAAATTTATGACACCATGCTGGCATATCATATTAACTGGTTGGTGGGTCGTCCCTGGGGGGTGTAGAGGTAGATGCCGTCCTCTGAGAATGAGCTTGATGAGAAGCTTAAAAAGATTATTCTGAGCCATAGGCTCGTGCCTGAGCATAGGGTTCTCTCTAAGGAGGAGGCCCAGAAGGTCATTGAGAAGTATTGTGGTGGGGATAAGTATAAGCTTCCATACATCAGGAAGAGTGACCCGATCGTTAAGGCCCTCGGGGCGAAGAAGGACGACGTGATCATGATTATCCGTAGGAGCCCCACCGCCGGGGTATCTGTATACTACAGGTTGGTGATAGGATGAAGAGGCTGGACATCAATAGGTATCTGGTCTATAAGAAGCATGACTATGATACTTGGCCGGTTATTAAGGCTATGCTCAACGAGTTCGGCCTTGCTAAGCAGCATATAGATTCGTATAACGAGTTTGTCGATACGATCCTGAAGGAGATTGTGGAGGAGAATAGTACGATACGTGTCCCTGGTGAGCAGGGGGAGTGGATATTCCAGATTGAGGAGGTGTGGGTTGAGCAGCCCAGCACCAAGGATATCCGTGGGGCCTCGATCACTAAGCAGCATGGATATATCCCATCTGTCTGTAGGCTCCAGGGGTATTCATACTATGCCCCTATAAAGGCTAGGTTTAAGAAGATCACTGGTACCACGTCTACGGAGGAGGTTGAGCTTGGATATCTCCCTGTGATGGTAAAGTCTAAGATATGTTATCTACATGGAGAGTCTAGGGAGAACCTTATAAAGCTTGGTGAGGATCCTGATGATCCTGGTGGATACTTCATTATAAATGGTAGTGAGCGGGCCATCGTGGCTGTGGAGGATCTCGCCTCTAACACTATCATAACCCGTGTGGATAAGTCGTCTAGTACGGTTACCTATTCCTCTAGGATGCTCTCGGTGAGGGGTAGTCTGAGGAACCATGTCGTCGTGACTTTGAAGAGGGAGTCTGCGGTCGTGACTATACCCTTCACGACTAGTGCTATCCCCTTCCCCATAGTGATGAAGGCGCTGGGTGTTGTTAAGGATGGCGATATTGTGGAGGCTGTCGCCCGTGGGGATCCTGATATCGAGGCTGTGATCCTCCCGATTGTGAGGAAGTTTAGGGAGATTAAGGATCAGGAGAGGGCCCTCCTCTACATAGGTAATAGGACACAGGCTTCTCAGCAGCCTATGGATAGGAGGATTAATAGGGCTAGGCATATACTGGATAAGTATCTCTTCCCACACATCGGGATGGGACCTGAGTATAGGCTTAGGAAGGCCTATCTACTGGCGGAGATGGTTAGGAGGGCTGTTGAGCTTAGGCTTGGCTATAGGGAGCCTGATGATCGTGACCACTATGCGTATAAGAGGCTTAGGCTGGCTGGCCCCCTGCTGGGCCAGATATTCGCCAAGTCTCTCAAGTCGTTGATGAAGGATCTCCAGTATAATATACAGAAGAACGTCGTGAATAGGGGTAGGATAAACCTGAGGTATCTGGTGAGGGGTAACAAGATTACTCATAGGCTTACCCATGCACTGGCTACTGGTACGTGGTCTCAGAAGACTACTGGTGTTACCCAGATGCTGGATAGGACGAACTTCCTATCCACCCTTAGCCATCTCAGGAGGATTCAGAGCCCGCTTAGTAGGAGCCGTCCACAGTTCGAGGCTAGGGAGGTCCACGCGTCTCATCTCGGGCGTATATGCCCTGTGGAGAGTCCTGAGGGTCAGAACATCGGCCTGGTTAAGAACCTGGCGTTATCGGCTGTGGTCTCTAATGAGCATCCGTCGGAGCTTATGACTGAGCTCCTCTTTAAGGAGGGTGTTATCCCTATCGAGGAGGCTCCTAGGGAGGCCTGGATGAATGGTGCCAAGGTCTTCCTGAATGGCGACTTCATAGGGTTCGTTATGGATCCTGAGGAGTTTGTGGAGAGGATCAGGAGTTATAGGCGTAGGGGCGCGATACCCCCTGATGTAAACATATCTCTTAGGAAGTTTGATAATGAGAAGATCCGGCCTGAGATATATGTTGAGAGTAGTAGTGCCCGTGTCTTGAGGCCTCTGATAAGGGTTGAGAATGGTAAGCCGCTCCTGACTAAGGAGCATATTGAGATGGTTAGGAATGGTACGTTGAAGTTCTCCGATCTCTTGAGGCAGGGTATTATAGAGCTGATCGATGCTAATGAGGAGTTCAACGTCTTGACCGCCTTCTTCCCAGAGGAGTTGACGCCTGAGCATACTCATCTAGAGCTTGCTCCATACTTCTTCCTGGGTATAACGGCGTCTATCATACCCTTTGCAGAGCATAACCAGAGCCCGAGGAACTCTTATGAGGCGGCTATGGCTAAGCAGGCCCTGGGTATACCGGTCACTAATATCGCGCTTAGGATGGATAGTAGGGCCCATCTACTGGAGTATCCGCAGATCCCTATTGTCCAGACACGTATAACTGATATGATCTATCTGAACGATAGGCCTATTGGTCAGAACCTCGTCGTCGCGATAATGTCTTATGAGAGCTATAATATGGAGGATGCGGTGATCATCAATAAGGCGGCTGTTGACAGGGGTCTGCTGAGATCGTTCTTCTACAAGACGTATGAGTCTGTGGCGAAGATGCATGGCGGTGGCGTGACGGATAAGTTTGAGATCCCGAGTAAGGATAACCTCAACTATATGGGTGAGGATCACTATAGGTCCCTCGAGGATGATGGCCTCCCCTATGTGGAGGCTAGGCTGAAGAAGGAGGATGTGGTTATCGGTAAGACCGGTCCACCCAGGTTCCTTAGCGAGTTGGTCGGTAGGGAGGAGAAGAGGAGGGATAGTAGTATTACTCTTGACCAGTTCGAGGCCACTGTGGATAAGGTTGTCCTGACCCTGAATAAGGATGGCGAGCTTACCGCGATGGTTAGGGTGAGGGAGTATAGGATACCCGAGCTGGGTGATAAGCTGGCGTCTAGGCATGGTCAGAAGGGTGTTATTGGTCTACTTGCTAATCCCGAGGATATGCCCTACACCGCTGATGGTATCATCCCCGACCTGATCATCAATCCACATGCATTCCCCTCCAGGATGACTGTTGGCCAGTTCCTAGAGTCTATAGCTGGGAAGTATGGTGCCTTGGCCGGTAGGTTTATAGACGGCTCTCCATTCGTCTCCTTCAACTATGAGGAGCTGGCCGAGATGCTTAGGTCGGTGGGCTTCGAGTATAAGGGTACGGAGGTCATGTATGACGGTAGGACTGGGCGGAAGTTTAAGGCCCACATCTTCATAGGGATTGTGTATTACCAGAAGCTGCACCACATGGTCGCTGATAAGATGCATGCTAGGGCTGTGGGGCCGATCCAGGTGCTTACCAAGCAGCCTACTGAGGGCCGTGCTAGGGATGGTGGGCTAAGGATTGGTGATATGGAGAAGGATGTCTTCCTGGCTTATGGTGCCTCCTCGATTGTTAAGGAGCGTCTCCTAGATGCGTCGGACAAGACTACAATCCTGGTCTGTACCAAGTGTGGGTTGGAGGGCTATCTAGATGCTAGGGAGAACAAGTTTGTCTGCCCTGTATGTGGGCCTGATGCTCCGCTTGTGCCTGTAAACGTATCCTATGCCTTCAAGCTCCTTCTGGATGAGTTGAAGAGTATGACTATCTATCCCAAGCTTAATGTGAAGGAGGTGGTGTAGCGTGTCCTTCGGTAGGGAGATTAGGAGGTATGAGGAGCAGGCGCATAGGTATGCCATCTCATCGATAAAGTTTGGCGTACTCTCTCCACAGATGATTAGGTCTATGTCTGTGGTGGAGATCACTAATGAGTCGCCCCGTAACGAGCTTGACGAGCCTATGCCTGGCGGTGTTCTGGACCCGAGGCTGGGTAATCCCGAGCCTAACTCATACTGCCCGACCTGTGGTAATGATAGGGATCACTGTCCAGGGCATTTCGGGCATATAGACCTGGCCCTACCGGTGATCAACGTCCTCTTCGCAGAGTATATCTACCTGATCCTGAAGGGTGTCTGTCTAAACTGTTCACATATCAAGATTGATCCTAAGAAGAAGCCGAAGTATATTAAGAGGGCCTGGGAGCTTAGGAAGAACCTCCCCTACATGTACGACCTCTTCGTGAAGAAGATTATCAAGGAGGCTTCAGAGGCTGAGAGGTGCCCCAACTGTGGGAAGGAGAATATCAAGATCGTCTTTGAGAAGCCACATAAGTTCTTCAAGGTTACGAAGGATGGTGAGCATATAGAGCTGATGCCTAGTGAGATCAGGAGCGTATTTGAGAACATCCCTGATGAGGAGCTTATCCTGTATGGCCTCTACTGTGAGGCTGGTGCCCAGGCGTATGGTGCTGGGAGGAAGGCGGACTGCATAAGGCCTGAGTGGTTCATACTCCAGGCTCTGCCGGTACCGCCACTTACTGTTAGGCCCTCTATCCTGCATGAGGGTGGAGAGCGTAGGGAGGATGATCTGACACATAAGCTTGTTGATATCGTGAAGGTTAACAGTAAGATTAGGAAGGATAAGACTGCCGGCTCTGTGGCGATGGCTCTGAAGAATGACTATGATGTTCTCCAGCTCCACGTCATTACATATTTCCATAACGAGTTGCCGGGTATTCCTCCGGCTACTCATAGGGGTGTGAAGAGGCTTAAGACCCTTGTCCAGAGGCTTAGTGGTAAGGAGGGTAGGTTTAGGAATAACTTGATAGGTAAGCGTGTAAACTTCTCTGCTAGGACCGTTATCTCGCCCGACTCGAACCTGGATATTAATGAGGTTGGTGTCCCAGTAGATATAGCTAAGATATTGACTGTGCCTGAGGTTGTGACTCCCTATAACATTGACTTCCTTAGGCAGCTGGTCCTGAATGGTGCGGATACGCATCCAGGGGCGAACTATATCTATAGGCAGAAGACGAAGAGTAGGCATAACCTGAGGTATGTGACGGATAGGAGCTTCCTCGCCAATATGCTGGAGGTTGGTGATATAGTTGAGAGGCACCTTATGGATGGCGATATAGTCCTCTTCAATAGGCAGCCGTCGCTCCACAGGATGTCGATGATGGGCCATATAGCTAGGATACTCCCCTATAGGACGTTCAGGCTCCACCTAACGGTCTGTCCACCCTACAACGCCGACTTCGATGGGGACGAGATGAATCTGCATGTCCCGCAGAATAGTGAGGCCCAGGCAGAGGCAAGGTCCCTGATGCTGGTTGAGAACCAGATTATCAGTCCGAGGTATGGAGCCCCGATCATCGGCTTCACCAAGGACTACCTAACCTCCTCCTTCCTCCTGACTAGGGATGAGAAGAGGCTGGATAAGGCTAGGCTCTTCAACCTCCTCTCGATCTATGATGAGATACCGAAGATGGATATGGTTAGGAACTGGGATAAGATGCATAGTGGGAGGCTCCTATTCAGTATCCTCCTGCCCAAGGACTTCACCTACTCATTGAAGAGTAGGCTGGAGGAGGACGTGATTATTAAGGAGGGTGTCCTGGTCAAGGGTGTCATAGATAAGAGGTCTATTGGTGCCGAGCAGGCCGATAGTGTCCTACATAGACTGGTGAGGGAGTATGGTAATAGGTTTGGTGGGGACTTCATCACGAGGTTCGCCTCGGTGCTGGATAGATACCTATTGTCCAGGGGCTTCTCCATAGGTATTGAGGATCTCAAGCTGCCTGAAGAGGTTGTGGAGGAGATTAAGGAGATTGAGAGGGAGGCCCATAGGAAGGTTGAGGAGGTTATTAGGCAGTATAGGGAGGGTAGGCTGGAGCTTATCAAGGGCCTCTCGCCCGAGGAGTCTCTTGAGCAGAAGATACATGAGATACTGGCCGATGCTAGGACTAGGGCTGGTCTGAAGGCGTTGGAGAGCCTGGATAAGGATAACCCGCTCTATGTGATGGTCATCAGCGGTGCACGTGGTACTGATATTAATGTGGCCCAACTCACGGCTATGCTTGGGCAGCAGACGATCAGGGGTGAGCGTATCTCCAGGGGCTATGGCAAGAGGACGTTGACCGTGTTTAAGGAGGGTGATATAGGTACGAAGGCTAGGGGCTTCATAGGCAGCAATTTCTACCGTGGCCTGAACCCTGTGGAGTTCTTCTTCCACGCGATAAGTGGTCGTGAGGGGTTGATGGACACAGCTGTGAAGACCCAGGAGAGTGGTTATCTCTATAGGCGTATACTATACTCTATGGAGCATCTCCAGGTTGACCACGACTTCACTGTGAGGACCTCGTATGGTAAGATTGTGCAGTTCGTATATGGTGAGGATAAAGTAGACCCTGCCAGGAGTGACCATGGTAAGCCGGTAAATGTGGAGCGCCTGGTAGACTCTATATCGCTGCTCTACCCCAAGGGTAAGTATGCAGGGAGCAAGTATATCGATGAGATCCTCTCAAAGGTTAAGGATGAGATACCGCCCTCTCTCTATGAGGAGCTTAGAACAGTCCTGATGAGGAAGAGGGCTAATAAGGAGGTTGTTAGGGAGGCTGTTAGGCAGGCCGTCCTCAACTATAGGAGCTCAACCATCGATCCCAACACTGCCATAGGTGTGATAACCGCCCAGTCGATCGGTGAGCCTGGTACCCAGATGACTCTGAGGACCTTCCACTACGCCGGTGTAAAGGAGAAGAACGTGACTATTGGTCTGCCACGTATCATAGAGATCGTGGATGCTAAGCAGAAGCCGTCGACGCCTAGGATGACGATCTACCTGGATGAGGAGCATAGGTATAGCCAGGAGAAGGCTGAGGAGATAGCTAATAAGATTAAGAGTACGAAGCTGAGGGATGTTGTCCTTGGCTATAGCATCGACCTGGCCAGTAGGAGGGTGGTGTTCAGGCTGGATATGGATGCCTTGGAGAAGGTTGGGTTGACTCCTAAGGATGTTAAGAGGGTCTTTAGCAGGAGGTACTCGACAGAGCTTAATGGTGACCTGCTCGCTGTGAAGCCGTCGATGAAGCTGAAGGAGGGTGAGGAGACGAATCTGGACATCATTGTTGAGAAGCTGAGGAAGGCTGCTGAGAGGTTCCTCGAGAGGCATATAGCTGGTGTCCAGGGTATTATGAGGGTCACGGTTGACCGTGTAGTTAATGAGGAGACTGGTGAGGAGGAGTGGGTGCTCTACACAGCTGGTAGTAATCTGAGGGAGGTCCTCACCTTCGAGGGTGTAGACCCGACTAGGACGGTTACGAACGATATATTCGAGATATATGAGGTCCTAGGTATAGAGGCTGCTAGGAACGCGATTATCAATGAGATTAAGGCTGTTCTGGATGAGCAGGGTCTCGACATTGACTATAGGCATATCATGCTGGTGGCTGACCTGATGACTAGGGAGGGTGTGATTAAGCAGATGGGTAGGTACGGTGTCGTTGCTCTTAAGGAGAGTGTCCTGGCTAAGGCGGCCTTCGAGACTACTGTGCCTGTCCTAGTCAAGGCTGCCGTGAGGGGTGAGACCGACTATTTAAGGGGTCCGACCGAGAATATAATAGTTGGCTCTCGTGTACCCATAGGGACGGGTAGCGTCGATGTATACATAAGGGTGGGTAGCGATGGAGGAGACGGTAAGGAGGCTTGAGGCGGCCCTACCAGTGGTTGCCAAGACTGGGAAGATCCTCTTTGGGAGGAATAATGTGTTATGGGCGCTTAGGAACGAGGCTGATAAGATAAAGGTCATACTGGTGGCTAGGAATCCTCCGCCAGGCCTCCTAGAGGAGATAGGGCCTATGGCGGAGGAGAAGGGTGTCCCGCTTCTCAGGAGTAGGAGGACTAATCTTGAGCTCGGGGCTCTATGTGGGAGGCCCCACTCCGTATCGGTTGTGGCTATCTATGACTTTGGGAGTGCCCCGATAGAAGAGGAGACATTGTATGCCAAGCAGTGAGGGCCTTAGCTTTACAAATGATGAGCTCGCCTTGATGAGCCTCTTCCACGGCATTACTGGTGAGAATCCCCTTGCCTGTAAGATCATCGAGGACTATGTATACTTCATCATTACTGAGGAGGCTCTCTACCGTATCATGGCCGACCCTGTGATGAGAGGGGAGCTACGTCGCAGGATAGGTGGGAGGTTCACTAGGAGTAGGGTGTTGAGGGCCCTATCCTCCATTCTGACCGAGAATATAGGTTCCCCCACCTATGTAGCCGTCTATTACGATGATCCTATAGAGTTTCTCAAAACCTTCTTCGGCCTGGACAGCTCCGCGAGGGTGGAGCTTAGGAATAGTGGTGGTAGGACCGTGGTGAACATATACGTCTCCCCAGAGAAGAAGGGGATCGTCATAGGTAGGAATGGTATCCGTGCCAGGGCTGGTAGGTTCTTCGGGAAGGCGCTCTACAACATCGACCAAATAAATATCAGGTAGGCCCGTCATAACGATTTTAGGTGGTGTTGGGGAATGGGTAGGAAGAGCCCGAAGGGCATGTTCGCGGCTAGGAAGCTAGTTATGAAGAGGAAGAAGTTTAGGTGGAGTGACATCAAGTATAGGAGGCGGATGATGCGGCTCGATGAGAAGGCGGATCCACTTGAAGGAGCCCCGATGGCCCGTGGAATAGTTATTGAGAAGGTGGGTGTGGAGGCTAAGCAGCCTAACTCGGCTCTCAGGAAGTGTGTACGTGTCCAGCTCATCAAGAATGGTAAGCAGGTCACAGCCTTCCTACCTGGGGACGGTGCCCTCAACGTTGTTGATGAGCATGACGAGGTTATGATAGAGGGTATAGGCGGCTCCCAGGGGAGGGCGATGGGTGATATACCAGGTGTTAGGTATAGGGTCTTCCTCGTCAATGGTGTCCCGCTAGACCTCCTAGTCAGGGGTAAGATTAAGAAGCCTAAGAGGTGATCCTATGGCGTCTAAGCAGCAGGTTGGGCTTAAGCTATTCGGCCGATACTCCTTCAAGGATGTGGAGGTTAGGGATATCAGTCTGAAGGACTATATCTCGTTGAAGCCTGTCCTCCTGCCCTGGAGTGGGGGGAGGCATGAGAAGAGGAAGTTTGAGAAGGCGAAGGTAAACATTGTTGAGAGGCTGGTTAACAAGCTTATGCGACCTGGGAAGATGGGTGGTAAGAAGCAGAAGGCGATCAAGATTGTAGAGGCGGCTTTCAGGATTATTGAGCTTGAGACTGGTGACAACCCTATACAGCTCCTGGTATATGCGATTGAGAATGCTGGTCCCTGTGAGGATGTAACGACGATTGCCTATGGTGGTGCGGCCTACACGGTCAGTGTAGATGTATCACCTCTGAGGAGGATCGATGTTGCCCTGAGGAACATTGTTATCGGGGCTAAGAACGCCGCGAGGAATAGTAGGATGAGTATTGAGGAGGCCCTCGCGAGGGAGATCATACTGGCGGCTAGGAACGACCTTGGCAGCTACGCCATATCTAAGAGGGTTGAGATCGAGAGGATAGCGATGGCCAGCCGCTAGCCTGGCTGGCGTGGTTTATAAATCCCATGCCTAAATGCTTTATATATACCATCTCTGGAATTGATTGGAGATAGGTGAGAGCTATGGCCAAGAAGAAGGAGCATATGAACCTGATAGCGATCGGCCATGTTGACCATGGGAAGTCTACGCTGATGGGTCGCCTGCTATATGAGGCTGGTGTGATCGACCAGAGGCTTATCCAGCAGTATGAGGAGGAGGCTAAGAAGCTGGGTAAGGAGACATTCAAGTTCGCCTGGGTTATGGATAAGTTGAAGGAGGAGAGGGAGAGGGGTCTCACTATTGATCTCTCGTTCTATAAGTTCGAGACCCCCAAGTATGAGTTCACCCTTATCGACGCCCCCGGCCATAGGGACTTTATCAAGAATATGATTACGGGGGCTAGTGAGGCGGATGCAGCTATTCTCGTCGTCTCCGCACGTCCAGGTGAGTTCGAGGCTGGTATCTCTCCTGGTGGCCAGACTAGGGAGCATGCAAGCCTGGCTAAGATCCTAGGTATAAACCAGCTAGTAGTGGCTATCAACAAGATGGATGATCCCGGTGTGAACTGGAGTAAGGAGAGGTATGAGGAGATTAAGAACGAGATTGCTAGGCTCCTAAAGACCCTTGGCTACGATGTGAGTAAGATCAGGTTTGTACCTGTCTCGGCCTGGACCGGTGATAATGTCCTTAAGAAGTCTGACAAGATGCCTTGGTACGACGGGCCTACGCTGATCGAGGCTCTAGACGAGTTCGTGCCTCCGCCTAAGCCTATCGACAAGCCTCTCCGCCTACCGATACAGGATGTATACTCGATCACTGGTGTGGGTACGGTCCCAGTTGGTAGGATAGAGACTGGTAGGATGAGGGTTGGTGACCGCGTCGTCTTCATGCCGCCAGGCCTTGTCGGTGATGTGAAGTCTATCGAGATGCATCACCAGCCTCTGGAGGAGGCTGTCGCGGGTGACAATATAGGCTTCAACGTGAAGGGCGTCTCCAAGAAGGATATTAGGAGGGGTGACGTCGTAGGCCATGTAGATAATCCTCCGACGGTTGCTGAGGAGTTCATAGCACAGATCTTCGTGATCTATCACCCGACAGCCATAGGAGTTGGCTATACACCAGTGATGCATGTGCATACTGCCCAGGTGGCCGTAACTTTCATAGAGCTTCTGAAGAAGCTGGATAGGAGGACTGGCCAGGTTGTGGAGGAGAACCCGAGCTTCCTCAAGACTGGTGACGTCGCCATAGTGAAGCTGAAGCCTCTGAGGCCAGTGTCACTGGAGGAGTTCCAGCAGTTCCCAGAGCTGGGTAGGTTCGCAATCAGGGATATGGGTCAGACCATAGCTGCTGGTGTGGTCAAGGAGATTACTAAGAAGGCTGAGGTCAAGATTAAGGGTTAGTAGTTTTATATCCCTCCCCCATCCAACTATTTTTCCTGACTCGAGATGATCAGGGGAACGAAGACTAGGATAATTGTATATGGAACTGACCATAAGGCCCTGGACAGTTTTATGGAGGAGGTTAGGGCCATAGCTGAGAAGACGGGTGCGAAGTATTCTGGCCCTGTATACCTTCCTACTAAGAGGGTTGTCGTCCCTACTAGGAAGAGTCCCTGTGGACAGGGGAGTGAGACGTGGGACAAGTTTGAGCTTCGTATTCATAAGAGGCTTATCGATATTGAGCAGAACGAGAACACTATGAGGCATCTCATTAGGCTAAGGGTTCCTGACAACGTCTTTATCGAGGTAAGGCTTACATAGCTACAATTCTATATGTCCAAGACATACTCGATCACGTATCTATCCCCCTCCATATCAATCCTCATCTCATGGTAGGTCATAGCCTTTACATGTATCTTTGGTTCATGCTTGTTTAGGTTGAGGTCTTCGCCCCACATCTCGGCGTGGAGGACGTATCTACCATCCTCTCTATGAATCCTAGTCTTGAAGCGTGAGTAGATCTTACCTTCTGAGTCGAGCCTCACTATCAGCTCCTCAATGAAGTTGTAGAGAAGCTCCTCTAGGTCGTCTCCATAGACGGTCAGCTCATCCTTCTTCTGTGGAGTGACGGTATTAATATCTACCGTGGTGTCTGTGAAGGCCTCCGCGGCCTTCTCGAAGGCCTCCTCCAACGTTTTTCCCCAGGCCCTAATCTTTATGTCAGCAGTGTGTGACAGGAATTCATATCCATTCATCAACTTTCACCACAATTCATACTTTATCCATGGTTCACATGATATATGAGTAGGCCGTCTGTAGAGGGAATCATATAAAGACGTGCCAATACAGCGTACATATTTTTTAATACCGGTGAAAATATTTTCTAACATAACCAAATTCAAGTGGATTCACGTGTGGTGGTAATCGTGACCCACGGGATAGTGCTCCAGATACCCGGGGAACCAGCTGGGACATGGTACTCACTATTCAACTTGTACTTCAGTCTGGGACTGCTAGTAGGCTCAGTAGTAATAGGGATGTTGTTGTATTTCGTCTGGAAGTACAGAGAGTCAGTATCAAACGAGAGTGACGACATAAAGCCAGGGGTAGTGCCTGGAGAACGGAGTAACATGAAGCTCATAGTAGTATTCTTTGGGCTAACATCGATCATACTCTTCACACTAGCGTCATACTCCATCTTAGTGACTAACTATGTGGAGAAGGTTCCCAAGGCAGACGACATATTCGAGGTAACGGTGCAGGGTTTCCAGTGGGGTTGGCGCTTCATATACCCCAATGGAACGGAGGTCGTTGGTGAGGTTGTGGTTCCAAAGGATAAGATCGTCGTCTTCAGAATAACCAGCATGGATGTTTTCCATAAGTTCCAACTTATTGAGTTTAGAACAGGTGCAGACGCTCTTCCAGGAGCCTTTAACGTGATATGGATAAAGCCTACTGAGGCCGGCACATACACCATACAGTGCTATGAGCTCTGTGGAATTGGGCATTCCTTGATGGTCGCTACTCTGAGGGTCGTGTGAAGTGGGGGTGAGTATAAGTGGAGAACAAGAGTGGATTGATGAGATGGCTAACAACTACGAATCATAAGGACATAGGGCTTCTATACTTAGTAACTTCGCTATACTTCCTAATGGTAGGAGGTACATTGGCTCTAACCTTCAGGCTACAACTAGCCTTCCCCCAAGCGGAGATTCTCAGCGCATCTGCCTTTAACCAAGCAATAACTATGCACGGACTTATAATGGTGCTATGGGCAATCTCTCCCTTCGCCTTCGCCTTCGCCAACTATATAGTGCCGATCCAGATTGGAGCTAGGGACATGGCGTTCCCTAGGCTTAACGCGCTTAGCTACTGGCTCTACTTATTTAGTGGCCTCCTAGCAGCATTATCGTTCTTCCTACCGGGTGGGGCCCCTGATGTAGGGTGGACCTACTACGTGCCATTGTCAACTCCCAAGTTTACCCCTCAGCCAGGTGTCACAGTCGCAGCTTTGGCATTAGCAATGCTGGTCGCTTCTGTGACCGTTGGTACGATAAACTTCATTGTTACGATTGCAACCTTGAGGGCACCGGGAATGGGCTGGTCTAAACTACCCATGTTTACTTGGGGGATACTTTACACAGTGTTGCTTATGTTGTTCGCATTTGGGCCAGTGGCTGCAGGTTTCTTCCTACTAGCTATAGATAGAGTGTTTGGCACAGCATTCTTCACCTCTCCGGAAGGAGGAGCCATACTATGGACGCACATGTTCTGGTTCTTTGGCCATCCCGAGGTCTACATTGTACTCGCTCCTGCTATCGGTGTTGTTGGTGATGTGATAGAGACCTTTACCAGGAAGCCTCTCTTTGGAAGGAAGTACATACTGATTGCTTTCGGAATAGCCAGCTTCATCAGCTTCATAGTATACGTTCACCACATGTTTGCTACAGGAATCAACCCCATAATTAGAGAAGTGATGAGCATAACTACGGAGTCGATATCAGTCCCATTCGGCGTAATAATGCTGTCATTCATATTCTCGTTCTACAAGGCTAGGGTGAGGATCAGGACACCTCTGCTCTTCGCGATAGGATCCATAGTACTATTCATTGTTGGAGGCATAACGGGTGTGTTCAACTCCTCAATAGCTCTAGACAGGTTTATCCGTGGCACCTACTGGGTAGTTGCTCACTTCCACTACGCGATGGTCGGTGCGACACTCTTTGGACTTCTAGCAGCGATGTACTACTGGTATCCAAAGATAACTGGCAAGATGTACGATGAAAAGCTAGGTAAGATACACTTCGCCATAGCGTTCATCGGCTTTAACCTACTATACTTCCCAATGTTCGTTATCTACGAGATGCCTAGGAGAGTAAACACCTACTTCGTAGAGGAATGGATACCGATGAACCAGTTAGCGACACTAGGAGGTTATGTCTTCGGACTTTCATTCCTAATAATGGTCTACAACCTTCTAAAGAGCCTCAAAACAGGGCCACCAGCTGGTAATAACCCGTGGGGTGCCTGGACTCTAGAGTGGATGACAACCTCTCCCCCACCGCCACATAACTTCGACTTCGAGCCCATGATAAGTGGTAATCAGATCACCTTCTACACCAACGGAGGTGTGCCACATAAGCACATCGAGTATCACACCATGATGCCGATGTTGCTGTCTGTCTCACTGATGTTATCGTTCTTCGGTCTTATGATGTATACACCACTGTTCATTATCGGTGCTGCGATGCTAGCAGCGGTATTGACCAAGTGGCTCATCGATGACATCTACGACAGATTCGTCATACCAGAGCCAGAAAACACTATGAAGTGGCCATTCGACCATATGAATAGGCTGAAGTTCGGTGTATGGATACTGGTAATTAGCGAGGCTATGCTATTCGCAGCTCTATTCGGTGCATATAGCTTGCTTAGAATCAACCTGATAGGTGAATGGCCGTATGGACCAGCGGTTCACGATGTTAGGCTGGGCGGTGTCAACACAATAATCCTACTGACAAGTAGCCTAACGGTAGTACTTGCAGTCGCATATGCTAAGATGGGTGACCAGCGTAAGATGCTGTACTCACTTGGAGCGACCTATGTCTTAGGCCTAATATTCCTCGGCCTAAAGGGCTATGAGTGGATGAAGCTTTATGACGAGGGCTTCACACTGACTAGTGATCTCCCATCATCGCTATACTATGTCATGACGGGCACTCACGCAGCGCATATGATCGCGGGCATGATAGCGCTGTCATACATCATTGTGAAGGCATTGAGAGGAGTGTACAATGAAAAGAACTATGACGGTGTAGAGGCGTTCGGAATCTATTGGCACTTCGTTGACATTGTCTGGATATTCCTATTTGCGATCTTCTACTTGATGTGAGGTGAGAATGATGGCGAAGGAGCCAATAAACCTATATGTTGGTGTTTGGGGGCTGCTGGTAGGGCTCACGATACTTGAGATATTCATGGTACTGGTGGAGATGCCGATCATACTGCTAATAACAGGTGTGCTACTCCTAGCAGGTGTGAAGGCGGGATTCGTAGCACTATTCTACCAGCACCTAAAATGGGACGACGTAGCAATATCATGGTTCTACCTAATGGCCCTATTCTTTGCACTATTCATCGTAATGGTCTGGACAGGTGGATCGGCGGTCTGCCAGGTGGAAATATGAGGGGGGTCATCATCACACTAGTAGCAATAGCTCTAATCATCGATCTAGCGATAATAGCGGTATTGGTATTCGATCTCCAACCACCACTCCGCGGAGGTGCAACCGTCACAATAACCCCAGACTATGAGATAACGGTCTATGGAGGGGAGACCAACATAAATGGTCAAGTGGCGTACGCATATGGACTATCCCCCGACAACCTTACAGTACCAGGCCCCTCATTCGAGTTTAAACGTGGCGATGTTGTAGGCTTCACTTTTGTGAATGTGGGGAACCTCCCACATACATTCTCATTAGTCCCCAGAGTTGACCCTGCCAATCCAGAGATTATCGACGACTATGATACGGGACAGATTGAAGGAGGTGGTCAGGGGAGAGTTGTTGTACAGTTCAATCAGGTGGGTACACTGAACTATCAATGTGTGGTGCCAGGTCACGCTGCTCTGGGGATGTGGGGGAATATAACGGTAACTGAGTAGTATTAACCAGTAAATACAGTAACATATCCCAACATCTTTTTATTCCTATACTGACTCTGGTGAGGGGAGAGCCATGAACAAGTTTGTTTTGGTGGTTCTACTTCTGATCACTCTGATAGTTTCGACTGTTGTGGGTATAGTCTTAGTGTTCTTTCCACAGTACTCGCCCTTGACGGGTGGTTTTACCGGAAACCAGTACATAAACCAGCCTCCAGCCGCCGACTTCACCTTAACCATGATAAATGGCACTAAGTTCAGGTTGAGTGACTATGCTGGAAAGGTTATAGTCATCTCCTTCATCTACTCTCATTGCCCTGACATATGCCCAGCTATAACCTCTGGATTTGCAGAGATAGGTGATATTTTGGAGGCTGAAGGAATTCTGGGAGATGCCATCCTTGTTCTCATACCTGTTGACTACCCGGGTGGCTATGTTGTTGCCGCCACGACTGATAGTCTTTACTACTTGAATTATAGTGGTGTCCCCGAGTGGAAGATAGAGTTGGACTATATACCCATGGGGGTAGAGATGTCCCAGGATGCAGGGAGGATTGTGACATGGAGCGATGACACGGTATACATATATGATAGAGACGGCTCTCTACTTACAAGGTTCCTATATCCAGATGGTATTAGCGACGTGTTCGTATCGGGTGCGGGTCTATTCATCGCTGTAGCATCAGGAAACGTTGTCGACATATATATAGAGGTTTCAGAGGGGCTTGAATATTCATACAACAAGTATTCTTCGGTCATCCTAGATAGCGATGTAGTTGGTCTGGGAGCAACAACAAATGGCACATACATATACACTGTCACTACAGACGGACTTCTATATAGGATATACAATGGTGAGGTGGATGCCAACATAAGTGTTATTAACAAGACTGTGGTCTGGGGGGATATTGCGTATAGCGGGTCTGTGGCGCTCCTAGCGACGAATGATTCGCTCTACATGTACAACGTACTTTCCAACTCACTGATAGAGCTTCCGTTTTCACCTGATACTGTGATTGACTATGATATATCCCAAACTGGAGACTATGTTGCCTTAGTAACAGTTGACGGGGTTTACCTACTAAACGACGACGGTGAGGAGGTTTGGGTTAGACCTACAAGTGCCTCTAGTGTGTCCATATCTGGTGACAATTATTTCGTATCTATATCCGAGGGAAATAGGGTGTACAGGCTGGATATTAACGGAACTGTTCAGTGGGAAACATCTATTGAAAGCGATGTCATGTTTGTGGATGTCACTATGGAGAGGGACTCGCCTAGAAGGCTGAAGGAGTGGAGTGAGATCTACGATGCGGAACAGACAATATTCCTATATGGATCTTACAAGACATTGTCAAGGATTTGGTCGAACTACGGAATAGCTGTTGCATATGTCGATGTGGATGATCCAGCTACATCATATCTTGTGGCTCATACTGGGATGGTATATATCATAGATAAGGAGTTTAAGGTTAGAATCTTCTTCATAGGGGCTCCACCGCAGTGGAGCGCGTCTGACGTGGTTAATGATGTAATGATACTTGTCAAGGAGGAGGTGGAATAGATCCTTTCTTTCTTTATACTTTTCTATATCCTTACTTTCCCTGCTACATAGATCATTACAGCTATGTTGATTATGATACCTATGACAAGTAGGCTGTTTAACAGGTTTACATATAATGCTGATACTCCTAAAAGGGTGCCTGTAGAGGATGATACTATCACTCCTGCCACTGTCATTAGGGCTGTGAATCCACATGAAGGGCATGACACTGCTGCTGATGCCGCTGTGGAGACTCCCACTACGCTCAGTGTTGTGGCTAGTCCTGAGGTACCAGCCTCGGCTCTACACTTACCCTTCATAGTCTTGTTATAGAACCATATTATTGTGAATACCATGGCTGATACTATCGAGACTGCTAATATAAGCGCCATTGTAAGTGGGCTGAAGGTGACTAGCCAGTATGTCTTCCCAGTTAGGAATCCTGGATTGTTGTTCAGGAAGTAATCGTTGAACTCTAGGCCATACCATATCAAGACGCCCCTAGGTATCTCCATGTTAGGCGTTGGGTATGTTATCTCCTTGGGAGGGTCTCCAAACCCATATATGACGCTAGTATTGCCTGTAAAGATGATCTGCACGGCTAGGGGGGTCAGGAAATTGATTATGAAGAGTATGGATAGTGCTAATGCGAAGAAGCGTGGATGCCTAGTGAGGCTATGTACCAAAACGTTGAAGGTATGGATAAGCCTCCTCATCTCTCTAGTTATCGTAATCATAGGTGTAGGAATATTAATGTTTAGCAATTCATGTATATGTATCCATGGGTGCCGGGATGCCCGAGTGGACCAAGGGGTCGCCGCATCGGCCTAGGCCTTGAGGGCTCTCGGGATAGCCGATGGGGCTCCGCCCCGCGTGGGTTCGAATCCCACTCCCGGCGCCAGGTTCCTAACTCCCTCCTTTAATTCCACCTTTTGTGGAAAGATTATTCCTAATGAGCATGGTCTATCTGCTCGTCGTGGCTGCCTCGGCCCTATCTAGCCTGGTCCACTTCCTATACTTCCTGATGGCACGGGATAGGTTCGTGGCTAGGGATGTGTTCAAGCCTGAGGAGACCAGTGTGGTTGACTGGGGAGGTATTCCCCTATACTTTTCGGTATTATCATCGCTAATATTGTTCCATGTCTTCGGATTCTTGGATCTGGTTACTGTACTGGGGGTGTCTCTATCACTTAGCATCGGCTTCATATCCGGCCTGGTGGATGATATACTGCCTTCCCTACCAGGGTATTTCAAGCCACTCACAACTGCTCTTGCCGCTGTACCCCTAATCCTCCTAGGCCTATACACGCCCCAGCTCAGGATTTTCGACGGCTATGTATATAGCCTCCCCATCATATATCCACTCCTCATGCTGGGCGGCTTCGCGATCTCAGCCAATGCCGTGAACATGCTGGATGTCATCAATGGATCCGCCTTGATCGGGAGCTTCATAGTTGTCTATACTGCTTCGATGGCCGCCGCCCTGGCAGGTTCTACACCCGTGGTTCCTCTTATATTCCTCTCCTGTATGGTCCCCCTTGCATATCTAAATATGTATCCTGCTAGGATGTTCCTTGGGAATAGTGGGGCTTTGATGCTCGGCGTTATGATAGGCGTCTCGGCGGTGTTACTGGGTGTCGAGACTGTGGTGATGTTCTCGATGTATCCCTTCCTTGTCAACGGCCTGTTCTACCTGATAAGGTTTAGGGGGTTCCTAGAGAGGCGTAGGCATGGATACCGTGTCGCTGCTCTTGGTGGTGATGGGCTGATCCATGACATGTGTGAGGAGGGGGCTCCACTAGTTCTTCTCAAGTATCTAGTCGCCTCTAGGCCGAAGTCGGAGCTCAGGGTTTTGTACGAGATAATCCTGCTATTCATATTCTCCTCGTTGGTGGGCCTAGCTATATACCTCGGGATGTAGGGTGGTGTATGGTGTCTCGGGAAGTGTTGCATCTATCGGGTCTACTCATACTTATGGCGGCTATATTCGTGGCAAGTGTACCTATTCTCTGGAGCATCGCTAGGATGGAGCTACTCCCCCAGAGGGTCTTGGACCAGGCTGTCAAGGCCTTGATACACCTCCTATACCTCTACCTCTATGCCAGGCTCTTCAGCTTTCTCTATAGGCGTAGCTATGAGTCCCTATCGAGGTGCTAGCCTAATTTTAGGGCCTCCTCTATGATTATTCTGTAGGTGCCTATAGTGTGTGGAATAATTGGGATCATCGCCTCCCAGGGAAACATCGTGGAGGAGCTGTACCGAGGCCTAAAGCTCCTCGAGTATAGGGGTTACGACTCTGCCGGCATGGCTGTTGTGAAGGATGGGGAGCTCCTGATAATCAAGGATAAGGGGATGATAGAGGAGATACATAAGAGGTATAACTTCCTCTCACTCGAGGGGAGTGTGGGTATCGCCCATACGAGGTGGGCTACGCATGGCGCTCCGGACAAGGTGAATGCTCATCCCCATACAGACTGTACGGAAACCATCGCCGTCGTACATAATGGTATCATTGAGAACTACCTGGAGCTCAAGGAGGAGCTGATGAAGAGGGGCCACGTATTCAAATCTAGGACCGACACTGAGGTCGTGCCCCACCTTATAGAGGAGTATATGAGGAGTGGCCTCACATTCAGGGATGCCTTTATAAAGGCTGTTAAGAGGCTCAGGGGGGCATATGCTATAGCAGCTATCTCCGCTAATTCGCCGGATAAGATCATGTGTGCCAGGGCTGAGAGCCCCCTCGTCCTTGGCGTTGGTAATGGTAGGGGGTACTGCTCAAGTGATATACCCAGCCTGGTAGCCTTCACCGACTCGGTCCTGCCACTGGGGGAGGGTGAGTATGCGGTTATAACTCCGGACTCGGTCTCGATAAGGAGGATATCTGACGACAGCCCTGTGAGGAGGAAGTTTAAGAAGGTGAGTATGAGTGTAGAGGAGGCTAAGAAGGAGGGGTATCCCCACTACATGTTGAAGGAGATTCATGAGCAGCCCTATACGATCAAGTATGCCCTCGAGCTCCAGAGGAACTATCTCGACCTCATGTCCAGCTTCATTGATAGGGCTTCACGCCTATTCTTCGTCGCGGCTGGGACATCCTACCATGCAGGTATGGTGGGTAGCTATGTCTTCTCTAAGCTGGCTAGGGTGGTCGGCTTCCCGGTCATAGCATCTGAATTTGTATCACACTATGGCGAGTCCGTCTCTGTTGATGATGCCGTCCTAGCGATTAGTCAGAGCGGGGAGACTAGGGATGTGCTCTGGGCGGTTGAGTATGCCAAGGCCAGGGGTGCCACTGTCCTAGCCATCGTTAATGTGCTCGCCTCCACACTCACGAGGATAGCTAGGGTGTATCTCCACCAGCAGAGCGGGCCTGAGATAGGTGTAGCCGCTACCAAGACCTATACCGGGCAGCTCGCCAGTCTATATCTTTTGGCCCTGACCCTAGCCAGGAATAGGGGTAAGCTTGGCCAGGATGAGCTGGATCACTATCTGCAGGAGCTGTACCGTACCCCAGGGGTTGTGAGGGAGGTTCTTGGCCAGGTGGAGGAGGATGCGAAGAGGGTTGCGAAGCTCCTGAAGGACGCTAGATACGTGATCTTTCTAGGTAGGGGTGTGAACACAGCCACTGCCCATGAGGGTAGGCTTAAGCTCATGGAGATAAGTTATATACCCAGCCTCTCATACCCGGCGGGTGAGAATAAGCATGGCCCCATCAGCCTTATAGAGAAGGATGTGCCCGTTGTGGCCCTTGTCCAGGATGATGAGACGAAGAAGTATATGCTTAGCAATATCCACGAGGTCCGTACGCGTGGGGCTAAGACGATAGTCATATCCTCCTCAGGGGATGAGGAGGTGTCTGAGGTGGCGGATATACTGATTGAGGTTCCTAGGGTCGAGCCCCTCTTCACGCCTATAACCTATGTCGTGCCTCTCCAGCTCATCGCCTACTACACTGCGGTGCTCCGTGGTCTAGACCCTGATAAGCCCCGTAACCTGGCTAAAAGCGTCACTGTGATCTAGGCTTCATGGGATTAAGATATATATAGTGCAGGGGGCATAATATCAACCCGAGGCTTGGGAAGATGTCCCAGGAAGCCGAGTTTAGGGCTATGATAAGGATGTTGGATACGGATATCAAGGGTGCCCTCCCAGCTGTGGAGGGTATCACGAGGATAAAGGGTGTGGGCCCTACGCTTGCTAGGGCTATTCTCCACAAGCTGGGCATACCCCTGAATAAGAGGATAGGCTTCCTAAGCGATGAGGAGCTTAAACAGATCGAGGAGATGATTAAGAACGCTAATAAGTACTTCCCTCCATACCTCCTCAACAGGAGGTTTGACAGGTATAGTGGCGAGGATCTCCACCTAATAGGCTCGGACCTAGAGTTCGTCGTGAGTAGGGATATCGAGTTCGAGAAGAGTATTGGTTCGTGGCGTGGGCTTAGGCATGCCCTAGGCCTCAAGGTGAGGGGTCAGAGGACCAGGACTACTGGTAGGAAGAGGAAGAAGCTGGTTGTTAAGAAGAGGAGGTAGTTGGGTATGAGGAGGCTTAGGAAGAAGTATGAGGGCCCGTTTAAGCCGTGGGACTATGAGCTCCTGATGGAGGAGCTCAGACTGGTGGGTGAGTATGGGCTTAAGAATAAGAGGGAGCTACGAAGGATGGCCACCATGTTGAGGAAGATCAGGGCTGTTGCTAGGGAGGCCTATGGACTGCCTGAGGAGGAGAAGAGGCGTGTGGAGAGGGAGCTTGTGGGTAGGCTCTACAAGATGGGGGTCCTGCCTGAGGATGCCACGCTAGACGATGTTTTGAGGCTGGAGGTTAGGGATCTGCTTGAGAGGAGGCTCCAGACCCTTGTCTATAGGAAGGGCCTAGCCAAGAGTATCTACCAGGCTAGGCAGATGGTTGTCCATGGACATATAGTTGTGGGTGACCGTGTGGAGGACCGGCCTGGTAGGCTAATATATAGGGATGAGGAGGATAAGATTGCTATCCGGCCAACGAGTCCATATGCAAACCCTGATCATCCCCATTGGAAGGAGGTGAGTGGAGCTGTCGAAGGAGAAGCCTCAGAAGAAGGTTGAGCTCTGGGGAGTCGCCCATATATATAGTAGTATGAACAACACGATCGTCCATATAACCGATCTAACCGGTGCCGAGACCATAGCTATAGCCTCGGGAGGTATGTTTGTGAAGGCTGACAGGTATGAGGGCTCGCCCTACGCTGCTATGATGGCTGCTAAGAAGGCTGCCGAGGTTGCTAGGTCCAAGGGAATAGTAGGTGTACATATTAAGGTCAGGGGTGTTGGTGGACACTTCTCACCCATACCTGGGCCCGGTGCACAGGCCGCTATTAGGGCCCTCGCTAGGAGCGGGCTTAAGATCGGTATAGTCGAGGACGTGACCCCGATACCTCATGACAGGACCCGTAGACCTGGTGGCCGTAGGGGAAGGAGGCTATGAAGAAGCCTAGTATACAGGTTGTGGAGTATAGTGACGAGGTCTTCAAGGCCATATTTAAGAATGTGCCTGTCGAGATCACCAATTCTCTCCGTAGGGTGATGATGGCCGAGGTACCCACTATAGCGGTTGAGGAGGTTATAATCTTCAAGAACGACGGCTTCCTTAACGACGACTCCCTAGCTCATAGGCTTGGCCTCATCCCGCTCAAGACCGATATAGAGACGGTCCGGAGGCTTAGGGAGGGTGATGGATACGTAACCCTGAACCTGAAGGTCGCTGCGCGCACCACTGAGCGGACAGTCTACTCGGGTGATCTGAAGAGTAGGGATAGGGCGGTCGCCCCTCTGAGCGATAAGATCGAGATTGCTAAGCTGGCTCCTGGCCAGGCTATTGAGGCTGAGATGTGGGCCGTGCCTGGCACTGGCGAGGAGCATGCTAAGTGGTCACCGGTAACCGTTGCTGTCGCCCGTGGGGTTCCTAAGATCAGGCTTGCTAAGGATATTCCCCCTGATGTTGCCAAGGGGCTTGTTGAGGTATGCCCGAAGAACGTCTTCGAGGCTAGGGGTGGTGAGGTCAGGATAGTCGATATAACCAGATGTACTGTCTGTGGCATCTGTGAGGAGGAGTATGGAGACTATGTCAAGATCGGGATTGATGAGGGGTCTAGCATCCTATATTTCGAGTCTGTAGGCCAGCTGACTACGAGGGAGATTTTAGACGAGGCTTTCAACATTCTTTTATCAAAGCTGGAGGAGTTTAAGAATAGGTTTATGGAGGTTGAGTTGGATGTCGCTTAGATATGTGAATAAGAGGAGGCTATACCTCCTGAACAGGCTTAGGCACTACTCCAACAAGTATGACGCGCCTGTCTGGAGGCGTGTTAGGGAGCTCTTGGACAGGCCTAAGAGGAGGAGGATAGTCGTCAACATATCTAAGATAAACAGGTATACTGAGGAGGGTGACCTAGTGGTGGTGCCGGGTAAGGTGGTGGGCTCTGGGAGTATGGATCATAAGGTTGTGGTAGGCGCGTTTGACTATAGCTTGAATGCCCGTGAGAAGCTTAGGGAGAGTGGGTGTGAGCCCCTCCTCCTCGAGGAGTTCCTCGAGAGGTATCCCGATGGTAAGGGGGTGAAGATAATAATATGACTATGGAGGAGATCGTGGTAGACGCGTCTGGAGCTGTTGCTGGTAGACTCGCCTCTAAGATAGCGAAGCTACTACTCGAGGGTAAGAAGGTATATGTGGTTAACATTGAGAAGGCTGTCGTTACGGGTAAGAGGAAGAGGGTGATTGAGGACTTTAAGAGGAGGCTTGAGGTACGTTCCAATGTGAATCCTAGGAGGCATGGCCCCTTCTGGCCCCGATCCCCAGAGGGTATCTTTAGGAGGATGGTTAGGGGTATGCTCCCTAGGAGGAAGCCTAAGGGTAAGGAGGCCTATAGGAGGCTGAGGGTGTATAGGGGCGTCCCCACAGAGCTTAGGAATAGGGAGGCTGTCAGGTTTGATGATGTGCTCTATAGGGAGAATCCCTATGGATATGTTACGATTGAGGAGATCGCCCGGGAGATCGGGTGGATACCTATTGAGGAGAGGCTTAGGGGTGTATAGATATGGCGAGGACGAAGGTGAAGGTATTCACTGGTAAGAGGAAGAAGGCTATTGCGAGGGCGTTTATCAGGGAGGGTAGTGGCAATGTGAGGATTAATGGCTATCCGGTGGAGCTCTGGGGCCATGAGATTGGGAGGATGAGGGTGATACAGACCCTGCTTCTAGCTAAGGACTATGCCATGAAGTATGACATCGATGTATATGTCCAGGGAGGGGGCTTTATGGGGCAGGCCGAGGCTGTAAGCATAGCTATTGCGAGGGCATTGGTGGGTGTAACCAAGTCTAAGAGGCTGGAGTCGATATATGAGGAGTTTGACAGGCGTCTCCTGGCGGGTGATCCGAGGAGGACCGAGCCTAAGAAGCCTCTCGGTCCAGGTCCTAGGAGGAAGAAGCAGACCTCCTATAGGTGATGCTGTATGATCATCCCGGTTAGATGCTTCACGTGTGGGAAGCTGATTGGGGATAAGTGGGAGGAGTTTACAGCTATGATAGAGGCTGGTATTGATCCTAAGGATGCTCTTGACAGGCTGGGCCTGGAGAGGTATTGCTGTAGGAGGATGCTTCTAAGCCATATAGAGGCTATCGATGACTTCATCCTCTTCCGGGGTATCGACTATGGAGATTGAGGTCGCCCGTGTAGACGCGGTCATCACCTACGACTCCAGGGGTAGGCCCACCCTAGACATCATGATCATATCTAGTAAGGGTAATGTGGGTAGGTATGCATCGCCCTCCGGGGCTAGTGTCGGGGCCTATGAGGCTCCGCCACTCCCTGAGGGGGGTATCCTAGGGGCTAGGAAGCTGGTGGTGGAGGAGGTTAACAGGATTCTCAGGGGTTTTAGATACTCCTCCCAGGAAGAGTTCGACTCCATGCTTAGGAGGATCGATGGGACGGGCCGCTACGAGAGGCTCGGCTCTATTGTCAGCCTGGGCCTCTCCTTCGCAGCTGCTGATCTAGCTAGTAGGGAGCTGGGTATACCTATGTATCGATGGCTCAGGGGGCCTGAGAAGCCGGTCTTCCCAAGGCCGCTCTGCAACGTCCTTGGGGGTGGGAAGCACGCCCTGAACAGGTCTATAGATATCCAGGAGATACTGGTCTCCCCAGTCAACCCCCCATCCTATAGGGATGCCTATGTCTCCGCTGTGGAGCTACATAGGGAGGTTGCAAAGGTCCTGGGTGAGAAGGACCACTTCTTCAATGGTGGGCGTAACGATGAGGGTGCCTGGGTGACCACACTGAGTGATGAGGAGGCCTTCGAGGCTGTCTGGGAGGCTGTGGATAGGGTTAGGAGTGAATTGGGTGTGAAGTTCGCTGTGGGTGTTGATATGGCTGCTTCATCGATGTGGGATCCTAGTGACAAGCTATACATCTATAGGAGGAACGGGCTATACATGGATAGGGAGGAGCAGATCGAGTATGTTATAGAGCTGGTTAGGAAGTATAGGCTCTCCTATGTGGAGGACCCGCTCCATGAGGATGACTTCCCCGGCTTCTCACTCCTGGCTAAGAGGCTGGGTAAGAATGTCCTGGTCGTGGGTGACGATCTATACGTCACCAACCTATCCCGTATCAAGCTGGGTGTATCGGAGAAGGCTGGTAATGGTGTCATTATAAAGCCTAACCAGGTGGGTGATATCACGCACTCGATGGAGTCTGCTCGTGAGGCTTCCAAAGCAGGTTTCGCTGTCGTGGTGTCACATAGGAGTGGGGAGACCCCGTATCCCCATCTTGCCCATCTAGCCCTGGCTGTGGGGGCCGATCTATTCAAGGTCTCCCCTGTATATGGGGAGAGGGTTGTTAAGCATAATGAGCTGGTCAGGATGGAAGATTTATATGGCTCCGCGGGATTAAAGCCTATGAGGTGGGCTGGTTGAGCGAGGAGGGTCAGGGTCAGGATGTTATTGAGTTGAATAAGGATTTCCTGATCCAGTACCGTGTACACTTCGGTAGGAATGTGAAGACCAAGTTTAGTGAGAAGTATATATATGGTGTACATCCGAAGGGCTTCTACCTTATAGATGTGGATCAGACTATTGAGAGGCTTAAGCTGGCTGCTAGGCTACTCGCCAAGTATAATCCTGAGGACGTCCTTATCCACTCTGCTAGGGACTTCGCCTTCAAGGGGTTGGAGGAGCTGGGTAAGCTCACAGGCTTCAAGGTGGTTACAGGGCGTTTCCTCCCTGGTACGCTTACTAACTATATGCTTGAGAACCACGTCGACACCATGATACTCCTGGTGGTCGACCACACCTTTGATAGGCAGGCCGTAGACGAGGCAGTGAAGATGAAGATCCCCATAATCTCGTTTGTAGACACGAACTCCGACGGGTCCTTCATTGACCTGGCCATCCCGGGGAATAACAAGGGTAAGTACTCTATAGCAGCCCTTCTCTGGAGCCTTGGAGTGGTGTATCTTAGGGAGCGTGGCGTGCTTAGGGAGGATGAAGTGCTGGACATGACTGTCCAGGACTTTATGGTGTCCCCCGAAAATGTACCGGCGGGTTAGGAGCCCTGCCGTAGCGGGTCTATTCTATCCCTCGGAGAGGGAGGAGCTGGAGAGTCTCATCAGGAAGCTATTCCTAGGTGGGAGGGGGCCAGGAGGCTTCTACATAGAGAGGTTTAGGGGTAGGCGTCTCCTAGGGCTTATACAGCCCCATGCAGGCTATATCTATAGCGGTGAGATAGCGGCCCATGGATATGCAGCCCTCCTCTCGAGTGGTTTGAGGCGGAGAGTAGTTATTGTGGGGCCGGATCACTATGGCCTAGGTGGTGTGGCCTCGGTATATCCGGGGGACGCCTGGCTTACACCGCTTGGGGAGGCTCCTATTGACCATGAGGTTGTGGATATACTCCTTGGCCATGGGGGTTATCTATCTCCTGGGGAGGAGGGGCATCTCAAAGAGCATTCCATAGAGGTTCAGCTACCCATCCTCCAGTACATATATGGGATGGAGGGGGCTGAGCTATTATTCACCCCTGTCTCTATGGGGCTTCAGACGATAAATGTGGCTGAGGATGTTGCACAGGCGTTGTATAGGGTTTGGGAGAGGCTCGATGGGGAAGTTGTCTTCATAGCCTCTACAGACTTCACCCACTATACCTCTGCGGAGGAGGCTCGTAGGAGGGATAGCTACTCATTAGAGGCTATATCCTCACTGGACCCGGATGGCTTGATGGACGCCGTCTATAACAAGGGCTCAACCATGTGTGGATATGGCCCAACAGCGGCCCTTCTATTCCTGGCTAGGATGGTAGGGGATGTTAGGGTGGAGATCCTGAGGTATGGCCATAGTGGCGAGGTGACTGGTGACGACTCTAGCGTCGTGGCGTATGCATCGATAGCCCTCTGGCTAGGTGGTTAGTATGGTAAGTATCTTCGCGAGGACACCCGCGAAGCTGATACTCCTTGGTGAGCACTACGTGGTCCATGGCGCCCCAGCGATATCCACGGCTCTAGACATGTTTATATATGGTAGGCTTGACGATGATGGGCAGGGCCTGGTCAGCCTAGCAACTGACAGGGGTGTGAAGACTGTTCATTATGGTGTGGCTGCTGACCCGGTGGCTGGTTACTATAGATACCTGCTCGAGTCTCTTGGCGTTGATAGGCCTCCGTCGCTACACATCGAGTTTGAGTTCCCGGTATCAGCTGGTCTAGGCTCA
This sequence comes from Nitrososphaeria archaeon, assembly GCA_027078545.1. Taxonomy (GTDB): domain Archaea; phylum Thermoproteota; class Nitrososphaeria; order Geothermarchaeales; family JDFR-13; genus SZUA-1514. The sequence goes on from JALWXN010000004.1 coordinate 320,145, forward strand.
TCTGCATCCCTAGCCGCCCTGATCTACATACTCCTGTATCGATGGCTATACATGAGGGATCCACCTAGGGAGGAGATCTATAGATATGCCTCGGAGTTCGAGAGGATGATGCATGGTAACCCGTCTGGTATAGACCTGGCGACTGTGGTGGAGGGCGGGGTCATTCTTTATAGGAGGGATGCTGGGGTGTTGGATAGGATTGTTCCCGGTGAGATGGAGGGCTATGGAATCCTCATAGCCGATACTGGTGTGAGGCGTTCTACGGGCGAGCTTGTCAGTAGGGTTACCCAGAACCTCGGTGGTCTCCCAAGTGATATTAGGAAAGGCCTGGTCGATACTGTTGACAGTCTCGTGATGGAGGCTTGGGGAGCACTTGGTGAGGGGAGGTGGAGGGATCTAGTCGGGTATATCCGTGCAAACCACTATCTCCTCAGGTATGTAGGGGTCTATATCGACGCTGCTGATGAGGCGGTTAACAGGCTGGGTATGGAGGGTGTATATGGGGGAAAGGTGACCGGGGCTGGTGGTGGAGGCTGTATCTATGTCTTTGGGGATGGTAGGGAGCTGGATATAGCTAGGAGGGTTCTGGAGGGGTTCGGATTTAAGACCTATAGGCCGAATATATATCCATACAGCCTCTACTAGCCGTATAGGTGGGTTGTTGGGAGATGCCCTTTGAGGATGATATAGACCTGGATAGTAGGAAGATGGAGCATATCGATATAGTCCTCCATGAGGATCCGAGCTATAGGAAGACCACCTGGTTCGAATATGTACATCTCATCCATATAAGTCTGCCCGAGGCCTCTCTAGACGATGTGGATACGTCTGTCGAGCTGTTTGGGAGGCGGTTTAGCTATCCGATACTTATCGATAGCATGACTGGGGGCTCCTCTGGGACTGAGAAGATTAATAGGCTTCTCGCCGAGCTTGCACATGAGTATAATGTCCCGGTCTCATGTGGTAGTCAGAAGGCTATTCTGAAGGATCCTGAGACCCTTAAGACGTATAGGGTTATGAGGGATGTTGGGAGTGATGTGTTCATAATCGGGAATATTGGTGGCCAGGACCTACGTGCTGATCCCAGGGGTGTTGCTGAGCAGCTTATATCGTCTATTGAGGCGGATGCACTTGCTATCCATCTAAACCCCCTCCAGGAGCTTATACAGCCAGGTGGTGAGAGGGACTTCAACAATGTTATGGAGGCTATCCAGGAGGCTGCGTCGTCGCTGGATGTCCCTGTGATTGTTAAGGAGACTGGGGCGGGTATTGCTCGGGAGGTGGCCATGGTTCTTGAGAGCCTTGGTGTGGATGCTATCAATGTATCTGGTAGTGGGGGGACGAGCTGGTCAGCTGTGGAGACTATTAGGAATGAGAGGAGGGGGGATGTGGAGATGGCTAGGATAGGCCGGCTCTTCTGGGACTGGGGAATACCCACAGCGGCCTCCCTCCTAGAGGTGGTTACCGCTGTGAATATCCCGGTTATTGCCTCTGGTGGGATTAGGAATGGTATAGACATTGTGAAGTCTCTTGTGCTTGGGGCGTCGATGGCTGGCCTGGCGAGCCCCTTCCTGAAACATATGGATAATGGCTATGAGGGTCTGAAGAGCTTCATGGAGAGCCTGATACTCGAGGTAAAGATGGCTATGCTACTTACCGGGTGTGACGATGTAGATACTCTTAAGCGTATCCCCCGTGTGATAACCGGGCCCCTACGTGAGTGGTATCTACAGAGGTGTGTAGCCCGTGGAGACCTCGAGTAGGGAGTGGTTCCAACAGAAGTATTCCGAGTATAAGGCGGCTGTGGACAGGTATATAGAGGAGGTGTCTGCCAGGGACGGCCTCCCAGAGGATCTGAGGTCCTCCTCCTTCCACCTAATCCTATCTGGTGGTAAGCGTATCAGGCCTGTCCTCCTCCTCTCCACCCTTGAGCTGCTTAGTGGTGGGTATGAGGAGGGCTTACCCGCAGCTGCCTCCGTCGAGCTCCTCCACAACTTCACCCTCATCCATGACGATATCATGGATAGGGATGACTATAGGAGGGGTGTCAAGACGACCCATGTACTCTTTGGTGAGTCCCTGGCAATATTGGCTGGTGACTATCTCTTCAGCCTCGTCTTCAGCGAGGTCTCTAGGAACTATGAGGGTGAGACGGCTAGGATGCTTGTCAAGGTGCTCTCAGAGGCCTCGGAGAAGGTATGTATCGGGCAGACCATGGATATAATGCCGGAGAAGTATGTGAAGAGTGTGGAGGACTACTTCGAGATGGTGTATTACAAGACGGGGGCATTGATAGAGGCTTCGATGGTCTCTGGAGCCATAGTGGCTGGTGGCCGTGAGGAGTGGCTCCGGGACTTTAGGGAGGTGGGGAGGAGGATCGGTATAGCCTTCCAGATCGCTGATGACCTCCTCGGCCTTATAGGCGATCCTAGCAAGACTGGTAAGCCTGTTGGGAATGATATTAGGAATGGGAAGAGGACCCTCCCAATACTATATGCCCTTGAGAGGATGGGGAGGGATGAGCTCGACCTATTCAATAGATACTTTGGTAGGGAGGCTGAGGACTATATTGAGGCTGTGGAGCTGATCAGGAGTAAGGGTGGGATAGAGTATGCCCGCCGGACCATGTATGAATATGCGGGTGAGGCCCTCTCTATCCTTGATAAGTATCCCGACTCCTCAGCCAAGAGGTTCCTCTCAGAGCTGATTAGATACATTGTTGATAGGGATAGGTAGGGGGGAGGGATGGCGGAGATAGATCGTGACCTCATCCTGAGGTATGCCGCTAGGAATAGGGTGAAGTTTGGGAAGGCCTCTCCTAAACCGGTACTGGGTAAGGTGATGGCGGAGCATCCAGAGTATAGAGCCATTGTGAAGGAGGTTATCAAGGAGGTTGAGAAGGCTGTTGAGCAGGTCAATAATATGCCTATGGAGGAGGTCCTGAAGCTAGCCCCTCCGGAGGAGGTGGAGGGGAGGAAGGAGGCCGCAATACCTAGGCTACCCCCATTGGAGGGTGCTAGAGAGGGGGGTGTGGTCACGAGGTTCGCCCCGAACCCAGACTTCGTCCTCCACCTGGGCTCGCTGAGACCCCTCATACTCTCCTATGAATATGCTAGGATGTATCGTGGCAGGTTCTACGTCAGGTTTGAGGACACGGATCCCAAGACGAAGCCTCCAAGGGAGGAGTTCTACAGGGGGATTATGGAGGATATTGAGTGGCTCGGTATTAAGCCTGATGCCTATGTCTATCAGAGTGACCGTCTAGAGCTATACTACTCCGTTGCTAAGGCCCTCCTAGCTAGGGGGGAGGCCTATGTATGCCTATGTGGGAGGGATGAGTTTAAGAGGTATGTATCTGAGTCTAGGCCCTGCCCCCATAGGGACACGTCTCCCGAGGATAATCTCGAGCTATTCGAGAAGATGTTGGCCGGCTTCTTTGGGGAGGGTGAGGCGGTGCTTAGGATAAAGACTGACCTGGAGCATCCTAACCAGTCTGTCAGGGACTGGGCGGCTATGCGTATAATAGATACGTCTAGATATCCACATCCACGTAAGGGTAGTAGGTATCTCGTCTGGCCCCTATACAACTTCTCCTGCGCCATCGATGACCACTACATGGGGATTACCCATGTCCTGAGGGGTGCGGAGCATAGGGTGAATGAGGAGAAGCAGAGGTATGTCTTCGAGGCGATGGGCTGGGAGCCCCCGATATATGTCCATCACGGTAGGGTGGCTATACCGGAGGGGATACTTAGCAAGTCTAAGATCCTCAGGGGTATTGAGGAGGGGGTCTACACGGGTATCGATGATCCTAGGCTGGCTACTATAGCCGCCTTTAGGAGGAGGGGGTTTAGGCCGGAGGCCCTCTACAACACCATATTGAAGACGGGGCTCTCATCCTCGATAACCACTATCGACATGTCTATGCTGTATAGTGAGAATAGGCGGTTGATAGACCCGGTGTCCAACAGGTACTATGCTGTTAGGATGCCCCTCGAGGTGGAGGCTGAGATTACTGTGGATGAGGCGGTTGTCTCTCTTAGGAGGCATCCAGACCATCCTGAGAGGGGGTCTCGAGACTATGTCTTTAGACGGGGGGTCCACAGGCTATATCTAGACTCTGGGGATAGGGATCGGCTGGTATCAGGTATGGTCAGGCTTATAGGGCTGGGGAACTTCAGGGTTGTGGATGGGAGTAGGCTGGTCATGGTATCCACATCTGTGGAGGAGGCTAAGCGTCTGGGGATACCCTTTATACACTGGGTACCTGTGGATCAGTCGGTAGAGGCTAGGCTCATCTATCCCGAGGGGGTTGTGGAGGGCTATGCCGAGCGATACGTGCTTGACGAGGAGGTTGGCTCCACGATACAGTTTGAGAGGCTTGGATACTTCAAGATAGAGTCTATGGATGGAGAGGCTGTAACAGTTATATTCACCCATCCATAGTAAACTGGTTTTTAAGGCGGGCTATGGATAAGGTTAATAAGGTGTGGGGGTGAGGCAGATGGCCACGCTACCATTCGAGACGTTCGAGCTTCCAAAGGAGTATCTAGACGCTGCCTATGAAGCCCTTGAGAAGGCTTTGGAGGTCAAGGGTCTGAAGAGGGGTACGAACGAGACTACCAAGGCTGTTGAGAGGGGCCTCGCCAAGCTGGTCTACATAGCCCTTGATGTCGACCCGCCCGAGATAGTTGCTCATCTACCGCTGCTATGTAAGGAGAGGAAGGTGCCATACATCTTCGTACCTAGCAAGGCCGAGCTTGGTAAGAGGGCCGGCCTAGACGTTGCTGCGGCCTCTGTAGCCATTATCGACCCTGGTGAGGGGGCCGACCTGGTCAACGAGATTATAGACTATCTGAAGAAGAAGGGTTATTTCCAGGGCTGATGAGTGATGTCTGAGGAGAAGTATAAGATGCGGGAGGACATCACCCCGGCAGAGGTTATACAGATCGTGGGCCGGACAGGTATGGCTGGTGAGGTGACACAGGTAAGGGTGAAGATCCTGGCTGGGAAGGATAAGGGTAGGGTGATTACTAGGAATGTCCTCGGCCCAGTGAGGGAAGGCATGATCATAATGCTTAGGGAGACTGAGAGGGAGGCTAGGAAGCTTAAGTAGTGTAGGGGGTGTCTCCCATGCCCAGCACACATACCTGCAGCTTCTGTGGAGCCGAGATCCCGCCTGGTAGGGGAGTGATGTATGTACGTAATAATGGCGTGATCCTCTGGTTCTGTAGCAGGAGATGCAGGGTGAGTATGCTGGAGTTTGGGCGTGACCCTAGGAAGTTTAAGTGGACAGCCAAGTATGTGAAGGGAGGTATTAGGAGGAGATGAGTGAGAGGACACTGGTCTTCCTGAAGCCGATAGCCGTTGAGAGGGGCCTGGTGGGGGAGATAATATCTAGGTTTGAGAGGAAGGGCCTGAAGATACTGGCCCTCAAGAGCATCGTTGTGACTAGGGAGTTGGCGGAGGAGTTCTACTCTGTTCATAGGGGTAAACACTTCTTCGAGGAGCTCGTCTCCAGCCTGGATGGTAGGATGATCGTGGCGATGATTCTTGAGGGGAGGTCTGCTGTGAAGGTGGTTAGGAAGCTTATAGGGGCTACCGACCCTGTGGAGGCGGAGCCCGGGACTATCAGGGGGGACTATGCCCTCGACATTACGGAGAATATGGTGCATGCCTCCGACTCCCCCGAGAGCTTCATCCGTGAGGCTAGGATACTATTCCCGGAGCTCAACCTCTAGCCCTGGGTAGGGACTAATATATCCTATCCATATACCCCTTTTATCGGGTCCTCTCCTGGAGGGGCCGGCTACACATACTGGGCTAGGGTGCTAGAGATGCCTGGTGAGAAGGTTATTAGGCAGCCTATAATAACTGTCCTAGGCCATGTCGATAGCGGTAAGTGTGTGGGTGGGGATCACTATGTCGATCTAGAGAGGTATGTGACTGTTGAGGATCTCTACTATGGGGGTGGGTATGTAGAGTCTCTCGACGTCTCTATCCCGGGCTTTGTGAGGAATAGGGTGGGTAGGGTTGTTAGGGAGGAGGTTGATAAATGGGTATACGTCTCCCTCGATTCTGACAGCTATGTAGAGTCCTCCTTTGAGCATAGGTTTCTAGTCCGTCTAGGGCCTGGACTGTATAGGTATACCCCTGCCCATAGGCTGAGGCCTGGCGACGAGGTTGTGGGTCGTCTGGGTGATCCCGGCCCCGACGGCCTCTCTACCGTTAGGGTTCGACGGGTTGTTAGGCACTATACCCCCCGTATCCTCTATGATCTGGAGAGCCCTGGGTATAGAAACTTCGTCGTGAATGGTGTCGTCGCCCATAACACGAGCCTCCTCGATAAGATTAGGGGGACAGCTGTACAGCTTAGGGAGGCCGGTGGGATAACCCAGCATATTGGGGCCAGTATGTTCCCGCCTGAGACGCTGCGGGAGATATGTGGCCCCCTACTCGAGAAGTTCGGCTTCGAGATTATTGTCCCAGGTATACTGGTTATCGACACGCCTGGCCACGAGGTCTTCTCAAACCTTAGGCGGAGGGGGGGCTCCGCCTCGGACATAGCGATCCTCGTAGTGGATATCACGAAGGGTTTCCAGCCCCAGACCCATGAGAGCCTACAGATACTTATGCAGAGGAGGGTCCCCTTCCTAGTCGCTGCTAATAAGGTTGACCTTATACATGGCTGGAGGCCCTCCGGAACCCTATCGATCATCGAGGCATTGAAGAGGCAGAGTAGTGAGACGCTTATCCATCTGGAGGAGAGGATAGGCTATATAATCTCCGCCCTCAACACCTACCGCTTCGATGCGGATCGCTTCGACCGTGTGAGGGACTTCAGGAGGACCGTTGCTATAGTACCTGTATCGGCCAAGACTGGGGAGGGTATACAGGAGCTGTTAACGATCCTCATCGGCCTAGTACAGAAGTTCCTGATCAATAGGCTTGAGGTCGATATTAATAAGCCGGGCTCCGGCACGATCCTGGAGGTCAGCTCTGAGCATGGACTGGGCAAGGTCGTGAAGGCCATACATATTGACGGTACCGTCAGGGTGGGTGATACATTCATAGCCGTCGGTAGGAACGGGGTTGTGGAGAGGCGTATAAGATCCATATTGATGCCCGCCCCCCTCGATGAGCTCAGGGATCCGAGGAAGCGGTTTAGGCAGGTTGAGACGAGCTATCCGGCTGCGGGTATAATCATCGTTGCCCCCGACCTGGACGAGGTGTATGCTGGTTCGCCCTTCTATAGTGTCCGGCCTGGTATGGACGCCTCGATCCCAGACCTTGCGAGGGAGTTGGAGGAGGAGGTAGCCAGTATAAAGATTGATACGGATAAGGTTGGCGTCGTGGCAAAGGCAGATACCCTGGGTACTTTGGAGGCCATGATAGCCCAGATGAATAGGAAGGGGATCCCGATCAGGAAGGCCGATGTGGGGGATGTCTCGAAGAAGGATGTTATCGAGGCGGGTATAGTGAAGGAGAAGGATGTTATCAGGGGTGCCGTACTAGCCTTCAACGTCGATGTCCTCCCCGATGCGGAGGAGCTTGCCAGGAGTAAGAAGATACCGATCTTCCGGGGAGAGATACTCTACAGGCTCATCGACGACTACCTGGCATGGGTGGAGGACTATATCAGGAGGAAGAGGGAGCGCCTATTCCAGAGCCTCGTCAAGCCTGGTAAGATACAGGTGCTCGAGGGGTATGTGTTCAGGAGGAGTAAGCCGGCCATAGTTGGTGTGCGTGTAGAGGCGGGTGAGATCAGGCCTAGGTATAGGCTTGTAAGGGGTGATGGAGAGGTTGTCGGGACTATACATCAGATCCAGGATCGTGGGAAGCCGATTGATAGGGCTACCCGTGGGATGGAGGTGGCGATAAGTATTAGGGAGGCCGAGGTGGGTGACGACTTTGAGGAGGGTGACTACCTCTATGTCTATGTACCCGAGGAGGATGCCAAGACGCTTATGAAGGAGTTCCTGGCTGATCTTCCAAGTGATTATAGGGAGACTCTGGAGGAGTTCCTAGAGATTATTAGGAGTAGAAACCCCCTCTTTGCACGTGGCTAGGGACTAGGCCTTATAATACATACTGCTCCATATAGATAGTTGATTCCCGGGGGTGTAGGTATAGATGGTCAAGTTCAAGCTGGTCATATCCAACCCTAAGGATGGGACCGCAAAGTCGGTGGAGGTGGATGACCCGGTTAGTAGTAACTTGATTGGGAAGAAGATTGGTGACGTGATTGATGGTAGCCTCATAGGGATGGAGGGTGTTAAGCTCAAGATCACTGGGGGTTCTGACAGGTCCGGCTTCCCCATGAGGCCTGATATCCAGGGCGGTGTCAAGAAGTATATCTTGACGGGGCCCGGTATTGGGCTGAGGACGATTAAGGGGAAGACTAAGAAGGGTTATAGGCGTAGGATCCTCGTGAGGGGGAACACAATCACGCCTGACATCTATGAGATTAATATGGTGATTGTGGAGGAGTAGAGATGGCGACCGAGGAGGTGTATAGGGAGGTAGAGATTCCTAGGCAGCCGGAGCTTAACATAGGCTCCGCGGGGCATGTTGACCATGGTAAGACGACGATTATCCAGGCCTTGACGGGCCGGTGGACGGCTACGCATAGTGAGGAGCTTAGGAGGGGTATCACGATCAAGATCGGCTATGCCGATATGCCTATCTATAGGTTTAGGAGGGGTGGGGAGGAGCTCTACTGGTCTAGGCCTAGGTATGACGGTTTGGAGGGTGAGCTGGTAAGGGTTGTGAGCTTCGTAGACTGCCCCGGGCATGAGAGTCTCATGGCAAATATGCTCTCCGGGGCTGCTGTGATGGATGGGGCTATGCTCGTCATAGCTGCTAACGAGCCTGTGCCTAGGCCCCAGACTAAGGAGCATGCAGTTGCCCTCGATATACTCGGGGTTAGGAATGTGGTCGTTGTCCAGAACAAGATTGATCTGGTCTCGAAGGAGGAGGCCCTGAAGAACTATGAGGCTATACGTGAGTTCCTATCGACGACATCCTTCAGCGACGCCCCCATAATACCTGTCTCGGCTATCCATAGGGTCAACCTCACCTATCTTGTTGAGGCCCTCTACAAGTATATCCCCCCTAAGGAGCGCGACCCCTCCAAGCCCCTCATGATGTTCATAATAAGGTCTTTCGACGTGAATAAGCCTGGAACCCCATATAAGGATGTGGTGGGCGGCGTCCTGGGCGGGTCTATCCTCGAGGGTAGGATCAGGGTGGGTGATGAGATAGAGATCCTCCCGGGCTATCTATACAAGGCTGATGGTGGGATTAGGCATGAGCCGCTCTATGCCGAGGTGACATCCCTGAGTAGTGGGAGGCTATCCCTTGAGGAGGCTCATCCCGGTGGTCTCGTGGGTGTACAGACCGACCTGGATCCCAGCCTGACCAAGTCGGACGGTATGGTGGGTAATGTGGCTGGTAAGCCTGGGACGCTCCCGGAGGTCCTCTATGAGCTCTCCCTAGAGGTGGAGCTCTTCCAGTACGTGATTGGTACTGAGGAGAGTGTGGAGGTTAGGCCTATATCTAGGGGTGAGCCTCTACGCCTGAACGTTGGGCCGGCTACTACCCTGGGTGTCGTGACGAGTATATCGGGTGATACTATCCATCTGAGGCTCTCTAGGCCGGTCGTGGCTAGGGAGGGTTGGAGGGCGGCTATTGCGGCTAGGTATGATAATAAGTGGCGCCTGGTGGGTGTAGGCACCGTTGTATAGGTCTACCCTCGAGGTGGTGTGTGACACTAGCTTCCTCCTCGAGTCTATTAGGAGGAGGCTCCTCACAGACCTCCTGGAGCGGTATAGGCCTGTGAAGATATATTTACCTAGGCAGGTCTATGACGAGCTTCTCAGGCTGTCGAGTAGGAACCCCCTGGCAAGGGCTGCCCTCGAGGTGGTTAGGGGGATGCCAGACGTTTTTGAGGTGGTGGAGGTCGATGAACCCAATGCTGATGAGGCTGTTCTTAGGCTTGCCTGTGATGGGGGGTATGTCGTGGCCACGACGGATTCCCGGGTTAGGAGGGAGGCCCGTAGACTGGGCTGTAGGACACTGTTTATAAGGGGTTCCTGGCTCCACCTTGAATAGATATATATTTGGTGCCCAACAGTCTATAATTTGATTTTGGTGGTCGGGGGATGTTCTATAAGACCAAGGTCCAGGACATTGTAAACATTAAGCCGAGTATGTTCAAGATGGATCTCCAGGAGGCTGCTTGGAGGCAGCTCCTGGAGAAGTATGTGGGGGTGCCTGTGGATAAGCTTGGATACGTGATTATGGTTAGTAAGCCTAAGGTCGACCCCCTGGGCAAGGTTGTCTCTGAGGATGGTTCGTCAAACCATAAGGCTGAGTTCTATGTATACTCCTTCCTCCCTAGGAGGGGGGAGATTGTCGAGGGTGTGGTGGTGGAGATACAGGACTTCGGGATATTTGTAAGGATAGGTAATGTCGACGCCTTCGTCCACAAGTCGTGGATAATGGGTGATGATAGGGTTGTTATAAACAAGTTTGAGAAGGTTGTGATTGGGGAGAAGACCAGGAAGACCCTTAGGGTCGGTGATGTTGTTAGGGGTAGGGTGGCCGACGTGGCTATCCCGAGGAAGAATATGTTGATGAAGATTGCTCTTAACCTGAAGGATAGGTATCTGGGTAAGCTTGAATGGATATATGAGGAGTTGGGTGAGAAGCCTAAGGGTGGTGTGGATGAGGCGGGAGAGAAAGAGGTTCAAGGCGTGTAGGAAGTGTAAGGCCCTTAACAGCCATGACGCTCAGCAGTGCTGGAACTGTGGAGGAAATATATTCACCATCCATTGGGACGGCTTCGTCATGATCCTCTCTGAGGAGTCGGCGGTTATGGAGGTACTGGGAGTGGATAAAGTGGGCTACTATGCGATTAAGATTATTTAGGGGGGCTAGATATGTATCCCCCACGCCTAGGGCGAGGGAGTATCTCTCCAGGCCCCTAGGGAGGCTATACAGACCGGAGGAGCTGGAGGATCTGAAAGAGCTGGTAACAGGACTGGCTAGGGATGGCACCCCAGTGGCTAGTGTGGGTGACCGTGTAACCCATACCCTCCTGGAGTGGGGCGTCGTACCAGATATAGCAGTGGTGGACTGTCTCGAGAGGAGGAGCCCGGTCAACCTCGTGGATCATAGGCTGTTCAGGCTCGTAGTCCTGGCTGAGAATCTACGTGGACGGGTGAACACGGCTATCCTCGACCTACTGGGCGATGTCTGGCCTGAGAGGCCTGTCTTGATAAGGATTAGTGGGGAGGAGGACTTGGTGGGGGTTCCAGTCATCCTATTTATGCCTGAGTCGGGACATGTTTTATACGGTCAGCCCCTGGAGGGGGTTGTCGACGTGGTTGTCTCGGCCCCCCTCAAGGAGGAGCTCCGTAGAATAGTCTTGGGTGAGGAGGGTGTTTGAGGCTCTGGGTAGTAGGGTAGTGATCAGCTATGACTCGGTTCTACAGGCTGGTATAAAACGTATATTGACCAAGGCGATGGTCTCTAAGGGTTTTGAGAAGGTCTTCGAGCTGGCTAAGATACTGGAGGAGATCGCTAATGACTCTGGCCTCAAGTATTACCCCCCGGTTATCGTACTGCCTGAGGCCCGTATCGTTGAGCATAGGGAGGAGGCCATCGCCATCCTATATGCGAATGTGACCTATAAGGTGTGGGGGGATAGGCTACAGCCGGTCATCGAGACCTATCTACCCCTACTCCTCTATGGTAAGGCCCAGGTTCTTAGGGCCATATTTGTCCATGAGTTTCTCCACTATGTCTACCTCGCGATTAAGTATCTGAGGGAGGAGCATCTGGTTACCCTGGATATATATACCTCGAGCCTCTCTGGCAAGGTCTTTATAGACGAGGTGTATCAGGTGAGGCCTGAGATGGTCTTCTCCTCTCCTAAGTATGTCAGGCTGATGAATGACTATGACAAGATAGTTAATAGGTCGAGGATCGCCTACTCGATTAGGAGGAACTGGATAGAGAAGGGTAAGCCTACCAAGACGCTTGGGCCTAGGGATATGAGGGTGAATCTAAGTATGGAGGACTGGGCCTCGATATATTTCCCTGAGACCGTCTTGGCAAGGGTTAGGGAGTATATAGATGAGTATGTCGGGTGACCCCACCCTAGAGGAGCTTTGGTCAATAGTTGGTCGTAAGCCCTATGCGGTTGTCCAGTATGGGAGTAGGGTGGCTGGCTACGCCACGGAGACTAGTGATTACGACTATATCTATGTTGTAGATGGATATAGGGATGGGATTAGGTATATCTATAGGGATGTTAGGGGGCTCAACACCTCTATCCTCGTTGTTGATAAGCAGTTCTTCGAGGAGGATGTCCTCCTGGCTAAGCATGGGGAGTTCGTGGCTGGCAGGCTCTATGGGGTCTATAGGCCTATACATAACCCAGGCTATATACGTAGGATGGAGGTCCTGCTTAAGAGGAGGGCGGTCCTGGAGGAGCTTAGCCTCCTTAAGATGCGTTATGGAGGCTTCCTGGCCTATATGGAGATACCGCTTAAATACTTCCTCCTGGCCAGGCTCTGGAAGAGGATAATGGCGTATCCCCCGGTCAGGTATAGCTACTACAAGATGTTCTATGGGCCTAGGGGGAGTGAGAATACCGAGGCTAGTCTCAGGGGGTTTGAGGAGGCCTGTATAGAGTTTGCTGACGAGGGCTTCTTTAGATACAGCTCAGGAATAGTCTCTGAAGTGGATTATGAGAGGATACCATCCAACTTCCTAGACGTTGTTAGGCTCGGTCTACGCGGCGTCTCGATGTACTATACCCATGGCCGCTCCGCCTCTGTGGGTGTCGAGGTATTCCTTGAGGAGGTTAGGAGTAAGATTAGGCGGGGCGGGGAGAGTATGCGTATACCCAGGGAGCTGGAGAATCCCGACATCCTCCTCCGTCTAAGGGGATGCTTCTTCACGGTGGAGGATATAGACCTTGAGACCCTCGTCAAGGTCCTATATGGGTCTGACGCAGAGGTTGTGGGGCAGGAGCATGGGGGCCTCCTGAGCAGCCTTGACATAGTGGAGGTTGCTCGTGGCTCTGAGCGTTTCAAGGTCGTTGTTAAGAGGTTCCCCCTCTACAGCACATTGCTGAAGTGGATCTGGATCTATACATGGCTTCTGGGCTACAAGTCCTTTGAGGTGGAGCCCGGTGCAAGGATGTTCCGTGAGTTCCACGGCCTAAACATACTTAGGAGGCTGGGGATAAGGGTTCCCCGGGTATACGCCGTCCTATGGTCGGAGAAGATGTTGGTGGAGGAGTTTATCGAGGGTGAGAGGCTGGACAGGACTGGTGACTATAGGTTCTTCTCGGAGCTTGGGCGTATACTGGCGAGGATACATTCCAGGCTGGGCGTGTCGGTTGGAGATACGAAGCCCCAGAACATGATAGTGAGTGGTGATGATCTCTACATAATCGATCTCGAGCAGTTCGCCACCGATGATAGGATGGAGTGGGACCTGGGGGAGGCGATCCTATACAGCTTTATACTTGGTAGGCGTAGGGGTGAGGAGGAGCGGATAATGGGGGCGATCCTGAGGGGATATCTGGAGGAGTGTGGAGAATGTATGGATAATGTGAAGAATATCCTTAACCCCAGGATCCTACTCGCCTTCCTACCAATCGTCCCGGTTACGGTCTTCCTAAAGCTTAGGAGGGTTATACATAGCCTCGTGACTAGGACTTGAACTCTGTATAGCCACACTTTCCACAGCTATATCTGTCGGGGTGCTCAGCCATGAACACGCCTCTCCCGCAGCGGGGGCAGAAGCGGCGGAGCCTCTTCAATGTACCGTCGCTGACTGTGTAGAAGCTCCAGACCTTTGGGCTGGGCCTCTTCCTCCTAGGCTTGGGATTCTTCTTCGCCAAGGCTGATCACCTTCCCCCTCTTGGTAGGCTCTATCGTAGACCAATCAATCCCGCCTGGATAGTAATAAATCAGGGCCTCCGACCTATTCGTCCCTGTATAGGTCTTTATCCAGGCTATAAATGTCTTCTCTGGCTCGAGGCCCAGCCTCTCGACTAGGAACTTGGCTATCTCCTTCCTACCTGGTGTAGCCTCGCCTGTATGTTCTATCCGGAGGAGTATCTCACGCCTATCGATGAATGGGTTATCCCTCTCTATAGCCACCTCAATATTCATTTCAAAAATCATGTGTATCCAGCGCTACCTATATAAAATATCCTGGGTGGTGTGACTGTCGGGTGACACAGAGGGGTAATACAAATTGTACCTAACCCTTAAATACTCCGGGAGTCGAATTTACGAGTACAACTATCTTGAAGGGGTGATCATGCCCAATGAATAGGCTGATAATACTGGCTGTCTTCACAGCCATACTCCTGCTCGGAGCACCGTTCTACAGCGCAGTCAACGTCTCAGCAGCGTCTAACCCCAATCCTGATAAGGCAAAGGCGTGGTTCTACCCTGCAGCGGATCCAGTACCTTTAAATCTAGGTGACCCAGCGTCACAGATCAATCTATGGATCATGGAGACTAAGCCTGACAATAGTACGCTGGGAGGTCAGGGCGACTATATAAATAGGATAGAAGTGCTGCAGCCATTGGACACACCTTATACACTAGCAGGTGCAGAGATATATGGATTCGACAACGAGACCAATACCTGGACACCAGTGTCAGGAGCTGGTGCGAATCTATGGCAGGTGACCACTATACTATCACTAGGGAATGTGCAGGGATTCAGGTTCGATCTCCTAGGTTCACCTGGCTATCCATTTAACGGTTCACTAGACAACAGCACAATCGATGTATCATTTTACCCAGATCCGATATATGTGTTCGACGTGATTGTAGTGTCGATCCAGGTCCAGGGATATAACGATCCAGCGGCAGCATTAGCGGGTACTGTTGAGGAATGGATAGTAACGGTAAAATGGAACTTCGGCGATTCAGCAGTTATCAGGGTTGATCACATAGTTGATAACAGCCCTGCTCAGGTACAGTTGACACCATACACCCAGAACCTCCTGAGCGCCGCCTGTATATCGACGCTGCAGTTCACCTTTAACGTATCAATAACCGACAATGTAGCGCAAGAGGGTATAAACGAGGCCTTCTACGGTTCCTATGCGTTGAATGGATCACAGCTAAGATGGAACTTCCCCGCAGGCCCGATCACACTAGAGGACTTCACCGACCCCGTCAACTGGACTAGGGAGAACAGACCAATACTTTTCTGGGAGATAAACGCGTCATTGAAGAATGGCTATGACGCAACAACATGGCCTAACGGCCCATTCGACTTCGAGCCTAATAAGCCTCTTGGAGCAGGGACTGATCGGCGTGGAGCCAACCACTTCGTTACAGGGGACCAGCCAACTGACGTGACGTCACCGATCAATGAGTCAACTGAAGGGGAGGTAGGATATATCTGGGCGATCTTGGTGGTGTACATCGAGGCATATACCTTCACTTATGGGCAGGTGAATTATACATGGATGAACAGGACTTACTATAAAGGATCAGGAATATTCGAGGCCAACATTAACCTAAACTTTGCATTCAAGGCTTCTGGTCCTGGTGGAGCACCAGCGACATTTGGAGGTCTATTTGGCCTGAACGCTGAGCTGATCTATGCGGATCTTACATTCATACTGGCGGTCTACGATGGTACCCTAGACTATCATAGGGACTGGCCAATGTCTGATGGTGCGATTGGACTTCCTAATGACTATAATGATACGGTATCCGCCCCGATAAGCCTGCTATCCCGTGATTGGTACAACTTCCGGCTAGAGATGTGGACAGCGAAGCTAGATGTGGAGAAGAATCCGATACAGGTCTGGCTAAACAATAATGCGATATCATCCAGCCCACTCCACACGATTGAGCCAGCACCAATACCTCCAGCACCTGCGCATAAGAATTACAGAACAGCATTCTTTAATCTTACATGGATCTGGGATCCAGCGTATGGACCTGACCCAACGTTCCAGCTATGGAACGTCACTATACAGAGATGGGACGGCAGTAACTGGGTGACCGTGATAAGCCAGGTGGACACATTTGGACCAGCATCAGGACCGTTCACATTCCTCTTCGACATCATGAACTTTGGTACTGGTAACTACAGCATACACATCTTAATGCTCGACTGTGGCGGATGGGACTATGCGTATGACAATATTAAGTCTGCGTTCTTCCTCTCACCACAACATCAGAGATGGGAGTTCAACGTGACATACTTCATGGTCGTATTCATTAACAACAATCCATATAGCCTATGGCGTCTAGGACCAGGTGCTTGGGAGGAGTTCTATCAGGACGAGTCCTTCCAGATCAGTATCATGACCTTCGGCAATAAGAAGGATGGCTCACCACTAGACTGGACACAGTACGATGTCAATGCAACCATATCCCTGCAGATAGGTGCACCACCGGCAGTCGGTTCAACACCAGTATATACAATCAACATGGACAACCCAGTGGCTACGACACCGACCTACGCATGGTGGAACTTCACGGTGAATGCTACTGCTGACCTAGGACAGGTGATAGGGATCTACAACGTGACAGCCTCATGGATGAATGTATCCACCACACCAACAAGTGTGGTAGACGACAACTTCAGTATACCGCCGCCACCACCGAATGAGGAGTCCACATTCATAATCAAGGCCAGGATCTTCCTACACTTCTGGGTATACGACGACATGTACTCCACTGGTGAGACAGCAACGTTCTTCGCTCACGTAGCGAACATTAACTGGCCAGCACCAGGCAGTGATGTGCCTGGCGCCCTAGTGGCATATGACGTCTATAGGGACGACAATGGTGTGCCGATGGCTACAGGCTTCGGCGTGACTAACAGCAGGGGCTTCGTGGTGCCATCGCTATACGGTGAGATAGTATTTGGTACCGAGATAGGTGATGACTGGGCTCCAGGCCTATACAACGTGAACGCCACTGCGTACTACACCCACTCACCAGGCTTCTGGTATGACCCGTTTATAGCTGGCTGGGTTAGAGTAAACGCAACATCCATTGCAAGTGCGACTGACCAGTTCGAGGTATGGGTATTCAGAGATGAGAATATCACCGAGGGCTTCGACGACATATTCGCGGCATTGACAGGCCTCTCTGACGACATCGCCACACTGGCTGGGTCAGTCAACGACGTGCTAGACGTACTCAACAACGACGTGCTACCAGCGCTCAACGACATAATGGATCAGCTAGGCGGCCTATCCGACACCATCGCTGACCTCAACAATGCAGTGGCTGACCTACAGGACGCTGTGGCTAGCCTACAGGACACGGTCTCAGCACTCTCAGACATACAGAACACCCTTGACGACCTGGTCGGCCAGGTAGGCGACATATCCAATGCTGTGGGTGACATACAGGACAGCCTAACAGATATACAGGGTATGCTAGGTGAGATATCCGACGCTGTTGGCGGTGTCTCTGACCAGCTAACAGCACTAGCTGGTGACGTGGCAGCACTCGCAGATGCTGTGGCCGATGTACAGGGTGCACTCGACGACCTAAGCGGAGCAGTTGACGGCATAGCTGGCGCCATTGACGACCTAAGCGGCGCTATCGACGACCTATCCGGCGCTATTGACAGCCTAGCAGGCGACGTGGCCGATGTCAGCAGCAAGGTTGACGACGTCAACAACAAGCTCAGTGATGTGGAGGCCAACCTTGGCGACAAGGTTGACAAGGCATTCGGCGACCTCAACAGCATGGCAATGATAACGATGGTACTGATCATCATAGCACTGGCAGTCTCAGCACTCACAGCCTTCAAGGTCTTTAAGTCCTAGATATCCCACCCACCCTCTTTTTCTCTTTATATAAAATCCTCATATCGAAAAGCTTGTTCCCTAGATTGGATCTTCCTGTCTCATTAGGTATGGTGCCTAGGCACACCCCTTTTATTATCCTCCTGTTAGGATTCATGTTTATATGACTCCGAGGACTGCATACACGATAGTTGCGTTGATAGGCTTCATTATCGGGGTTGCGATATATCTATTTGCTGCACTGGCAATCCCATACATTATTGAGGTGTTGCCACAGTTGGCGGAGATCTTCAGTAGGTATCATCACATCATCGGTGCTCTTCTCTCAGGGTTTGTCGGGAGTCTCGTGGCTGTATTGCTAGCCTATGTATGGGCTAGTAGGTCTGAGTTTTAGCCCCTCCTATAGTATCTCGATACCTTTATTACACCCTCCACATTATCCCTGGTCACCAGTCTCAGTGCGGTTCTATACCCATTCATCCTTAGCTCGTGGTCTATGCATACTAGGTATGGGTGTGGATAGTTGCTAAGCCTCTTAATAGTCCTGTCCAGCCCCTTCCTCGCCTCCCCATCCTCCCTTATCGTCAACTGTATGTGTACCATTCCTCCATAGGTGTCGGGCGTGATGTCTAGTGTTATGTTTGGGAGGAGGCTCTCCAACAAAGCCTTATAAAGCTTAAGCTTCTCCATGAGGGTGAGCCTGTCATAGTCTGTGAAGATCTGTTTGAGGACCTTTGTTGTGGAGTCGTATACCAGCTTGTCGCCATCGCTATAACTTTCTAGGGCCGTCTCCGTCATGGTCTCCAACATCCTGTTAAGTGTCGCTAGTTTTCTGAGGGGTGTGAGTGGAGCCTCCAAGGGTATCTTGTTCGTTGCGTCGTAGAGGTCTATATAGTGCTTCAGTGGTGAGGAGTAGGTCCTGAAATTCTTTATCAGTGTCTCTATGGTCTCGGCCACCCTCTGGTTTGTGAAGTGCAACGCCCTATCCTCGTCTAGGACTATCCCTTCCCGCTGGTCTGAGACCACATAGGTCTTTGTTATGGGGTCTGAGTCTGTTATGGAGAGGTCTGTATAGTAGTCTAGTTTTGCGTGTTGGAATAGGCCTCCCTCTATCATCCAGCTGACGAGCTGGATCTTCACATCCTTTTTACTCACCTTCTTAATAACATCCTTCATCTCCCCGCCGCTGAAGAGGTCTATGTGGTGTGGTGATACTAGGAGGATGAGCTCCCTCTTACTGTTGGAGATTATTTCTCGGAGCAGCTCCTTCCTATCCTCGTTACCCACCTCCCATAGACTTATCTCCTTCTTCTCCCGTTTGAGGGAGGCCTCTGTATATCTCTTGTGGAGCTCCTGTATGGCTAGCTCCTGCCTCTGTATCCGGTTCTTACTCTCCTCTATCCTCTTGTAGAAGAGTTTTAGTGGGTCCTCCGCCCTCCACCTCCTCGGGTTCCCCTGTATCATCTTCGCGAATCCCTTATCCACCAGTGACTTCAGTATCC
The DNA here is from genome assembly GCA_027078545.1 of Nitrososphaeria archaeon. Taxonomy (GTDB): domain Archaea; phylum Thermoproteota; class Nitrososphaeria; order Geothermarchaeales; family JDFR-13; genus SZUA-1514. Next base: position 339,471 of record JALWXN010000004.1, read on the forward strand.
GGTATGTCTTCTCCCTCGCCACTCCTGATTCGCGTGCCACGTCGCTGGCCTTCGCCTCCCCAAGGGTTACCAGTGCGAGGTATACCTTCGCCTCATTCTTGGATAGCTGTAGCTCCTGGAGACGGGCGACAATCTCCTCTTTTGATGTGGCGTCTCTAGCGTCTTCCAAGCCTCCTCCCCCCTCCAAAGGATATTTCAAGGGTGTGTGACTAAGATGCTTGTGTAACGGGACACTGATGAAATAGGCACATGGCCTTAATAAATCGGCTCCACCCCCATCTAGTAGAATCTATTATCGCCGAGGTGTCCGGGATGGTCGACTTTAGGGATCTCTGGACCGGGAAGAAGGAGGGATTCGCCGACAGTATGAAGCGTGGACTGAAGCCGCAGCGCAACATCAGGCCGAAGATCGACAGCGCTATCAAGCTCCTCAACAAGCAGATCAATAAGCTCGACGCCTCCATAAGGAATCTGAAGCAGAAGGACCAGATCTACTTCGCGAAGGTTGTCCAGGCTATCAAGGATCACGACAAGACTATGGCCACCCTTTATGCTAATGAGCTGGTCGAGATTAGGAAGGCTATTAGGACTCTTAAGCAGGCTAAGTATGCCCTGCAGAGCGTGGTTGTGAGGCTGCAGACTGTGCAGAACATAAGCGACGCGGCTGCCGAGGTACTGCCCGCTATGCAGGTGCTTAAGAATGTTAGGAGCATGATCTCCGTGATCATACCCACTGTCGATGAGGGCTTCGCCCAGATCAACGATGTCTTTGAGAACCTGATATGGGAGGCTAGCCAGAGCAGCGACACAACAACATCTATAGCCACGGCTAGTGACGAGGCTCTGAAGATCATCCACGAGGCTGAGAAGAAGGCTAAGGAGGAGATGAGGCGGGAGCTGCCCGGTATACCTGAGGCTGTTGCCGAGTCTGAGGAGGGCTACGGCGAGAGTGGTGAGTATGGCGGCTTCCGCTTCTAGACCCCACCCCTCATCTTTTTACCACTTGATTGGTAGGAATGTTGTTGAGAGGTATGGACGTTTCAGGGGGCGTGTAGTCTCCTATAAGGTCACCTCGGATGGTGAGCTGGATAAGGTCTTCATCTCGAACGACGGCTTCATAATGTATAAGACCCCGTCCTCCCTCATCCTGGATGGGAAGGTCGTGATGATCGTCCCCCCGCCCATTAAGAGGGCGAGGGAGGTCTTGGATGAGCTTGAATACATATATCTCCAGATGAAGACCCTCAACAACATCTTCTCCATAGACTCCCGCTGGGGGTATGTGGAGAAGTATTACCGCATGTTCAGGACCCGGTTCGAGTCACTCCTGAAGGAGGTTAACCGGGTCCTGAGGAGCCTGGAGAATAGGAGGCGTAGGCTCAACGAGTTGATAGCCGAGTATAAGGAGGGGCTCTTCACCCTCCAGCTCGCCCAGGAGTCTGGGCGGGTGGATCCAAACATCTATAAGGCATGCTACGCGGAGGTCTCTGAGGAGATCCTCCGCCTAAGCAATGAGCTTGAGGAGGTTGAGAACATCATATCCGACATCTCAACCTCCCAGAACCAGATACTCGAGATCATGAACTCGATTGAGGAGAGGTTGAAGGAGGTGGAGGGTTATGAAGTTGAGGAGGTTTAGGTTTGGGGAGATTATCCAGGTTTATGATCAGATGGGTAGGCAGCTATACGTCTACAGGGGACGCCTATCGATGGAGCTGGCCAAGGTGAATAATAGGCTGGAGAAGCTGCAGGAGTACATGGATCTCTATAAGGAGCGTGGAGACCTTGAGATGGCGGCTATCTATGCTAGGGAGTATAAGGCCCTCTACGTTGTGAGGGAGATTCTCTGGCACATGATCCTACGCCTAGACGGTGTGATGGCTAGGATCGACACGGTTAAGAAGCTGGCCTCCGGCTTCGACGGTATGGGCGACACATTGAAGGCTGTGAGTGACGTGATTAAGGTTGCCGGCCCAGCTGTCTCGGGCTTCGAGGAGCTGGCCAGGAATCTATACACCGGCTATACTGAGCTGGTGGTAGATGCATCTGTCCCCGTGACTAACATGTATGTAGCCCCTGTGGAGGATGCTAAGGAGATCCTACGCAACATAGAGAAGGATGTTGTGAAGGAGTTGGCTAAGAAGTTCCCAAAGATCCCCAGGGATATAGAGGTGAGTCCAGAGGCGATACCAAAGCTTGTGAATAGGCTCTACGAGGCCATAGCCACGGATGGCGGTGTGGCCGAGGTCATGGTGAAGCCGAGGGATGAGGAGGTTGTGGGTATTGTCAGGGTCTCCCTGAATAGGGAGGAGCTCTACAGGGTCTCTATGCACAGGCTGGAGAGGCTTGAGAGGGCGGTCCTCAACTACCTCCTGAAGAACTATAGGGGTGGGGAGGTTTCACTCAACCTCTTCAGGTTTGCCAGGGCCTATAGGACCACGCCTATGAAGGTTCTTGACGCGCTATACTCCCTGAGTGAGATAGGGTTGATTAGGTTTGGGTAGTGTGGTGTGGCATGAGGAGCCTGAGAGACCCTGAAGAGATACGGTTGATGCGGGATCAGGCGGCCCAGTACGCCAATATGGCGGTCCAGGCCGATAAGAGGGGGGTGACCTCCCTCGCCATCAGCTACTATAACAAGGCGATCGACCTCCTCACGGAGCTCATCAATATCGAGGAGTCGCCGGAGATACGTAGGATGTATAGGAAGGCCCTTCGCCAGTATAGGGATAGGGTTAACTATTTGAGGGGGGTCTCCTCAGGCTCCGTTAGGAATGTCTCGAGCCTCGGTGTGAGGGAGGGCGGCCCCTCTGGCCAGGAGCATGGGAAGGAGGATGTATTAGTCCCCTTCAAGTCCAGCATTACGTGGGATGAGATTATTGGTCTTGAGGAGGCTAAGAAGACTATTCGCCAGTCCATCGTATACCCTGTGAAGAGGCCCGACCTCTTCCCCCTAGGCTTCCCTAGGGCTATACTCCTCTACGGCCCGCCTGGATGTGGTAAGACCAGTATAGCGGCGGCCCTCTCCAACGAGATCGAGGCTGAGTTCTATCCAGTCGACGCGACGATGATCATGTCTAAGTGGCTGGGTGAGAGTGAGAAGAGGGTTGCCAAGATATTCAACTATCTCAGGGAGAGGGCCCGTGAGAGGCCCGTCATCCTCTATATTGATGAGGTGGACTCGATACTCAGTGTTAGGAATAGTGAGGTGGGTGGTGAGCTCAGGGTTAGGAACCAGTTCCTCAGCGAGATGGATGGCCTTAAGACTAAGGAGATGTCTGACCTCCCACTCTTCATAGTGGCGAGTACCAATAGGCCTTGGGACCTGGACATGGGTTTTATCAGGCGTTTCCAGAAGAGGATCTATATTCCTCCTCCTGATAAGAGGACTAGGAAGCAGCTCTTCCAATACTTCCTATCGAAGGTCTCCCACTCCGACGATATAGACCTAGACTTCCTCGCAGACTATACCCGTGACTATACCCCGAGCGATATTAGGGATGTTGTCCAGACTGCTGTCATCGAGGTTGTCTCCGAGCTCTTCGAGAGTGGCCGTGCCTCAGACCCGAATGCCAAGCCGAGGCCCCTGACGATGGATGATCTTAAGCATGCCTTGAAGAGGGTGAAGCCCAGTATATCCAGGACCCTGCTCAACGCCTATGAGCAGTGGACGAGTAGGTTCAAGAGTATATAGGGCTAGGGGGTAACCGTCTCCGGGTCCCTCGGGTAGAGGACGACCTCCCTGATGTTCTCCGCCCCCGTTATCAGCTGTACCAATCTGTCGAGGCCTAGGCCGAACCCTGCGTGTGGGGGCATCCCGTACTGGTAGTACCTTATGTGGTACTCGAAGCTCTCTATGTTGAGGCCCTTGTCCACTATGTTCTTCCTGAGCTCGGTGTATCTATGCTCCCTCGTCCCGCCGGAGGCTAGCTCTAGGTTGCCGTGCATGAGGTCGAAGGACTGGGTGTAGTCGCCCACCCTGTAGATGTAGAAGGGCTTGGTGTCCCATGGCCAGTCTACTATGAAGTAGAAGCCCCTATACTTCTCCGCTATTATGTTTAGTGCCTCGCTGTCGAAATCCTCACCCCATTTAAGCTCCTTCCCCCTACTCCTGACGAGCTCGAGTAGGGTGTCGTACTTCACCCTCTCTATCCTGGCTGGTGGTGCTGGTGGCTCCCTACCTATGATCCTGAAGAGCTCCTCCTCTTCCCTTATCCCCTCCAAGACGTGTCTGATGAGTCTCTCCAGTATGTCCATCGCCTCGTTATAGTCTATATAGGCTCCCTCGAAGTCTACCGAGGTGAACTCGGTGAGGTGTTTCCTGGTGTGGCTCTTCTCTGCGCGGTAGAACTGGGCTATCTCGAATACGTAGGTCAGCCCCATAACCGCCTGCTCCTTGTATAGCTGTGGGCTCTGGGCTAGGTATGCCTGCCTCCCGAAGTAGTCTACCTTGAAGAGCTCCGCCCCACCTTCTGAGGCAGTGGCTATAATCTTGGGTGTGTCTATCTCCACCGCCCCTATGCTGTAGAAGTAGTCTCGTATAAGTCTCTTAACCTTGGCCCTTATCCTGAAGATCGCGTTTATCCTCTCTATCCGGAGGCTCAGCGGCCTATACTCTATCAGTGTTGGTAGGCTGGCCGGTGTCCTGCCTGTAGGGTCTATGGGTAGTGGGTGGTTGGCCTGGGAGACTAGGAAGTATTTGGAGGGTATCACCTCGTACGTGTCTTTATACCTGTTCACCCTCCCGACAACGCTTATCACGCTCTGCCTCTGGGTGGCTAGGGCCCTGTTATAGATGCTCGGGTTCCCATCCTTCTTTATCGTTAGCTGCACCCTACCCCATCCATCCCTAAGTGTTATGAACATTATGTTTCCGAGGATACGCTTATCCTCCACCCATCCATAGAGCTTGACCTCTCTACCCTCATACTTGGGGATGTCGACCGTCCTAATCTTCTCTGGCTGTGTCATACCAATCCTATTGTTGGGTATTGGTTATATTGGTTTTGGTCCCCCCTTATATAGCCGGTGAAGAGTATCTGTTAATTCAACGTGGCCCCGGTGAATGGGTCTGTGGGGTGTATATAATGTTCCTGTTGGAGCATGAGGGGAAGGAGATACTGAGGAGGTATGGGGTTAGGACTCCTAGGGGTGTAGTGGTTACTAGGGATGATCTTGATAGGCTTGATAGCATGGTGGAGGAGTATCCCGTCATCGTGAAGGCCCAGTTCCTATTCGGTGGTAGGGGGAAGGCTGGGGCTGTGAAGAAGGCTGACAACCCCAAGGAGCTCCGAGAGGTTGTTGAGAAGCTCTTCCAGCTCGAGGTGAGGGGGGCTACGCCTGAGCGCCTATTGATCGAGGAGTTCGTCCCCCATGAGGAGGAATACTACATAAGTATCATGGCCTCTAAGTCGGATAAGTCCCTCCTCCTCCTAGCCTCTAGGTATGGAGGTGTAGATGTGGAGGAGCTGGCCCGTATGGGGAGGCATATACTAAGGATCTCCCTATCCCCTGACGAGGCCCCCATGGATAACGTGTATAGGGCGGTGGCAAAGACCTTCTTCGGCTCCGTCGACAGGGATCTCGTATCCAAGGTTGCCGGGCTTGTTAAGCCACTCTTCGACGCTGTCCTGGGTGAGGATCTCCTACTCGTGGAGATAAATCCCCTCGTATTCCTGGGCGACGGCTTCATGGCCCTGGACGCGAAGGTAATCATTGATGACAACGCTGGTTTCAGGAGGGATGTAACGGGCTTCTACGAGTATAACAGGTCGATGACGGAGGGTGAGAGGATAGCCCGTGAGACGGGCTTCGCATATGTGCCGTTGAAGGGTGATATAGCCGTTATAGGTAATGGCGCGGGCCTAGTCATGGCCACTCTGGACCTGGTGAAGTATTATGGTGGTGAGCCGGCCTGCTTCCTAGACGTTGGTGGAGGGGCCTCTGCCGATAGGATTGCGAAGGCCCTGGAGGTTGTGTATAGGGAGGTCTCCCCCAAGAGGATATTCATCAACATATTTGCTGGCATAACGAGGTGTGACGAGGTGGCTAAGGGTATTGTGGAGGCTGTGGATAGGGTTGGCATACCCCCGGAGATGTTCGTCATCAGGCTTGTGGGGACGTTGGAGGATGTCGGCAGGGAGATCCTGGAGTCCCGTGGGTTCCGCGTCTATAAGGATATGGATGAGGCGGCTAAGGAGGTGGTGAAGATATGATCCTGCCAGGCATAATAGATAGGGAGGTTAGGCTCCTGGTACAGGGGATCACTGGGAGGCAGGGACGGTTCCACACTGAGCAGATGCTTAAGTACGGCACGAAGGTAGTGGCTGGCGTTACTCCTGGAAAGGGTGGCCAGGAGGTGCATGGCGTACCTGTATATGACACTGTGGAGGAGGCTGTTAGGGAGGCTGATCCAACAGCATCGATCATATTTGTACCGGCCCCATATGCCCTCGACGCAGCTGCCGAGTCTATCCTGAATGGCCTGAGCCCAGTAGTCGTGATAACGGAGGGTATCCCGGCGCTGGACACTCTAAGGATGGTCTCCATGGCTAGTAGGAGGGGGGTGAGGATCATAGGGCCTAACACGCCGGGGGTCATCATCCCGGGCTATACAAAGATCGGTATCATGCCTAACCAGTACTTCTCGGAGGGCCGCGTAGCGATAGTCTCGAGGAGTGGGACGCTTACATATGAGATTTCTAAGCAGCTCCTTGATAGGGGGCTGGGCCAGAGGATAGTCGTGGGTGTGGGTGGTGACTACGTGATTGGGACGAGCTTCGTCGATGTGTTGAGGGCTCTCAAGGATGATGAGAGGACTGATGCTGTGGTCATAATCGGTGAGATCGGTGGTGATGATGAGGAGAGGGCTGCCCGATACATTAGGGAGAGCGGCTTCGACAAGCCTGTCGTCGCCTATATAGCTGGTAGGACCGCCCCTGAGGGTAAGAGGATGGGGCATGCGGGGGCTATAGTCTCTGAGGGCTCTGGCACGGCTGAGTCGAAGATACAGAGTTTTAAGGATGTGGGGGCATATATAGCGTATAGGCCTTCGGAGGTTGCCCAGATAGTGGCGGAGGTGCTAGGTGTTGAGTGAGGACGTCGCCATAGATAAGAGGGCCTTGGCCCAGAGGTATAGGCTATACTACAAGATATGCCGTAACTGTGGCGCTAGGAACCCGCCGAGCGCGGTGAAATGTAGGAAGTGTAAGAGTAAGAATCTGAGATGGAAGAAGAGGATGAAGGGTATGAAGAAGTAGCTTGGTGGGCCCGCCCGGACTCGAACCGGGGACCTCCGGCGTGTGAGGCCGGCGTCATAGCCTCTAGACCACGGGCCCACTCGACACTATATATTTTTCTATCCCGGGGGATGATTTAAGCCTTTACAGTGGATTGGGGATGAGGCTGGGTATTACTGGCACGCCTGGCACTGGTAAGACAACGATATCGAGGCTGCTTGGCGAGGCATTGGGGCTCCCAGTCATCCATCTAGACGACGTCATTATTAGGGAGGGGCTTGTAGAGGGGTTTGACGAGAGGCGTGGGAGCCTCGTAGCTGATGTGGAGCGGGTTACAGAGGCCGCCCCTAGACTAGTCAGTGTCGACGGTGTGTATGAGGGCCTATCAATAATCTATATAGAGGATCCAAGCGTCTTCGACTGGATTGTTGTCCTTAGGTGTAGCCCCTACGTCTTGGAGGAGCGGCTTAGGGCGAAGGGCTTCCCCGAGGAGAAGGTTAGGGAGAACGTTGAGGCTGAGATCCTGGATATAGTCTATTCCGAGGCACTCAGGATATATGGTGGGAAGGTTCTCCAGGTAGATAATACCGGGGATCCCCGTGAGACTGTGGAGCGGATCATGGATAAGCTGGGTAGGGGTGACGCTAGGTGCGACTCTGTGGACTGGCTGGGCCTGATATATGAGAGGGGTGATTTCCAACGCTTCTTCCGTGGCTAGGCGTTGGGCTCTATCCTGACAGGGAATGGTAGTGGGTTCCTACTATCCTTTACCAGTGCCTCCCCAACGCCTAGCTGCTTCACATACTCTATCTGCTCCTCATTCATAGAGACGATGTTCCTGATGTATGTCAGGTCCTCCCACCCTGTTAGGCGGTGGATTATGACTAGCCCTGCGTTCTTCAGTGGGGCCTTCGCTATCTGGGAGGGGAACTGGGTTATAATTGCTATGGCCTCCCCGAACTTACGTATCTCATCCATGATCTTCTCCGCCACTGTTGGTGGGTCGTACTCTCTACGGGCTGGTATTAGGTAGCGGGCCTCCTCGAGTACTGTTACGTGGCTTAGGCTCTTCATACCGCTGAGCCTCTGGTGGTTAAAGAGCCTCTTGAGTAGTATGTATCCGAATATCTTCCTGAGGTTAACCTCGTGTATATGTCCAAGCTCTATCACGGTGTTCCTCTGGACTATATCCTCTATCCTTATGGTCTCCCCCTGGCCGAATATCTTGGCTCCTTGGCCCGCCACTAGTTGTTTCAGCCTCCTGAGTAGGGCTGCCTTGGTCTCGTGCTCGCTATAGGATTTTATGGGGAACTGTTCTATGATGCTTATCAATGCCCTTATGTTGGGCTCCTTCTCGCCTACTAGGTGGTATCTCGAGTATGTCGCCTCTAGTGCGGTCTTGAAGAAGTATTGCTGTGGATGGGTGAATCCGTAGACCTCGCTGAATATGTCGGTGATTATGGATGCGCTGTCCTCTATGTCCCCCTCATCCTTTATGGGGTTGAGCACCGCCTCCCCTAGTCCAGGCCTTATGACTAGGTCTAAGTTCTTGAGCTTCGATGCATACTCGTTGTGGTAGTCTAGGACTAGGTATGGGGTGTCCCTTGGGAGCTGGTTGAGTATGGTGGCTATCGTGGTGGTCTTGCCCATCCCTGTGGAGCCTATGCATGCTATGTGGCTGGATAGCTGGTCTATGGGTATTACGTAGTCCTCACCCGTGTCTACCAGTCTGCCCAGCCTTATAGTAGCCTTACCAGGCCTGCTCTGGACGGGTAGTTTGAATAGTCCCCTAGGCTTGACCAGCTGTAGGTCTCCCCCGGACTCGAACCTTATGTAGTGCTCCCCCCTACCACCATTCCTCAGTCTCCACCTGTATATCGTCGATATCTCTCCATCACCTACTAGCTCCACCTCGTAGTCTGGGAATGCTGTTAGGACTATATTCCTTATTGCCTGTGCCTTTGAGAGGGCGGCCTCCCTAGAATCTCCCCTGGTGACTATGTATAGGCCTTCGTGCCTCCCGTCGACGTAGTGTATTATCTGTACTGGTATGTGGAGGTTCTTGAAGGCCTTGATCATGTTCCTATAGGCTGTGACGTGTTGATAGGCCTTCACCCTCCCCTCATCTATCTCTGGGCTGCTCCCCAGTATCTTCACCCCGGCCATATACTCCCTCTTCGACCCGTTTAGCCTAGGGATTAGCCTCTTCATCTATCCTGTCCCCTCTATAGGAATGGGAATAGTGTGTCCCACCACCACTGTACCGCGTCGAAGAAGGTCTGGATAGCCTCCTGGATCTTCTCGTAGATCATGTTGGCTGCCCCCATAGCTATCCCGATCCCTAGCAGGGCCACTATGATTAGTAGGCCCTCCTCGATGATCTGGGCTCCACGCCTCCTCCTCATGGTGCATCCCCATCCATTAGGGGTTGTGGCAGTGTTAAAGGTGGTGGAGAGGGTTGTGAAACTATTCCCACCACTATCCCAGTAGTGGTCTTGTGAATCCGGTTCCCAGGATGGTTGCGAATATGTATATCACTATGTTCCTGAGTAGACCTCTCCTGTCTGGGCCGTGGAAGATCCATGTGATTAGTGCTGTCTGTAGTAGGCCGAAGAGCCTGTATATCAGTGTGTCTCCCCCTCCAAATGTTATTAAAAGGTTCTCGGTTATCGTTATCCCGCTGATAACTTCTAGGACGGGTATCGTCGCCCCGAGTGTGAAGGCCGCTGTGGCTGATAGTATAGATAGCCTCCTCATTATCTGCCGCTCCTTGTTCCTCAGCCTCCCTAGGAACTTCTCCTGGAGTATAACCGTCTTTGTGTAGCCGCGTATAACCTCGGTCCTCCTAGATATTGCCTCTAGGTCTGTCTCCACCTCCCTATTCCTGATGTAGTTTCTCAGCCTCTCTAGCTCCCCCTCCTCGTAGAGTGCTCTGGCCACTGATCTTCCTTTGAGTATCTTGTCGAGTATCTCTATCAGCCCCATCTACCTCGCCACCCTTGTAAGTATCCTTGTTAGTAGGGCCTGGAGTATGGGTATTGGTAAGAGTATCCAGGGGCCTAGTGGGATCGTGGCTATCAGTGCGAGGAGGGGTGGGAAGACTGTTACTGCGCTTATGAGTGCTGCCTTGACGTCCAGGTTCTCCACCTCCCTCTCCAGCCTGTCTATCTCTAGCTCAATGTCTGATGCCGCTGTCTCGACCACTATCTCAGGGTCTTCAGCAACTTCTACCCCACCTACTCTGTCTATATCCTCGAACAAGAGGTTCTTCTCCAGGTCTCCACTGGATATTAGGGCTGCTCTTAGCGGGCTACCCGAGACTATGTATTCGGATAGCTCCATGAACCTGGTGGCTATACCCGAGCCACTTAGGGCTTCCCACACCCCCCTCCCCATAGCCAGTGCCGCGGCTATGTGGCTTAGTATTAGGAGGGTTATTAGTACTGCCTCCACGCTACTAATCCCTCCTCCAACTCTTCTGAGAGGTATATGTCTCTAAGGTATCTCCTCCCCGTGTGGAGGTCCCTTGCAGTTATTAGTACCAGGCCTACCTGTTTCAATGCTGCTTCGTATCCCTCTCCGAAGCCTCTTCCCAGCCTCATTATGAGGCTCTCTATATCGCTGGCGTGGATGGTGGCCATGACCCTTATACCCATGAGCAGGGTCTCGAGCATGTGCTGGATATCGTTGTTGGTTATGACCTCTCCATATACTACGTAGTCGGGGCTCCTCCTCAGGTTGAATAGGGTCTGTATCCCCCTCTTCTCAGACTCCACTATTCCCGACTGTCTATAGTAGATGTGGTGGTAGCCGTGTGGCCTTAGGTCCTCCGTCTCCCTAGCCTCCTCTAGTATGAGTATCCTTAGGTGTCCAGGCATCTCCTTCAGTATGGCGTTTAGGAGGGTTGTCTTACCGCTGTTGGGCTCACCCATGATGAGTATCGATGGATACCTCCTCAGCTGCTCCAGTATGGTGATCCTCTGCTCATCGTCCATGAAGCCCCTCTCCACGAGGCCCTCCAGGGTGTTCCCACTCCCCATGTGCCTCCTTATGACGGCGTAGGTCTCTCCATGGGTTAGTGGGAATGTGTCTAGGACTATTCTGAACCTATCCCTGACTGTTGATATGTCGGCCTCTATCGAGCCTCCCCTCCTTGATACCCCCTCTGCAACTATCAGCTCGAGGATGCGTCTCAGGGCTGTTAGGCCGTCCTCCCCGATATACATGTTTGTCTTGTAGCTGGTCCCGTCCATCCTCCTAACCCTGATCTCGTTATCGCCCCCGAGAATGTAGATCTCCTGGTTCTCGGGGTCTGTCATCAGTATGTGGAGGGGTAGGAGGCCTATCGAGTCCCAGAAGGCTATCTCCCCTATCTCCTCATTCGCATCCTCTGAACCGCTCAGCCTCTCCAGTGCTTCGTGGATATTCCTCCTGAGGATCTCCTCCAGGGTTGGGTATCTACTTAGCCCACTGAATACTGGTAGCTCCCTCGATAGTTCCTGTATATGTGTAGACGCCTCGAGGATCTCTGGTGTAAAGCCGTAGTACAGTGTTCCGCCCCTCCTCGTGAGGGCTATGTACCTGGTTATCCTAGCCTCCCACTCCTCCAGGATAGGTATGGAGCCAAGCCTCATCCCGAGTAGGGATTGGCCCGGAGGAGTGGTAATAAATTATTTTCACTCATCACATCCCAGTTATAAGCTGCTGGAGAGCGGTATTAACGGGATGAATAGGGTTCTGAGGCTGTTTGGAGACACTGCTCTGAAGGCTCTTATGCTTGGACTGGCTATACTCGGCTTTCTCCACTTGGTGGGGGTGGTTAGGGATTGGATAGGTATGCTGCGACCCTGATACTCGAGGTTGTATTGCTGGTTGTTCTCTCGGGGATCGCTCTGTTGATCGGTGGTCGTTTACTGGAGATTCTAGGCGTGGCTGTCTGTAGGCCTGAGGAGGTGGTTGTGGATAGGGGTCTATACCATGTCGTGTATAGGGTGGGTGTGAGGTGCTAGACGACTTTATAGATACCCTGTTGAGCCTGGCCCTAGCCAGTGTATTTCTCCTGGTCCTCTCCCTAGTTGCCCTTGTCCTCCTCCTATTCCTGGGGGTGTTGCTTGGTGCTTAGTAGGGTCTTGGCCCTTGTCGTGGGTGTCTCGGTACTGGTTATGAGTATTGGGAGTATCGTCCTCCTCCTGGTGGATTATGTCTCCTTCAGGCCTGTCCTCGACCCTTGTGAGGAGTTGTTGGCTGATGTTGGCCTGGGTAGGGTGGGCGTGGATGGTGTGTGGCGTGAGGATGGTCTGATATACGTCTCTACTCAGGGCTCGGTGGTGATCGTCTCTCCTGATGGGAGGGTGGTTGGATGCGGAGGAATGGATACCTAGGTATCTACCTCGCAGTATTCATCGTTGTGGCTGTGCTCATGGCGGGTACTATCTTCATACTATATAGTGTGGACCCCACTGCTAGGGGGTATGACGAGTATGCCGTCGATGTTGTTGGGGTCTATGCGGCTATGGAGTGTCTAGGTATTGATGGGTATAGGCCGCCATACGGTGATGCCGAGTCGTATGTCGAGGATGGCATGATAGTTGTCGAGGTCAGGGTTGGCCAGTATAGATATGTTGGATATGTGGATCTCCATAGCCCGAACTGTAGGCTTCTTAGGAATTACTCTATGGGTTCGGGCTGATCTGTAGCTGTGGAGTCTTCAGTCTGCTCCTCCTGTATTATCCCGGTCTTGATGGCTAGGTATCTCTCTAGGGGGTCTAGGATCTCCTCGTTATCCTCGTACTCCGCCTCCTCGTCCTGTGACCTCGTGAGTAGTTTATGGACCTTTCTATAGCTTACCCTCTTACCCAGCTCCCTGTCCAGCCTCTCGATGAGCTCCTTCACCGAGACTATCTCGCCGTTCTTCTTCAGGACTAGGTAGGTCGCCGCTATCAGGACCTCGTATCTGGTTGGGCTGAGGTCTCTCCTATCCAGCTTCACCACATATTCCTTGACCTCCCTACCCCACCTCTCAGATACTCCTAGCGCCTTTAGCAGCCTGATTATGGTGTCAAGCCTATTGTCAACAAGGCTGTTCTCTAGCACCTCTCCCCACCTGTAGCTTTCATTGTTCCAGTGGATGTCTATGGGTGGAGGGTCTAGTCATGGCTTGGCCTGAATACTTTCATCATGGGGGTGGGATAGATTATCCCCTCCCCAGGGATGTGTGAAAGTGTTTATCGGGTCTCTGTGGCACCGACCCGTTTAAAATAGCCATGTATATAATTCTTTTTACATTCCTGTTAGGGTGTCCTCCTATGATGCCTGCTAGCCCGCTTATGAGGGAGCTGGATAAGTTCCTGAATAAGGAGGTTGTGGTTGAGCTTAGGGATGGGCGTAGGCTGAATGGTTTGTTGAGGGCGATTGATCCTAATACGCTTAATATGGTTCTTGGGAATGTGCGGATTGGTAGGGATGAGTATAGCCTCGTGATTATCGGTGGGGCTGATGTTAGGGCTGTCTTCCTGAGGGCTGTGAAGTTCGATCTGGCTGAGCTTGCCAGGCGTATTGAGAGGCTCTTCCCGTCCCCCGGTATGGTGGTGTATAGGCCTTCGGAGAGGGCTATACTGGTTATGAATAGGGTGAGGGTTACCCAGGAGGGGGTTGAGGGGGATAGGGGTGTTATTTATGAGAAGGTTAAGCAGGTCTTCGATGAGTATATGAGGGAGATTAGGGAGGGTGGCTAGGTGTAGATGTCCTTCCCACTCCCCCCTACAAACTCCTCAAACTGACGCATCATCTCATTGAGCTCGTTGGCTGCCTGTCTAAGGGTGTCTATGGGTATCTCGTATCCGAAGAGCTCGTTTATCGCCTTTACTGCGTATGAGGCTGCTATTGGGTCTATCATCCCGTCGTCTGAGTATGCCAGTATGCCTAGGGCGGGTATCTTTAGGAACTCGCTGTAGGCCAGTGTAGAGGCTAGTGGGCCGAAGATCTTTACGTATTTTGGTGGGGGCCTAGCCGTTATCTTCCTCCTCCAGTATCTATTGGTGACTATGCGGTACTCGTCCTCCTCCCCCTCTCTAAGGTTCTTTGTCAATCCTCCTATCACGATTATCTCTTCTACCCCCTTCTTCTTCACGTATCTTAAGAGGTTCTTGATGAGTATGTTGCCCCTTGGTCCGCGGGGTAGGTTCTCCACCTTGAGTATTAGGTCGTCTCCATGTCTATAGAACTCTATTGGGTAGGATATCCTCCCGTCGATGTAGGATATTACTGGTGGTATGTAGGGGGAGTCTACTATGCCTACTAGCTCGACTCCTTCTAGGCTGTCTATCATGTGTTTGATTGTGTATAGGCCTGTGCCTCCTATACCCATGAATCCTGCGAACAGTCTCTTTCCCTTGAAGCTCTTCTTTACATATATCTTCACGGCTGTCCACCACGTATTGATATGTAAATAATTATTGCGGGTGGGGCCATAATAATTTGGTGTGTCCGGCGGATGACCGTGTGGTGTGGCTGTTATGTCTGTTAAGATAGCTTTTCTGGGGATGCCTAACAAGGTTGGGAGGTCTGCATATCTGATTAAGGGGTCTAGGAAGGTTTTGCTTGACTATGGGGTGGATCTTGGTAAGACGCCCCAGTTCCCAGACCCTGTAGATGTTTCTAGCCTTGATCTATTCGTGATTTCCCATTCCCATCTCGATCATATGGGGGCTGCCCCGATGCTCTATGTCTCGGGGGATGTCCCGGCTATAACTACTCCTCCCTCCATCGAGATCAGTGACCTCTTGATCAGGGATTTTATGAAGCTTTCCGGCGAGTATCTACTCTTCGAGTATATCGACTTTATTAGTCTGAGGCGTAACGTCCATCTCCTCGGGTATAGGGAGCCGTTTGTCTTTGATGGGGTGAGTGTCACTCTCTTTGATGCTGGGCATATCCCTGGTAGTGCCCAGGTACTTGTTGAGATGGATGGTAGGCGTATCCTCTATACTGGGGATATAAATACGTATGAGACTATGCTCCAGGGCCCTGCCGATATGGATCTGGGTGTGGAGCTCGACGCCGTGATCATGGAGAGTACCTATGGTAATTCTAGGCATCCGGATAGGGGTGAGATGGAGCGCCGCTTCGTGGAGCAGGCTATCGAGACTATCGAGTCTGGCGGCACAGTCTTGGTCCCTGCCTTCGCTGTCGCTAGGAGTCAGGAGATCCTATTGATCCTGGATAAGTATGACTTCCCCTATGAGGTCGTGATGGATGGTATGGCTATTGAGGTGACTAAGATCCTCCTCTCCCAGCCCGGGTATCTGAAGGATCCTGAGAGGCTTAGGAAGGCTTTCAACGCTGTTAGGAAGATCTATCGTTGGCGTGACAGGAAGAGGGTTGTTAATGAGCGTTGCCTCATAATTGCTCCTGCGGGTATGCTTGGTGGTGGGGCCGCGGTCTTCTACCTAAACAAGTTGATTGATGATCCTAAGAATAGGATCTTCCTGGTTGGTTACCAGGCTCCTGGTACGCCTGGTAGGAGCTTGTTGGAGGAGGCTGAGTCTGAGGAGGCTAGGGATAGGGCTGACGTGGTGTATATGAGGTTCTCGGCCCATGCGGATGTTGATGGCCTGTTTAGGTTTGCCTCTAGTGTTGAGGGTGACCCGACGTTCTATATTGTCCATGGTGATGGGGATGCTCGGATGAATATTGGTGAGCTTATCTCTGATAGGCTTGGCTATAGGGTTGTCTATCCTGGGCATAGGGAGGAATATATAGTGTAGCCCCTCCATAACCATTATGTGATGCCTTATGTATAGGTTCTTCCTCTGGGCTGGTGAGGATGTCTACGAGGCTGTCCGTAGCCTGGAGGGGTCTATCGAGGCTGGTATCAAGATGTTTTTCTGGGATGATTACTCCGTCTCCTGGGGTAGGCTCCCGACAGAGATTCTGAGGAGGTCCTTCAATGGTGATAGGAGGCAGGTAAATGTGAAGACGTTTGTGGAGGAGTTTAGACGTGTATATCAGGCTGAGTCTGGACGGGTGGATATGGTGTTTATCGGGCAGGATCTGTATATCGATGGGATGGAGTATATCTTCAGCGCTACCCATATGGTGAGTAAGGTTATCGTTATCTCTGTCTTTAGGCTTGGTAGGGGCTTGTCGCTGTCGGTTGATGAGGAGAGGAACCTCTTTGGTGAGCGTGTGTTTAAGGAGGTTGTCCATGAGCTTGGGCATCTGATTGGGCTTCAGCACTGTATAAATGATACGTGTGTGATGTCTTTCTCGAGTGATGTCTCCCATCTGGATAGGAAGTATCCCTTCCTCTGCCGCTCCTGTGTGGAGAAGGCTGAGGCTATGGGGTTTAGGATTGGGCCTGCCTAGTACTCTACTATCTCTGCGTTGGCGTGTTTGAGTATCTCCTCTACCTCCTCCTCGCTCTGTAGCTTTATTGTGTATAGCCTCCTGGCCGTCCTGGCCTTCACCTTTATGTATTTGGGTGGCCTCCTCACCACGATTATCTTCCTTGCATATTTCATCTTCTCTATGAACTCCTGCTTATCCTTTATCTCGTGGGGCATCATTCTCCACCTCCTGGGGGTCTAAATATTCATTATGGGTTGTCTATAAATCTAGTGTGGTCGGTATGCTGAGGGTTGACCGTAGGTTTAACCTCCTGGCTACCTGTCCCAGGAACCGTGAGTTCTTCGCTATTAGGGGTCTCGAGTCTATCCTTATGGATCTTGGTGATGAGTCTCCCACTGCTTGGAAGTCGGGTATTAGTGGTGTTGTTCTCGGCCTTACCGGTCTGGATCAGTATGAGGTTCCCTATAGGGTCCGGGAGCTTCTCAGGTGGAATCCCTGGGTTGTGAGGGATATTAAGAGGCTTGTCCCCATCGAGTTTGTCGTGGATACTGATCTTGGGGAGTTCTCGAGGGTTGCTGGTGAGCTGGCTAGGCGTATACCTGGGGATGCGTCTTATAAGGTTGAGCTTAGGAGGAGGTATACCCAGCTTGGGAGGATGGAGATTATCGATGCCTTTGCATCTGCTATTCCTAGGAGGGTTAGTCTGGAGGAGCCTGACTATATTGTCTGGGTCGAGGTCTTGGGGCCTAAGACTGGGGTCTCCCTCGTTAGGCCTGATGGTGTCTTGAATGTTGAGAGGGAGGTTACACGGCTTTAGAGCGTGTCCTCTCTATCTCGGCCCTGAATACTGCTAGTTCGGATACTCCCTCCAATCCCTTCCCTGGCTGTACCGTGTCTACACCCTCCCTTGCGAGTACTATGAGTATCTTGTCCTTGCCCGGCTTTGGGAGTCTGTGTATCTGGCTCTCCCTGTAGTAGAGTGCTAGGAATCTTAGTGTGTCGTCCCTTATCCACGTATCTCTTAGGTGGCTCGTCGTTAGGTAGTGGTATGCCACTGCCTTTATGTATTCCTCTGTGGCGAGTCTCTCCCTGGGTATCTCGGCTATCAGTATTGGGTCCCGTATCTTGTCTAGGTCCTTCTCCTCTATGACGTAGATGTTTATGTCTGTGTATTCTAGCTTCAAGTCTCTCTCCCCATTAGGCTTAGCACGAGCCTGAACTCCTCCCTGTCTCGGAACATCTCTATGAGTTTCTCGTCCTCCCCCTTCTTACCTAGCTCTTCTAGGATTTCTTTTATCTCCCAGGGGAAGACTATCCATTTGTCTGTCTCTCGGGAGTAGTAGTCTATCTCGACTTTTCTCCATGGTTTGACGTATAGTGTGGCTATCTCCACCTTTGCGGCTCCCCTCTCGAGTATCATCTGTCTAAGCTCTTTCAATGTCTCTCCTGTGTCGGCTACGTCGTCGACTATTAGGATGTTTAGGTTCTCTATGTTTCCTATGGGGGTTAGGTCTATTATGGGTTTGTCTAGTGTCTGTCCTGGTGCTGTGTAGTAGATGCTCCTGATGACTCTGACGTCTTTTATGCCTAGGAAGTCTGATAGGAGTCGGGTTGGTATGAGTCCTCCCCGTGATACTCCTACTATGCAGTCGTGTCGCTCACCTTTCTCTAGGATCTTCTTGGCTACGTCTATGGATAGGCGGTAGATGTCTAGTATGGTGGGTGCTTCGTAGCCCGTCATACTAGTTATTTCCCCGGCTTCTTTTCATAAAGCCTGTTATCCCCCGTTTACTAGGTGTACTACCTTCAGCTTGTCCGCATATTCGGGTTTTATCTCTTCGTCGCCTCCCAGACGCCTACCATTTACAACCAACACCAACTGCCGCCTCAACTCATCGATCTTCTCTTTGTCTCCTCCTCGTTTCTCGACGTATTTCTTTGCTACTTCGGTTAGTATTTTCTCTGGTGTTGGGTTTTGTATGTCTAGTTCTAGTTGTGGGCCTGTTATGTAGCGTATGGGGCCTACGATTTTTAGTCGGATCTTCATCGTCTCTATATGGTTTTTTGGTTGTGTGTGGTTATATGGGGTTGATAATATTTTTGATGTGTTTCTCTGCTTTTCTGGGTTCGAGTAGTGTGTCTAGGGG
Organism: Nitrososphaeria archaeon; assembly: GCA_027078545.1. GTDB lineage: Archaea > Thermoproteota > Nitrososphaeria > Geothermarchaeales > JDFR-13 > SZUA-1514. The sequence goes on from JALWXN010000004.1 coordinate 358,204, forward strand.
TATGTTTATCTCTGGTGGGTTGATGTTGTGGATGTGTCTGGTGTATTTTGGTGGGTATAGGTAGTTCTTCCTGTGTCTCTGGAGTACTTCTTCCTTGGTTGGTGGTGGGTATTGTAGGTATGTGTATCCGTTTGGTGCTTGGGGTGTGTGGGTGTAGGCTATTAGTCTGTCTAGGTTGTTCATGTCTATTCTCCGTACTGCTTCTGGTGGGTCTTCGGGCTTGATTATTGTTAGTGTTGTCTCTCTTGTCTTGATGATTGGTCTGTTGGTTATTATGGCTTGGGTTGTCTCTACTCCTCTGGTGTCTATTGATCTGTATATTCTGTACCATGGTGCTATTGTGATGTCTTCGGCTAGGTAGTCTATCTCTATTACTGGTACAGCTTCTGCGCCTATTGTTCTGAGTATGTGGTATCTGTGGGTTCCGTCTATTATCATTCCTGTCTCCCGGTCTATTAGGATTGGTTTCTTGAGGTGTCTGTCGTGTAGGACTGTTTTTAGGAGTTTTGTTAGGTGTCTCGGGTTGTGTTCTTCGTGGGGCCTGATTTCTTTTATGTGTCTTATCTCCACTTTTCTGTGCATCGTTGTATAAAAATATTCATTGATGTAGTTTTTAAATCCTTTGTGGGCGTCGGCGGGGTGCGATGCTCATCATCCCTGGGTGTCAGGGCAGATCAGTCTCGTCATCCGCAATAAGTATATTCTGCCTATCCAGGTCTTAATCCTTATCCATACTGTATCCTGAATAGCCTCTTGAAGTTCTCCCTGATCATTATGGTGACTTCTATGGGGTCCTCCTCGTAGAGCTGGGCCAGCTTCTCCACTATGAGCTTTGTATGCATCGGCTCGCCCATCCTGTTCTCTAGGGGGCCGTAGTATCGGACTGGGCCGTCGGACTCTGTGAGTACCTGGGTCAGGGGGACTATCTCTGTGAATCTCTGTATCCTCTTAGATGTTAGGAGTGCTGGTGTGAAGCCTACGAAGTATTCCTCCTCCACTATCTCCTTTAGGGTCTCCTCGTCGTCGGTGTACCAGTGGAAGTATGCCTCCCTCACGTCGTGCTTCCTGAGGAGTGCTAGGACGTCTTTGGCGGCTCTCCGGGAGTGTATGTTTAGGGGCTTTAGTAGGTCTTTGGAGAGCTGTATCATTGTCTCGAAGGCCTCCACCTGTTTGTCCCACATCTTCATGCTGTTGTTGTACTTCCTGTCTAGGCCGACCTCCCCTATGCATATTATTGAGTCGTGGTGCTGGGCTATTAGGTCGACCACCCTCTCCAGGTCGTCGGGGTTGTTTATCGCTGTGTAGGGGTGTATCCCTATCCCTATGTAGATCTTGTAGTTCTCCCTATACCTCCTTAGGAGCTCTAGGTTCTTGAGGCTTGTCTCGCTGTCCTCCGCCACGGAGAGTATTAGGTCTACGTCGTTCTCCACCGCCCTCTTCAGGACCTCCTCCCTTACTCCGTCGTACTCCTCTGCGTAGAGGTGGATGTGTGCGTCTACATACATCCCGGCGCACCACCTAGATATTCTGGCTTCGCCGAATTAACGGATGGGTATAAACAAATTATTTTCCTGGTTGGTGGATGAATATTTTCTTGGTGTCCTTCCATGGGTATAGCTAAGTATACTGCTCATCGGGTTATGAAGGCGGCTGCTGGCCGCCGTGTGAGCCTCGAGGCTGCTGACCTGGCTGCTAAGTACCTGACCTATGTGGCTGGTGAGCTGGCTCTGAAGGCTGCTAGGATCGCTAGGGAGTCGGGGAGGACTGTGATTAAGAAGAGGGATGTGGCTCTCGTCCTGGAGATCATGGGTATCGATGTGGATCTCCTGGAGAAGGGTATGCTAAGGCCTGGTGGAACCGCCTCTGAGGGGTAGGAGAAATATTTAAGCATCCCGGCACCATAATTTGAGTTGGATGCCCCGGTGGTGTAGCCCGGTCAAGCATACCGGCCTCTCGAGCGTCTTGACCGGTGCGAGCCGGTGAACCCGGGTTCAAATCCCGGCCGGGGCACCTCATATCTCCTTGAATCTCTGGTCTTTCCAGACGTATCCCCGCTCGTGGTATCCAAGGGCCTCCCAGTACCCGTCTATATATCTGTCGATGAGCTCTATCTCGACTATCCACTTCGCGCTCTTCCAGCCGTATAGGTGTGGTATGAATATCCTTGCTGGGAAGCCGTGCTCCTCTGGTAGGGGCTCCCCATTCATCTTCAGGACTATCATGGCGTCCTCGCTGGCTAGGTCCTTGTAGGGAACGACCGTTGTGTATCCGTCTGCTGATTTTATGTATCCCCACTCCACGTTCTCCCTGGGCCTCGCCATCCCGAGTAGCTTCTTCATGCTTACGCCTTCCCACTCGACGTCCTCTACGGTCCAGCCTGTTACGCAGTGGAAGTCCCTGGTTATCTTCTTGTCCATCATGTTGATCAGGTCGTTGTAGCTTAGGCTTACTGGGTTCTCGACGAGCCCTGTTATGGATAGTCTCCATGTCTTTATGTCTATCCTGGGCTGGCCTAGGATCCGGTAGATCACGAAGCTTGGGATGCTCCTCTGCCCGGGTGGGAGTCTGTCGGCCATACTAACCACCTATGGTCAAGACGGTGAGTATGTGTCTACCCTCCCGGGTGACTACTCTACATCCTATATAGCCCTCCCCCAGTATGTATCTGAATCTATATATCATGTAGTTTGTACCGATGTCCTCGTTATCGGTGAAGACTGTCTCAAGTATCTCTATCCCCAGCTCCTCCTCCACTATTCTCCGTAGCCTATTAACGTATACCCATACATCGGTTATGTCCCGCATAGTCTCGTTGGTCTTGTGGTATGCGACCCTCCTGACCCCCTTCTTGGCTAGGCTGGGGGTATCTAGGAGTATTAGCTGGGTCTCCATGGCCATATAATAAGGTGTGGCTCCCGATTATATTGCTAGGTGTCCTCGATGAAGACGACGGTATCTGTTATCAAGGCCGATATTGGGAGTATAGCTGGCCATGTAACGGTCCCGGATGAGTTGAAGGAGTTTACCTCTAGGAAGATGGCTGAGTATGTGGAGACGGGGCTTATAAATAGTTTCTACGTCACCAATGCTGGTGATGATCTCCAGCTGATATTCACCCATAACAGGGGTGTGGATAACCCTGAGATACATGAGATGGCATGGAAGGTCTTCAGCGAGGCTACGGAGAAGGTTTCTAAGAGGCTCAAGCTCTACGCGGCTGGGCAGGACCTCCTGAAGGACGCTTTTAGCGGGAATATCAAGGGTATGGGGCCTGGCGTGGCTGAGATCGAGTTTGAGGAGCGGAAGAGCGACCCTATAGCGGTCTTCATGGCTGATAAGACTGAGCCTGGTGCCTGGAACATCTATCTATACAAGATATTTGGGGATCCCTTCAACACGGCTGGCCTAGTGATAGATCCGAGGATGCATGATGGCTTCGTCTTCAGGGTCCTAGATGTTGTGGAGGGGTTGGAGGCTGATCTCAGCCTGCCTGAGGATACCTATGACCTCCTAGCCATCATCGGTACCCAGAGTAGGTATGTGATCAAGGAGGTTAGGAGGAAGTCTGACGGGGAGATAGCTGCCGCTGCATCCACGACTAGGCTCTCCCTGATCGCTGGGCGATACGTGGGTAAGGATGATCCTGTCCTCATTGTCCGTGCCCAGAGCGGGTTCCCAGCGATGGGTGAGATACTGGAGGCCTTCTCTAAGCCATACCTAGTGGCTGGTTGGATGAGGGGTAGCCACTACGGGCCCCTGATGCCTGTTCCCCTGAGGTATTCCAAGGTGACCCGTTTCGACGGGCCTCCAAGGGTTATAGGCCTGGGCTTCCAGGTGACTGATGGTAAGCTCATAGGGCCTGTGGACCTGTTCGATGATCCGGCCTTTGACAGGGTAAGGGAATGGGCCTCCGACGTGACTGAGTATATCAGGCTGCATGGACCCTTCATGCCCCATAGGCTGGGGCCTGAGGAGATGGAGTACACCACTCTTCCACAGGTCTTGAAGAAGCTTGAGGGTAGGTGGGAGAAGGCTGAGTAGCCCTACCCACTACCCCAGCCTATACTCCTTTCTCCATACCGTTATCTTCTCGAGGTATTCCCAGTCTATCTCCACACCTATACCGGGCTTCTCGGGTGCCCATATCCTGCCCTGGCTATCGACCTCCCACGGCTCCACGACTATGTCCTTCTCATAGTAGCGGTTACTAGCTGATACGTCTGATGGATACTTAACGTTTGGGAGCGTGGTTAGTGCCACGTTGAATCCCCTGCCGACTCCTGTCTCCAGCATCCCGCCTATCCAGACTGGGACGCCTCTCTCCATAGCCTCGTCGTGGATCGCTAGGCTCTCGAGTAGGCCGCCCACCCTTCCAGGCTTGATGTTTATCACCTCAGCCGCCCCTAGATCCATCGCCTCCTGGGCCACGTATCTATTGGTTATGGTCTCGTCTAGGCATATGGGTGTCTCCATGGCCTGGGCCAGCTCTGCATGCCCCCTTAGGCTCCACCAGGGGTATGGCTGCTCCAGGTAGAGTAGGCCGTACCTATCCAGGCCTGTGAGTAGCTCCTTGTCGCCCGGCATGTAGTCCCCGTTGGCGTCGGCTGTCAAGGCTATGTCTGGGTATTCCCGTCTTATGGCTCTTAGTATCTCGTGCTCAAGCCCCTTCTCTATCTTGACCTTTATCCTCCTATAGCCCTGGTCTAGGAAGCTGGCTATCCTCCTTAGGAGCTGGTCTGTGTCGCCCTGTATACCTATGCTTACACCTACCTCTCCATACCTCCTGACACCGCCTATATACCTGTATAGGGGCCTCCCCTCGAGCCTGGCGTTCAGATCCCAGAGCGCCATCTCTATCGAGGCCTTCGCCATGTTATGCCCCTTTATCCAGCCCACCCTCTCCATGAATGCCTCTGGAGTAGTGACGCTGCTGTCTATGGAGGGTATGATGTATCTATCGAGTACGTAGGCGGCTATGTCTATGGATTCGTAGGAGTATCTGGGCTGATATCCAGCTACGCACTCGCCGTAGCCATGCTCCCCACTCCTGGTCTCCACCACGGCTATGTAGGTATACTTCTCCCTCTCCACCCCGAAGCTGGTCCTGAAGGGGTGTATCAGTGGGAGTCTTATCCCGTAGAGGGTTATCCTCCTAAGCTCCTCACCATGTCGACTCGTCATATGGGTCGAACCCCTGTGTCAATATATATGCGTAGTGCTCACCCGTCTTTACGAAGTAGCTGGCGACGTAGCCCGTGCTGAAGGCGTCTCTAAACACCTTCCTAAGCGTCAGCTTCCACCTGATCTTAGCCTGCTGAGTAGCCTCTCCCAGGTTGTCGAAGTCGCGGGGTATCTCGACCGCTAAATACTTGGAGTCGCTGGGCTCCAGTGTCCTGGGGTAGAGCGTACCATTTATCTCCTCTACCCTGACTAGGTACTCTACATCGTCGAACTCTGATATCCTCCTCTTCCTCGGCCTCTTCTCGATCCATGGCGATGCTATGTGCCACTCCGTCATGAACCTGTCGCTGGGGACTCCTCTGTTGAGCTCGTCCTCCATAGTCCCGTAGTGGTTTGGCAGGTATGTCCTGGCTATTGTCCCTAGCTTATTGATGTTTAGCCATGCGTTCTTCGACCTGGCGGGGTCGAAGGTCCAGATAACGAGGTCATACCCGTTCTCCAGGCTCCACTCCCGCTGGGCCTGTTTAAGCATGGCCCCTATACCCCTGTCCTGATACTCCGGTAAGACTGCTAGTTGGTGGCTATAGATACAGTACTTCCCGTGGAACCGGCCTATGAAGCCGTATACGAAGCCGACCAGCTCCCCATCTACATATGCCCCCTTAACCACTCCGCCGACCTCCTTGATCGCCACTATTATGTGGTGTGGCGTGACCTCGCTCCCCCAGACCCTCATCTGTATATCGACGAACCTCCGTATCTCGTCGGGATCCACGACGTCCCTAACCACTACATCGCCAGCCATTATAGGAAATAATATTTCACCATCCAGGCGTAATATCTTAGTCCATGGATAGGCGGACATTCATCATAAACTGTAAGAACTATAGGGAGGGGAGTGGTGAGAAGGCGGCAAGGCTCCTAGAGTATGCCGAGGCGGCTAGCCACAACTTCGGTGTAGAGGTCTTGGTCGCCCCTCCCCTCCTAGACACCTACTACCTAGCCAGGAGGTACTCGGGCCACATAATATCCCAGGCCGTCGACACGGTTGGCTATGGATCCTCCACGGGGCATATTCCTATGGAGCGCCTACTAGACATGGGGATAGACATTAGCCTCCTGAACCACTCGGAGAACAGGGTTCCCCACACCATGATCAGGGACCTATACATTGCGGCGGAGTCTAGGGGCTTCAGGCTCGTCATATGTGTAGCCTCTGTGGAGGAGCTGGAGGAGCTCCTAAGCATGGATGTGACGCCCTACGCCTATGCCTATGAGCCCCCAGAGCTGATAGGGAGTGGGAGGTCAGTATCGAGGTATGCCGGGGAGGAGCTGCAACGCTTCACGGAGAGGTGTAGGGAGGCCGGTGTAAAGCCGCTGTGCGGCGCGGGGATAACGAATGAGGAGGATGTGGAGCTGGCTGTGGAGTATGGCTCCGAAGGCATCCTAGTGGCCAGCGGGATAGTCAAGCACCCCAACCCATTGGAGCCGATAAACAGGTTCAGCCACATACTGGCTAGGGACTAGCCACGAGCCTATAGACATTAGCCTCGTCCAAAGGATTGTTAGCCCGGTAGAAGGATATAGCCCTCACATCACTCCTGGTAGGCCTGACACCCCTCAAGACCCTTACGACGGATAGATAGTTCTTACCAAGCCTCCTAGCCAGCCTGGCGGCCTCCACGAGTAGCCTCGTACCTATACGCCTCCTCCAGAAGGGCCTAGCCACGTGTATACCATAGTCCACATTACTACTCACCGGGTTGTAGTATGCAGAGCCCACGGGATCGCCACCCATTTTAGCTATGAGGACATAAGACTCCCTGGGAGGCGATACATAGAAGCCCCAGCTACTCCTCTGAACCGCCTCAACCATTCGGAGCGGCTCAGCCTCACCAGGCGGATACACCTCCACAACAACCTCCCCATTAGGCTGTAGAAACCCTCCATCCACACTATAGATGAAGACCTTGCTCCACCTGTCATACAACCCAGATGGAAGCACATCCCGAGTAACCACCAAGACAGCTACACCCTCCCCAGGACCCCTCCCCACACCCTCCAGACAGTTCTCCACTCCATCGAGACAGAGATAGATATAGGCAGCCCTCCACCTCCTACCACGGCGCCACCTAACAAAGACTACGGGAGGATCACCACCCACAACCTCCACCGAGGCTACACTCCTAGCCCAGAAAACACCAAGATAACCAATCGAGCCAAGCCACCCAGAAAAACAATCAACAGACTCGAAGGGATAGACACACAACCAGACCTCCCCCCCTAATTAACATAATACTTGTTGCACCCCCTCACATTTCAGGCTCTATACTTTAGTGTCTCTACATCGAATCAATGCGTCTCAACGGCTTTATTTTTAGACTCTGCCAAGTCCCATTAGAAAGTATCTCGAGATATGGTTATCTCAAGTTTCCCTGTTTTAAAGTCTGATCAATGCATATTATCATGATCAGGTGATCCTGCTGCCAAGGAGGTCTAAGTTGCAGGAAGCAATGGAAAAGTACGGGAACGAGGTCAGAAGTAAGATAATTAGCAATGAGTTTATTGAAGCGGTTGGAATATTTGATCCGATTCCTAAAAGAAAATGTATAAGAGTAAAATTAGCCAGGCCTCCCATTAATATTAAAAATCGCCAATTTAGGATTATCAAGGTGGAAGACCTGGAGGATTATGAGGTCTTTATTCAAATTCCGGGGGAGAAATCCGAATATGACTTTTTCGTGTGGAGAGCTGTATATGATGACGGTAATCTTCAGGATCTCAAGATTCCATCCCATGACGACTTAGGTAGAATGTACTTAAACTTGAAGGCTGAACATGATTTAATAGAGGAATATCTAATTAATGCAACACTAAGGTTCATAAGGGACAGACAACCTATAAAAACCATAATAACTAGATATTTTTCTGAGCTTAACCAACACTTAATCAAGCGTATAAAAGAATTTCTGTTGACATTAAAATGGATAGCGATACAAGAAGATGCTAACTATCCACCTCCTAACTTGGGTTCAATATACTCCCTGTCAGTTTATGCTATACTTGAAGTAACTAACGATCTTAAATCCATACGTAGAATAATAAGGTTCCGGTAGTGATTCACCCATCGTGGCTAAAAGGGTGAAGACCTTAGAGGTAGTGTGAATATGATTAAAATGCGCAAGGTGACATACGAGGAATATCTTAACTACCTAGAAAAGAATAAAGAGATAGAAATTGAAGGTAGTAGGATTAGTCTTGACCCCATAAATGTTAAGCGAATATATCCATCTATGGTTGAGCTCACAGATGTTTCTACCACAGTTTGGAGTTTTCCCAAAAGGGGTTCATGGGCTACACACAGGGGTGATTATCGTGGAAACTGGCCTCCGCAGATGGCTCGTGCATTAATATTAGGATATTCAAAACCTGGAGACACAGTCTTGGATCCTATGATAGGCAGTGGAACTACTTGCATCGAAGCGAAACTCCTTGGCAGAAATTGTATAGGCATAGATATAAACTATAACTCGGTTATATTGACATTGCACAGGTTATACTGGCTTGAGAGATATTTAGAAAGAGTAGCTAAATCTGGAGATAACCTTTATAGGTGGCTTCATAAAAGTACTAATACAGAGAATAACGATGAGAACATAAGCATTCAAGACATGCTTAGAGCAAAAGTGGAAATATACCATGGAGACGCGAGATATCTCGATAAAATCTCAAGCAACAGTATTGATTTAGTCGCTACACATCCACCCTATTACAACATCATAAAATACGGTGGTAAATCTAGGACTCCCGGAGACTTATCAATGGCTAGGAGCTTAGAAGAATATCTTGAGATGATCTGGCAAGTTGCTAGGGAAGCCTACAGAGTACTTAAACCAGGCAAGCATATAGGCATATTAGTTGGAGATACCCGAAGGTATAAGCACTATGTGCCAATAACTCACTATGTCCTAGATATTCTTCTCAAAACTGGATTCATTCTTAAGGAAGAAGTTGTAAAAATACAGCATAAAATGAAAACTACAAGAGAAAAGTGGAGGAAGTTGAAAAGTAGGGATTTTCTGTTAATCTATCATGAAAAACTTTTTATACTGAGAAAACCCTACGGTAATGACGACTACCAGAAGTATAAATACAGCTCAAAGCTGGACTTTAATTTGATCTGAAGTTATGAATTTCTTATAATCAAAAGAATTTTGTTCTGAAATGATTATGTGGCGGGCCCGCCGGGATTTGAACCCGGGTTCTCCGGCTCCGGAGGCCGGCGCCCTGGTCCTGGCTAGGCTACGGGCCCGTGTTGGGTATATCCTCCTTATATTGGATGTTCTTGTTAATTTGTTATTGTTTATCTCTGTATGCCTGGTTTCTCTGGGTGTGTGGTGAGGCTGGATGGATATTCTCTTGTTGGGGGATCGGGTTAAGGAGGCTATCTATGAGTTTGTTGGTAGGCGGGATGTTGAGGTTACTCTTGAGGTTCCCCAGAGTCCTGAGTATGGGGATCTCTCTACTCCCTATGCTTTTAAGGCTGCCCGTGTCTTGGGGCGTAGGCCTCTGGACCTGGCTAGTGATATTAGGGATCATCTCCTCTCCCTAGGGATAGACTATATCGCTGATATCCGTGTGGAGGGTGGGGGCTATATAAATATTCATCTGGATAGGAACAGGTTCTACAGCGACTATTTCCGCCGGCTTGTGGAGGAGGGTCTCGACCTATTCCGCGGCAGGTTTGGCGAGGGCTATGTTAGGATCGAGTATACCAGTGTGAATCCGAATAAGGCTATCCATATTGGGCATGCCCGTAACATCCTCCTAGGCGTGGCGCTCCACCGCCTCCTGAGTAGCCTGGGCTATAGGGTCCACCTGATGAACTATATCGACGATACCGGGGTGCAGATGGCTGACCTGATGCTGGGCTTTATAGAGCTTAACTTCCCCCTGGAGCCTCCCAATGGGATGAAGTTTGACAAGTATTGTGGCGATGTGGTCTATGTGGAGAGTGTTAGGCGGGTTGAGGAGGAGCGTAGGCTTAGGGATGTGGAGCGTAAGATCCTGAGGGCTTTGGAGGAGGGTGACAACCCGATCTACGAGTATTCCCGTAGGGTTGCGGAGAGGGTTGTCAGGGCCCAGCTGGAGACCTGCTTCAGGCTCGGGGCTAAGTATGACGTCCTGGCCTGGGAGTCCGACCTGGTTAGGAGTGGCCTCCATAACCATCTATCCAAGGTGATCGAGGCTAGTAGGAAGATTATCAGGGTTGAGGAGGGACGCTACGCTGGGGCCGTCGTTATCAAGGTCTCGGAGGGTGATGAGATTGATCCTAAGAGGGATGAGGTGATCGTTAGGAGTGACGGTACACTTACCTATGTAGGTAAGGACCTGGTCTTCGCTATGTGGAAGCTGGGCCTCCTAGATATGCATGTACCGGTAGACGTCTTCGGGGAGAATCCCGACGGCTCCAAGATATTCACTACCCGTGACTCGGGCCTGGGATATAAGCCTGACCCGCCGGACATACTCCTCAACGTGATTGGTAGGGAGCAGACGAAGCCTCAGAACGCTATTAAGGAGGTGTTGAGGGAGGTTTATGGGGAGGAGGTGGGTGGCAAGTATATCCACTACTCTTATGAGTTGGTGAAGCTGTCTGCCGAGTCGGCTAGGAAGTACTTCGGCGTGGAGAGTGAGAAGTCTGCTGTTAAGATGTCGGGTAGGAGGGGTCTCTACTTCAATGTGGATGATGTCCTGGCGAAGATGGTGGAGATCGTCTATCGCCACATGGTTGAGAATAAGTCGATAGCCTCTGAACAGGAGGCTCGCCAGGTGGCTGAGAAGGTGGCTGTGGCCAGCCTGATGTACCAGCTCATAGCTATTGATAGGGATAAGCCAATCGTCTTCGATATTGATAAGAGCCTGGACTTCAAGGGTGAGACTGGGGCCTATATCCTCTATAGCTATGTCCGCGCCAACTCCATACTCTCCAATGCTGGGGAGTCGGGTGACTTCAATATTGACTATAGCCTCCTCAACATGTATGACCTAGGCCTATCCAGGTTCATTGTCGTTGCACCCATAGTTATCCACTCCGCGGTTAAGTATCTCGAGCCCAAGTATATCATGACGTATCTCTATAGGCTGGCTAAGAGCTTCAACGACTTCTATGAGAGGTGTCCAGTGCTTAGTAGTACGGATCCTGTTAGGCGTTATAGGTTGGCTATTGTGAGGGCCTATGCATCCACGGTTGAGCTTCTAGCGAGGCTTGTGGGCCTACCACTGGTTAAGAAGATGTAGCTAAGTACTCGGCTACATAGATGGCTATCGCCTTGGATAGTGGTGGTGGGACCGATTCTCCGACCTGGTTGTACTGGTCCTCTATGGGGCCTTGGAAGACGTGGGTGTCTGGGTAGCCCATCAGCCTCGCCTGCTCCCTAACGGTGAGTAGCCTATCCTCATATGGGTGTATGAATCGGCTCTTCCCCATGACTGTGGGTGCCTGTTTCCTTGGGTGTAGCCTGATATACTGTTTATACTCCCTGTTGGTCCCGCCTCTGAAGAATTCTAGGGCCTCTCCCCACCTCACCCTTGCTATCCTCCCCTGGAACCTCTTGGGTGGGTTGATATATCTATGGTTGGGTATCTCGTTGGGTAGCCTCGGGTCTGGGAGGCCGTCTAGTGCCTCCTCCACCGTGGGTGCTCCACCTGTCTTCCTAGGCTTTATCCTTATGTTTGAGATGAAGATCCTCCTCCTGTGGCTCGGGTTGCCGTAGTCGGCTGCGTTTAGCCTGTTGAAGTATATCTCTGGGTAGCCCACCCTCTCCAGCTCCATCCTTATATACCTCGGTATCTCGCCGTCCATGATGCCTGGGACGTTCTCGATTATGAATATCCTGGGCCCTATATCGCCTATCAGCCTGATCGCCTCTAGGGTTAGCCTCCCCCTGGGGTCTGTATATAGCCTGTCTAGGGGGTCCTCCATGATCCTCCTACTCGCCTTTGTGAAGGCCTCGCATGGTGGGGAGGCTATCACGACATCTATGCTCCCAAGCCCCTCCATCAGCTCTGCTGAGTGGAGCCTCCTAATATCCATGATGTACATCTTCTCGGGGGAGATGTTCCTCAGATATGTAGCGGCTGCTGCAGGGTCCTTCTCTACAGCCGCCACTATCTCGAAGCCAGCCTCTTTGAAGCCTAGTGCGTAGCCCCCGCCACCCGAGAATAGGTCTATCAGCCTCATGGCCCCCTGTTTAATTCCTAGGTGTCTCCTAAGTAATATGGGGTGGCCTGGGATGCTGGTGGTGGTTCTCCACGATGTATATAGTAGTGTGAAGCTTAGTGAGGCGGTTGATGTTATACTCGAGTTTGGCGAGGTAGACCTATTCGTCGTCTCCAAGGCTGTGTCAGCTGCTGCACAGTCTGGGGTGCCCGAGGCTGAGAAGCGGATCTTCCAGAGGGGTAGGAGGATGCTCTTCGTCCCTGATCTTAAGGACCTCTTCGAGATCCTCCCGATAAGTAGGAGGTATTTCTTCGTCCCCTCCCGACTCTCGGCAGATAGGTTCGACCCGGCTAGGGTCTCTGAGGAGCTTGGCAAGGGCTCTGTGGCCCTCGTGTTCTCGGGTGGGGAGGCCAGTTTCTCCAAGAAGGAGTTGGAGCTGGGTACTCCTGTCACGCTTGGCTTCGGCTCCGTCATGCCCCCAGCTGTAGAGATGGGTATTGCCCTCTACAGCCTCTTCCCTAGGAGGGGGGAGGCTTAATATCCCTATTCCTATCCATATCTTCTTGGGATGATGATGTCGTTCCAGGATGACCCCTGTAGGGGGTGATTACCAACCCTGGGGTATCTGACTACAATGCGTTTCTAAGCCTCCTCAGCATCTCCCTCCTTCTCCTGGCCTCCAGCCCACTGTTCTCCACGGCCTCCCTTATGAAGTCTATGACCCTCCTATAGGTTGGGTAGTCCACGGGGTATGGGACGCCGTCCTTCCCACCCACTGTGAAGGTGTATTTCACCGTGTCTCTCCAGCTGGGCCCCTCCCCATATACGAGGCTTGATATGAGTGCTAATGCCCTCACGGTGGCCTTGTTGAAGCCCTTATACCCTATGAGCTCCTGGTAGTTGGATGGCTTATCCATATAGATCTTCCTAACCTCTCCCCAGTCTATCTTCCGGGGTAGGACTAGCACCTCGCTTGGGACCTTTATCCTCTCCTCCACGTCTAGCCACTTGTTGAGCCCGGTGTCTGCTCTCTCGATAAGTCTTTGGAGCTCCCTCTTCAGGGCTCCGTCCCTTATTATGTCGAGCATCGTCTTCTTAGCCTCCTCCGACTCCTTGGCGGTGAGGTTTATGATGCCCTCCTCATACCTCTCAGTCATGATCGCTATGTGGGGCTCCGTCAGGCTTGGGTTAAGCCCCTCCCTATGGCTCCAGTGATATCTACGGGCATATCCTATGCTGGGGTTCATCCCCTGCTGTATCACGACCCATCTCTCACCGTCTATGTAGAGGAGTGCGTGGTGGTATATCTCGTAGCCGTCCTGGAGCATGACCGTATCGGTCTTCGCCACGGTCCTACTGATCCTTACCAGGCCTAGCCTCTCCTCCTCGGATAGGGACTTATCGCCCATCACCTGTTCCGGGACGGATCTACCCTTCCTACCCTTCCCACCAGCCAGTTTAATACCTATCTCGGCCTGGGGGAGGGCCTTCTCGAGGACACCTGTCAGGACGGTAGTCACTCCTGATGAGTGCCAGTCGAAGCCCAGGGTGGCCCCCAGTGCCTGGAAGAAGAAGGGGTTGGCCAGCCTCTCGAGGAGCTCCTCCCCACCTATCTCCTCATACATATACCTTAGGAGTGGGGTTGCGAGGCTGACCATATACCTGAACAGCTTCGGAGGCGTATGGCCCCCGTGTAGGGGTAGGTAGGCTGACCCTGGCATCCCCAATATATTCACTAACCCCACGCCCCCCTTTTAAGACGAGCCATACCCGGCTTTACGGGTGATACCCATGGCGTCGAGGCGTGGAATATCCCACTTCCTAGAGGTCGTGATACTCGTGGGCCTCGTGGGTACCCTTGGTATGCTGATCTACAGCGGTGCTCTCGACCTCTTCGCTGGCTGGGGCGATGTGAAGCAGGTGACTATACAGTCTACATACCTGATCAATGATACGCTGAACATAGTCGTCTCTAACAAGGGCTCGACCACGGTGGAGATAGACAGTGTTGGTGTATACTTCATAAACGGGACACTACTTGGACAGGCGAGTGGGCCTGGTAAGATAGGCCCTGGGAAGGTCGGTAAGTTCACGCTCACGGTGCCTCTAGGAGCGTTGCAGGAGGGTGATCTGGTCGACATAGTGATCTCTACTGGCGACGGCTCAGCGTTTAAGTTCAGGGTAGCGGTGCAGTGATGTGCCATGGCCTCCAACATGCTGGGTGAATCCATCCTCCTCTTTATATCCGTCTCGCTCCTGGGTATGGGGGTGGTCAGCATATACCAGCCTAGCCTAAACATACTGGGCCTTGGGGCTGAGGAGGAGGTTAGGGACGGCTATTCATATGGATACCATGTCTCGATACTCTTCCTCCGTGACGGCTATCTATACCTCCTCAACGATGGACGTGGGATAGGTGAGGTATCCATGATATATGTGGATGGCTCTCCACTAGAGCCTCCCTACGAGGTCTATGTAGGGGGTCAGTGGATACTCTCCAGCTCACTGCCTAAGGGGGGTATACTGAGGATACCTGTTACCCAGGCCCCAGGTGAGGTTGTCCTACTTGGTGATGGATACGTGATACGTGCCCGGGGTGATGTGTATGGCTAGGAGGGGCTTCTCAAACGTCTTGGTGGCTGGTGTGATACTCCTCTTGGCGGCCACTATATTCACGGCCTACATGGTCTATCTGGACAGTGGGGCATATAGGGTGTCGGAGCTGGGCCGCTCAGTGGAGAGGAGTGTCTATAGGGCTGGGGAGGAGTTGACCGCCTACCTAGATGGTGGGACCATTGTTCTGCGCAACAGTGGTGAGACCCCACTCAGGGTTGAGTACCTCGTCGTCCTCAGGAATGGGGAGGTGTCCTTCGAGGAGGTGGGTATTGGGCTGCCACCGGGTGGTGAGGACTATATACAGGCGCCCATTAGTGGATACCCCCTCTACCTCATAACTGAGAGGGGTAGGGTCTTCCCACTGGGTGGCCAGGACACGTCTGGTGGTGGAGGCTCAGGCGGCTTCAACAGCTTCTACACCTCGTGGATAAACGAGACGACCGTGATCATCCATGGGGATCAAGACCCATTCAACCAGTCTGCATATGATAGGGTTGAGAGGCTTGAGCGTGGCATAGCCCTATTCAGGGGTGACGCGGGCTATGCCGTGATAGACCTGATTGAGAATAGGACTCTCTATGAAGGGGTTAGGATGGTCATACCCACTAGGGACGGATTGACACTGGCCACTAGTAGGGGTGTTTTCATCGAGGGTGTATACACCCTGTCTAGTAGGCCTCCCCTCTATGTTGGCTACGACTACATGGTTCTAGGGGGTGTGAACACGGTCATAGCTGGTGCCAAGATAGGTGTGTTGACCCTCCCATCACCGGGTAGGCTGATCTTCAATGGGAACAGGACTTACTACATGTGGCTCGAGGGTGAGGTGAATGGGCTTTGGCGCCACGGACTACTCTCTATAGACCCTATGAACATCAGTCTACGGGAAACATACTATGTAGACCTGCCCATGAAGATACTCTTTGGGGAGGAGTGGTTTAGGCTACACAATTTTAACGGCTACTGGATAGTCGACGACGGGTTTAGGCCGGTTAGGATAGTCATCACCGCTAGGGATCCCTCCATAAATGGATGGATGAGTATGGTCGTAACCCTGAGGGAATACCTGCCGGGTGTGTATATAGCCGATGGGATACGCTACACCGATGACGGGTATGTAGAGGGGATCCAGTATGACCAGGCGTCATCGACGGTGGGTGGTAGTGGCTTCCCCCTATTCTTCGCTACAGGCCTACATCAGGGCCAGGATAGGATGGTGTATAACCTGGATGGTGAGGGGAGGATAGGCCTACTCCTACGGTACACCATTGGGGGCTCGGGACAGGCAACACCTGGTGAGAGCAGCATAGTCCTCCGCCTAGAGTCTCAGCAGGGATATGTAGAGCTACTTTTCAACGCCTCCTGGGACGGTGGCCTCGAGTGGAGTATAGCCCTGGATACAGGTGGTGGTCTGACCGAGATAAGGAGTGGGGGCGTCGCATCAGGTGGATGGATACTCCTATCCATGTTCCCAGACACCTCCCTAGGCATATACACTGCTAATGACCTCGTCGGGCTGTACAGTGTATCACTATCCCCGCCATATCGACTGGTGGTTATGAACAGCTCGGCTGCCAGCTTCTCGCCATATATTACGGTGGAGGTCTTCATGCTGATGGTTGATCCCGAGTCATGGGTGGTCCATGAAAACTACTATGGATATGCAGTCTCTAACATTCAGAATAAGCCCACGATCCTACTCCCATACTTCTACGGCGCAGTTGGTATACGCTTCACTGGGGATGTATACTTCTCCAGCTATGGGCCGGTAGCGGTCTACAACTACTGGGAGCTCCCCAACGTCTATATGCTTGAACCACCTATACATAGGGTAACCTCCCTCAGGGATGACGATACGGTTGGTGTCTACATCCTAGAGTCTCCCTATCGTAGGCTCGATGTCTATACTGGGCTGTACATGGACTGGGACGTGATTCCCTACACAGAGTTCTACCTAGTCGTCTCGATACATCCCAAGGCACTACTCGTTAGGAAGATTCCCTATGCATAGGGGGTGGTGGAAGTGATTCTGGATAGGTATAAGGTCGTCGCGAGCTATAGGGTGCCTTCTGGTAGGGAGTATAGGACGTACTTCATGGTGGAGATACATAGGGAGGGTGATAAGGGGTACTACCTAGTCACCGAGCCCTATGAGGACCGCCTCTTAGCGGAGGCTATGGATATACTCTCTGAGCTGGAGAACATGATCGGCTATGACGAGTCCTTCTTCGAGGATCCCATGGAGTACTTGATGGGGCTGTATAACGAGAGCTATGTGGAGGAGGGTGAGGATGGTGTATATGCCCTATCTCTTAGAGGGGTTGTGGAGCACGTCATCATCAAGGAGGTTCTTGGCTACTCCTACCTGACACCCCTACTTGCTGATGAGGATGTGGAGGATGTCGTCCTCTCGGCTCCAGACACACCTATCCAGGTCTGGCATAGGCGGTACCCAGAGCTTGGGTGGATAGAGACGAGTATAACGCCTGGTGAGGAGGAGGTTAACAGGATGGTTAGGCGCCTGGCATTCAGGGCTGGTAAGACGATCAGTATCCTCCAGCCCGTCATGGAGGGTATCCTCCCGGAGAGGTATAGGGTGACCGCCACTTGGATGGGTGAGGTCTCCCCTAGGGGGAGTAGCTTCACCATTAGGAAGTTCCGCTGGAGCCCGCTTAGACTGTCCGATCTAGTGGCGAGTGGCTTCTTACCGGGCTACCTGGCATCCTTCCTCCTCCAGATGATGCTTGATAAGGCCTTCATAATGATTATAGGCCCCTCTGGGAGTGGGAAGACCACACTCCTCAACGCTCTCCTCCTAGAGATACCTGGTAATAGGAGGATAGTGACGGTTGAGGAGACTCCTGAGATAAACCTTATGGATAGGCCTGGGTGGAAGCCACTATCGACGAGGTGGGACGCGGATCCCGAGGCTGAGATGGAGCGTCTGCTGAGGACTGTTCTTAGGGAGAGGGCTGACTATATAGCCGTTGGTGAGAGCCGTGGGAGGGAAGTGAGGCTAGTCTTCCAGGCGGCTGCCACTGGCCATGGATGCCTGACCACCTTCCACGCCTCCACCCTTAGGGAGCTACAGTCCCGCCTAGTATCGAGCCCGATAAAGCTTGACAGGGACGTTGTTGGCCTCCTCGACGTAGTGGTCGTCCTGGAGATTGATGGGGAGAGTAGGAGGTATGTGAAGGAGGTCTATCTCAGGAGGGGTGAGAGGTGGCTCCTCCTCTACAGTAGGGGCATGCCTAGGAAGAGGTTCTACGAGGCTATAGCTGAGATGTATCCCAAGGAGCTGGTCTCTAGGGTTGAGACTGGTGAGGAGCTGGTGGTGGGTGTGGATGGCTCTCAGGGAGACGGTAGGTAGGCTATCGAGGATATTCAGCATTAGCAGGGATGAGAGGCTCTCCCGATACCTAGCCATGGGGGTGGCCAGCAGGAGGGAGATGTACATCCTAGGAATAGTTGTGACACTCTCATCGATAGCCTCCCTCTTCATAGTGCTGAGGACGCTTGGTGTGGAGCCCCTATACTCTGGGTTGGCCTCGCTCTCCCTGTCGATCCTCCTTCTCCCCCTCATACCCAGGATGTATAGGTCGGTGGTCAGCGACGTCTATGGTAGGTGGCTGGCTAGGGAGGAGCCGATAACACTCCTGGTATTCACGATATATTCTAGGAGGCTCTCCCTCGAGAGGATCCTGCAGATGTTTACCGAGGGCTATATAGGTAGGGTGATACCTAGGACCGCTAGGTTCTTCAGATACGTCCTAGCCCGTAGCTTCGTCTCCCGTGAGACTGTTGACAACGTGTTATCCAGGTCTCTAGACCTGGTTCCCCATGATGGTCTCCGCCGATACATCTTCAACTTTGTCAGGCTTCGTAGCGTTGGTGGTGATGTGTATAGCTATTCTAGCCAGGCATTGCTAGACCTTTACCAGGAGCTTAGGAGGAGGTGGATAGGTACCTGGTCATCGATGGCTGCATACCTCGAGGGTATAATACTGATCTATGGCCTCTTCCCAACGATCCTCTCCAGCCTAGTCTTTGTACTGGGCTATAGGAATACGATTACGGTCTTCACGGTCATGATGATCTTCTACCCGATATTCACCTTCCTTGTCTACCTACTCTTCGACAGGTATAATGTCCACGACCCGATAGAGACTAGGCATGGCTTCTCAAGGATCTCCATAGTGATGCTCGCCGGATCCCCAGCAGCTATATATCTGCTCTACAGGTATACTGGTGACATATTCCTCTCCGCCTCACTCGTACTGGGCCTATCACTCCTCCCAAGCTTCATCATACAGGCCAGGACGCTCTATAGGGAGGTTGAGGAGGAAGCGGGTCTACTAGCCCTCTCAACCCAGATGGCCGACCTCATGGAGGGTGGGATGGGTGTTGTAGAGGCTATCAAGAGGATAGACCTGGGAGGTATACCTGAGAGGCTGGCGAGGGAGGTTAGGCGTATGAGGCATCTGCTTGACAAGGGGCTTGAGCCTAGGGATTATATGGAGGGTGGGAAGGCCTACAGGCTCTTCAGGATAGCCCTCTCAGAGTCGATGGCCTCTGGCGGTGGGGCCATCGAGCTAGCAACTCTGAGGGAGCTTCTCAAGAGCTTCCTCGACGTGAGCCGTCTGAAGAGGGCTGCCTTCTACATAGCGTTGGCCTCCTCGATAGCAGTGCTCCTCCTAGGTGGATACTCCCTAAGCATAGTGTTCTCGATCATCACATCTGTGGAGGGGGATCTAGCCCATATCTTCATACCAGGCTCAGTAGAGACTCTATACACCTATGCAAAGGCATTCCTCCTCATGGGTAGTATCTACATGGGCCTCCTACTAGGGAAGCTGATATTCGGGAGCTTCCGCAACGTACTGGCACTGACACCACTCCTACTAACATCGGCCGCAGTCTACCTACTAATCTAGCACACAACACCCTTTTTACCAACCCTAGATATCAAGATACTTATCGGTGGGAGACCAGCTATGGGCCCGTAGCCTAGCCAGGACTAGGGCGCCGGCCTGCGGAGCCGGAGACCCCGGGTTCAAATCCCGGCGGGCCCACCAGAAATCCAATGGAATATCCTTTGGTAGAACTTGGCAGGTTGGAAGGTAGTTAATATTTCCCGTTACACCAATCAAACCTGATTTTAAAGTGCGGAGGAATGTAAATTTCTTGGGGGTGCTATGTTGTATGGCCCTTGACGAGGAGGATGTAAGAAGGATAGTAAGAGAGGAGATCAAGAAATTTATGATGGAGGCTCTTGAACTCCTCCCATATGTTGACGAAGAAGAGCAGAGGGAGATAGAGAAGATTGCTGGAAAACCATCTGATTATGAAGACGGGGACTTTGTGGAATGGGATGGAGAATAACTTTTCATCCAAGGGTTGATAAATTTCTTAAGACATTAAAATATGATTATAAAAGGTATGTCCAGGTTAAGCAAGGGTTAAACCTCCTATTGAAAGCTCTTGAGAGTGGAGTACTCCCTTATTCAGGACTCGATGTTAAAAAACTTAGAGGTGAGTGGGAAGGCTTCTTCCGTTTACGGATTGGTGATATGAGGATTCTATTTACTCTCGACTTCCGGAACGAGATAGTTTATGTATATAACATCCACTTCAGAAGTAAGATTTACAAATGACCTAAGCTTTAGAGCCCCAAATCCGGATATATTTATTTAAGCAAAATTAACACAATAATTTCATGATGTCTAAAAGGAGGTCTCCAAAGGATGATTCACTTATAGGTAATATTATCAAGCATCGTGTTAGGAGAGGGCCTATCCTGAAGATAATTAGGGATCAGATCTTTATGGCGGCTACAGAGATCTATAACCCTACTGATTTTGAATCAAAACTCATGAATGATATTGAAAATGCTGAGAGATTCGCTATGATTGTATCACCATTTCTGAATCTCAAGAAGGTAAAGAGATTTGTTAGTGAACTTGAGTCTAGGTTATCTAAAAAATCAGACAGAGAGAGTGACAACAAAGAGAAGTTGAAATATCGTGTTAAAATAATAGTTGTGACCAAAGACCCGGATGAACTTAAATCTATCGGTATGGGCAGAGGAAAAAAGAGGGTGGAGTATCATAAAAAGTGTATCGAGGTTCTCGAGAGTGCAGGGATAGATGTTAAAACTTTCCCTAAAGAGAGGAAGCTCCACTTTAAGGCTGCAATCATAGATGGTAGAATAATTTATGTTGGATCCATAAATTATCTCAGTATAACAACTGAGGAGGTTACTCCTGAGGATTACATGTTGAGGTTTGAGAGTGAGGCGCTGGTGGCTGAGGTCGTTGATACCGTTTTTGGATGGAATGCATATTCAGATTGGATAAAGCCCTAACTCCTATCATCATTTTATAGTTGAGTACCTGTCTGAATCTTCCTCTTTAGGATCTCTCTGACCCTCTCTATGCCTATGTCTTTGATTAGTGGGCCTAGCCTGGGGCCTCTGGGTAGTCCGAGTATTATCATGTAGAGGTTCTTGAAGAATTCCCGGTATGGTATGTTGTGTCTCCTCGCTGTCTCGAAGAGTAGTCCCTGTATCTCCTCTCCATCCATCTCCTCCCTTAGGTTCTCCACTATGTCTCTTATGGCGTTAGCCATTTTCTCGTCGATCTCATGGGTGTCCTCGAGCATTGGTGGGCGTCCATAGTCCCTGACCCAGTTGAGTGCATATCCTATTAGCCTATCCACCTCCTCGTCATCGGTGGTGTAGCCGTATCTCTCAAGCCTCCTCTTTATGAATTCTTCCGCGTTTTCTGGTGGGGCTACTACGGCTAGGTTCAGAACTATCTCGTAGGGGACCTTGACTGGTGGTACCTCGCCGAGCTTATAGACATATTCTATGAGGCCCCTCATCCTCGTCTCCTTCAAGGGGTTCCCCAGCTTTATCCTCCCGTGGTAGACGTTCCTATAGTAGTCCAGCTCCCTCATCATCACTACTACTGTGTCGACCTTGATCTTCCTGGTGCTGGTCATCCTCTTGAGTAGGAAGAGTATGAGGCTCTCCGGTGAGCCATACCTGTACCATACCTGTGGTGTGTAGACGTTGCCCCGGGACTTAGCTATCTTCTTCCCAGCCTCGTCTAGGAATAGCTCGTACCTAGCGTGGTGTGGGGGTGGGTATCCTAGGATCTCCTCCGCTATCCTGTCGTTCACCCTTACGGAGTCGGCTATGTCCTTGCCGTATGCCTCGAACCTTATCCCCTGCCTCCTCCATCGGGCGGCGAACTCGCTCTTCCATGAGAGCTTCCCCTCCCCCTTGGTTATGTCTGCCCATCCCTCGTAGCCGCATCCTGGGTAGAACTGGCCCCTAACCTCCCCTCCTTCGCATACGTATCGTACACGCCTCTTCACAGGGTCGTAATCCTTCGCTACTGTTGTGTATATCCTGCCGCATCCACGGCATACCGGGTAGTAGGGTAGCCTATGGAGATACTTCTCCTGTCCCGTCTCCTCATAGATGATCTCGCCTATCCTCCTCCAGTTCCTGAGGATTGTGTCTATCTCCTCCGCCAGCTCCCCCCTCCTATACATCTCCGTCCCTGATCTATGGATAAACTCTATTCCCGCAGTCTCCAGGGCCTCTATCAGCATGCCTGACATGTGCTCCCCATAGGATCTGTGGCATCCGAAGGGGTCTGGGATCATTGAGACTGGCTGGAGTAGGTACTCCTCCATCTCCCTTGGTATGCCCTCAGGGACTTTCCTCAGCCCGTCCATATCGTCTGAGAAGGCTATTAGGTGGCTCTCATAGCCCATGTCCCTGAGGGCTAGGGTTACTGCGTATGCCCTCACGGCGTCCGCCATGCTCCCCACGTGGGGGAAGCCAGAGGCCCCTAGTCCACTCTCGGTGTATATCACGTCTAAGGGCCTACCTAGTCTCTTCTCCCTCTCTATTACCTCGTGGGCTATCTTGTCTATCCAGGTGCCTCTACCTATGATCTTCTCCTGGCTCATCAGGATAATTATAGTGCCCGGTATGTTTTAACGGGGCTATAGGCCGAGGGCCTCTAGATACTCGAGGCCGGAGTCTAGGGAGGATAGCCTGGCAATGGCTCTCTCGCTGGAGTATGAGATTATTATGAATCTTGCCCTTCCATAGGGCTCTGCCTCTCTAAGCTCTCTATAGAGGTCTGGGTGGTACCTCTCAAGCTCCTCCCCGGACTCTGGGAATACTATCTTGTCTCCCGTCTTCTCCAGGATCAGGGCTGCGTCTCCTCCGTGTCGGATAACGCTGTCCCTCAGCCTTATAAGCATCTCTCTGTGGAACTCTGTGTTCATGTATGCAGCCCATCCATAGCCCTTTATGCCTCGGGGGACGCTGGCTATCCCGAGCTCTCCGATATGTTTCTCTAGATACTCCGCTGCTCGCCTGCCATATCTTGTGAGTAGGTGTCCACCCTTGTATGGCTGGAAGAGGCCTAGTGCCACCATCTTCCTCATGAGTGTTCTTGATGATGCCTCTGTTAGGCTTGCCTCCCTCATGAGGAGGTATCTACTTATCATCCCGCCCCTTCTATGGGCGGTTACCAGGACTATGTATAGGTGTCCAGGCCTGATGTTAGCCCTTCCCCTAACCCTCTCCAGCTCGCGGGATAGGTGGCTCCACCTCACTAGTAGGCCTTCGCCACTAGGACTCGGCTCCTCGCCTCGCCACCGCATACTATGCATCTCGCCCCCTCTCCAGGCTTCTCGTCTAGGAACCTACCCCTCACCTCGTAGCCCCCTGTTGTGGTCTTGAGCTCCTCCGCACATTCCTCTGAGTCGCAGAAGTCTGTCTTGAAGAGGCTGTAGCTCCCCCTCAGCTCCATCAGCTCGTCTATACTCCCTACCGTGGCTATGTTCTTCTCCATCTCCTCCCTAGCCCTCCTCTTAAGTGTCTCTGGGATGTCCTCCATGAGGTATGCTATGTACTCCCTCAGCCTCCCGAGGTCTACAATCTCCCTCTCCCGCTTATCCCTCCTGAAGACTGACACCTTGTTCTGCTCCACCTCTCTGGGGCCTATCTCGATCCTTATTGGTATGCCTAGGAGGTCGTAGTGGTAGAACTTCTCCCCAGGCGTCTTCTCGCTGAGGTCTGCATATACCCTGTATCCCGCCCCCTCTAGGAGGCTCCTCACCTCCTCTATGTAGTTCTCGAGCCTCTCCCTGCTGAAGCCTGTCTTTGGTATGGGTATGATGACTATCTGTATGGGTGCCACTCTTGGTGGTAGGACTAGGCCGTAGTTGTCTCCATGTACCAGTATGAGTGAGGCTAGTATCCTTGATAGCCCTATGCCGAAGCATGTCTGCTCTCCATAGCTGTAGCTCCCGTCTATGTCGTGGAACTTTATCTCGAAGACACGTGAGAACTTCTGGCCCAGGTAGTGTGTAGTCCCTATCTGGAGTACCCTGCCGTCGGGGAGTAGGGTGTCGAATGCATATGTGTGCTCCGCCCCTGGGAACTTGTCGAAGTCCATCCTCATGACGTGGAGGAAGGGTATGCCTAGGACCTCGTAGGTCACCCTGTGGAAGATGTCCTTGTCCTCGACCGTCTGTCTCAGGGCCTCCTCAGCCGTCCTGAAGACGTCGTGGGTCTCTATCCATAGGAACTCCCTACCCCTGATCAGCGGCCTCGTGGCCTTGGTCTCGTATCGATATACGGCCACTGTCTGGTATGCCTTTAGTGGGAGGTCTTTGTAGCTGCTTATCCATAGGCTGTAGAGGGGGTAGATCGCTGTCTCGCTGGTTGGCCTGAGTGCGAGCCTCTCCTCCAGCTTGGTGAGGCCTGCATGGGTTATCCAGAAGACCTCAGCCTCGAACCCCTTTATATGCTCCGCCTCCTTCCTAAGGTTTGCCTCTGGTATGACGACTGGGAATAGTATTGGTCTATGCCCAGTCTTTTCGAGCTCCTCCTCGTATAGCTGGATGATCCTCTTCATTATACTCATTCCGTAGGGCATGTAGACGATGAAGCCCTTCACTCCATACCTTATATCTACTATCCCGGCCTCCTGGAGGACCCGGCTGTACCACTCACTAGTGTTTGTCTTCTTGTCTGGGAGCTTCTCCTCTACGGTTTTGGAGGAGTCTCTACTCATGTTTACCAAAAATATTTAGATAGGCCGGAGCCACTATATTTTAATATCAATGAGTAGTCCTCCCGATGACCGTGTCCTCGAGATTCTTAGGAGGATGGAGTATAGTGATTTTGGTGATCGGGGTAGGCTAGCGGTTATAGGTGGTGGCTACCTCAATGTTAATCCGCCCTTGATAGCCGCCTCTACCGCCTCCGCCCTGGGTATAGACTCTCTATACCTCCTCATGCCTGAGAGGCTCCTCAGGCTCAGGTGTTTCGGCTCCCTCACCATCAGCCTGATACCCCTGCCCGATCATAAGGTTACCCATGGTGTTGTGAAGTGGGTTGAGCGGCTCATCGATCGGCGTAGGCTCAGGGCTGATGTAGTCCATGTCGGGCCGGGCTTCACTGGTCATAGGGGGTATATCGTGGAGCTGGTTAAGCTCCTCGATAGTAGGGGTATGAACCTGGTAATCGACTCTGGCGCTCTCTACCCAGAGGTCTTGAGCCTGGACCTTGACTGGTCATCCACGATACTGGCTCCCCATGAGGGTGAGTATAAGATGCTCTTCGAGGGTGATGACCCGCTCTTCAAGCTGGAGGAGTACAACGTATTCCTGAAGAGGCTAGGCGGGGCCAGGTATATCTCTATGGGTAGGGTGGTGTATGACGTCTCTGATCCATGCTGGCCTACGAGGTATGGCTCTGGCTATGTGGCCACTGGTCTTTTGAGCGGGTCATATGCACTGACTGGTGGGGCATTGGACGCTGCTATGCTCGCCGGGTCGTTACTAGTGAAAATGATGGGTAAACTACGTGAAAACGGATGTTTTCACGTATCTGTGGAGCGGCTTGTGGAGCTCGCCTCGGAGGTTGTGAGGGAGGTCTCACTGGGATCCGATTAGCCTCCTCAGCTCGGTGGCGTTCCTATACATCTGGATGTTGTTGAACATGATGTATATAGTCTTCTCCCTGTAGGGAGCCAGCTTGGCTAGGAGCCTCTCCATGTCTCCATGGGTGTATACGTATCCGAGCCCCCCTATGCCGTGGAGCCTCAGGTATAGGACCTCGGGATGGGTATCGATCACTCCGTCCTTGAAGGGGTCTGTCGTGAATATGTATCCAAGCCTGGAGAGCGTCTTCACTACGTGGGGCTGGAACCAGGACTCGTGCCTAGGCTCTATAGCTAGTAGGCGGCTAGACATCTCTCTCAGCCTTGTGAGGGTCTCCTTCATATAGCCCTCCCAGGCCAGGCTGGGCGGTAGCTGTATCAGGAGTAGCTTGGCATCCAGGGCCTCCCCAAGCTCCTCACTTATCCTGAAGGCGTTGTAGACCTCCTCTGTGGGCTGTAGGGCGCCATACTTCTTGGGGTCTCCCTCTAGCCTACCCTTGAACCTCCTCCACGTGGGGCTCGTGGTCTTATGGCTGACCCCCTGCCAGACCTTGAGGGTATACTCAACGGTTGGCGGGGTCTCCTCCCTCAGCCTCCTATACTTCTCGACGGTCTCGGGCTGGTAGAACGTCCTCTGCACCTCGATAGCATCAACGTTTAGGAATAGCTCCTGCCTCCGCACCGGGAAGCCGCAGACACCGACCTTGAAGGGCATCTCAAGAAACTTAGATTTGTGGAGACGTATTTTTAACCCGGGCTTTATATTTAGGATATCATCTCCTAGATATAATCAAGGATGCCTAGGAAGTCACTGGTAATTGGATATGTATCGGTCTTCACGGCCCTTGCCGTGGTGGGTAGGCTCGGCTTCACTGTGCTGCCCAACGTGGCTCCAGTTGCGCCTCTCAGCATGGTGGCCGGCTATCTAGGTGGCCCCCTGGCCGGGTTTGCTGTTGGGGCTATGTCTATGATTGTCAGCGACGTCTTCATCGGTATGGGGCCATGGACGCTCTTCACCTCTTTCTTCATGGGTGTTGTCGGGGTCTTTGGCTGGCTTATCAGGAGGCTCCGTTGCGATGGCTATCTAAGCTTCTTCATTGCATACCTGGCTGTGCTTCTCTATGATGTGGGTACCAGCGTGGGTACGGTGATACTCTTCGGCGTCGACCCGCTGATCAGTATACTCAACCTCTTCATACCCATATTCTTCCTAGGCATCCCCTACCCGATGGGGCCTGTCCACGAGTTCTCCTCTAGCCTCATGTTCGTCCTCTTGATGGAGAGTCTTAGGAGGTTCGGCTTTGTGGAGGTGTATAGCTATGGATGGGAAGGTCTTTAAGGCTGTGATAGCTGTCTTCTTCATCTGGTCGATACTGGCCTCCGTGGCTGCAGGCTACTTCTACAACCTGGCTGTCCAGCTTGAGGAGGAGAATGCCAGGATCTCTGAGGAGCTATCGGCTGCCCAGGATAGTCTTAGCCAGCTCCAGGAGGCTGTGAATAGTCTGAGGGAGTCGATAGGGAGTCTCAACAGTACTTACCAGGAGCTTCTCCAGAACTATTCAGAGGTTATTGATAGGCTGGCTAGGGATCTTAACAGTGGCTACGTCAGCCTCATCATAGACTTTGGTAATGGTACCGTGAAGTATTATAAGCTCCTCGTCGTCTATGGCGAGAACGACACTGTCTTCGACCTCTTGATGGCTACTGGCCTGGAGATCGACTATACAGAGTATCCCGAGTTCAACGACGTCTTCATCAACTGTATAGCTGGTGTCTGTGGTATGCAGACGAGTGAGAATAGTGGTATGTACTGGCTCTTCTACGTCAATGCAGAGATGAGTCAGAGGGGTGCTAAGCAGACCACTGTTACCGAGGGGGACGTGGTTGAGTGGGTCTATAAGGAGGTCTCCTGGTAGCCCTCCCAAACCCCTATTTTTTATAGTATCTCAGCCATATTTAGAGTGGTGCTCCTAGGATGCCTGTTAAGCGTAAGAATCGAGGTAGGAGGAAGGGTAAGGGTAGGAAGGGTAGGGAGGAGTATGTATACTGCTCCAACTGTGGTAAGCGTATACCTAGGGATAAGGCGATCAAGGTTGAGAGGCGCCTAACACCTGTCGATCCGCAGCTGGCGAAGGAGCTTAGGAAGCAGGGCGCGGTGATAATGTCGACACCCATACTGAAGTACTACTGTGTCTCCTGTGCCGTCCACTATGGCATTGTCAGGATAGGTGGCTATAGCGAGAGGATGGCTAGGGAGGAGTATTAGTCCTCGACTATAGGCAATAAGCTAACCCTTTTTTAAGCACCTCCAACCTCCTAATACTTATTAGTGATCGGGGATGTCTGAGGAGTCGATCATAGAGATTAGGAAGAGGATATTCGGGGATATCCTCTCTGCCGACGATATCGGCGGGGCGATGAGGAGGTGGAGGATGTTCTTCAAGATCTCCCAGGTGGATCTGGCGAGGTTCATGAACATATCCTCCTCGGTACTGTCGGAGTATGAGAATGATCCTAAGAAGTCTCCGGGCGCCAGGTTCATCAAGAGGTATGTCGATGCCCTCCTGGAGATCGATATGAATAGGGGTGGGAAGATCATCAGTGTACTGGCCAATAGCGACGTCTCTCTACAGGTTGGTAAGGAGATCCTTAAGATGCGTGACTATAAGAAGCCCTTCCCGGCTGAGAAGCTTGTGGAGCTCCTCGACATCGAGATCCTCTATGGCGAGGAGGCTGTTAGGGATACCCAGCTCTATGGCTATACCGTGCTGGACAGTGTAGCCGCTATACTCTCGATGAGTGGCCACGTCTACTACAGGATCTTCGGGAGGTCTACTGAGAGGGCGTTGATATTCACCAATGTCTCGACGGGGCGTTCACCCATGGTTGCTGTGAGGGTCTATCCATTGAAGCCTAGGATGGTCGTCCTCCACGGGCCTAAGAAGGTGGATAGCCTGGCTGTGAAGATCGCTGAGAAGGAGTCGATCATACTGGGTAGGAGTAGGCTTAGGTTCCAGCCAGACCTCCTCCAGACCCTTGATGAGATTGACCAGTTGGTAGAGGCTTAATTTACCTCCCCACACTTTATATAGTAAAATGAGTATTTCGGGTGACCCGGCCGTAGATACGGCGCTTAAGCTCGTCGTGCTGGCCGTGGTCTCCATCATATCCTATAGGCTACGCTTCCTCGATGGGAGGGGCTTTATAGCCTCCCTGGCCATTGGCTCGGCCGTCCTCTTCATTGGTGGGTGGCGCCTCTTCGCCCTCCTCCTACTATTCCTCCTGGTGGGTAGTCTGCTGACCAAGGTTTTGAATGGGGGTGGGGGTATCAGGGGTTGGCGCAACGTCTTGGCGAATGGTGCGTGGGCCGCGGCCTCTGCATCTGCCTATGGATTGTCTGGTAGCCAGGCGGCCCTCCTATTCTTCCTGGGCACCTTGAACGCTATGTTTAGCGATACCGTCTCCACGGAGGTTGGTATGTATCTGGGTGGGAGGCCTAGGCTTATAACCAAGCCTTGGCTGGAGACTAGGAGGGGCCTCTCCGGAGGAGTTACTGTCCCCGGCCTGCTTGGAGGCTTCTCGGGTGCTATACTCTTCTCATACCTATCCCTCTACATGTTTAATGGTGAGCTGGATAGCCCTGCAATGGTCTCAGTCGCCTGTGCAGGTATACTGGCCAATGTCCTCGACAGCTTCCTAGGCGCTACTCTACAGGCTAAGTATAGATGCGCCTCCTGTGGGGAGGTGGTTGAGGAGGATGTGCACTGTGGCGTGAGGGCGGTCTTGATCTCTGGCTATAGGGGTGTGGATAACCATATGGTGAATATGGTCTCCAGCCTTGCCGGGGGTCTCCTGGCTATTGGGCTGTACTACCTAGTCTTCTAGCCTTTAACGGTTCTTAGATGCTCCATAACCGTGTTGTACTCCTCCTCCGTTATCGCCTCGACCCTCCAGAGAGCCTCTATCACCTCTGATATGGTGACTACCCTGTAGACGTTCAGCCCCTTCTCCACAAGCTTCTCGTAGCCGCCCTCCTCCCTATCCAGTATTACGAGGACGTTCTCCACCTCCACGCCATACTTATCCCTCAGTGCGTCGACCACCTTTAGGATCGTCTCGCCGGTGCTTATCATGTCGTCTATGAGTAGAGGGGTCTCGAAGGTGTTTAGCACCCCTATCCTTACCTCGACCTCGTCTGGATCCACTAGTGAGAAGGGTGTCTTCCGCGCTAGGGCTAGGGGTATGGTTATCACGGCGCCCTTATCCATTATACCGATGAACTTGTCTATCTTCTCCAGCTCGGGGCTGACTAGGATCTTCCTGTTTATATGGTCTATCAGGGTGTTTAGGAGGTCTATCCTCGAGGATAGGAGGGTGAAGTCGAGGAAGTATGGGGTCTCTATGCCGTTTGAGAGCTTGAACCTGCCGAACCTGAGTAGCTTACCCTTCGTTACGAGCTTGGCTATTAGGTGGGTCTCCGGGTCTATCATCCCTATTCTCCCAGTCATAATATTATGTGGCTATAGGCATTAATGATGTGGTGGTCTATGTGGTCAGGGTCGGTATAAACGGCTTCGGTAGGATAGGTAGGATGGTATTCCGACACTCCCTCGGTATCGATGGGGTTGAGGTGGTGGCTGTCAACGACCTATCCGACGTGAAGATGCTGGCCCATCTCCTGAAGTATGACAGTATCCATGGTAGGCTGGAGGCGGATATAGGGTATGGAGATGGATATATTACGGTCGACGGCTTAGAGGTTAGGGTCTTCAATAGTAAGAGCCCCTCCGAGATACCCTGGGACTCCGTGGATGTAGATATCGTCGTCGAGTCTACAGGCCTCTTCAGGGAGAGGGATGCAGCGGCCCTACACCTTGAGAGGGGGGTGGATACCGTGGTTATCTCGGCGCCTGGTAAGGGTGTCGACCTCACCGTGATACCCTATATCAATGAGCATCTCTATAGGAGGGGTGAGCATAGGGTCATATCTATGGCCTCATGTACGACCAATGCCTTGGCCCCACTGATCAAGGTTCTCCACGACAACCTTGGTATTGTGAAGGGTGGGATGACCACTGTTCATGCCTATACCAATGACCAGAGGATCCTCGACGGTATTCATAGGGATCCTAGGAGGGCCCGTGCAGCTGCGGTCAACCTTATACCGACGTCTACAGGTGCTGCCAAGGCTATCTTCGAGATCTATCCTGAGCTTAGGGGTAGGCTCGACGCCTATGCGATCAGGGCGCCTGTGGCTGATGGCTCGTTGATAGATCTTAAGGTCGTGGTCTCTAGGGAGACTAGTGTGGAGGAGGTTAATAGGCTGTTTAGGGAGGCCTCTGAGGGTGAGCTCTCCAAGATCCTACAGTATGTGGAGGAGCCTATAGTCTCCTCGGACATAATCAACAATACGTATCTATCGATATTCGACAGCCTCTTGACCGAGGTTGTTGACGGGGACTTTGTAAGGGTTGTCAGCTGGTACGACAATGAGTATGGATATTCCTACCACCTGGCGAGCCTCCTGGCTAGGCTGTAGAGATGGATAGGTTTATCGAGCTCCTCTGGGAGAGGGGGGAGGAGCTGGCCCGGCTGATAGGGCCTCCCAGGCCTGGCCAGCCTATGGAGATGTATATCGAGGATGTGGAGTGGCACTTCTCGGGGGATTCCCCCATCTCCCCCCTCGACGTGTATGAGTATATGCTTAGGGGTGTAAAGTCTATATCGGCTGGTAGGAGGCCCTATATAGGCCTGGCTGTGGAGGAGGGTGTCGAGATTCTTAGGCCACTCAAGATGTATGCCTCTCTCCTTGGTATGGAGGCCCTGGTCATGGGGCGTCTGGAGCGTGGGAGGGCCGGGGTATTGATGCCGAGGGCGTCTGAGATACCTGTATACATCGTCTCGGAGAGGATTATAAGGGGGTATGACTGGGAGCCGGTGGTTAGGGATGGGCTTATACTGGTGGATAGAGAGCACTCACTCCAGCTCCTCATGCATTTTATAAGGCCCTATCTCCACCTGGGGCTGGGCACGCCTATGCCTATCCTCACCCCTATTAAGCGTGTAGTCGGTCTTCCACGGGGCTCGATGCTCCTCAATAGGCTCTTGGAGCCGGTGGATAGTCTTGGGGAGGCCTACTACGTCGCCCTCTCCGATGGTAGGGAGGGGTTTGCGGAGCCCTTAAGGTTTGTAGCTGTCCCTAGGTATGAGGCCTAGCTGTCTAAGCATGAAGACGGTCTCTCTAAGCTTCTCCCTGGTCTCTATACCCTTCTCGGTGAGTTTGTATAGCTTCCTCCCCTGCTTCTCATCGACCTCCTCCACGATTAGCCCGTTCTCAATCATTATCTCTAGCTTCTCCCTTAGGCGTGGGATAGGCATGTTTGCGTAGGAGGCTATCCTACTTATTATCGCCCCATCCTCCCCAATCGCCTCTAGTATGTCCAGTATTATGACGACGTCGGGGCGATACTTCACCTATCCCTTCACCCTTATCTCGGCCTCCTTCTTCATGAGGTATAGGAGTAGGAAGGCGACCGTGTCGGTGAGGAATATTAATAGTTCTGAGAAGGGCTTCTCAGGGAGTATGTCGACTCCCCTGGAGAAGATGATTAGTACTAGGCCTAGGGTCCATAGCTTACCGGTTATCACGCCCTTCTCGGAGTAGAGTATGTACTGTGAGAGGAGGAATGTTCCCTGTAGTAGGATCACTATGTTAGTGATCAGTATCCCGGTGTCTAGTAGGTCCCTTGAGAGGACTCCCAGGCCTGTCTGTAGTATGGGTATTAGGAGCATCTCTGCTTGGAGGGTCTCGAGCCTCTCCTCCACGAGCCTCTCACTCGTGGAGAGTAGGAGTATGAAGAGGCCTAGTGAGAATAGGCTGTTGTAGACCAGTACGGAGAGCCTCCTGTAGTAGTCCAGCTCCTGTATCGGTATGTCGGGGTTGATTATGGATACCCATATGTTGATACTGAGCATCGAGATCGTGGCTGTGATGAATAGTAGGAATGACAGTGTTATCAGCCTGAGCTGTTTAGACCTTGTTATCTCGTATCCAGTCCTGAAGAGTTGGAAGACGCTGTACTGGACGATCAGTAGGATGGCCCCCGTGACTAGGTATGTGGAGGCCATCCATAGGTTGATGTTTATCAATATTTATCACCCTTTGGGAGGGTTTCGAGACCCACATTAATATAGTCTATTAAGATATCTTATAATGAACCTCTGGACCCCCCTTGGTGGACGCGGCATGGATGACTCCCTCGAGTCCCTAGAGACTATGCTTATGAATGGCTATGTCTCCCCCGATCTACGGGAGGAGATCCTCCGTATAGGCTACCGTGTGAAGGAGGAGTTCCTCAGGTATCTGTATGAGGTCCCAATATCCTCCTCCCGGCTTAGGAAGGCTGTTCTACACCTGGCTGGGAGGGGTAAGTTCGTCAGGGGGATATTTACATATGTCTTTGCTAGGGCCCTTGGTGTTGATGAGGATAGGGCTATTATCCTGGCCGTCTCTACTGAGCTATACCACCTCGCCAGCCTGATCCACGACGACATTATAGATGGGGCTGGGTATAGGAGGGGGGTGGAGACTGTACATAGGAGGTTTGGCCTGGAGTATGCCATAATCGCGGGGGATCTCCTCATAGTCTATAGCAACCTCCTCCTATCACGGCTTGGGTGTAGGGTGATAAGTATCTATGCCTATGAGGGGGTCCGTCTAGCTGATGGCGAGGCCCTGGAGCTGGATATGGGGGCTATAAGGGATCTCGAGTCTTACTACCGTGTGATCGACCTGAAGACCTCCAGTGTCTTCGTGGCTATGCTGGAGTCCTCAGCAGTGTTGGCGGGTATGGATGATATGCTTGACCGGGTGAGGGACCTGGCTAGGGAGGTGGGCTACGCCTTCCAGATTGGTGATGACATCCTCGATGTGGTGGGTAACTCGTCGGTTACGGGTAAGGATACTGGTATGGATGTGGATGGGATCAATATCGTCAACATATTCTTGAGGCAGGGCCTCAGTCCTGAGGAGGCTGTGGCGAGGGCTAGGGAGCTTCTCAGGAGGCATGTTGAGAGTGCCCTCTCGATGCTCAGGCTTTTTAGGCTTGAGGAGGGTTATACCCGTATATTGACCGCCCTTATCAGGAGCCTGGAGGTCAGGAGGCTATGATTCCCCGGGCAGATATAGAGTCTATCCCATATGTAGTGGGTCTCGCCGTCCTTATGCTCTACATCTATCTTCTACAGGTCTATGACGTTAGGAAGCGGTTTATAGAGTATCTTGGCCTAGTCCTCCTGGTTCTCGGCTCATTGGTTCCTGTGGGCTTCACCCTGTATAACCTGTGGAGCTTCAACCTGGAGTATAGCTATGTATTTAGCTATACCTACTCGGGTATGGAGCCGTTTGATAGGGCTGTTACCTCCCTATTCTCCATGCCTTGGGACGTGGCTATGCTGGCTGGGGTTTCGCTCTACATCGTGCTGAGGATACTCCTGTCGGGCTCCATGTATAGATCTGCCGTGAGGTCCGCATTATCGGCGTACCTCTTCTCACTCATGCCTCTCCTACTCGTCCCCATATTCTACCCCCCATTCGAGATCTATGAGGATCTCGTGGCCCTGGATGGTATGGGGCTCCACCCCGTGGGTATAGATGGGGTGTTCCTCCTCGAGGCTGTATTGACGTATGTGGTTGTGGCTCTACTCCTGGGGGCTGGGGGTCTAGGCCTGTATCTATGGAGGAACCCTGTGGATAGGGTCTACAGGGTCTCGAACACCCTTCTATACCTCGGGATATTCCTCGTTGCCCTCCTATACTTCCTGAGGATCTGGTTCAACCTCGTCTTTGGGGGTAGGGACAACTTCCTCAACTACACGAGTGTTGATGTGGCTATACTAACCCTCCTGGCCTCCTCCCTACTAGCCTATCAGGTTAGGCGGATAGCTGGTACGCGTGTCATTGGGGCTTCTGCCGTGGCTTCCTACCTGGTGGTGCTCTCTGCTATACTGCTTGTAGCGACCATCCATCCCGACGCCTTCTTCCCGTATAACAGTGTCTTGAACACGGGTGTCTACCTGGCTGTTCTCCTCTCCACCCTCTTCGTGGCGTCGTTCCCCGTTGGTAGGGAGATCTTTAGGAGGAGCTTCCTCCCATGGTTTAGTGAGAAGATGGAGGTCATGGTTAGGAGTGGCTCCGCCCTCCTCCTACTAGTCATCTCGGGGGCCTTCCTGATAGTCCTATTCAACCTCAGTATCTACTCCACCTTTGGTGAGGGCCTAGTAAGGATCTCAGAGGACTTCCTGGTCTCATCGGTCTTCCTACTCTCGATCTACCCGATGATCTCGATGATCGGTGAGTTGATAGCGCGTAGGTTCAACTCTATCAACGGCGTCATATTCGGGGTCTTCGGGATATACGCTGTCTTCGCCGGGGGCTTCAACAATAATATCTGGATTATCAGGGACTATGCCCCATACTTCTTCGTAGCCTCGATCCCGATAGGGATATTCCTGGGGTGGAGGTATAGGCACTACCCTGTGGCTAGGATCCTATTCTCACTCCTCTTCGGCCTACTACTCATTACCCAGGCCTTCTTCGTCAAGGGCCCGGCAACCGATGTTACTCAGGAGGAGCCGCTCGCCCTGGATGGGTTTACACTTAGGAATCCCAGCTTCAACGTAACCATTGTTAACGAGACTGTCTATCTAGAGCCGGGGTCCAACGAGTCTGTTGAGATGCTTAGTATTGAGGAGGCCCGTTTCGATGGTGGTGTTGTCCTGAGGAGATACTCCTTCAACGCTAGGGAGATAAGGTTTAGCCAAAATCTCCTCGTCGACTCCCCTCCATACATGTATGTCGTGGGGATGATAACGGGGAGTGAGGATAGGGTCTCGGTATATGCCTCGGAGGCTCTCTGGACTAGGGTCCTCTACCTCTTGATGCCCCTACTCCTCGTGGCCTATCTATACCTCGCCAGGAGGTTTGAGAGGTACTAGGTTATGCTGCATATTGGTATCGCCATGTATTCGTGGTAGCCCACCACGACCCTGACTATCCGTGGAAACCTGGTGATCAGTCCTGGGTCGTCCAGGTCTATGTAGAGGCATCTCACACCTCTCAGTTTGGTTCTGGCCGATACTACTAGCATGTCTACCAGGGGGTCTATCTTGGTTAATACCCTCCCTGTTATGACCTGGTTGCCCCGGCCCAGGAGGAACCCGGTTCCGCCTACTGGTGATATGACTATCTTGACCCTGCCTTTTTCGGCGTGTCTCAGTATGGTCTCCTCATCTACGTCTCTGGCGGCTAGCCTGTTATCCCTGATTATGTCGAAGCCTAGGGGTGTATATGGGATCTCGAGTATCTCATGTATCTTCTTGACGGTTCTCCCGGGGCCGGTCACGTAGTATGTGCTGGGCTCCATCTCCTCAACCACTGTCTGGGCAATACCCAGTAGCTCCTCCTCAGGCGCCTCTGTGAAGGCCTTCCCACCCTGTATATACCCCTCTATCCTGGGGCACCTCACCTCGCAGTATCTACGTATCTCTAGTATGCCTCTCCGGTATAGATCCTCGTCCAGGTCTAGTACCTCGCATATGCCTATCTCCGCCTCTCCCCTAGCCATGTATGCAGCTATAGCTGCGGCTGCCTCTGGGGATACGGCGAAGCATGGGCTATACATCTTCACCCCTGAGGGTACACCTAGTACCGGTGTATCCCTCTCGAGGCCTCTACACACGTCCCTGGCTGTGCCGTCCCCACCCACGAAGACTATCAAGTCCACTAGGCCTGACAGTATCCTGGCCGTCTCCACTGTGTCCCTGGGGCTGGTGGGTTCGCCGGGGCTATACACTATCCTGTGGGGCATCCCTGTATCCCTGAGGTAGTCCCCACCCATTACGCCACTCGCCGTGTATATCTCGGCATCTATCCCGAGCCTGGCCAGCCTATCTATGAATCTCCTGGCCCTAAGGGGTGATACGGGCTTGGCCCCCCTCCTCAACGCCTCGTGGTATAGGTTGTCGGTACCCTTTAGACCTACCCGTCCACCCATGCCTGCTATGGGGTTTACTATGAAGCCTATCCTCATCACTACCTAACCGTCTATGTATCCCCTCTTACCGCTACGTGGCTGGGCCAAATATTTAAATTCGGGGCTCCGCCGTAAATTATGATTGGTAGCCCCGTGGTGTAGCGGCCAAGCATGCCGACCCCCTATATGGGGGGTGTAGGGCTCTGGATCCCGGGGAGGAGATCCCCGGTGACCCCGGTTCGAATCCGGGCGGGGCTACCAGACACCTATCTCCTCCTTAGTAGGTGTGAGGCGTCGCAGTACACGTCCTTGTCGTCTAGGTGTTCCAGCCCCTCTCTACAGGTTATGAAGGTCATTTCATATCTATGGGCTAGGCTCCTCGCCATCCTGAGTATCCCCTCCCTATAGGCGGTGGATGCGTATCTATATCCGTTTATCCTCGGGCCTCTATAGAGATCTCTATACACCTCTTGGAACCTCGGTATCGACTTAATCATCCTCCCTAGGTTGTCTGGCTTGGCCTTATAGACCGAGGAGACTATGTGTCTAGCGCCCTTCTCAGAGGCGCTTCTGATCAGCTCCTCCAGGTCTTCTGCCCTGTCGGTGACCCCTGGTATTATAGGGTCTATCCTCACCGCTATTGGTATACCCGCATCTGATAGTCTTGATACTGTCTCTAGCCTCTCCCTGGGGCTTGGGGCTCCTGGCTCCACCGCCCTGGCAATTTCCTCCCTATGGGTCGTGATGGTTATGGATACCGCTGTATCCATCTCTGTGAGTATGTCGATATCCCTCTCTACGAGGTTGGACTTCGTCGTTATGAGTACTGGTACGCCATACTCCCTGAGTATCTTGAGTGTCTGCCTGGTGTAGCCATATATCTTCTCGAGTGGCTGGTATGGATCTGTGCTGAAGGATATTGCTATCGGGAGGCTATCCTCTAGGATCGCGACCTCCTTCTCAAGCCTCTTTAGGAAGTCTTTCTTGGGCCTTGGGTTGAAGCCCCTCGGTATATAGCTCGTTATGTAGCAGTATCTACACCCGTATTGGCAACCGGTGTATGGGTTTAGGCTGTACTTGGGTGGGCATGTGCATAGGCTGCTCCTCCACGGATCGAAGGGCTGTATAAGCCTCATATGTATTCCTCCCTCCTCACGATGTTCCTAGGCTGCTCACCCATCAGGAATCTCCTCAGGTTCTCCAGTGCGTGTCTCAGGAGCTTCTCCCTGTAGCCGGGCCATGTACCCGCTACGTGGGGGGTCATAACCATGTTCTCGAGTAGGTGGAAGGGGAGGTCCTGGAAGGTCTCCTCCCCCCTCCTCTGGGGGTATACCCACCAGACGTCTAGGGCTGCCCATAGCCTACCCCTACTCAGCTCGTCGAAGAGGGCCTCCTCCTCAATCACCGGTCCACGCCCAACATTCACCACCACGGCTCCATGCCTAAGCCTCCTGAGGACCTCCCTGTCTATGGCTCCCCTCGTCTCCCTGGTCAGGGGTAGTGCTATTACGAGGAAGTCTGTCTCGTGGAGTATCTCGAGGGCCTCATCAGGCTTAAGTATAGCGTCTACATATTCGTCGCTCCCACCGCTCCTCCTGACCCCGTATATCCTCGGCTTGAAGGGCTTTAGACGCCTGGCTATCTCCCTCCCTATGGAGCCGTAGCCCCATATCACTACTGTGGAGTCTCTGATTAGCCGGGGGTACTCCACCCTCCAGATGCCCTGCCTCATCTCCCTGTCTAGGAGGACTATCCTTTTCGCGGCTGCTAGTAGGAGGGCTACTGCGTACTCGGCCACCTCCTCGGCGTTGGCTCCCGAGTTTGAGGCTACCACGGCCTTCTCCGGGAGGTCTTGGAAGGGTATGTTGTCTACGCCAGCGGCAAGTGTCTGTATGAATCTTAGGTTTCTGGCCCGCCTCAAAATCTCCCTTACCAGTGGGTTCCGGGCCGTTGCTACGAGGGCTGCCACTGCCTCCTCGGCCTCATCGCCTATACCGTCGTCTATGTAGAGTGGCTCCGCCAGGCCTCCTATATACTCCTCGACCAGCCTCCTCTCATCCTGGCCGAGTCTCCTAACGAGTATCAGTACCCTGGGCATCTCGCCACATATTCCTGATTCCCCTGGGGAGATATATCATGTAGGCTTTATCCCCTGTCCCGGGGTATTCCTCCTATGATGAGGATAAGTTTCTACTCGGGTGAGAGCCTAGGCACCCGTGGAATGGCCACCCTCGTGGAGACCCGTGGACTGAGGATATTCATCGATCCAGGTGTGGCCCTGGGGCCTAGGAGGTATGGCCTCCCACCCCATAGGCTGGAGCTTGAGGCTAAGGAGGAGCAGTGGAGACGGATAGTGGAGGCCGCCTCGAGGGCCGATGTGGTTGTGGTTACACATTATCATTACGACCATCACAACCCGTGGAGCTCTGTGGCGGAGGTATATGGGGATAAGGATGTCTATATCAAGGATTATCAGAACAATATTAATCCCAGCCAGATCAGGAGGAGTAGGTTCTTCCTCCATAGGCTTGAGGAGGAGGGTGTGGATATCTCCCGTGTAAGGGTGGCGGACAATAGTAGTGTGGAGTATGGAGGGGTTAGGATAGTCTTCAGCCCACCCTTCTACCACGGCGACTCACCCAAGCTAGGCTATGTGGTGATGGTCCTGGTGGATGATGGTGATAGGAGGCTCCTCTACACCAGTGATGTGGAGGGCCCCATGTATAGTGAGCCCCTGAGATACATCCTCTCCACCGAGGCGGATATAGTGGTGCTTGACGGGCCCCCTACATATCTGGCGAGCTATGACGAGTCGGTGATTGGGGAGGCCCTACGGAATGTCTCGCTCATCCTTAGGCAGGAGTGGCTAGAGACGCTTATCCTTGAGCACCACTTCCTGAGGGATAAGAGGTATGGGGAGTATCTATCGATGATCGAGGGGTATGGAGAGTATGGATACAAGGTTATGTGCTTCGCCGAGTATATGGGGTGGGAGCCCAGGTTTTTAGAGATGTATCGTGACGAGTTATATAGTGGGGAGGGTGGAGAGTAACTGTGACCTATGTCAAGGAGGTCATCCTAGAGAACTTCATGTCCTATGAATATGCCCGTATACCCCTCTCCAGGGGCCTAAACATAATAACTGGGCCCAACGGGGCGGGTAAGTCTACCATACTCCTAGGCATATCTATAGCCATGGGTCAGAGCCATACGGAGAGGGGTAGGAGGCTCTCAGACCTTATAAGGATAGGTAGGGATGTGGCCAGGGTCTCGATAGTTCTCGACAATAGGGAGGTGGATGGGCGCCGACCATTCCCGGGGATCAGGTCTGACGAGGTTGTCTTCACCAGGATTATCAGGAGTGATGGGAACTATCTTTATGAGGTTAACTATAGGGCCTCCTCCAAGGCCGAGGTTAGGTATCTCCTCGGCTCGGTGGGCATCAATCCTGACAATATACTCATCATAATGCATCAGAACATGATCGAGAGCTTCAACTTCATCGATAGTAGGGAGAAGGTTAAGCTGTTTGAGGAGGCCCTGGGGATCTCGGGCCTGAGGAGTAGGATTGTGGAGGCTAGGGAACGGCTGGCCAGGATAGCTAGTGAGGAGGAGGCTGTTAGGAGGCGTTTCCGGGACGTGGAGAGCCTTATGGAGAAGTGGAGGGAGATGTATAGGAGGTGGGAGGAGAAGAGGGGCCTGATCAATGAGCTGAGCCGTCTAGAGGCTATGTATGCATGGGGCAGGGTCAGGAATATGGAGGCCGAGCTGAACAGCCTGAGGGATCTCGAGAGTAGGCTGAGGGACGAGAAGGCAGGTCTCGAGGAGGAGGTCTCGAGGCTTAGGCTCAGCCTCAGGGAGCTGGAGGAGGATCTTAAGCATCTCTACGCCGTGGTTAGGGACTCCTTCAGGGAGCCCGGTGGGAATCCAGGCCTTATAGACGAGTTGATAGGTAGGATTGATGGGCTGAGGCTTAGGTATGGCGATCTCAGGGCTTCTGAGGCGGTGAAGACCTATAGGATCGAGGTGTTGGAGAGGGAGCTCCATGAGCTTGGGGAGAGGATTAGGAGGGCTGAGGGGGAGGCGAGGCTACTGAGGATGGAGGCCTCACGATACCCGGAGATATATCCTGAGAAGCCCCTCTCAGAGATCCTCGGGGAGATAAGGGCGGTGAAGAAGATGTTGGAGAAGTACGGCGATGTAGATGAGACTGCCGCTGCCTCCTACGAGTATTACAGGAGGCTCTATGAGGAGTATAGGGAGAGGCTTGAGGAGATTGTTGAGAATAGGGATCGGCTGTATAAGGAGCTGGAGAGGCGTGTCAAGAGGTGGAGGGAGGAGCTTGAGAAGTACGTCTCACGGGTCTCCGACGAGTTTAACAGGATCCTAGCCAGGTTCGGGGCAACCGGCTATGCCAGGCTGGAGGATCCGGAGGATATTGAGACGGCCCGTCTAGAGATATATGTAGGCTATGGAGGGGCCACGCCTACGCTACTCGACGCCTATAGGCAGAGTGGTGGTGAGCGTACAGTTGCTGCGATGGCCTTCCTCCTAGCTATGCAGAGGCTCGTCAAGTCTCCCTTCAGGGCTGTCGACGAGTTCGATGTCCATATGGATCCTAGGAATAGGGCTAGGGTGATGGAGCTCCTCATGGAGTATATGTCGAGTGTGGGTGGGCAGTACCTAGTCATCACCCCCGGCTATATAGGGGACTATGTCCGTGACGCCCACGTCATAGTTGTCCAGAAGGTTGAGGGTAGGTCTGGGGTGGCGCTCTACAGTGAGTAGGGAGGAGATATATGGCAGGATAGTGGATCTAGCGGCTAGGGTGGCGCGTGGGGAGCTCGACCCGCTGGAGGTTGAGATATCCACCCTCCTGGCGAGGATTGAGGAGGTGGATATTGAGAGGCTCCCAGTAGAGGTTTTTAGGCAGGATGTGGAGGCTATACATGGCCTCGCCCTTATCCTAGCTATGCAGAAGGATAGGATAAAGGCGTCGCTGGAGGGTCTGAGCCTCGACGCTCTGCTGGTTAAGACTATCATCCTCTCCCTGGGGGTGGAGGAGCTGGCGGACCTGTTGAGGGCTATACATAGGCCTGTCGCCGAGGTCTCGGTGATGACTGAGGAGTATCTTGCGGAGGCCCTGGCCTACTTCAGATCCGTGGTGAGGCCTGGCGGTCTGGTTGGTGGGGAGCCTGTGGAGGTTGAGCCGGAGGTCTTCCCCGAGGAGGATATTAGGCGTGACATGGAGGAGATGTGGAGGCGCCTCCTGGAGGAGTATGGTGAGGAGTGGATATCCTATGACGAGGTGGTTGGGGGCGATGTCTATAGGGCCTACCTGGTGAGCCACCTGGTTACCGAGGGTTATATGGATATGAGGATGGACCGTGTGGCTGGAGAGGCATATTTACGTCCCCTTAGGAGGCGTCGGGAGCTCCGTAACCCGGCCTCTCTACCGGTGGTGGTTAGGCGTGGAGGGTGATAGGAAGCTTCTTAGGGCTGCATATCTACTCCTCGTGAGGCGTAGGAGGTATCCGGGGGTTAGGGAGTGGGAGCTTGAGAAGTATCTGGGTAGGAATTATAGGGAGGTCCTGGATAGGCTTGGGGAGGAGCTGTCTAGGTTTGGCCTCGAGGTTAGGGAGGTCGTCCTGAAGGAGGGTGGTAGGGAGGTTAGACACTTCGTCGTAGTACCCGCTAGGACGGCTGTCCATATGGAGCTTGGTGTACCACCCTTCAGGGTTGACGAGGCGGCTGTACTTGCACTGGCTATATCCATGATACTTGCGAGTAGTGGTGGCCGGGTCAAGAGGTCCGAGGTCGTGGAGCTGGCTAAGACGAAGCTCCCCGAGTATAGGGTTGAGCGTGCCCTGAACAAGTTTGTCAGGCTTGGGTATCTGAAGGAGGAGGA
Source organism: Nitrososphaeria archaeon (assembly GCA_027078545.1). Classification (GTDB taxonomy): domain Archaea; phylum Thermoproteota; class Nitrososphaeria; order Geothermarchaeales; family JDFR-13; genus SZUA-1514. The sequence continues at coordinate 401,140 of JALWXN010000004.1, forward strand.
TGACGACCTGCTGCTAGGCCTGAGGACGTATCTCGAGATGGATCTCGATAGGTTGGCGGCTATCCTCGCCGGGAGGGCCGAAGCCTCTCGGCTAGGCGGCGACGCTTCAGCTCGAGAAGGATCTGGGTGAGCCTATCCCCTATCCTAGGCTCCTTCCTCAGGGCCTCCTCGATGTCGCTCAGTGTTAGTCCCCCCACTACATAGGCGTATATGCCTGGCTTGCCATACCTCCTGTATAGCCTGGAGGTCCTCCTGAGCTCCCTAAGTATCCTCCCACCCGTCCTCCCCATCCTAGCCATCTCGAGCTCCCTCATCGTCTCGGAGGGTCTCTCCCTGGTTATGCCTACCTCGTCTGAGCCGCAGACTGGGCAGTGGGGCTGCTCGGGGAGCTCCAACACCCTGGTCTCAACTATGTATTCGCCGCAGGTGAGGCATGCAATCGTTACATATGTCGCTAGGGCCCTGGCCCTGGTGGCTATCACCTCTAGTAGCTGGTACCTCGGCTTTCTAGGCCCCTCCATGGGGATGTCGCTATACCTGACATACTCCGTCGTCATCCTGGAGAGGTGTCCGGGGTAGGCTACTAGCCTAATCCCTCCACTGGCTATACCGCGGAGTATCTTCCCAGCCCCTCCCAGGTCGTGGTCCCTCTTCAGGCTCTCCCTCAGGGCCTCTAGGTATGGTGGCCTACCCCTGTTGTGCTCGATCATGGTGTCGATGAGTTTCTGGGTTATCTCGGCCTCACGTGTTATGAGGCCCATCCTCTTCGCGACGTTTAGGAATCTCCACCTGAATATACTGGTTCTGGGGGCGGCCTCCCTCAGAGCCCTCTCTATGTCCCCCGGGTTCCTGAGTATGTCTATCACGTGCTCCGGCTCTATGAAGGGGCTCTCAAGTATTATCCTATACTGGTCTGATGAGTGTCTAGCCTGTATAGAGTATCTCTCCTCAAGCTCGTGTACCATGTAGGTCTCCAGCGTCCTGTTAGTGTTTGTCCCTCCCAGTATGTTGACGACCAGCCTCGGCCCGTCGGACTCGATGGTTATAACGTCGTCGCTGGGTATCTCGTAGCCGCTGCCCAGCTCCTCGGCGAATATCTCCAGTGCATGGCTCACCGTCTCAGGGTCTATTGAGTATTCCCTGGATATCGTATCAACAGCCTCCCTATAGCCAGCCTCTCTATACACTTCTCTGAAGAGCCTTAGTAGCCTCCCCACCTCCTGGGCTATCTCGTAGGGTACTGGTATCTCCTCCCCTATCCAGTCTGGCACTGCCCCTATAGGGTCGTCCTCGGGCTTGACGAAGACCTTCTCCCCATATATCTGTAGGATCCGCCACGGCCTCCCAGCCAGGATTATCTTTGTACCCTCCTCCCCAGCCACGGCTAGGAACTCGTCGTCTAGGACGCCTACTATCTTTCCCGATGTGTCGTCGACGACGGGGTACTGCTTGATATCGGGTATCATGGATAGGTTCTCGAAGTAGTATCGGTAGAGCCTCTTATGATCCCCTATCTTCAGGGCGTCTCCATCGACCCTCCATATCCTCGTCGCCTCGGCTATATACTCCAGGGTCTCCACCAGCTCCTCTATTGATAGGTCTCTATAGTAGACTATGTTTCTCAGGAGCTGGTGTAGCATGGCTATGCTCAGCCTCTTCTCACTTATGAGGATCCCCGCCACCTCGTGGACTAGGACGTCTAGGGGCTTGTCTAGGAAGTATATGTCCTCCACCCTCCTGGCGTAGGCGTGGCTCCTGATGGAGAATGATTCTAGGGCGTCGTAGGGGTCTATAGCCACTATCTCGCCTCTACTCACCTCCTCTATCCAGTGTCCAGCCCTGCCTATCCTCTGTATGAGCTTCGATACCTGTCGGGGTGAGCCGTACTGGATCACGTATTTTATGTCGCCTATGTCTATCCCCAGCTCCAGGGAGGATGTCGCTACTATCGCCTCTAGCACCCCTTTCTTGTAGAGCTCCTCCACCCTTATCCTATACTCCGTACCTATGGAGCTGTGGTGCACAGCTGTCTTCATCTCTTGGGAGTATAGGAGTAGCCTGTTCCCCAGTATCTCGGCCATGGGCCTGGTGTTGGTGAATATGAGGGTCTTACCCACCTCCCTGATCCTCCCGACTATGTGTCTAACCCTTGCCGCCACTGCTGGGTATGTATAGAGCTTCTCGGCCAGCTCTACATCCCTCCTGGTGGGCTGTGGATATGATATCCCGACCTCGATCCTCTTCTCCAGGTCGGCCCTGACATAGATACCCTCGCCGTCCAGGCCTGTTATGTACTTCAGGGCCTCCTCGGGATTACCTATGGTTGCTGATAGGCCTATTACCTGTAGATCCCCCTTCCTGAGCCTCCTAAGCCTCTCGAGGGCTATGGAGAGCTGTACCCCACGCTTGCTGGGTATGAGCTCGTGTAGCTCGTCGACGACTACCCATCTCGCCCTGGCTAGGTATTGGGAGAAGGTCTTCGTGTTTAGGAGGTATGTGAAGGTCTCGGGCGTGGTGACGAGTATGTCGGGCGGGTTTAGGCCCTGCCTCCTCCTCTCCCTCTGGGGGGTGTCGCTATGCCTGACGGATATTGAGAGGTCTAGGCGTGAGGCCCACCATATAAGCCTATCAATTATGTCTCTGTTGAGGCTCTTCAGCGGGGTTATGTAGACTACCTGTATAGGCTCTCCAGGCTCCCTAACCAGCCTGTCGAGTATCGGTATGAATGCGGCCTCGGTCTTCCCACTCCCGGTTGGGGCTAGTATTAACGTGTCCCTACCGCCTAGGATATGTGGGAGCGCCAGTCTCTGGGGCTCGGTAAGCCTCTCGAAACCCCTCTCCCTTATCAGCCTCTCTATCCTAGGGTCTAGCATTCCCCCTCTCTACCTTGACGACGTCGACGCTGTGTATCGTCGCTCCATACTCCCTGAGGACCTTCTTTATAACTGCTAGGTCGAGGTCGTTTCCATACACCTCTACCTTGACGCTCTCTGTGTCCTGGTCTATCTCGACGATCTCGGTCTGTACAGCCTCTATACCATCTACATTCTCGGCCAGGTATCTACTCAGCTCCACTATGCTGGGTGTGTGGGGCTTCAGGACGTCTAGGACGAGGTATCTTATCTTTACGCGTTGGTCGGGTGATTCCGCCACCCTGTAGTCTCACCTAATATCTCAATAGTTGTCGGCATAGGTTAAAAGGCTTGCTACGTGGGGACTAGGAAGACTGAGACTACTAGGGTGGTCAGTATGCCTATACCCACTAGTTTGAGGGATTCTATGAAGATGTTCTTCTTGGCATAGCTCCCTAAGAATAGCCCTAGTATCCCGAGGTAGGCTAGGCAGACAGCTATGGATGTGAAGAGCGCGGTTGTAAGTTCTAGGAGGCCCATCGTGGATAGGAAGACGGGTATGAGGGCTATCAATACTGAGAGGAAGCTGGATAGCCCGTCCACAAGGCCTACGTAGAAGATTGCGAATCTCTGGGCCTTCTCATAGATCGTGTTCTTCATATCGGTCAGCATAGAGGCCTCCAGTTCCTGTATAATCCTCTCCCTCTCCGCCTCCTCCGCTATGCTCGTACCTGTTATCCCCGATATCAATAGGGCTAGGCCGGTGGCTATCCCTACGTCGATCACCTGGGACGCCAGTTTGATATCGGCTAGTAGGGCGCCCATGACTATGCCTAGGGCGGTCACCGTGCCGTCGAAGCTGTTTATAACGAAGTAGCGTCTAGCCACCTCGTTGGCGTTTGATATCCTTATGTACTCCAGGTATCTCCTGATCAGTTTGACGAGGGGCAAACCCCCATCCACACCTCCTACGACTCCATAATAATGGCTGGGCCTCCTTTGATAAACCCCCTCGGCCCTCGGGGTGAATAATATATGTTGTTCCCTATAATTCATCATTAACTAATCAAGCATATACAGTTGGATTGCGAGGTGGTCACTGCTTGGCGGGTATAGACCCATTTGAGGTGGCTGTGGCCCAGCTTGAGAGGGCCGCGGAGTATATGGAGATATCGGATGAGGCGCTGGAGTTCCTCAAGAGGCCGATGAGGATCCTAGAGGTCTCCGTGCCGGTCAAGATGGATGACGGGAGTGTCAAGGTCTTCCCAGGCTTCAGGGTACAGTATAACTGGGCCCTCGGCCCCACCAAGGGTGGTATCAGGTTCCACCCGGAGGAGACCCTCAGCACGGTTAAGGCCCTGGCTGCCTGGATGACGTGGAAGACCTCTGTGATGGGCCTCCCATACGGCGGTGGTAAGGGAGGGGTAGTGGTCAATCCTAAGGAGCTTAGTAGGAGGGAGCTTGAGAGCCTGAGTAGGAGCTATATAAGGGCTATCTACGAGGTTATCAGCCCCTACACCGATATACCTGCTCCGGACGTCTATACCAATCCACAGATAATGGCGTGGATGCTGGATGAGTATGAATGGATCTCGCGCCGGAGGGATCCCAGCTTCGGCGTGATCACTGGTAAGCCGCTCTCCATAGGGGGTAGTGTGGGTAGGATCGACGCTACGAGTAGGGGTGCTGTATACACGATTAGGGAGGCTGCCAAGAGGCTTGGGATGGAGCTAAGGGGCGCCTCGATAGCTATACAGGGCTATGGAAACGCTGGCTACTACCTGGCTAAGCTTGCTCCGGAGATACTGGGTATGAAGGTCGTGGCGGTGAGCGACTCTAAGGGTGGGATATACATGCCCGATGGGATCGATGCTGATAAGGTATTGGAGTGGAAGCGGGAGACGGGTAGTGTCAAGGACTTCCCAGGGGCCACCAACATAACGAATGAGGAGCTCCTGGAGCTGGAGGTCGATGTACTAGCCCCTGCAGCGATTGAGAACGTGATAACAGGTGAGAACGCTGACAAGGTGAAGGCGAAGCTGGTTGCAGAGGTTGCGAATGGCCCAGTCACCCCGGAGGCGGATAAGATCCTCTTCGAGAAGGGTGTGTTCCAGATACCGGACTTCCTCTGCAACGCTGGTGGCGTGACGGTCTCCTACTTCGAATGGGTCCAGAACATCAATGGGTTCTACTGGGATGAGGAGATGGTGTATAGCAGGCTGGACATGATGATGACGAGGGCCTTCAACAAGGTATATGAGAAGCACCAGGAGAAGAAGATCCATATGAGGGACGCTGCATACGTGGTTGCTGTGGAGCGGGTCTACAGGGCTATGCTGGATAGGGGCTGGGTAAGTAAGTAGTGTCTCAGCCCCATAATCTTTAAATTATTCACCTTTTTAATACTATTAATGGTATGAATGTCAAGCTACCTAAGGAGCTGGTGGAGAAGTTTAGGAGCCTTGGGCTAAGCCCCAACGAGATAAAGGTGTATCTACTCCTGATTAGCCAGGGCCCCCTCACTGCTAAGGAGATCTCGGACTATGCGATGGTCCCCTTCAGCAAGATCTATATGATCCTTAATAGCCTGGAGAAGAAGGGGTGGATAACCTCCTCGGTGGGGAGGCCGATAAAGTATAGTGCCCGTGCGCCGCAGGAGGCTGTGGAGATTGTCAGGAAGAATCTTGAGAGGAGTATGAATGAGGCTGCTGAGTACATAGCTAAGGAGCTCCAGCCGATATATGAGAGGATGAGCGTCTCTGTCCAGCCCAACATCCTACTCTTCTACGGCGAGCCGAACATCTCGATGAAGATGGTGGATGTGATACTCAATAGTAGGAAGGAGTTGATGCTGGCTATCCATCATAGGCTGGATACATTGTTCGAATACTCTTCACGCCTATCGAGCATGGCGAATGTCCTTAAGAATAGGCCTAGGATCAGGGTCCTAGTCTCGAAGAACCTCGTCGATGAGGTTATGCCCCTCATTACTATTGGGGCCGAGGTGAGGTATAGGGAGGAGATGTATGGAGGCGGTGCGATCGCTGATGATAGGGAGGCGATCATCATCCTGGACAAGGGTGATGTATACTCCACGGCTATATGGTCGACCCACCACAGCCTGATAGAGCTGGCTAAGGCGTATTTCGATAAGCTCTGGGAGAAGTCTAAGGTCGTCTCGTGATCCTTATGGCGTTATCGGCCAAGGTTTTTAGACTGGCGGAGCCCCTCCCCCAGGATGTTATATATGATAAGCTTGTCCACCACAGGGTTGTTGAGGAGGTTGAGGGGGTTAGGCTGGAGAGGTTCTTCAGGAACGTGGCTAGGGTTGGGGATAGCCTGAGGGCTGAGTATGTCTTTGACGAGCCTGTGGAGATGGATGTGGCTGGGGAGGCTAGGCTCCTCCCACGTAGGAGGTATGCCCCCATAGCCTTCGTCGAGTATCAGGGTGTTATGTACCTCATAGTCCTGGAGAAGAGGTTCCGTGCCAATAGGATCGCCCTCGAGATTAGTGAGATACTCTTCATATCCCGGGATAGGGTCTTGGAGGCCTATACCACCCATGAGATCCTTAAGAGCCTCCATGAGTCGAGCCCTGAGAGTACCCGTGTAATTTACTTTGACAACGTGGATATCCCCAATGTTAAGAAGCTTGCCCTGTATGGCGAGGCCTTGGCGGATACTGATCTCTATAGCCAGTATCTTAGGCATGGCCTGATATGGTATGTGGTCTTCCAGCATAGGGAGACTGGCTATATAGTGGGTATAACTAGGAACATGATCGTGGTTATGTTTACTAAGGCGACGTCGGACGAGTTTATAGACTTTATAGTTGACCATGTAATCCCGCTGGTTAGGTAGGCGGCTTATATAGGTACATATTGGTATATCCATAGTGTTTTCCCCACTCCCCGCCGTGAAGGGTGTAGTAGATGGTCATCCCACCCTCCTCTAGATATAGGTCTTATAGGGATGTGCTGGATGACCTCCCGGGCAGGAAGGTTCTATGTAGGATTGATATCAACCTGCCCGTCGGTAGGGATGGGAGGGTAGAGAGTTTCTATAAGGCTAGAAGGCATCTAGAGACGACTATCGAGGTCTTGGGTGACTCGGCCCTCGTCCTCATGTCCCACCAGGGGAGGGTGGGTGACGACAACTTCATATCTATGGAGCAGCATGCGGAGTGGTTCTCGGAGAGGCTTGGGGATAGGTTTAAATATGTGGCCGATGTTATCGGGGAGAAGGCTTTGGAGATGATAAGGGGGCTGAGGCCTGGCGAGGTCCTCCTCCTCGATAATGTGAGGCTGTTGGCCGAGGAGACTTTGAAGGCTGATGTGGATAAGCTTGGGGAGACGATCTTCGTATCCCGCCTCGCACCGCTCTTCGACTACTTCATCAACGATGCTTTTGGTGCTCTGCATAGGGCGCATACATCACTGGTGGGCTTCGTGCCTAGGCTCCCCTCCTATATGGGCCCATTAGTGGAGGAGGAGCTTGGGGTCCTGGAGACCGTACTCTCTGGGGAGGAGAGCTGCGCCTTCATCCTTGGCGGGGCTAAGCCGGAGACTAAGATCAGGGTTATGAGGAATATCCTAGCCTCCAACCCCAACTCCGTCTTCCTTCTCGGCGGTGCCATCGCGAACCTTTTCCTCACGGTGTATGGGAGTATACCCAAGAGTGTGGCTAACGAGATGATGAGGGGTGTTAATAGGGGGATCATTAGGGAGTGTATGGAGATTGTGGAGGCCTATGGCGATAGGATCTACCTCCCGAGGGACTTCAGGATGGTTGTCGATGGGGAGGTTGTTGAGAAGCCTGTCTCTAGGATGAGGCCTGGTGATAGGCCCGAGGATATTGGTTCGGAGACTGTTGAGAGGTATATAGAGGTGTTGAGGGGGTTTGACAAGGTCATGGTTAATGGGCCGCTAGGCATTATTGAGAATCCTCTCACGAGGTGGGGGACTGAGCAGATACTCCTATTCCTCGCCGGGGAGTCTGGCATGTATAGGGTGGCTGGAGGGGGGCATATAGTCCTCGCCCTTGAGAGGCTTGGGGTGATTGATAGCTTCAACTATGTCAGTACCGGTGGGGGTAGCCTCCTGACCCTATTGTCTGGTGAGGAGCCCCTCGCCCTCAAGCTACTCTCTAGATAGCTCCCTAGCCACTATCTCCTCTGGGAGCCTATCCCTATACTTCTCGATGAACCTCTTGATAACCTTCTTAGGCCTGTATCTCCCCCGGTGCATGATGGCTATCATGTCTATTATTGGGTACCACTCTCCACACTCTGGGCATGTGTAGTACCCGTCGATGATCTCTATCTTCATACACTCGTCGCATGGCGGGTCTACTATCTCGCCATTCCTCTTGTCTAGGTAGGCGCAGTATGAGTCGCATGGCTCTACCTTGATATCCCTGTCTGGGTATACCCTCTTCTCGAGGATGGTTAGTCTTAGTGGGTGTGCCTTACAGGCGGGGCATATCAGGTAGTTGCTCAGCCTGTGCTTCACCAATCCTATTCACCACCGTCTTATATGCTAGGTAGATGAGGTATATCCCGCCTATCGCGAGGGTGGCTATGAAGATTAGGAGTGTATAGAGCGTGACGACCGGGTTTACGTTTATCCCCGGCTCTGTGGCGAATCCTATCGATAGGAGGTAGACGTTGAAGAAGGCGTGTCCAAGCACGGCGCTGGAGAATCCATACCTGATGTATAGGTGGCCGAGGTAGATGCCTGCGAGTGTGGCTGTGGATATCTTCCCCACGTCCCATCCGCTCCCGGCTAGTGGGTGGGCTAGGCCGAATAGGAATGCCTGGATAGCCACAACCATGTAGAGGATCCTTATCTTGCTGGGGTCTCCATGGGCGGTGTATGGGTGTAGGAGGGCCCTCACGAGGTTCTGCCCGCCTCCCTGCTCGAGGAGTAGGGCTGATATGACACCTATCACCATCACCCTGAAGCCTATCTCCTCGGCTATCGTGGCCTGCATGGCTGAGAGCATGAATGTATAGTTGCTCTCTATCTCGAGCATCCCCGTCTCTATCCCTACGCTTGACTGGAGCCACTCTATGAGGAGCACCGCTACCAAGGTGGCTGAGCCTAGTAGAAAGACCTTTGTTATGGGCCTGTCCCCGTCCACCTCCCTTACCGTGTCGTATATCGTCATAGCGGCGAATATGCCTATGAGTATTAATGCTAGGCTCGTCCCGCTCATCGGTATGGGTATGACTATTGGTAGGATGCCTATGTAGACTGGGAAGCCCCTTATGAAGATGTCGGTCATCCCCTCGCTTATCCTGAGGAGGCTTAGTATGTAGGGTGGGAGTATAGCCACGCCTAAAAAGTATATAGCCCCGAATACGTAGGCGAGTATATCCCTATCCCTCATCCCTCAGCTCCTCCTCATCTATCTGTAGCTCCATATAGACTGGGCCCTGGTATCCACAGTCCTCGCAGAAATAGTTCTCTGGGAGTAGCCATCCATCGAAGCTGGAGGATCTCCTGATGTTTGTGGATCCACATATTGGGCAGGCCTTGACCCTGATGACCATTAGAGCACCTCGATCTGATCCTTTGAGAATCCTAGCTTGACGAGTATGTCTGGGACGGTGTCCCTATGATCCCCAAGGAGGATTATCTTGCCATCCTTTACCGAGCCTCCACAGGCCAGGGTCTTCTTCAGCTTCTTAGCTATCTCGTTGAGGTTGTGGTGCTTCCCATCTATACCCTCGATTATCGTGGCTGGCTTGTTGTAGCGCCTCCTCTCCACCCTGATCTTGATCTTCTCTAGCTCGGTGTCTAGCGTGGTACATACGCAGAGATCCTTGGGGAGTCCGCATACCGGGCAGTTCTCCATAGTCCCCCTTATCACCTTTTGTCAATTATAAATTCGGGATACAGATGATATAAATACTTAGCCCGGCCTAGATACACGTATATCCACCACTACCTGGGCCGTCCTGGGGGCTACCTCCCTCACCTCCCTTGCACTCGCCTCTAGGATCCTGTAGCCATTCTCCTCGGCCCTAGTCCTCACCTTCTCAACAGCCTTGTCTAGGGCCTCCTCCTCATCGCTGGTATAGGCTATGTGGAGGTATACATGTATCCACCCGCCCTCCCTAGTCATCTCGAGGGCTGTGGGTAGGTAGTCGAGGGCGAGCTCTGGAAGTGGCATGACCACCCTGTCGATATCCCTGAAGCCATGCTCCCGACATATCTCTCCAGCGTCGCCTAGATAGGTGTAGACCCTATCACCCACCTTGTTGAGCAGATTGTTTATTACGTGGAGGTCCACGGCATAGGGGTTGATATCTATACTGTGTACCTTGGCACCAGCCCTAGCCATCTGTATAGTGAATGTCCCGACCCCTGCGAACATGTTTACAGCGGTCTCCCCGGGCCTGACAAGCCCGGCTATCCTCCTCCTCTCATAGGAGAGGCGGGGGCTGAAGTATACCCTCGCAACATCTACGAGGAATCTGTATCCATACTCCTTGTAGAGGGTTAGTGTCCTCTCCTCCCCGGCTAGGTGTTCCAGCCTCCGGACGCGGAAGAGTCCCCCCACCGGGCTGGCCTGCCTATACACGGCCTTGATGTAGCTATGCCTCCTAATCATCTCCTCCCCGAGGATATACCTCCTATCGTCGAGGAGGTCCTCGGGGATCTTTATGATGGCTATATCCCCTATCAGGTCGTAGCTCCTGACTATCCTCTGGTAGTCCTCCCCGTAGATCTCCCGGGCTATCTCCTCTAGGCCGGGCACCTATCCAAGGGCCTCCTTTATCCTCCTGAGGAGATAGTCTGGGGGTACCGCCCCCTCCCACTCGACCTTCTCGTTGACCACCACCTTTGGCACGGCGTATACGCCGTACTCGGAGGCTATGTCTGGGAAGCCGGATACCTCCCAGCCCTCCGCCTCGATATTCCTGTTTATCATTGCGAACATGTATGAGGTGTGTAGCATCTTGGGGCAGTATGGGCAGGAGGTTGTTACGAAGACCTTTATATTGACCTTGTCCTCTATCGCCTCCACCTCCTCAGCCACGTTGCTCGGTAGGTGTACGTCCCCTGTGGAGACGTGTAGGATCGTCTCTAGGAAGGTAGGGAACTCTGTCCCCGCTGGTACACCATAGTACTTTATCAGGCCCTTGTTCACCCCCTGTATAATCACTGCCGGGGCCTTTATCACACCAAGCCTCTTCCTGAGCTCTAGGTCGTTGTCGAAGTCGTACTCCACCACCTCGATCTTGTCGGTGAGCTCTGGGTCGCTTATCTCCATCAGTATCTGCTTGACGAGGTCGCAGTACTGGCACGAGGGGTCCTTACTGTTGAAGAATACCAGCTTAACAGGGTTCTCCAACTTACTCCAATACTCCTCCTTGAGTATCCTCCTATTCTCGTCGTCTAGTAGCCTATGCTGGTGCGACATCTATATACACCCTCGGTCCAAACCTGTTTGAGCCATAAAATAAGGGGGTCGGCCCCCTTATATAGGGATGTTTATCCAGCCGGGTCGTAATAATATTGTTGTGGGGGGATGAGCAGGGCCTCTATATGGATATTCGACGTTACGACGGAGCGTCTAGGCGGGCATGACGCAATAGTCCTATGGGGCTTGAGGAGCGACGGTGCTGTGACCCCCCTGGTCGACACCTCCTTCGAGGACCATATCTACGTGGCTGGGCTTGATGTTGGGGAGGTTAGGGAGAGGGTCTCGGTGGCGGCTGCGGGGAGGGGTAGGATAAGGGTTGAGCCTGTGAGGCGTAGGTATAGGGGTGTCGAGCTCGAGGTAGCCAGGGTCTCCGGTGAGCAGGAGGCTGTCAAGGCTGTTGCCAAGGCCCTGGATAACGTGGCTGACGTGTTCGAGGCGGATGTCAGGCTCTCCCAGAAGTATATCCTCTACAGGGGGGTGAAGCCCTCCAGGTGGTACGAGGCGGTATATGAGGAGTTGGATAGGCCCTTCTACCCCGGGGCTGCTAGGCTGGTCGAGCTGGGGGAGGGTGAGGACGCCCCTCCACCCAGCCTAAAAACGTTGGCGCTTGAGTTCATAACGCTCTCACGCCTAGGCTCTCCCGACCCGGATAGGGATCCCCTAGTGGCTATCGCACTCTACTGGGGCGGGGAGGTTGAGTGGATATCTGGCGGCGATGAGAGGAGCCTTTTTAAGAGGCTCTCGGAGACAGTCTCGAGGCTTGATCCCGACGTGATACTAAGCTTCGGTGGTAATAGGGTCTTCTATCCATACCTGGTTGAGAGGGCTGGTAATCTAGGGGTCTCCCTCAGGCTGGGTAGGTATCCAGGGGAGATATACCAGAGCGTCCTCGGACACTTCAGCATTGGGGGTAGGATAAACATCGATCTCTATGAATATGTGGATGACTCGCCCATATTCCAGATGAAGACTCTTGAGGAGCTTACTGCCTATCTCGGCCTCTCCCAGCCCCGTGTGAGGCTAGACCCTAACCTATATGCCCATTACTGGGAGTCCGACCGTGAGGCGTTGAGGGAGTATGTGGGGTGGAGGGTAGTATCTATATACAACTCCTTCGAGGTGGTTAGGGAGGAGGTGGTCTCACTATCCGCCATCACGGGTATCCCTATGGACTATGTCCTGACTAGCAGCTCTGGGAGGAGGATAGAGTTCTACGTGATGGGTGAGGCGGTTAGGAGGGGTGAGCTCATCCCCCCACAGGTGGAGAGGAGGGTTAGGAGCTATCAGGGCGGCCTCGTTCTACAGCCTAGGCCTGGGCTCCACAGGGATATAGCGGTTATAGACTTCAAGTCCATGTATCCAAGCATAATGATGAGGTTCAACATAAGCCCTGAGACGGTGGTGGAGGGGAGGGTTGAGAATGGGGAGTATTTCGAGGAGCTCGGCCTCAGCGTACGTAGGGATATTGAGGGACTCTTCCCAAGCGTCCTCGGCCTCCTACTCAGTATGAGGGATGAGACGAGGAGATTGATGGAGGGCCTCAGTAGGGATGACCCTATGTACCGTGTCCTCGACGCTAGGCAGAAGACCCTGAAGATACTGGCCAACACGGTCTATGGATATATGGGGTGGGGAGCCGCTAGGTGGTATAGCGCCGAGGCTGCCTCCCTAGTGACCTTCATAGGTAGGAGGATGATTAGTAGGAGTATGGATAAGGCCAGGGAGATGGGTCTCGAGGTTATATATGGGGATACGGATAGCCTCTTCATCCGGCATGACCCCGCCAAGGTTGACGAGCTCCTGGGATGGATCTCTGAGTATCTGGGTATGGAGGCGAAGGTGGAGAAGGTTTATAGACGCCTCCTATTCACCTCGGCTAAGAAGAGGTATGCCGGTATCTATGACGGGGTTATAGATATTGTCGGCCTCGAGTATAACCGCAGGGACTGGTGTGGCTATGCCAGGGAGCTCCAGGGAGAGGTCGTTGCAGAGGTCCTTAGGGTTGGTGGTGTAGGTAGGAGTCTCGAGATACTTAGGGAGTATGTCTCTAGGCTTAGGAGGGGTGAGGTTCCCCTTGAGAAGCTTGTTATATGGGAGCAGATCACGAGGCCCCTCGACGAGTATCGTGTAAACGCTCCCCATGTGGAGGTGGCTAGGGAGCTGGCTAGGAGGGGCTGGAGGATAGGTAGGGGGGTCTTCATAGGCTATGTAGTCACTAGGGGGGAGGGGCCTATCTATAAGAGGGCTGTCCACTACCTCGAGGCGGATCCCAGCATGGTTGATGTGAACTACTATATAGAGCATCAGCTCATACCTGTGGTGCATAGGGTGTTGGAGCCTCTGGGCGTGCCTAGGAAGAGGGTTGAGGCCGCGGCTAGGCATACTGGTCGTGGCCTCGACGCCTTCATGTGAGGTGTGGGGATGTCGGACAGGGTTAGGAGGTTCGTCGGCCTGGCTAGGGAGCTGGGTGGACATGTGCTCGGCCTTGAGGAGCCTGTAGCGATAGTCTCGAGCGATGATGCCGACGGCTTATCCGCGGCCTTCCTCATGACCCTCCTACTTGAGGAGGGGGGTAGGGAGTATGGCGTGGTGATAGTGGATAAGGCTTATCCCGAGCTGGTCAGGGGTATTGGGAAGCTATACTCATCAGCCGTCTTCCTAGACCTGGGTGGCCCCTTCTACAAGTACTGGGGTGAGGAGGAGCTGGGTAGGTATGTAGTGGTGGACGACCATATGGAGGCTATAAAGCCGCCGGAGGGCCTGGCCTATCTAAATCCTCATCGGGAGGGTGTTGAGGAGCCCACCCCGAGCAGCGTCATGGCATACCTCATGGCTATGGATCATGTTAAGAATATCGGGAGGTATGCATGGGCAGCCCTTCTCGGGCTGGGGGAGTCAGGCGCTATACCCACTGGCTACCTTGGCTTAGTCCTGACCCATGCAGTCTCATCGGGGGTGGTGGAGAAGAGGGGGAAGAGCCTCCGCCTCAGGATACACGACGTGGCTAGGGAGTATAAGTCTCTCTATAAGGATCTGACCCTGGTCTCTACTATGGGCTACTTCGACGAGGCTGGCCTCGACATAATAGCCTCGATGAAGTTTGGGGGTATGAGGGATGTGCTGGAGAGGGTTGAGGGCTATAGGGAGAGGCGTAAGGAGCTCTTCGACGAGATGTTCCGCCTAATGGATACTGGTGAGATGGTCTTCCACGGGAGGAGTGTCCAGTGGGTGGAGGATTATAAGGGGCTCTTCTACAACTATAGCCCGAGGGTCTTCGACACCTATATGTCGACCCTCTCCATGTATGCCCGCTACTTCGACCCTAGGAAGTATATCCTAGGCATAACGAATAGGAACCCCTACATCCCGGGCTATGGGATGCTGAGTAGTGACTGGGCCTCCATACCGATAAGGACGTCTAGGAAGCTGGCTTTCCGCATCAGGGTTGGCTCTGCCCAGCCGGTATTCGCCCTGGCGGAGGCCTCGGCCTTCCCACTGGGCGGCCTTGGCTATGGCTACGACGTGATAGGCTCCGTGGTTGTAGAGTCTGGTAGGGTTAGGGAGTTTATAAGGCTCTTCGACGACCTGGCGGGTGCTAGGTGATGCTCTTCAGGGAGTTTGTCGAGGTGTGTAAGAGGATTAGGGCTGCTAAGGGTATAAACGAGAAGATCGGGCTTATAGCCAGCTATCTCAAGAGGCTGGATAGGGAGGAGTGGATACCCTACATCCTCTTCCTCACGGGCAACCCTGTCCCCGACACTTTGGAGGGGGGCCTGGGGGTGGGGCATAGGACCCTTGTAAAGGCTATGAAGAACCCGGTTAGGCCCCTGATAGGCGGTGGGCCACCCAGCCTCCTCGAGGTCTATGGGACGCTCCTCGAGATAGCTGGTATGAGGGGTAGGGATAGCCAGGCCAGGAGGGAGGGCCTCCTGAGGAGCCTGATGGGTAGGCTTAGCAAGGAGGAGAGGGAGTGGCTGGCCAGTATAATCATGGGGGAGCCTAGGATAGGGGTGATGACTGGGCATGTGCTGAGGGCCCTGGCCCATGCGCTACACATCTCTGAGGATAAGGTGCGTAGGCTCTACATGCTGAGGGGGAGTATCCATGAGGTGGCGGAGCTACTGGCAAGGGGTGTGGATCCAGCTAGTGTGGGGCCGCGTCTATATAAGCCGCTTAGGCCGATGCTAGGCACCCCAGCCACGACAGTCACCGAGGCCTTCAACATACTGGGCGTCTCCAGGGCCGCTGCGGAGGAGAAGTATGACGGCTTCAGGATACAGATCCATATCGGGGATAGAGGGGTAAGGATCTTCAGTAGGAACCTCCTAGACGTGACGCAGAGCTTCCCGGAGCTGGTGGAGTACTCCTCCAGGATCGAGGCTAGGGAGGCGATACTGGATGGTGAGGCTGTGGCCCTGGGTAGGGATGGTAGGCCCCTACCCTTCCAGTACCTCATGAGGCGCTTCAAGAGGGTGGAGGATGTTGAGGACTATATGGACTCGATACCCGTTACTATGCGGCTCTTCGACGTGATCTACCTTGATGGTGAGCTCCTCATCGATAGGCCATACATATATAGGAGGGAGAGGCTGGAGAGGATCGTCCCCGAGGAGTATCTAGCCAGGGTGGTGCTGGACGCATCGTTGTCCGAGGCGGAGGCGATGTATAGGGAGGCTATCGAGGCTGGTCATGAGGGGATCATGCTGAAGAGGATGGACTCTCCCTACGTCCTTGGGAGTAGGGGGAGGTACTGGGCCAAGGTGAAGGAGAAGGAGACCCTAGACCTGGTGATAGTTGGTGCAGAGTGGGGGCATGGTAGGCGTAGGGGGTGGCTCAGCGACTACTACCTCGCGGCCTATAACCCCAGGACTGGTGGCTACGAGATAGTGGGTAAGACGTTCAAGGGGCTCACCGATGAGGAGTTCCAATACATGACTAGGAGGCTTAAGGAGCTCGTGGTTAGGGATGAGGGGTACAGGGTCTTCGTCAAGCCTGAGATAGTTGTCGAGGTCGACTTCAACGAGGTTCAGGAGAGCCCAAAGTATAGGAGCGGCTATGCGTTGAGGCTGGCCAGGATAAGGAGGATCAGGGAGGATAAGAGCCCCGAGGAGGCCGCCACGATAGACGATATAAGGAGGATTTATGAGGAGCAGTTCCGGAGGAAGGCCCGCCTGTGACTATATAGGTGTGACCACCGTCCCATCCAAGATAATCACAGCATCTATAAAGGGTTTAGACACTCCCAGTAGAGTGGCATCGGCCAGCCCGAGGGGCTGGCCCGGGAGGCCTAGGATGGGCCCCTGGATGAAGGGGTCCAGCCTATAAGGAGGTCTCCAAGGGGGTTCCCCATAGCCCCCTGGAGAACCCTCCGACCCACCCCGTTCCATAGGGGATTTGGACCCCAAAGGGGGAGGGGGAGCACCCTGATTCCCCCTGAGGGGTATCACGCATTGGGCCGACCCCTATGGAGCGGGGTCATGGGCCACTCCGGGTTGGAGGGTTCTCCAAGGAGGGTTATGGGGAGTCCTCTAAGGAGGCCTCCGAAGTGGTTGGACCCTCTCATCCAAGGGCTCGTATATAGGCTTGGTGTGCCTCCTAGGCCTCCAAGCCTCTGGGAACCCCCCTGGGGATGGGCAGGGGGGTGGCTGGCCACCACTTACCCCGGCAAGCCCTGAACCAGGAGGGTTCCCGACGGGCCCGAGAGGCTTGGGGGTCGTGGGCCGGCCCCTCGGGCTGGCCGATGCACCCCCGCTAGAGTCCTATCGATTCCTACTCCTTGACAGCCCTGCTTATCCTCTGTATAGCTAGGTGTATGACGATCTCCGTCTCCCTCTGGTATGGATTCCTCCTCCTCAAGGTCTTCCCATCTGTATAGATCTCTATATACCCTGTCCTACCCGCTATGCTGGAGAGTATGGTCAGGGCCTCGTTATACATCCTTGTCTTGGCTAGGCTGTATGCGAGTAGGGATGCCTGTAGCGGGTCGTATATAGGGTGGTTCTCCCTGCCGGATGGGCTCTGGCATAGTGTCCTATCCTCTATATGTAGAGCCCTATACATATGTCCCATGTGGCTCCTGAGCCTCTCGTCCCCCCTATAGGCTAGGGGAAGCACTATCGCCCAGCCGTCTATATGTGTGGCTAGACTCCTGGCCGAGGTTGTGAGTATATGGGTTATGAATCTCCTCCCGTCCCAGAAGCTGTCCTCTATCCTGCTTATCAGGTTGGTAAGGATCTTCTCATACTTCTCGGAGTCCCCACCCTCCAGCGCCGCGTTGTAGGCCTTCTCCAGGGCGGCTAGGTAGGCGAGGTTTGTGGATAGGAGATTCCCACCCCTACCCATGCCTAGCCAGTCCTCGTCGGCCTCCTGCTCGACGAGCCAGTTCCTATTGATGTCCCTCCTCCTTAGGTATTCAAGCCCCTCTATGGCTGTGGGTAGGAGGTCTTCGAGGCCCCCTGTGAAGAGTATGTATTCGAGTAGGGATGCCGTGGCTAGGGCTGTGGCTAGGGGTGATGGATACCTGGAGTAGGTGGTCTTCCTCCCCTGGGAGATTGTGTCTGGGAAGCTTCCCGCCGTGTAGTCATCGACCACCTCTACGCCCCGGGGGGATCTATACTCATCGCCCCTTCTGAGCTGGGCCTTCTCGAGCCTGGGTATCGCCTCGGAGGCTAGTGTGTAGTAGGCAACCTCATCCTCCTCCCTAAGTAGGAGTAGGACTAGGCTGTGTATCCTCGTGTCTAGCGCCTTGTCTAGGCTCCTCTCAAGGCTGGTTATGTTGTGTTTATACCTCTTGGATATCTCGGCTGTTGCGTCTAGTCCCCTCCTGTATAGGTCGACCCTGATCTCCATGGCTACGCTCCTCCCAGGGCTTGAATATATTTTCTACGTGTCCCCCAATATCTATATGCCACTCGGAGGGTGGGGCTATGGATACGGAGAGGGTTGTGGAGCTCTTTATGAGGCCCCCTACGGCGGAGCTCTTGACGCCGGGTAGGCTGAGGGAGTATCTCGAGACTGGTGTAAGGCTTAGACACTATATTGGCTATGAGATCTCCGGCTATATGCATCTAGGCACTGGTGTAGTGCCTATACATAAGGTTGTGGATCTCCAGATGGCTGGTGTTGAGACCACGATATTCCTGGCCGACTATCATAGCTGGGTGAATAGGAAGCTGGGGGGCGACCTAGACGTTATTAAGAGGGTGGCAGCCGGCTACTACATGGACGTCTTTAAGAAGATGATCAAGGCCCTGGGGGGTGATCCTGGGAAGACCAGGTTTATACTCGCCTCTGACTTCTACGAGGAGCTTGGGAGGGACTATTTCGAGAACTTCTTGAAGGTCAGTCTAAACGTCACTCTCTCACGTGTCAGGAGGAGCATATCTATACTCGGTAGGAGGATGGGTGAGTCCGTAACCTTTGGACAGCTGGTCTATGTGCCTATGCAGGTGGCGGATATATTCAGCCTGGGCGTGAACGTGGCCCATGGGGGTATGGATCAGAGGAAGGCCCACGTCATAGCTATAGACCTGGGGGATGAGTTTGGTTATAAGCCGCTAGCACTACACCACAGCCTCGTCCTGGGCGTGGGTATAGGTGAGAAGGAGGCTGAGGCCCTTAGGAGGGCTAGGATGAGTGGGGATCGTGACGCCTTCGTGGATACAGTGCTCGGCATGAAGATGTCCAAGTCCCTCCCTGAGACGGCTATCTTCCTCCATGATGATGAGGAGACGGTTATTAGGAAGGTTAGGAGGGCCTACTGCCCAAGGGATGACGTGGATATAAACCCTGTCTTCTCGATGCTGGAGGGGGTTGTGTATCCATACCTCCTCCGGGTGGGTGAGGAGGTTAGGATTGTGAATGAGAAGACTGGGGAGGAGCTTGTCTATAGCGATGTGGAGAGTGTTAAGAGGGACTATCTAGGCGGTAGGATACACCCACTCGACCTAAAAATGGCTGTGGCTAGGTATATATGGAGGATGATCTCACCCGTCTCCAAGTATCTCAATGAGGGGCCGGGTAGGAGGTATATGGAGGAGATGGCTGGCCTGGGGATAACGAGGTAGGTCTAGATGGCCAGGGTACTACTAACCAATGACGATGGATACTTCTCACCCGGGATAAGGAGGATGATCGACGTCCTCTCCCAGTTCACCGACCTCGTGGTTGTATGCCCTGAGCAGCAGAGGAGTGCTGCTGGGCTCAGCGTGACCCTCCACAAGCCGCTCAGGATCAGGGTCGCCAACTATAGGAACCAGACCTGCTACCTCGTCAACGGGACTACCGGTGACTGTGTGAGCCTAGGCCTGTTCCACATCCTTGAGAAGCCACCCGACATGGTTGTATCGGGGATAAACATAGGCGAGAATATAAGCCTGGTCGAGTTCTTCATGAGCGGTACCGTGGCGGGTGCACTCCTAGCCGCTATCCACAATATCCCCAGCATATCCTTCTCGAAGAGTGTGGAGAGCGCCGACGTTATCGGTGGGCGTGTAAGGAGCGGGGGTTTCGAGGAGGCCGCCAGGATAGCTGGTGAGATAGTGAGGTACGTCCTTGACGAGGGCCTCCCAGAGGGAGTCGACATGTTCAACGTTAACTTCCCCAAGAAGATTACCCGTGAGACTAGGATAGTGGTAACCCGCCTAGCCAGGCTGAGCCTAGTAACCAAGGTCTATGTGAGGCACGACCCCAGAGGGAGGGAGTACTACTGGATATGGGGGGAGAAGTTCAAGAACTTCCCCAGGGGGACCGATGGATACGAGGTATTCATAAATGGGAACATATCCCTAACACCCGTCTCACTATCCAGCCTATCAACAACCCCAGACCTGAAGAAGGTGCAGAGAGTAGCAGACGCCGTTAACGAGATATTGGAAAGCTATTTCAGAAGCTAATGTTACTTAAAGCAATCATAATTATTTAGGATTTTATCCTCCGCGATTTAATATTAAACGATAACCTGAAACTAATTATAATTAGTTGAGTACTATTTTGAGATACCCCTGTCAAAATACAGCTTCTCAATATATACATCTCTGACTAAAGTAAATGTCACATATTATGTTGGTCAAAGATAGTGATTTTAAGTGGTGATTACCATGAAGTATAATCCACCCGAAATAACATCAATGGACTTACTGTTAGCGCCATTATGCCTCTGTAATTGCAACTGTGGACTGCTGTCAGGTTCGGGAGCTGGAGGAGGGAGTGCTAAGTAGCCGCTGGTGGCTAAGCGTGCACATAAGAGTCATCAGCATCACAAAGACATACGGTGCTAGTGTCAGAGCCGTAGAATCCCTATCCTTTTTTATAAACTCAGGAGAATCTGTAGCGCTAATAGGACCCAATGGGGCAGGAAAAACGACAACTATACATATCATTCTTGGGCTATTGAAGCCTGATGAAGGAGAAGTTTATATAGACGGAGTCAACATGATGGATGAAAAGGAATCATCGGAAATACGTTCTAGAATAGGTTTTGCACCACAGAACATCGCGTTGGATTTTTTCCTTACTGTTGAGGATAACATCGAACTGTACCTGAAGTTAAATGGACTATCAAGAGCGAATAGGCGAGAAAGAACAAAAAGGATACTTGAGTTAATGGGTTTATATGAATATAGGAATAGGAGGGTGGAGACGCTTTCAGGAGGATTAGCCAGACGTGTTCACATAGCGAGGGCACTGGCTCTCGACCCTGAATTGATTATTTTGGATGAGCCTACTGTTGGATTGGACCCTGTTTCAAGGAGACTTTTCTGGGAAGCTCTCAAGGGATACATTAAGGAGTCGGGTGCAACACTCCTGTGGAGTAGCCATTATTTGGAGGAGATCGAAAGAAATGCCGATCGAGTGATTCTACTAAATAGAGGCAGAAAGTTGATGGACGCTCCTCCTGGAGAGATTGTATCCAAGTTTTCGAGACCTGTACTCGAGCTAGAAATACCTAATGAAGAGGTTTTAAAGTCACTTACATCGAGATTCGGCGGTAACTATGTAAATGGAAGGCTCATCATTGACGATGTCGACTGGGATGATCTGCCCAAGGTTATAGCAAGCCTGAGTAAGCTTGGTGCTGAGGTACGGCTGTTGAGGTGGGGTAGTAAGTCACTTGAGGAGGTGTATCTCGAGGTGATGTCATGAGTATTGTTATAACCCTTATCGAGAGGGAGTTCAAAATACTGTTTAGGAGTAAGTTGCTTATGCTTCTCATGATAGCTCAGCCAGTAATTTTGATATTCTTGTTCGTCCTGTCTATGGGTAATGTAGTCGGTGAGATAACTTATCGGGGTATCACTGTTAGCTATGTGGAGTTCATGGTTCCAAGCGTGGTTATTCTTACCCTTATGTTTGTTACTATGATGGTGAGCCAATCCGTTTTCAACGAGAAGTTTTCCAACATGCTGATAATCCTGTTATCTACGAGGATGACAGCTAGGGACTACATCGTAAGTAAATTGATAACCAACACTTTTATATCATTAACACAGGCGATGCTTATGCTAACAGCTTATCTATTGATTATAGGAGGAACCAACATAATATCAATTATATATGCTCTTCCACCAATAATAATTGCATCACTGACACTTTCGGGGATATATCTCTCTCTTCTAGGGTATCTCAAAACAATTTCAGCTTTCTCGAGTGCCGTAAACATACTTACATTGATAATGATATATTCTGCACCTCTTTTCTACCCTTTGGAGGCGATGCCTTTCCCTCTAAATTTTGCTAGTAATGTTAATCCTTTAACATATATTGTTGAATCAACAAGGATAGGTTATTTATTAAAGAGTTTTGATGTATCAATATGGATATCCTCGATAATTTGTATAATCTTCATATTACTATCCATTCATACAATGAAAAATATGCTTACGGAGGTTTAAAAATGATAGAAAGAAGAATGATAATTCAGGATACTCCACTTGAAAAATTAAGGGAGAACTTGAAAAGATTAATATGCATCAAATTTAAAAATCTCTATGTGCTTTTTGATCCAGAGACAGTCAGTTGGATCCCCATTAGTGACGATGATATCGCAATGCTTAGAGAATTTTATTGGGGTGGCTATCTAAGAGAGAAAAAAGGATTTCATCTGATTGGTAGGATGATATCGTCCTTAATTGGAGTGTCTTATAGAATAATTTATAATAAATTACTTCCCTACCCATCAGTGTATTATTTGGAAATCACAAAGGGTTGCAACCTTAGATGTGTTTACTGTTATATAGGTTCTGCGCCTGAATTGCTCAGTTATAAGGGAAAGATGAAAGTTGAGAACTGGCTTGAACTGATAAATCAAATAAATACCCTTGGGGGCAGAGAAGTAATTTTTACTGGAGGCGAACCATTACTAAAGTATGATGACATTTTATCTATCGGAAAGTATGCAAAGGAACATGGTCTTATTACATCTCTCATTACCAATGGTGTTTTGCTGAATTCTAAGAGAGTTGAGGAGCTCTCTAGGATTATAGATAACATCACTGTTAGCCTGGATAGTCATATAGGTTCAGTTAATGCGGTTACAAGAGGTTATAGAGAGACACATAGAATAATATATTACATTAAGAGCCTCCTCGAGAAGGGAGTAAATATTTATGTAAATTGTGTTGTAACAAGAAGTAACGTAAATAGCTTGACTAGTTTCTTGGATCATTTACAAAAGATCGGAGTGACCCCTGATAAAATAAAATTTATTCTCATGGCACCAGCAGGAAGGGCTTTAACATTGGATCATTTCTCAGTCAACCCAATGGATTTAGTCAAAGAGTCATTTTTATATAACCTTAGGATGGGAGTCATTCCTAATCACAGTCGTACGGCTTTTAATAAATTTTCAAGAAAGTACATGTGTGGGGCTTCCGTATCTGAATTATATATAGATTGTGATGGAAACGTTTATCCATGTAGAATGTTGGTGACAAAGTCTGGACATCTTGGAAATGTCCTTAAAAACTCATTGAAGGACATACTTGACAGTTCCAATAGGTATAATTTTGTTGATTCGATATCCAAACCCAATTTAAAGGTATGTAAAGATTGTATTTATAGAAATGTATGTGCTGGGGGGTGCAGAGGCAATGTCATAGGTTCCCAAGGTAATTTGACGGATCCTGATCCCATTAATTGCATTATCGTTAAAAATACTTTTCCTCTGTATATGATAGTCGAATCCTACGGCTTAGAGGTTCTTAGAAATCTGAATGATAGAAATGTATTTCGACAAGTGGAGGTTGTTAGTTCATGGTTGGAAGAAGATTTAGACCTAAAGAAAGTGTGATTATAAATAGGTCTGAGTTCGATGACAGGTTTTTAATCTATGATCCAAGAAGTGGGAAAATGTTTTTCACTAATGAAATCGGTGTCTTAATTTGGTATTTGCTCAGATGTTATGAAGTGGATAGAATTGTAGAAGCTGTTTCCATACTTACAGGAGAGAAGATGGAGACTATTAATAAAGATCTAAATAACTTTTTAGAAAGACTTAAGAAACTAGGGTTAGTTGAAATAGAGTAATTGCCAGTATCTGCATTGACACACGTTATAATCTTCTTAAAGCTAAATACCATTGTTAGTGGTGTTCCTATGGAGAAGTATGACGTGATCGTGATTGGTCTGGGGCCTGGTGGTGCCTCGGCTCTCTACAAGATTGCCTCCTATGGCTACAGGGTGATTGGATTCGATAAGAGGAGGGAGATCGGCGTCCCTATCCAGTGCGGCGAGTTCATCCCGCAGTACCATGAGTATAGGGGGATCTTGCCCGAGGTTACCGACGAGTATCTCGAGATATTTAGGAAGATGCCTATGAGCCTGGTGGATAACAGGACTGATAGGGTCAGGGTTGTGACCCCTGGTGGGGATGAGTATGAGGTTGGTTTCGACGGCTTCGTCATCGATAGGGAGAGGTTTGACAAGTGGATCGTTAAGATGGCTGTTGATAGGGGTGCCGAGGTGAGGATAAGGGCTAATGTCTATAAGCTAGAGGAGGACGGCACCGTCCACGTCAGGATAGGGGATAAGGCTGAGAAGTATAGGGCTGACGCCGTGGTCATAGCTGCTGGGACATCCTCGACCCTCCTTGACCAGGTGGGTCTGTATAGGGAGACTGATGAGCTGAACCTTGGACACGTCATCAACTACCAGATGGCAGGCGTCGACTCTGACCCAAGGGTTGTGGAGATGTATACTGGTAAGAAGTGGTCCCCAGGGGCATATGCATGGATCATCCCTAAGGGCGGCGGCGTAGCCAATGTCGGCCTCGGGATTAGGTATGACTATATCGAGGATGATGTGAGGGATATAAACGTCTATATGGAGCGTTTCTGGCATGAGCATCCAGTGGCGTCTAAGAAGCTTGGTAGGGCCCAGCCCCTGTCATATGTGGGTGGCCTAGTCCCCGTCGGCCCACCCCCGAAGAAGACGGTCTCGGGTAGGTATGTCTCGGTGGGTGACGCGGCTAACCAGAACATAGCCTCCCTAGGGGCTGGGATAGTCACCTCCTCGATAGGCGGTATAGCGGCTGGTGAGGCTATACATAAGTACCTCTCAGGCGAGGCCGGCCTCGAGTATTATGAGGAGCTCTGGAAGCGTCTACTGGGTAGGGCCTTGGAGGATGGGTATAGGCTTAGACTGGTGATAGACATCATTACGAAGGAGGACCGCTATACGGACGAGTTTATGAGGATCGTCGGTAGGGAGAGGATTAAGGACCTTGTCTATACGAGGGCGCCGAGCAACATGGATCTCCTGAAGATTGCGATGAGCATCATGAAGTAGTGTCTACCTCCACCACCTCAGCCTCCATTTTTTCAAGGTCGAGCACTGCCACGGTCCTCTTCCCGGTTAGGTATCCACAGGCCTCCCCAGGGTTTAGGACGAGGGTGTCACCAACCCATCTCTGGTCCACCCTATGTGTATGGCCGTAGAGGACTATGTCGTATCTACCCGACTCTGCCAGGATGTTTGGGAGCTCCATATAGGTTCCATGTGTAATCGCTATCCTCCTACCCCCAAGCTCAACCTCGTTCACAAGGTCCTCTAGGGACCAGCCCCTCTCCTCATATCTCCTCCTGAGGAGCCTCGTCTCACCATCGTTGTTGCCCAGCACCCCGTACAGCATCCCTATACCGGCCTCACCCATCCACTCCACGGTGAATGGTGCTATGTGGTCACCGCAGTGTACAGCTGTGACCCCCTTTCCAAAGCCTAGCCTCTCTAGGAGGCCTGGTAGCATCTCGAAGAATGGCTTGTCGTCATGGGTGTCTGAGATGACCAGGATCTTCATGTCGTATCCCTCCTCCAAGGGGCTTCTATGTTGGAGCCCCGGCCGGGATTTGAACCCGGGACCTGCGGCTATCCCTTGGCCGTACGAGGCCGCCGCTCTACCGCTGAGCTACCGGGGCCCTATAACGATTCTATTCCGCTGCGGACTTATTATAGGAGCCTCCTCGCGGCCGGTATGTTGACCTCCCTATTCTCGACTGGGTCTAGGAAGCGGATCCTGTTCTTCTCGTCTCTATAGGCTATGACGGGCTTAGCCCCGGTGTTCCTGACCATCTCGACCAGCCTCTCCCGGGACCTCTTCGTTATCCTACCCGTCTTACACTCGACTAGGTATACCTCCCCCATATACATCGCTATTAGGTCTAGTGGCTTTGACCCTGCTAGGCGGAATACTCGGTAGCCCAGCCTCTCCAGGTGCTTCTTCACCCTGATCTCGAATCTATAGCCCTTCCTATACCTCTGGTTAGGCATCCCAATTAAGGCTTAACCCGGTGGGTGGGAAATATAGTGTGTGGCGGTGCATAGCCTTGAGGATCGTGTTTAGGCGTGGGGATCTAGAAGGGTTTAGGAGGCTGGCTATGGAGAGTGAAATTGAGGAGGCCGGCCTCCTCGTGGGTAGATGCCTAGGTGAGGAGTGCCGGGTGGAGCGTATCTTCGTGGCTGAGAATATCGACCGGAGCCCTGTGAGGTTCACTATAGATCCATACACCATGCTACGGGCCTATGAATATGCCGATGCAGAGGGGCTCGAGGTGATAGGGGTTATACATGGCCATCCAGCCCCGCCCCAGCCGAGTAGCCTCGACCTGGAGAATATGAGGAGGTGGCCGGTGATATGGGTCATCATAGATACGAGGACTGGTGAGGTGGGGGCCTGGCTCTGGAGGGACAGCCTCATAAAGGTTGAGTATAGTATTATGGATTAGTCCGGTGGTTGGGCGTGTCGAAGGCGGAGAAGGTCTTCAGCCTGGCTAGGAGGAGGGGATTCTTCTGGCCCGCATACGAGATATATGGCGGTGTAGCCGGGTTCTACACCTGGGGCCCCCTTGGGGTCCTCCTGAAGAATAAGATCCGGAGCTTCTGGAGGGAGATGTTCGTATATAGACATGGCTTCGTGGAGATCGAGGGGCCGTCGATAGCCCCGGAGATAGTTTTCAAGGCCTCTGGGCATGTCGAGGGCTTCAAGGATGTGATGGTATCCTGTCTAAACTGTGGAGCTAAGTATAGAGCTGACAAGCTACTGGAGGAGCGTGGCGTGGAGGCGCCTGAAGGCCTGAGCCCAGAGGAGTATCTCGGCCTGATCAGGGAGAATAATGTTAGGTGTCCGAGCTGTGGGGGTGAGCTGGGCAACCCAGGCTACTTCATAACGATGTTCCAGACAACTATTGGGCCATACTCCGACGCGGTTGGATATCTCAGGCCGGAGACGGCCCAGAACATGTTCACGGAGTTTAGGCGTGTGTATGAGGTTATGAGGAGGCGCTTCCCCCTAGGCGTTGCCCAGATAGGTAGGGGCTTCAGGAACGAGATCAGCCCTAGGCAGGGTGTTATAAGGCTTAGGGAGTTCGACATGATGGAGATAGAGTTCTTCTTCGACCCTGAGGATGAGGACTTCCCCTGGGCTGAGGAGGTGATGGATGAGGAGCTCAACATCCTCCATGAAGAGCTTATTAGGAGTGGGGGTAGGGACTATGAGACCATGACTGTTAGGGAGGCCCTGGAGAGGGGCATTATCCACTACAGGTCGATGGCCTACTTCATGGTACTGGCGAAGAGGTTCATCGCGGCGCTGGGCATACCCGAGGATAGGCAGAGGTTTAGGGAGAAGCTTGAGGGGGAGCGGGCCCACTATGCGAGGAAGGTCTTCGACCAGGAGGTCCTCCTGGACAGGTGGGGCTGGGTAGAGGTCTCCGGCCACGCCGATAGGACTGACTACGACCTATCCAGACACTCCAAGTATAGTGGTAGGGAGCTGGCTGTGGAGAAGAGGCTTGAGAAGCCTATAACCGTAACGGTTAGGGAGGCCTATCCAGAGCCTAGGCGTATAAGGGAGTCCTACCCCGAGAAGATCGGGGAGATCATGAGGAGCCTCTCAGGCATGGATCCCGAGGAGCTTTATAGACTGCTGGATAGCCAGGGCTATATTGAAGTCGCTGGGGTCAGGCTTGGGAAGGAGTTCTTCAGGCTGGAGGTGGGTGAGGAGAGGAGGAGTGTGAAGAAGATAATCCCCCATGTTGTGGAGCCCTCATTCGGGCTCGATAGGATTGTATACGCCACGCTTGAGTATGCCTATAGGGAGAAGGGTGACAGGGTGGTCCTCTCCCTCCCTGCCTATGTAGCTCCTATCGAGGCGGCTGTATACCCACTCCTCGATAGGGATGACCTGAGGGGGCTGGCTGAGGATATAGTCCTGGAGCTGGAGGAGAATGGGTTCAGGGTCTTCTACGACTATGGAGACAGTATCGGTAGGCTCTATGCTAGGGGTGACGAGATAGGTGTCCCTATAGCCTTCACCGTCGATATGAGGAGTCTGAGGGATGATACGGTTACGGCTAGGGATAGGGATACCTGGGTCCAGTATAGGGTTGAGCGTGGAAGGGTTGTCGAGATGGTGGAGCGCCTAGTCTCTGGGGAGCCATTCGAGGAGATAGCTAGGTCTATGGGGCTGGAGAAGGTATCTGTCTAGAACCTCTCGCCTAGATACTTGTCGTAGTCCTCTATATCGTTTATACTTATCCTCTCAAGGCTGCTGTGCCTCCTCTTCCTCCTTATCCTCCTCTCCACGTATACTCCACACCTGCCGTCGGGTAGGAGCTTGTTTATCGAGCATGCTGGGAACTGGCATGGCTGTGGTACGCAGTCGTCGTTGACGAGTTTACATATCCTCTTGTCCCCAGCTATTAGGAGCGACCTGTTTGTACATCTGAAGTATCGGCAGAAGGGTGTGCAGTACTCCACGTCGCCAGGCTCGATGAACTTCGCCCTCATGGCGGAGCATCCTCTTGGCCAGTGTCCTCCATATATCTACGGGGGGTCTATGGATTAATAAACTCTTTGTGACAGCTCCTCAGGAGCTCGGCCGCAGCATAGGCAGCCATGGATGCGATTGATATTGGCCTGGGTATCCTACCCTCTGGCGTCAACCTCTTGAGCAGCCTTATAGCTTCTCCCTCTGTTATGCCTAGTGTCCTGACATATATCCTGTGGCCGTTGAGGTATGCCTCCCTCCTGGGGCCGAGCCTTAGGTATAGGAGTAGCCTATCCTCCCACCTAGGCATCTGCATTATATACCTGACTATGCCCTCGGTCTCCTCATAGGTTATTGCTATTAGTGGTAGACCGGTCTCGAGGTGTATCCTCTCCAGGTCGACTATGTTGTACCAGCTTATAACGACTCCTGAGAGGAGTATAGCGTTGATATCCTCCCTGCCCATCTCCCTGATAAGGCTGAGTATGTTCTCGGTGCTGTCCAGCCCACCCACTGTGTTGAGCCTGTACCATATCCCGTCGAATCCACGGTCTAGCCTATAGACCACCCCAGCTAGGACTGCGTATCGATCCCCCTTCCTATAGCTCTCGGCTATGCCTAGGACTCGGGAGCCCGTCTTAAAATATGTCATCGGTGAAATGAATATTGTCTCCCTACACTGTATATAGGGTGTTGCGGCTTGGTAGAGGTCTGGCTCCCCTATAGAGAGGTCGAGATACCTGTCATGCTGCCCGACCCTATCAACCTGAAGATAATGCCTAAGACGGTCTATCCCCAGGTGATGGAGCGGGAGGCCCTCGAGAGGCTTAGGCTCCTCGTCGGTGAGAGGGCCACCCCCATCTATTCCCCCGTGGCCGATGAGGTGGAGAGGAGCTTTATCAGGCGCCTACTTAGGAGGGCCGGCGTGGAGGAGGGTGGGGATAGGAAGGTCTATATAGACATCTATAGGGAGGACCCCGTCCTCGGCTATAGGTCTAGCGTGTGGATACCCACGCTTATAGAGGGGGGTGTAGAGATCCTTAGGAGGGCCTTGGAGGGTGGGGTTGAGCCCAGCCCTCCCAGGGCGGTCTATATAGACCTTATACTAGACGGCGGCGCCCGGCTATATGACGTGGTAGGCTCTAGGGATGGTGGGCATCTAGGGGAGGCTAGGGAGAAGTATAGGTCTGGCTGGTGCCTCAGGTCGGAGCCTGGTAGGCTGATAGTGGCTAGTATGGGTGGGGAGCCCTGGGACTCGAGTCTCTACCTCTTCATGGTGGGCCTGGCAAAGCTGGCTAGGCTTATGGAGCCTGGCCAGACGACCTCCCTAGTCGTGGCCTCTACCAAGCAGATCGATCTGGACCCAACGATTCTTAGGGATGTAGTGCCTGAGGAGGCCTCTGATCCCAAGCTCTTCTACATAGCCTACTCCAAGAGGCTTATCAAGGATCTGAACATCGTCTATTACGGGGCCCTCCCCAGGACTATAACCAGTATACTGGGGATAAACAAGATTAGGAGTCCGGAGGCCTATATCCAGCGCCTCCCAGTGGCTCGGAAGAGGGATGTCCTCGTCATCGAGGATCTATACCTGATGAGTACCGAGCCCTGCCTAGACTCCTATGGGGAGGGGGAGCATCAGGAAGCCGAGGATGAGGCTGAAGAAGTATAGTATCTTCCTCTTGGTGGATAGTGGCGTGATGTCGTTTAGGGGCCTGACTGTCCTCCCCCCGCTCAGCATGTAGAAGGCCAGTATCAGGATGGCGAATGCCACGAAGCCTATCAGTATCATGAATAGTATGGCTATGAAGGTTATGGTGTTGTGCCTCTTCTCTCCGAAGAATGCCCTTGCGAGGTGGCCCCCGTCTAGCTGCCAGGCGGGTATCAGGTTTAGCCCGGTTATCAGCATGCCGAGCACCGCTACGAAGGATATCGGGTCTAGGAGGACGACCGCGTCGGGGGGTATGTCCCTGAAGGTGTAGAGTATCTTGATGTATAGCCAGGGGACTGGGAAGGGTATCGGGTCCCTCCCCAGCCTCGCGAGGAACTCCTGATACTCCTCCTGTGTCAGGACGGGTGTATATGGTAGGGAGTAGAATAGGATGAGGAAGGTGGGTATGAGGCCCGCCAGTGGCCCGGCCAGTCCTATGTCGAAGAGGGCGTCCCTATTGTTTGGGGGCTCCCTCTGGGATATGACTGCTCCGAAGGTTGGTATGAAGCCTGGTACTGCGGGTATGCCGGGTATGAAGTAGGGCATCGAGGCGTCGACGCCGTATCTCCGGATCATTACTAGGTGGCCCAGCTCGTGTATCCCTATGATGGATAGGAGCCCAACGGTGTAGAGGATCCCTGTCATAAGGGGTGTATAGGCTGGTATCAACTCGTATAGGAGTGGGGACTGGGTCTTGAAGTAGGCGTCTATTATGATCACTGCTAGGGTGGCTATGAAGAGTATTAGGGGCTTCCTACTTGGCTTAGACTCCATGAGGGGGTATTTACTGATGACTATCTCGACCTGGTCATCGGTATACTTCTTTGCGAAGGCTATGTAGCCCCTCTGCTTCAGCTCGTTGACATAGTCCATAAACTTCTCCTTGAAGTCCTTGTCGAGGCTGACTAGGAATCTTGGGTGGCCGTGGAATATGTGTAGATCGACTACCACGAAGTATTTACTAGTGATCTCCTCGAGGAGGTCTATATCGAAGGGGCTATACTCGGTTCTCTCCTCCATCCCCGGATCCCTACCCGTTCACCATGTATAATGGGGTCTCTGTAGGAATATAACGGTGACGAATAATCTATATTTTTCGAAGTGAGTAGGAGTGTCGAGTACCGTATAGAGAGGGTTAGGTATGAGGATCTAGGGGTGGTTAAGGCGCTTAACGAGATGCTCCTACCAGAGAACTACCCCTTCTACTTCTACGAGACCCTCTATAGGGACTATGGCGACGCCTTCTACGTCGCCAAGGTGGGTGGGGAGATCGTCGGCTACGTTATGTGCAGGGTTGAGAAGGAGTTTAGGCTGGAGATACCCTTTAGGTTTGAGAAGGTTGGGCATATAGTCTCGATAGCTGTGAAGCCTGAGTACCGTGGGATGGGTATCGGTAGGAGCCTTATGGAGGCGGCTATAAAGGCTCTTAGGGATAGGTATGGTGTGAAGTATGTCTATCTCGAGGTAAGGGTGTCGAACACTGGTGCCATAAGGTTCTATGAGAGGCTTGGCTTCAGGATCGTGAAGAGGGTGGGTGGATACTATAGGGATGGTGAGGATGCATATATTATGCGGCTAGACTTCTAAGGATATTTGTTGTGAGACCGTGTTAGACCCCGAGGTCTTGACGCTCCTCATCGAGATACAGGTCTTGACAGCGTCGGGAGCGCTAGCCCCGGGCCCGTTATCCATGGCTACTCTGGGGGCTGGGCTTAGGAGGGGTTGGAAGGCGGGGATATACGCGGCTCTGGGCCATATGCTGGCTGAGATACCAGTATTCTACCTAGTCGCCCTCAGCGTATTGACGCTAAACACGATCGGGTTCTTCAGGCCTATACTGGCCCTACTAGGCGGGGGATACATACTCTACCTGGGCTATCTACATGTACGGATGGATGAGGTGGAGTTTAGGGCTAGGGAGGAGGTGGCCCACCCGATACTTATCGGGGCGATCTTCTCCCTCTTCAACCCATACTTCATAATATGGTGGGTCTTGATTGGGGGCATCTTCATAACCCATGGGATAGAGGTGCTCGGCTTCAACATGCTTCCACTGGTGTATGCTGCTCATGTATGGATGGACTATGCCTGGCTAGGCTTCCTAGCCCTCGTGGCAAGTATGGGAGTCAAGAGGTTTGGGGGTAGGCTGCTCAGGCTGGTGAATATAGTGCTCGGCCTCATACTGATATACCTCGGGGCCACCTTCATCTACGACGCCGTCTACATACTCTTCCTGACGGGCTAGACATATCCCAGCTCCTCGGGGCTCGGCAAGGTGTATCTCGCTCCTCTCCATACTATCTCTCTTCCCCGTGAGAGGAGTAGGAGGGGTAGCTGGATGAGGAGTATGATGGGTGCATATACCCATATACCTGCCACGGAGCCGTCGCCCACCACTTTGCTGGCGACTATGCATCTACTCCTGAGCCTTAACATATATAGGAGGTGGAGTAGGAGGGTCAGGACCGCCTCGGCCAGGCCGAGGATGCTCGGGAATAGTAGGTTGTATATTCCTACCATGGTAGCAAGCCAGACATAGCCGTGGTAGGCGGCTCCCCTCCTCCATAGTGACCGGCTATATACGTAGACTATCCTCTGTTGCCTGATGATGAAGGAGATGGCGTCTCTAAGCCTCTCGATACCTATGTTCCTCACTAGGCTGTATAGGCTGAAGCCTATCTCTACACCCCTCTCCCTGGCTAGGTAGGTGTAGGCCACGTCGTCCGAGACGGCTCCCCTCCACATCTCGAGTAGCCTATCCACGTCTAGGAAGTCCCTGGTGAAGCATGCCGAGCCTCCCCAGACTATCCTCGTATCCCTCCCCAGCATCGTGTCCAGGCTGTATATGCTCCATAGACTTAGGAGTATGGGGGCCTCCCTGGGGCTGTATACCCTGTAGCCTGTCGATACACCCTCTCTACAGCTCTGGATTAGAGCCCTTATCCACTTCTCATGGGGGACTATATCGTCGTCTATGAATACTATGTATCTATACCTGTCGAGATCGAGGTTCCTGAGGGCTGTGGCTAGGTTCCTATTCTTCCCCTGGTAGCCCTCCAGCTCCTCCGCCTCCATCAGGGTTATGGCTAGGTTCTCCACATCTGGTATCTCCGGCCTATCCCCCTCGTATATGATGGCTAGGTGGGAGCCTGGTGAGGCCTCCCCAAGCCTCTCAACCAGCTCCCCAAGCCCCCATCCCGGGTCCTTCACGGGTAGGATGAATAGTACCTCCTCCGGCCTATGGGTTGGAGGCTCTGGCCCGGGGTCTAGATGGATCCCCCTTGCAACGAAGTATATCGCGTATATAAGGCTGGCTATGAGGAGGAGGTTAAGAATCTCCAGCCTCCTCTACCTCCACCATCTCGGTGGCCACTGCCACTATGTTGTCTCCACGTATGAGTACTAGCCTGTCGTTGAAGCTCTCCTCGGGCCTCCCCCTGACCACCTCATAGTTCGAGAGGAGGAGGGAGCCGTTCCTACCGACCTCCTCCAACACCCCCTTGACTATGCCGGTCCTAGTCTTGACGTATATCTCCCTCCCCACCAGCGACTCTAAATACTTAATCATGTCCAGCATCTCTATCAGTAGAGATAAGGATGGCTGGGCGATATAAGTGGCCCCCTGGCTTTTCATACTTTTCCCATGTTGAAAAGGGAAAAGTTTATAAATGGGTTTCATACCTTCTATAGGGTGAAAAATAGGATTTGAAGGGTGAGACTATGAGCGCACCTGCATATCCGGTTGCAGCTGGTCAGCCGATCATAATCCTGAAGGAGGGTACGACTAGGAGCAAGGGCCGCGAGGCCATGAGGAAGAATATCCTGGCAGCGAAGACAGTGGCCGAGATCGTTAGGAGCAGCCTCGGCCCAAAGGGTATGGACAAGATGCTTGTAGACAGCCTGGGCGACGTCGTAATCACCAATGACGGTGCTACGATGCTTAAGGAGATGGAGATCGAGCATCCAGCCGCCAAGATGATGGTCGAGGTTGCCAAGGCCCAGGACGCCGAGGTCGGTGACGGTACCACCTCAGTCGTGGTCCTCGCCGGTGAGCTACTAAACAATGCTGAGAAGCTGATCGACAGGGATGTACATCCAACGGTGATCATCGAGGGCTATAAGAAGGCACTTGACAAGGCTATCGAGTCCCTCAAGGAGATAGCTGTTAAGGTCGACCCTAACGATGACGAGCTCCTGAAGAAGGTGGCCAAGACCTCTATGAACAGTAAGCTCGTCGCTGCTTACAAGGACTACCTAGCCGAGATCGCTGTACAGGCTGTGAAGCACATCATCCAGAAGACTGATGGCGAGGTCAAGATCGACCTGGACGACATCAAGATCGAGAAGAAGCCTGGCGGTAGCATCAAGGACACGGTGTTTGTGAGGGGTATCGTCCTGGACAAGGAGGTTGTCCACAGCGGTATGCCTAAGAGGGTTGAGAATGCTAAGATAGCCCTGATCAACGCCCCACTAGAGATTGAGAAGACAGAGTTCGACGCCAGGATAAACATAACCAGCCCTGAGCAGATCAGGCTCTTCCTAGAGGAGGAGCACAAGATGCTGAAGGAGATGGTTGACAAGATCGCCTCCACCGGCGCCAACGTCGTTATATGCCAGAAGGGTATCGACGACGTGGCTCAGCACTACCTGGCTAAGGCCGGCATCCTAGCCGTTAGGAGGGTGAAGCAGAGCGACATGGAGAAGCTGGCAAAGGCCACCGGCGCCAGGATTGTGAACAACATCGACGACCTGACACCTGAGGACCTCGGCTATGCTGAGGTGGTTGAGGAGAGGAAGATCGAGGACGACAAGTTCATCTTCATCGAGGGCTGCAAGAACCCGAGGGCCGTCACGATCCTAGTGAGGGGCGGTAGCGAGAGGGTGGTGGACGAGGCTGAGAGGAGCCTTGTCGACGCCCTGAACGTGGTTAAGGACGTCATCATCAGGCCTGAGATAGTGGCTGGCGGCGGTGCTGTAGAGGCTGAGCTGGCCAGCAGGATCAGGAAGTGGGCAAACAAGCTTAGCGGTAGGGAGCAGCTAGCGGCCAACGCCTTCGCAGATGCCCTGGAGATCATCCCGCTGACACTGGCTGAGAACGCTGGTCTGGACACGATCGATATCGAGGTCAGGCTTAGGAGCGCCCACAGCAAGGGCAAGACCTGGTACGGCGTCGACGTCTTCGAGGGCAAGGTCAGGGACATGTGGGAGAAGGAGGTCTTCGAGCCAGCCCTAGTGAAGGAGCAGATGTACAAGGCAGCCACGGAGGTCGCTTCGATGATCCTGAGGATCGACGATGTGATCGCAGCCAGCAAGCTCAAGGAGGAGAAGGAGAGCAAGGGCCCATCAGAGTCTGAGGAGTTCGGCACCGACTAAAACCCCAACTTTTTAAATCTATAAATTTTTTGTATATCCCCAGCTCTTCTACCTAGCTTTCTATATTCCTTCTAAATCCTTAGTACATGTACTTTGTTAGGTGTACTTGTCTAACCTGTTACAGGTATTTTGTCGGTTGGTTGCTAGGACTACTCGTTGGTCTCCTGCTTCTTCTCCTCCTCTTCCTGGGCCTTCTGGAACTCCTTCTTGGCCTGGCCTAGTGCCCTAGCCAGCTTTGGGAGCTGGTTGGGGCCCCAGATGAGGAGTATGATTATCACCGCTATGACGAAGAGGATCTCGGAGCCTCCTAGTATTGCGTATACGAGGCTGGATAGTGGCATATTTGTTCCACACCTCCATTGAAATATAGACTGACTATACATTTAAAGTGTCTGGTAAAGAGAGTATTTACTTCTCCCTCCCGAAGTCTCTCAGCCAGTACTCACTGAATACTCCCTCGACCTCCAGTATCCTCCTGATCACAGGTGATATGAGGGGCTCTCCCCCTATGATGGGGTATCTATAGGGGAGGTGGACCTCATGGTCATCACCCTTCACCGTGAGGCCATCTACATACATGATCTTATCCAGCTCCCTACCCATCTGTATCTGGCACGCGACGTATACAGCCCCGTCGATGCTGTACTGACCCTCCCCTATGCTCCTTGCCGGGAGTCCTAGCGGCTCTGTGAGGAGCTCCCTGGTCCGTCCCCTTGGTGGGTAGTCGCCGAGTATGCCTCCCACCACTAGGCTGTACCGCCTAGCCTCCATGGGTGTTAGGGCCTCCTCCGCCTTTGGGTCTAGGACTATGAGGCTGTCCCTCGGGAGTATTTCCCAGGCGTGTTGGCTGTAGACCTCGCCGTATCTAGAGAGTATCCGGGCTACCCTCCCATTCCTGATGTTTGTGTAGATGACTCTGCAGCTGGATATCTGTGCCGCGTGGATATATTCGTATAGTAGCCAGGGGCTGTAGTGCTCCTCTAGATGCTCTATGGCTATGGCCTTCACTATAATGCCCTCCGTGGGAGTATAGGAGTATATACATATACTAACCTCGACCCTATATACTCTAGGTGATCCGATACCTGTATAGGTGTGGATGGAGATGTCGGCCAAGCCAGGTATGTGGCCCACACCATATGGCCCGATAACCCATAGGAAGATATTCGCCAACCTCTTGAAGGATATTATTAGGACGAATAAGTGTGTCTACTGTAGTGCCTGCGCCTCTGTCTGTCCTACCTATGCTATACAGATGCTGGATGACGTCCCCCGGCTACTAGGTGTATGTATAAAGTGTGGGTACTGCTACTACGCATGCCCCGGGACGGTTGAGGAGAAGTTCGACGGTTTTGGGGATAGGCTTAAGATTGATAGGATGGTTTTTGGGGAGGAGAGGAGTAGGGCCTTCGGCGTGTATAAGAAGGTCTTCGTCGTCAAGCCTATTGAGGATCCCGACGCCTTCCCTGAGGAGGCGGTTCTTAAGGAGATCCTGGCATATGGCATGGAGATGGGTTATTGGGACGCTGTGGCATATGGCGGTAGGGATGAGCCTGTGACGGAGGGCCTCCTCAGCTACCAGGTAGTGGGTTGGAAGTCTAGGCCTAGCTATAAGCTGAGCCCAGAGGAGGTTAGGTCTATCAAGCTCAAGGTGTTTAGCCAGCCCCCCACGATACTGGGGCTGAGGGGTGCTATAGACGAGTTGAAGGGTGGGTTCTTCCAGGGTGTTGAGAATCCACGTGTAGCTATCCTGGGCCCCCCGGAGCATATAAGGAGTATCTGGAGGGGCCGCTTCTCCTGGGCTGGCCACACCAAGCTGCTCAGGACCGTCGTCTTCATGGCGTCCTACTTCCATAGGAGGTTCTATATGCCGGGTAAGCTCACAGCTATACTGGCTAAGAAGGGTGTTAACTGGAATCAGATAGAGGATGTGGAGTATGTCGATGGTGGGCTCAGGATAAAGGCTGGTGATAAGTGGGTCGAGCTTAGTGGTGAGGAGCTCGAACCAGCTGTGAACAAGGCTATCGAGGAGGTTAACGACGTGACTGGTGAGTATGCTGATCTATCGGCTGGCAGGGTTGATGGTATCGAGGGGGTGGTCGTGATAGCTAGGACGGATAGGGCTGTCGAGGTTGTCTCCAGGGCCATAGAGGCCGGGAGGCTCGAGAAGATCGATGTTGATGAGGAGAGGGTTTTGTCTGCCTTGGAAGCCCTGTATGGAGGTGGTTCCTAGATGACGATAGGTCCCTTCGAGGCCTTCTGGATATATGTGATACTATTCTTCCTAACATCGCTGGGGACTATCGAGGTTGCCTGGCTACTATCGAGCAAGAGGAAAGAGCCGGAGAAGTATAAGGCTTTCGAGGCTGGGCAGCCGATGGATGTCGTGCCTAACGAGGTGGGGCTCTTCGGGTCTATACGCTACTTCGCCTATGCCATGGCCTTCTTCGTCCTAGACGCCTTTGTATGGATCCTCTTCGCCAGCCTGACCGCCCTGAGGATCCTCTCCTCCTTTGCTGCGATGGCCCTATTCATATATATATCGATACTCTTAGTCGGTCTCTGGTATTACATTATCCGTGTCTTGGAGGTGTATAGGGGATGAGTGGTAACGGGGAGTATAAGGCTGGGCTCCTCGAGAAGATGCCTAAGACTATTAGGAAGATGTTTAACTGGGGGAGGAGCTTCAGCCTATGGCCTGTACACCTCGTGACGGGGTGCTGCAGCCCCGAGTATATGCAGCTCTTCGGGCCTAGGTATGACCTGGAGAGGTGGGGTGTCCTCCCACTAGCCTCTTCACGCCAGAGCGATGTCATGATATTCGTGGGTAACGTGGCTAGGAAGATGATGCTCAGGGCTAAGAGGGTGTATGAGCAGATGCCCGAGCCTAAATGGGTATATGTCATAGGGGCCTGTGCATCTAGTAAGGGGCCATTCCCCGAGAGCTACAGCCTCGTAAGGGTTAAGGACTATATGAAGGTGGACATGTTCGTGGCTGGCTGTCCACCTAAGCCGGAGGCTATCCACTACGGCTTCCTCAAGCTTAGGGAGAAGGTCTTGAACGAGGTAGGTGGCGGTGGATCCGCAGAGACTGTCAAGCCTACTCAGTGAGAGGTTTGGGGATAAGCTACAGGTGGTGAGGGTAGAGCCCCGCCGCCTATACATCAAGGTGGACCACTCCATAGCCCATGATGTAGCTAGGATGTTGAAGGAGCAGGGCTTCGTCATGCCTATAACGATGGGTGGGACGGACTTCCCGAAGAAGAATGTCATCGAGATCTTCTACGGCGTGTGGTCGCCGGATCATGACTTCGTAGTCGTGATGAAGTTTGATATCGATAGGAATGAGCCTAGGTTCAAGACGTTTATAGATATCTGGCCAGGGGTCCATAACTATGAGAGGGAGACCTGGGAGCTCCTAGGAGTGGATATCGAGGGGCATCCCAGGCTGAAGCTCCTCCTCCTACCGGATGACTGGAGCTTCGAGGAGGAGGGGCACCCGCTTAGGAAGGACTTCGACGCCACTAAATATAGGAGTCCATGGGGTGACGAGAGATGAGCTATGACATGCATAGGTATTTGACAGACCCGTTCCAGGAGATCGAGGAGCTGGGTGGCGGCCTCTTCAAGCTTAATATTGGGCCGCAGCACCCGATAAGTGGCCAGGGCCGCTTCATAGTCCTCACCGACGGCGAGATCGTCTATGATATCGAGGTGGATATCGGGTATAGCCATAGGGGGATCGAGAAGATACTCGAGTATAAGAACTATATCCAGGCGGTCGTCCCCCTAGAGAGGATGGTTATGCTGGACACCTCCAACATCCTGATGGGCTTCGTCAGGGCTGTGGAGGATCTCTATGGAATCGAGCCCCCGCCCCGGGCCAAGTATATAAGGACGATCATAAACGAGCTCAACAGGATCTCTAGCCATCTATATGCCCTGGGCCTATTCGCAGAGTCTGCCGGCTGGAACCCGGCGGTATTCATCTGGACGACTGTTGATCGTGAGCCCATACTAGACATCCTTGAGATGATTACTGGAGCTAGGTGGAGCCACTCATTCTTCATACCAGGTGGGGTCAGGGCCGACCTACCCCGTGGGGTGAAGGAGAGGATCCTCGACACGATGGACTATCTCGAGAGGAGGCTCGAGGTCTATGAGGATGCCTGGATATATAACGAGACCTTCAGGATGAGGACCGAGGGTGTTGGTATACTCCCCCGTG
This sequence comes from Nitrososphaeria archaeon, assembly GCA_027078545.1. GTDB lineage: Archaea > Thermoproteota > Nitrososphaeria > Geothermarchaeales > JDFR-13 > SZUA-1514. Next base: position 440,997 of record JALWXN010000004.1, read on the forward strand.
ACAAGGCTCTTGAGTGGGGTGCCGCCGGCCCCAGCCTGAGGGCATCGGGCGTAAAGTATGATACACGCCTCAACGAGCCCTACTCCGCCTATCCCGAGCTGGACTTCAGGATAGTGACCCATACCGCCGGGGACTCCTATGCCCGTGGATGGGTCAGGTTTGAGGAGATCAAGGTGAGTATAGACCTGGTTAGGCAGGCCATAGAGAATATTCCTGAGGGCCCTGTTAAGAAGGCCCTCCCACCCAGGCCTGTGAAGGAGGAGACCCTGGCCAGGGCTGAGACGGCTAGGGGTGAGATAAACTTTTATATCTATACCGAGGGGAGGGATAAGCCCTATAGGGTGAAGATAAGCCCAGCCAGCTTCCGCAACTTCTTCGTCATTGAGCAGATGCCCAAGATACAGGAGATCAAGCTAGCTGATGTGCCTCCACTCATATATAGCTTTGATCCCTGGTTCCTAGACGCCGATAGGTGATCACTATGATAGACCCGATCCTAGACTTCATATTCACGAATCTCGACCCCCTTATCAGGATCATCATCTACCCCGGGATCACCTTCATAATGCTCTTCACGATCTTCGCCGTCTGGTATCAGAGGAAGTTCCTGGCCAGGCTTATGCTTAGGATGGGCCCTGTCCATGCTGGTAAGTTCGCTGGCTGGCTACAGCTGATAGCCGACTCCCTGAAGCTCCTCACCAAGGAGATCATCTTCCCAGAGCATTCATACAAGAAGCTCTTCCTAATCTCTGCTATAACCCTCCCGGTAATACCTGCTGCAGCCATCGCACTGGTCCCCTTCGCACCGGGCTACGCCATATTCAATGTGAGGGGCTATACCGGGATCCTCTTCCTAGCGATCATGAGTCTATACCCTATCTTCATAGTCCTTATGGGCTGGGCCTCGAACAACAAGTTCACATTGATCGGTGCGTTTAGGACTATCTACCTCGACGTGGCGGGTGAGATCCCCCTATTCCTAGCGGCTCTAGGCGTATTTGTATGGGCCGGGACCTATGATCTCCAGGACATTGTTGCTCAGCAGGCCACTATGTGGTTCGTGATCCCCCAGTTCCTAGGGTTCCTAGTCTTCTTCATAAGCTACTTCGCCATGATCGAGAAGGCCCCCCTAGACATACCTGAGGCGGAGACGGAGCTGGTCTTCGGCTATAGGACCGAGTATACCGGTGCGCTATTCCTAGACACTATGCTAGGCGACTATATCAATGTTCTGGCCTGGGGCCTCATGATGATAACCCTGTACTTCGGCGGTTATAACGGCCCAGCCATATTTGCTGATCCGGTGCTTAACGGTGCCTTCTGGATCCTGTTTAAACTTATTATACTACTGGCTATTACCTATACGGTCATAATATCCTACGCTAGGCTTAGGATCGACCAGGCTATCAGGCTGGGGTGGTACTATTTAATACCCCTGGCCCTGCTTAATCTAATCATAACCGTGATATTGAAGTATGTAGTGTTGGAGGGAGGAGTATGAAGAAGAGGGGGTTTGTATCGAGGGTTGTGAAGCCCTTCCTAACCGTGCTTAGGCACGCGGCGTATAGCCCCGCTACCCATAAATATCCATATGAGAGGCTTGAGGGCTTCCCCCGTACACGTGGCAGGATAGTTCTGAAGATGGATGAGTGTATAGGGTGTGGCGCCTGTGGATACATATGTCCAGACCTAGCCATCATGATGAAGCCTGTCGAGGGTAGGGATCTCACCTACCCGGCTATAGACTTCCTGAAGTGTAGCTTCTGCGGCCTATGCGTAGAGATATGTCCCAGGGACGCCCTGGAGATGCAGCCGGTCGTTGAGCTGGGTAGTAGTGAGTATAGGGATCTGACCTACTACCCAGAGAGGATGACCCAGCCAGAGGACATTAAGAAGCTCCTCCCAGAGCTGAAGTATATGCTGACCCCCGTCGCCTCTAAGGATGGCCTTAAGTATATCAGGAGGAGGGTCTAGTTGCAGGACCCCTTTATACTCACCCTCCTAGCTCTCGAGGCATTGATCATACTGCTCTCACTCTATGCGGCGGAGTCTAAGAACCTAGCCTACAGTATACTGTCCCTCCTGGCTGTCAGCGTAGTGGCTGCCGTGATATTCTTCATGCTGGGCGGGATCTTCCCGGCGGTGGTCCAGATAGCAGTCTTCTCCGGTGCTGTGATAATCATGTTCATCTTCGTCTTCATAATGACGAGGGGAGGTGTGCCGGTAGATGCAAAGGATTGACCCGGTTGTCAAGGCTGTCGGGATACTGGCGGGCATCATACTCGTGCTATGGTTCCTAGAGATACCTGTGGATGTCTTCGGCGGCTTGGTCACGATCTCTGTCGATCCTGGGGCGGCTGTCCAGGAGGCCACCCTCTACCTGTGGAGGGAGCGTCTGATAGACACTATTGTCCAGGGCGTCGTCATCGTGGCCGGCCTCCTAGGGGTATTGGCATATGTCCTATGGGGTGATAGGGAGTGATCATGGAGAGCCTACTATTCACATCCGCGGCGCTGGTGGCTATAGGCCTCTACATGGTCTCGACGAAGAGGAACCTCATGAAGATAGTTATTGGCCTAGAGATCCTAGCAACGGGTGTGAACCTAAGCTTCATAGCCATGGGGTTCATCAGGACTGGTGGCCTGACGGACCCCCTTCCCCAGGCCATCGTGGTTACAGCTATCGTCCTTGACGGTGTCTTGGTTGGTGTAGCCCTAGCCCTTACCCTCGTGGTCTTCCGCCGTTTCAAGACGCTCGATGTTGATAGGCTTCGTAACCTGAGGTGGTAGGCGATGGCGCTCCTGGCGCTCCTCCCATGGGTATTCCCATTTATCGTGGCGGCCACACTCCCCCTGGTCGCGAAGCTGGGTGGGAAGGCTAGGGACTGGTACGCAGTATCTGGTGGCCTGGTATCTGGGCTATCATCACTATTGATAGGTATAGACTCCTTCGACGGTAGGCTGGACTACCTCGGCGGGGCTAAGATGCCCTACGACCTTGTCCTGGCGGAGTGGATACCTGTAGATGGGTACCGCGTCACCTTCGGAGTCCTACTCGATAGTCTAAGCATATTCATGGCGAACGTCGTGGCACTGATAGGGACGCTCATACTGATCTACTCAGTAGAGTATATGCATGGGGACGAGGGGATACTCCGTTACTGGATGCTTATGAATATCTTCATAGGCTCTATGCAGGTCCTCGTCCTAGGCGACTCCCTCCTCGCCATGTTCTTCGGCTGGGAGGGCGTGGGCTTCGCTAGCTATGGCTTGATAGGCTACTACTATAGGGATGAGAAGGAGTATTGGATCGGCCCCTACCCCCCTACCCACGCCGGTATGAAGGCCTTCATAACCACTAGGATTGGTGATGTAGGCCTCCTAGTAGCCACTATAGTCATATTCCTAACCTCTGGGACGATGAACTTCCTAGACCTGGCTAGTGAGCCTGGATGGGCCGCTGAGCTGGCTAGGTCCGGTGTACTGGCAGCTACACTCCTCCTAGCACTTCTAGGGCCTATAGGGAAGTCTGCCCAGTTCCCCCTACACGAGTGGCTCCCCGAGGCTATGGCTGGACCCACGCCTGTAAGTGCATTGATACATGCTGCCACGATGGTTAAGGCCGGTGTATACTTCCTAGCCAGGTTCACCGGGATCCTCTACGAGGTCTACTGGGCCCTCGAGGAGGTCGGTGTGAGTATATGGGGTGAGCTCAGCCTATTCTACACAGCAGTGGCGTTTGTAGGTGCCTTCACAGCCTTCCTCGCCGCGAGCCAGGGTATGGTGTCGGACCAGATTAAGAAGGTTCTGGCATACTCCACTGTGAGCCAGCTGGGCTATATGTTCGCCGCCTTCGGGATGGCTGGGCTGCTTATAGAGCATCCGAAGGCCTTCGCCGATGTATATGCAACTGGTATCTACCACCTGAGTAGCCACGCCATATTCAAGGCCCTACTATTCCTCTCGGCCGGTGTGGTTGGACACGCTGTCCATAGCTACCTCTTCAGGGATATGGGTGGGCTTAGGAGGTATATGCCCTTCACATACTCGGTAATGATGGTCGGCTCCCTCGCCCTTGCAGGTGTCCCGCCCTTCAACGGCTTCTGGAGTAAGGACGCGATTCTCCACGCTGCGTATGTGGAGGGCTTTGGATATGTATACCTAGTCCTCGCGGTATCGGCTATACTCACGGGTTTCTACACTTTCAGGATGATGGGCCTGGCCTTCCATGGGGAGGAGAGTAGCCATGTTAGGCATATGGTTGAGGAGGGCCACCCACCCCATGACCCTGGCCTATTGATGAAGGCTCCCCTAGCCATACTGGCTATTGCCACCGTTGTCTCGGGCTTCCTCCTACCGATGCTTGGGAGCTACTTCAAACCGCTATTCAAGTTTATGGGTGTCCCTGAGGAGGAGCTTCTAGGTATAAAGATATTCAAGTCTCCAGACTTCTTCATAGCAACCGTCTCCAGCCCACTCTTCCTAGTGGCTATGGGTATAGTGGCTATGGGCGTAATACCCTCATACATGATCTACCTAGCCGGTAGGTATGACCCTGCCAAGCTGGTCTCTGGGCCGCTCAAGCCTATATGGAGCTTCCTCTACAACAGGTGGTATATCAACGCCCTCTACTACAAGGTCTTCGTCGATGGTGTCTATGCCCTTTCACGTGGCCTGTTTAACTACTTCGAGGTGACGGGTGGGGGTGAGGCGTTTAAACAGCTATACGTCTCCCTCTCAGAGGCTGCGAGGAAGATCCAGACCGGTTATCTGAGGATGAACATGTCGTATATGCTGCTCGCACTGGTGCTGATGACTATTCTCTACATGGTGGTGGTGTAGGATGCTGGTCTCACTATCACTCTATATACTCGTTATCGGGGCACTGGTTGCCTATCTAGCCGCTGAGAAGATGGGTGCGAAGACTGGCTACCTAGTCTTCGCGTTTATAGCGGCTGCACAGGGGATTACGCACTACGCATATGTCTATAGCAGGCCGTACATAGAGAGGATCTCCTGGGTCGATATACCGGGCTTCATGGAGATGACCCTATTCTTCAAGGTCGATGGCATCGGCTTCGTCTTCGTCACGATAATAATGACGGTTACGGCCCTAGCCGCGATATACAGCGTGGGCTACATGGATCACGCCGAGAATATTAGGGTCTACTACCTAGCCTACCTGGTGTACGTGGCGGGGATGTATGGAGCCATCGTCAGCTACAACCTGATCCAGTTCTTCTTCTTCTGGGAGCTGATGCTGATACCTAGCTACTACATGATCGCTGAGTGGGGCTATGGGGATAGGAGGAGGGTCGCCTTTAAATACTTCCTCTATACCCAGCTGGGCAGTATCCTCCTGATCATAGCTATAGCTATACTGGGTGTCCTGAGTACTGAGAAGATAGGTGTGCTCACCTTCGACCTAGACGCTCTCTACAGTATGGTGGGGAGTATAGACCTCGCTACCCAGAGGCTCCTCCTCTTCCTCATGCTCATAGGCTTCGGTGTCAAGATGGCTCTGGTCCCGCTGCATGGCTGGCTCCCGGAGGCCCATGCAGAGGCGCCTACACCTATAAGTGTCATATTGAGTGGTGTCATGATAGAGATAGGTCTATACGGCCTGATCAGGTATACGATACCCTTCACTCTCGACGTCTGGGGCTCCGAGTTCTTCACTAACCTCCTCTTGGGCCTGGCACTCCTAACCCTGTTCTATGGTGGGTTGAACGCGTTGGTTCAGAGGGATGTTAAGAGGCTCCTGGCCTACAGTAGTATCAGCCAGATGGGCTATATGTTCCTCGGAGTAGCAGCCCTGAACTTCGTCTCGCTGGAGGGGGGTATCTACCATGTGTTTAGCCATGGACTCTTGAAGGCCCTCCTCTTCATGGTCGCGGGTGTAATGATCCATGTAGTGGGTGTGAGGAGTCTTGACCAGCTGGGTGGCCTGGCCGGTAAGATGCCCTTGACAGCCTCACTAGCCATTATAGGGGCTATGGGTATTGCTGGGCTACCCGGTATAGCCGCCTTCATCAGCGAGTTCATGATCTTCGGGGGTGTCTGGGAGGCGAATACACCCTATAGACTAGCCTTCCTCTTCATAGCTGTCCTAGGCTCCGCCCTCTCCGCTGCATATATGACGGTCTTCATTAGGGAGATATTCTTCAGAGAGTTGCCGGAGGAGTTGGAGGGGGTTGGTGAGGCCCCGCTCACCATGCTTATACCCATGGCCGGCCTAGCATTACTCGCCATCGTCTTCGGGGTATATCCCAAGCCTCTACTAGACATCCTGGTGGCTGGTCTCGAGGAGTTCTTCGCCGCTATAGGGGGTGTAGCATAGATGATAATGGTTAACCCCGTCGTGGATATACTCTTGATATCGGGCTTGGCGGCCGTGATCGTCCCCCTGCTGGGTGGGCTGGTCAGGGCTGAGAAGAGGTTCCTAGGCCTGATAGGCGTCTTGGCGTATATAGCGTTGCTCGCCTATCTCCTACAGCCAGATGTCTGGGGCTCGGTCCATAGGTATGAGCCTTTCCAGGGCCTCTTCAGCAGCTCCCTCACCCTCGACGGGTTCAGCAAGTTCTTCATCCTGGTATTCACACTCCTGGCTATCCCGGTCTATCTACACTCCATAGACTATATGGCTAGGGATAGGAACCTAGTCCTATACTACACCCTGACAGGTATAATGATGTTTGGCCTCATAGGCCTATCGATGGCTGACGACCTCTTCACATTCTTCGTCTTCTGGGAGGCCATGGCTATAAGTAGCTATGTCCTGGTCGGCTTCAGGTATCATCTGGACGAGCCTGTGGAGGCGGCTGTGAAGTATCTCGTGATGAGTGGTGTGGCTAGCCTCCTAATGCTCTACGGCATAAGCATTATCTATGGCTTGGTGGGGAGTCTACGTATATCCGCCGTCGTGGCCTATCTACAGGGAGGTGTGGCTGGCCAGGCTATATATCCCGTCCTCCTCGCCGCTACACTACTATTCATAGGCTTCGGTGTGAAGGCTGCATACTTCCCGTTCTGGACCTGGCTACCAGATGCCCATCCCGCAGCTCCGAGCCCCATATCCGCCCTCCTATCAGGCATAGTTATCAAGGCTGGTATAGTGGGTCTCGCCAAGTTCGCCCTCCCCTTCATAGACCTGCTCGACGATGTCTTCTACCCAGCCCTAGTCATAGTCACTGTTGTTACTATAACTCTGGCCAATCTAATGGCACTTATGCAGAGTGATGTGAAGCGTCTATTGGCTTATAGTAGCATAGCCAACATTGGCTTCGTATTGATAGGCTATGTCTCCGCCCTCTACGGAGCTGGTGTAGTGGGGCTGGCCGCAGCCTTCTCCCACGTCTTGAGCCACGCCCTGGGGAAGGGCCTGGCATTCCTGGCTGTGGGCGGCATACTCTATGTGCTCCACTCTAGGGCGATAGTGGATCTGGAGGGGTTTGGGAAGAGGTATCCGGGCCTCTCGATAGCCCTCATGATCGCCCTACTAAGCCTGAGTGGCCTACCGCCCCTCCCAGGCTTCTGGAGTAAGTGGCTCCTAATACTCTCCGCCTGGGAGGCTGGTGAGTACCTAATCGCCGGTGTAGGTGTGTTCAACAGTGTTTTGGCGGCTATCTACTATCTATGGCTCTTCCAGAGGATATTCTTCTCCGAGCCGCGTGTGGAGAGCCGTGTAGAGGTGCCTGGCTACCTATTGACCTCCCTAACTATCCTGATCTTCATAATGGTGGCTATCGGGGTATATCCAGAGCTGATGTATAGCTATGCCTTCGAGGCTGCAAGGGCGTTGGCACCCCTCCTAGCAACGCCTTAAATCCTCTCCACAACATTTTTTCCCTGGGGATCTGATGCTGTGGAGTGGTGAGGCTAGGCACTACCTCCTCAACCAGGAGGCTGGCTATGGAGTTCTCCAGGCGGTTGTGGAGAGCCTTGTGAATAGGTGTCTGGGGGAGAGGCTCTCAGAACCTATAGTTGTGACCCACTCTATAGAGGAGCCCATAAAAATCCTCGGCTTCTACAGCCCCGGGGTATATGGAGCCAATACATATAGACGCTTCACCGGTGGCCGGGAGTACCTGGGTGACGACCTCCTATATATTGGGATACTACTCCCCGGGGGCATCGGCCTGAGAGAGGTTTACTCCCGCTTGGTGGAGATGCTCATGGATCTTGGGCTTAGGCCTGGTAAGGGCTGGATAGAGGGTGGAGGTGTCTATGGAGCCACCAGGTTTGGGGATGTGGGGCTGGCTGAGATCCTGGTGCCCAGGGGTATGGATATAGGGGGGCAGGTGCTGGATCTATTCACCCGTGTCTCGAGGCATGTCTATAGTGTGAGGGGGCTCGAGAAGTATAGGGGGTTGCAGTATAGGTCCCGGTCCTGGGTCGGGTACTCGGCTGGCGAGGGGGATATTGAGGAGGTTATAGGTGATAGGGAGGGGTTCTGGATGAGGCTTGTCCTCTATATGCATGAGATATATATTAGGGAGGCGAGGGTGGAGGGCTCCTTCTACGCGGCTCCCCCAGCAGCTCCATACAACATCATGGCCTTCCTGAGGGGTGCACATGTGGATGAGCTCATCTTCTACCAGGCCGAGCTCTCCTGGAGGAAGATGGAGTTCCTAGGCCTGGATATGGAGGAGGTGGTAGGCCTCCTTAGGAGGGCATATATATCCGCCGAGAAGTATATATCGAGTGTGGAGGAGGGTTAGAGGGGTTTTATCACGGTAGTGGCTGGAAAATCCTTTTGGTATGAGGGTGAAGGCGGTCTTCATACAGGAGTTTTATAGGGAGATGGGTGGCCACTCAATGGATCTCGAGGTGCCTGACGGGATAACTGTCAGGGAGTTGATAGACTATATAGATAGGAGGGTGAAGCCCGGCTTCAAGGAGATGTTGATGGAGGGGGATAGCCTTAGATACCCCGTGGAGATAGCGGTGAATGGGAGGAGGATCGACTTCCTAGACGGGCTAGACACTGTTTTGAAGGATGGTGATAGAGTGCTTTTTTCGCCGAGGGCTCTATTCGTATTATAGTGGATAGCGATGCCCGTGGTCCGGGTGAAGACCCTAGGAAGCCTCTATACCCTGCTCGGTAGGATGGAGCATGAGGTGGAGGTTGGGGACGGGGCTGATGTATGGGCTGTGCTGGGGAAGCTTATGGAGATGTATCCAGTCCTTAGGAGGGAGATCCTAGACGAGGAGGGTAGGCTACGTGAGGATCACAGGGTACTCCTCAATGGGAGGGACATCACACACCTCAACGGTGTAAAAAGTAGGGTGGTGGATGGGGATCGTATCGCGATCATCCCGCCCGTTGGCGGCGGCTAGGCGACGATACCCTTGAACTCATCTAGGCCCAGCCTCTCCAAGGTCTCTGGGAGTGGCTTCCCATCTACCCAGCCCCTGAGCCTATAGTACTCTGGTAGGTACTTCTCCAAGGCCTCCTTCGCCGTCTTACCCTTGGCTGGTCCGTCGGGCAGCGGCTCCTCCATCAGCCTCTTGGGTAGGCCGTCCCTATAGTTTATACCCTCCCTCACAGCGAATAGCCTCTCAGTATTGTATATCCTCTCACCGGTGATGAGCATCTCCTCTACCGTGTAGTCCTCCCAGCCAGTGGCTGCCTTCATGACGCCTAGATAGTCCTCCGGCCCTGTGGAGAAGGTGTTGAACTTACATACAATCATGGAGTCGATGTAGGCGAAGTAGTCCTGCTGGAGCTTGACGTACTCCACCTTCTTCATGTCTATGGAGAGTGGGTCGAACTTCTCGGGGACTCCTAGGACGTCGAAGCTCACCGCGTATGCCCTTAGGTGGCAGCCTCCCCTGTTGCTGGTGGCGTATGCTAGGGCCATACTGTTTATACCCCTCGGGTCGTAGGCCGGCATCTCCATACCCCTTACATGTACAGCTATGTCCGGGGCTCCGAAGTACTCCGCCAGCCTCTTGGCCCCCTCGGCAACGTAGTCGCCTATCCTGTTCCTATAGGCGGCCATCCATATCAGGTTTAGGAGTGCCTCCTCATTACCCCATACCGGGTTGACGTCTCCCGCCAGCTCGATGAGCTCCTTCGCCTTATCCTCGGGGAGCTCACCCTTCTGGGCCTTCTCATAAAGCTCCATCAGGGTTGCAACGGTGGCGCCGAAGCTTATTGTGTCGAAGCCCATGTCGTTCATGAGGTAGTTGGCCTTTATCAGGGACTCCAGGTTGCCTATCATTGTGTCGGCGCCGCTGGCCCATATCGTCTCGTACTCGGGCCCCTCGCTGAGTGGTGTCCTGTAGGGACCCTCCTCCACCTCGGAGACCCTGCTACACTGTATGGCGCATCCCCAGCAGCCCTTCCTAGCCTTCAGGTATACCTCTGCCAGCCTCTCACCACTGATGTCTGGGGCCTTCTCGAAGGTTCCTCTCTGCCAGTTCTTCGTCGGTAGGGCTCCATGCTCATTTATTATATTGACTAGGACGGAGGTCCCGAACTGATAGAGGCTCTGGCTGATCGGGTGGTCCATAATCTTCTTGATCAGGGTCTTGGCCTCCTCGAAGAACCTCTTCTTGTCGTATAGCTCATTTGTCGGCTTCCTCTTCCCATATGCCCATATAGCCTTTACACCCTTGGAGGCTATGACGGAGGCCAGGCCCGCGCGCCCGGCTGCCCTATACTTGTCGTTCATGACCGCGGCTATCCTACTCAGGTTCTCGGCGGCCGGGCCTACTGACAATATGCTGCCGACACTCTCATCGGTTATCCCTACCTCCTCCCTGATAACCTTCTCGGTGTGGAATACCCCCTTCCCCCAGAGCTTCTTCGCGTCGTGGAACTCCACCTCCCCGTCGACTATGCTTATCCATACGGGCTCGTCCGACTTCCCCTCTAGGACGACTCCGTCATAGCCCGCGAATCTGAGCCAGGGGCCGAACTGGCCTCCGCTGTTGGCGTCTCCAAGGATCCCGGTCAGGGGGCTCTTGGCGACTACGTGGTACCTACCGCTCTCTATAGATGCTGTCCCAACTATTGGGCCGGTGAGTATGTAGACCTTGTTCTCCGGGCCGAAGGGGTCTGCCCCCTTCGGTATCTCCTTGAGGGCTAGATATGCTCCGAGCCCCCTGCCGCCTATGAACTTCCTGATCACGCCGCCGTTGAGGACGTCGACCCTGGTCTTCATACTGCTTAGGTCTATCCTGAGGAGTTTGAACTCCATGGTACCACCCTTGAACTAATATCACTAGTAAATATCCCCAGTTGGAGATTTAAAGGGGTTTATGCCTAAGCATCATCTTAGGTGATATCCCCCACGCTATTCAACGGGGCCCAGCTAGAATAGACCCTGGAATAAATAGGCTACCCCCCTTAACTATTCTGGGGATGGGGATGGAGTTCCGGATCGAGCTGGAGCTTGAGAAGGGGCTTGAGAATGTCTACCTAGTGGCTGGGCTACCCGGTATGGGGCTCTCAGGTAAGCAGGCTGTGGACCACCTGATAAAGGTGCTCGACGTTGAGAAGGTGAGCCGTATAGAGACCCCCTTCCTCAACCCTCCAGGGATAACCACTGTGAACGGTGTCGTGGAGGATATGCTTACAGAGGTCTTCAACTTCTTCCATGCGGAGAAGGATGGTAAGAACCTTATAATCTTTACCGGTGAGGTCCAGCCCATGAGCCCTGAGTGGCAGCACATAATGTCTAGGGCCGTGGTTGAGAGTGTTAAGGAGTTTGATGTGAAGGCTGTCTTCACCCTTGCAGCCACGCCTATAGAGAGCTATAAGTATGATGTCGATGTCTATGGTGTGGCCACCTCTAAACAGTTCCTCAGTGAGCTGGTGACGTATGGCGTTGTCCCTATGGCTGGGCAGGGCGCTATAAGTGGGATGAACGGCCTGATAATAGGCTATGCGAAGATGTATGGGTTGAGGGGGGCCTCGCTACTGGCAGAGACCTATCTAAAGTCTGCCCAGGACTTTATAGCGCCCTATGCACTCCTTAGGATGCTCTCCAAGATCCTCAAGATAGATGTTGATCTGAAGGAGCTGGAGGAGAGGAGGCAGATGTTCCACCAGGAGTATCTGAGGCATCTACGCGAGGCGGAGAGGGAGGATAAGTCTGGGCTCGGCTACATATCCTAGTTGGGTGGGCCCCATGCTGAGGGTAGGTGTACATACCTCGATATCGGGTGGTATTGATAAGAGTGTCGACCGTGCCTATGAGCTTGGATGCACAGCTTTCCAGATCTTCACCAGGAATCCACGTGGATGGAAGGGTGCCCAGCTGAGGCCTGAGGAGGTCGCCCTCTACAGGGCTAAGGTTGAGAGGTATGGCTTCCTAGGATATAACGTGGCCCACATGCCCTACCTACCAAACCTCTCCTCACCTGACGAGGGGATCTACAGTAGGAGCCTAGACGTGCTGATAGAGGAGGTTAGGCGGTGTGGGGAGCTGGGTATACCATACCTAGTCATCCACCTTGGTAGCCATATGGGGAAGGGGTTTGAGAAGGGTCTGGAGAAGCTTGTAGCCGCTGTCGAGACCGGGGTTACTAAGGTTCGCAACAGGGTGATGATCCTCCTGGAGAACATGGCTGGACAGAGGAATAACATGGGGAGCCTATTCGAGGATCTAGGCAGGCTCTACGAGAGGGTCTCCCACCTAGGAGACAGGGTAGGGATATGCTTCGACACTGCCCACGCGTTCTCCGCGGGCTATGACCTATCAACCCCGGAGGGTGTGGATAAGGCTTTTGAGGAGTTCGACTCCCTAGTGGGTTGGAAGAATGTCTATGTGATACATCTCAACGATAGTAAGCATCCCGTTGGGAGTGGGAGGGATCATCATGAGCATATAGGGCTGGGATACATTGGTGAGGAGGGATTCAGGGCTATCCTCTCGAAGCCCTATATAAGGTCGAAGCCCCTCATCCTCGAGACGCCTGTCGACGAGGTTAGGGGTGATGTGGGTAATATAGCTACTGTCTGGAGACTGGCTGGTGAGGAGCCTCCAAGGGAGATTATCGAGAGATGGGTTAAGTATACTGAGAAGGATGTGGTCGATAGAAAAATAGTGGAGGAGTGGATCAGATAGCTACTCTACAAAGACCTTAATAGCCTCTACTGGGCAGACAGTCTCACAGGCTAGGCAGAATATACATTGACTCTCGTTCTTCGGGTCTGCCTTCTTGTCTGATGCTGGGTGGCCTGGGGTCTCGACCCACTCGAAGACGCCTACTGGGCAGGCGTCGATACAGGCTCCGTCACCTATACATACGTCGAAGTCCACAGCCACGATGCTCCCATGTATACCTAGCTGCTCAGGAGGGTTGACTGGTCCCCACACGTCGTGACCCTCATGCTGGTCGACAACCTGACGCTTACTCTTGAACTCTGGGTCTATCGGCAAGTGGCACCACCTAAAACACTAGTTTCGCCCATAGGTTATATAAATAACTCTCTATATGGCTCTGGCCGTATGTAGTGTCCTATCCCTGGGCTATGGCACTACTTCGGGGGTTATGAACCACTCTATCCTCCATCCCCCCTCACTCTTCACCATCTTGGCTACCCCGGAGTATCTGAACCTGATTGGTGGCTCCTCCGTGCCGAGTAGGGCGGCGACAAGTCTTTCTAGGAAGGGGAGGTGGCCAACGATCATTAATGACCCCTCCTCCCTGTTCAGCCTCTCTGCCCAGGGCTTGGGGTCGTCCCTGGGGTTTAGCCCCTCGGCCTTCTCAACAGGTGATTCTAGATATTTAGCTAGTATCTCTGCGGTCTCCCTCGCCCTGGTCTTCCCACTATGGAGTATCTTCCCCGGCTTGGCTCCTATGGAGTAGAGGTATCTAGCGATCCTCTCTGTCTCCATCCTCCCCCTGTCGGTGAGCCTCCTCTCCGGGTCTAGGTCCTCTGGGTATGCCTCTCCATGCTGGACTAGGTATAGCTCCATCACTCCTCACCCAGTATATTACTGATCTTCTCCACGGCCTCTTCAAAGTTTCTGATGTCTCTCCCATACATTAGGAAGTTTACCTCGCCAATCCTCCTCCTGATCTCCTCTATGTGGATATCCCTATCGTCTATGTATATGATCCTCTCTGGGGTTATCTCTACGCCCTGTCTCCCGAGGGTTTGGAGTAGCTTCTCGAGCATCAGGTCTTTACGCGGGGTGTCCTCGGCGGTTATGTAGTGGAATAGCCTGTCTATCCCGAAGGCTCTTAGAACCTCTACTGCCCTCTCTAGCCTGTTCCAGGATAGTGTGCTTGTGATGGCGCCTCTCCCTAGGGCCCACTCGACTAGGCGTACCATGTCCTGGTTAAGCCTTATCTCGACGCCATCTGCATCGACCACTATGCCTGGGCCTGTCCTCCTGAAGGGTGGTCTCAGGCTTGATATGTCGTGGTGGTCCCACATAGTCCTGTCGAGATCCATTAGGAGTAGCCATCTCCTCATTCCCTTATCCTCCTATAGTAGAGTATGCTGCTTACTAGTAGGAATACTGTGGAGAATATGGTTAGGCTCACTATCTTCATGGGGTCTAGTACGCCCTGCTGGAGCACCTCCCTCATGAGGTCTGCACCGTGGCTGACGGGGTTGTAGAGGGCTAGTAGGTATATGGGTGTAGGGAGGTTTTTCAGGACGTCTATGGGGTAGAAGACGGTGCTGCTGAACATTAGTACGAAGTACATCAGCCCCCTTATCGATATATATGCGTCGAAGTTCCTCACAACTGTTGCTAGGAATATTGCCAGTGCGCTTATCCCCATCCCGAGCATGAATAGGACTGGTGGTATGTAGATGAGGAGCTCCGGCCTGGGCGTCGGGCTAAGGGCTATGGCTAGGCCTAGCATGGGGGCTGCGTAGATGAGGCCTCTTATCCCCCCAGCCAGGGGCCTCCCAATTATGATCTCCCACTCCTTGACTGGTAGGCTTAGTAGGTAGTGGTGGAGCATTCTCCTGATCTCCGCGGAGACCTCCCTGCCTATGGTGAATGCTGAGGCGAATAGGGCTAGTATGGCTATCCCTGGTAGGACGAACTTGAAGTACTCGAGCCTCGTGACCATCCGGGAGAATACTATTGCGAGTATGAATAGGTCGGCTAGGTTCATGCTTATGAGGCCGGCCATCCACCAGCGGTACTTGAAGAAGTTCCTCACGTCCCTCTCGACTATTAGGTGGAGCTTCGTGTTCATGATGTCCAGCCCCCACCCTCCATCCTCTTCTCGTAGAGGTATATCCCTATGCTGGTCATGGAGACCATGAAGGCTAGGAGCATGACCATGGAGAAGGTTGGGTCTCCCTCGTATGGTAGGCCGAGTGCCCATCTAAACACTTCTGATGCGTGGGTCAACGGGTTTACCGCGGCTGCTGCTGAGTAGGCCTCGGGCATGAATTCGCGGGGGTAGAACACTGTGCTGAGCCGTATGACGAAGGCGTCTAGCGCTCCTAGGAGTATGTCTGTCTTCGCCCCGCTCTTCAGTAGGCTGACTATGGTTATGGCTAGGCCTGCCACTCCGAAGGATAGTAGTGCCAATCCTGCTACTGCGCTTATCAATGTATAGGGGTTCCTCACCCCTACGTAGAGGAGGGTTATGACTAGTGGGGGTGCAGTTGCTGCTAGGCTCCTCAGCCCCCCTCCTATAGCTCTCCCGATTATCAGTATGTTCCTATTTATGGGGAGGCTTAGTAGGTAGTCCACCACGCCGTGCTCGGCCTCCTCTGATATGTCTACCGCCACGAACATCGCTGCTGAGTATAGTGTCGCCACGTATATCCCGGCTGCGTAGTAGTTTATATAGCCCTCGAGGACGACTAGCTGGGAGATCGCTAGGCCGAATATCGCTATCTGTATCCCGAACCATAGCCAGCGTATGATGAGGAATAGTCTATACTCTATCAGGAGGCGGAAGTCCCTCTCCACAACTAGGAGTAGGTGGCGCAGGATCACTCCTCCTTCACCAGCTTCACGCCCGTATAGTGTAGGAAGACGTCGTCTAGGGTCGGCTCCCTCATATCGACCCTCTTGACCCTGTATCCGCTCTCCATGAGCATTGCCAGTATACGTGGCAGGACCTCCTCCACCCTGTTTAGATACATCCTTATCCTCTGGTTCATACGTCTAACCTCGACTATCTCCGGCTCCGCCTCTATCCTCCTGATTATCTCGTTGCTGGGGGGCCTGTCGAGATCTATCTCTAGGACGTCTCCACCGGGTATCGTGTCCTTGAGCTCCTGTGGCGTCCCGAGGGCGGCTATCCTCCCCCTATATATGATTCCAACCCTGTCTGAGAGGACGTCCGCCTCGTATAGCTCGTTCGTCGCCAGGATTATGGTTGATCCCTCGTCCCTCAGCTCCTTTATCATCTCCCATATCATGTGCTTGCCAGAGACGTCTATCTGGGCGGTGGGCTCGTCGAAGATCGCTAGTCTGGGCCTCTGGATGAAGACCTTGGCTATCTCAACTCTCTTCCTCATCCCCCCGCTTAGCTCGAAGGCCCTCTTCCTCCTGGCCTCCCACATGTCGAACCTGGTGAGGACCTCCTTCACAACGTTCCTAGCCTCGCTGCTTGAGTATCCACATACCCTTGCGTGCCAGTATAGGATCTCGTAGGGTGTGTGTACCCAGTAGAGCTTTGGGTCTTGGAAGGCTATCCCGACCATCTGCCTTACACGGTCGGGATCCTTTCTTATATCGACTCCATATACATAGGCTGTGCCCTCGCTCGGCCTTAGGACGGTGGTTATCATGAGGAGTGTCGTCGACTTCCCAGCCCCGTTGGGGCCTAGGAAGCCGAATATCTCCCTATCATATATCTCTAGGTTTAGATGATCCACAGCTAGGAACTTACCATAATACTTTGTCAGGTTGACCAGTTTTACGGCTACACCCCCATTTATGCTCATCCCTACCCGCCAAAGAAAATTGATGGGGGGTGGTGTAACTATATATAGTTCTCCCCATCACTAGGTCAGCTCCCCCTTCACTGGGACGGGGTTGGATACGCAGTATACTCCGGGGCATCTATACATGGCCTCGTCCAGTATCTCCTGGAGGACCTCCCTGGGGGCGCCCTCCGCCTCAACCTTGATCGTCACGCCTTCCGAGATCGGGTCGTCACCTAGGCCTAGTGGCCTACGCAGGTTTATCCTCGACTCGGCCCTTATCCGTAGCTTGGTCAGCCTGACACCCTTCTCCACGGCTATGCCTACATAGGTCTGGGCGAAGCATGCTATTAGGCCTGATAGGCAGTACTGTACCGGGTCTGGAGCGAGGCCTGACCCACCCATCTTTGTTGGGCTGTCCGCTATGAGTGTGGTCTCCCCCTTCTCATACTTGGCGTAGATCCTGAACTGTGGCTCGCCATCCCTGAATATCCACTCACCCTCCACCGCCTTGGTAACCCTCGGGTCGGCGGCGCCGCTCCCTATCTCCTCCACCAGCTTCTTGACGGCCTCTACATCCACGTTGTTGAGCCTCATGTTCTGATAAGGGATGCATGTAGATTCTAAACTAGGTATATATCTACCCCCCGAGCTATAGGGCTATGGATAGGTGGGTAGTCTGTATAGTCCCGGGTGATCGATAGTTATGTCGAGTCTAAAGGCTCTAGGTGAGGCCCTGAAGTTCTGCAATACATCTGTGGATCTGGGTAGGGTTAATCCTGTGGTTCGCTTCCTGGTATCGGCCAGGATATGTGTGGTCTTCATGACGATATATGCGGTCTCTATAGGTGGTCTCCTAGCGTATCTAGCTGGTTCCTTCGACCCACTCCTGTTTACGGTGATACTTATCCTATTCGTCCTCCTACACCTCGCGGATAACCTCCTCAACGACCTGAGCGACTATGGCAAGGGTATTGATACCGCTGGATATGTAAGGGTCTCCTATGCTCCCCACCCCGTTATGCAGGGCCTCCTCTCGACGGGGGTGATCAAGGGCTATGTTGCGGCCTCACTCCTGGCATCTGCCCTACTAGCTCTCTACCTAGGTCTTACGAGGTCTCCACTCGTCCCAATATTGGCTGGGATAGGCGGCTTCATAATGCTTGGGTATAGCGGTATACCAATCGACCTTAAGAGGCTGGGCCTGGGTGAGGTCGGGGTATTCATAGTATGGGGCGTGGTGATGGCTGGAGGTACGTATACGGCTCTGACTGGTATGCCCCCAATCATCGAGGCGCTTGTATACACCCCCTATGGTATTGTGGTCTCCCTTGTCCTGATAGGTAAGCATCTCGATAAGTATGAGATGGATCGTGAGAAGGGTGTTAAGACCCTACCGGTCAGGCTGGGTATGGATAGGACACTCTTCATGGCTAGGGTGATGAGTATTTCCGCACCCCTCCTAGCCGCGGCCGGGATCTACCTATACACTGGTAATCCCCTGGCACTGCTGAGCCTACTTGCATACCCAGCCTCCTATACTGCGTATAGGGCCTTCACCCTGGGTAGGCCGAGGGAGAGGCTGGCTGAGTGGAGGATATGGCCCCTCTGGTTCGCGGCCTGGAGCTATCTCGCCCTCGACGCACTGGGGAGGTATATAGTGGCGAGCCTATTATCGATAGCCCTATACCTCTCAATGGGTGCACTGGCATCTGGCATATTGGCGGGGCTCACAGTCCTGATGGGGTATAAGGATCTTAAGGCGTCTAGGTGGTATATCGAGAGGTTCCTAAGTGGCTGGTGATGGGCTTCACAACCTATCTCCGCCAGAACCTGGGGGGCATCCTTCTATACATCTCCCTAGCTATACTCACGTGGAGGATACATGACTATCTACACCTCCTCCTGGGTATGGAGGTCGTGGGCTTCGAGTCGTATATAGGGGCTGGGGATCCGATCCCATCTATACTCCCTTTGGTCTTCACAGCCATGGTGGCACTTGTGGGCGCCGTCCTGGTGGCTAGGGCGTCGGGTCTCCTAATGGTTGCGGGGTACTACCTCATACTCTTCAACTCAACGGTTAACCTACTAGTCCTGCCACGGTATCTAGTCCCCCTCGGTGGGCCCTATGGATTGGAGGCTCTGGCTAGGCTGGGCGTCTCACTCCCCCTTATCCCCCTATTGATCCTTGTCTCTAGGATGCCTAGGCTCGGCCTCAAGCCTAGCTGTGCATTCTGGCTCTCCGTATTGACCCTGGCTACGGTGGCTGGTGGCGTCTTCCTGGGCATCGCTACGTGGATCCTCTATGAGACGGGTTTCTGCGAACCGTTGGCAGGGATGCTTAGCTGTGGCGTCGCCTTCGACATTGGGGCATTGTTGATACTCCCGCCAGCCACTCGGTGGGCCCTGGCCAGGTGGCTATCGGACTAGCGCCTCTTCTCTATAAACCGCTTCATAAGTTCCTGGGCCTCACTGGTGGCCATTAGCCTGGCCAGCTCCTCCTCTGCCTCGGGGTCTATCAACATGGCCTTATACCTATTGACTATCCTCTTTATACTCCTAAGGGTCTCCAGGGGTATCCCCAGCGTCTCCCTAGCAATCTCCACCGCCCTGGCCACTGGGTCCTCGCTTATCTCGTCGATCAGCCCTATGGATAGTGCCTCCTCGCTCGTGAGCCTCCTACCGGTCAGGCTGAGGTAGATGCTCCTCCTAAGCCCTATGACGGATGGCCCGGCCGATAGCATCAAGGGTGGTGAGAGGCCTATATATGCCTCTGGCACGGAGAATGTTGATCTCGGTGAGGCTACCACGCCGTCCATCAGGAGGAGTATCTCACATCCAGCCCCGAATGCATAGCCGTCAACGGCTGCGAATATCGGTGTCTCGTAGCTGGCCACCGCCTCCAGTAGGGGCTTTATCAGGCCCATGACGATGTATCGGGTGTCCCTGATGTCTCTGGCCTCGGCCATCATGTAGATATCGTCTCCAGCCGAGAATGCCCTCCCGCTCCCCGTCACGACTGCTGGGTACTTCCCACTATACCTCCTAAGTATCCTTGTAAGCTCTATCCACATCTCCTCGTCCAATGCGTTGAGCTTCTCCGGCCTGTTGAGGGTTATCCTGAGCACCCCATCCTCGACACTGTGTAGGACCTTCCCGGTCATACACATATATTCAGGAGCCAGCTGGGATAAGCTCTAGCCCCAGCGTTATAGCTACGGGGCCATATTATGGTGTAGGGGGTGTAGAGGGTGGCCAGGTTCCCCTCGATGGAGTGGGCCGAGGAGTTCTGCCGCGAGGTCAACGGATCGGAGGAGTATCGGCGGGCTGCGAAGGGATGGGTATGGCCGATACTATTCATAGTCGAGGATATCCCCGAGGACGTCCTCCCTGAGGGGCCTAGGAGGCTAGGCCTATACGTGGATCTTGAGGATGGGGCCTGTAAAGGTGTCTCGCTGGTGGAGGATCCTGACTCTGTGGATGCTCCCTTCGTGATAGCGGCTCCGTATAGGGAGTGGGTAGAGCTTATCAGGGGTGGCCTAGACCCTATCAAGGCCCTAGTCACTAGGAGGCTCCGCCTCGTCAAGGGGAGCTTCTCCACCGTTCTTAGATATCCCAAGGCAGCTATCGAGCTTGTACGCCTTGCCCAGGAGGTGGGTCTGGAGTGAAGGCAGCAGTCCTCCATGGATATGGGGAGGAGCTAGTAATTGAGGAGGTAGATGTCCCTAGGCCCCGTGGGGAGGAGGTCTTGATAAGGGTTAGGGGTGCAGGGGTATGCCACAGCGACCTACACCTGATGGATGGGGAGTTTGGGGATGAGCTCCCAGCGACCTTTCCACTTGTCCTTGGCCATGAGGTCTCAGGCGTTGTCGAGGAGGCTGGTGAGGCGGCCTCTCTCCAGGTGTCGCCGGGTGACGAGGTCCTTGTATACAGCTTCTACTGTATGGGTGAGGATAGATACTCGGTGAAGGGGCTGCACCAGATCTGTGGCCTTAGGACGCCGGCAGGGGTTGTAATGTTCAATGGGGGCTTCGCCGAGTATATGCTGGTCCCCAGCTATAGATATCTCGTCCGTGTCAACGGCATCAAGGATTTGGAGTCCGCGGCTATACTTGCTGATGCTGGGCTGACCGCCTATAGGGCTGTTAAGAAGGCGGCTAGGTATCTCGACCCAGACGAGCCGATACTGATAGTCGGTCTTGGAGGGACCGGCCTATTTGGACTAGCAGTAGCTAGGCTCCTCCTCCCGAACCCCGTAGTGGCTGTGGATATTAATCCGAGGAAGGTTGAGCAGGCCGCCGAGATAGTTGGGCTTAGGGAGGGGATCGACCACCTTATAGACGGGTCCAGCACCGATCCTAGGAGGGAGGTTCTGACCCTGCTAGACGGCTCGTCTCCCAAGGCTGTTATAGACTTCGTGGGGCTGGAGAAGACTATTGAGGACTATCTACCCCTAGTGGCTCCTGAGGGGGTCTATGTACTGGTGGGCCTTGGGAGTAGGTATGGACCCCGGATACCTAGCCACCACATGATTATTAACGAGGTGACCCTCACGACGGTGCTCTACGGGAGCCTCCCCGACCTACATGAGCTTGCCTCCCTGGGCCTGAAGGGATTGATACCCTATTGGAGGATGACTGAGAAGGTTGGGTTAGACGAGATTAACGAGGCCTTCAGAAGGCTTAGGGAGGGGAGGGCGATGAAGAGGCAGATAGTCGTCCCCTAGCCCCTCCTACTCCTTCTCCGCCTCCCTATGTAGCTCGCCCAGTAGCTTGGAGACCTCCTCCATCTTGAGGGCCTTGCCCACAGCACCCTTGAACGTCTCGAGTATGACGTGCTCGATGAAGTGCTGGGTGTAGCAGTAGGGACATGGCTTTAGGCTCTTAGCAACGCTTATAAGCTCGTCCCTCCTCCTATCCACAAGCTTCTTAATAGCCTTGACGACCTCTGGGGACACCTCATCTATCAGGGGCTGGATAAGCTCAGATATGTCCTCTGGCTCCTCATATAGATAGACGTTCTTGGAAGGCGCGTAGTACTTCAGTACGCCTCCCCTAACCTCCTCCACCTTGACCAGCCTGATCAGCCCACTATCCCTGAGGACCTTCAGGTGATACCTGATCGCGTTTATACTCTTGTTGATCCCCCTCCTCCTCAGCTCCTCCTGGATGTCCTGTACACTCATGGGTCTCTCGCTGAGCATGTCGAGGATAGCGACCCTCACGTGGTCTGAGAGGGCCTTCACCTCGTCCAGCCTGAATACGTGGGGTATACTCATCCTATGCACCTCGCCACTAAATCTGTGTCCCGTGAAAAAATTTATATACCACTACAAACCTATTTGTAGTGGTTGTCCAGAGATGACGGAGAACCAGGAGCAGAGGACCAAGGTCCGTGAGAGGATCAAGATCATAGGTATGCACTGCGCAACCTGTGCAGTAACTATTGAGAAGACATCTAAGCAGCTCCCAGGGGTTGAGAATGTAAGTGTGAGCCTGGCCCAGGAGGAGGCCGTGGTTGAGTATGACCCCTATAGCGTCTCCCTGAAGGACTTGGTGAAGGCCGTCAGGAAGGTTGGCTACGACGTATATAAGGAGGAGGCTAGGCTGATAGTTGAGAACCTCTCCTCCCCGGACGACGAGTCCCTGATCGAGAGTACACTATCTAGGATGCCCGGGGTGATAGACGTCAAGTCTTCCCACATATCCAAGGTTGTCTATGTAACGATAAACCCCTTCACCACGAGCTTCGAGGATGTTAAGGCGAAGCTGGAGGAGCTGGGCTATAGGGTGAAGGAGGTCGATACAAAGGCGGATGTGGAGGATATTGAGCGTAAGATTATTGAGGAGGAGCTCAGGACCCTCAAGAGGCATGTCATCCTGAGCCTAGGCCTAGGCATCCCCCTAATGATCTACGTATTACTACCCGTCTTCGGGATAGAGCAGCCGCTGAAGGAGTTCAGCGGTTGGATAGGCTTCCTGCTCAGTACACCTGTGGTCTTCATAGCTGGTAGGCGGTTCTATCTCGGGGCATATAGGGCACTTAGGAATGGCGTTGCGAATATGGATACCCTTGTAGCCCTTGGCACGGGGGCTGCATACGTCTTCAGCACAGCGGCCCTACTAGGCCTCGTCGAGGCTGAGGAGGTCTTCTTCGAGGCCGCAGCTGTGGTGATAGGCTTCATACTCCTTGGCAGATACCTAGAGGTCAAGATGAAGCTGAGGACTGGCGAGGCTGTCAGGAAGCTTATGGAGCTGCAGGCTGGTAAGGCCAGGGTTATCAGGGATGGGGAGGAGGTGGAGCTCCCCATTGATGAGGTGAGGGTTAAGGACGTAGTCGTTGTCAGGCCTGGGGAGAAGATCCCTGTAGATGGTATCATTGTGGAGGGCTCCGGATACGTGAATGAGTCCATGCTTACTGGGGAGAGTATACCCGTCTATAAGAAGGAGAGGGACCCCGTCTACGCGGGGACGATCCTGGAGAACGGCTATATAAAAGTTATAGCAACCCGGGTAGGTAGGGAGACCGTCCTATCCCAGATAATTAAGCTGGTTAGGTATGCTCAGTCGGCGAAGCCACCTATACAGAAGACGGTGGATAGGATATCAGGGATATTCACCTGGCTCGTGATCGGGATAGCTATAACGACGTTCTCCATATGGTACTTCTACCTTGGCGTGGGACTCAGCAAGGCACTCCTATTCACGGCATCTGTACTACTCATCTCATGCCCATGTGCCCTCGGCCTCGCTGCCCCGACAGCAATCATAGTAGGTGTGGGAAAGGCCGCTGAGAAGGGTATCATCATAAGAAACATAGATGTCCTGGAGAAGGTGGATGAGCTGACTGTCTTCGTATTCGACAAGACAGGTACCCTAACCATAGGTAAGCCCCAGGTGACGAGTATAAGGGCCTATAACGGATTCGAGGAGGAGTCTGTACTTAGGCTCGCAGCTATAGCAGAGAAGGGGAGTGAACATCCGATTGGAAAAGCCATTATAGAGGCCGCTGAGAAGCGTGGCCTCGAGCTGGGTGAGCCCGAGTCCTTCGACTACATCCCTGGACAGGGGATCTACGCTGTGATCGATGGCAAGACGGTGGTGGTTGGTAACGAGAAGCTGATGAAGGGATTCGAGATCGATGTAGAGGCGTCTCAGGAGGACGTCTCGAGGCTTAGGGACGAGGGGATGACCGTTGTATATGTAGCCGTCGACGGCGTCCTAGCGGGAATCGTGGCGGTGGCTGATGTCTTGAAGGATGATAGTGTAGAGACTATTAACAGGCTTAGGGAGATGGGATACAGGATAGTCATGCTAACTGGTGACCATAGGAGGACGGCTGAAGCAATAGCCAGGAAGCTGGGTATAGACGAGGTCTACGCAGAGGTGAGCCCCGAGGATAAGGCGGATAAGGTAAGGGAACTTCAGAGGCGTGGTGAAAAGGTGGCCATGGTTGGTGATGGCGTAAATGATGCCCCCAGCCTTACACAGGCGGATGTAGGCTTCGCCATGGGTAGTGGGAGCGACATAGCTAAGGAGGCTGGAGACGTCATCATAGTGGGCAGCCGTATAATGGCTGTTGTACAGTCGATAAGGATAAGCAGGATGATCAAGAGGAAGATAAAGTTCAACCTCTTCTGGGCATTCATATACAACACGCTCTTGATACCAGTGGCCGCTGGAATACTATATCCACTAGGGATCATACTGCGCCCCGAGCACGCGGGCTTCGCCATGGCTATGAGCTCGATATCAGTGACTAGCAACAGCCTAAGGATGAATATTCCCGAGGAGTAGGGCTAAGCACGACAAAAACATTTTTATCGGTTTAAATCTTTTTGTAGCCAGTTGAATATGTGAGGTGTTCAATATGCCTATCGACCCTGTCTGTGGGATGGAGGTAGAGCCTTCTACAGCAGCTGCGAAGACTGTCTACAAGGGTACGATCTACTACTTCTGTAGCCCAATGTGTAAGAAGGCCTTCGAGGAGAGGCCTGACTACTACCTTGAGCATGGTCCCCAGGGTATGCCAGGTATGGAGGGTCATGGTGGGCATGGCCATCATGGACAGCATGGCCATCATCATGGGCATCATGGGCATCACCATGAGGAGGAGCATAAGGGCGGCGGTGGCTGTGGCTGCTGCTCCTAGGCTGGTCAGTAGCTCTCCTCTGGCCCTGGGTAGCGCCCGGTCAGTATGTCTCTAACCAGGCTCTCCACCCCCTTTCTACCAATCTCTATAAGGTCTACATACCTCTTCACAAACTTGGGTGTGAATCCTGGGTAGAGGCCTAGGAAGTCGTAGATTACTAGTATATGGCCGTCTACATTTGGGCCGGCGCCCACCCCGATGACTGGTATCTCGAGCTCCTCAGCTATCCTCCCAGCTATACCTGTCTCGACGAGCTCCAGCTTAACCATCTCAGCCCCTCTATACTCGGCCTCCCTAGCCATCTCCAGGAGCTTCGCACCCTCGTCGCCCCTCACGACTCTGGGTCTATCCATGTATTTCGGTGTGTAGCCTAGGTGTACTATGTAGGGTATCCCGGCCCTGGCAAGAGCATCCCAGGTTCTGGGCCAGTAACCCTCCACGACTACTCCGTAGCCCCCTTCCTCGACGACTCTTCTACTGTTCTCGACGGCCCTCCCGGGCTCCTCATATGTCCCTATTGGTAGGTCGACGTATATGGGCTTATCCCTTATTACGCTCAGCACTGCCCTGAGGTGGTATAGAGAGTCCCCGAGCCTAGTGTCCCTAACACTTCCACGTTTAAACACCATCCCTAGGCTGTCGCCTATGACTATGAAGTCCACCTCATCGATATCCCTGACCATCTCCGCCGTGAAGGGGTCGTATAGGGAGAACCCTATCAATGGCCTCTTACCACTGGCTATAGGCATCTCTATACACCGCCTATCCGGATTAAAATTGCATTAGGGGGATTATTTCCCTATGCAGGATCTCTTGAGGTGGGACATCGCCTCGGGCATACTCACTCTCGCTGGTGTGTTGACGCTGATAAATGTTCCCAACCCCTTCGTCGGGTATGGCCTGATCATCCCCGCCATGATAATCTCCTCGCTACACCCAGTGAGGGGGAGGGGTGGCCTGATCTTCGCTGCTGTCCACCTCCTCGGGGCGGCTATACTTATCTATACGGCCTCGATGTTCGCGCTGGTCGTGGTTCTAAGCCTCGTATTCAGGTCTGCCACAGTCTTCCTCGTGAATAGGTATGGCGGCCTAGGCTTCCTGACAACCTCTCTACTGATAGTCCTTCTCGATACGCTCATCGCGCTCTCACTAGGCCTCGCCTATTTTGGTAGGGACGCTATAGACGTTGGACTGGATATCCATAGCGCCTTCCTCATACCCTTCACACACCTCATCTATAAGGGGCTTAGGGATGGGAAGAACAGCCTTGTATATATAGGCTCCATATCCATGGCTGGCTACTTCCTCGGGATCTCTTATTTCCCAGCCCTCCTACTTGTTGCGGCTTCACTAGTCGGCCTGGGGATCGGCTACTTCTCACAGATGGATAGGGCCTCCACAGTCCTGGCAACACTCCTAGTCATTGGGGGAGCCCTAGCCTCTACCCCTACGCTACTATATACTCTCCAGGTGGTGGCCTACCCCTTGCAGCCAGCCTCATGGACTGGTGAGCAGTGGATGAACCCCGGTGCGGAGGAGCCTTGTAAGGAGTTTGTTATGGATGGTGTCTGGGGCCCTGAGAGGCTACGGATAGTAGATGGCTGCGTAACTGTCGAGGGTGTAGTGGTTAGCCATCCCAACACGGTGGAGGATGGGGATATAGTCTTCGATATAGAGCTTGACCCTGAGTATAGATACATGCTTAGCACCGGGTCATACGTATTGAGGAAGGGGTATATCCATGTAGAGATAGTCCCTCTGGATAGGGATGAGGTCTACGTCCCTAAGAAGGGTGAACGGGTAAGGATAACCGGTGCATGGGTAGTGGACACTGATCATGGGTCCTGGGCGGAGATACACCCTGCATGGAGGATAGAGGTCATCGAGGAGGCCTAGCCTTATTTCCACCTACACAAAATATCTTTATCTGGTTGTCGGGAGATGACTGACGACGCCGTGAGGCTTGTATTGGCAATCGTGTTGATCCTACTCATAGGCATATTCCTCATACCACTTTTGATGATGCTCTTCATGGGCTTCCAGTTCTCCATGCCCATGATGCAGGGCATGATGGGGGACGGTGCACATATGTTCGGGATGTTCATACCCTTCTGGTCCGTCTTCCTGATCCTATTGGTCCTCCTGGCCGGGGTGATATACCTCCTCTCGACGGATAGGGGGAGGGGCCTATATACTCGTGAGGGTGGAAGGGTGGTTGTAGAGCCCGTGGCTAGGGAGGAGGCTAGGGATGATGCTGTGGAGCGGGGTGATGAGGAGCCTGAGATAATGAGGGTCTTGAAGCCTGATGAGCGCCGTGTAGTTGAGCTCCTGATCGAGAATGGGGGTGTGATGCTCCAGAAGGATCTCAGGTGGGAGCTGGGCATGAATAGGGTGCAGATACATAGGATCCTTGAGAGGCTGGAGGAGCGTAACATCATTGTCAGACGGTCTGTAGGGAATACTAATGAGGTTCGCCTGGCGGACTGGTTGATGAAGCGTTACAAACGGGAGTAGGGGGTCGTTACAGGCGTTACACGTAACTACTATATAACGTTTCAGCAGATGGACTACCCGGTGAAAGCGGTATGAGGACTGGATACCTCGTGTTGATACTGGCTGGACTACTCGGACTGGGGATAGCGGCTGCCTACACTACGCAGCAGGTCTGGATGTGGTGGCCGATGCCTATGCAGATGGGCGTGCCTATGCAGGGCATGGGCGGTATGCCCGGTGGTATGCAGGGTGGCATGATGAACGGTATGCAGGGCGGTATGATGAATGGTATGCCTGGAGGGATGATGGGCGGCATGGGCCAGCCCATGGCTGGGGATCACGGTGGTATGATGGGTGGCATGAACGGCATGGGTGGAATGGGTGGTATGGGCCAGATGGATTGTGAGTCGATGATGGCTCAGCACCAGGCCATGATGGAGTCGATGATGGCTAATATGGAGCAGTGCATGTCGATGATGGAGAGCCACATGGCTGGCCATGGAGAGGGCGGGTCCCACTAGGGATACATCCCCTGACTCCTAGCCTCAATTTTTTATTTATATCGTCCTTATCTAGCTAGTCTGGCCCCGAATCCTATGAGCCATACTAATACTGGGTAGACTATCATCCTCTCCATCCCGCCTCTGCCTAGGCCTAGATATGTGTCTGTGGCGAAGAGTATCAGGGCTATTAGGGATATTATCCCCATTACTCCCCATAGGATGGATATCGGCTTCTCGTCGAGCCTATAGCTGTAGAGAGCCGCCAGGCCTGAGAATAGGAAGGCTGTGAAGGCCGAGACGGCGTGTGGGAGGGGGTTGTCCATGGGGAATAGTCCGACCCCTACAGCCCCGGCACTGGATAGTCCTAGGAGTATGCTGAATAGCCTCCACTCCTTGCTGAGTAGGTATGATGCCCATAGCCCAAGTAGGCCTAGGATTATCACTCCGATGTTGAATATCCACGCATTCTCTCCCACGCCCAGTGCGCTGATCACGTCTTGTGAGACGCTGTAGCCAGGCCTGAGGAACTCCGCGGTCTTCCAGGTTAGGAGGAAGAGTGTAGAGCCTATTACCATGAGTATTCCAGCTCTTGATCTCTCATCCATGTCAGGCCATATACCACTTAAACCATTATTAAAGAAGATCTTTGGCTTACCCCCTCATCAGGTGTCGGCCGTCTATAATCCTCTGTTGGGTAAGGAATCCTACCAGTTAGGTAACTCTTAAATCTGACCCCGACAATTTTTTTGGTATATTACAGGGGTGTCTCTTTGAGCGGTGGTGGGGATTCTAGGAGGGAGTTTGTGAAGATTGCTGGTGCTGGTGTGGCTGGCCTGGCTGTGGGCTATGGTCTAGGCATGTTCTCCGCGCCCGGTCCTGCCGAGGAGCCTGTGGAGGAGCCTGTTGAGAAGCCGGTGGAGGGTCTTCCAGGGATTCCGGACGAGCCTCTCAAGATAGGGTATATCTACTTCATGACTGGTGCCCTGGGTACTTATGGCACTAATGCGGCTGCTGCTATCGAGCTGGCTGTCGAGGAGATTAATGAGATGGGTGGGATACTGGGTAGGAGGATCGAGCTTACAAACGCTGATGAGGCGGATAGGGAGCGTGTCCTAGACAATATTGCGAGGATGGTTCAGGACGAGGGTGCGGAGATAATTATTGGGCTGGATAGTAGTGGGGATGCGCTCAAGGCTATACCGCTGATCGAGGAGGAGCTCCAGGTCCCCCTGATAGTCACCCATGCGGCTACCCCGAAGCTCACGGAGTGTGGGAGGAGGAAGTATATCTTCAGGGTCAGTATGTATGAGGAGCCTATAGACATCCTGGGGGCTGAGATAGTTAAGCAGCTCTATGAGGGAGAGGTGACTAGGGTAGCCAATATAGGGCCTGACTATGCATATGGATACGACTCATGGACGATATTCTCTGGTAAGCTCCAGGAGCTCATGCCTGACCTAGAGTTCCTAGACCCTATCTATACACCGCTCTTCACAACAGACTTCGGCACGTATATCGACCAGATAAAGAATAGTGGGGCCGACCTACTCTTCTCCAGCCTATGGGGAGGTGACGCCGCCACCTTCTTCAAACAGGCTGTCGCGAAGGGGCTCTTCGACAGTGTGAAGGTCTATATGAATGCGATGCTGGGTGCTACGGATACCCTCGAGGCTATAGGCGATGAGAATGTCCCTGACGGTGTCGATGTATGGGGTAGTGGGCGTTACTGGTTCCTCTACCCGCCACACGACGTATATCCATTGAACAAGGAGTTTGTGGAGAAGTTCCTCGACAAGACTGGTAACTATCCACCGTACGTGGCGGCAACTAGCTATGTTGCTGTCTACGCCGTGAAGGCGGCTATAGAGAGGGCATACCTATCCCTAGAGAAGTGGCCAGAGGTCGATGACTTTGTGGAGGCTCTCGAGGGCTTAACCGTCCCTGGACCGATGGGGCCTGTATACATAAGGCCTGAGGATCACCAGGGGCTCTACGACGTGTATTGGGGCCGTCTCCGCAGGGGTGGGCCTGAATACCCGATACCTATACTGGACGACCTCGTGGTGGTCCCACCCGCCAAGGTGGTTCCGAAGCCCTTCGAGACTATGGTGAGCTGTTGATCACCCATAACCCCACAACTTTTTATAATGTGCTCTATGTAGATGGGGTGGGTAGATGGATATAAGCCTTATAGTGGTGCAGGCCTTCAACGCATTGTTCTATGCCTCCATCCTATTCCTAATATCCTCTGGGCTAAGCCTGATCTATGGGATTATGAGGATCCTGAACCTTAGCCATGGAGCCCTATACATGGTGGGTGCATATGTAACCTATACAGTCGTCATACTCTGGCTTGGTCTAGACTGGTTCTCAATGATCCTGGGATACCTAGCCTCTATACTGGTCGTCGGCGGCCTGGGAATCTTGGTCGAGAGGATCCTCCTCAAGCCACTCTATGGGAAGAGTCATGACCTCCAGCTCCTACTGACCTTCGCCCTGATCCTAATACTTGATGACGTGGTTAAGATGATATGGGGGCCTGAGTATAGGGCCTTCCCAAAGCTCCCCGGATTCTCTATTCCTGTGGGCGACTTCCAGGTCCCGATATACTTCATATTCACAGTACTACTAGGCTTCTCTGTGGCTATAGTTCTACACCTATTCTTCACACGTACCACGGTGGGTAAGATGATCCGGGCGATGACCTATAGCCCGGAGGTAGCCTCGGCCCTAGGGATAAATACCGATAGGCTCTTCGCCCTTTCATTCGGCTTGGGAGCGGCGTTGGCCGGCTTGGCTGGGGGTGTAGCCGTCCCCCTCTATACA
Organism: Nitrososphaeria archaeon; assembly: GCA_027078545.1. GTDB lineage: Archaea > Thermoproteota > Nitrososphaeria > Geothermarchaeales > JDFR-13 > SZUA-1514. Next base: position 471,837 of record JALWXN010000004.1, read on the forward strand.
GCGTCTCCAGGCATGGGTACGGAGGTAATCGTCCTGAGCTTCGCGGTCATAGTCATCGGGGGTATGGGTAGTATCAAGGGTGCCCTCCTAGGCTCATTGATAGTTGGCTTCAGCAGGGTCTTCATGGTCATGCTGTTCCCGGTCATGGAGATCGCCCTCATCTACATCATAATGGCGCTAATCCTCCTCGTCAAGCCTACTGGACTATTCGGGATGGAGATGAGGGAGAGGAGATGAGGAGGGATGCGGAGCTATACTCGTTGATACTCCTCCTAGGTGTACTGGCTGTCGCACCACTCTTCTCCACCCAGTATACTGTGAGGCTTCTAACCGTCGGCCTCCTATATGGACTCGCCGCGGTTGGGTTCAACCTCCTATATGGCTACACAGGGCTCCTCAGCTTTGGCCACGCGATGTTCTGGAGCGCGGGTGCCTATGGACTATCAATCGGTCTTGTCAGGCTAGGCCTCGACCCTCTCCAGAGTATAGGCCTTGCCTTCCTACTAACCCTCGTAGTGGCTCTGGCCACGGGATATCTGAGCCTGAGGCATACCGAGATATACTTCGCGATGCTCACCCTAGCCTTCGCCCAGCTCATCTACGCCTTAATAATAAAGCTGAGGGACGTTACAGGTGGGGATGAGGGTATCTATGGTATACCCCGCCCCATGGGGCTGGGCGAGTATTACTACCTAGTCCTGGCCATAGTCGCCTCCCTAGTCCTACTCGCCTGGTGGATAGTCAGGACGCCCCTGGGCCTCGGGTTCCAGGCGGTGCGGGACAACTCGTCCAGGGCTGCGTCTGTGGGCCTAGACGTCTCGAGGGTTAGGCTGGTGAGCTATGTGATTAGTGCCCTATACCTATCCGTGGCCGGGATGCTATATGCACCTCTGAATAGGGCGATCACACCTGATATCGCCTTCTGGACCTTCAGCGCCATTATAGTGATTATGACGATCATAGGTGGTGTGAGGAGGGTTGCAGGGGCCTTCATAGGCGGCCTGATATTCATATTCATCAATATCAATGCTATGAGGTTTACCGAGTTCTGGCAGCTCATCCTTGGACTTATACTCGCGATACTCGTCTACCTAGCCCCTGAGGGGGTCTCGGGTATCGTCGAGAAGGTGGTGAGACGTGTCAGGGGCTGAAGAGGTATTGGTTGCTGAGGATCTCCATAAATGGTTCGGTAAGCTCCACGCCGTTGATGGGGTTTCCTTCAGGCTTAGGAGGGGTGAGGTCCTATCCATCGTGGGTCCCAACGGCGCGGGTAAGACGACTCTTCTCAACCTGATAAGCGGGGTTGTGAAGCCCGATGCTGGTAGGGTCTTCCTTAGGAGGAGTGGTGAGCTGGTCGATATCACTGGGAGGCCTCCCCATGAGGTGACTAGGCTTGGCCTCGGGAGATCATTTCAAATACCAAACATATTTGATGGGCTGACGGTGGAGGAGAATATATTAATATCCCTCCTCACAAGGACGGGTAGGACAGGGGTCGTGAGGAGGGGCTATAGGGACTTCCCAGAGCTTGAGGAGGAGCTTAGCGAGATTATAGAGACCTTCGGCCTGGGGGAGGTTCGTGGGAGGCTCGGCTCCGAGCTCAGCCATGGGATGAGGAAGAAGCTGGATATAGCCGTATCCTTCGCGTTGAGGCCGATGGTCCTCCTCCTTGATGAGCCTACCTCCGGCCTGACACAGGGGGAGAAGAGGGATATGGTTGGCCTCATAAAGGGGCTTAGGGGTGGGGAGTACTCATTCATCATAGTTGAGCATGACCTGGATGTTGTGAGGGAGGTCTCGGACAGCCTAATAGTGATGCATGAGGGCCGTGTACTGGCTCATGACGAGCCGGAGAAGGTTCTACAGATGTCCGAGGTCATATCCGCATATCTAGGGGGTTATCATGAGGCTATACGCTAGGGATCTAGAGGTATGGATAGGTGGGGTAAAGGTATTGTCAGGGGTCTCCCTAGACGTCTCCGAGGGTGAGGTCGTGGGCCTAATAGGTAGGAACGGGGCGGGCAAGACGACGACCCTACATACATTGATGGGGCTGGTCAGGCCCAGGTCGGGCAAGGTATACCTGGAGAGGGACGGTGTAGAGCTTGAGGTGACTGGTAGTAAGCCGTATAGGATAGCAGGGATGGGTGTCTCCCTAGTCCCACAGGGTAGGTACATCTTCCCAGACCTCACCGTGATGGAGAATCTAGAGGTTGCCTATGGAGGTAGGGTCCCAGAAGGCCTCCTCAATGAGGTGTTCCAATACTTCCCGGAGCTTGGACGTATACGGGATCGTCTGGGTATACACCTGAGCGGTGGGGAGCAGCAGATGCTCGCTATAGCCAGGGCCCTTGTGAGGAGGCCCAGGATAATATTGATGGATGAGCCGCTGGAGGGCCTCGCACCTAAGATAGTGGCCAGCCTCAGGGAGGTCATCAAGAGGCTGAGGGGTGAGGGGATAGGCATCCTCATGACTGAGGCTGGGAACATCAAGCGTGTAAGGGATCTCGTGGATAGGGTATATGGTATCGACAGGGGTGAGATAGTATTCTCAGGCGGGATAGAGGATATGCTTAGGGACGAGGCTGTACGTAGACGTATATGGGGGGTATAAAAAAGAGGGGTGGGGGTGCCTACCAACTAGTCCTTGATAGCCTTCTTAACCTGCTCTACAAGCTCCGGCGGGATCTCCTCCATCCCATGGTCATGCTTGGCATGCTCAGCTATCTTCTCCATCAGCTCCTCGACGGTTGGTGCTTCGGCCTCCCAGCCACAATCCATGCCTAGGTCTCTACAGGCGAACTTGGGCATAGTACATCGACAATTGATTTCTAACCGGTACTAATAAATTTGTATCGATATAGCCCAGCACTCATAGGTGATGACCTATCCACTATACATCTTCTCGAGTAGTTCTATCCCCCTCTCTATGCTGGTGTCTCTGCTGATGACTATGCTTATCAGCCTCGCTATTGCAGGGGCTGCAGTCAGGCCTGGGCTGTCTATACCGTATAGGATTATATCCCTCCCTACTCTCCGTATTACGTAGTCATCCCTCGGCATGTTTATCGGTCTCACCCCCTTGTCTATAGATATTGGCTCTGGCCTCTCCCGTAGGAGGGGTTGGAACCTATGGTATATCCTCCTGGCCTCCGTCTCTGGGTCTGGATCTTCGTCGAGCCATGCGAAGCCTGGGCCCATTATGCTGTAGCCCCTATGGGGGATTATGGCGCCCCCCTTGGTATACTTCTTTCCCAGGCTCGGGAGTGGGGCTATAATGTTCTCGGTCTCGAGGTCTATCCTGAGCATGACCCCTAGGCTCAGCCTATGCCTAGGTGGGTCGTCCCCTATCATCCTCCCTATCCTGTAGCTCTCCGGCCCGGCGGCGTAGATATGTATGGCTTCTCCACATCCCAGGTGCTCCTCCCCCATCCTTATCTGGGCCCCACTCTCCCTCGCCTCCCTAGCCAGCTGGCCAAGTAGTTCCCTGGGCTCGACTACTCCGTAGCCCTCCACGACTATCGCCTTCTCAAAGATCGGGTTTAGGGACGGCTCGATCCTATGGGGCTGCCTAATTATCTCCGCATCGATACTATTCCTCCTCAGTATCCAGGCTATCGCCCTGGCCTCCGCCCCGCCTATCAATCCCCTATAGGGGATGAGTAGTCTTGTCCACCTGGGCTCTACCCAGTCTATCTCCTCTCTATAGATGTGGTGTCCTATCCTCATCAGCCTGGTCTTTAGGCTGTTGAAGGGTGTCTGTATCCTGTGTAGGACCCCCGCGTTGTGGCCTGATGCCCCGCATCCCAGCTCCCTACACTTCTCATAGAGTGTCACTCCGTATCCCATTCCCGCCATTGTATAGGCTGTGAATAGCCCTACCACTCCCCCGCCGACTACATGTATCTCCAACTCCCCGGCACCCTAGGGGTAAATATTGTCTAGCCGTGATATGATATGTGTGGAGCCGGGCCTATGTATTCTGGACATAGGTACATCCTCGGTGAAGGCGTGGATCGATGGCGAGGTCAGGATAGTTAGGCTTGTGCAGCTGGATAGTGGTGTCCTCGACCCAGGGCCTATAGACTCCTTGATAGACCTGATCGATAGGCGTGGATACAGGGTTGTGGTGACCGGGCAGAGGGCGTCGGCCATGGGCTGGGGTGATGAGGGGCGTAGCCCCATCTATACCTGGAGATCAGGCCTTGGTAGGGAGGTGCTTAGGGAGGTATATGCAACGGGTGATCCGCTGGCCAGCCTATTCCTCAGACCCGCGTCGTCAGGGCCTAGGCTCAAGCTCCTCCTAGACATGGGGTATAGGTACGTCGGTGGTGTGGAGACCTATATCTCATGGAGGCTCGACGGGAGATACGTGGTGGACTATGCCTATGCCCATACCTATGGCTTGTTAGACCCATTCTCAAGGACCTATGTGGAGCATCTCCTCAACACCCTAGGTATAGATGGTGATAGGCTGCCCCAGCCAGTGGATAGCTACGAGGAGGGTGGTAGGCTCGTCCTACAGATACCTGATCAGTCGGCGGCCTACTATGGGGAGGATCCCACACTATCCTCTGCCAAGCTGACCCTGGGTACAGGGTGCTTCGCCGGGATATATACTGGTGACTCCCCCCTGGGCGATCTTGAGAAGGGGATTGTGCCGATGATGCTGGATGGACTCGGTGGCTTCATGGCCGAGGCCTATCTATCCAGCTGGGGCGACCTCCTCGACGAGTACCTGGCTAGGAAGGGACTTGGATATGATTATCTAGAGGATTTGGATCTCGGGAGGCGTGTATTCAGGGTGCCTAGCAAGATATTGTCTGGGAGCATGCCATCAGGGGGAGCTGGTGATGATGACCCCGATATAGTTGATCTGGTCCACGCCTTGGTGGCGGGGGCGGGCTATGTCGCCCGGCTCATCCATGGTGTGAAGAGTTTCGAACGGATATACCTGGGTGGTGGAGGGGCGTTGTCAAGGGTTGTTAGGCAGGGACTGGCCGATATACTTGGGCTGGAGGTGGTTGTTAGGGGTAGTCCGAGGCTATCAACGATCCATGGAGCCTATGCATATCTACTCAAGAGGCGTGGCGATGACCCTGTCGGGTATATAGAGGGGGCTAGGCCTGTCGAGGAGGTCTTGACCCCTAAGAGAGACCTCTCATGGATGGTCGACGCCTTCGGTGGGAGGCTAGGGTCTTAGTAGGCCGTCAGGATCCAGTGCTGTGGCTACCCTCTCTACTGCCTCTACCCAGCCGTCATACTCCAACTCGAGATATGGCTTCCTAACCATGCCCACTCCGTGGTGGTGGGATATCCCTCCATATCTTGCTGCCAGTGTTACCGCTCTCCTCCACATGTGGTGGTAGATATCTCCCAGCCTATCCCTCTCGATCAGGACTGTGAAGTATATTCCACAGCCCGCCGGGTGTATATGCCCGATATGTGCGGATACCCCAATCACACCATCCATTTCTAGGAGCGCCTCCCTCATCCCCCTGTAGAGCTTTGTGGCTCCGCTCCATAGTGGGGAGAACTCCATAGTCTCCACGGCTATCCCGGCTCTGTATAGCCTCTTGAGGTGGGCCATATATCTATACCTCTCCTCGAACCATCTCTCTACACCCTCTATCTCACTGGCCCTGCCGACTAGCCTCTCCAGTGCCTCGGCCCTAGCCTCTACATAATCCTCCATCTCTGCTGGGCCGTGGATCTCGTAGATTAGGGCGGCCCCATCCACGCCAAAGGTTACCTGTGTCTCCACCTCGTCCAGAAGGCGTATCATGTCTGGCCTAGCCCTGTAGTGGGCTATCCTCCTAAGCCTCTCCACACCCTCCTCGAAGCTCTGTAGGAGTAGTCCTCTCCGGATACGTGTCTCGGGTGCTGGATAGGCCTGGAGATATGCCTTTGTGACTATGCCTATCAAGCCCTCCGATGATGTGAAGAGCCTCTCGGGGGGTAGGGGGAGGTTCCTCCTAGGGCTGGGCCCTATCCTTACATGGCCTACGGCGGGGATTACGGCCTCTAGACCAAGTAGGATGTCCTCGACTCCTCCATAGCCGGAGGAGTACATCCCGATGCCGCCCATTGCTATCAGGCCTCCCACCGTGGCAACTGATATTGACTGGGGTATCAAACCTGTTGTCCATCCCCTCCTGTTTAGCCAGTCCTCCAGCTCCCCAATTATGGCTCCAGCACCTACAGCGACTATCCCGCTCTCCTCGTCGTGCCACTCTATGCTGCATAGTCTCGAGAGGTCTATAACAATCCTCTTTCTAGGCATGTATCTACCGACCACGTTTGAGCCTCCCGCATATATCGCTACGCCGAGCCCCTCCTCCCTGGCTATCCTGAGTATCCCCATTATCTCCTCCTCGTCACCCGGTATGGCCACGATGAATCCGTCGTCCACCTCCTCATCCAGCTCGCTATGGATCCGGGTGACTATATAGTCCCTGGTGTAGGGTAGGATGTCTGGCCACCCGGTTATGACGTAGTCGTCGCCTAGGAGCTTCCTAAGCTTATCAGCGGGTCTCACCGAGATACACCTCCAGCGGGGTGTATGCCTCTAGCCCCATACTCCTCATCCTTATGGCGGCTCTCCCACACTGTGTCAATATTGGTATATCTGTACCGGGCCTAGGGATCATTCTAAGTAGCTTCGGGGCTATGAGGTCTAGCCCACCGCTCCCCATGCACCTCTCCAGTATCCCCTTCTCCCGTCCGAAGACCCTTCTAAACCTCTCGATATACCCCCTATCCAATTTGCAGGGTAGGTGTAGAATGTATCTCCCTATAGGGATCTTGATGTCGAGCTTCTCGAGGAGCTCTATGGTGTATGGCCCGGTATGGACGTCTATATCCTCGCTGTAGCCAGCTGGGAGTCTATACCTCTCCATCCAGCCATAGGAGACCGCCCTATACATGCTCCACGTATCTATTATCTCCAGCCTCATACCGGGTAGGACGGCCTCCCCAGCCTCGGGGCTAGGCATGTATATGGCCTCTTTCTCCATCCTCCTGGTTCTCGCGTCTCCCAGCCTACGCCTAGCGATCCTTATTATGCTTGGGAGGTCGTTCTTCACTGGGCATGCCTCTCTACACCTATCGCATAGGCTGCAGTATCCACTGGCTAGGAGGAACTCCTCCCCACCCTTCACGAGCCCCCTGTATAGTGCCCTTGCTATATTCACTGGCCTGCTGGGTGTATACCTCGTGCCTAGGTAGACTGGGCAGCTGGGTGTACATGCCCCGGGGCAGAGGAGGCACTGTAGGAGTATCTCCTCGATATCCATGGGAAGTATATCACGTCTACCTGGATATATCGGGTAAATATTTAGGGCCTCCCGGAATACTGGTTACATGGAGGCTCCTGAGAAGATACTTGTGGTGGAGTTTGGTAGCCAGTATAGCCACCTCATCGTGAAGCGTATCAGGCAGATGGGTGTCTATGCTGAGCTGATATATCCTGAGGAGATTGGGGAGCGGCTGGGGCCAGAGGTGAGGGGTGTAGTCTTATCAGGGGGCCCCATGAGTGTATACGACCCCGGTAGCCCTAGGATTAGTAGGGATGACCTACTTAGTCTTGGCGTCCCAGTCCTCGGTATATGCTATGGACATCAGCTGGTAGCCCACCTGATGGGCGGGACGGTGGAGAGGAGTGATGCTGGTGAGTATGGTGGTGTAGAGCTCACCTTGGTGGGTAGGCATAGGCTTGTCGAGGGTGTGCCCGACAAATCCGTTGTCTGGATGAGCCATAGGGATGTGGTGGTCGAGCCGCCCCCAGGCTTCAGGAACCTAGGCTCTACTAGGTATGACAAGTACTCTATACTCGTCTCGGATGAGTATAGGATCTATACGACACAGTTCCACCCGGAGGTGGTTCATACCGAGTATGGCGAGAGGATACTGAGGAACTTTGTATATGGGATCTGTGGCTGCAGGGGTGGCTACGACCCCTTCGACATTGTGACCAAGTATATAGAGGAGAATAGGTGGCGTAGCGGGGAGAAAACTCTGGTGGCTGTGAGTGGGGGTGTCGACTCCACCGTCACTGCCTTTATCCTGAGGGAGATATTCGGGGATAACCTCCACCTAGTCTTCCTAGAGACGGGGTTCAACAGGGTTGGGGAGTCAGAGTTCGTCTCCCGGTTCTTCCCTGAGAGGGGGTTTAGATACGTCCATATAGTCGATGTTAGGCGGCGCTTCCTAGATGCGTTGAGGGGTGTGGCTGATCCGAGGGAGAAGAGGAGCGTCTTCAGTAGGCTTTACTTCGAGGTCTTGAATGAGGTTGTCTCTAGGCTTGAGGATAGGTATGGCTCCTTCCGATATCTTGGCCAGGGGACTCTATACCCGGATGTAGTCGAGACTGGGAGGACGAGTAGATACACAGATATGATTAAGGGGCATCACAACGTTCTGCACAGCGAGCTCTCCAGGCTTGAGCCCCTCGAGCCCCTTAGATATCTCTATAAGGATGAGGTTAGGGCCGTGGCTAGGAGGCTGGGTATTCCTAGGGAGGTCTATATGAAGCACCCCTTCCCGGGGCCCGGCTACCTGGTTAGGATCATCGGGCCGGTTGATGAGGAGAGGCTTGAGATTGTTAAGAAGGCCGACGCGATAGTTGTGGAGGAGCTCCGGAGATCTGGGCTCTACGAGGAGGTTTGGCAGGGCTTCGCCGCCCTCCTAGGGGTTAAGACCGTGGGTGTGAAGGGGGATACACGTAGCTATGAATATGCAGTGGCGATAAGGATCGTCCAGAGTGAGGATGGGATGACCGCGAGGCATTATGAGGCTCCGCATAGCCTCTTGGACAGGATTGCCCGGAGGATCCTTGACGAGGTGGATGGTGTGAATAGGGTCTTCTACGACCTCAGCGATAAGCCGCCAGCCACTATCGAGTATGAATAGCGGTCTCCACGATCCTATCCCTGAGGCCTAGGAAGAGGTCTAGGTTCTCATCCCTATGTATCCTCGCCTTCCCAATCAAGACGCCGCTCACAAGTATAATAGCCTCCATACCCTCCCCCACAGATATCTTTAGGCTATACCTAGTCCTACCAAGTACTCTGTAACCCAGGTTCTCAGCCGTCTCGCTAAGCCTGTCTAGGCTCAGCCCAGCCACCACCTTGTTCACTATGTATATGGCCGAGCCGTCCCTTGAGCAGCTCATCTCTGCCTCGGGTATGGATACCTCTACTGGCTCTCCCCTAGGCCTATCCCCACATACTGGGCATGTCTCCACCCTCTCTATATCGATCTTCTCGAAGCTCATCTGCCTCAGGTCTATGTATAGGAGCTTCCCCGCTAGGCTGGGCCTCTTCCCGGTTATTATTTCAACCGCCTGCTCCACCTCGAGGGCAGCCACCAACGTGGTTATGCTTGGATGTACACCTACGGTGGCGCATCTAGGTGCATCCTCATCACTGTATACTGGGTAGAAGCATTCGAGGCAGGGTGTCTCCCTGGGTATGATAGTGGTGATGTTACCGTACATCTCAATCCCCCCGGCGAAGACGTAGGGCTTCCCGAGCTTGACGGCGGCCCTATTGACTATATGCCTAGCCGCCATGCTGTCGAGGCCGTCAACCACTACATCTGCCTGCCCAACAATCTCCTCAGCATTACCTTGGTGTATAGGCTCGGGGTAGCTAACGGTCTCTAGCCAGGGGTTGAGCTCCCTAAGCCTCTCCTCAGCCGCCTCCACCTTCGGCACATCGACGTCTGACAACCTATACAGAGGCTCCCTATGGAGATCGGTGGCGGACACGACATCCCTATCCACTAGGACGAGTCTACCAACACCCATAGAGGCGAGAAGCATAGCCGCGGGGCTACCCAGACCACCAAGACCAATAACCGCCACCGTCGATCGGGACAGCCTCTCCTGGCCCTCAAGCCCAATATCCTCAAGAACTATCTGACGGGAATACCTCTCAAGCCAGCCAACATCCATTACCACATAACCATATCAACAGCCAGAGTCATTAAAGCAATACACCACCCAAGTACTCCGACACCAACAAACCCTTCCTAGTCTGGTTCTAACGGGACCCGGAGTTCCAAGAGCTGATACGAGACAAGATAGTTCTTTCAACCCTTCCTAGTCTGGTTCTAACCTAAGCGCTACATATGGCTAGACTACGACACCAAGAGCGAAGCTTTCAACCCTTCCTAGTCTGGTTCTAACTCAAAATCCTTATGCAATACCCAGTCTCTATACCGCCAACTGCTTTCAACCCTTCCTAGTCTGGTTCTAACTATATGGCTAGGCGTGATCCTCATACTCGTATACATACTTTCAACCCTTCCTAGTCTGGTTCTAACACTGCTTCTCGGCAGCCTAGGGAGGTTGATGATGCTGTTGCTTTCAACCCTTCCTAGTCTGGTTCTAACCTTTTCACTCGTGAATGATGTGATCAGGAAGGAACTGACTTTCAACCCTTCCTAGTCTGGTTCTAACGACTATGAGGTATTACTAGGACTCTACGTGGGCAACGAGTTCCTTTCAACCCTTCCTAGTCTGGTTCTAACGTTTCAGGCTCTGCGAAGTCGATCATGGTGAATGCGGTCTGCTTTCAACCCTTCCTAGTCTGGTTCTAACTTAACTATGTCGGGATTCCTGACATAGCGTGAAGACTGAATCTTTCAACCCTTCCTAGTCTGGTTCTAACAATCGAGTGGAATCTCAAATGTCGATGTGAGATTCGTCCTTTCAACCCTTCCTAGTCTGGTTCTAACCAGTTTCGACGACTCCCGCCCAGCTGGGTGCAGATACATATGTACTTTCAACCCTTCCTAGTCTGGTTCTAACCTGAGGGCGGACTTGTCTAGGGGGAATTGGGCTGGATATCTTCTTTCAACCCTTCCTAGTCTGGTTCTAACACCTCTGGGGCGAGAACCGGGACTATAGACACTACCCCCCTTTCAACCCTTCCTAGTCTGGTTCTAACATTAAACCGCCGTAAAAGTGATAATGCAATGGGAATAGCCTCCTTTCAACCCTTCCTAGTCTGGTTCTAACGAGATAGAGATTACAGCGAGGCATATAGAGTATATTCTGCACCTTTCAACCCTTCCTAGTCTGGTTCTAACAAATGTAAGGACAGTGGGCACTACTATCTTTACTTCGATAACTTTCAACCCTTCCTAGTCTGGTTCTAACTATACTGATGTGAACTATCATAGACAGTACGGTAGCTTCCTTTCAACCCTTCCTAGTCTGGTTCTAACACAGACACATAGACAGTACAGGCGTGATTACTCTTGTCGTTCTTTCAACCCTTCCTAGTCTGGTTCTAACCCTTGGATCACTACTTCGGTAAGTGTCAATGCATCTTGGGCTTTCAACCCTTCCTAGTCTGGTTCTAACTATTCCAAGAGTCTAACATCATGATATATGTTTTCGATCTTTCAACCCTTCCTAGTCTGGTTCTAACACGCTTGAGGATTTCTTCGAGCTTTATTTCAAGCACGAGATCTTTCAACCCTTCCTAGTCTGGTTCTAACATTATGAGAAGTTCATGTCGCAACTGAGGAAGTTATACGATCTTTCAACCCTTCCTAGTCTGGTTCTAACCTATGTTCATCTTCGTATCGCTCACCATTGCTATCCTAATTCTTTCAACCCTTCCTAGTCTGGTTCTAACTACGGGGTGAATGTGGAGGCCGCCATGAAGGAGTTTCTCTCTTTCAACCCTTCCTAGTCTGGTTCTAACCCCCCAAGGCGTCAATAGCGCTCCCGCCACACCCAAGACTTTCAACCCTTCCTAGTCTGGTTCTAACTGTATAGTCACGATTCGTGTTGATGATGAGACGCTTAGGATTATGACTTTCAACCCTTCCTAGTCTGGTTCTAACACCCTCATTGAGATTGTAGCACTCCTATCAGGGATCGACTTTCAACCCTTCCTAGTCTGGTTCTAACCCGTGGGTTTTCTTCTGTTTCTATATAGGTATTTCTTGTGTTTCTCTTATTTAAGTTTTATGTGTGTCAAACCTCTGATCCTGCAGGGGGTTTATAAAGATGTGACGCAAAAAAGTATATAAACCCTTATAAAGGGGGTTAGGTGGGGAATCAGTTTGCTACTTTATTTTTCCGTCTATTATCTCTAGGGTTGTGTCTGCTATTCTGCGTATCTCTTCTCTGTGGCTTGCTATGATTAGTGTCTTCTCCCTATAGTTTTCCCTTAGGTGGTTTAGGAGTTTCTCCCTGTATCTCCTGTCTAGGTGGTTTAGGGGCTCGTCGAGGACTAGTATCTCCGGCTCTACTGCTAGGCCTCTCAGGATCGATACTAGTTTCTGGTATCCTGCCGAGAGGTTCTCGGCTGGTTCTTCTAGGATGTCTTCCAGCCCGAATATCCTGGCTATCTCAACTGCTCTTTCGAGGCTCTCCCCCCTTATCCTTAGTCCGTAGGCTATGTTCTCATATACACTCCTCCTGAGGATTACTGGCTTGTCATGGATGTATACCGGCTTCTCCACATCTTCACGGTAGATGTCCCTGCCTCTGACTAGTATCCTACCGCTGAGAGGTGGTAATAGTCCTGATAACGCCTTGCATAGCGTGGTCTTCCCACTCCCGTTCTCACCCATCACAAGGGTTATCCCCCTCCCTATCTCCAGGTCTATCTCCCTTAGTATGGGTCTCCCGTTGTAGCCCAGCGATACCCTCACGAGCCGGATCATCTCCTCCACCCCAGTAGCCTGATGATCGCTACGAGGACGAGGTCTATGAGGAGTAGGATGAGGCCTAGGCTTATCGCTAGGTCGAAGCGGCCCCTATGTATCTCCAGTGCAATCGCTGTTGTGAAGACCCTTGTGTATCCAGCTATGTTCCCCCCGAGCATGAGGGCTATACCCAGCTCACCCACTGCCCGCTGGAAGCCTATGACTATGGAGCCTATTATCCCCTCCCTATTCTCCTCCACTAGGAGCTCCACCACCTCCCTACCCCCCGCCCCAAAGGTCTTAGCCATCTCTATTAGCTCGCCCCGCTCCTTTGAGACCACCTCATATATCATGGAGGATATTAGGGGTGTGACTAGGACCGCCTGCCCAATTATCATCGCCTCGGGGGTGTAGAGTAGGCGTAGTATGCCTAGTGGGCCTGACCTTGAGAGGAGTAGGTAGAGGAGTAGGCCTATAAGGACTGTTGGGAACCCCATCAGGGTGTTCATGATTGATATGTATCCCCTTGAGAGCCTCCCACCCCTGTATACGGCGTAGATCGTGGCTGGTATGGACCATGTAGATGCCAGTAGGGCTGCGGATAGTGAGACGTATAGGCTCCTAAATGTTATCTCGACTATCTCTCCCGGTAGGCTCAACCCCGATCGCCCGCCAGCTCCTCCCAGGTATCTCTGAGGCTACCCGTGTATTCAGAGGTCTTATAGAAGATCTTCGACCCAGCCTCTGAGTTGAAGGTCTCTATAAGTATGTCTATATTCTCGACTATGTAGTTGTAGAACCTCCTGGCCTCGTCGCCAGCCCCCTCCACCAGGTATATGCTGTAGATGTTTATCAGCTCCGTGCCACCCTCATATAGCTTCTCCAGTGCTATCCTCCCCTCCTTCCTATATATGACGTAGGTTCCTATGTCGCTCAGGGTGTATCCGCCCATCTCGTCCGTGATTAGGAGGGTCTGCCCCATGCCTGAGCCGCTCTCGATGTACCAGTCGCCACTGGGCTCTATCCCTGCCAGCCTCCATAGCTCAAGCTCCTTCACATGTGTCCCGCTATTGTCCCCCCTGCTTATGAATATGGCTCTGCCCTCCAGCCCGGCTTGGTAGATCCTCCTGAACGCCTCTATAGGCGTCTCCGCACTGGATATGTTTGCAGGGTCGTCTGGGGGGCCCACTATCACGAAGTAGTTGTACATGATTATCCTACCCTCCCTCAGGACGCCCTTCTCGATATACTCCTTCTCCAGGCTGGGGGCGTGGGCGAAGACCACCTCTCCATCGCCCCGTGCAGCGGCCTCCAGGGCTGCACCGCTCCCTAGGGAGACGATCTTGACTATGCTGCCTGGGTATAGGGATTCGTATCCCTCCCGGGCCATGTCTAGGAAGCCTGTGGCATAGAGGGATGTGGTGGTTACTACCACGACCTCTGACCCGGGCCTGTATATCCATGTGTAGATGGATGCCACGAGTAGGAGGGCAGCAGCTATGACTAGTATCCATCTATATAGTGGCATCCCGGACCACTACTAGAGATATTCCCTGCCCGGCGTAATATCACCTGTTTATAGATGGAGTGGGAGACACACTTATATGGTCATAGATGCTGAGGGCTAGGATAGATGGGGCTGGGTATAGGGATAGGCCAGTGCTTAGGGATCTCGAGCTAGATGTTGATGGGGAGAGGGTATTGATAGCTGGTGCCTCGGGCTCCGGTAAGACCACCCTCTTCCTAGCCGTGACGGGTGTCCTAAGCCATCTCCTAGACGGCTATGTGGATGGGGAGGTGGATATCTCCGGCTACGACCCACTGGAGCATGGCTTGGAGGGGGTGGCTGAGAGGATAGGCATCGTACTCCAGGACCCTGAGAGGCAGCTCGCCATGCCAGTGGTTAGGGATGAGGTTCTCTTCACCCTGGAGAACCTTGGCTTAGAGCCTGATGAGGAGTATGTCGAGGATCTCCTGGCCCGCTTCGGACTAGCCGCGTTGGGGGATAGGCATGTGGAGGAGCTCTCGGGGGGTGAGAAGAGGAGGCTCACTATGCTTACCGCGGTCGCCCATAGCCCCGACACCATCCTGCTCGACGAGCCCACAGCCTCGCTCGACCCCTGGGGTATTAGGGATGTCCGTAGATTTGTTGAGGGGCTGGATGAGGCGGTTATTATTGAGCATAAGGCCGGCTACTTCACCGACCTGGTGGATCGGATATATGTGCTGCGGGGTGGGAGGCTTGTCGAGGCCCATCCGGAGGAGCTTGAGGGGATGGGTGTCGATACGGCTCCCCGTAGGAGGCTCCCACCTATAGAGCCTGTTAGGCGTGGCCCGGCGTTGGAGGCGAGGGATCTAGTTGTTGGGTATGACGAGCCTGTGCTGGAGGGTTTAGACCTAGTGGTGGAGCGTGGGGAGGCGGTCGCCATAGTCGGGCCTAACGGGTCTGGGAAGTCCACCCTCCTCAAGACGATAGCCGGTTTCATCGAGCCGCTGGATGGGCGGATTAGGCTATATACAGAGCCGCTCTACCTCCCCCAGGAGCCCGACATATTCTTCCTCCACCCCACTGTTAGGGACGAGATCCTGAGCGTCTCTGGTGAGGAGGCCCTCAGCCTCTTCCCTAGGGAGCTACACCCGATGCCTCCATACCTCCTGAGCCATGGGGAGAGGAGGCGTCTCCTCCACCTATTGGCTAGGCTCTATGGGCATGGCCTCCTACTACTGGACGAGCCCACTACTGGCCTGGACCTGGAGAACTATCTATCCATAGCGACGGATCTAGTTGGGATGAAGCGGGGTGGTAGGGCATTATTGATAGCTACCCATGACCCGAGGCTTGTGCTTGACGTCTGTGACAGGGCATACATCATCGGTGATGGGCTTAGAGAGGTTGGTAGCGAGGAGGCTGCTGAGTATCTCCTCGAGCCGGTGATGGGTATTGCATAGGCCTAGGCCCTCAACCCTCTTCATATACGCCTTGGGCATAACCCTCGCGGCCTTCATACTTAGGGATCCCGTCCCCCTAGCCTTCTTGGCTATTCCCCACTTCATCCTAGGACTCCTCCTTGGCTATAGGAGGTTCAAGATATTAATACTCATCTTCCTCCTCGGGATGACAGGCCTATACCTCAACGTGGTGGCTGTCCACTCTGGCCCAAGCCTAGAGAGGTTCCTAGCCAGCCTATTTAGCCCCGAGGTCATAATCGGCTTCCTATCAATAGCCTTTAGGCTTATGGCAATCACGGGGGCAACAATGATATTCCTATCCCTTGTGGAGCCCTACCCAGCTGTGAAGTCGCTGGAGGAGGATCTCTACCTGCCCAAGGGCGTTGCCTTCTCGATATACTATGCCCTACGCCTCCTACCACTTATCCAGCGGCTCGCCAGGGATATATCCAACGTGAGGCGGATGAGGGGGGCCAGGCCATATATAGCCACGCCCGGTGACTTCATAGGCTTCCTCAGGCCACTCCTATCAATACTTGTTGAGCGGGCCCTATGGACGGGTATAGCGGCTGAGCTCCGGGGCTTCGCCCGGCGTAGGCCTAGGAGGCGTGGCTATAGGCCGGGCCCAATGGATATCCTGGTACTCACACTACTGGTTGTAGAGGTCTTGATAGCCCTCCAGCTGCCCCCGGATCTCACCCTCCAGCCCTTATAACCCTTGAGGTATAGCTTGAAAAGATTCTCGGGCCTTGGCTACATAAAATATTAATAAAGGGTTATAGCGTGGACAGGGGATATACAGGAATGGCCATGAATAGGGGTGGCTCCTGGAGATATACGGCTGTAGACTTCGCACTCCTCGGCGTGGTCGCCGTAATAATGGGGATCATATTCACATTCGCATGGTCTGTCTACGAGGCGGTGAAGACGATCGGGGGTCCCATAGCGGCTAGGCTATTCACCTATGGACTATGGTTCATCGGCGCACCATTGGCAGCCACGCTTATCAGGAAGCCACTAGCCGCATTCCTCGGAGAGACGCTGGGAGCCCTCCTTGAGGCACTACTCCCAACCCCGGGTGCCTTCACAAACCTCATCTATGGTGCTGTCCAGGGAGCCCTGAGTGAGCTGGCCTACCTATTGACTGGCTATAGGAGGTTCGACCCCTTGATAGGGGCTGTGGCAGGAGCCCTAGCCGGGCCGGGAGCAATAGTGCTCGACGCCATCCTATTCGAGTCGATAGCTACTCCCGAGGTCATGACACTCTGGTTTATAGCCGCCACTCTGAGCGGTGCTATCTACGGCTTCCTCGCCTCCTCAGCCGCCAGCATATTCAAGAGATAGGGGGATAGTTTCTATATTGATGCTGGATAGGAGGCGCTTCCTGAAGCTGGTTGGGGCCGGGGCCATACTGGCTGGCTTGGGCTACGTAGCCCTTAGGATGGCTACGAGGCCTGAGTACGGCGAGGTCGAGGCAGAGTATGAGCTTGTTGACCTGGCCACCGACCTGACTATACCCTGGGCAGTTAGGATGGTGGGGGAGGGACTACTCGTCACCGAGAGGCCTGGTAGGCTGGTCTATATCGAGGATGGGTCTCCCAGGCTTATCCATAGCTTCGACGTAGCAGCTGTAGGGGAGGCTGGCCTACTGGGGCTGGAGCTAGACCCCGACTTCGAGGCAAATAGAAGGATCTATCTATACATGAGTGTGTATAGGGATGGGGAGATAGTGAACCGTGTGGTTAGGGCCAGGATTGACCCTGACTTTAGGGGCCTCTCAAGTATCGAGACGATCCTCGACGGTATACCAGGCGCGAATATCCATGACGGGGGGAGGATCAGGCTGGGGCCAGACGGCTATCTATATGTAACCACTGGTGACGCCAACATACCGAGCCTGGCGCAGGATCCGGAGAGCCTTGCAGGTAAGATACTCCGGATAGGGCTTGACGGGGAGCCGCATCCCGACAACCCCTTTGGTAACGAGGTATATAGCTTGGGGCATAGGAATCCACAGGGCCTCGACTGGCACCCAGTTACTGGGGAGCTGTACAGCAGTGAGCACGGCCCAATAGGGCATGACGAGATAAATAGAATAGTTCCCGGTGGAAACTATGGCTGGCCGATATACGCTGGCTACAGCAGGGACGAGAGATACATATCACCAGTATTCGAGACCGGGGACAAGACGATAGCGCCTAGCGGAGCGTCATTCATAGATGGCCGCATACTAGGCCTCGACGGCTACGTCTTCGGAGTGGCATGTCTAAGGGGTTCACAGGTATTCATCTATGATCTAGACAATGGCGCAACATATAGTATCCTCTCAGGAACATTGGGGAGGCTGAGGGAGCTGATACCCCACGAAGATGGATTCATCGTAGCCACAAGCAATAGGGATGGGAGGGGATCTCCTAGGGAGGGGGACGACAGGATTGTCCTGGTTAAGATGGGTTAGCATTCTCTAAAACAAGGTGTATCAATAAAAATAAGACCTGTGACACACTTAATTTATAAACTATATGTTCGGATTAGCGTAGCCCCAATATATACTATACACTAATCATTGTACGATGTAGGATTTTAGGTGTGAAGCGGGTAATAATTCTCCCGGTGTTTATTATAATCGTACTTCTCGGACTTGGCCCAGTGCAGGGTGCCAGTACCTACCAGGTACCCACCGATTTTCCTGACATATATACAGCGATCAATAGTGTTCCACCAGGCTCTGTGATCGAGGTTAGTGGTGTCCAGCTGATAACTATGCCTGTAGTGGTCTTCAAGGATCTGAAGATCGTAGGCGGTGTCTATATACCCATCGATGGTTATGAGGTGTTCTACGACCCTATCTTTGTCGTCTCTGGGGCAAATCTCACCATGGTTGGGGTGCGGATCATCGATGACGATGTTGTTGATCCGTATAAACTGGTGGGTATCCATGTGATGAGTGGAAGGCTGGAGCTGATACAGTCGAACATAACGTTGCCGATTACAGATATCCTCTTCCCGGGTGGTGGCCGGGGTTCCTCTATCTTTGCCAACACGGGTATATTCGCCACGGGAGGGACAACCAATGTGTACTCTTCATTTATCAAGGCCGAGATTGCCGTTATGATAGGTTCTACACCGAGCCCGCCCAGCGATCCTATCAAAGTATTCCCCATAGGGGAGGAGAGAGTGGAGCCTGGTAAGGGGAAGCAGTATACTGAGATAATCATATCTCCGACCAGGGAGATATCTATTCCGGGAGAGGCTAGAAAGGAGGAGGTGGTTAGGACTGCTGTAGCTTGGCTCGAGTCTAGTCGAGTGGCTGCTCAGCCAATGCCACAATTCCCGACCCCCTCACAAGTCTCACTTAATAACCCGATACATGTCAATGTATACGGCAGTCTATTCGTGGCAGACGTAGGTTACTACATCTCCTCTACCCTAGAGTCCCCAGTGTTGAAGTCCCAATCCAATCTAATGTTGGCCGAGATGGGTGTCTATGCAGCCTTCTCACCCTTTGCTCCATATGACATACCGATTACTTCTCTGTTAATCGAGGTGATTAGGGACAGGATATACTCGTGGAGTGGCGGCGGGGGGATAGCGTTCACATATCCAGGTATCTCCTCGGTTGTTGCTGGTGCGAATATGTATGTGAGGTTCGCTGGTGTGGAGGCCTCTGGACAGGGCTTCGGACATCTAATGGTTGTCGGTATAAGGCTGGGTAGAATCGGTGGAGCGACCAACTTCTACTACTATATTGACGGAGGGAACTATCAGCTGAGCAACTCTCCATTCTTCTTGGGAGCCCAGACCAGATACACATTGTCACCACTATACATCGTCCTGAATAACCTGGACGTGGTTAACGAGGGTGATACAGAGTGGTCAAACAAGTTTGCATGGATCATTACAGATCGCTCATCGTTGGGTCTCGATATGTATGTAAGGAACGTGGTCGAGGAGGGATATATAGAGGGGATACGTCTCGACACAAGGGACTACATCAAATATCTCAGGGTATTTGGGCTTGGCTATTTCCACTGGGAGCGGAGTGGACCGGGGCTTGTGATGAATGTTCTTCTCGGCTGGGCCAATAATCCGTTGGGCTCGGATCCGAAGAGTTTTCTAGAGATGATTTCTGAACCTGTCGAGGGCGAGGGTTTGAATGAGTTGATATCTTATTTGGCTGAGCGTGACGACGTAGTCTTCCTCTACAGTATCCTATGGTCTATATGGCTAAACTCGTTTGATGAGAGGAATGGCCTCGGTGTATCGCTTATAGAGACAGTGTATGTACAGAGTACGGAGTCTATACTCAGGAATGCATGGATAAATAGTATATGGACGCTGGAGACACTAGTCCTTAGCCAGTACACGGATACACCTATCCAGGGTGCATCTGTGTTATATACACATGCAGGGATGTTAAAGTCCTCAGGCGTTACTGGTCCTGCCGGAAGCTATACCTCCACATTTATACACCGGGTAGACAGGTCGTCATACATACCTCTCAACATCTTCAGCATCCAGAGCAGCTTCATCTCACCATTAAGGGTTGATGCCAAGTTCCAGGGAGCCTCGGCCGGGACATGGTACATACCCTATGTTGGAGACGATATAACACTGCCAAACTGGTTCGGCAGGATAGTTCTCCGCCTACCGGTACTGGCTGTAAGGGTACTGGGCTTCAGCCACGACATGGGCACCACATACCTGGAGATCCTTGGATATAAGGGTGGATTCGCAGGTTTCTACAGCTATACACCTGATGAACTCGGGGATATAAGGGGGGAGGAGCCACAGCAGCAGGGCCAGGTAAGCCCTGCATCCGGTTTTTGGAACCAGACTAGAACTGGCTACCGCTACTATGACCTGAGGATAATCAAGGTGGCCTATTCACCTTCATATATTAGGATCGATGCCATGATACTTTACGAGGGCTTTTGGCAACCCACGGTGATATATATCAACACTATTGAGAGACTTGTCTGGAGCCCAGGACCAGTAGACTTCAGAGGATGGTACTAACCCCTGTTTCACCTCTTTTTATTATCTTTTCAGATCATCGGGTTTGAATCCATTATGCGTGTCTACGTCACTAGATAACAACAACTTTGTTCAAATTAGAAGGTAACGATCTAGGTGTGGGACGTCTCACAAGTAAGTGTTTCTATTAATTCTACGGCCAAGCCTTAGATTACCATAATTCGATGTTAATCATGCCTCTTTAGACTCTGATTGAGATTGTGGATCAAGGTGCGCTACGTTATGGAGCCGGGGCCGGGATTTGAACCCGGGTGGAGCAGGTGTCCGCCGGTCATCCCTGGCTTGGTCTCTACACCTGCAGCCTGCCGCCTAGACCACTCGGCCACCCCGGCCCCAGTATATGATTATTCTTTCTCGCCCTCCTTTTAAGCTGGTCTAGACGGTTCTTGGATTGGGTATTTATATTGTATCAGGTCTCCAACCAAGTTGTGTCGGGCGTGGGTGTATAGCTGTGGAGCTAGTGACGATGATCCTCCTGGGCCTCTTCGGCCTGGGGGTCTCGATACTCTCGGCTGTGACTGGTATCGGTGGCGGGGGGTTCTACACTCCGGTGCTACACTTCGTCCTCGGGCTTGAGATTAGGAATGCCCTGGCCGTCTCCAGTGCGGGTATACTGGTTGGGAGTGGCCTCGCCTCGATAGTCTATCTCAGGAGGGGAGTAGCTAGACTGGGCATAGCCCTACCGATACTCGCCGGCCAGCTAATCACCTCAGCCATAAGTACTTATCTCACGGTCATTGTACCCAAGACCGTGATATACATCGTCCTGGCCAGCGTACTCCTCTACAACGCCCACCGGATACTGGGTGATAGGAAGGTGGGGCGCGGAGGATCCAGGGAGCCATCCATCGCCGAGCTGATCCTTATCGGGCTTGTCACCGGCCTGATAGCGCCTTTGGCCGGTATAGGGGGAGGGATAATCATCGTTCCTAGCCTAGTAGCGCTATACGGTGTCGATAGCAAGGTGGCCACGGCCTCCTCACTCCTCGTCATAGCCCCATCATACATCCTCGTAACCTCGATGCACATATGGCTGGGCAACATGCTCCCAGAATACGCAGCACCACTCGTCGCAGGGATCCTGATAGGAAGCCTGATAGGCACAATGGTACACAAGAGAAGCGGGAGCAGGGAGATAAGGCTGCTAGTCGGACTAATAGCACTAGCCTTCGGAATATACACGTTATACAAGCTAGGTGAGCTGTTAATCTTGCTCAACACATAGACGTGGGGGATATGTGAAAGTAAGTTTAATTATTTCCTTGTCAAAATAGTTTGACTGGTGAGTAACTGGTGGGGATGGATAGGATCCAGAGATATGCAGATGAATGGCTTCCGGAGGAGATTCGGGTCATACTGAAGGCGCTGGGTAACGAGACTAGAATGGCTATAATAAGTTTCCTCTATGAGGAGGAGCCAACCACGTTTGTTGAGATTGTGAAGGGGTTGGGTCTGAAGAGTAACAAGCTCTCCTACCACCTTAGGATTCTTAGTCAGGCCGGCCTAATAGACAGGTACTATACTAGGGAGGGTGGCAGGGAAAGGATAACATATACATTGTCAGACCTGGGTAGGCATGTATATGAGTCGGCTCCAGTCATATTCATCCCCCGTGAAGCACTTGTTCGGGAAGTAATAGACCGGAAAGCTAAGGACATGATCAACATGTCTATGACGACTATGCAGATAATGGACAAGTTGCCACGGTGAGACTCTAGCAATGACGGATGAGTATCACGTGTTCCTAGAAAGGCTTATTCAGCATCTCAGGACGCTAAGGACCAGGGATGACATAGAACTAGACGATGTTCTCAGGCTTTCGGAGATTGATAAAGAGGCTGTAAGATGGTCAAAGGAGAGAAGGATCCTTAACCTATATATTTTCGCCAGAATATCGTTGTCTACCCGGTTGGTACCATATCTTATCTTTAATACAGACCCGCCCAAGGACCTTATCAGAGAGATACTTGGTAGTCTGGAGAAACTGGTAGAAGCCATTAGAGACGAGGATATGGATTTAGTAGTGGAGGCTCTACTCGATTTTATCACGATAGTGCCGTTCAAACTGGAGGGGTCAGAGACATAGTGCGCTCCCCCGGCTCAGAACCCAAAATATAACAAGATATGCACACAATCTAAGATTATCGGGACATGTCCTCAAAACCTAAGAGGAAGAAGCCGTATAAAGCATTGATAGATAGGTATAAGAGGTCTATAGAAGTTGTTATCCTCGGTCCTTATAGAAGAATAGATTTATTGGAGGCCCTAAGGGACACGCTGATTGAGAGGGGATTTAAAAAGGTTTTTCTAGCTAAGGATCTTGATCCAAGAGAGGTCATAGGCGAAGATATAGATGCTCTGAGCGAGGACGAAATAAACAGGATGATGAGTGAATACGTCCTTAAAAATAGTGACTTTAGGGTCTTTGTCATCGCCTCACCGCCTGAGATAAACATAGGTGTCTATAGCGAGCTTGAGATCTATGTGAATAGTAGATACTTCGACCGTCACGCATGTATAGTCCTAATTGAGAGCTCCCTATATGATGAGAGGAGACAGACACTCAGACTAGGGTCCTCACTCCCAGCTGGGTTGCTTAAGATACGGGATCTCCCTATTGAACCATATAAGGATGAGGGTGAATTCGAGAAGGCTGTGATGGGCAGGCTAATAAAATTTATCCATGCAAAGCTTTCGTCACAAGAGGAAGATTAGTGCTTCGGATACATAACATGGCCTTAAGGATATGGATAAAATGGAATTGTTACGTTGGTTACTGGGTTTAGAGGCTAGCCAACCATGAGGAACTACACCATCGAGTGTGATAGAGGTCCCACCCACATTATATAATTCTTCTTGCAGATCGATTTGTGATTAAAAAATAAATACACTAGCTACGCCAATTACTCCCTATAGATGGGTTTAACAAACTATATGGTGTATTGGATTTGAGTGAAAAACGTGCCGTGATGCTTAGCAAGGAAACTCTGGAGGCCCTCGGGAGGATCAAGATGGAGAGGGGGTTCGCCAGCCTTGATGAGGTGGTGAGGTGGCTCATCGCTAGGGAGAGGAGGCTTAGACTGCTGGAGGTCTTGGAGGAGGCCTGGAATGAGAAGCCCTCAGAGGATGAGTTGGAGAGGCTGGTCGAGACCGTTGGGATGCTAAGGAGGAGTGGAAAGTGGTTGACAAGGTAGTGGTGGATACCTCCTTCCTAATAGAGCTCCTAGACAGGGGTAGGAGGGAGCTGGTTGAATATATCGTTGATAAGGAGGTTCTGATACCCTTAGTCGTACTCTACGAATATCTCTATGGATATAGGTCATTGGTAGGGATGTGTCGAGGAGGGAGAGGATATTGGAAGGTCTGGGAACCATAGTATGGATGGATCAGAACATACTACTGAAGCTGATAGATGTGAGGTATAGAGCTGAGAAGGAGGGCCAAAAGATCCCGAAGGCAGACCTGGTAATAATTGCTACTGCATCGACACACCAGGCACCGATACTCACGCTTGACAAGGCACACTTCACCAGACACAGTATTGCAGATGTACAGGTAATCATCCCTGATCAAAACCAAAGATTTATGCGCTAGGCGATTATGCGGTAATACCGGGGCTAAAATTCCTACTTATGGGTGGCCTAAGGAGATGCTGTGTGTGAGGGTTGCCCGAAGAAGTGGGGATAGCCTCATACTAGCCCATTCCAAATTTTTGTGGCGGTAGCTCCTCTTGGGCAGGGCTGCATATGTAGGGGTTGGATGCAATACATATGCATTAGCCCCCCAAGATTCAAGCCATACATATTCAATTATCCCCCCATATCCGCCTGTCCAATGTCTACATATGACCATATCCCCCTCCAAGACATATTCTACCGCCCCCTCCCATAACTCTCACATATTACTCTATCCCCTCTTCCCAGGCTAGTGTTGATAGAAGCGTCATGGAGGAGGGTTAAGGAGGGGTCTCTATATATTTGTGGGATAGAAGAGCCCCCTTATCCCTCTCGGGGAGGTATAGGAATATGTAGTCCCGCCATAGGGACATATTCTCATGGCCCCTCGGAGCTCTGGACATGGTGGAGACATTTAGAAGGTCCTGAATATTTATCCCTTTTAAGGATCGGTTCTCCAAGCCGTTACAGTTATTGATAGATGGTTTATAACAGTTCCCTAGAGGGAGGGGTAAGCTATTATACGGGCTATGGCTCGTTTAGGGCTGACAATGGATAGATGAATACGTGGTGTACAGCCGAACATATATTTTTACATCCCCCTCCAAGACCCAGATCCTCAGCAAGCTCCACAAACCTGCATGTGGGATCTGTGGAGATGAATGTGTAGGGCTGGGCAGGGGCTGTCTGGGACGCTTCACAACCCCCACGAACCATCATCGACAACCCAGCCCAGACGTGTGGAGGGGGGAGGGGGTGGAGATGAGGAGGTGTCGGGAACGCTAAACTCTCCACAAAGCCATGTTGAGTATTTGTGGAGCGGGTTCGGAAATGTGGGGGATAATGTCATATGTATATCGCTCCATAGACTAGGGCTAGATAGAGTGATAGAGTATAGCTAGGCAGAGTCATAGGACACAGGTAGATAGAGCCATAGGGACAACCCAGCAACCACACCATAATATGTGTTGTCCTGTGTTGTTGTATTTGTTTGTGTGTTTGTGTGTTGTGTTTTTGTTCTGGCTTATATGGTTTTGATGTGTGTATGTGTGGTTTGTGTTGTTGTTTGGCGTCGCTATCTATAGCTGATCAACGGGGCTTGTAGGCTATGCTGATCTCATCTCCTCCCATGCATCATAGCCATGTATCCTCATGACTAGGCCAATGTCTCGTCAATAGACACTTCATAAGGGATCGGCTATAGCTGGACCGGCGATACTCCACTCTTCCCACCTGTTCCTGGGCTTGGTTATGACCCGTTCCACGAGTTGGAGACGGTGTTCCACAGTGTTGCTCCATATGTCAGGTATGTGTATGGGGAGGTGTATCACCTGAGGGGGCTGAACAGGAGGTATGTCGAGACTGCTCTAGGCGTCCCTGTTGGCTACGACCCAGCCCTCGACACGGCTCTGGGGAGGAGGTTTGAGCGTCTCATGAGGCTATACGGCTTGGATGGTGGACTTTCAACCCTTCCTAGTCTGGTTCTAACCAGAGCCGTATATTGAAGACGAGCTCCGTAATCTTTGACTAGACTTTCAACCCTTCCTAGTCTGGTTTTAACTCTACCTCACTGAGCTCCACCGTGTCACCGACTGACAGGTCTTTCAACCCTTCCTAGTCTGGTTTTAACCAGGGAGGTGGTGGAGTAGTGGCGATTGAGGATCTTGTTAGCTTTCAACCCTTCCTAGTCTGGTTTTAACGGGCTCTATATCTGGACTTCTCATCGATGGATGTTGCGTTCTTTCAACCCTTCCTAGTCTGGTTTTAACACAGGATTTTCATTTGTTTCTATATAGATGTTTTTAGTGTTTCTCTTATTTAAGTTTTGTGTGTGTCATATCGCTGAAGTTGAGGGGGGTTTATAAAGATGTGACGCAGAAAAGTATATAAACCTTTATAAAGGGGGTCTTGCTTCTTGGTGATCTTCCCTTCTTTTGCTATTCTTTGTCTCAGGATTTGTTGATGATTTCTAGTGCGATTTGATATATTTCTAGGTATACTTCTCCTAGGTTGGTAAGTCGGTATCCTCCTCCTCTTCCGGGTAGTTTTATGACTAGTCCTTGATCCTTGAGCTTCTTAGCGGTTGATCTGTTTTTGCTAGTTCCCTTTTTCTTTATGTTGTCTAGCTCGTCTCGGTATTTGACTATCCAGGTTGGGGACATGTTTTTTATGGGGTTGAAGATAGGTACTTCGACGTGTCTCGACACGTTCTCGCTATATACAAATATTTTGGCGACTCTGGGATCCATCTGTCCGTATAGGGTGAGTATGGATACTTGGCTCCTAGTCCCTCCGGAGAGTAGGAGGACTATGGGGCCTTTATACTTATCATCGTTGTTCCAGGTTGCCTCTATCAGTTTCTTTATGGATGGGTATACGTCGGCGTCGTCGATATCGACTATTTTATACCTATATTGGTTAAAGGCCTGTTCTATAGCGTCCTCCGTCTCCCTAACCTTTTGTAGCAGCCCCTCGTCCCTATCCTCACCTGTCTCTGGGCGTACAAATATTATCCTGTCTTCCTCTGTAAGGCTTATTTCCTTGAACTTTGCAAGGACATTTGTAATGTTGAACCCGATGCTCACGATGTATATCGTCATCAATCAGATGTCTTGTGTGGTGATGCTTATAACTTTGTTGTTCCTTGTCGAGCCTTCTCGACATGGATTTCCCCATGTTTTCGTGTGTGGTGTCTAGGCTGGTTGACAGAATCTATATATGTGTCGAGCCTCTCCCTGCTTCCCTGGGATGATCCGGACGTATGGGCTTGGTAAGAGGTTTGATGGTGTCTGGGGTGTCCGTGGACTGAGCATAACGGTTGAGCCCGGCTCGGTCACGATGCTCCTAGGCCCCAACGGTAGTGGTAAGACTACTACTGTCCGCCTCCTCGCCACGGTCTATAGGCCTAGTGAGGGTGACGCCGAGGTCATGGGTCTACGCCTTACGAGGGACTACCGGAGGATCCGTAGATTAGTGTCCTATCTCCCACAGGAGGTGAGCCTATACAACATGTGGACCCCGATGGACGCGGTAAAGTGGGTCCTGGTGGCGAGGGGCTACTCCAGGGGCGTGGCGTCATCCATAGCTAGGGATTGGATGGAGAGGCTTGGCATCTGGGAATATAGGGATAGGAAGGGATGGGCATTGAGCGGTGGGATGAAGAGGCGTGTCCTCCTAGCGATGGCCCTGGCTCCGGAGTCTGAGGTGGTCTTCCTCGACGAGCCGACCACGGGTATAGACCTCTCGGCGAGGGTCGATATATGGAGGGTTATCAGGGAGGAGGCACGTGGTGGGAGGACGATCCTACTCACTACCCATGACATGATGGAGGGTGAGGCATTGGCTGATAAGGTTGTACTCCTCCATAGGGGCCGTGTCCTTGTGGAGGCTCCTCTCAAGACACTTCTAGACGAGTTCCCCTACAGGTATAAGGTGATCCTCCATAGCATGCCCAACGGTGTAGATGCACCGGTAATACCGGTGGGGGATAGGTACATGCTCCTCGTGAGGAGTAGGGAGGAGGCATTGGAGATCCTTTCCCAAGCAGGTGGTGTGGGCGAGGTGTCTAAAACAGGTCTGGCCGAGTACTACCTCTACCTCTCGGGTGGTAGTGATGGGGAGGCTTAACAGTGTCCTGGGCTACGCCTATCTCTCGATGCTATGGATCATCAGGGAGCCTATATGGCTCCTCAACGGCTTCGTATGGATCGTCGGCTTCTTCATGATCTTCCACTTCTGGGGCGGCTCCGAGGCGCTCATCAACTATACAGTGGTCATCATAACGGCTGGATACTGGAGCATGGGGCTTAACGTAGGTGGCCAGGAGTATGGCTGGAACAAGATAACGAGGCTGGAGGAGTACTACATAGCGAGCCCCGTATCCTTCGGCGACTACTTCATTGGGATCACGATGGGTATGACCGCCACCTCACTAATATACTCCCTCCCAGTCTTCCTCATAGCCCATCAGCTAGGGGTGCTACACCTGATGCCCCTCGTAATCCTCCTAGGTGCCTACCTAGTATTTGTCGGGACAGCCACCTCGGTAGTGATCATCTCCAGGGTTAAGAACCCGATGAACATCTCCGCCTTGACCAACACTGTAAGCACGGTCCTCTCACTGGTCCCGCCTCTATACTACCCAGCAACAGCCCTTCCCAAGCCCCTAGACGCATTGTCGTCGCTCCTCCCACATGTAGCCGCCACTGAGTATGTGAGGAGTATCGTGGGTATAGGCTCTGCACTACCACCGCTCCACAACCTCTTGA
The DNA here is from genome assembly GCA_027078545.1 of Nitrososphaeria archaeon. GTDB lineage: Archaea > Thermoproteota > Nitrososphaeria > Geothermarchaeales > JDFR-13 > SZUA-1514. The sequence continues at coordinate 500,434 of JALWXN010000004.1, forward strand.
TAATGGCTGGCTGGGGATTGGGGCTACTCATCCTTATCCATCGATATGTTACCTGGGGCTGGGAGTAGATATCCGGTAAACCATTGTTTACCCATTGTTTACAGGGCTGTGTGGCTTGAACGGGATATAACTGCGTAGCGGATAAATGTTACGAGGGGGATGATGAGAGAGGCCCTCAGGGACTCCTGATGACCGGATCCCACGGGGGCTCGTCAGACCCTCCACAGGCTATAGAAGCTCCAGGAGCTCCCTACCCTTATCAGAAATTATCCTGAGGGGTATCCATGAGATCCCCGTCCCCAACAGCTCCTCATAGAGCGCCTCATAGGCAGCCCTCTCAACCCTCCAGAATAGGAGGCTGGCCATGTAGAGACTCTTATCAATATCTCTGTATAGCTGGGCATATACGGATTCCACTAGTCTATCCATGATCTCGTAGGCGTTGCCCATACGTCTAGGCCTATGCCTCCTTAATATGTACTCGAAGCTGTTGAGTAGTGACGCGACATCCCTAAGTATCTCCTCCACATCCCTCCTAGGTATCGGCTCTCTATAGGGCTCCCCCATATAATCGGTTAGGAAGAGCTGTTTACCCATGCGTATGTACTGGCCCAGATGTATATCTCCATGTAGAAACCCGTAGTGCTTCATCGCTGTTGGTAGCCTCTTCCTCCTGAGGGCATCATGTAGATCCCTAAGGAGCTGTGGGGCCCCCCTTATACCTAGCCCCTCAAGCTGGTAGGCCCTCACTAACAACCTGTTACGCCAATCATCAACCAGGTATTCGGGATCAGATATTGCTATTCGGCGCATCTCCATCAGTATCGAGTCGGCCTCCATAAGGGTGTCTAATGCACTGTTCAGTAGCATCGAAACCTTCCCCCACTCCTCGGATGAAACTAGCCCGTCTATAACCGTGTCCAGCCTCTCACCAGGTAGATACTCAGTCAAGACCGCTACCTCGAAGTTCCCGTAGTTACCACTCTCCACCAAGTACCTCCCCAATGGCTTGGGTGAGATGCCAATCCTCCCCAATATTCTGAGTAGGGGCTCTTCATAGACTCCTTTGGGGACGAGTCTCCTAATAGTCAGTAGCTTATCACCCAGCCTGTAATGTACTGATTCGCAGCCTCTACCCATAGGCTTGGCCCCGGGTAGGAACCTATCTACAATGGCCTTTATAGCGTCTTCCCCAGGGACTAGATATTCCGTCTCGTGGATCCTTATCACCCTGTGGCTAAACCCTATTCCACTTATTTCCCCCAGCTCCGCTACGTCATAGATCTCTGGTGAATAGTCTATGAATGGACACCTCATCCCCAGACATTTTTAATGAGGAGGGATATGCTAAATCACGTTTTCCGTAAATATCGGGTTCAAATATTCTGCGAAACATATTTTTACATATGTTTAGGAGGCTTGTGGCCCTCCCCCTAGTCCTCCTGCTCCTCCTATCGCCGGTGGCCGCCTTCTTCATAAACGTTCCTCCCGACCAGGAGACCATTGGCCTAAACTTCGACGACGCTGGGAATGACCTCGAGTTCTTCGGAGCCAATGACGCGGTAACAGTTGTTGGCTATGCCATGCTTAACGGTACGTATAGGGTCGGCTATGTAGGCCTCTTCAACAACGGTGTAGCCAAGTTCCACAGGTATTTCGAGGTGCCTGGCCAGCTCACCAGCGGCTTCTACGACGTCGAGGTCTATAACTTCAACGTTACGATGCCGGCTATAGGGGCTGCCGTGGGATGGGTAGAGTTCAACGTGAATGATACCAGGCCGATCTTCATCTCGTATGACGATAGTGGGACACTTCTCTGTAGCATAGTGATGAGGTTCTCGGTAGGTGGTCAGAACCAGTCATGGTTCGAGGGACTCGCCCTGGTGAATAGCTCAGGAATATACACGGCCTATGCAGTTGGGACGGTGGATGGAAAGGGCCTGATAGCGGCGATTACCCAGACCACCCTGCTTAGCTGTAGGGTTGAGTGGGTACGTGTGATCCTCCCGCCGACCGGCTATAACTCCATGACCCTGGTGGATATAGAGGAGATAAATGGCTCCGGCTCGTTCCTGGCCTTAGCCGAGCTTAGGTCTGGACAGTCAGTAGACATGGGTATTGTTAGGATATCGTCCTCCGGCCTGCCAACAGACATAACGATCCTCAACAGCGCCACGGATATCGAGCCTGGCGACATGTATGTCAATTCCACTAGGCATGTGATAATAGTTGGGTCGCAGCAGAACGTGGCGGATCCAAACATGGTGCTCGTCGTGCTAGACCCGACACTGTCCCCGGCCTGCTCCCTAGAGGTTGATATAGATATCTTTGACAGGGCTACCGGGGTAGAGCAGGATGGATATGGAAATATACATGTCTCGGGCTACTATGAGGGGCCAGGAAATCTAGGGGTCGCCTATAGGGGGGTCTTCTTCCCCGACTGTAGGCCTATCCAGTTCAATGGATATCTCACGACTACGTCACGCTTCATGGATGTGGAGCCATATGTAAACAAGACTGGGACGCCCCACTACGGCTCGGTGGTGTACTTCACTGGCTGGGTTAGCAGCGGCTTCCCCAACGACTTTCCACAGATAAACTATGACTATCGCCCGATGAACATCTCAGTCTCGACCTATAGTCTGACTAGATATGGTGTCCCAACTGACTATTCACGGGGAGTACTCAACCCGTTGAACCCTGCTATCAATACACCGGTGAACCAGGATATACTCTTGATGCGTGTATCGAGTAGCCTACCCATCATTCCCGAGGCCCCGACCCCAATACTGTTCCTGGCTGTGGCTGCCGCGGCTGTAATCCTGTTTAGGAGGGCTAGGTGGGCGGCGTCTCGAGGCTCACGGGTCCCGTAGCTGACATGTCTCCCCCGAGGGCTGCGGAGATGTTCCTAAGCATCTCCGGGCCCCACTCCTTTTTCTCAGCCGCTTCGTAGGCCTCCTTCACCCCGAGTATCCTAGCCGTCGAGAAGAATAGCTTCTTGGCCCTCAGTAGGAGCTCCTCACCCTCCATCGGCCTAGCCAGCTGGATAAGGGTCTCCTTGGCCTCCTCGGCAAGCCTCTTATCAACCAGCCTGACTATGCCCACCGCCTCCTCCAGCTCGGGTAGGAGCCTCTCTATCCCCCTCTTCCTATATAGGGCCTCCAGCCAGTCGAGGATATGTATATTCGTGGATCCCTCCCATATCGTGGTGACCAGAGCCTCCCGGTGGAGACGCTCCACTATATGCTCCCTCAGGAAGCCCCGGCCCCCTAGGAGCTCCATAGCCTCCCCAGTGATCTCGACGGCCTCCCTGGCTACGTAGCCCTTTGCGAGGTGGTTATAGACCCTGGCATGGATATACTCCGGGCTGTATGGAGGCTTCTCATTGGCTACCCGTCTCCACAGCTCCACAGCCCTGTGGGTAAGGGCTAGTGCTATGAAGCTCCTGGCGTCCAGCCTACCCAGGTCGGACCTGTAGATAGGCTGTTCGATCAATAGCCTGCCGAAGACCCTCCTCCGGCTGGCGAAGGCCAACGCCTCTAGGAGGCTCCTCCTAGCCAGGCCCACAGCACCAGCCGAGTTTGCTAGCCTAGAGATCATCAGGTTCTCCAGGGCGTAGTATATTCCTAGATCCTCCCTACCGACAGGCTCGGCATAGCTATCCTCCAGCATCACCTCCCCGGTAGGCACGACCAGGGTGCCGAGCTTCTCCTTAAGCCTTACGACGCGGTAGTTTGGCTCGCCATCATGTGTACGGGGGAGGTAGTAGAGGCCCAGGCCACGGACACCCTCCTCACCACCCTCCCTCCTAGCCAGGACCAGGGCATGGTCAGCCAGCCCCACGTTACTCGTGAAGAACTTGTAGCCGGTTATCCTCACACCATTACCTGCTCTACGGGCTAGGCTCTCTATCCTGGCCAGGTCGCTACCGGCCTCCACCTCGGTGAACCATGTCCCGCCATACTCAACCCCCTCTAGCCCCGCTAAGGCCCTATACTCCCTCGTCATGCCGGGCATATACTTCTTCAGGGCGAACGCCGTCTGGGCAGTGACGGTCAATATACACTCGTAGCCGGCGTCGCCTATCAGGTATAGCTGTGCCATATGCCCATGCCAGTCACCATCCTCAGTAGCTCTTGAGATACATCTAAACCTCTTAACCGTCTCCTCAAGTGTTTGGAGAAGCTCATCGGGAAGGTAGACCCTCCACTGGGGCCTACCCATCACATCCCAGTGGACGAGGCGAGGACCACCCATAGCCTCCACAGTCCTCACAGCGTCGAGAATACCCGTGTTGCAATACCCTGAAAACCTGCTAAGCCCCTCCCTAGGGACGCCCCACCTACTGAGCACTGCGTCCAGCCCAGGGTCAAGCCCAAAAGTCTCGAGGCCCTCCAGGAGACTATACCAACCCCCCAAGACAGACCCCAAGACAAGGAATAGCAGATACACACACTTAACTGGGGAGAGGCTGTGGACAGCCTATATCGTCGGTAAGCAGGAATAGTTTCTATGGAATGGGGGATGGACACGTCAGGAAGGTCTACATAGCCACATGGGGAGACTTCCACAGGTGGGATAAGGTAATCTACGAGTACAATAATAGGAAGAAGGAGGCTAAAGACTCACTCGCCATAGTCGCAGAGGTTGAAAAAGCCGGGAAAGGAAAGAATATCAATGATAATAAGTTTAGTATTCTCATATTTCTGCCCGAGAGCCTCGTAGCAACTATTCGTAAGCCTCCCAGAGAGCCGGAAGACGTGTCCTATGCGATAGAGAGTCTAAAATCCGAGTGTAGATACTTCATATACCACGAACTAGGAGTTACGAGTGATGATGATCTGGCTATAAGGGTCATACCTAGTAAAGGGCTCTTCATAGCTAATAGCTCGCCATGCTCCTCAAAAATTTGGTTTGATACGCACATGGCTGACGCCAAACACATTATGTATAAGCACCTCATGGACCATATTATCCGGGAGATTAGGCTCCTCAGGGAAGAAGCTGATAATGGTGGCAAGAGGGGAGGTTCAAAGCCTAGGCTCGAAGTCATCCTAGACCTGACACACTCTATTAATTACTTCTCGGCCTTGGCTCATGAGAATGTGATGAAGCTGATGGGGCTCCTTGAGATAGTGAAGAATCTCCTAGGCATAGATACTGTTCTCAAGGTAATAAACGCCGACCCCTATATTCCCGGGATGAAGAAGCAGAACCTCACTGTAAACCCCCTCTACACTGTCGATAAGGCAGGAGGGGGTAGGAAGTCCTACATCATAAATCCCTACCTACCCTTCATACATTCCACGAAAGGTGATAGGCTCAACGATAAGAGGCCATACTCATTCAAAGGGGGTAGTGACCTGGCTCGGAAGCTCAGCCCCTATTTGAAGAAATATGTCGAGGAACGCGTAGAGTATGTCGAGTTCCTGTCTAAGGCCTACTACTTGAACGCCCCCTTGGCATTGATGGCTACACCTCTAGACATCATGGAGCGTGGGATAGGAGAGATTATAGACATAGTGTTGGATACATACTACAACAAGGCAACAGAGGCATGTAAGGGCGGTGACACAGAGGATGACCGAGAGGGGCGACGATGCAAGGAACGCGCACCAGAGGCATATAGGGACGGTGACATCCTCGTGATTAAGCGGCACTTGATCCTGACCGACTCATTCCACGACATAGTCTCCATCTATGGATTCGCCAGACTACTGAACATGAGTGGAAGAGTCAACAAGTGTAGGCCTACTATGAGTGAGTTAGCCAACTTCTCCAATGCACTCTATCATAACAATGTCCAGAGTAGGATGATCGTGGATAATGAGATAGGATCCATAGCCAACAACATATGTAGATACGTTATTCGTAGGGTTAAGTCGGGGGAGGGGCCTAGACGTATAAAGAAGGGGCTGGTGGACGTATTCGGGGAGACGATGGGCATACAGTATGCCATGAGCGATAAGAAGAAAAGTACAAGGAACTTCGTGGCTCATGCTGGGTTGGCCAAGGAGGTTGTATGTATAGATTTGGAGGTTGGTAATCGGCTAGTCTCGATGATTAATAAGAATCTTGAGGATGGGAGTGAAGAGTGTAGGGGGATACAAGAGATAATTGGTAGGACAAGGCTATGGTATAACAAGGATTGGAGGTCTCTACTGAGGAGCCATATGGCTGTTGTGTAGTGGCGTAACACCTCCGTTTCCCAGAAGTATATATCACGATTTTTAGAAAAGTTGGAAATCCAAAAATCGGATTTTCCAATAGATTTATATAGCATCCGCCTGATGTTGATTAGCAAGGGTGGTGTCTAGGCTGAGTAGGATATTCTTTCTCCCACTGCTCCTGGTCTTGCTCTTGCCTCTCGTCGGTGGTCTCCCCCAGTATCACTGGGCTAGTGTTACTGAGATTGGTGGTGTGGATATCCTTTGGAGGGATGCAGCGGTATGGGGTGACGCGGCTGCCCTTGGTGGGAGCTTTGCCGAGTATCCCCTCGTAGGCTTCATGAACATGACGAATTCTGGTTTCTGGTTATCCAGGATAGATACTGAGGGTGTCGCCTCGGCTGTGGAGCTCGTAGCTATAGCTGGTGACCTATATATAGCGGTGGGTGGCTGGGTCTTCGACCAGACAGGCTTGAAGAGGCCCTACGTAGCATTGATGAACATGTCCGGGGAGCTGGTCGACTCAGAGGCCCCGCTCAACATTACTTTTGAGGATGGTGGGGTGACGGATCTCCTCCTGGGTCTGGATGGGAACCTCTATGTCTTGGGCTATGCATTCGTTCCAGGCTCTGGCTATACACCCTTCTACTCGAGGTATAACCTAACCAGCCTCTCGATCGACTTCACCATGACCTACCCGGGTATGGGTAGGAGTACGAGGATGGCCTGGACAGATGCCTCGGCACTACTGGTCTCGAATAGGGATGGGGACATATTCCTCCTCGAGGTCGGGATCATCGATGGGGTGCCGATCCAGTTTACACGGCTCTCTGGCGATGCCTTCGGACCAGAGATCTATGGCTACGACATCGCCTATGAGAACTGGACTATACTCCTGGCCGGTAGGACATCTGGGGGCTCAATGATGCTGGTCATGGAGTATCCGGGCTACAACCCCCTATGGCTAGGTAGCCAGACACTGGTCAACATGACTGGCGCCGAGTTCGACGGGCTTGGATACATGTATTTCATAGGTAGTGGTAGGGCCTTGATGGGTCAGAACACTAGTGGAGCCATTATATACCGCTTCAACCAGACCCCCACAGGTGGAGTGTTGCTAGACTACTGGCTGGTGGACAGCCCAGCTGAGGACGTGGTGACCGGCTCGGATATTGATGACCAGATCGTGGTGGCGGGCTATGGGGACAGCTTCAGCCAGCCTGGTAAGGACGGATTATCCTTCCTCTATACCCACCAGCTAATGGACATCACCTTCCCAGCATGTCAAAACATTGGCACGATAGATGTGGAGAGATATGCGAGGAGCCTCAACAGCTTCGCCGAGGAGCTCGAGGTTATACGTGAGGGTCCTGGGAGCAGCCCGGGTAGGCCGGAGCCACTGGCCCTCACGGCATCAATGTTCGAGGAGAGCTTCACATGCATCGGCTATGACCCCAACAACCCGCCGATCATACCGGAGTATACACCCCTCCTCCTAGTAGCCGCCGCGGCTGGTGGGATAATCCTATACAGGGTGCTGAGGAGATACGCCTGACCACCGATCCCTGGGACGGTAGGAGTAAAATCTGGGTGGATACTATACTAGGATATTGATATGGACCGCGGCCTCGATAAGATCTATAGGCTTCTATGGCCGATGAGGCCTGGGGACAGTGGTGCCATTGAACGGTTCCACCGCCTAACCATGGAGTTCACTAGGCTGATAAGTAGCTGTGAACCGCTGAAGAGGCTGGGGGAGAGGGGTGTAGTCAGGATCCTCGAGCTGGGTAGTGGTACGGGGATAGCGGGTGTAGCCCTCTCCAAGGCGCTTCACGGCATGGGTATAGGTGTAGATATAGACTTCACAGATATCAGGGAGGGGGATCTCGATGCTGTTGAGGAGTGGCTCGAGACAGTGGGGCTCAGAGGGATAAGGCATAGGAGATACGTCCTAGACTCACGCAGCATACCTAAGAAGCTAGGCGGGGAGGAGTATGACCTAGTCCTATTCTTCGGCTCCCCACTACCCCATCTAGACGTGTTCGAGTATATCCTCACCGTCGCCGGGATTAGCCAGGTACTCAGGAGAGACGGGGTGTACATGGTGGAGCAGTACAACCTGGGCTGGGAACTGCTGAGGAGGCGTGGGTTCCAGGAGATACTCCTGGAGAATAGGCTCGGCGAGGGGGAGGCGCTGATCTCTATCTACACAGGCTACGACGAGTATAGGGGTGTCCAGGAGAGGAGCTACTACAGGATACCAGGTATGGAGTATATAGGCAGGATGAGGTCTAGGCTATGGGACATAGCCTCGATAATAGGTATCAACTGGATATTCTTCAGGAACGTGGAGATCAGGAGCTTCAGGGACATCCGGGAGGCCAGGGCGATAATCTCATGGGATACTAGGAAGGAGAAGCCAGGCTGGGAAGAACTATACAACACCCTCCCCAGCCAGGAATAGCCAGGCAACGAACCAACGGAGACATATACACCCCCAACCAACAGGCACCAGCCATAGACCCAGTAAAAAACTTAAAGCCTTAAATAGGGAATATAGTATCAACAGGTATGGAGTAGCCGGGTGGCGCAGCCAGGCAGCGCGCCGGGCTCATATCAAGCTCCGGGGGATACCCGGAGGTCGGTGGTTCAAATCCACCCCCGGCTACCATTTCTCCTCCTGGGTTTTGACGTGTCTATTAACAATGTGGATAGGCTCCTCTACTAAGGGAAAATTGTTAAAAATAGAGGTTCTAGAAAGCGTAGATTTAACAATAATCTGGCTAGGCAGGGGGTCTAGATAAGCCTAGGGGGATGGAGCATTGCCACTCCACATGGGGTTGACCGCAAACATGTCTATACTCAGCAGTCCTCAGGATCCGTTGAGCTTATCTAGTTCAAGGGTTTTCCAGAGTATCCTATCCACCTCCTCCACATCCACCCAGCTAAGATTGGTGAACCTAGCCACTATCAAGTACATGAAGGAGAAGATGGCGTGGCGCCCCGCATCTATGACGACCTCCTCAGAGCTTGACACCTCCCTAAGCCTCTCCAGGAGAGCCTCCCTCTTCTCCTCCACCTCCCTATCAACGGCCTCCATATCCTTGGGGTATAGGGCGAATATCACTTCCACTTGGTTCCAACCCTTCTCCTCCCTGTAGAGGACCAGCCTAGACACTCCCTTCTTCGGGGGTAGCTCTAGTAAGAGCTCAAGACTATATCTTAGGGGGTCAACAGATATGCTAAGCAGCCTTGGGATCCTATCTTCAAAGCCGAGGTCTCTAAATATATTTTTAGCCCATCTCTCATACATCTCCTCGGCCAGGACAAACATCGCACCGAACGACTCAGCCCTACCAGACCTAAGTATCCTAGCCACCAACCCCTCTCTATCCCCAATATCATGGACATAGCCCTGCATCGCCCTAATCACATTAACAGCAAGCCTCAAAACCTGCTCCATACTAATATCCATATCATTGCTGAGCCTCAGCAACTCTCTCCAAACATCCATAGGAATCTGGTTCAGCCTACGCTCCACCACAGAAACCCAGGGAAAAACAGACAGCCAGAAATACATAAACAAAAACTTACCACATCTAAAACCCCTCTGGATACAAACATACCACCAATAAACACCCACCAAAACAAACCCTCATAGGTATGCTGGAACTCCTTCATCACTAGGCTTGCTAGATACTCTGCCACTGTGTTTCAAACCCTCGTAGGTATGCTGGAACCAGTGCATTCCTGATGAGGTCGAGGAATGTCCTAGAGTTTCAAACCCTCGTAGGTATGCTGGAACGAGACCGACGAAGCCGTGTAGCGGGTGGAGACCCGCGTTTCAAACCCTCGTAGGTATGCTGGAACCCTGTCCAGAGTTCCCAGTATACGTTACTATCCACTAGTTTCAAACCCTCGTAGGTATGCTGGAACTAAGGGTTAAGAAGATGCCAGTGGAGGAGGGCGGTCGTTTCAAACCCTCGTAGGTATGCTGGAACCCACACCGCCACCACCACCGCCACCCAAGACGGGCTGTTTCAAACCCTCGTAGGTATGCTGGAACTGTCCTTGTCCTCTTGGGGGTGGTTGAAGTGACGACTTGTTTCAAACCCTCGTAGGTATGCTGGAACACTCATTCCTGTCTCCCTCCAGGATTTCGACCGGTGGTTTCAAACCCTCGTAGGTATGCTGGAACGTCCTTGTTTTTGTCCTTGGGGGTGGTTGAAGTGTCGTGTTTCAAACCCTCGTAGGTATGCTGGAACCTAGAGCCGACCAGAACCTACAGAAAATCAGAGCCGCGTTTCAAACCCTCGTAGGTATGCTGGAACACTCATTCCTGTCTCCCTCCAGGATTTCGACCGGTGGTTTCAAACCCTCGTAGGTATGCTGGAACCCGAAGTAACCATCCCCTAGCCACCACAGATAGCTGAAGTTTCAAACCCTCGTAGGTATGCTGGAACTTTTTCAGACAAAATGGTGTTTTTGTCGGGTTTTTAGTTTCAAACCCTCGTAGGTATGCTGGAACGTGATAGCCATGACCAACGCCGACGTATTCGACGTCTCGTTTCAAACCCTCGTAGGTATGCTGGAACACGCACTGTTAAGATTATATGTACGCAGTGCATTCTGTTTCAAACCCTCGTAGGTATGCTGGAACGTGATTCCATGGTGAAGCCTATTCACGACGACATAGTTTCAAACCCTCGTAGGTATGCTGGAACTCCGTGGGCCCGCCACCCTCCCTGGGCGGGCGGCTTGTTTCAAACCCTCGTAGGTATGCTGGAACGCGTCGTTCACGCTGAACCTGGTGGACTGAGGTGAGAAGTTTCAAACCCTCGTAGGTATGCTGGAACCCTTGTTGATGATTTCCAGTCTTCTCAGTATGGAGTCGTTTCAAACCCTCGTAGGTATGCTGGAACCCGTGGTTTGTATAATATTTATTTGGTTTTCTTAGTTTTTAAGTTGTTTTTTAAGGATTGGGTGGCGACCACTAAGCTCAGCAGGAGGAGTATATAAAGCCGGTCACTAGGAGGGTTATGGATATCATTTACCTCATATGAGTATAGGATAATATTGTTTCTTTCTTTGTTTTCCATTTATTATTTCTCCTCTATCATTGTTATGTTTGCCTATGAATGAACGTGGATATACTGTAAGTAGTCCCTATCGTTATGGGGTGGTTAAGCTGTGATCGAGTCTCTAAGGATGATTGGTCTCTGGAACTTCTCCCGTTCTGGATATAAGACCCCTAGAGAACTAGTTATCAAAGGGAGAATCGAAGACCTAGACAAATTTATAACCAGTAGGGTCCAGGGGGTGAAGAATAGGCAGATTATAGTCCTCATACTTGACCCGGCCAACCAGACGTTAAGAGTCGTTCCACGAGAGGTATCTAGGGAGGAGCTTATCAGACTCTCATTTATAGGTCATAGGAAGGCGAATATCCCTCAGGATGTCCTCACGGTCTTATCAATTAGCTACTTGACTGGCAAGGTAGATATAAGGAACGGGAAAGTGAAGGAGAAGAGTCCATCCATACTCACGCTTATTCGTAATCTCAGGGATAGGCTTCAGAGGATTGATGAGGAGGTTTTTAAAGCCATATGGGAGGACGAGGCCATAAATGGAGTCAAGTTTGGGGAGATAATTGAGATGCTCGGTAAAGCGTTTGAAGATAAGCGGTTTAGGGACTGGCTTAGGAGAGAGGTCTCCACCAATGAGACAGTAACCGGGTGTAAGAAGAACTGTGTATACACATTAGCGATTAAGCTAGAGAGTGGGGAGGTAGTGGAACTGGCCACAACTAGGCCCTATAAAAGATATCTGCTGGCTACAGAGATCTATCCAATAATCTCACCTAGAATCAACATTGTGAATGGCTACTGCTATGTATGCAACGAGAGGCGTATGGTGTTGACAGAGCCGATATTCCCACAGGCCTCACTACTAAAGATCTACACACTTGACAAGATCAGCTTTGTACAGGGGTTAGCGAGAGATCCCAAAGGTAAGATGAGAAACTTCTCCATATGTCCAGAGTGTAACTTCCTAATTGTTGATGGCTTGAGGTATGTTGAGAATGAATATACCGTCAGAAAGGTAGTCGTTGCTAGACACCGGGGTGGAGGCAAAGAGGGCGATAAACGTGATAATAACCTTTATGTAAATATGTATATAGTTCCAGCCGTTTCAAACAAGAAGGTGGGGGTAGATCTCCTAGGTATTAATGAGGAGCTTAAAACTCTTTTCACTTGGGAGGATTGGAATTATTTGCAGAAATTCCTGAATAAGGTAAGAGTAAAGCTGTCCCGGATTGCTGGGTCCATGTACTATATACATCTGATATTCGGGGGGACTAAGGCAAACAGTAGTGACTTTACATATGTGGGGTCGGTACAGGATGTACCAGTATTTGACATGATTCGACTTGCTCAAATAGTTTCTGAGGTTAAACGCGAGAGTGGCTTCAAAGCAACAGATGCCCTTCTAAGGAACTTCCCAGTAGGGACATTGAAAAATATACTAAGAGTAGATCCGAAGGAAGAGGAAGTTAGTGTCCGTGATTTCCTATATCTAATGCGGGTACTTATGGTTAGAGAGCCATTTAATGATCATTTTCTATATATTTGGGCAGGGAAGACTGCTAAAGCATTGAGATTTAGATTGAATTGGTCTAAGACTAAGAATGCCGAAAAAATATTCATTGATACGATACTAAAGTATTTGTTTCTGTTAAAGATTATTTATAAAATACTTGGAAAGAATAATATGGGTAGCATGTCTTCTAGCAATGCTAGCCAAGCCTCCCCCACTGATCAGGTTCTTGAGGAGACGCTGAAGTTACTTGAGGATGGAGAGCTGGCCAAGTTCATAAAATTTCTGGGGCTGGACAGAGCAAAGGCTGCATTATTCCTTCTTGGTGTCCTAGTGGCTGAGATAGGATGTGAACAGGCTAAGAAGGGAGATAACAGAAAAGCAGTTCTTAACAAACTTAAATACCCTGGCATGGATAGGTATGATGTAGTTGACCTTGCCAATTACATACCATTCGGTCTAAGGCACTACAGAATCTTTGGAGATTATGAGACTCTGTATTCAGCGGCAAAGAGACTTCTAGATATGGGTATTGAAGATCTCGGGACACCGGAAGAGAATCTTTTCTATATACTGAGCGGATATGCATATCAGACGTATCGCCTAAATAGTGGGGGAGGATGTGGTGAGGTGGAAGGTTAAGGAGGTGGGAGTAGATGGATAGCGATATCCTGTTCATATACCAAGCCAAGATGGCTAACCCGAATGGGGATCCAGACGAGGAGAATAGGCCCAGGATGGATAAGTGGACGGGTAGGAACCTAGTCAGCGATGTTCGGCTTAAGAGATATCTAAGGGACTTGATAATAGAGGAGGAAGGTTGGGAGAGAATCTGGGTAACAAAAGTCGAGGATAAACATGTAAGGGCTGAAGAAAGGCTCCATAAAATACCTGGTATAACCAACGAAAGTGAACCTGAGGAAATAATAAGTAGAGTTACTTCCCAATGCATAGACGCTAGATTATTTGGGGCTACAATACCTATTCAATCAAAGGGTAAGGGTGAGGGAGAGACTCGCGGGAAGGGCCGCTCCATTAGTATAACAGGCCCTGTACAATTTACTTGGGGGTTTTCACTGCATAAGGTACAGCAGATGGAATGCACTATAACGTCTATGTTTAAAGGTCGTCCGGGAGGTTCTGATGATGAAGGTGAGGCTGGTACGATGGGAAAGGACTATAGGGTGTACTATTCAATGATCGCTTTCTATGGGAGAGTGAGTAGTCAGAGGGCCAAGTATACTGGACTGACCTCTAAGGACTTGGAGAAGTACATCGATGGAAAGCTCTGGGAGGCTCTCAAAAGAATGACTAATACTAGGAGTAAGATAGGCCAGTCGCCACTACTATACATGAGGATACAGTATGAGGAGCCATTCTCAATCGGTGATCTGAGATCCCTCATCGAGGTGGAGGAGCTAAAGGAGTCGATAAGGGATATGGATGACCTCAAGGTGAGCTTTGATAAGCTTGTGAAGCGATTAGAGGAGGTCAAGGACAAAATTGTGACGGTAGTGTTGAAGGTGAATAAGGACTTCGAGGAGAGATTCGGTATTGCCAAGATATTGAAGGACAGCGCGGTTGGTGACAAGGTGAAGGCGGAGGACATGGTTTAGCCCTGCCGGTGCATAGGTAGGATGAAGGAGCTTGAGCTGACCTGGTTCGACGTTAAGGGCTATATGGCCCACTTCAGAAAATTTTTCTCGACTACCACATCCCTGTCCTATATATTCCCACCGAGGACAACACTAATGGGCCTTGTAGCTGCAATAATAGGGATGGATAGAGACTCGTACTACGAGCTTTTCTCGCCTAGGAACTTATTCATAAGTGTTAGGATACTGTCACCCATACGAGTGGTTTTACAGGCGATTAACCATTTAAAGGTAAAGGAGCAACCAGAGCACAATATCAGAGGCTTGTATAGGGATAAAACTGGGCGTCTTAGGACATATGAGAGGATACAAGTCACAACAGAGTACGTGATTAATGGTTGGAGTTCTGAGGACTCACTAACCTATAGAGTCTATCTGGCAAGTTTATCACGTGATACGAGTGATTATGTTGAGACGCTTAAAAACTATCTGTCAAGAAGGATATCAATGTATCCTATATCTTTAGGTCCTGCTTATGCTTTAGCTTGGATAGACAAGTATGGAACATTGACGGCGGAGGTAAAGACGTCCACAGGTGTTAATCATATAGATCTAGTTTCTCCAGTTCCACTAGATTATGTTCAGGAAATCGATACTGGTTATGATAATAAATCCATTTATTATGAAGAAAAGGTTCCAAGGGACATGATGAGTGGAAGAATTATTAGATCAACAGCTGATTATCTGGTTCCTGTGGGTAAACCGTTGAAGGTGAGGCTCACTGAGGGAGTTAAGTATTATACCTTCCTTGAAGATGGATATATCCTCTCCGTAACAGCTCTATGAGGAGGGAAAAAGAGATGAATACTCAGTTTATCTCACACAGACCTTCTTACCCCCTAGGGAAACATCTTCTGGAAGTATCGGGGTTGTCTTATAGGTTCGCCGAAAAGACAGGGGTGGAGGGCAAGATCATTGAGGTTGCTAGATATATAGGGGCCCTGCATGATGTGGGGAAATATACAACATTTTTCCAGAGATATATCAGGAGGAAGCGGAGTAGATATCGAGGTAGGCATTCTCTTGTATCAGCCGTGATAGCCTATGAGGCCTCTAAGATATACGGTCCATTGGAAGACATGGGTATGGCTGAGCGGTTAGCCTACATTTTTGTACCTATTGCTTCTCACCACACTAGCCTTGACAGTCCTCATGTAAACCAATACGTCATCGACAACAATGAGACAATGTTATCTGATCAGCTGAACGATCTTTTCTTAAACAAGGAAAAGATATTTGAGGACCTTCGAAATTATGGTCTAGACTGGTTAATCACACCTTTAGACAAAACGTTTTCAAGACTAAAAGATCCGAGTACCTATATCGAGGGCCTAAGAGACGAGCTAATCGAAGTAAACCTAGACATCTCAGAAAAAATTGAGCATTTGTCCTCGGAGGGTATGGCAGGTACATTGGAGTATTATCTTAAGTCAAAACTATTGTTTTCGATCCTGATAGATGCGGACAAGAGAGCAGCCAGTGGTCTCATGGAGTCTCACGAGAATACGACCCATCTGATGAGTACTCATATCGAATCCTTCATAACGAGGTTCCCAGTAGAAGGGATTAACTGTGATCGTAGGCGTCTATTTGAGGTGCTTATGAAAAGGCTCTGTAGACTCTCCCCTCATGAGTATGATGTTTATGTAGTTAATGCGCCTACTGGGGCTGGTAAGACGTTGATGGGTATATATACTGCGCTTTGGATTAGGGAGCGTCTCGATGGGGATGGTCTTAGGAGGCCTGTGATCTATGCCCTCCCACTCATAAATATTGTGGAGCAGACATACGAGGTAGTTAAGAAGATCTATTCAGAGGTACTTGGGGTTGATCATCCCGAGCCTGGTCAGCTTCTCAAGTATCACCATTTAAGCATGGTTGGGCATTTCGAGAGTAGGGATGACGAAAGGCCGGTCGATGAGCTCCTCCTCTCGGTGGACTCGTGGGAATCCGACTTTATAGTCACCACTTTCAACCAGGTCATCGAGGCCTTTGTAAAGCCCCAGAATTCGTTGAATAAGAAGCTGCACAACATGGTTCCCTCGATAATTATCATTGATGAGGTCCAGGCCCTGCCCACTGAGTACTGGCTCCTCCTACGGAGGCTTATCGAGGAGACTACGAGGGTATACGGGATAAAGTATGTCTTGATGAGCGCCACTATACCCCCATGGATAGTTAAGAGTGGAGACTTCAGATGGGTGGAGCTCCTGACCAACGAAAGAATAATCAATAGGATGGGTTGGGGATATAACAGGTGGCGCCTAGTCGACCAGTCCCAGGCCGATATGGATACGGATGGCCTCGTGGATATAGCCTGTGAAATGGTTGATAGGTATGGGTCGCTACTCATAGTGGTTAACACCATCCCAAGGTCCAAGGAGGTCTACCAAAGGCTCCGTAAGAAGCTATGCGCGAAATACAAGGTGGTGAAGTACCACACAGGAAAACAGCTCTGGTGTAGGGATAAGGGGGCCACGATAATCCTTAGCTACCTATCCACGAACGTCGTTCCAAAGGAGCGTATAGCTAGGATAGAGCGTCTCAAGCACCTGATCAGCGAGGGCTGGAGAGTAGTCCTAGTAAGTACGCAGGCCGTGGAGGCGGGTGTGGATATCGACTTCGAGGCGGGTATAAGGGATGTTGCCCCGATAGACTCGATTATACAGGTGGCCGGTAGGTGTAACAGGAATGCCAGGGGCGATCCTGCTCCGCTCCACCTAGTAAGGCTATGTAGACAAAGCGTTGATGATGCTGAGGAGGGAGGGAGTAGTGAGAAGAGGTGCGATGCCAGGATTATATATGGCGTGGTGAGTGATGAGATCACGAGGGAGTCGTTGGAGGAGCTTAGGCGTGAGCTAAGGGATGACATTACGGAGAGGGATATGCTTCTCCGTATAGGGAGGATATTCGACAAGGTTGTTAGGAACAAGGCTGTGGAGACTAGTGACGCCTCTAAAAACGTCCTGAAGAAGATGGCTATGATAAGCCCTAGGGATAATGAGGTCAAGAACTTCAGTCTGCTGGAGGAGGGCTACAAGGCCGTGGATATCTATGTAGAGCTCGATGATGAAGCGGTGAGGCTGAGGGAGGAGTATAACGACCTGGTAAACCAGTATAGAGATCTCCTCAGGAGGTTCTCAGAGGGTAGGGCCGAGCTTAAGGATGTTATCAACATGAGGAGGAGGCTTAGGTTGAAGTGGGCAGAGATGAGTAGGTACATAGCCAGCGACATACCCAGCAGAGTTTATATTGGTGATTATGAGGAGTGGGGGGATGCGGGGCTATATGTTGTGCGTAGCGAGGATGTTGGACACTTCTACGACCTAGTTACTGGGATAGTGCATAGGGATGGGGAGGGCACGGTCATAGACTAGCCTATATGATGAAGTCTGTGGGCGCCTTCTCCCTACCCAGAACCTCCTTCTTGAGGAACTTCTCGGATGGGAGGCGGTAGATAAGTATTGAGTCCTCATCCTCGTCGATGATCTCCCTCAGCATCTCCTTAAGCCTCCTCAGGTTGGCCTCCGTGATCTCACCCTCGAAGACGCTGTTCTGAACCCAGTTGAGATAGACCCTACAGGTCTTCAACACCTTACCAAGCCTCTCAACGTTGATGTCATAGACCAGGATGACATATACCATGCCTGGCAGCCCCCTATAGCTTCAAGACATATGGCCTATACTCCTCATCCCTCATCAGGTGCCTCTCAATCTTATACAGCTCTATACGTATAAGCCTCTCATACTTCATCCTCCTCTTCCCACTCCGGAATGTCGCCTCCAGCCTATCGTTAAACTCCTTCACAAACCTCTTCATAGCCTCGCTGGTCATGAAGACCCCCTTCACATCGTTGTGGAAGTCCCTAGGCGTTATCACCCTATTGTTCACAAGGTTGAATATAGTCCTATCGACGAATAGTGGCTTGAATATCTCGGCCACGTCTAGGTTCAGGGTGAAGCTCCTGAAGTTGGACTCGTGGAGATACCCTATACGGGGATCAAGCCTCGTCCGGTATATCTGGCCGAGCACCACCCTGTAGAGCAGGCTGTTCCCAAAGCTTATCAAGGCGTTTATCCTGTTCTCCGGTGGCCTCTTACTCCTCCTGTCGAAGCCGAAGCCCTCCCTAGTGATTATCCTGTTCCAAGCCATGTAATAGACCTTCCTAGCCCCACCCTCTAGGGCGAGTAGCTCTCCTATGGAGTCGATATTCCCCAGGTTCTCCAGCCTCCCCCTAAGTATTGATATGGCGTCGTCGAGGTCCCTACCCTTCCTCCTATAATACATGAGCAGCCCAATCATATTCCTTATCGATCCCTCAACGAACTTCTTTGCGAGCCCTAGGCGGCACTCAGGGTTGAGGTAGCATTCAGCCTGTTTAACAGTCATGTAGCCAGAGGCGTAGAATAGCCGGGGGTAGAATGTGCCTACGTAGTGGCCATAGTAGTCGAAGAGGTGGAGTAGGATCCTGTTCTTATTGAGGAACTCGAGGAGCCTCTTATTGAACTCCACCTCTGAGAAGACGTAGATCTCGCTGACATTCGTCACGGGTATAGATCTCTTCCCACCCTCGTAGTAGAGGTAGAGTGTGTTCCCACTCCTCTTCAAGACCCCATTCCGGAATATGTAGAGCCTCTTCAACCCTCGGTACCCCAGCAGAAGTCCCTGTATCCACAGCGGTTACAGAACCTGATCTTCTTTGGGGGTGGGGGCCTAGGCATCATGACTATCTCCCTGATCTCCCTCAGGACATCCTCCAACATCTCTATATCCCCCTCCTCGAGGGTGACCCTGAATGTCTTATGCTCACGTGGAACCTTTATCCTACCCTCCATCTCCACGCCGAGCTCCCTCAGCCTGTAGAGATAGTACTTCAGCTGGAGCCTAGCAGCCTCGATGAAGGATGAGGAGGTCTTCACCTCATAGACCAGCTTCCTACCCCTTACAACAACGTCGAACTTGACCCCCTCCAGCCCAACCTCCTTAGTCTCGGTGTCGAAGCTCGTCTCATGAATGGCGCGGCCCAGGTCTATCCGGGGGTCCTCCTCGTCAGGAGTTATGCTCCGCGCCATCAGCCATACCTGCCTCTTACAGATGGCGTAGTACCAGAGGAGAGTACCGGTTATCGCCCTATCCCCATCGAGGAAGTAGCTCATCAAGAAAAATGTATGGTTTTACGTCGAATAAAATCAGCCCGGGAAGCTATCCATCGAGAATCTTGAAGAGGCCGAAGCCCTGTGGATTCTTGGAGCCCAGCCCCGCCTCATATACAACCCTTATCAGGCCCAGTGACCCCCTGAGCCTATACAGGCCCTTCCAGCCCTTGATGACCGTCCCCTTGTAATACGTCACGACCTCCTTGGGCCTCTTAATAGGAGTGATCTCTAGGTACATCTCGCCGGGGTCGCCGTGGAGTATGCTATACTTCCTCCTAGCATTCATGTTTATAAGCTCGGTGAACTCCCTCTCCACCGGGTTGTAGTAATATGTCTTCCTCCTACCGTCGGGTGTCTGGAGGGTTGAATATACGGTGACTGGGCTGAGCATCCTAATCCTATACTCAGCATCCTCCCTGTCATCCCCTCCCCATCTACGGTTCTCTACATGGATACTGACAACCCTGTAGCTCGAGCCACCTATCCTGACAAACCTATTCCTAGTCAGGCCAGTGACAAACTCGTCGATAAAGGTCTTTATAGGCGAGGATATGTAGAGAGACATCTCCCCCACGGGGATACCCACGCCCCCAGCCCTGTCCCACTTGACACCCCCAAGGATATCCGAGAAGCAGAAGAGCTTAAAACTCCTCCCACCAACCCTGAAGCCCTCCTGGTGGAGGAAACGGCTCAGCTCGGGGGAGACCACCCGGTAGACCATGCTCTGCACAGCATATCTATAGTGGAGAGGGATGGGATCATCCCCAACAAACACAACCCTAACCCTAACCACAGACAGACTAATCACACACACGAGAAATAAACCACAAAACCTACAAAGCGACCAGGTTTATATACCTCCTCCGCTGGGCTTGGCGGTCGCTACCCAATCCTTAAAAAACCACTTAAAACCTAAGAAAACAGAATAAAATTAATACAAACCCAGAGTTCCAGCATACCTACGAGGGTTCGAAACCTACACCAACTACACCTGTGAGTATCCACCACTTATAGTTCCAGCATACCTACGAGGGTTCGAAACAATATGGCTTGAAAAATACGGCGATAAAGATGGACTATGTTCCAGCATACCTACGAGGGTTCGAAACCACCAAGTAGGATAGCACAGCTGATAAACACTAGGCGTTCCAGCATACCTACGAGGGTTCGAAACAAGTTGTAATAGGAATAGGTTTGGTGGGTATATAAGTGTTCCAGCATACCTACGAGGGTTCGAAACGTATGTCGTCTAGGAATATCACTGGTATATCCTCGAGGTTCCAGCATACCTACGAGGGTTCGAAACGGTAGTTAGCCGTTAGGATGAACGACACCTTCTCATGTTCCAGCATACCTACGAGGGTTCGAAACCACTAGCCACGACCCTTTCTTCTTCCTCTCTTCCCAGTTCCAGCATACCTACGAGGGTTCGAAACTATCTGTCCTCACCAACATTCTCCATATATTCCAGCGGTTCCAGCATACCTACGAGGGTTCGAAACCTCCTAGTGGTCGGGGTGCTGGCTGGCCTAGTATACGAGTTCCAGCATACCTACGAGGGTTCGAAACGTGTGAGGACACCGCCCACATAGTCCCCCAATGTCTCGTTCCAGCATACCTACGAGGGTTCGAAACCTCGACATAGTGATCACCCCAGGTGGACTTTTTCTTGTTCCAGCATACCTACGAGGGTTCGAAACTGTCAGTGTTTTTCTCGTCTATCTCTAGTAGCTCGTAGTTCCAGCATACCTACGAGGGTTCGAAACTATGGTAAAAACGGGGTGATGAGATGCCAGTAGTCGGTTCCAGCATACCTACGAGGGTTCGAAACTGAATATCTCCTTCAGCTTCTCAACGGCCTCGTCGGGGTTCCAGCATACCTATGAGGGTTCGGAGTGGGTGTTGTCTGTGTTTTGTTCTTGGTATGTTTGTGGTGGTTTGGTTAGATGTGCTTTTGCTATGAGTGAGGTATTTTTGTTTGGATGTTGGGATTTATTGGTTGTGTTCTCTTTGGTCTCCACGGTCTATGTTGCTGTGTCTACTTGTTGCAGTATGTTTTCCGTATTTTGTAGTCGTCTCTGAGGAATACTCCGTCTCGGCATATCTCGTCTGCTATTGGGTCTCCCTTTGTGAAGAGCCTCTTAAGCTCCCCGGGGTTTAGGGGTATTACTTCGTAGTTGGGTGGTGGGTCTATCTTCCTGAGCCTCTCTGGGGGCCTACCCTTGAATACTTCTGATATGAGGACGATGTCGACGTCGCTCCACTCGTTGAAGTCTCCCCTGGCGTATGACCCGATCAGGACCGCTGTACATTTGAAGCCTAGGCCCCGTGCCCACTCCATCGCCTCGGCGATGACCCTACTCCTTATTTCCCGCCTCTCCTCAATGATCCCCATGTCTCTTCCACCCACTTGAGGAGTCTCCAGGCCTGTGTCAACGCCTCTCTACAGTCCGCCTCGGTGTAGTAGTCCATCGGCGTTCCCTCGCCCCAGACGTCTGGATACCTCGTGGGGATATACAGCTTATCCAGCATCCTAGCAGCCTCAAAAACCTCCGTGGGAACCTCAATGTATTCGGATAATTGTTTAAGCAATATAGTTATGCTATGCCCACCCCTCCTAAACCCCAACCCATACATCAACGCCTTTACAGCGAACCCAGCCGCCTGCTGAGCCTTGAAACAAGCCCAGTTATAAAACTCATTCTCCAGGTCTGAAGTTGCAGACTCGAGAGTCTCCCTAGCTGTAGAAATCCATCTACTAAACTCATCATTATCCAGCATACCACTCTAACATACCAACCTACCTATCACAGTAATATACTCAACTGCGCAAGCATTCCACAAAACATCACACCAAGACCTCGACTCACAGACACTCAAGCATCTACCATACACCACATTCCAACCCTTCCTAGTCTGGTTTTAACCCTCGATGAACTTCCTTATCTTCTCTACGAGATTCTTCTTTCAACCCTTCCTAGTCTGGTTCTAACAGTGAAGATGAGTGATAATAGAGTGAAGTATAAGATCCCACTTTCAACCCTTCCTAGTCTGGTTCTAACTCGATCCTTCCTTCCAGCTCTTCGATTCTTTCGATGAGTTCTTTCAACCCTTCCTAGTCTGGTTCTAACTAAGAGAATAGACATTGGCAGTCATCATATTGACTTGTTGTCTTTCAACCCTTCCTAGTCTGGTTCTAACTGGATGCTTCTCTGGAGACCCCTCCACAAACCGGGTCTCCTTTCAACCCTTCCTAGTCTGGTTCTAACGGATTACCGACAAACTCACTACCTTCCTTTCTCGGCTTCTTTCAACCCTTCCTAGTCTGGTTCTAACATCCTTAGCATGCTCAACATACTCAAGAGCAAGTGCACTTTCAACCCTTCCTAGTCTGGTTCTAACATACTCCGTAGAGTCCTACCAGGCGGAGTAACAATAGTGCTTTCAACCCTTCCTAGTCTGGTTCTAACTCAAAAGGAACATGAGGCGGTTGTATATGAGTTGTTTCACTTTCAACCCTTCCTAGTCTGGTTCTAACTTGAAGAAGGGTTAGAAGAGGCGACAATCGACGTATTCCTTTCAACCCTTCCTAGTCTGGTTCTAACTTTGGGATGTCCAGTGCCAGATGAGGAAAGCATGGGAATCGCCTTTCAACCCTTCCTAGTCTGGTTCTAACCAAGAAAGCATTTTCGACGCACGATAGTTCTCATGCCCACGCTTTCAACCCTTCCTAGTCTGGTTCTAACGCTTTGACTATTACCATGAAGCGTCGTAAATCCTCTTCTCTTTCAACCCTTCCTAGTCTGGTTCTAACGCTCTCTTGACACCTTGGGATGCCTACAAGGACTTGTTAGCTTTCAACCCTTCCTAGTCTGGTTCTAACGTGATCTCGATCGTGTCTGCGATGATGATGTCTGAGTACTTTCAACCCTTCCTAGTCTGGTTCTAACCCTCGTGGATGGCTGGGTATATCCTGACGGGCAGGGCGTCTGTACTTTCAACCCTTCCTAGTCTGGTTCTAACACAGAGCCGATCAGGAAGACCGCTAGACCAACCCCGCCACCATCTTTCAACCCTTCCTAGTCTGGTTCTAACCCAGACCCCGCCCCTACCCAGTCCTCTTAGTTAGTTTACTTTCAACCCTTCCTAGTCTGGTTCTAACTCTTGATGTCAAGGAAAACGAGAGCATACTGGTAAATACAATAAACTTTCAACCCTTCCTAGTCTGGTTCTAACCGGTATTTCCCTTCCACCAGTGCCGTTTCGAGTATGTCCTTTCAACCCTTCCTAGTCTGGTTCTAACTCTGAGCGACCCTCCTGCCGTTGGCTCATGGACATAGCTCCTTTCAACCCTTCCTAGTCTGGTTCTAACTTGTTGAAGCACTCTTGACATAGATTGTTACTATACCCTTCTTTCAACCCTTCCTAGTCTGGTTCTAACCGAACAACCCCCAAAACCCAACCGCCGAAAAAACCAAGAATTCTTTCAACCCTTCCTAGTCTGGTTCTAACTCATTACCCTCTTGGAGTCGCTGAATAATGCCAGACCGACTCTTTCAACCCTTCCTAGTCTGGTTCTAACCGAGGTCATAACTGAGGTATCGCTCACAGCGGGTGAGATCGCTTTCAACCCTTCCTAGTCTGGTTCTAACGCCAGGGAGGGGGCGACATTCATGTCGATAGTTCATATGCACCTTTCAACCCTTCCTAGTCTGGTTCTAACTGTCCATAGAAAATTTAACTAGGAAGATAGATAGATTACTACTTTCAACCCTTCCTAGTCTGGTTCTAACCTTAGATGACATGATAGAGGAAACTATTCAGCGGTTGGCTTTCAACCCTTCCTAGTCTGGTTCTAACGGGAACTCACTAGGGCGGAAATACCTGTCCACCGCATCATGCTTTCAACCCTTCCTAGTCTGGTTCTAACTATCATTTTCCCGACAAATAAGCCGCTTATCATCAATGCTGCTTTCAACCCTTCCTAGTCTGGTTCTAACAGTCTGATTACATACTTACAGGTATGCTAGTATCGGGGGTTGACTTTCAACCCTTCCTAGTCTGGTTCTAACATACGATTTCGATCGATGTATGTCAGTAGCTCGTCCAGTTCTTTCAACCCTTCCTAGTCTGGTTCTAACATCGAATACGGCGTCCGTGATGGTCGGAAACCAGAACGCCCCTTTCAACCCTTCCTAGTCTGGTTCTAACTTCAGTACCCGCTTCAATTGTTTTGAGTTTCAACAAAACTGACTTTCAACCCTTCCTAGTCTGGTTCTAACGGTACTTAGAGTGGGGTGGCGAATCTATAAAAACTACAGAACTTTCAACCCTTCCTAGTCTGGTTCTAACTATGGGATTTGAAGGTTGTTTGGAGGGCTGGGTTGGTTTTACTTTCAACCCTTCCTAGTCTGGTTCTAACTTGGATGCGTAGGTCAGCTACAAAAGGGTTTCATATTTTGACTTTCAACCCTTCCTAGTCTGGTTCTAACACTGTTAATCGGCAAGGTTGCTGAAATTTATTGCAATTATAAGCTTTCAACCCTTCCTAGTCTGGTTCTAACACTCATATCGACATCGTGCTGTTGACACCAGTCCTTGAACTCTTTCAACCCTTCCTAGTCTGGTTCTAACTAATTAGTCCCCCGAACTCATCTACTATCCAGTAAACGTTTCTTTCAACCCTTCCTAGTCTGGTTCTAACTTTTAAACTCCTCTCCAGTATTGCCGAGGTCGCTATCCCATCTTTCAACCCTTCCTAGTCTGGTTCTAACATCTAGAAGACCAAGACCAGAACCTCCTGTAGAGAAGCCCTTTCAACCCTTCCTAGTCTGGTTCTAACGTCTGCCTCACCACCATGTATTATTTCTACCTGACTTTTGTCTTTCAACCCTTCCTAGTCTGGTTCTAACGATAAGCTCTTCAACGAGTCAAATGTTCCCGAGTAGTTCCTTTCAACCCTTCCTAGTCTGGTTCTAACGCGTGAGACCCTGCTCCCCTGTCTCCACGACCTGACATATCTCTTTCAACCCTTCCTAGTCTGGTTCTAACACGTTTGCTCGGGCTCTTCCAGCCAGACCCGGCCGTATCGTCTTTCAACCCTTCCTAGTCTGGTTCTAACGTGATATGATACCTAACACCCGTAGCTGATTTTCAGTTGTCCTTTCAACCCTTCCTAGTCTGGTTCTAACCGCCAGTTCCCCACTCGACATCCCGAACCGACCCCCCAGGGGAGCTTTCAACCCTTCCTAGTCTGGTTCTAACAAGATGATGTTGTTGAAACTCGGCAATGCGAACTTGTTGTTCTTTCAACCCTTCCTAGTCTGGTTCTAACTACCTTGATTCAGACCTTGTCCTATATACTCGTGTACAAGGCTTTCAACCCTTCCTAGTCTGGTTCTAACGTAAACTTGTATGAATCTCACGACTACACCACTTGGAATCTTTCAACCCTTCCTAGTCTGGTTCTAACTACCACTTTTCTGGCTACCTCTCACCTGAAACCTTGTTCCAGCTTTCAACCCTTCCTAGTCTGGTTCTAACACAGTTTCTCAGTTGACATGAGTCTGTAGGTGGCTGACTAGGCTTTCAACCCTTCCTAGTCTGGTTCTAACATGACCCCCGGTACGAATATCCTGTATCTACCATTTGGATCCTTTCAACCCTTCCTAGTCTGGTTCTAACTCCCTATATACCTTATATAAGGGTAATAGGGTCTATCATATACTTTCAACCCTTCCTAGTCTGGTTCTAACGAGCTATACTTCTTCAGAAAAATCAACGCAAAGACTTTCTACCTTTCAACCCTTCCTAGTCTGGTTCTAACCACACTTCTGCGACTAACCGGGAGGAAGAGCCACGAATTAGCTTTCAACCCTTCCTAGTCTGGTTCTAACTTTAGTCTTCTGGTTCACCCTGATTGTCAGTTGGTAGTCCTTTCAACCCTTCCTAGTCTGGTTCTAACGTTTACGCCTTTATCCCATCCCATTTATTCTCACCTAAACCTTTCAACCCTTCCTAGTCTGGTTCTAACTCAACCCAAACAACCCAGGAAAACCCGCACCCCAAAAATCTTTCAACCCTTCCTAGTCTGGTTCTAACTGGTCAGGGTAGGTGGCGGTGGAGCGAAGGCAGAGGATATCCTTTCAACCCTTCCTAGTCTGGTTCTAACATTGAAATGTACCTAAACCGTGTAGGCGATAAAGAGAACTCCTTTCAACCCTTCCTAGTCTGGTTCTAACCTTGATTTTGAGGGATCGATATGCTACCAAAAAGATTCAGAATCTTTCAACCCTTCCTAGTCTGGTTCTAACTTGGCGGGGGTGATGGGATGAAGTTGCTTAGACTTGGTGTGGTCTCTTTCAACCCTTCCTAGTCTGGTTCTAACTGCTCGACCTTCAGAGCCTGATCGAGCCTGGGCAGAAGGTGCTTTCAACCCTTCCTAGTCTGGTTCTAACGTAAGACTAAGAACATCACATTGACTGGTCAACAGTTACTTTCAACCCTTCCTAGTCTGGTTCTAACTGATACTGGGATGGCGAGCGACAACTCAGCCCCGATCTTCCTTTCAACCCTTCCTAGTCTGGTTCTAACGTATTCTGGGCGGTGAGCATGGTTTCTAGATAGATCCTACCTTTCAACCCTTCCTAGTCTGGTTCTAACCCAACCTCCTTCTGATAGCATCTTTAACAAATTCAGCTACTTTCAACCCTTCCTAGTCTGGTTCTAACCTGGTTCTGCTGCTTTCGGGCCTTTTCCTGGGGATGTTCTTCTTTCAACCCTTCCTAGTCTGGTTCTAACTAACTATGGCGGGATTCCTGACATAACGTGAAGACTGAATCTTTCAACCCTTCCTAGTCTGGTTCTAACATTTCAATCAGTTCAAAAACACGATGCGTAAAGTGTACACTTTCAACCCTTCCTAGTCTGGTTCTAACGGGAGCTCGAAGTCCTGCGAAGATGAGTTCCCGACCATCACTTTCAACCCTTCCTAGTCTGGTTCTAACTCTGAAGACCCGTCACCAGCACCAGGATCAGTACCGCTGCCCTTTCAACCCTTCCTAGTCTGGTTCTAACCAAGGAGGTGGATGGCCTTCGTCTACTCCTCTACACGAATCCTTTCAACCCTTCCTAGTCTGGTTCTAACCCGTGGCTTTTCTTTTGTTTCTACATAGATGTTTTTGGTGTTTCTATTATTTAAGTTTTATGTGTGTCAAACCTCTGATCCTGCAGGGGGTTTATAAAGATGTGACGCAGAAAAGTATATAAACCCTTATAAAGGGGGGTCTTGGATCTAGGCTTCTTCTGTCGTTGTCGCTATGTGTCTTTGGTGTTCTGTGTGGTTTTTTCTTCTTTGTCCTCGTCCTTGTCTTTGATCCCTAGTTTTTCTTTGATCCATTTGATTTTTAGTTCTAGTCTTTTTTTCCTGTGTCTTGGCTGGGCTAGGACGCTGTGTCCGTGGCTTCCCTTTAGGAAGACTAGTAGTAGGGACTCTTTCTTATGGGTTCTGAGGGCTAGGTGCATTGCCAGTGCCTGGTCTATGTAGCAGCGGTAGTCCTCTAGGCTGTGGATTATGAGTACTGGTGTCTTCACCCTGTGGGCGTGGTAGGCGGGGCTCTTCTCCACATATTTCTCCAGGTTGTCTAGCGGTGTCCCGCCTATCTGGTCTGGGTTGAACCAGTATCCTATGTCTGATGCCCAGTAGTCTGCTATCCAGTCGGCTATCCCGTTCTCGCTCACGGCTGCCTTGAATAGGTCTGTCTGGGTTATTATCCAGTTGGTCATGTAGCCGCCGTAGCTTATCCCGGTGACGGCTGTCTTCTCCCTGTCGACTGGGTATCTCTCCATGACCTCCTCGACGAACCTCATTATCTGTCTATAGTCGATCTCTCCGTAGCGCCCCCTTATATCGGCGAACTCCTCTGTGTAGCCCTCGCTCCCATGTGGGTTGCAATATGCAACCAGGAAGCCCTGGCTAGCCATTAGCTGCATCTCTGGGTGGAAGTAGTAGCCGTACATCCCCTTTGGCCCGCCGTGGATATAGAGTATCAATGGGTATGGCCCATCCCCATCAGGCTTGATGACCCAGCCGTCGATCTCCTCCCCCTCGGCCTCTATGGTGAGCTTCTCCGGCCTATATAGCTTGGCCTCCTCCACGAGCCATGTGTTGAGGCTCGTGACCCTCTCCTCCACCTCCTCGCCATACCTGTAGATCTCTGGCGGCTCTGTCGGGCTGGACATGACGTAGTATAGGTGTCTACCCCTTGCCGATGCCTGTATAACGTATTTCTCACCCCTTACGAGGTCCTCTATCCTGCCGCCCCTATACCTCGCCAGGACGGACATGCCGGCGTCGCTGTAGGTTATGACTGGGTCCCCCATGTAGTCGCCGTGGATCCCGGTTATATCCCTGTCTAGGATGCCGCAGGAGAGGCATTCAGGCATGTTGTTGTATAGCATGTATAGCCGTCCATGGCTTGATATCCCTATCTCGAAGCGGTGTCCGAGGAAGTATAGCTTCTCGCCGATGGATCTCGGCCTGTATATATGCATGTCGCTGAGGATCTCCCTACTCTCCCCGGTCTTGGGATCGAGGACCTTAAGCTTGTTCTTGAGGGGGTTTATCCAGTCCTCATATATCGTGTAGTATATCCTGCCCATGTGTACCTCGTATTCGAGGACTCCGTGCTCCTCCTCCGTGAGCCTCTTCACGTGGCCCGACTCAACCTCCACCCTGTATAGCTGGTCCCTCCTACCGGCTATTATCCCCATCCTGTCGAACCAGAGTGGGGCGTTATCGGTGTAGACGTAGTCGCCGTCCGGGTCGTAGCCGTCGGCCTCCTCCCCAGCCTGGACGATCAGTGTCTTACCGTCGAGCCACTCCACACCGGAGACCCCGTGTTTGAACCATGCCACGAGCCTGGGCTCGCCGCCCCTACCCACCACGTAGACGCCGTTACCCTCCTTCTTATCCTCATCCCTCCTGCTTATGAATGCTAGGAGCTCACCGTCCGGGCTCCATGAGGGAGCGGCGTCGTCCTTCCCCTGGAAATAGGTCTCGCCCCCGTCTCTCCATAGGATCCTTATCTCCCCCTGGTACTTGTTGTCCTCTGGCCTGGGGACTGATACTGTGTAGGCTAGGTCGCCCTTAGCCGAGACATCTAGTAGGCCTATCCTGTTTAGTCGTATAACGTCGTCTATCTCGAGCCTCCTCATACCCCTCATTATTGGCGCTAGGCCCGTGATAAATCCGGCTCTACATATCCATGTGGGGCCTCGACATCCAGTCCAGCTCTATAGCTACGAACCATATCGTCACTATCCACATCGCGATGGCTATCACTATCTCTATGGCTAGGTTGAGCCTCCTCTGCCTCACCAGTGTACCGGCCCCATGTATCCTGGGTAGTACCCTGTAGGATAGTATGGTGGTACATGTCATTAGGAAGGCCATGGCGAGTGTGTTTGCCGCACCTGTGAGTAGTATCAGCCCCCCGGGCTGGGAGAGCATTATCTGGGGTATGGCTATGGAGGTGTAGGCTATCCATGAGAGGTAGTAGGTCTTGGTGTAGCCTATCCCCCTCCTAGCCGCGAGGTAGATTATGGAGGGTATCATTACGAGGTAGAAGATGAGGATTACGTAGGATACGGGTGGGGATAGGGGTTTGAGCATCCGGAAGTGGAAGAGTACCTCTGAACCCATCGTGGCTAGGGCTGTGGGGATGGAGAGTATGAGTATCAGCTTGGGGAGTAGGTGGGGGTCGTCGCCATACTCCTCCCTCACCACGACGTAGGACGTCTCCGCCATGAACCGGCTGAACAGGTCTCCAGCCACTAGGTATATGTCGAAGAGGAATAGGAAGGCTATTGCTAGGAATGCTACCCTGCCGTATACGCCGTAGAGCGTCTCCATCCACTGGCTCTGTATCTCCACCAGCTCATAGTCCCTTGGGAGGGTCACCCCTCTAGGTACGAGTATCGAGTAGGTGAGTAGTGTTGTGAGTATTATCGTGAAGGTGTTGAGGGAGACGCCTATCAGGTTGTCCGTCCATAGCCAGTTGACCCACCTCCTCCACTCCTCCCTATCCTCCTCGGTCTCGACTACGAAGTCGTAGCCCGACTCTGGCATCGCCTCCGGGGCGCCTGTCAATGGGCTCCTTATCCTGCCTACATGCCTAGCCTGTCCATAGCCCTTTTCCCTCACCCAGTAGCTGTAGGCGAGGTTCCATATCCCCCCTGCCCCCGTATAGGCCATGAGGGTTACCCACGTCTTATAGTCCTCCATCTCCCAGCCGGGGAAGGGTGGCCAGTTGAACTGTGTGAAGCCTGTTAGATAGTCGGGTAGTGCCCTGGCAACGTCCGGGCTTATCAGGGCCACCGCCAGTAATCCGCCCATGGCCGTTACTGCTGCGAATGACTCGATCGCCTCTATCACCCTGTATACCGAGGGCCCTATCAAGACGACTATCATTGTTATGAGTACCACTATGAGGGACCAGAGCCTGACACCCTCTACTGGGGAGCCGGGTGGATAGTTGGTGAGTGAGTATATGGCTGAGGCAGCCGCACCTGCGTAGCCACCTACCCATGTGAAGATCATGGATATCAGGATGACCGTTGCCCAGCCGACCCTCCTGTCGAGCCTGAAGAGCCCTGTTATTATCCCCTCGCCAGTGGCCAGTGTATACCTCCCTATCTCCTGGTTATACCATACCTGTATCGCTGAGAAGATTAGGAGCCAGCCTAGGAAGGATATTCCATACTTCGCCACCATGTAGGGCCACCATATCAGCTCCCCACTCCCCTGGCTAAGCCCCGCCCAGACTAGTCCAGGCCCCAGTACAGCAGCTACTCCCGGGAAGTATGGTATCCTCCTTCTCCTGAGGGGCTTCAGTGTCATCGCCCCACCTCTCTATCTATCCCCTCAATAGGTCAGTCTCTATCTCGACGCCTATCCCTGGCCTGTCGCCCAGCGCCTCCTCGAGGTCTATAGCCCCATCCCTGACCTCCGGCCTACCCCTCCTGACGAGCCTGTCCCGTAGCTCCGCCTCTAGGCCGTCGATCTGTATGTAGGCGAGGCCCTCCTCCGCAGCAGCTAGGTGTAGGGTTGCGTAGAAGCCGTATAGGGAGGCGTAGTAGTGGGGGCTGTAGAGGACCTTGTTCTTCCTGACTATCTCTATCAGCTCCCTGGCTATGCGGTAGCCCCCTGTCTTGGATACGTCTGGCATATAGATGTCTATAAGTCTATACTTCTCGAAGAGCCTTAGGAGGTCATACCTGTCATATATGTTCTCCCCACCTGCTATCCACAGCTCGTCGAAGTTCATTATGGCTATCCTCTTCACCATGTCTAGGGCGCCTATGTCGTCCATGTAGACGGGCTCCTCGAACCACTTTATCAGCTCGCCTACTTCCTTGAGGAGTGAGAGGGCCTCCTCCATCGTGTAGCCCATGTTGGCGTCGACCATCACCCTCTCTATCCCCGTAGCCTCCACGAACTGCCTCACCATCTCGATATCCCGCTCCAGGTCGAAGCCCACCCTGAGCTTGAAGTCCTCCACGCCCTTGTCCATCCATCCCCTTACCCTGTCAATGTCTCCAGGGCCTAGGCCTGTAACGTATACCCTGGCTTCTCGGTTCTTCATCCCGCCTAGGAGCTGGTATACAGGCTTGTTCTCCATCCTGCCTAGTAGGTCGTGGAGAGCCATATCTATGCCTGACAATACCCTGGATATCGCGCCCTTCCCCCAGACCATGCGGAGGGGCTGTGTAGCCCTATAGAGGTGGTCGAGAGCCTCGTCAATGCTGCTCCATTCTCTATCCACAATTAGTCTGGAGAGCTCCTCAATGGCTGCTGTGGTCTCTATCACTCCCCACCTGGGGAATAGGCTGAATATCTCTCCCCAGCCCTCATACTCCCCCGAGACTATCTTGACGAAGAGGTAGGTCCTCTTATCCACCTCTCCATAGGAGAGCCTCAGTGGTCTGGGGGTCTTCTCCGTGGCTGTATAGATCTCTATCTCGTCTATCCTCAACAGGTCTTCACCCCTCGAGTATCTCGTATGGACTTGGCGTGGGCCACTCGGGTAGGAGTGGGACGAGCATCACCCCGCCTACAGCCACGTATCTAAGGGTCTCCCTCCCCGTATTGATGACCCGGTGCCTAGCGTTCACGGGTATATATACCGCGTCCCCAGCCGATATCTCGTGCCTCTCACCCTCGACCTCCACCACCCCACTTCCCTGGACTATGTAGTAGACCTCTTCACACCTATGCCTATGTAGGGGTGTGGAGTGACCCGGCTCGACCTCGACGAGGCCTAGGCATAGGGTCTTTACGTCGAAGCCCTGCTCGGGATAGATCAGTTTCCAGTCCCTCACCCCGGGCCTCTCCATGGGGGCTCCGGATACATACTCCTCTCTACGTATAACCACCCTCATAATACTGTAGATGCCCAGCCTATACTAATGAGGATCTTTACAGAGAGCCCCGTTTTATCTGTGGACGCCCTATTAATTCTTGATGACGCGCTGGCCATATGTGCTGGGCCTATCCATAGCTGTCCTCACTATCCTAGGCCTCCTACTCCCTAGGGACATCTCACTCCCCCTCTGGCTCGTGATGGATGTCCTAGGGGATGCGGAGGGCTATGTCGTCATAACCCTGGCACTGTACTTCCTCCTTAGCCCAAGGATAGGCTACTCCTCACTACTCATAATCCTTGTCAGTGGGCTTGTCAACATTTATCTGAAGGATCTGCTACGTATACCTAGGCCGGAGGATGCGTTGATAGAGGCTGAGGGCTACTCCTTCCCGAGTGGCCATGCCCAGGTATCGGGCACCTTCTGGACGGCCCTCTACCTATTCCTCAAGAGCAGAGCCGTGGTGGTGATCGGGGCTCCATACGTAGCCCTGATATCTGTCTCTAGGCTGGTCCTAGGAGTCCATACACCCGTCGATGTCCTGGGCGGCGTGGTGATAGGCTTCGTGGTGGGGCTCTCAGCACCATTCATCATTGAGCTTATCGACGAGTATCTATTGACGAGGTATGGTGTCCACGTGATCCTAGGTAGTATAGCCCTATTGATGTATGTGGGGATGGGCTACGAGACGCTCCTAAAGATTGGGGGTGTCGCGCTCGGCATGGCCCTACACCACGTCTTCTACAGGGAGGACTTGGAGCTGGATATGAGGACTAGGCTACTAGGCTATGTGGGGTACCTAGTCCCCGCCTTCATACTCACTAGGCTGGCCATAGACCCTGTGACGACCTTCCTAGTCTTCCTAGTCATAGGTGGCTTGGCACCGGTCTACTACTTCAGGTTCCTCCCCCGTATGGGTAGAGGGGGTTAGGAATCTGCTTAAACACATGGTGATCCTGGGTAGCCACCCTATTTAAGCGTTGGGGGGATCAGGATATACATGTTTAGGAGGGGTTTGGCACCCCTAATGCTCGCCGTGCTACTCATGCTCCCGATGCTTCCAGCGGCCTCCAGCCCCAGCCCAAGGCCTGTCCTACCCGGTGCTATAGAGGTGTACGACCTCTCATGGAGGGTGGAGAACGGTATACCCATCTTCTTCAACATCTTCCACGGCATGGAGACTGTGGCGACTGTGGCGGAGAACGGCTACTATATGAACCGTCTAACCATGACTGAGCATACCTCGACCCATATGGATGCCCCCTGCCACTTCGTCGAGGGGGCCTGGTGTGTCGATGAGATCCCTGTGAGGCGGCTCTACGGAGTAGCTGTCGTCATGGATGCGAGTAGATACATAATGGGTCCGAACGACACTATAACCGCTAGTGAGATAAGGATCTGGGAGACGGTGACGGGGCTTAGGATCCCTAAGGGAGGGATACTCCTAGTCTACACCGGCTGGTCGGACTACTGGGGCCTCTACGACTCATGGGAGGAGTACATGGACGCCACTGGTGGAGGTTTCCCAGGCTTCTCTGAGGACGCCGCTGACTACCTTATTGAGAGGGGTGTTATCGGGGTTGGTATAGATACGCTGAGCATCGACCCAGCCCCGAGCACCGACTTCATCTTCCATAAGAAGCTACTAGCCACGAATGCCTGGGCCCTGGAGAATGTTAGGATACCCAGGGAGATACTTAACAGCTACGTCTTCCTATTCGTGGCGCCGATGAAGATTGACCAGGGCTCGGGCGCACCGACCAGGGTATTTGCATTCACGCTCGGCGAGGAGTACTTCCCCGTTGAGGAGGGGCTCATGCCACTTCCTGCTAAACCTGGCCCGCCGGTCCTGGAGGATTTCGAGCCTCCTAGGCACATGGTCCAGCTGGCCTTTGCACAGGAGATGAAGCGTGCCTTCGACTCTGCCGTTATATACGACCTCTCCTGGGAGGTTAGGAATGGCATCCCACTCTTCTTCAACATATTCGACGGCTTCTCCAACCTAGCCACGATCGAGGAGCTGGGCTACTACATCAATAGGCTCGTAATGGTTGAGCATACCTCTACACATATGGATGCGCCGTGCCACTTCGTCGAGGGGGTGTGGTGTGTCGATGAGGTCCCGCCTGAGAGGCTGATCTCAAGGGCGGTCGTGATGGACGTCTCATGGGCCGTCTCGAGCCCTAACGATACTGTATCTGCTGAGGAGGTGCGTAGGTGGGAGAGGGAGGCTAATATCAGGATCTCGCCGGGGGACATAGTCCTCACCTATACTGGCTGGGGCGACTACTGGGGGCTGTACGACGAGTGGGGCGACTATATGGATGCTACTGGAGGCGGCTTCCCAGGCTTCGCCGAGGACGCGGCCCAGATCTTCGTATCCAGGGGTGTATATGGAGTTGGTATAGACACCCTGAGTACTGACCCAGCCCCATCCACGATCTTCCCCTTCCATAAACGTGTCCTAGAGGAGAATATCTATGGCCTGGAGAACGTCAGGCTCACCCGTGACTCCCCAGTCCTGAACAGGACATTCACAGCCTTTGTATTCCCCTTCAAGGTTGGCATGGGCTCGGGCGGCACGACAAGGATATTCCTCCTAGATGGGCTCGACATGTGGAGCGTCCTCGACGAGGTCGATGAGTGGCTAGAGATCTACAGGTATCTAGAGTGGAACAGGGCCTATAACCAGTACATAGGGAATGAGACGGCGTCACTGGGCAACTTCCTACGCAACATACGTGACGCGATAGACGATGTGAACAGCTCGTTGGAGGAGCTGGACCAGGCGGTGAAGGATCTCCAGCAGAGGATATCCGACCTGGAGGACGATGTCAAAGCCTCTAGGGAGGAGGTTGAGAGCCTATCCAGCCAGACAGGCCTAGCGATAGCGCTGTCACTCATAGCCCTGGCAGCCCTGGCACTATACATACTCATCACTAGGGCTAGGGAGTAGAGAGACCCACCACCCACTTTTTATAAAGACCTATCCAGGAATGTGCCTGGGGCCGTCGATCCCCCGCCAACCTCATCACCAGGACACACCTAGCTCGTAGACGGGGGACGGTTCGCCCCAGGCTGTCCTTATATATGTATATGGCGCTAGTGGTTATCAATCAACGCCCATCTATATGGCCTCCCTGAACACCTTTGCCCAGAACCCAAGCTGCTCCGAAGGAGTATACATGTCACCCTTGTCTTCTATCAGTCCGGCTCTCAGGAGGGCGCTTATATAGGAAGCCGCCGCACTACCTCCCTTAGAGATGCTCCCCTTGTTTATCAGCTTCTTGATGAGGTCGATATAGTCTCTGGGATAAGGTATCGGGGTCATGTCAGTAAGCTCTATATCATTGGGATCAGGGGCAAGCGTGGCTCTGAGATCGTCGGGCAACATGTCCAGTATCTCCTTCGCCCTCTCCTCGAACTCCTTTGGGGTATTCAGGGCCTTGAAGAATCTTTGCACGACTTCATCATTGATTGAGCCACGGGCCCCATCTACCCCCTTGGTATATACGTGGTACGCCTTCAGCGGCCTGACAACCATAGACATTATCAGGGTTACTGTGGAGACCATCTTCCTCCCACCCGTCACTAGTAGGTGTATACTGTAGTCGGGAGAGTCTCTAAAGAGCCTAAGCTTTCCAGCCAACATCTCCACAAACTTCTCCACCTCGTCCCGAGTAGTCACGTCAGGGCCATCAATGAAGATGGATACGACGTCTCCATTCCCAAGCCCTAAGCTGGGTATGCCTCTCGGAGGTTTGCCATAGACGAGCTGGGCCTTAGCTATAGCGGCGGATGCATAACACCTCCTGTCGGAGCTCCCTATAAGCAGGACCTTGTCGGGCAGCACCCCCTGAGAAGCCATCTTATAGACGAAGCTAGTCACTACACCGGGGCTAAAGCCGATAGGACATATAAAGACGTTCAACACACTCCGAGGATCAGACATTCAGGGAGACACCTCCACCGGAAACAGGGGCAAACAAAAGACTCCCCCATAAAATATTTAAAAAATATAGGCGGCATCCCCAGCAAAAATTCATGAAATAAAAAGAGTTATATATTTCATAAACACAACAAAATTACTATGAACTCCACCTCTGAACCCTCCTCATCCGCTACCTTCAGAGGTAAAGCAAACGTCCTATACATTGCCAGTATCACCCCGCTACACCTAGGTGTAGGCAGGGAAGAGGGAGTAGTAGATCTCCCAGTACAGAGAGACGCCTATGGAATCCCCACGATTTACTCCTCTAGTTTAAAGGGAGCTTTACGTAGTGCTTGGGGAAACTTCTTCACAGAGGGTGATAGCAATGGGGATGTAAACAGTGAATGTGTAGGTATACAGCGAGAGAGGGTTTTTGGTGATCAAGAGAATCCGGGTGCGATTAATTTCTTTGATGCATACATGCTCATATTCCCAGCACGAAGTTTAAAAGGAGTTGTGATAGGCGTCACGACACCCTTTCTTATAAAGAGACACTTCACTATGCTTAACATTTTAGGAATATGCGATGACAGTTGGGCTCAGATCGATATAGATGTGGATGAAGGAGATGCGATATTAATAACACAGGAAGGTGTGGATATAGAGACCTATATAGCAACTAGTGGAGACTGCTGTAAAGTTGTGATAAACGAGTTGGACTTCGAGGCTGTTGATGGTAATAACGGTGATGATATAAGCGATGATTTGAGATCCTTCGTGAAATCAGTATTAGATAATTTCTTCATACCGTATAAGGCGGTTGCAATAGTGCATGATGACTGGCTAGGCTCACTATTAAATAGGTCTTTAATATACAGGACACGCGTAAGGCTCAAAGAAAAAACTAAAACTGTCGATGTGGGGCCTTGGACTGAGGAGCTGGTTCCTCCAGGCACTGTTTTCTCTATTTATTTGACAAATAACTCTCCTAAAAGAGAGGAGGTATTTGATAGGTATGTAACTTGCCTAGAGAATATACTGACCTCTGGGATTTTCATCGGGGGAGATGAGACTGTTGGCTCTGGTCTGGTAAAACTTTTAGAGGGGGTTAATTGCGATGGACGCTGAAAAGGTTAGAAGGGTTCTAGAGATCTGTATGGATGCCTATCAGTATATGACTAGCCCTGAAGGATTGGGGAGAGACGAGAGGAATAAAAAAGAAGCTTTGGAAGCGTTCAGAACCGATGCTAGGAAATACCCAGCATTAATAGCTAAAGAGGGTCTCTTCATCCCCCTACTTGATATGCTTAGAGATAGTGTGGAGAAAAAACGGGATAAACCTCATTTCGTTAAGCATAAAAAAGTATATAGCTGGGTAGTGGTTAGGGTACTCTACGAAGTAATAGTAGGGGATGAGCGTTTGTCACAATACGCCAGAAAGGAACGTATTACAAACGATAACAGAACCTTCGACCAACTTGTTCTGAATGTAGATGGGGTAGTAGAATGGATAATAAGATTGGCACCGGGAGGAGACTCGATCGAAACGAACTTCCGAAATGAACACATGGCTAAGCAGCTAGTTGAATCCCTGCTCATCGTGAAGAAGTTTGCCGAGGCTATGATACCCCCCAAAGAGACTGGAGGCGGTGGATCCTAGATGGAGAATCTCATCTCGTTTACCTACCCGAAAGATAGAAGGGAGCTCGTTAAGTTCTATAGGGAAAAGGAATATAAGTCCTATTTCGCTGAAAGAGTTGCGCTTGCTAGTGCTGATTTAGTAAATACAGATGGCAATACTTTGGATGAGCCGCTTAACAGTGTGGTAACAAGCTATCTGAGGGTAATACATGACTCCCTTAGTGCTTCAGGAATCACGGTCTGGAGTATTAAGATGGAGACCGTCTCTAACTTGGCGTTAAATCTTTCAGGGGGCGTGTTCCATACAATCCTAAATCTAGGTGTTTCGTTGGATCCAATTCTAGGTATCCCGTTTATCCCATCGACGTCTATAAAGGGTGCTTGGCGTCATGCAGTATGGATAATCCTTAGGAATCTATCACCAGATAATGCCGATACCCTGATAGAAGATCTCTTTGACAATATACCAGTGGTCGTGAAGGTATTCGATGCATACCCTACATATATCAACTCGGATGGTGGATACCTAGTTATTCCAGATATCCTGAACCCCCACTACACAAGTACTACTAGGAACGAGTTGGATGTAAATCCTACGCCGATAATACATCTAACTATACCGAGGGGTATAGTGTTCGAAACAGTAGTGGGTATAGACGTAAAAGCTCTCATGAGGTCATTCGACGAGTCAACTGCAGAGGATGAGGAGGAGAGGCGTAGGATAAGGGATAGGAAGGAGAGGTGGAAAGACCTTATGAATAAACTGGCCGAGCGTCCAGAGGGGTCACGGGACAGGGTCAACAACATCGAGAAGACGATCCTGGTAATCCTGAAGGCCGGCCTCATGTTGGCTGGCAAGTTGGGTATAGGGGCAAAGACGTCGGTTGGCTACTCCCGCCTAGAGGTGGAGATAAATGAGTGAGGGAGGGGAACCGAATAGATTTGATGTCTTGGCCGAGTTCTTTGATCAAAAGGCATGGGCCTATCTACACGACCCTCTGGCTAAGGCCTACTTCATATATGCCCCAGATAAGAAACATGAAGATGAAGCTGAAAATGCATTTTCCAACATATGGGGTGAGGTTAATATTGACGACCCGTTCAAGAAAGCCATTAATCAGGCAGACATACTAGGCTCTATGCTGGATAGGAGATGGACCGGAATCTTCCATTCAGAAGCGATAGAGTCCTTTAGATACGTGAGAGCCGACGATTTCAGACTGATCATCAATATATTTGACCCCGATAAGAAGAAACATCTTTCAAGGCCATACGACGATCAAAGTTTTGTAGATATACATAACGAAGTAGTCAAAGATCTAGCTAAACTATTGAGTAAAGAAGCGTTCTTGGCAGCTAAGCCAGACCTATGTATAGAGGACGCTCATCAAGTTACTGAGGTTATAAGGAAGATTATTAGGTATCATTTTCTCTATTTCTATGCAGAGCCAATATGGATCGCTCATGGTGGGGAGCCTTTACCAGCGGATACGAGGGTTCCAAACCACACTATCTTTGATCACATATCGGCTGCTGCTACTGTATACAACTTGATTACTAGGGTGGGGGATAGTGATGACCAGGAGGGTGGTTACCTGGTCAGGATAGATCTCGGGGGGATACAGCAGTTCATATCCTTCTCTAGGAAGGTTAGGGATCTCTGGGCATCAAGCTATATCCTCTCAATGATGGTGTGGGCGGCCATCAAACCCCTCATATTCGTATTTGGTCCCGACATCGTCCTAGTACCCACAATGAGGCTGAACCCTGTCTACCACCATCAACTCCATATCTGGATAAGAGACATATATAGAGATGAGTTTCTGAAGGATCGCATCTACTCACTGGATGAGAGAGTGTGGATATATGTTTTCCTAGATCTATACAAGAAAAGCTTGTTAAGTGTGCTACCACCTATAGAAGCATTAGAACAGCAGCAAGATGAAACTCTTAAGCCTCCTAGATATGCCCTCATACCAGCTATAATCACCTTAGCCCTTCCACCTCCGAGTGTACTAAGGGAGGGCCTGGAGCTTCTACTCGAGATCTCGGGTTGTGATGATATAACATGTGACGATGAATCAGAGGAGGAGCATAGGGGGGCAGGCATACTCTCTAGGAGCATGGTAAAGGTGATTAGGAAGAAGTTGGATGAACTTAGGAGGTCTGGGGATTCAGCTGGACCCGAGTTTGTGGAAAGCTTGATAACATCTCTGATTGAGGCGGTTTGGAAGGACGTGTACGAAGACGTTATGGGTCTCTGTACAGAAGGTCTTAATGACGATGGTATAAGAGAATTATTGAGAAGCTATCTAGCTAAGCTTATTGTACCAAATAACTCTTCGGTCGATGTCGACCTGTCATCATTGAAAGTTGATGAGCTGAGACTGATTTATAACTACATAAAGTCTGTGAAAGATACACCACCCGTAATTATTAGGGTCGGTGCAGCTAAGCTAGACAAGAATCTAAGGAAGATACTGGACATGGCTATAGGTTCAGGAGAGGATGGAGGAGATGGTCTTGCCCATGCAGTGGCACAGTCAATCCTCGAACTTATGAATGATAGGATCAGTAGGAGGCTGGAGAATAAGCATCTGGTCAGGGATACTCCCTTCGCCTATAGGGACCTATCCAGACTAACTGAGGAGATATTTTCCAAGAGAAGGAATGGTGAGGACATCGGGCTTGGAGTAGTTGTGGAAGAGGTAAAAGAGGTGAATGAAGGTCAAAAGAAGAATACTGTTATAGGAGTGAACCCTAACCGCGGTAGGGGGTATGACTACTGTACCATGTGTAGCATATTACCAGCGATAATCCACTATCACAGAGAGGTTGAATATGACTCTCCATACATATCGAAGGGTGAGAAGCTTTGCCCAGTATGCCTCTTCAAGAGACTCATAGGAGTGGATACCGAGTCGCTCAAAAAATTCGTAAAAATAGTTTTCTCATTGAAGGGAGAGGATCCACCTCGCCTAGAGGTGTTGTCTACCATAGATGTCGCAAACAGATACTTGGGAGAGAAGATATCAAAGATATTAGAGGAGTATCAACAGCTAACTAACAATGGATCCGCATCTGATATCGATGTACTCCTCTCCAAATTCACCAAATGCTCAAACCGTGACTGGATATGTGAAAATGTCCAGCAAGCTCCCGGCAGACCTGTGTCCTTTGAAGAGATTGATATGCCGTTAGGTATAGTTACGCGAGGGGAAGAGGAATTCGACGAAGATATGTATAAAAAGGTCAAGAATGCT
Source organism: Nitrososphaeria archaeon (assembly GCA_027078545.1). GTDB lineage: Archaea > Thermoproteota > Nitrososphaeria > Geothermarchaeales > JDFR-13 > SZUA-1514. Next base: position 542,267 of record JALWXN010000004.1, read on the forward strand.
TGGGAGACACTGTTTAGAGAAAAGCTTGGGATAGACTTCCCGAATGGGATAACTATATACTATGGGATCTTCATCACTGATGCTGATAGGATTGGGAAGATTGTTTCTGGGGAGCTTTTCAGGGCGCGGCCCTTCAAAAAGCGTGATCCCGAGCTTTATGGTTATGAGGATGAGGTGAGGTTCTATGTCGACTATATTAGGAAGAGCCTCAACATAGGTGATCCTAGTGCGAGGCGGTTCTTCAATATCTTATTATGTAGCGTGGAGAACGTACTCCTAAGCCTTAGGCCATGGGACAAGGAGAATAGAAGTCTTGGTATAACATATGCTAAGGACTGTGTCATTAGGAGGCTTATAGCTAGGGGAGCTATTCCTAAGGATAAGCTGGACGACGAAAGATATATGAGAGAGATCGAGAAGCTTGTCTACAGCGTATTAATCTTCTTCTATAGGCCCGTAATTCGACGGGATGTAGATAACGGTTTTGAGATAGGGTTTATCTTTAGGCCTAGAGTCGTGCCCTCACCATCCTATCTCGTCTCGATATCAAGATCATTGATGATCTCCCTCCTCAGGGATGTATATAACGTCGAAAAGTCCAAGGGTATCGTGATATACGCCGGTGGAGACGACTTACTAGCACTGCTACCACTCGTTAAGCTGGATATCAAGGATGATGATGGTAAGAAGATAGTCTGTATGAGGGAGAACTTCCTGGAAACTATGGAGAATGTTAGGTCCTTCTATAGTCTCGGTGATGGGGAGGGCTTCGCTGTAGTAAAGAGTAGTAGGAATGGTGGAACTATAGTGGAGTATCCAGTCCCTATGCTCTATGGTCTGGGGAGGAGCCAGGTACTTTTGATGGCCCATTATAGGGAGCCTATGTCCAAGGCTATTCAGCTGGCGCATGAACTTCTGGATAGGGTGGCTAAGGATGGCTCTAGGTGGAGGCTTGAGTGTAGCGAGGGAGCCATCTACGAGAGGGACGGTCTTGTAATAACATCATATTCAGGGGGAGTCGTCCGTGCCCCCACATCTCCCGTGCTTCAATGTATGCTGATAAGTGGCTGTGAGTACGAGCCTGTCCACAAGTATCTCAGGAGTCTCTATAGCTACATCTATGGAGATAAGATCATCAGCACGGAGGTAGCTGAAGAAGGGGAATGTAAGAGAAACCTTCTTTCACACTCATTCCTAAGGGATTATGTCCAGGATATGGGTCTAATGGGGTTGTCAGGCAAGTTGAATCCGGAGATACCAAGGAAAACCATCGTGAGAATCATAGGTAGGAATCTTAGAATAGGGGGTATGGAGGAGGCTGATGGAGCTCTCAATCTTGCCCAGGAGATTTACAGGGAGATCTTCGACATCCTGAGATGTATCTATCATAGTGACAGGCTGCTGGAAGAGCTTATACTGGAGCAGATGATGATAACCGGGGAATACGTAGAGTATGAATTGACAGCAAGTGAGATGGCGGTATCCATGCTCCTCAAAATGTCCGTGGCCACGAGGGGTGTGGGGGGCAATGACTAGTATAAAGAGTCCCAAAACCGTGGTGGTTAGGCCCCTGGGTAGGGTCATGTTCAGAGGACCTGGAGAGTTTGATATGTCTAGTGCTGGTGTAAAGGCATACGCATCTTCAATGGCATACCCACTGCCCACGGCAATCGCATCGATATTAATCGGTGGTAAGTTCCGCGATGGCTCCAGACCACAAGACTATCCGTGGGGTGACTGGGTAGGGGAGTATAAGGTGTTGATGGATAAGCTCGGCATACCTACTCCTAGAGGACCGTTTATAAGGATCTCTGTAGATGGAGGCCACAACTACTACGTTGTATATGACTATAAGCAGCAGTTCCTTCTAGGAATAGGTGAGAAGATAGAGATCCCCCTTAGGTTCATGGTCAATACACTGTTGGATGGTAGGCCGGGGGGACTTAGGATATCTCCTGAAAACGGTGGGTCTCCATACCCCAAGTTAATCCCAGCCTCGCGAGCTATCAGGGAGATCGTGGGGATAAACCTTGAGGGTGGGAAGACGACTGGTGGGAGGGGTGAGGGGAGGAAACGTGTATATACCGCAGAGTTCCTCTTCCCAGAATCATTAGTCCCCGATGTTGGGGAGAAATCGGTTAACCAGGTGACCGTCGAATATAGATACCTAGTCCCACCTGAGATAGGGAGTCTCGACCCAATAGTAACCAGGATAGGTGGTGAGGGTGGTCAGGCCAGGGTCGAGGTATCAAGTGGGGCCGTTCTAGAAATAAATCTGTCTAGCTGGCGTGGCGATTGGCTAGGGCTCTATGTACTATCACCCATACTCATCCCAACAGACGAGGATATGCACAGTTACCTGCAAGGTGAAATAGAGGGGAGGCTAGACTCATCAGAGAGAGCTCTTCATGAGCTGTATGTGGTGGGGGAGACAGCCCTGCTGAACGCAGGCTTCGCACTAAGGAGAGACGATAAACATAGATCTAGGAGGCCCATATACCGGGCATTGAAGCCCGGGTCGCTAATATATTTCCGTCTAGACTCTCCAGGTGATAAAAAGGGAGGGAAGCAGAAAATAGATGAGGAGAACGTTGAAAAGTTAATATGGGAGGGTATTGGAATGGGCCGAGAGGTAGGCTTCGGAAGCATAATACCCTTCAACTATGAAATGGAGACCCACGAGGAGGTGTTAGAGACATGGGAAATAACATAGATAGAAAGCTAGCCGAAGAGATCCACAACAAACATAAGATAATGGGGATAGAGCTAGACGTCCTATTCCCAATGACCGGGGGATATATAGGAAAGCCCTATGACGACCTCCTAGGTCTCCATGTACCAGAACCAAAAGATTTTAAATATCTATGGAGGTGGTGGGCGAGAATATTCATAAATGATGATCCAGACAACAATCTTCAGGATTTAGATAACAGAGTGGCGAAGGTTCTTGGTGGTACTTCGAATGATACTGGAAAGTCGCTATTTGATTTAGGGGTTCACGTCGTTGATGTATATCCTCCAAACATTCAGTATTTACCACCAGACTCCCTTTCAGTAGCCGTTAACAAATTGGCACATGAGGCATTTCAAGAAATTAATAACCTAGTGAGGATCGATATAATCCATCATGTTAGCCTATCAATCGGTGATCCGTCAAAAGGTGATATAAATGTCTCGATTTATAGGGACAGAAATAACAAAGAAGATGAATTTACCCTTATTGAGTCTTATGATGAACTTTTTTCGAGTTATTTAAGTGGGGTAGATTACAAAGATGAAATAGCTAACTTTATGCAAGCAATTCCAAGGGTGAAACTCATAACTAGAGATAGAATTGATAACGTCAGAACCCTTAGGAGTGATGAGTTTAAAGATAGTTTGAGAAAATCTTTGGTTAAGATTCTATCCCACCTATTCATTCCGCAAAGGATCAAGCTCAAACTACTTGTATATAGAAGTGATGCATCACGTGAAATAAGTGGTTATCATGCCGACTATCTAAAGTACCTCCTCGCATCCTTAATCCTCGGATCCATAGGCTATATGAGCAGTAGGGGGATGGGGAGTATCGTTCCACCAAGAGATCCTAGCAACATAATCATTAATGCTGACGGACTTGAAGATGATATCAGGAATTCTTACGGGGAACTACTGGATATACTCTTTTCGGGAGCTAGTAATATTGATATAAGCAGATTAAGGGAGGCTCTCGGATTAAGGACACCACTTCGCATAAATAACATGCCTATGGTTCCTATCTTACATCCAAATTACTCATTCGTGATAGTCAAGAGATGTACCTCTAGTCAAGATGAGTTGTCCATACTAAGTAAGATTAGTCAAACTATCAGCGGTAATAATAGTTTGTGCAATAGAGTCAATAGTAACACCCGCTCTCTAAACTGGGCTCTATGTAAATTAATGATGGGTGCTCCCAGGAAAAGCATAAGTTCTAAATATCCACGTGGTCTAAGGGGACATGAAGATTGTATTCCAAGAAGGAGGAGGTCGGCTATATCCTACAAAATGCTAGCATATCCAAATATTAAAACGATTCTTACAACCGGATTCCTTTCAAGAGACATAGTAAATAGAGGTAGGCGTAGCAGATGTTGGAATAACTCCAGCTTGATGAGAGAATTGGACACGCTTTTCAAAAGTATCGGCCAAGAGATATCTAGAATCAGTTGTTAGAACGAAGGGCTAACCCAGATGAGAGATAATTCTTATGGATAGGTGTTGTGTTTAGCTGAAATTAAATAATTTTCATCTTCACCTTTCTAGATGTTACTCAACCATTTCCATAGTGGTGTGTGTTGTATTGTTTGGTTTTTGTGTTGGGTTGTGGTTTCTAGGTTCCATGTTATGACTCGGAGGTTTTTGCATTGAAGGTGCTCCCCTATCTTGACTAGGTTGTTGAGTTCTCTTCGTTCTATCTCGTCGTGGCTGTTTGCGTAGGTTACCTGTATGAGCTCCTTGGTCTTGGTGCCTTCCCTGAGTATGAAGTCTACTTCTCTTCCCCTGTTGTCTAGGTAGTGGTATATCTGTAGGAGTGGCTCTTTATTCGTCCTCCTGAGTAGTTCTAGGTAGACTGTGTTCTCCATCTTCTTCCCGATGTCCCTCTCTATCTGGAGTGGTTTTGCGAGGCCTAGGTCTGCTATGTATACCTTCTTGGGCCACATCCTCCTCTGGTATACGCTTGGGGAGTAGCGGTCTAGGAAGAATACGCTTAGTGTGTCTCCCAATGCGTCTAGGTAGCTGTAGACGGTCTTCTTGGATAGCCCTGTCCTCTGCCCAATATAGTTCACTATCTTCTTGATGCTTAGAAGGTTAGAGTAGTTCTGGAATATGAATTCGAAGAGGAGCCTGGCGAGCTCGAAGCTCCGGAGCCTATGCCTCTCTATAAAGTCTCTGAGTAGGATCTCGTCGTAGTAGGTTCTCAGTATCTTCTCCCTGGTGAAGCGGTCGCTGGCCAGGACTACCTCTGGGTAGCCCCCTATCTCGAGGTACTCGTCTAGGAGCCTGAGTATGTATCCCCTCTCCTCAAAGGTCGGGTACATGTCTGGGCTGGAGCCCCTGGCACTGAGGAATTCTCTGAAGCTGAAGGGTAGGAGTAGGTAGGATACCGCCCTCCCCCTTAGCTGTGTAGCCAGCTCCCTGCTCAGCAGCTTGGATGAGGAGCCAGTCACGAATATCCTATAGCCATAGTCGAGAAGCGTCCTCAGGAGGGCCTCCCAACCCCGAGCCTCCTGGACCTCGTCGAGGAGGAGGGTGTCAGGCCTAGTCCCAGTGACCTCTGTATAGATCTCCACCGCCTCGAAGAACTCCCTAGCCCCTACCCCCCTGAAGAAGACGTTCTCAAAGTTTAGATACATAGCCCTGGGGTATCGATGGGTCAGCAGGTAATACATGTAGAACGTCTTACCCGACCTACGCGGCCCAACAATAGCGACGATCTTACCCGGAATAGGCCTGGCGTCAAGCTCGCGGAGGACCCCCTTGAACACCGGTCTCCTCCTAAAATAGTCTATAACCACGTCTCTATCCAGAGGCATAGTGAATAAAATATGTCTAAACCCGTTAAAAAGTTCCCTAAGGAAACCAAAAACCCGTTAAAAAGTTCCCTAGGGAAACCTACCAACCAAATAATAAAAAAGGCCCAACCACACCATACTAGGCCATACATCCCTCAATCAGGCCCTCAGCTCCTCCTCAAGAAGTTGGTCGGCCTGCTCCTCCACCACGTCAAATGTAAGGTCCTCCCTACCGTATCTACCTCTAAGCCTAGTTAGTGGATCCTCCTCAGCACCCGTCATACCCAATGTATTGATACTAAAAACCCCTACAAATATCAACAAAGCCTCCACGACATTCAACACACATGTATCCATTACGTAGCCATTACAATAAACCAGTCTAACACTAACATCAGAAAGAACACACCTCCAACCCTTCCTAGTCTGGTTCTAACACCAAGGAGGACTACGAGGTTCTGACAGGGCTCTTCATCTTTCAACCCTTCCTAGTCTGGTTTTAACCGTTTCCTCGAGGCTGAGAGGGTCCCTCAGGAGGTGAAGGGGAATGGAATGCTTTCAACCCTTCCTAGTCTGGTTTTAACACGTGAAGCACGACGTCCCCCTGCTTGGCGCTCGTAAGATCGAGCTTTCAACCCTTCCTAGTCTGGTTTTAACGAAAACGTTTTACGCAATGTATTCTACAAGTAATATGTTTCTCTTTCAACCCTTCCTAGTCTGGTTTTAACTACTCAGAAACATCAAAGAGCTAATAGAAATATATTGTGCTTTCAACCCTTCCTAGTCTGGTTTTAACTCAAACGCCATACTCTATCACCTCCTCTAGAACTCACACTGCTTTCAACCCTTCCTAGTCTGGTTTTAACTATAAGCCGATACTGAAACTGTTTATGCCGTATCTAGCGCTTTCAACCCTTCCTAGTCTGGTTTTAACAAACTGGTATGGCGATTACTGATGTCATTAGACTTGCAAGCTTTCAACCCTTCCTAGTCTGGTTTTAACATAGTAGGCTCAAGTACTTCTCGGTCTTGTGGCTTGGCATCACCTTTCAACCCTTCCTAGTCTGGTTTTAACATCGTCAAGACAGCAAGACCATCACCCCCGCCACTAGAACGCTTTCAACCCTTCCTAGTCTGGTTTTAACTGGTATGATGGCCTGTCTCAGGAGTAGCTTCATCATGCTGACTTTCAACCCTTCCTAGTCTGGTTTTAACCGTCCGGCTTGAGCTTGTGGAACGGGACTACTACACAACTTTCAACCCTTCCTAGTCTGGTTTTAACATCGTCAAGACAGCAAGACCATCACCCCCGCCACTAGAACGCTTTCAACCCTTCCTAGTCTGGTTTTAACAAGTTGTTCGACGATTGGAAAAGTGTTTTTCATCTCGTTTACTTTCAACCCTTCCTAGTCTGGTTTTAACCTTCTCTGGGGTGGTGGCTTCCTGCCGCAGAGTATTGTTGTTCCCTTTCAACCCTTCCTAGTCTGGTTTTAACCATCCTGGTACAGGGAGCAGGACAGTAAACATAGATCTTACTTTCAACCCTTCCTAGTCTGGTTTTAACACGGGAAAGTCTACACTAGCACTACGCATGATGAAATATGTCCTTTCAACCCTTCCTAGTCTGGTTTTAACACAGATACCGATTCCCGCCAATGTTGTTGTCCGTTTTATTCACTTTCAACCCTTCCTAGTCTGGTTTTAACACTACGTAAAACTGATGACGAAGACGGGATAGAGGATGAAGCTTTCAACCCTTCCTAGTCTGGTTTTAACTTCATCATGCGTAGTGCTAGTGTAGACTTTCCCGTTCCCTTCTTTCAACCCTTCCTAGTCTGGTTTTAACATGGGTGTTCTGTCAGGCTTATAAGCCTGAACCGATTTCTCTTTCAACCCTTCCTAGTCTGGTTTTAACGTATCTCCCGCCGAATATCTGGGTGGAGGTAGAAGTCCTTGACTTTCAACCCTTCCTAGTCTGGTTTTAACTGGATGATGAAGGGAAGGTGGTGAAGACCATCCCGAAGAGCTTTCAACCCTTCCTAGTCTGGTTTTAACATGACGGTAGCGGAAACCCGACAGGGGTCGCAGTCTACATACTTTCAACCCTTCCTAGTCTGGTTTTAACATATATATGATGTGCTCCACATCTTCAGGTTGTAGGGAGCCTTTCAACCCTTCCTAGTCTGGTTTTAACCCGTGGGTTTTCTTCTGTTTCTATATAGACGTTTTTGGTGTTTCTATTATTTAAGTTTTATGTGTGTCAAACCTTTGATCCTGCAGGGGGTTTATAAAGATGTGACGCAGAAAAGTATATAAAGCTTTATAAAGGGGGGTCTTTGGGGCTGGTTCTGTTTTATGAATTTTTGATGTGATGGTTTTTGATGTGAGGTTGCTTCTCCGTCTTAGGGCATTGGGAGATTTTGATTATGATCTGGAGTATTACCCCCGTGTCCAGGGCTTCCTCTATGATCTGCTTAGGGGGAGTGACTATGACTTTCTGCATGACGCGATGGGTGATAAGTTCTTCTGCTTCTCCAACATCTTCCCCGTCCCCCTTGATAGGGATACTGGGGATAAGCAGGTGGCTAGCCACGAAGATGCTTCTAATGGAGAGGAGGAGGCGTCTGTCGATGCGTATCAGATTAGGAGGGGTGATGTTAAGTATCTAATCATATCGACTCCGGATAAGAGGCTTTTCCAAGCCTTTGAAGACGGGCTTAGGGAGCATAGGGATAGCCAGGGGGGTGTGGCCCGCTTCGGCAATATGGTCTTCCAGGTACTGGACTGGAAGCGTGTCAATGTCAGGGTTCCTGACCATCCATTCATCATCAGGTCGGCCACCCCGGTTGTCTATAGGATATATAGGCCGAGATATGGGGAGCTCGGGATAAGGAGTGATAAGGAGTATGTATATTGGCGGGAGGAGTATGGATTGGACACCCTCCTCAGGCTTATTAGGGAGGATATATCCACTAAGCACCTCATCTTCTATGGCCGCCCACCGTATACGCTTGACTTCATCAAGAGGATAAGGTTTGTGAAGTCGGTTAGCGCCCACTTCACGATGAACCGTAGGAGGGTCCAGGTCGTCGGGTCGATAATAGAGATCCATATCGACGATCCACTAGACAGGGAGGCGAAGAGGGTCGTCCGCTTCTTCCTGGATACTGGGCTTGGTGAGAGGAATCCCTTGGGCTTCGGCTTCATTAATATAATTCGTCGAAAGAATCGTTGATCAGCCCTGAAAAAGGCTTTGGAGACTGTCTATGCCCTGTTTAGCCGTCAAAATTGATTTATATAATTGTGTATAGCCATATTATCCTTAGCCCGTTTCCTAACGGGCCCAGCGTCGTGTGGGGTGTATCCTATGGAGGCCTCCCGATACGTCAAGGCCTTCAACTGGGCCTTTATGGTGGGGAAGCTCATCATGGATAGCCAGGGTAGGGATGAGGGTGAGAAGCTCCTTAAGAGGCTGCTCTACGACCTTAGGGGTGAGGACCTGCCTGGCCGATTCAGGGATGTCCTTATGCAGGATATTTACTACCTCCAGACTGCCAGGGAGGTGGAGAGTCTGAAGAGCATCAGCGTGCCTCGATTCATCCTGGAGGAGGGCCTCTATGGGGACCGTTTCTACTATCTGAAGTCCGCTATTATAGCGGGCTTCATGAATGCCCTGGCATCCTCGTATGGTGGAGGTGAGGAGGGTGGCGAGTAAGACGATCTCAATCGGGATAATAGGACGGATAACCGGGAACGTGAACGCCGATGGTGTCGTGGGCCAGCGCATACTGATCAAGAAGATGTACTCCACCAAGGGTGAGGTCATACCCTTCGTATCGGCCCGTGCGGTTAAGAGGGCCATCAGGGATGAGCTGATGAACCGTGGATTCAAGATAGACCCCTTCATAAAGGGGAAGAAGGGAGCGCTAGACCTGTCAGACAGCGGCAAGCCCGATGAATATGTCGACAACGACCTATTCGGATACATGGTGCCCGTCTCTGGGGAGAGGGCGTGGATCAGGCAGGCACCAGTGGCGATTTCGTACTTCAAGGCTTTGAGGGACACGCCTGTCAGGGCGGAATTTGGTGGTAGGTTTCCCAGGCCACATGGGCCGAGTGGCGACCCTGTACCCTTTGAGGTTGAGGTGGCTGACTTCATAGGTAGGGTCTGTAGCATCGTGTACGACTATATAGGTGACTTCACGAAGGAGGTGGAGGCCGGTAATAATAGTATTAAGACACCAGTCCTGAGTAATGATGAGCGTAGGAAGCGGCTAGGAGCCTTCCTAGACATATTCCTCACCCCAAGCTATGTACTGCCTAGGAGGACTAACAGCCTGGTTATGCCCGAGTATATCTTGGCAGTGGCCGCCTTCTCAAAGGTCGGTCCAATACCCGTCTGCAACTACCTTGACATCGATGCAGATGGTAATGTTGATCTCAACCTTCTCAGAGGTCTCGTAAAGATGAAGGAGAAGTATAGGGGCGATGTAGAGATCTTTATCATAGCGTATAAGGATGCTGTGAGGATAATGGATGATCCAGTCCTAAGAGAGATAGCCTATGTTGTCGATGATCCGGACTACGTGGTCAATAAGCTGGTAGACCTGATGTTCCCTAAGGAGTAGGGACTGGGCTGGTGATGAAGGCGGTACTTGTTGAGGTGGAGTTCCCCGAGGCGGTCTTCACCTCCCACTACACCAAGGGCTTCAGGGAGACCTATCTAATACCACTCCCCACATCCGTAGCAGGGATGTTCGGCGCCATGCTGGGCATAGAGAGGTATAATATGCCCAGCTTCATCAGGAACAAGTGGTTCGGGGCGAAGCTACTATCCTATAATGGTGTAGGGAGAGAGATCTACTTGTTCCCAAAGATTAAGGGAAAGGCTGATAAAAACACGTGGAATGTGGAGTGGGCCCCCGCGTTCCAGGGCATAGTGAATAACCCCAGGTATCTAATAGCAATGGCATCTGAGGATGAGGGACTCCTCAGAGACGTTCTACGGAGCTTGGGTAGGGGCTTGGTATACCTCCCATATGGAGGGCTTAACGACTTCATAGCCCTGGATGTAGAGGTTCACGGGGATCTCTACGACGTAGAGCTTACTAAGGAGGTTGAAGGGTATGCTCCTGAGGATGATGTGGCGACGGTCATACCGATGGAGGATGGGGAGATGTATAAGTCCTATGTGAAGTATCGTGGAGATGTTGCCACATTCATAATGGTCTATAGGGCCAGGATCAGGCTGAAGAGGGAGGTATACGCAGTGAAGGACTATGGAGTCCCCCTCTACGAGATCGGGGAGAACTTTAATTATCTGGTGATGGGTAGGTGATCTGGAGGCCTAGGAAGATGATCGCCTGGGACGATCCTAATACTAAGGAGAGCCATCCCTGCAAACCCCTAGCAAGACATATTGAGGAGATTAGGAAGTTCTATGGCGTACTTAGGAGGCAGTACGACCCAGCTGTAGACCCCAGTCTAATAGGCTGGGCTGAGGAGATCATAGAGAAGGTCATCGATTATCACGACATGGGGAAGCTGCATCCCGACTGGTCGGTACGCCAGGACAGGAGGACTATAAACCATTCCGAGATGTCCGTAAGATGGATACTGGATCACCTCCCAAGCCTCGGGATGCCCGGTATAGATACTAGGGAGTTCTGGCTCATGGTCTACCTCATCCTCAAGCACCATAGTAGACTCTCCAAACCCGCTTTGACAGGGATTAGAGACAGGGAGCTAAAGACCTTCCTAGAGGAGTATTTCGAACCGACCATAATGCCAGGCAGTGTCTCCTTGTTTGACATCCTACTCGGCCTCAGTTTTGAGGAGGCCGTGGTACTGGCGGATCTCTACGGCATGTTCAAGGTCGCTGACATGTTTTCAGCCCTCGACATATGTGTAGCGGATATAGATCCCTCACTCCAGATAAGCATAGATAAGGTCAAGAATATGCTTAGTGAGGACGGATCACTAGACATGAACAGGTTTAACAGTCAGAAGAAGCTGGTGGATGCTGCTGATATAACCTTGTTGAGGGCGTATACGGGATGGGGCAAGACGACAGCCTCAATACTCTATGCCGTCTCTTCAGGCAGGAGAAGGGTGTTCTATATCCTCCCAACCATTACAGCCATCAACAAGTTCTATGAGAGGATGAGTAGGGCCTTCGGAGATGTGGTAGGGAAGTATTTCTACCTGTATGAGTGGGAGAAGGGATCCAAGAAGGATATTGATGACGAGCTGGTGAAGAGGGATCTCCTAAACACGCTGATGATTGAGCGTCTCTTCCTGAGATACCCAATAACCATAACCACTATCGACCAGCTGATACTCACATTCCTAAGGATATTCAAGTATCACCTACGTAGGTTCAGCTTCTACAACTCGGTTCTCATCTTCGACGAGGTCCATCTATACACCCCTAGGCTTATGGCACTCCTCCTGTTATTCCTTAGGCAGTTCCACCGTATCTATAGGCTCAGAACCCTCATCATGTCCGCCACGCTACCCACTCCATTGATCGACTTTATCAAAGAGTATTTGGGTGCTGATGGTACAAGGGTGGATGTATTTGACCATCGGGACGGTTATATGGGTAGAAGGCGTGTCATGTACGAGGTTAGGGATGAGTCGATATTCGACGTATTGGATGAAGTCGTTAGCCGATTTAATAGGGGGGAGTCAGTACTGGTTATCCTAAACACGGTTGATAGGGCTGTTGAGGCGGCCCGTCTTCTTAGGGATAAGGTGGGTGGTGACGGCTCATCAGTGGTTCTCCTCCACAGTAGGTATATGTATGTGGATAGGGAGAGGATAGAGAGGCGGGTAGAGAGACTCGTCAGGAGTGGTAAACCCCATATCTTCGTCTCCACACAGGTTTCCGAGGTCAGCCTGGACATATCCTATAGCTATCTCTATACCGAGGCTGCTCCTCTCTCCTCCATCATACAGAGGTTCGGGAGGGTTAATAGGCGTGGTGAGTATGAAACGGTGATTGACAGGGTGAATGCAACTATACTTACCGAGGTAGGAGGAGATGGAGGGGATTCCGGGAACAAGTATGCCCCATATAGTAAGTATGAGGTGTTGGAGACCATCGATGTTCTACGGGGTTATGAGGGTGATAAGCTGAGGAATGAGCTCCAGCTCCTCGAGGAGTATGACAGGAGGTTTGATGTAAACGAGTATCTAAAGGAGCTGAAGAATATGAGGCTAGAGTCCCTCCTTAGGGAGAATGGATATCTAATCGCGCTGGATCTGAGTGAGGAGTCTGTTAAGAAGCTTATAGACTATAGGAATAGGGATAGCGTACTCGCCATACCCAATCCCGAGACGATGATCATTGATGATGAGGGTAGGAAGCGTGAGTTGGCCGAGCTCATAGAAACCCTGAGCAGCCCCGGCCTGCCATATGAGGATAGGCGGATCCTGCTTACAAGGCTGAAGGGATACCTCGTGCCCATGCCGATCTACTTCCTCGCTGAGGGGGGCCGTTGGAGGGGCTTCCCCATCGTCGATATGGATGGATACGTGTATAGTCCGTATTATGGATTTGCGAAGGTAGAGGTGATAGAGTATGTCCACTAAGAGTATAAATTACTGGGAGGAGATCAATAGATGGCTTAGTCTTAGAAGAAAATATACATATACCCTAGAAATAGCAGCCCATAATATTTCTGGTATTAACTTCATGAGTACGAGGGGACCAGCAAAAAGATTGGATGATGATTTAAAAGAAGGGAGGGACTACTTCGATAGCCTTATTGAGGTCTTAGATCATATGAAACGGTCAGACGAATACAAAGCCAGCGTTGTTCCAACTATGGTGTCTTGGAATAAAGGAAGGGGTCTATGGATAAAAAATGTCGAGCCATCGAGTATTGAGAAGGGATATTTTGCATATATGGTTACAACTGGACTTGGTTATAGACCTCATAGGGAAGCTATAGTCATTGTTAACTTCATAGGCGATATGGATTTGGAGTCTAAGGCCAAGCTATGGCAGTATATCTTCCGGAGGGAGGATATAGGGTCGCCATTAAGACCTAATTGGAAGGTAATTAGCAGTGGCTCATTCGACTACGATATTCCCTTAAATGTAGAGGGGAAGCCCTTGTCGTACGTATTCGCAACGGCTATCCTTATACAGTATGCAAAGTTTCTGGGACAGACACAGGCATTAGACCCGGATGCCGATCTCTCTATGGTGGTGCTAACGGTAGGAAGGAGTATACCCAATGAGCTCCAGGTATTTACACGGATAAACAGACTGGTGGGGCATTGGTTCGACGATGTTATTAATAATAAGGGTAGGGGTTCAAGCGGCTTCGGACGCTTCGTCGGGTCACTCTACATATCTGATATGAAGTATAGGGATAAGTCTGTATCCATGCTTAACAAGTTCCTCCACAGTTTCCTCAATGGCCAGGTGTCTGGTGAGCTCCTGGATAAGCTGATAAACCTAAGGGTCACATACATGTTGGGTGAGGTTATTAAGAGCAAGGGTCGTGCCTATGGATTCCGGGGAGCCCAGTTCTTCTTCTCCAAGCTATGAGGACTTCCCATTGGATGAGTTTGTCAGGGGCGTCGAGATATATTATTCAGTCGTCTGCCCCACCAAGCTATGGCTCTTCATGAAGGGCCTGGGTAGGGAGCATGAGAGCAGCCTCGTGATACTCGGTCGGCTACTACATGAGAGGTTCTTCAAGAGGAGGGTGAAGAACGTACTTGTTGAGGAGAAGGCCTCGATCGACTTCCTATCCTATGGAGATAAGATAGTCATCCATGAGGTGAAGCATAGTGATAAGCTCAGCCATGCTGATAGGCTACAGATAATGTACTACATCCTAGTCCTCCTGAACAAGGGTGTGAATAAGGTCTACGGCGTCATCCACTATCCTAGGCAGAGGAGGAGGGAGAGGGTACGCCTAACCAAGGAGGGGTATAGGGAGATTATGGAGAGGATAAGGTTTATCGAGGAGCTCCGGAATAGTGATGAGATGCCCCCGCCGGAGTGGAAGCCGATATGTAGGAGGTGTAGCTACCACGAGTTCTGCTGGCTGGAGGGGAGGTAGTGGGGCTAAGAGTATGTCTCCCCCAATATTTATAGGGGTTGTCCGTCTTGGCGAAGGTGAACTACTACCTAGTCAACCATGGTAAGCTTGTGAGGAAGGCCAACACCGTCTACTTCTACAGGGTGGGCGAAAAAGGTATAGACAAGATACCCATACCAGTCAAGAAGATACACGCGGTCTACTGCCTCGCCCGTATAGGCCTCTCCTCAGGGGTGATATCATACCTATCCAAGCATAGGGTCCCTGTACACTTCTACAACAAGTATGGGGTCTACCTAGCCACACTATACCCCAGGAAATACCTCCTCTCAGGCTATCTCCTGGTGAGGCAGGCTCTACACCACATATCCAGGTGGAGACGCCTATTCATAGCTAGGCAGATAGTGAAGGGAGCGATCTCAAACATGATTCGGAACCTTGAGAAGCAGGGGCAGAGGATGGATCTGAATAGGGAGATAGAGCTTCTAAAGAAGTTCCTCTCCGAGGTGGATCGTGTCAGGAGTGTTCAGGAGTTGATGGGTGTGGAGGGGAATGCTAGGCATGAGTACTACAGGTCTTTCAACAAGATACTCGGGGGGAGGATGACGTATAGTAGGAGGAGTAGGAGGCCTCCCGAGACTATGCTCGACGCCTTGATAAGCTTTGGAAACAGCCTACTATACGGCACAGTCCTGACAGAGATATATCATACCCAGCTAGACCCAACCATAAGCTATCTACACCAGCCATATGAGCGTAGGTATAGCCTAGCACTCGACATAGCCGAGATCTTCAAGCCGATAATAGTTGACCGGGTGATCTTCACACTGGTGAATAAGAAGATCATTGGGGAGGAGGATTTCAGGAGGGAGTTGAACGCCATCCTCCTGAATACTGAGGGGAAGAGGAAGTTCCTCAAGGAGTATGAGGGTAAGCTACAGTCAACCATTAGGCACCGGGGCCTAGGGAGGAAGGTCAGCCATCAACGCCTCATAAGGCTGGAATGCTACAAGCTCATCAAGCATCTACTAGGCACCTCGGAATACCGACCCCTGGTAGCCTGGTGGTGAGGATGTACGTCATACTAACATACGACGTGAATGTGGAGAGGCTAGCGAAGGTTCTGAAGTATCTCAGGCAGTATATGGTCTGGGTACAGAACAGCGTCTTCGAGGGAGACCTGACCAGTGCAGAGCTTATGGAGATGCTCGACGGCCTAAAGGAGCTGATCGATGAGGATGAGGACAGCATCAGGATCTACATCCTACCCTCGAAGAAGATCCTGGGGACCCTAATCATAGGAAGGAGATATGACACTTCACATGAGGACACGATCCTCTGATGGGATAACCATCGAGTTAGACCCCTGCCTAAGCCGGGAGCATCGGAGCGGCTCCTTATAATGGCTCCATCCCCAGATTGGCTTTGACATGGATAGGGGGTATCTCGCCGCCCTCACTGGTGTTGTGGGTCTATACACTGCTTTGGCGGGGCTATACTTCGACATTGCTTATCACCACGTCTTCCCCTTTGAGGCCTTCTGGAGCAACCCACACATATTGATGTATAGTGGGTTGGCGCTGGCCTTCCTCGTGGGTGGCTATCTACTCATTGATCCGGGGCTTAGGAGGGGGTTTGGAGGCTCGACTATCAGGATCCTGGGCCTGGAGATATCTCCCTACACCCTCCTCTACAGCCTCTCATGTATATCCGCCCTCCTCGCCGGCTACCTAGACAGTATATGGCATGGTATCTGGGGGAGCTTCGAGAGCTCCTACAGCTATCCACATACATTGGCACTCACTTCGAGCATCACGGCTGCCCTCGTCCTGGTGACGGTCCTCGTGAGGGAGTATAGATCCTCCATACTGGCGTCGTCAATATTCCTGGCAGGTATAGGAATGGCCCTCTTCAGAACCTTTATAGGCCCATTCTCAAACCCCAGGGCCCTCTTCGAGGAGCTGGCCTCGGGGACTGGTCTGGGGCACCACTTCGAGGGGGAGTCGACCCTCCTCTGGGAGAAGTACTTGGAGAAGGGGCTCTACGCGGAGAACCCCCTACTCGCACCCATGGTGGTGGCCCTGGTCTACGCCTCGGTACTCATGCTTGCGTATCAATATACCGGGGCTAGGGAGGCGGTGCTCTATACCGGGCTACTGGTCACGGGCCTAATGCTCATATTCTACTTCTCCGTAGATCTGGCCGGGTATAACCCTGTATATAGGAGTCCACTCGCCCTCTCAGCCCCAATAATGGCGATGGCCATCTATCTACTTGGAGTCCCCAGGGGGTTCTTCGTGGCGACACTCGTCCCGGGGCTCCTCCACATCCTGCTCATCGCTCCGGAACCACTTGCCCTGGTAACATCCTTGGTTGGAGGTGCTCTAGGCATCGCCATATCCGTGACTGCGTATCGTGGACTGATAAACATTGGTAGGTGGACACTCGGCCTAGTAGCAGTGTTCTTCGTAGCCGTGCCCATCGTCCTGGGCTATGCAGACATATATATCCGGTTCCTATAGCGCTAGAGTATGATTCCTGGAGTCGCTACGAAGCCTATGTAGGCTAGGTACCAGCCCAGTATGAATACTGCCGCTGTGACTATGAGGTAGGCCCAGTCCCTAGCGTTTAGCCTCCTCTCGATCAGGTATGTCCTGTTGGGCTTTGCCCTGAATGCCCTGAGATCAGCGGCTATCGCCATGTTGCTACCCCTCCTCAGACTGCTGAGTATCAGTGGGACGGTCATGTGTCTAAAGACCTTGATAGCGTTCCTCAGAGCCTTCAGGAGCTCCCTGGGATCCCTGCTCCTAGGCGGGCTCATCGAAAGCCCCCTCACCTTAGCCGCGTTTATGATGGTGTTGGCGTCCTCGAATAGGCTGGGTATAAGCCTTATACCTATGACTACTGCGAAGCTGAGGATGTATGGTACACCTATCCTGAAGTCCCCCCTCTTGATGAAGTTTGTCAGGCCTAGTAGGAGTGCGTTGGGAGCTGTTGAGATTGCTAGGAGTAGGCCGCTCCCAGCTGCAACCAGTATCCTCAGGCTCTGGAAGGCTCCGTAGTACATGCCCTCCAGCGTGAGTATATGCCCACCGAGGATGTAGTCTAGTCCGGGGTGCATCTCATAGATCGGGGTGACGTCGTATATGAAGCTCCTGCTCCACCAGTCGTAGCCATAGCGTATCCCCTGGTAGAATATGCTGTTGATGGGTATGGGTAGGAGTAGGACAAGCATCGTTATCAGCTTGTCCCTAGGAGGCTTAGCCGCTATCCACATGAGGACTACCCATAGGAATAGTAGGCTCAGGATGAGTAGGTCGTCGAGGATCGAGGCTAGAAGTGTGACTGTGAATGTCCAGAATATCTTGACCCTCGGGTCAAGCCTGTGGAAGAAGCTGTCCCTCTCCTCGTATAGGAAGAACCTCCTAAGGGCGCCCCTAAGGATCAGCCTGTAGATCAGGAGGATTATGACTCCGGGGCCCAGGATGAAGAATACCGTGAAGTCGAATAGGAATTTGAGTGTGTCTAGGAGTATGGCTAATACATCCTCCATGCCTGGTCACCCCGTCTCTACCGGCTTGATAACCTCTAGGAAGTCCTCGACGCTGAGTATAGCTGGCCTGTCGGGGAAGATGTTCATCCCGAGCTGGGTTATGTATGGTGGTAGGATGTCGTAGTTGGGTAGCCACTCGCTTGTGAAGAGCTCTCCAGGCTCGCCGTCGAAGACTATCTCACCGTTATGCATCAGTATAACCCTGTCGGCATACTCGGCTACGACCCTCATGTCATGGGTTATGAAGATCACTGTTATCCCCCTCTCCCTATTCAGCCTCCTAGCTAGGTCCATGAGCTTGACTGAGTGTCCCCAGTCCTGGCCGGTGGTCGGCTCGTCGAGTATGAGTATCTTCGGCTGCATAGTCAGTATCGTGGCTACAGCCAGCCTCCTCCTCTGCCCCCTGCTCAGGCTCTGTGGATGCCTATCCCTAAACTTCTCGAGGCCCAGCACCTGCAGAGCGTCCTCCACCCTCCTCCTAACCTCCTCCTCGTCCAGCCCCAGGTTCCTCGGGCCGAAGGCCAGCTCATCCTCCACAGTATTTGTGAAGAGCTGGTGATCCGGGTTCTGGAATACATAGCCTACATACTTGATTATCTCGGTCATAGGGGTCTCCCTAACATCGTGGCCATATATCCTGGCTGTACCCCTCGTAGGCTTTAAGAGGCCTACCAGGATCTGGCTCAGGGTGGACTTTCCGCTCCCATTCCTCCCTATTATGGCTACGAACTCCCCCTCCCATATCTTGAGGGAGACCCCTTTAAGCGCGGTCACCCCGTTGGGGTATGTATGCCAGAGATCCTCCACCTCGATCGCTATCCTCCCCCCACTACCTACACCCTGCCCGGGCCTATCGATCCTGACTGGTCCGTTCACTAGTGGCTTGAAGAGCTGGACACCCTCCTCGAGGCTTATCGGCATACCGTCTCTCCAGCCATATTTATATGCGGCCTCGGAGATCTGTGGGGGTCTGACACCCTTCTCCAAGAACTCGTTGAGCCTTGTATATGCCTTGTGGGGCTCGTCGTCAACGATTATCTCCCCCTCCTCCATGAGTATTATCCTATCGGCGTACTTCGATACCTCGTCAAGCCTATGCTCGATCAGTATGACGGTTACGTCCCTCCTCCTCTGTATCTCGCTTATCACGCTTAGGACGGCCATAGCCCCCTGTGGATCGAGGTCTGAGGTCGGCTCGTCAAAGATTATTATCTCCGGCTCCATAGCCAGTATACCCGCTATAGCCGTCCTCTGCTTCTGCCCACCGCTCAGGGCGAATATGGGCCTATCCCTAATCTCGTATACACCCGCATCCCTCATAGCCCTCTCGACGCGGCGGATAATCTCCTCCTTAGGCATAGCCAGGTTCTCCGGTCCGAATGCCACGTCCTCCTCCACGGTCAGGGCGAAGAGCTGGTCCTCAGGGTTCTGCAGTACCACCCCGACCAGCTGGGTCAGCTGGTGTAGAGGCTTCGTCTTGGTATCTATACCCTTCACCAGGACACGGCCCTTCATAACCCCCTTGTCGATGACGTGGGGGATGTATCCACAGATCGTCAGTGCCAATGTAGATTTTCCACACCCACTCCTACCCGTGAGGACTATGAACTCCCCCTTCCTAACCTCTAGGTTTATCCCCTTGAGGACCCACTCATCGCTGAATGGATATTTATACCAGAGATCCTCTATCCGGAGTACGACCTCCCTACTCATGCCCTCTATCCCCGGTGGGGATGTCTAGATAGTATCATGACATGGATGTATAAAAAGTGGGGATGGATAGCGGGCTCAGGGTATCAGCCTCTCAAGCACCTTGAATAGTGGCAGTGCGACGAAGGCTCCGTAGATCATGTTGAATACCGTCATCGTTATGGTATGCATGTAGACGACGTAGCTCGTGGTGTAGAAGTGGTTGAGGTATGGGTAGAAGACGTAGTAGAGTGATATCCATGCGAAGAAGGCCCTGAGCCCGCCTATAAGGGCCGCGTCGATGACGGCCCATATACCCTTGGGCCTGGGTATCGTTGCTCCCTCGGCCTGGCTTAGGAAGTACTTGTTGGAGATTGCTAGGTACATATCCACGGGGACGGCCTGGGCCAGGGCGTAGACATACCACCTTATGTCGAAGCCGTAGAACATGAGCTGGCTCGTGAACTGGTAGACAAACTGGATGAATGTTGCTACCCCGGGCTTCCTAACTATCAATACGCCTAGTACGAAGAATGTGGCGTATCCTATGTCGCCGATCGCATAGTTCACGAATGGTATGGGTAGCCTGTTCGTCATCGCGAAGAATCCTAGGCTACGCCCTATTACCTGTACCCAGACCGTTAGGAATATGCCGAATATCGTGGAGTATATGATGTCCTTAGTCTTGAATGATGCGCCGTAGAGCTTACCCTTTTCAATGGCGTAGAAGGTGGCGCCTATAGCCACTACCGAGACTATCAACGTGCCTAGATACACCATGAATGGCTCTGGCACGAATGGCCTCTTATAGGTCTCCTGGAACACCACGTTACCCTCTGCATCCATGATCGTCAATACGAAGTCGACGGCCTTCGGCTCAATAGTCTCCGGCACCGCTAGCTGGAAGGATAGCCTCTTGGTATCGCCGGGCTGGAGACCTGTAACATTGGCTATGAAGTAGGATCCGTCATCCGATGCCACGCCATCCCTCGGGGGCCTGAGAACCTTGAACCCGGCCTCTACAGGTACCTCGAGCTTCACCGTGAGGAGGTCGATGGGCTCGCTCCCCTCATTAGTGATGTATATGGCTCCCCAGAAGGAGCCCTGCCCCCTGAAGCCGCCGGATATTATGACCTGCTCATTGGTCTGGGCCTTGAAGGTCGTGTTGTAGTAGTGGGGGAAGTAGAACTCGACGTCGATGCTGGGCTGTGCCACCGCGTCGATGGGCGCTAGGACTAGGAGGGCTAGGATGAGGATTGGTAGGAGGGTGTGGACACCCCTCATCTCACCAATGTAAAAAACATTTACTGTATATGTATGGATTTTACCTATATGTTTAAAATCTGGGCTAGGAATAGACTCTTATCCAGCCTCCGGGCCTAAGAACTGCTTCCACGACCGTGTATTCCACTCCCCCTACTGTGATCCTCCTGGTGCCTAGGAGCTCGTATCCCTCCCCCTCGACCCTGGCCTCTCCCCTGACGAGTAGGCCCTGGAGTAGGATCTCCCTCGGCTCCGCCGTCCATTCCTCTCCTCCCCTCCTGAAATAGATTGTCTCGGTGAATCCATGCCTGAGATATACACTATTCTCCTCCAGCCTCTCCTCGAACATCTCTGTGGGTATCATCTTTACATCGACGCCCTCCTCGCTAACCGTGATTATGAGCATGTGGTAGATGGCCCCCTCCTCAGGCGAGACGTAGAGTGGTGACCCGGCTCCTCCCGAGACGTAGAACCATGTGGGCTCGAGATACCTCCTGTAGTAGATGTGGTTATGGGCTTGGAGCGCAACTGTGACGTTGTACTCCCTGAATATCTCCGCCACTTCCTTGTCATTGGTTATCGTCCTGTATGCGGGGCCGGAGAAGGCTGGTTTATGCATCGCTGTGAATCTATATCTATATTTCTGACCCTCCCCCAGCATCTCTATCATCCACTCCTTCTGCCTCCCAGTGATCATGTTGGCCTCTCCCACGATGTCTGTGTCTAGGATCAGGAAGAGATCCTTACCATATGCAAAGCTGTAGTAGAGCCTACCGAGATTCATCAGGAAGAGGATCTGGGCATCCCTATCGCCTGTCGACGGCGCCTCACCCGTCTTAACCTCATGGTTCCCTGGGGCGACGAATATGGGTACAGCTGAGGACTCGTAGATGGAGAGGAAGTCGCTCCACTGCCATGCCAGGACTACCGCCTCGCTCCTATATCCATAGACTATGTCCCCGCCCAGGATGGCGAAGTCGGGCCTCACTATGTTGAGGATCCTTATCAGCTTCTTGAACTGCTCTGGCTGTGGTGTTAGTGGGCCTCCCGGCCTATTATCGGCGAAGAAGGCGAACCTATACTCCTCCCTAGGGTTATCCGGGTCATAGACATATACCAGCTGCCTCGCCTTGGTCCTACCGCCGAAGTCGAAGATCAGCCTGTAGAACCCCTCCTCAGGGATGGAGATGGATACGGATATGTTCCTGGTCTCCCCGCCCCCGACGCTGTATTCCTGCTCCGCTATCAGCTCGGGCTCCCCCAGCCCCCCATACCTGTCGAAGCTCCTGATATAGACCTTCAAGACTCCCGATGCTCCCCAGCCCACGTTCTCCATCGTTAGGGTGAATGTTGTCTCACGCCCGACTGTTATGACCTCGGGATCCCAGTCTATCCATATGGGTCTGAGGCTGGGGGGTGCGGATACGCTGTATAGGTAGAGGTATCCCCCGACGAGTATGGCCACTATGGCTAGGCCTAGTAGGAGCCTCCGCCTCATCACTGAAATATTGGGGCTGGGCTATGAATAAAGTATCGAGTGTCCAGAGATGGAGACGAGGATCAGGGCTGGAGAGGTAGTCATCATAGAGGGCCCGGCTAGGATAAGGGTTTTGGATGGCGGCGTGTCTAGCCTAGGAGCCCCGGTTGGGGAGCTGGAGGTCCCCCCTACAAAGTCGCTACCCCTTAGGGCGGTTGAAGACTCTTTGGTGGAGGTGTTGATGGGGAGGATAGGGCCTGGCGATGTGGATATACCTAATAGCTGGGTGGAGGCGCTGGAGGCAGTTGCCTCGGAGGATGTTGAGAGGATAGCCGTCGTAGGAGGTGTAGACACGGGTAAGTCTGGCCTGACGACCTATCTCCTGAACGGCCTCCTCGAGAGAGGCTTCAGGACAGGGGTTATAGACACTGATATTGGTCAGAGCGATATAGGGCCGCCGACAACCCTGGGCCTCGCCATACCCGATGATCAGTATCCCCTCCTAACCATGCTAGCACCAGAGGCGCTATACTTCGTCGGCCTGACGAGTCCACGTGGACTTATACATAGGGTGGTCCAGGGCCTCGACACCCTCCTGGGCCAGGCCCTGGAGAAGGGTGTGGAGAAGGTTATACTCAACCCTACGGGCTGGTCCCACGGCTACGGCCTATACCAGCTCAAGAATGTTAAGCTCTCCCTCTATAGGCCAGACCTAGTGATAGTCTTCAGCCATGAGGAGGATGTTATCAGCTTCCTCTCCCGTAGATATAGGGTCGTGGCTGTGGAGCCGCCGCCCAGCCTGAAGCCTAGGGACCATGCGATGCGTACTGAGTATAGGAACTGGCTCTATAGGAGATACCTCAGCGGTGGGGAGGCGGTGGAAGTGGCTATGGATGAGGTGGAGGTGCTGGGCTATCCACTCAGGAGCCTCATGGATAGGTGGGGAGGGGATCTCAGGGGGATACTCGGAGCCTATACGACTGGTGAGGGCCTGGTCAACGCGTTATTCATAGTCTCGGATGTAGCTGGGGGCAGGTTAAGATTATACCTCTCCGGAGATGCATGGGGCATACCGACACTGGGCCTCCTGAGGCTGGATCCCGAGACGCTTACTGAGCTTGGATGGGTAGAGGATCTCATGGAGATCGTGCTAGACCCAGAGTCCTAGCCGTTCCACACCGTTCCACCTATTCCCTTTAGACACTGGAACATCCTAGTTCATCCCGGTGAATCCGTGATGAGCATAGGTCTCAAGGAGATAGTGATACTACTGCTCGTTGCAGCCCCCATAGTGGCGGCCTACCCCGCCTACCAGGGCGCTGTGGACAGTATATATGGAGTCTCAGACTCGCTGGACGACTCTGACCAGTACGTAACGGGCGACGACGACCCAGACATAGTTGAGTATAGGCTGAAGGTCACGCGTATGAGGGATAGGCTGGCAAGTCTCTATAGAGAGGGGGTCTTCACGGGGCAGTTGAAGGAGGAGGTGGGACACTTCCTCGTGGAGCTTAGCGACGAGAGGATAGCCTCCATGACGCCTCTAGAGCTTAGTATGGCTGAGGAGAGGCTGGAGCACTACCTCAAGATGGTTAACGGCTACTATGACGACGACATCTATGAAGAGTATTACTATGATGATAGTCCATCCGAGGATGACTGGGTGGACGGCTCAGCCGTAACTGAGAAGAGGGTGAGGTGGCTGATCAGGGAGATAATAGATAAGCAGGGTGATGTCTATGAGTATAGGGTTAAGGCAGAGACATATGGCGTCACCGATGTGGTCGACGACCTCGAGAGGGCGGAGACCCTTCTCGACCAGGCGCTCAGCATACTTGGGGATAGGGGTGTAGATGGGTTTGAGGAGGCTTGGAGCCTATACCTAGAGGCAGACCTCATCCTAGACACGGTGGACGAGGTCTTGGACCACGTGGCAGACGACTAGCCCCTCCCCCCTCCCCTTTTTATCACCACACCGGTAAATACTGTATCTATGAGTCTCAAGATACCGGTCCTCCTAGGCACGGCTAGGAAGGGTAGGAGGTCTGAGAGGGCCGCTAGATACATGTTGGGCGTCGCGAGGGAGTATGGACTAGACACATTCCTCATAGATGTTAGGGATCATATCATAGGGTATACAGATGACGAGGCAGAGACTGAGGCGGCTAGGCGTTATAGGGAGCTTATAAGGGGTATGGATGGACTGATAATAGTCACCCCTGAGTATAGCCATGGCTACCCGGGTGAGCTGAAGATCCTCCTCGACACTACCTGGAGGGAGTATGACCGCCGCCCCCTCGGCATAGCCGCTGTATCCTCCGGTAGGGGTGGCACCAGGGTCGTCGACGTCCTTAGAACCGCCGCCCTTGACCTGGGCTTCGTACCTATAAAGAGGGCCCTATACTTCGCCCCTATAGACGATATCCTGGACGAGGAGGGTAGGCTCATCAACAATAGGTTCAGGGAGTCGGTGGACAGGTTCATGGCGGAGCTCATATGGTTCGCCAAGACGCTCAAGTGGGGCAGGGAGAACCTGGAGCTATGAATGTGAAGAGGGAGAAGGAGAGGATTAGGCTGGAGGTCTACCGGAGGCTTCTCGAGGCTGGCGCCGCGAGGCCCCCAATGCCTATCGAGGGTAGGATACCCAACTTCGAGTCGGCTGAGAAGGCTGCGGAGAGGCTGAGGGAGATACCGGGCTTCATGGATGCCGGGGTCGTAAAGGTCAACCCAGACAGCCCCCAGAGACCCGTTAGGAGGATGGTCCTCGAGATGGGTAAGAAGCTGGTCATGCCTACGCCCAGGCTTAGGAGGGGCTTCCTACTCCTAGACCCGGATAGGATCAGGAACATAGGCTTCGCCTCCACTATTAGGGGCGCCTTCACAGTGGGGAGGCCCGTCGAGCCTGAGGATCTCCCGGAGATAGGCTTCATCGTGGAGGGGAGTGTGGCGGCTGCCAGGGATGGTGGTAGGCTGGGTAAGGGTGAGGGCTATGCCGAGCTGGAGTATGCAATCCTGCTGGAGACTGGGAGGATAAGGAGGGATGTAGAGATAGCAACTACGGTACATCCCATCCAGGTCTATGAGACGCTGCCTAGAGACCCCTACGACGTCTCCCTCACCTATATCGCCACCTCTAGGGAGCTGATTAGGTGTACAGACTTCTTCCGCCCACCCGGGATCCTCTGGGACTTGATAAGTGAGGAGAAGCTGGAGGAGATCCCTCTTCTTAGGCGATTAATGAGAAAATAATGGGTTGATATATACGTTATGCGTTATAAGTAGTCCCCAACAACCATTATATATACCTAGTTGAAGGGTGTAGGGATATGGATAGGAGAAAGTTCCTAGCAGTTGCAGGTGGCGGCGCCATAGCAATCGCTGCTGGATACTTCATCCTAAGCAACATGGGTGGAGAGGCCGGGAAGAAGACTATATACCTCTACACCTGGGAGGAGGAGATGAACTTCGACCCCCCAGTCGAGTATGAGGGTACGGCCTATGACAACATAACCGATCTATTCGCCGCAGTCTATCCAGAGTATAACGTCGTAGCCTCCTACTACGGCGACCAGGATAGGATGGTCGCCGACCTCCTTGCCGGTAAGAAAGCCGACGTCATAGCGCCATGTGTCGACTATATACCCACGCTTGTGGAGAACGACCTGCTGGCCGAGATAGACACCGGTATGCTCGAGAACTGGGACAAGATGTTCCCAATCTTCCAGGATATACAGGGCGTCAGGGTCAATGGGAAGGTGGTCTTCATACCCACCAACTATGGATATGAGGGCCTTGCCTATAGGGCGGATCTCTTCGAGCAGAATGGTCTAGAGACTCCTACTAGCTGGATGGACTTCTTCCAGCCTTGGGAGCTCGGCTTCGATAAGCTAGACAATCCTAAGAAGTTACTCATGCCGGATGACTCCTACATCGGTATAGCGATGGCTGCATTGGCCCTGGGCTACAACCTCGACGCTAATGGGGACGGTCTATGGGAGCTTACTGATGAGCAGCTGGAGAACTGTAAGGAGCTCCTGATCAACCAGAAGCCCTATGTACTCAAGTATAGCGAGGAGGTCGATGTGGAGATGCCCAACCTAATGAGTGTAGGTGACGTCATCTTCAGCATTGGATGGGCCCCCGAGGCATTGTCCCTCCAGGACGAGGGTATAGACGCCGTCTTCGTGCTTCCTGATGAGGGTCCACTCACATTCCTATGTGGAAACGCTATAGTTGCTAATGCTGAGAACTATGAGGATGCCCATAAGCTGGTCGACTTCTACCTCGGCCCGGTTATTCAGAAGTACTTCGCCACTGAGTATTGGTATGGCATCACCAATGAGGCGGTTGTAAACCTCCTTAGGGAGGAGGATCCCGAGCTTGTTGATAGCCTCTTGCTAGACAAGCCTCAGCAGGCCCTCGCAAAGGGTGCCTTTGAGTATCCACTGGCCGAGGGCCAGGAGGAGCTCTGGGAGGAGGTCTGGGACGAGGTCAGGGGTGCCTAGCACCCCGAATCTAAACCATTTATTTTTATAGACCCCACTGGAATGGTTTGGATTCATAATGGCTAAATCCGCCGACGTAATCCTTAGGGTTGACCGTGTCTCTAAGAGGTTCGGCGAGACATGGGCGCTTAGGGATGTCTCCCTAGACGTGTATAGGGGGGAGCTCCTAGTCCTCCTCGGCCCAAGTGGAAGTGGTAAGTCCACACTCCTCCGTATCATTGCTGGGCTTGAGACGGCTACTAGTGGGAGGCTCTACATGGATGGTGTGGACATAACCGATCTCCCACCCTACAAGCGGGATACTAGCATGGTCTTCCAGCACCTGGCACTCTTCCCCCACATGACTGTATATGAGAACGTGGCCTACGGCCTGAAGATTAGGGGCGTCCCCAAGGAGGAGATCGACCGCCGCGTCGATGAGGTCCTCAGCCTCGTGAGGATCAGGGAGCTGAGGGATAGGAAGGTTACGAAGCTGAGTGGGGGGCAGCAGCAGAGGGTCGCTATAGCTAGGTCGTTGATCCTGAGGCCTAAGATACTACTCCTGGACGAGCCGCTGGGCGCATTGGATCTCAAGCTTAGGAAGGAGCTCCACATAGAGCTTAAACGCCTCCATGAGGAGGTGGGGAATACATGGATATTCGTAACCCATGACCAGGAGGAGGCCCTTACACTGGCCGATAGGATCGGGGTGATGAATGAGGGACGGCTCATCCAGGTGGGTGAGAAGTGGGATGTCTATGACTATCCCAAGACTAGGTTCGTCGCCGAGTTCATTGGGGAGACGAACATGTTTACAGTATCGATCGACGACATCTCTGGCGGTGTTGCGACTGGTAGCTGGAAGGGCTTCAGGGTGAGCTTTAAAGATGGTGGTTTCAGGCCGGGTGAGACCATATATCTGAGCGTTAGACCCGAGAACCTCCACATCTCTAAGGAGCCCCCCAGGGGGGAGGAGTATAACGTCTTCCATGGAGTGGTGGATGTGGAGGTCTTCAGGGGGAGCTACGTGATATACCATATCAGGCTTGATAATGGGGAGGTAATCAGGGTCACGGTTCTGTCGAAGGACGCTGAGTTCGACCCTGGTGATAGGGTCTATGTATATTGGAGGTTTGATAAGGGGGTGCCCCTGAGGGAATGAGGAGGCCTACTGGGGAGTCGCTCCAGAGGCTCAGGATATTCCTCTCGAACCTCCCTGCCTCTGCCTATATATTCATAATGTTCTACGTCTCGATAGGCATACTCATAGCGATTAGCTTCACGGTTCCCAGGAAATATATTGTTGAGTGGAGCTTCACCCTTGAGAACTATGTTAGGATATTCACAGACCCGAGGTTCCTCAGCCCCATCCTTAACACCTTCTTGATCGTCACCGTGGCTACGATCCTCCTGATAATTGTGGGGTTCCCCATAGCCTACTACCTGGCTAGGGTGAATCCCAACCTGGGTATCAAGCTCATCTTCTTCCTAATCATCCCTGTTGAGGTAAACTATTTGATAAGGGTCTATGCCTGGAGGAATATCCTGGGTGAGAACGGGTTCCTAAACTCTCTACTTCTGAGCCTTGGGGTGATCGATAAGCCACTCACATTCCTCTTCTACAGCTGGTTCGCCGTGGTCATAGTACTTATCCATGAGTGGCTCCCATACGTCGTCATACCGTTCTACGTGAACCTGGTTGGGATACCCAGGCAGCTCTATGAGGCGGCTATGGATCTCGGGGCTAATAGGTGGCAGATCTTCAGGTCGATAACTCTCCCATTGGTGAAGCCGGCTGTATTGACGGTTCTATTCATAGTCTTCATACCCTCCCTCGGAGAGTTCGCTATACCCTCGCTGGTGGGTGGGGAGTCGGGGATAATGCTCGGCGTATTGATAGACAGGTATCTCTCAGACTTCCGCCTAGCCTTCGGCGCCGCGCTGAGCTTCATACTACTACTGGTGACGATGGGGCTGAGCATACTCATGATCAAGATATTCGGCTACGAGGCCCTCTACCAGAGGTGATATTATGGAGACGTCGAGGCTGCTGAAGATAGCCCTTGTGGCTTACACGGCGTTCACGGTAGGCTTCTTCATATACCTCCCCGTAGCCGTCATAATCGTATATAGCTTCAACGACGTCCCATTCTTCATCCCCGAGTGGAGGGGCTTCACCCTCGAATGGTTCGTCAAGGCCTTCACCCGTAGAGACGTCGTTACCAGCCTCTGGAACAGCCTATACATAGCGGTCTTCACGACGGCTGTCTCCCTCGCCCTGGCGATCCCCCCGACATTCTACGTTGTGCGTGGGCGTGGGAGGGTTAAGGATCTCTACATGCTATACCTTATGCTACCCTTCGTCATACCATGGATCATCATCGGGGTCTCCCTCTACATCTTCTACTGGTACCTGGGGATTGAGAAGAGCCTCTTGACAGCCGCGTTGGGCCATATAGTATATAGCATACCCCTGATAGTCACCCTCCTCGCACCTAGGCTCTACAGCCT
The DNA here is from genome assembly GCA_027078545.1 of Nitrososphaeria archaeon. Taxonomy (GTDB): domain Archaea; phylum Thermoproteota; class Nitrososphaeria; order Geothermarchaeales; family JDFR-13; genus SZUA-1514. The sequence continues at coordinate 571,840 of JALWXN010000004.1, forward strand.
AGACCCGGATATTGAGAGGGCGAGCATGGATCTCGGCGCTACCCCCTGGCAAACCTTCCGCTACGTAGTGTTTCCACAGGTCTTCCCGGCGATAGTCTCGGCAGCCATAATAACCTTCATATGGAGCTTCGACAACTTCGTGATTAGCTACTATACCCTGGGTGGGGAGCTGACCTGGCCTGTATGGGTCTTCTCAGTAATCGGTAAGCAGAGGAATATATTCCCTGTCGTGATGGCCGTCTCAACCGTGATCATACTCGTCTCGACAGTGGTGATCGCCTATATCGTGAAGAAGGGCTATGTAGACATATTGTAGAGACTCCCCTTCCCGGTGGTCTGAAAAACTGGTTTGGGTGGATATGTGGCTCTCCCAGCTGCTCTAGAGGCTCTTTAGAACTCCTCTTCCTCCTCGTCTCCCCAGTCCTCCTCGTCGAAGTCCTCCAGGTCCTCGAGGTCCTCAATGTCCTCGATGTCCTCTAGGTCGTCCCAGTCCTCGTCGAAGTCCTCCTCGAACTCCTCCTCCCACTCCTCCTCCATGTGGTAGGTCATCATTTTACTAGCCACCCCACCCTCAAGGGTCAATTAAAGTGTTTTCGGATTGGTATATAAAGCTTTATCTAGGCTATCCAGCCAGTCCTAAAAAAGCCTTTTTATACATATTTATCCATGGTGCCTGGGGATGGCTGAGCAGAAGGTCTACAGCGTGGAGGAGGTTAGTAGGTATGCCCCTAAGCTCTTCGGCATACCCACAGGTGTGGAGGGGCTGGACAATCTGTTCTACAGGGTCGAGTATGTCGATGGGAGGCCTGTTAAGAAGCCTCTGGGCGGTTATCCATACCTAGCAGTCCTCAACATAACCGGTGTGGCGGATACTGGTAAGAGCCTGATGGCGGAGCAGTTCGCTGTTAGGCAGGCGGGTGACGGCTACCCCACCATATTCGTGACGGTGGAGACACCGAAGGAGTTCGTCGTCCAGGGCCTCCTACAGAGGGCAACTGCTATGAGGCTCGACCTGGAGAAGGTGAAGAAGAACCTCTTCGTTATCGATGCTGCCTCTGACCATAGGATGAGGGAGGAGGTGGACTACCTCCTAGATACGCTGGCCTATGGGATCAGGGAGTACGGGGTGAAATCAGTCGTTATCGACAGTGTCACAGGCCTATTCGAGGCCAAGGAGGTCCTGGCTAGGAGTATAGTTAGGAAGGTCTACAACTTCCTGAAGAAGTGGAGGCAGACGGCCCTGCTCGTCAGCCAGAAGAGGAGCGCCTCCGAGGAGATGAGTGCAGAGGCGGCGGGTGGATATGGCGTTGCCCATATAGTGGATGGTACGATAGTGCTTTACAAGAAGCTGATCATGACCAAGTATGACGTGTCTACCTTCAACATGCCCATCGGTAGTGTTATTAGGCTCTTCAGGATCGATGGCTGCAGGATGGCTGGACATGACTCCAACACCCATGTCATGGAGATCACTGAGGAGGGCCTTGTCAGGATTGGGCCTACCCTCGAGGAGTGGATAAGTGGTAGGGGACGCCAGTGAAGTGACCCGTATAGTCAGGGTTGACCATAATAGGCTGGATGAGCAGCTTAGAGAGGCTGTAGAGATACTTAGGAGGGGAGGCCTCGTAGTATTCCCCACAGAGACGGTCTATGGCCTGGGGGCCGATGCCTATATTCCAGAGGCGGTTGAGAAGATCTTCAGGGTTAAGGGTAGACCCCAGGACAACCCCCTAATAGTCCATATCTCAAGCATGGATATGCTTGGGAGGGTTGCTAGGGAGATACCTGTGGATGCATATAGGGCTGCGGAGAAGCTCTGGCCCGGCCCCTTCACGATGGTGTTGCCTAGGGGCGATGTCCCACCGATAGTCTCGGCCGGCCTCGACACTGTAGCTGTTAGGATGCCTGGGCATAGGGTGGCGCTACGCCTAATAGAGCTCCTCGGCGACCCAATAGCTGCCCCCAGCGCCAACCGTTCTGGGAGGCCTAGCCCCACATCCGCCCAGCACGTGGTCGAGGATCTCTATGGTCTGGTCGACCTGATCCTAGATGATGGGGAGACCCTCTACGGTGTTGAGTCGACAGTCGTGGACTTCACCACTGATCCGCCGACCCTCCTAAGGCCTGGCCCCCTAACCCCGGAGGAGCTCATGGAGATACTGGGGACTGAGCTGGAGATCCCTGGATATGCCCGTGGACTCACACATACCGGAGTCGCCAGGTCACCCGGCGTGAAGTATAGGCACTACTCACCCAGGGCGGAGGTAGTCCTGATAGAGATGGAGGACTATAGGGATCTCGATAGGCTTGTGGGGAGGGTTCTGGAGGAGTTTAACCGGCTCAGGGGTCGTAGGGTCGTTATACTCGCTACTGATGAGACTAGGGATAGGTATTTAGGGCTTGGGGTCCCCGTCCTATCCCTTGGGAGCCGTGGCGATCCATACACCATAGCCAAGAACCTCTTCGCCATGCTTAGGGAGGCCGATAGGCTTGGGGCCGAGGTTGTCCTAGTGGAGGGTGTTGAGGAGAGGGGGCTAGGGCTGACCATTATGAATAGGCTTAGGAAGGCGGCCTCTAGGAGGGTGTCTACATAGCCTGTGGCCCGGCTATATCTCTAACCCTATATATACTGTATATGGAGGTGTCACGCGATGGTTATGGAGATCAAGCCTCCGAGGGAGCCGGATGAGGAGAGGGATGAGAAGGTATTGAAGATGCTTATTGAGGCGATCAGGATCATCGGTGGGCCTAAGAAGCTTGTGGGTATGAGGAACCTGACATGGCTCCCCAGCCTGGTCAGGGCTATGTATGCGGTCCTCCTGAGGAACGCTGGCTATACCTATGAGGAGATTGCGAGTAGGCTCGGTGTGACCAGGGCAACTGTGGAGAAGATGTTGACTGCCGATGAGGAGGCTGTCAAGAAGAAGGTTGCCGGCCTGACGGAGGAGGATATAGATGAGCATGTGGCCGGCGGCCTGGCGAAGCTGGCTTATAAGGAGATGATGCGTAGGGGTGTGGAGGAGGAGATCGAGAAGATAACCACGACCTCGACCGCATTGGGTATCGACTGGCCAGTGAGAGTTGCAACGCTCCTCAAGGGTGCGGACTTCCCACTGGATAGGGAGGAGTTGATGGAGAGGCTTAGAGGCGTCAAGATAATGGGCGTCGACGCTGAGGAGCTGCTCGGTGAGATCGAGTATCCAGTGACCTCCCCAGTAGACCTTGTGAAGAAGGTCTCCGAGGTCCTCAGGAAGAGGAAGATGGTTAAGTAGGGTGGGCTAAGCCCCACCCCTTAAAAACTTTAGCCAGATTATCAGGGCTGCAGCTACAGCCACAGCGCCTACCCCAAGGAGGAGGACTGGGTCGATCCCCCCACCCTCTACACCTGGCTCCTCACTAGGTGCTTCACCACCCTCTCTCGTGGGTTCCTCCTGCCTAGGAGGCTCCGTAGTGCTATCCTCACCAGGCTCTCCAGCCTCTTCTCCCGGCTCCTCTACCTCTGTACCCGTGTCTATCTCAGTATTAGGTTCTCCACCAAGCTCAGCTGCCCGTATCAGGACTGTGTCCTCCAGTATCTTCTTCTCGGCGATCTGTGGCTCGTAGTAGTAGCTTAGATGTGCTGATACTCCTACCACCATCTGTGAACCTTCTTTCTGGGTATACTCCTCCACTTGTGTCCAGTCTATATCGCCTATCAGGGATATTGTGAAGGCTATCTCGTCCTCACTGATAGATACGCCACCCTCCACCTCCTTCTCATAGATGGGGATTACTGGGGACTTCACGATGGTTATCGTGTCGATCTCATCCGTGACGTGGTTGGTGGATATCTCGAATTTGAAGCTCACCAGTGTATCGCCATATTTATACGAGACGTGGCCCCCGATGCTTAGGTGGATCTCCTCCGCTAGGAACTCCTGCATCTCCGCTATTGATATGGCTTGGCCGTTGAACCTAATCCTGACCACCGCTGCTTCGTCACCTATCTCGGAGGATACGGCTACAATGTCTATCCTATCCCTTAGGCCCATGATCCTATCGATAACCTCCTGTGGAACCTCTATGTCTGGGGGTGTCTCCTCAGGCGGATACTCCCTAAGGTCGTCCACATCGTCCGTCACGCTGTAGGCCTCCACCACATCTGTTATGTCGGCCATCCCCAGGAGTAGGATGGTGAGGATGGCTATGGTCAATGCCTTCTTCATACCTATCTAAGCCCTGTAGCTACGATTAGAATCAACCTTTTTGAACATTCCCTCGCATTCAAGTCTCTGGGGGATGATGTTAAGAGGGTCACCTGATCATGGGATGACAATCTTACCCGTCTGACCCCTCTACACCCCCCTGAGCCTCCTCCTCAGCCATGCCGTGAACCTGGCTGTGTATAGATGGGCTATCCAGTGGTATAGGCCGAATAGTCCTCCGAGCAGGTGGAATACTAGCCATGTCGATAGGTATGTCCCGACCAGGTCTAGGCCTCCCATCAGGTATATCCACTCACCGAGGATCCTTAGGAATGGGTAGCCAGCTCCCCATAGGGCCACGCTGACAAGTATGGGGTGGCCCAGGTATCTACCTACTAGCCCGGACATCTCGGGTATCAGCGCTGCATAGAGTATCAATGGTGTGAAGACTGCTGTCGAGTATAGTGCTGATTCTAGGGGGTCATCGGTAAAAAGGGATGAGAATAGTAGGAGTAGGTATGGTAGTGTGACGGCTAGTATGGAGCCTGTCCTGCTGTACCTCACCCCTATGCACCGCTATATTATCCCCAGCCTCTTGGCTATGAACCATGCCGCGACTAGCCAGAACGCTATGGCTATCAATATCTCTATGACGAGGTGTATAGGGTGCTGCCTAACCAGTCTCCCGGCGCCATGTATCCTGGGTAGTATGCTCCACGTCAGTATGATGAGCACGGTCATCAGGAAGGCCATCCCTATACCGTTGACGAGACCTGTCAGTATTATGAGTCCGCCGGGGGACTTTAGGAATACCTGTGCTATCGCCATGAGTGTGAAGACTATCCAGACGCTGTAGTATATCCGCTGATACTCCCAGCCCGTGGATACTGCGCGGTCGATTATCCATAGTATGGCTATGAGGTAGATGATAACGACTCCAACCGAGGTTAGGTATGTAGGTGTGGCTATCGCCTCCAGCGGTGTCCCCGTGGCTAGGTCCGCCGCTATGCTGAGTATCAGTACTGGGAGGGCGACTATCGCTATGAGCCTGGTGAATACTCCCCTGCTACCCCTTAGGACTGTGTATGAGAGGTCTGAGACGAACCTGCTGTATAGGTCGCCAGCCACTATGAAGACGTCGAAGAGGAAGAAGAAGCCTAGGAGTAGCATGGCTATCCTACCCGCCTCTCCCCATAGGCTGGCGAACCACTCTCCCTGTGTGAGGACGAGGTTGAAGTCCTTGGATATCTCTAGCCCCCTAGGCCTGAGTATGCTGAACGTGAGTAGTGAGGTGATGATTATCGTGAAGGCGTTTAGGAGGACCCCTATCAGGTTGTCTGTCCATAGCCAGTTGATCCACCTCCTCCACTCCCTGGCGGCCTCATCATCCGGCTCGAAGTCGTAGCCCACCTCGGGTATAGGCTCGGCCCTACCCGTCAGTGGGCTGGTCACCCTTCCTACATGCCTCGCCTGGCCGAAGCCCTTCTCCCTTATCCAGTAGCTGTAGGCCAGGTTCCATACTCCCCCGGCGCCTGTATATGCTATGAGGGTTATCCATGTAGCCTCGTCGGCCGGGTCCCAGCCCTCGAAGGGTGGCCACTGGAACTGTGTGAAGCCCGCGAAGAACTCGGGTGCGTATTTAGCCACGTCCGGGCTTATCAGGGCCACGGCCAGCATCCCTATTAGGGAGGCTAGGGCGGCGAAGCTCTCAACTACCTCTATAACCTTGTAGGCAACGGGGCCTAGGACTATGAGTAGGAAGCTGGCCAGGATAATTATTACTGACCATAGCCTCTGGGCGCTGGGGGCGTCCCAGCCGGGTGGGAACCCGGTTATACCGTGTAGGGCGGAGGCCGAGGCCCCTGCGTAGCCCCCTACCCAGCTGTAGACCATAACTATCATTATGAAGGCTATCCATCCCGCGGCTATGTTGACGCGGTATATCCCTGTTAGGATCCCCTCGCCAGTGGCGACTGTGTATCTCCCGATCTCCTGGTTGTACCAGTACTGTAGGAATGCGAATATGAATAGCCAGCCTAGGAATACGGCTCCATACTTAGCCACCATGTAGGGCCACCATATCAGCTCCCCACTCCCCTGGCTTAGCCCCGCCCATATAAGGCCCGGCCCGAAGACGGCGGCTATACCTGGGAATGGTGGGAGCCTCTTCCTCCTAAACCCTTCTCTTATGCCTTGGCTCACCGGGGACACCCCATACTAAACTATATGCATCCAATCACCCGGCTATGCTTAAACATCCCGATTCATATTTCGAAGTATCCTTAGCAGATTGCTTAAACAATAAATGTTTTCAGACCCCCTAACCATGATACCTGGGCATCGGGACACCCCGGCCGGGGGAGTGTGTGTCTTTATATAGAGACCCGCCTGAAATCATTATAGCATAGCCTCGAGACACATACTCGGGGGAGGTATGTAGGTCTATGCCGAGGTATAAGCAGACCCAGGAGATTCTCAAGCTGATCGGGAATAGGGAACAGGTTAGGAACATCGGTATCATAGCACATGTAGACCATGGTAAGACGACTCTCACGGATAGCCTCCTCGCGGCCTCCGGACTCTTGAGCCCCACGGTCGCGGGTGAGGCTAGGGCGCTCGACTATCTCGAGGAGGAGCAGAAGAGGGGTATCACGATCAAGACTGCGAATATAAGCCTGCTCCACGACTATGGTGGGAAGAGCTACGTGGTTAACCTCATCGACACCCCTGGCCATGTAGACTTCACTGGTAAGGTTACCCGTGCACTAAGGGCTATCGACGGGGCGGTGGTTGTTGTTGACGCTGTGGAGGAGATCATGGTCCAGACCGAGACCGTTACTAGGCAGGCCCTGGCTGAGAGGGTCAAGCCTATACTATTCATAAACAAGGTTGATAGGCTGATCACAGAGCTTAGGCTGGGCCCGAAGGATATACAGAAGAAGCTGGCCAGGATCATAGATAGGTTCAACAGGCTGATAGACATCTTCGCAGAGGAGGAGTATAAGAATAAGTGGAAGGTTAGGCCGGATCTCAACAACGTAGCCTTCGGCTCGGCCAAGGATAGGTGGGGCTTCACGTTGAAGCAGGCTATGGAGAAGGGGATGACATTCAACGATGTGCTCAAGTTCTATGAGGAGGGTAGGCTCGAGGAGCTCAAGGAGCTCTTCCCAGTCCATAAAGCTGTCCTGGACATGGTTATTGAGCATATTCCCAACCCGATGGAGGCCCAGAAGTATAGGCTGCCCAAGATATGGAAGGGAGACCTGAACAGTGAGGTCGGCCAGGCAATGCTGAACTGTGACATCGACGGGCCAGTAGCATTCATGGTTACCAATGTGATGGTTGATGAGAGGGCTGGCCTCGTAGCTACTGGTAGGCTCCTCTCAGGCACTCTGAAGCCGGGTATGGAGGTATACCTGATCAACAAGGGGACTAAGGACAGGATCCTACAGGTCGGGATGTATATGGGGCCGTATAGGGAGGTCGTCGACTATATGGTGGCTGGTAACATTCCCGCCGTCCTGGGCCTCGATGGCGTCACTGCTGGTGAGACAGTCTCTACCCTGCCAGACATGGTTCCCTTCGAGAGCATCAAGTATATCTCGGAGCCCGTAGTGACCATAGCCATCGAGCCTAAGAATACCCGTGACCTCCCCAAGCTTATCAACGCCCTTAGGAAGCTGGCTATCGAGGATCCGAACCTAAAGGTCTCGATCAATGAGGAGACGGGTGAGTACCTCATCTCTGGTATGGGTACCCTACACCTAGAGGTTAGTATCCACTTCCTCCAGGACATGGGTATAGAGGTCGTCACCTCCCCACCGATAGTCGTCTATAGGGAGACCATCACGAAGAAGAGCCCACTATTCCCGGGCAAGTCTCCCAACAAGCATAACAAGGTTAAGCTTTACCTGGAGAAGCTGCCCGAGGAGCTTATCAACCTGATCAGCAGCGGTGAGATCACTGATAGGACCCCTAGGAAGGATCTGCAGAAGATCCTGATGGAGTATGGCTGGAGTGCTGAGGAGGCCCGTAGGGTGTGGGCCATCGATAATGAGCGTGGAAACATACTGGTGGATATGACGAAGGGTGTCCAGTATCTCCAGGAGAGTAAGCAGATGATCATAAGCGCCTTCTTCGACTTCGTCAAGGAGGGTGCCCTGGCTAGGGAGCCGGTCAGGGGTATAAAGGCTGTGCTGGTCGACGCGGAGTTCCACGAGGATCCGGCCCACAGGACACTGGCACAGGTAGTCCCCATGGTGCATAGGGCTCTCCTAGGGGGTGAGCTGGCCGCGGAGCCGAGTCTATATGAGCCCATAATGAAGATACAGGTGCAGGTCCCGGCGGAGTTTATCGGTGCGGTGACCTCGGTTCTCGCTGGTAAGCGTGGCCAGGTGACTAACATCGACCAGAGGGAGTACTACGCAGTGGTTAATGGATACATACCTGTCTCGGAGACCTTCGACCTGGCCCAGGTGCTTAGGGGCGCTACCCAGGGTAGGGCGTTCTGGCAGACCCAGTTCAGCCACTGGCAGCTGGTGCCCAAGGCTATGCTTAAGCAGCTAGTAGCGGAGATCAGGAAGAGGAAGGGACTGCCCGAGAATCCGCCTAGCTACGAGGAGTTCATACCTCCGGGGGAGACGATCGAGATTATATAGCTCCCCCTACACCAACATATTTTATCTCCTATCCTCCCAACACACTAAGGAGTTATGGATTCTATCCCCGGATAGAACTATTTTAGATGGGAAAAGGGGTTTGGGTAACCGGTAACCGGTTAGGTGGGAGCGGTTAGACCGTCTATGTGGCCTGGGCCTTGGCCTCTTCCTCCTTGATGTACTGGTCCACCAGCCTCTTAAGCTCGTCTACAGTCTTGACGCCGAAGTCCTGTAGTAGGCTCTTACACCTGTTCCTCACCGTGACCTCGGTTATGTCTGCTGCGTTGGCTATGTCGCGCTGGGTCACCTTCTGACCGTTTATCAGGGCTGCGTAGTAGACAGCAGCCGCCGCTAGGCCTACCGGGTCCTTACCAGCGGTGATCTTCATCTTCTTAGCCAGCTTGATGATCTTCTCTGCATAGACGGTTACCTGCTGTGGATACCCTGCCTCTAGGGCTATGGCGTGTACATATGCTATTGGGTCTATCACTGGGGGCTTGATGTTCAGTGTCTTGATGAGTAGGCGGTAGCACCTCCCAAGCTCCTTCTTATCTATGTTGGCCACCTTTGCCATCTGCTTCTGTGTCCTGGGTGTACCCATCTCCCTGAGGGCGAGGTATAGACTGGCAGCCACTATACTATTGATTGCACGGCCCCTCACAAGGTCCTTCGCCAGCGCCTGCCTATAGATCTCAGCAGCCCTCTCAAGCACCTGCTTAGGGACGAAGAGCTTCTCACCCAGCTTCTGCAGCGTGTTTAGGGCGTTCTGTAGATTCCTATCATGGCTGGAGACTGAGGATGTACGGCTGATCCATGTCTTAACCCTCTGTAGGTCCCTCCTACGGGACTCGGACATCTTACCCTTCTCAAACCCTCCATATCCATATGTACCCAGCACCGATCCTAGGCCCCTATCAGCCATGAGGGCCGTCTGTGGAGGACCGGCCCTAGACCTATCAACCTCGTCACCCTCGAAGCTCCTCCACTCGGGGCCGAAGTCTACATTAGACACCTTAGCCACGTATCCACATACCCTACATACAACCTCTCCAGTCGTCTTCTGGAAGACGAACTTGTCGCTCCCACAGAATGGACACTTCTCGACTCCAAATAGTCCTCCCATGATCTCCCCATAAAATATATAAGTGGGATGGTTTAAGCGGATAGCTTAAATATATGTCGTAAATATATATAATATATACTAAGGACAGGAAGACCACGATAATGTATATAGCGCGGAATATCTGTTTAGGGTGGGGCGGTGAGATGGGTATCGGGACATGTCGTCACCTCTACATACTATTATCGGTCTTGATACTCATCTCTCCCCAGCATGTCTATGGGGTGAATCCCCAGCTATTCTATAAGAACATCCTCTTAGTCGATGTGGATCCAGGCTTTGAGGAGCTGCTTAGTGGGGCCATGCTCATCGAGACCAATGTGAAGAGCCTATCTGGTGGTCTGGATAGGCAGATGCTGATGGGTGTAGACGTTCTGATCCTGGGTAGTGGGGACGATGTTGATCCTGACCTCTTGATAGAGTGGTTCAACACTGGTGGTAAGGGATTAGTCATACTTGGCGCTAGTGGGATGGATCGGGTTCTGAGGGCGTTAGGGAGCTCCCTACGTGTCTATGCCTCTGGCCCGGAATGGGAGACCCTCGTATTTAGCCCGCCCGATGTACCTGACTATGAGTTTGACTCGGTTGTTGGCCACGTGTTCAACGTCTCTAGGCGGATGGAGATATCTATCCTTGATATTGGTAGGGAGGTGTATACCCTGGAATACTCCTCTGGCGGGACAGCCGTGGCGGTCGAGTATATCCCTGTCTATAGCGACATATTCACATGGTATTACAGCAAGATCATGGCTCTGGGCTTCGGATCGGTTGGGCCTGGTCCGGCCGAGGATCTCTATCTCGAGCTCCTGAGCTGGCTGGTCTCAGTCCATCTACAGCCTAATCCTATCAGCCTAGGCCTAACCGTCTTCATAGGCGTCCTTATGGCGGCTGTCTACATCGGGATATACTGGGCCGGGCGTGGTAGATTTAAACAGGTGTTTAAAGACGGTTTATCCAGATAGCCCTGGATTTAATAGTGGTGGTCATCTTGCATAGGAGCCTATGGATAACCCTCCTCCTAGCAGTATTGTTCCTATCCCCAGTCCTACCAGTGGCTGGTCAGGAGTCGGTCATGGCTAGTGAGACCTATATCCCCTTCGTCCCCTACCGCGGAGTCCCCCAGAGCCAGATCCTCTATCCCCGTCTCATGACGCCTGTCTATATCCAGCCAGGCATGGAGATAGAGATATATACCCTCCTACCCGACGTGTCCGAGGTCTGGCTAGTCGACAACGTATATGGCACTATGATCCAGCTCGAGATCATTGATGGCCCTATACAGATCGTTGAGGACAGGTCTGAGTCGGCGGTGGAGACTTATTACCGCTACACTGTTGGTGGGCTTGGTGAGGACGCCCCGCCAAGTATCTATAACCTGGTTCTAAAGACTGGTGCTGGGGAGTCCTATGAGGAGATAAACGCCGTATTCATCCCCAATGAGATGCAGCTAGACCCCGTCATCAAGGTGGCTCATATCTCAGACGTCCACATCGGTGGCTACGGTGGGCAGTACAAGTATGCCTACATGTATTTCGATAGGGCTCTCTACACGATCCAGGCGATGGGTGCTGACGTCATTGTGAATACGGGTGACTTCTTGGAGCAGCAGAAGAAGAGGGGGCTTGAACATATATACAATATGTTTGACCATCTAACGATCCCCGTAGTCAGTGCTATGGGAAATACGGACAATGTCTTTAACAATAGGGGGGACTACTACTGGGAGCGTGTGATGGGGCCAGACTTCGGTGTGGCGGTTCTACCAAATATGATCATTATACCGCTCAACTTTGAGACTGGAGATATATCTGTGGACTATGTCTATGAATGGCTAGCTAAGACTGTAGAGCACTACAGGAATCTAGGCTTTAGGTTTGTTGGGATTATGGGGCACTACCCACACTGGGACATGTCAGTAGTCTCTCAGAGGTTAGTCGACAACTTTAGAGAGATAAATGAGCAGTACGGTATAGATATCGCATTTCACGGCCATGTACACAGAGTTGAGAACGTACTTGTCAATACAACCGGGATATTCGCTGTCTCAAGCACCTCCACTGCATATGGAAAAGTGTTCAACGGCTTTAGATGGGTGGAGCTAAACGTTGAGACTGGGGAGATCAATGCAGACAAGAGTAACGTCGTGAATCTTGACGAGACCTATGTAGAGTATACATGGTTCAACGACTTCAAGAAGAGGGGGATGTCGGTAGAGATCAGGAATGGTGGTGGGGACGAGCTCATCCTCAGGCTACCGATAAACATCATGTATGCAGGTGAGCCCAGCATAACTACATCAGAGAGTGTCGAGGCCAGTCTTATAAGTAGCAAGACCGTCTCGATCGATGGTGGCGAGGGCCTAGCCCTGACGATAGAGGCTAGGATCGGGCCGGGAAGCGAGGGTGTATTGACCGTGGTCAGTGGCTCTGATGAGGAGCCACCAGTGGTCGTAGGGGAGCCCAAGCTGATAGGCTTCAAGCAGTACAACATCATAAACTTCAACGTGGATGACGACGCCTCGGGAGTGGCATCCATAGTTGTCCAGTACAAGACTGATGGGGAGTGGATCGATGCGGAGTGGGTTGAGAAGGATTCATGGCTATACCCAGCCGTACCTAGGGATCTTGAGAGCTTCACAGTGAAGATAATCCTTACTGACTACCTCGGAAACAGCGCTGAATACATATTCCAGTTCGGCGAGGAGCAGCCCAGTGAGGAGCCCGCCGATGAGACACCAGATACCGGTGCGGAGCAGCCTGAGGAACCGGCTACAGAGCAGCCTACAGAGACACCTCCCGAGGAGCCTGCGGAGGAGCCCAGCGAGGCGATGGATCTAACCCTCATGGTCATCATAGCAGCCCTCCTCGTCGCGGCTGTAGCCATATTCCTCCTCCTGAGGAGGCGTTAGGCCTCCTCAACCACGACTTCTTTTTACACGTATGTGTATAGTCGATTTATTACACATCCTCAAAATTGATGTAGTGATGTGATATGACCAGCCCGTCGAAGGCTTATCTCCCCGTCCTATCGCTATTCCTGATAGCGGCTCTGCTTCTATCGGCACCTCTACCGATAGCCTCTGGACAGCCCGCTAAAAAGGCTGGTATCGATCTTACACAGTTTACACTGCCGGACAGTAATGAGACGTTCTACCGTGTAATGGGTATGGAGAGAGAGGATGCACAGACAGCTCTACAGCAGATGCAGCAGCTCCTCGAGCAGATGGGGTTTGAAGTAGTTCTACTAGAGGAGATTACATATGAGAATATCCAGGATCTAGACGTCCTTATACTGGGTAAGATCGATAGGCCGGAGTTCGGCTACTCTGATGAGGAGGTTAACGCGATCGCCACCTGGTTCCTAGAGGGTGGTAAGTTCCTATGGGTATCTGCGGATAGTGACTATACGGAGCCATACCTAGACCCCAACGACATCACATTCAAGGCTGCTGAGCCCAACAAGATCCTAGAGGCGATCGGCAGCACTATCAGGGCTGACTACATGTCTGTAGAGGATCCAGAGAATAACGCTGGCGCTCCATACAGGGTTGTAGCCAACAGAACTGTTGGAGGCATAAACGACCACGAGGTGACGGAGAATGTTGATAGGCTACTTGTACACGGACCAACAGGTCTGGCTGGGTTCATCGATGGTGAGTGGGTAGACTTCGAGACTCTTTTAGAGAGGGATCCAACAGTTACGTGGCTGGCTAGGACTGGTCCAAACGGCACGGTTCTCAGCCATGATGGTGTACCACCTAATGCCTATGAGGTTGGATTCACAGGTAGGCTCTACCTAGTCGCCATACAGATGATACCCACAGATTCTGGTAAGTATAGTAAGGTGCTTGTTAGCGGTGATAGTCCTATAGGTAGTTACAATATGTTCAAGGATGAATACAAAGGTGTATCTCTAGACGGAATAACATTCTTCCAGAATGTTATAGAGTGGGGTACTACTGTGGAGATGGTTGAGCAGGAGCCTGAGGAGCAGCCACCAGAGGATACTACTGGAGAGGAGCCTACAGATGAGGAGGTGCCTAGAGAGGAGCCGCAGCAGGACACTGGTGAGGAGCCTGCTGGTGAGGAGGGGGCTACCGACAATACCATGATGTGGATAGCTGCCATAGCAGTAATACTGGTTATCCTGGCGGCCGTCGCCTTCGCATTCATGAAGAAGTCATGATCCAATGGGGGTTTATCACCCCCATCCACCTATTTTTTCCCACATAGGGTGTGTCCCAGATGACTCCTAGAAGTGGTTTATCCAAGCTATGGATAGCCGTGGCTGCCATAATCATCATAGGGATAATCCTATACGCCGCCCTCCAGCTCCCCATGGAGGGTGGCGATACTGGGCCTGTTGAGGAGCCTGTGGAGGAGGGTGGTGAGGGCATAGTCCTCAAGGTCATCACACGCCACCCATCCACGATCTGGGTGCTGACCAAGAACAAGTTTCTGAAGAGTGATATCGCCAAGGAGTATAACATAGTCGATATCAAGTTCCTAGGACCCAACCCGGTACTCTGGATGGATACTATCGAGGGCCAGGGGGATATCGATGTGGCGTGGGGAGGCGGCCCCACGATATTCGACCTCCTCCTCAGGGAGGGGTATCTAGCCCCTCTGGAGGAGCCTGAGACCCTGGAGGTCGTGGAGGAGATACGTGACGATATCGGTGGTAGTCCACTCAAGAGGATCGTCGATGGTAAGATCTACTGGGTGGCCGCGGCCATATCTAGCTTCGGCTTCATAGTCAATAGCCACGTTATCCAGCAGTATGGCCTCGAGCCCCCTGAGAAGTGGGAGGATCTCGGGAGTATAGAGTTTGCCAAGCTCCTCCCCAAGCCGATGGTCGCCTATGCCAGGCCCACCACATCAACGAGCCATACGAGGATCTACCAGATCATCCTACAGAAGTTCGGCTGGGAACAGGGATGGGTAGTCATAACGAGGATGGCGGCTAACGGTAGGCCGTACGACGGGAGTGTGGAAGCCCTCTCAGCGGTTGAGGCTGGTGAGGTGGCTGTATCCATAGGTATAGACTTTTATGGCTATACAGCCCAGCTGGAGTATCCAGGCCTATACTATGTCCTCCCATATAACGAGTCCATAATTAATGGCGACCCCATAGCCAAGCTCACAACATCAAAGAATCCTGAGGCGGCGGAGGCCTTCATCAGATGGGTCCTTAGCGTCGAGGGCCAGAAGATATGGCTGGATAGTAGAATAAACAGGATGCCTGTTAGGGAGGACGTCTTCAAGACGCCAGAGGGTAGGGAGAGGCCCGACCTATACAAGAGCTATAACGAGACGATCAACAATATAGGTATACCCTTCAACGACACGCTGGCGCTGCAGATAGAGTTCGCGATGAGGTACTACTTCGACGCGGTGCTTGCCGATGTACATTCAGACCTTGTGAGGGCTTGGAAGGCCATCGTGGATGCCTATTTAGAGGGTAGGATATCCGAGGAGGAGTTCAACTACTGGGTCTACGAGCTTGGTAAGCCACTCTCATGGGAGGAGGATGGCCAGGTCTACACCTTCACACTGGAGTTCGCCATATCGATCAACGACCTGCTGAGGACTGATCAGGAGGCGATAGCGAAGTATAGCAGGATATGGAGGGACGCCGCTAGGGAGAGGTATAACAATATCTACAATGCCCTACAAGGTTGATCAGGTTGTCGATAGGTGGGGAGGGCCTCTCAAGGCTGATAAGAGAGCTTAGGTGGCGGATGGATCCACTGAACTGGGTCCAGCTAGCCTCCATCCTCATACTTTTTACCCTCTTCCTCATCCTCCCGATATTCTCGATTATCGTGAATGCATTCCTATATGGAGGCGCCCCATCCCTGGCATGGTTCGAGAAGATACTATCCGACCCATACTACATGCCATGGGGAGGGGTTGATCTAAGCTTCTACGAGGTTATTGAGAGCACCCTTCCAGACGGGTCTAGGAGGGTGATCATATATATCGATGGCTTCGACCTAGGGGTAATACCCAACAGCTTTATGGTGGCTACACTCACCACGATATTCTCCTCGATAATCGGGTTTACACTAGCCTTCCTATTCGCTAGGTATAGGTTCCCCTTCTCAGAGCCACTCAGGATACTGATGCTTACACCCCTACTATCAACCCCCTTCGTAGGAGCCATAGGTATTAAGAAGATGATCTCGCCCGATGGCTTCGTAAACACGGTCCTGGTCGACATCATCCCGATACTCCCATTCAGGATCGAAATAACCGGGTTGGCGGCCGTCATTATGGTGCAGACCCTACTCTTCTACCCAATAGTCTTCCTAAACGTCTACACAGCTCTACTAAACATCGATCCTAGCCAGGAGGAGCAGGCTGAGAACCTGGGTGCGAAGGGCTTCTACCTCTTCCGCACAGTCACGCTCCCCTTGGCGCTTCCCGGCCTGGAGGCTGGTGCCCTCCTAGTCTTCATCCTTAGCATAGAGGATCTGGGTACACCCCTGGTGTTCAGGGGTACAAATGCGGATAAGCTGATGACGGTGGCTATCTTCAGGAGGCTCTTCGCACCTACAGGGGATATCCAGGGGGAGGCCACGGCGCTCTCATTCATACTACTCGTGATCAGCCTGGGTGTCTTCCTCGCTGTGAGGAGGTATATAAGTCTTAGGAGGTATGCGATGCTGGGTAAGGGGGGTATATGGAGGCGTAGACTGGGCTCCATCCCAGCCCCGATACTCCCAGCCATATACATAGGCCTAATACTCTTCCTCTTCATAGCCCTCCTCCCACATATCGGGGTGACCCTCATGGCCTTCGCCCAGGACTGGCCGGTCGGGAGTATACTGCCCAGCGGCTACACCCTGAGGAACTTCGAGGCCCTCTTCATGGATCCCGGGGTGAGTAGGAACATTTTCAACAGCCTCGTCTACAGCGTCGTAGCAATGATCCTGATTACAATCATCGGTGTCAGCTCCGCCTACATAGTCAGTAGGATTAGGGTCCCGGGTATAGACCTGCTCGACGCACTGGTAACCATGCCTATAGCTATCCCCGGTATAATCGTGGCGACGGGGTACTTCCTAACGTTCCTGGGCACCCCTCTAAACCCAATCGAGTGGGGGGCACCCCTACTCATAGCGGCATATACGGTTAGGAAGTTCCCCTTCGGTGTTAGGACATTCTTCGCGGGTCTGGAGCAGGTGGATAAGGCGTTGGAGGAGGCGGCGATAAACGTCGGGGCCTCAAGGACACGGGTCTTCTTCACGATAACGATCCCACTGATACTGATGAATATACTTGCTGGCTCGATGCTGGCCTTCATCTACTCCATGTCTGAGGTGAGTACTAGCATAGTCGTGGGTGACGCGAATCACAACGACGCCCCCATGACCTGGAAGATGTATGACATTATGTTCAAGGGCTTCGGAGGGACGTTCCAGGCAGCCGCTATGGGCTTCATCCTAATGTCCCTACAATTCCTTATGATTCTCGGGAGCAACCTTATTCTTAGGCGTAGGGCCACCGCCCTTATAAGCCTGTAGAGGTGCCGTGTATGGTATCGATAAGGGCTGTAGACGTGACGAAGAGGTTTGGACAGGTAGTGGCTCTCGACCAAGTGAACCTGGAGATTAGGCAGGGGGAGTTCTTCACACTACTCGGGCCGAGTGGGTGTGGGAAGACCACATTCCTCAGGACCATAGCGGGGTTCGAGCTGGTAGATGAGGGCCGTATATACTTCGACGAGGAGGACGTCACCTATGTCCCTCCCCATAAGCGTGACACTGGGATGGTGTTTCAGAACTATGCCCTGTGGCCCCACATGACTGTGTATGACAATATTGCCTATGGACTGAGGGTTAGGAAGCTCCCAAAGGAGGAGATTGATAGGCGTGTGAAGTGGGCGTTGAAGCTAGTACATATGGAGGGGTTTGAGAGGCGGAGGCCCCACCAGCTAAGCGGCGGGCAGCAGCAGAGGGTGGCCCTGGCCAGGGCGCTGGTCATCCATCCCAGGGTACTACTCCTCGACGAGCCCCTCTCAAACCTCGATGCAAAGCTCAGGATAGAGATGAGGAGTGAGATTAGGCGGCTGCAGAGGGAGCTGGGGATAACGACTATCTATGTAACCCATGACCAGGAGGAGGCCCTAGCCATATCGGACAGGATAGCGGTGATGAGCGGTGGGAGGGTGATGCAGGTGGGGCCGCCGGAGGAGATATATCTACGCCCAGCCAACAGGTTCGTCGCAGACTTCATAGGGAGGGGGACGTTCCTAGAGGGCCGGGTCCTGGAGACTGATCATGAGCTGGTGATCGAGCTGGAGTCGGGCCTAGGCACTGTAAAGGGTGTCCCATCTAGGAGCGATAGGAAGATCTCGGTGGGTGAGAGGGTACTGGTGGCTATCAGGCCAGAGTCATTCACAGTCACCGGGTCGGAGGGCTATAACACCTTTGACGTAGTCGTCAGGAACATAAGCTTCGTGGGGAGTGTGAAGAGGGTGGAGGCGGAGGCTGGTGAGAAGCTCTTCATAATAGACCTCCCCGTGGAGTACGACGTCTCTATAGGCGGATCGCTAAGGGTCTACGTAAAGCCGTCGAGGACTATCGTGATCCCACTAGAATAATCGACTCCTTATATATCTACACACTGGAATCCTATGTATAACTAATTATCGCCATAGCCATGGCAGAGGTGGATAGCTGTGAATATATGGGAGATATATTCATTGCTGGGTGGGCTGGCTGCTATAGGTACAGCCGTCTATATGGCCCTCTACATAGCTAGGTACAAGGTCGACGACGAGTCTATGCTCCCGATATATGAGGCTATTAGGGAGGGTGCGAGGGCATTCCTCAAGAGGCAGTACAAGACGATAACCTACATAGCAGTAATCATAACGATAGCGCTATACCTGGCCTTCGACCTACGCGACTTCGGGGGTACGCCATACATAAGCATGGGCTTCGTACTGGGGGCGCTGGCCAGCCTACTAGCCGGATGGATAAGCATGGACGTAGCTACCCTGGCCAATGTGAGGGCTGCATATGCAGCTAAGAAGGATGTTAGGGAGACGTTGAAGATAGCCTTCTATGGAGGCATGGTGATGGGACTATTCAACGTTGGGCTGAGCCTCCTGGGAGTACTGGCTCTATACATACTCTTCAATAGGGATCCACTCCTAATAGTGGGCTTCGGCTTCGGGGCCAGCCTAGCGGCGCTATTCGCCCAGCTAGGTGGAGGTATCTATACCAAGGCGGCTGATATAGGGGCTGACCTCGTGGGTAAGGTTGAGGCTGGGATACCTGAGGATGATCCGCGTAACCCAGCTGTGATCGCCGACAATGTAGGTGACAATGTGGGTGACGTGGCTGGTAGGGGTGCAGACCTCTTCGAGTCCATGTCGGCGGAGAACATCGGCGCGATGATAATAGGTATAGCCCTCTCCCTCATAACTGGGGACGCCATATTCATAATCTTCCCACTACTGGCCAGGGCCACAGGTATATTCGCCACCCTACTAGGTACACTATTCGTCAGGGGAGACCCCTCGAAGAACCCGTTCATACCGCTCAGGAACGGTATGGTCGCCACCACGATCTTCGCCCTTATAGGCTTCTACTTCCTCATAATGGAGACCCTCGGTAGTATAGAGCTATACTTCGCATCCCTTGTGGGTGTAGTCCTGAGCGTGGCTACACTCGTCATAACCGACTACTACACCGGGTATGACAAGAGGCCGGTCCGCCAGATTGCCGAGGCTAGCCAGACGGGGCCTGCAACCAATATACTCATGGGCTTCGCCGTCGGCCTCGAGTCCACAGCCCTCCCAGTGATCTCGGTGGCTATAGCGCTATTCATATCCTTCGTCCTCGGCCAGAGCTTCGCAGCCACGATAGGTGTAGACCCATTCATAGGGGGAGTATATGGCACGGCGGTAGCGACAATGGGTATGCTCAGCGTAGCCGGTATGGTTCTAGGCCTAGACGGCTTCGGACCAATAGTGGACAACGCCGGCGGAATAGTCGAGATGAGTAACCAGCCTGAGGAGGTTAGAGAGGTGATCGACAAGTTCGACGCTGTGGGCAACACCACCAAGGCCTTGACAAAGGGCTATGCCATGGGCTCCGCAGGCCTAGCAGCACTACTACTCTTCCAGGCATATCTCGACATAGTCAAGATACACGACCTAAACCTCCTCTCGATCGACAACCTGATCGGTGTCTTCATAGGAGCACTACTACCATTCATATTCAGCGCCTTCGCCATCAAGGCCGTCTCCGAGGCCGCCAAGACCATGATCGAGGAGGTTAGGAGGCAGTTTAGGGAGATCCCAGGTATACTGGAGGGTAAGGCTAAGCCGGACTATGCCAGGTGTGTAGAGATAAGTACCCTAGCCGCCCAGAAGAACATGGTCATACCCGCACTAGTACCAGTACTTGGCCCCCTGATACTCGGATTCATCTTCGGGGCGGACGCGGTGGGCGCCCTAAACATCGGGGCCACGATAACAGGCTTCGTACTAGCCATGCTGATGAACACTGGCGGCGCTGCGTGGGACAATGCTAAGAAGCTTATTGAGATGGGGCTCTTCGGTGGGAAGGGTAGTGAGGCTCACAAGGCTGCCGTGGTCGGCGACACTGTTGGAGACCCGATGAAGGACACTGCTGGTCCATCTCTACACATACTGATAAAGCTGGTCAACACCTTCAGCCTAGTCTTCGGCCCACTCTTCCTCGTCTACTTCCTCTACTGACCCTTCCCCCTATTTATTCCTAGTCCCACTCCTCCCTAGGCTCCCTGATAAACTCTACCCTCACCTTGCTGGGGACCAGCTTCTTATACCCCATGTATAGGAAGCCTATCCCGAATAGGATGCTTAGGGCGGTCTGTGGGGCCCAGTTGATAAGTGTCATCGGATCCTCAAGACCAACAAGGTATAGGGGGGCAAACTCGGCTATACCAGCTGCTATAGAGGCTATTGCCAGGGGGATATCCCTCTTCCAGCTGGGGGAGGTGAAGAAGAGTATTAGTAGGGTGACTAGTGCGAAGAGGAAGGATAGCCCAGCCACGGCATAGGTGGATATCGCCTCGAAGGGAGCTACCTCGCCGCCGGTCATCATGTTGTAGAGCATTATGTTGCTGCTGATGATTAGGAAGAGTGATATTGCTATCCCTACCAGCTTCAGTATCACACTCATCCCCATCAAGAGACTAGGCCGTCGACAGATATAAGGGGTGGTATCGAGCCGGCTCGACTGGCTTGTCGAGCGTAGGGTTAAAAAGCTCCTACCTAGTCTTAGATTAGAGGGTCGTGGTGGACAGTAGATGGATAGTAGTTGTCGGGGCAGGATCCGTAGGATCTACAGTGGTGCAGGGACTTGTTAGGAGTGGGTATAGGAGGGTCAAGATCATCGACCTAGACATAGTGTCGAGGACGAGTCTTGATAGGTCCCCTGTATATACGTTGTCAGACCTCAACCTCTTCAAGGTGGAGGCTCTGAGGCGGCATGTATATAGTGTAGACCCTACCGCCGAGATACGTCTCTACCCATACATGTTGACGGAGAATAACTACGCCAGGGTCTTTAGGGACTCCTCTCTAGTTATAGACACGAGCAACACGAGGGACACTACCGAGCTGGTTCTCCATGGGGCAGGTAGCCTAGGCATCCCCGTGGTGTCCCTGGTAGGTGGGGAGGGGGGCTATAGGGTCTTGCTGAACACTGGGCCTAGGCAGGACGTTGAGCAGGTATATAGTGGCTTGGAGGGGCAGCCCGGGATCGCCAAGGTCTTACAGATGGCCTCGGAGGCACTGGAGAGGGTCGGGAGTGGGCTTGGCAGGAGGGTAAACAGGTATCCAAGACCCGGGGGGAGCTTCCGATACATGGGTATAGAGGACACCTTCTTCTTCACCCCTGACGAGAGGGTATCGATAGATATTGAGGGACTCACCCGTGAGGTGGCGAGGAGATACATACTGTTGAGGAGGGGCGACGTGGGCCTAGTCTTCGAGGTGGATAGGGATGTAGTCGCTGGTGTGACCTATGCGGGGGGCCTCATGGTGAAGGGCGGGGATCTAGACATGGCTGAGGACTTGGCTAGGAACCTAGTCGACGACATGATATACAAGTACGTGGTTGAGTAGGCCCTAGAGATAGTCCTTCAACCCTGCTAGACGGGTTGATAAGAGGTAGAAGGCCACGCCATAGATGACTAGGGTCAGCAGGACGACTGGCTCGTCGGGGTATGGATGGACGAGGCCTAGGATCACGTGGGATGGGAGTACATAGCCCGGCAGCTCTATTGGAAGGGTCAGTAACCCAGCCTCTATCAATAGGCTGAGGATTATTATGCTGGTTACCTTGGCCCTCAGCCCCCTACCCATGTAGATATATGTCGTCACCAGCAGGGATAGGGAGGCCGCTGCCAGTAGCCCTCCGAGGAGATCCCATGCCCAGAGGATGTGTGAGGCTAGGACGAGTGGGAGTAGTGAGAGTAGGATGGCTGTCGCCTCACTCCTGAGCAGTTCATACCTCGTTATTGGGAGGGACAGTAGGAGTACTGGGTCATCCCTAAACCTCCTCACCCCGAGGTATGTTATGGATACTGCTAGGAGTATAGCCGGTATCAGTGGCCATCTACCGAGTCCTAGGACATGGATAGCTATGGGTGATGCGTATATCGCTATGAGTATGGCTCCCCATACACCTCTATATACCTCACTTAGAATCAGGGTGGTCAGTATCCGTGCCGCCAACTACACCACCGGGAAGACGTCGAGCTTACCCCCCTCCATATAACCCCTATAGTCATACCTCGTCCCATCATCAGGCTCTCTAGAGGTTGTTATGAGTGTAGCCCCAGCCTCCTCGAGATAGCTGTTTAACAGTCTCCTGGAGCCACTGTCTAGGTCCTCCACACCATCTATAATCACTAGGCCGGGCCTCTTCATCAGCTGTAGCCTTAGAAGAATGTTCTTATCTAGTTCTCCAGCGTTGCCTGTCCCACCTATCTCTAGGCCGTGTAGGGAGCTGTATAGAGATATGTATATCCCTGGATCCATCTTACCAGCTATCCTCTGGGGTATGAAACATGTTCTCCGTAGGATCTCCGACCTATGGTTCAAGGGATCCATACCGCCTATCTGGACTATCCCAGCATCCCTTACAACTATGTCGACCAGGCTTAGTAGGAGGACGGTCTTGCCTGAGCCGGGTGGGCCATAGATGTTTATCCTCTCACCACTCCTAAGCCTTATGGTCGCCCCCCTCACCACCTCCTTCCCCGCCAACCACTTCCTCAGCCTCTCCACCCTTACCTCCACCGCGGTCCACCACTGAGAGGATTATCGATCCGAGTAGGATCGTCATGACGATTGCTATTGAAAGTGTTGTCTCGATCTTGTAAATATTTAGTCCGTTCAGGATCATCTTCGCACCTAGATATGTCAGTATGATGGAGAGCCCCTTACCGACATACTTGAAGTGGAGGACTGTTAGGGATACTAGTGAGTATAGAGCCCTAAGCCCGAGGACGGCCGAGATGTTTGAGGTGTATGCTATGAGGAAGTCGGTAGTTATGGCTAGGACCGCGGGGACACTGTCTACAGCGAATATTATGTCGGTGGTCTCGATGGCTATCAAGACTAGAACTAGGGGTGTGAGGTATAGCTTCCCATTCTTCCTCACTATGAACTTGTATCCCTCATACCCCTCGTAGATGGGTAGGTACTTCCTAGCCAGCCTGATTATCGGGTTCTTCTCAGGCTCAACCTTCATCTCATGGCTCCTGAGCAGTTTATACCCGCTGTAGAAGAGTATCAGGCCGAATATCACGACTGTGAAGTGGTACTGCTCGATGAGGACAATGCCTCCATATATGAATAGGGCTCTGAAGATGACCGCCGTTATTATACCTACATAGAGGACGACTGGCTGGACATTCTCAGGGACAGAGAAGTAGCTGAATATGATTGCGAAGACGAAGAGGTTATCCATGCTCAGCATCTTCTCGATTAGGAATGCTGCGTAGTATAGCCCGGCCTCTACAGGCCCCATCAACCAGAATATGACGCCTCCCCAGGCCACACCCACCCCTATCCATATAATGGTCCAGAGGGTGGCCTCCCTAAATGTGAGCTCCTCCCTATGGGTTGCGGAGTATAGGTCTATAATGATGAAGATCGCGACTACGAGGTGATACACTATCCAAAACTCGAGGGTGACCCACTCGGGGAGGCTTGCACTCCCATTGGTTACAGCCATATCTATACACCCACGTCTCGGATTTACTCTGAATTAAGGAGGCCCCACGATTTAAAGCGATGGAATATAGCTGGGTATGTCAATATTGAAGGGCTTCCTGAGGATACACAATCTACGCATATTCGGAGAATATGTATATAATATATCCCTGACACTTTACAGGGGTGTCAACCCTATAGACTGGGCATGAATAAACGTTCCCTATACATAGCTTTTGCAGTATCCCTCCTGGTTCTGCTCTGGGTATCTCCCACCTTTACTAGCGATGTCTCCGCCTTTACTTGTAATGTGCCAACAGGTGTTCCCGACGTATCTACCGCCCTCTCCCTTGGCTGCAACGAGATAATCTTTACCGGTGATGTGGTGGATACTGGTCAGGCTACAGTCACGGGGGTGGGGATTGGCTTCACAGATATAATTTTAAGGGGTAATGGTCATAGCCTCGTCATAACACCCTTCTCGCCTCCATACATCTCTCTCCAGGATATATCCAGCCTGAGGATCTATAACCTAGATATCCAGATAAGACTGGGTAGTGGAACGATCTTCGACTTGGTGAACACCAGCCTCTATCTAGCCAACGTATCGATCTCCTCCACACTCACTGGTACAGTCTTCAGCCAGACCACGTACAATGTATCGGCATACCTCTCCAATGTTAACGCCTCAAACATGGGGAGCTACTCAACCTTCCTATATCAATACTCATTCCCCCCAGTATCTGGTCCGAGGATACATAGTAACACCATTGGGTCTAGGATCAACATATCGGGGTATAGCTACGCGCTCTCCTCCCTAATAATGGGCAACTATTCACTGGAGAATGTCTGGACTGATGGTGCGACTATTCTACAGCCATATATCATGGATTCTCCAAGTGGGATGGTGTCTATCGAGAACTATAACGCGTCGTTAGACCCCTCTAGCCCGGTTCTATATCCATTAAGTATTAATCAGGCCGGGAATACGGGATCTCTGGCAATTGATATTGAGAACCTAAGTATAGTTGGCCCCTTCCAAGATGGCTTATCCATAATGTTCAGAAACCGTGATGCGACAAACATCAGCCTCTTCAGAGCCGTTATTTCAAATCCTGCGTTGTCTGGTCAGAACGGGATATACATCTTCAACATGAGGGGTACTGGAACACATGGCCCTGTAAGAATGAATATCTCCAGCGTCTATGTATCGGGAGTTGAATATGGAGTGGCGATGGGTAATGTTGTCACCTTCCCCACACCTCTCGGCCCTATAGAGGAGGCTTACTACTACCTGGACAACTCGACTATCGAGGCGTCTTTGGTCGGCGTGATTCTAACCACAACTCTTAATAGTGAGGCTTATGCATTGATAAGGGACACTGTTGTAGAATCCGGGGGGTATGGAATAATCTATTACACACTTGATGAGGCCTCCATAAGGATCGTCGATACAAACACATCCTCGGTTCTGGAGGGTCTCTACCTATTCCTCATAAATTATGACCCAACAACACCCCGTATCGATCTCGAGACTATGTGGTGGTTTGATGAGAGGCTTTCGAGCTATCCATACTCCTTCTCTATTGTGGAGTATCCCTTCTACGACGGCTCGCCCAGCGTATTCTTCAACATATCCTATAGCTTGATTGATCGGTTCGACGCCTCGATGGGTAGTGGCGTCCTCTACGAGACGGTTTATAATCCGTATGGTAGCCTGGGTAGCCCTAGGAGTATATGGACGTTGAACGTCCAGGTTCTGAGCAGCTATACGGGTCTGCCGGTCTCAGGGCTCAGGATCGACTACTGGGAGGACGGTGTATACGTCGGCTCAGCCTTTACAGGTGGTGATGGGAACTCATACTTCACCTTCGACTATATATTCGACCCTGCTGACCCCTTCATCCAGGACCTGGTATTCACGATATCCACTTCATACTTTAGCGGGTCGTGGAGCTATAGGCTCGACTTCGGGATATTGACCACCCTACCGAGCTGGTATGACAAGATCATCCTCTACCTACCCATACTTGCGATCAAGGCCTACGGCATGCTAGACCATATACCAGCTGTTATGACGGTTATGGGTGATAGTGGGGTCATCCTCCTATTCGCCGACTCTGGGAGTATGATACGCTTCCTCTTCGGGGATAGGGATGTCCCATACAAGCTGGTACGCGTCAGGATCCTCGACATGACTAACTATGGCATCTATATCGTGGCAGAGGCGGTACTTGAGAACCACCTCCCATGGAGCCAGCCTGTGAGGATGTGGATACTTCCGGGCCAGGGGATCCTTAGGATTCATGGCCCAGCCGACGCTATATTCTACCTGGTAGGCCGCTGAATTATTTTGGAAGGGCTCTATAGAATCTAGTGGTGATGATGAGGCGGTGGCTGCTGGACACTGGATGAAGAGATGAAGCGACTCTGAACCGCCTTTCCACTTATCAAGTTAGCAATATAAGAACCTGACTATTGACAGGCCAATCTGGGTAACAACTTAAATTATAAGTATATAGGATTATTAATCGATGAAGAAGTTACTTAAGGGGGTGACTAAGCTGTGAACGCTAAGGTAATAGCAGGAGTGGTAGTGGGAGTACTAGCTGTCGCGATAATCCTCATAGGAATGATGCCGCAGGAAGGGAGAACAGTTGAAGTTGAACTGGGAGACTTCATCTTCATCTTCAAAGATGTCGAGGAGCCGCTGAGGGTAAAGGCTGGCGAGAGTGTGACCTTCAAAATAACTAACAGAGGCGGATTTACGCACGAGTTCATGGTTGTGTCAGAAGACATGAAAAACATTATGTTTATGAGGGCCCAGGAACTGTTCCAGGAGCTGATGGATCAGGGTCTTGAGGGAGAGGAATTGATAGAAACATTTGAGAAAGAGTTCGCACACCGAGAGGAGGCTTCAGAGGCGGGTGCTGCCGGTATGCTTGGCGAAGCGGTTCTTGAGCCTGGGGAGTCCACAGAACTAACAATAATGTTTGAGAAGCCAGGGACATATTACGTGGTTTGTTTTGAGGTTGAGGGGACCGGACAGGCTGGAAAGACGCATGCGGATCAGGGCATGATATTCAAAATTGTTGTTGAGGAGTAGGATAGGATCTAGCGACTTGGAATAACACCCTTCTTTTTTATCAAATCCTGACTTATATCGAGAGGCGAAGTATTTATCTACTGCAATGTCTCTCCTGGGTAGGGTCGATATCGATCCTGAGAAACTTGAGAAAGCGACAGGCCTATACAGGGTTATTGATGAGGAGGGTAGGGTTGTAGGCGAGTTCCCTGATATTGGGGAGGAGGTTCTTAGGGATCTCCTACACTACATGATTAGGGCTCGTGTCCTCGATGAGTGGCTCCTCAGGCTCCAGAGGATGGGTAAGGTGGCTATACACGCCCCGAACAAGGGGCAGGAGGCTATCGTTGGGGCTGTATACCCGTTGAGGCCTGAGGACTGGGTCTTCCCCAGCTACCGAGACCTAGGCGTATACCTCGTGAGGGGGATGTCTGAGGAGGAGATCCTAGACAGGGCTCTTTATAACAGGGATGACCCCCTCAGAGGTAGTGACTTCGCGATATATGGGCATAGGAAGTATAACATGATCCCTACACCCGTCCCCGTGGGTAACCAGATCCCCCACGCTGTGGGGGCTGCCTATGCAATGAAGTATAGGGGGCTGGACACCATCACGATGGTCATGTTTGGGGATGGGGCCACATCCCGCGGAGACTTCCACGCCGGCCTAAACTTTGCAGGTGTCTTCAAGACACCAACCGTCTTCGTATGTGAGAATAATCAGTGGGCGATCTCGGTACCGCTTAGGAGGCAGACTAGGGCCCCGACAATCGCCTTCAGGGCCCTCTCGTACGGGGTCGACGCTATCCGTGTCGATGGTAACGATGTGGTGGCTATGTATAAGACAGCTATAGACGCGATTACCCAGGCCCGTAGGGGGGAGCCCTTCTTCATAGAGATGGTGACGTATAGGCTTGGGAGCCACACCACGGCTGACGATCCCACGAGGTATAGGAGTGAGGAGGAGGTTAGGAGGATGGAGAGGTATGAGCCCCTCAGGAGGCTGAGGAAGTATATGGAGGAGCATGGATACCTGAGGGAGGGTGAGTATGACGAGATCTATAAGATGTATTATGACCATGTGGAGAAGGCCGCCCGTGAGGCGTTGGAGAAGCCCCCGCTCCCCGAGGACGTCTTCTTCGAAAATGTGTATGGAGACAGGGTATGGGTCTTGGAGCTGGAGAAGGAGGAGTTCTACGAGAGTCTCAGGATAATGAAGGAGCTAGGCCTGGAGGTGGAGTAGGATGCCCGTAATGAATATGGTCCAGGCCCTCAACACGGCCCTCCGTGAGGAGATGGAGAGGGACGACTCCGTCGTCGTCCTAGGCGAGGATGTAGGTAGGAGGGGCGGTGTATTCCTCGTAACGGAGGGCTTGATAGACATCTTCGGTGAGGAGAGGGTTATAGACACCCCTCTAACCGAGCTTGGTATAGTGGGCTTCGCTATTGGGATGGCGCTCAACGGGCTTAGACCAGTGGCTGAGATCCAGTTCATAGACTTTGTGTATGAGGCCTTCGACCAGATCGTGAGTAACGCAGCGAAGATAAGGTTTAGGACTGGCGGGATGTATAACGTCCCACTGGTGATTAGGAGCCCCTGCTGCGGCGGCATCAAGGGTGGTATGCATCATAGCCAGAGCCCCGAGTCCTACTTCATACATACAGCCGGTCTATACACGGTTATGCCGAGCGGGCCGTACGACGCCAAGGGGCTCCTGAAGACTAGTATCAGGGTAGATGACCCCGTCATCTTCCTAGAGCCCAAGTCTATATACCGGACTGTTAAGGAGGAGGTGCCGGAGGAGGACTACACCATAGAGCTTGGGAGGGCTAAGAAGGTGTTGGAGGGTGGAGACGTAACCGTCGTAACCTGGGGAGCCATGGTACACATGGTGAAGTCGGCCGCCGGCCTCATAAAGGAGAGGCTGGGGGCTGAGATAGAGGTCATCGATCTCAGGACACTCTTCCCCTTCGACAAGGACATGATCATCGAGAGCCTGGAGAAGACTGGTAGGCTGATAGTCGTCCACGAGGCCCCGAAGACACTGGGGCTGGGGGCAGAGATAGCGGCCTTCATAGCTGAGCATCACCCAGAGCTCCTCTACGGCCCAATCATAAGGGTCACCGGATACGACACGCCGTTCCCACTGGCCCATGAGAAGCTCTATATGCCCAACATAGCCAGGCTCTACCTGGCTGTGAAGAAGGTCCTAGAGTATTGAGGTGGTCGTGATGTCGAGGGTTACATTCAAACTACCGGATATTGGTGAGGGTGTGGCGGAGGGAGAGATAATCAGGTGGCTGGTCAAGGAGGGGGATGAGGTTAGGCAGTTCCAGCCGATTGTGGAGGTCTTGACAGCCAAGGCGAAGGTAGAGATACCATCCCCCTACGACGGGAGGATCGTCAAGATACTGGCGAAGGAGGGTGATGTCGTCCCGGTGGGGAGTCCCCTGGTCGAGATAGAGGTGGCTGGGAAGCCAGTCGATGGTGAGGAGGTGGCTGTTGAGGCTGGTGGAGAGACTGGAGAGACCACTACCCAGGAGCAGCCTGTAGAGGTGGAGATGCCTAGGGAGGAAACTAGAGTAAGAGCCCCGCCAGGCGTGAGGCTCCTTGCTAAGAGGCTGGGTGTAGACCTCTCTAGGGTCAGGCCGACCGGGCCTAGGGGTATAGTCACGAGGAGGGATGTCGAGGCAGCGGCTAGGGAGGAGGTCGTCAAGCCCGTGGAAGCCGTTGCGAAGCCTACGGAGCAGGTTGAGAAGCCTGTGGAGAGGATACGTATACATGGCATAAGGAGGTTCATGTACA
Organism: Nitrososphaeria archaeon; assembly: GCA_027078545.1. Classification (GTDB taxonomy): domain Archaea; phylum Thermoproteota; class Nitrososphaeria; order Geothermarchaeales; family JDFR-13; genus SZUA-1514. Next base: position 601,919 of record JALWXN010000004.1, read on the forward strand.
CCACGATGACGAAGGCTAAGCAGACGATCCCCCACGCCTACCTTATAGAGGAGGTTGACGTGACCAGGCTCTGGGAGCTGAGGGAGAGGCTTAAGGGCTACGCGGCTGAGAAGGGGGTGAAGCTCACGATAACACCATTCATAGTAAAGGCGGTTACTATGGCTCTGAAGGAGTATCCCCTCCTGAACGCATCGATAGATGAGGAGAGGATGGAGATCATTGTGAAGAAGTATTACAACATCGGGATAGCGGTTGACAGTCCAGAGGGCCTCGTAGTGCCAAACATCAAGGACGCGGATAAGAAGTCTATCCTCGAGCTGGCCAGGGAGATTAGGATGCTCGCCGATAAGGCTAGGAAGATGGAGCTCTCGCTGGAGGAGGTCCAGGACGGAACATTCTCGATAACCAATATAGGGGCGATAGGCTCGATAGCTGGGATGGCTGTTATAAACCCTCCCGAGGTGGCTATACTCGGTGTACATAGGACCTTCGAGAGGCCGGCCCTGGTAGATGGCCAGCTGGTAAACAGGAAATACATGTATATCTCGATAAGCTTCGACCATAGGATCCTCGAGGGGGCATACGTGACACGCTTCCTCATGAGGCTTAAGGAGATACTTGAGAACCCGGAGCTACTACTCCTCGAGTAGGGGATGTGGAACATGAGGTTCGACGTAGTAGTTGTTGGGGGTGGGCCCGGCGGCTACCCAGCGGCTATTAGGGCTGCCCAGATGGGTGCCAAAGTGGCCATCATAGAGAGGGATAGGTTTGGAGGGGAGTGTACAAACTATGGATGTATACCTACCAAGGCCCTTCTAAAGGCTGCCAAGATCATAGAGGAGATGAGGAGCTACCCCTTCATCAAGGGCGGCGCCGAGGTGGACTATGGAGAGCTGGCCAGGTGGGTTAGGAGGGTCTATACAAGGTCTTCCAGGGGTGTTGAATACCTCCTCAGGAGCTATGGAGTTGAGATGCTTAGGGGGGAGGCCAGGCCTAAGAATGGGAAGAGGCTCCTGGTTAACGGTGAGGAGGTGGAGGCGGGCTCGATAGTGATAGCGACTGGCTCAGAGCCTGTAGACATACCTGGATACGAGGTCGACGGCCAGTATATCCATAACAATAGGACGGTGCTCGGCCTGGAGGAGCCCCCGGGGAGCATCCTGATAATCGGTGGTGGATACATAGGTGTGGAGTATGCAACCGTCTTCTCAGCCCTTGGGAGCGAGGTATACATAGTCGAGCTCCTAGACAGGATCCTCCCCCAGATGGATCCCGATCTGGCCAGGGTGGTGGATAAAAAGCTCCGGGAGAGGGGTGTGAAGATCTATACAGGTGTGAGGGCGGGTGAGCCCCGGCGGGGGGATGGACACCTCAGGGTACCGCTCTCCAATGGTGAGGAGATAAGTGTGGAGAAGGTGTTGGTGGCTGTTGGTAGAAAACCTAATAGTGGCTTTGCCCGGGAGCTGGGTGTGGAGCTTGATGAGAGGGGCTTCGTTAAGGTTGATGATAGGATGGCTACGAGCCTGGAGGGTATATATGCATCTGGCGACGTGGCTGGTCAGCCTATGCTGGCCCATAAAGCCTTCGCCCAGGCCGTTGTGGCTGGTGAGAACGCCGCTGGTGGTGATGCATACTATGTGCAGAGATATGTCCCGGCCGTCGTCTATACTGATCCCGAGATAGTATCGGTCGGCCTCACCCTGGAGGAGGCGAGGGAGAAGGGCTTGGATGCGGAGGCAGAGGTATACCCGATAGGTGGTGTGGCCAAGGCCTTCATCGAGGGTGGGGCAGACGGTATAGTCAAGATAGTCTATAGTGGTGAGGAGATACTGGGTATCCATATAGCGGCTCCCCACGCCTCTGAACTGGCTGGCGAGGCTACATACCTCCTAGAGACCTCTGCATCGCTGGAGGACCTGGCGTTGACGATACATCCCCACCCAACAGTCTCGGAGGCGCTTAGGGAGGCGGCTGAGCATATACTGGGTAGGCCTATACACTCAGTCCTAAAGAAGAAGTAGTGGGGGCTCGGTATCCACCTCCCCCTGGATGATGACCCCCTCCCCTTTATACCTCTCCCTCACCCTCGATACCTCTCTCCATACCCTGCCTGGCAGCCTATCCTTCACTCCTCCAATGACGTCGATGATGGTCTCTATCGCCCTGTCTACATCCACCTCTATGAAGCTGGAGAGGTTCGCCGGGTTATACTTGGCGGGGGTCACCCTACCACTCTCCACCAGGTCCCACCTCGGCCTAGTTATCCGTCTCAGCAGGTCTATATCGGACGCTACCAGTAGGGTGGCGTGGAAGAGTGTCGCCCTACCTATCCAGGCGGAGCTCCCGGAGACCTTGTAGCCCTTGACCACAACGTCACTCATGTTCTCCACGTGGCTCTCAAGGCCTAGGCTCGATAGTATCCTACGTATAAGCCCGGTGCCCTCACTGTATATCCAGGCTATGTCCATTACTCGCCGGGGCCAGTAGATACTAATGTTTATATTACCCATGTCGTGGTACACAGCGCCTCCACCTGAGAACCTCCTAAGGACTGGTATGCCATTCCTCCTGGCGAGGCCTAGATCCACCTCTAGGGCGGGGTCTGTAGAGACGCCGATAATTACTGATGGCCTGTTTATCCATACCCTGTAAAGCGTCTCGCCAGTCTCTATGGCCAGCCCTAGGATTGCCTCCTCCATAGCCAGGTTTGTTAGGGGGTCTCCGCCATAGGTATGGAATATCCTCGCCAACTCCCCACCCCAATTAATATGACTCTGGCCGGGATACTATCTATCATGGCATGCATATTCTGCGCAATAGCCAGTGGTGAGATACCGTCTTGGCAGGTATATAGTGATGATGACGCCCTGGTGATACTCGACAAGTATCCAGTCTCCAAGGGACACCTCCTAATCATACCTAGGAAGCACTACCAGGGCGTTGAGGACGTCCCCATGTCACTAGCCGATAAGCTCTGGAGACTGGCCACAGCCCTGGCCAAGGTATATAGGAACGAGTTGAGGGCTACGGGGGTGAACATAGTCACGAATAGTGGGCGCCCAGCTGGGCAGGAGATATTCCACTTCCATATCCATGTGATTCCACGCTGGATCGAAGGGTTCCAGGGGATCTTCGGGCCTAGGCATGAGGTGGGGCCAGAGGAGGCTGAAGAGGTCCTCTCCATGTGGAGGGGGAAGATTGATAAGCTTGTGAAGCTCCTCGAGGAGTAGTTTCGAGCCCCTGATCAGTAACTAGGTATATACAGATCCCCGATAGGATAAACAATAAACACCTCGGGCTTAGATTGGCGAGCCAATTATTAGGTAGGGATGGTATGATAGGGGAGATCGAGCGCCTAGTCAAGAGTATACGTGGGGGCGACCTTGAGGCTGTGAGGAGGCTGTTGATGATCCTATCCAGCCTCGTCCCACCAGGAATTGACAACATGATCCACCTTGTGGATAAGGAGCAGTACTCACTCTACCTATCCAGCGAGGGCCTGAAGACAGTGATGGTGGCTAGGGGTGAGTTCCTACCCTTCATAGAGTCCCATGTAGCCAAGATGAGCTTCGAGCGACTCAGTGATGAGGACTTGGAGAAGATAGGTGGGAGGATCGGCGAGATTCTTGGGGAGCTTAGAGTAAACCTTGGGAAGTGGCTGGAATACGACTTGGAGGATAGCCCGCTCTATGAGAAGGCGTTGGAGTACGTGGAGTGGTACGACTCCGTCGGCAAGTCCCTATAGATAAATGTCCTTGCCAATACCCATAGGTCTAGGAGGATCGTTTCATAGATCTCTATCAGGGCTGCGGATGGCCAGTCGATAAATGTTCCTAGGAGCATCAGGAGGAATATAGCTATACATATCCTGCTGTAGAGCCTCTCCCTACCCCATGTACCAAGCCCCATGGCCAGTATTGCGAGGCCCATCTGTACGAAGAAGTATGTCGAGACGAATATGTGTGGCCTGGTCCCTCCGGGGAAGACGCCTATAAGGGCTAGGAATATCCCCCCTATGAATACGTATCCACCTCCCACGGTCTCTAGCTTACCCTTCGATCTGTATACGAGGTATCCCGAGTAGAGCATGATTATGAGGCCGGTCACGATGAGCCCATAGTTGTATATCCAAGGCATATTAGCCTCCTCAACCCCGAGGTCGCTCAGGGCGTCCCTCCATGGGTCGAACCAGGGGTTGACTGCTATCGAGGTGGATATGAAGATCCAGGCGGTTATAGCGGCTAATAGCCCAGTATATCTCCATAGCATGAGAAGAGGTCCAGGGGTGATCCTCATCTAGGGTCAAAGTGAAATATGTCTGGCCAGTGTTTATAGGTTGGGATGATGGGGTATGATGCTACGGCAGCTCCTAGAGCTCTATGGTAAGAGGCATAACAGTAGGCTGATAATGGCTCTGGACGTTACTACAAACATGTACGAAGCATTAGCCATTGAGAACCTCTTGAACTCCGTCTCTAAAGACCTGCTCGGGGTGAAGATCGGTGTCCCGACAATACTTTCATACGGCCTACAAACCATCTCGAAGTGGATAGACTCTGTAAACGATGTCCTATGGATAGTGGATCTAAAGCTGGCCGATATAGGATACGTGGCTAGACAGTCTATCGAGCAGGTGTATGAGGCCGGGTTCGACGCTGTTATCATGCATGGCTTCATAGGGTTTGAGGATGGCCTAGTAGAGGCTGTTGAGTATGCCTCCGACCTGGGGATATCGCCGATACTCGTGGCAGCAATGTCCCATAGGGGTGGGATGGAGTATCTAAACAGGGTCTCCGCAGACATGGTGATGCGGAGCCTCGAGATCGGGCTGGAGGGCTACGTCCTACCAGCCACCTACCCGATCCTGATCAAGATGTATAGGGGGATCGTTGGTGACAGGGTTATAATAGCCCCGGGCGTAGGTGCGCAGGGAGCGAGGCCCAGGGTGGCTATTGAGCATGGCGCCGATGCTGAGATCGTGGGTAGGCGGATTTATATGGCCGACGACCCTATTTCAGAGGTGAAGAGGCTCCACGGTGTCTTGACATGGCGGTAGATGTCCTATGGGAGGAGCTTATCCACGACCTATATAAAAACGGCTTCATCCTCTTCGGTGAATACACACTCTCATCCGGTATGAAGAGCCCATATTACATCGATCTGAGGATGGCCCTATCCGTGCCGAGCATCCTCCGTAAGGTCGCCTCGCTATATAGGTATGAGGCATTCCACTGCTGCAAGTTCGACGCTGTAGCCGGTATCGAGGTGGGCTCGATACCGATAGCCGGTATACTTGCCTATACAATGGATGTCCCAATGGTATATGTGAGGAAGAGTGCCAAGGAGTATGCAACCAAGAAGTTTGTAGAGGGGAGGCTCCAGAGGGGCTGGAGGGTCCTCGTACTGGAAGACGTCTCCACAACTGGTAAGAGCATCCTACATGCTGTGGAGAAGCTTAGGGAGGAGGGTGCAGAGGTGAGCGACGCAATAGTCTTTATAGACCGTGAGCAGGGTGCTAGTGAGAAGCTGGCCGAGGTGGGTGTCAGGCTCCACGCTGTATACACGGTCTCCAAGATATTCGAGGTTCTCTACAGGGCTGGATACATAGATGAGGAGACGTATTCAAGGGTAATGAACTATATAGCTTCGCAGAGATGACCTGGCGGGGCCGAGACGTAATAAACATCCTAGACTTCCGGAGGGATGATCTCGACCGGCTCTTCAGCCTGACTGATCAGCTCGTCGAGTCTGACTATAGGGCCCCGGACCTATCTGGGAGGTCTGTAGCCCTCATCTTCCTAGAGCCTAGTACAAGGACTATGTACAGCTTCTACTCAGCCGTGAATAGGCTGGGCGGCTCAGTACTCCCGCTTAGCATGGCGGAGGCTACCTCGATAGCCAAGGGCGAGTCCCTAGCCGATACCATACGTATGTTCGACTCCTATGCAGACCTCCTAGTTATCAGGGATAAGAGGGAGGGTGCTGCATACTACGCCGCCGAGGTGGCGGAATCCCCGGTCATAAATGCGGGTGACGGTGCACATAACCATCCTACACAGGCGATGATCGACCTATACACGATAAATAGGCTCAAGGGTGGGGTCGACGGCCTAACCATAGGCGTTTTGGGAGACCTGAAGTATGGGAGGGCGGCGGCCTCCTTCATACTGGGACTCACCCTCTACAAGCCGGGGAGGATAGTCCTGATAAGCCCTGAGGAGCTCCGCCTCAAGAGTGAGGTTCGGGACTACCTAGACTCTAGAGGTGTCGAGTATTTAGAGACGAGTAGCTTGAGGGACGTGGTGCCGGAGCTGGATGTACTGTATGTGACCAGGATTCAGAAGGAGCGTTTCCCAGACCCCCTCGAGTATGAGAGGGTTCGGGGCAGCTACCGGGTAGACCTCGAGGCGTTGAGTGGGGCTAAGGAGGATCTAATTATTCTCCACCCCCTCCCCAGGGTCGATGAGATAGCTGTCGAGGTCGATGACACCCCCTATGCGAAGTATTTCCTCCAGGCTAGGTATGGGGTCTATATCCGTATGGCTCTGCTCAAGCTCGTCATGGGTGTATAGAGATGGATGTGGAGAATGGTATCCTGGTTAGGAAGATTAGGATGGGTACCGTGATAGACCATATACCACCTGGGAGGGCATTCATCGTCCTCCGCCTACTAGGCCTCCACCAGGAGCCTAGGAATAGGCTGGCCGTGATCGTGAACACGGATAGTAGGAAGCTGGGTAGGAAGGACATAATCAAGGTTGAGGGGATTCATATTAGGGGTGAGACCCTAAACAAGATAGCTCTCGTAGCCCCCGAAGCCACGGTCAACTATGTAGAGGGGTATAGGGTAGTGGAGAAGTTTAAGGTCCGCCTACCCGATGAGGTCGTAGGCGTCGTTAGGTGCTCAAACCCTAGATGCATATCCAACAGCCCAAGGGAGCATATCACGCCTAGGCTAGAGGTTGTTAGGCCATCCCCACTTAGGCTTAGATGCATATACTGTGAGCGATACACTGATTATGAAGACGTGATCAAACATTTCTTTGAGACATGATCATATACGGCAAGGCATTCATAGAGGGTGGCGTCGTAGAGGCGTATATCAAGGTTGAGGACGGGGTCATAACCGGGATATCGAAGACCCTGGGACATGGTGAGAAGGTTGACCACGACTATATGAGGTGTGGACACCTAATACTCCCCGGCTTCATAGACATCCATACCCATATGAGGGACTTTGAGGAGAGTTATAAGGAGGACTTCTCAACCGGGACGATGGCTGCTGCGGCCGGCGGCGTCACGGTAGTGTTCGACATGCCCAACACGAGGCCTAGGAACAATACCCTAGCGGCTCTGGAGTGGAGGGATGACGTAGCGAATTCCAAGGCGTATGTCGACTATGGCATCATATACGGCGTCCCGAGGGATCTGGACGACCTGTTCGGCTATGAGGAGAGGGCTGTAGCCATGAAGGTATATCCAGACGACTTCGCAGAGAATAGCCTAGACCATATGAGCGACGTACTTATCTACAACTATGCCAAGGGTATCCCCACGATATTCCATGCGGAGGAGCCTAGGGGATATAGGGAGGGCAGGAAAGACCTATCGCTTGAGGTGGATTGGACGAGGTATGTAGCGGAATACACTAGCCAGATAGGTGTACAGACCCATATAACCCATGTAACGTGTTGTAGCGTGGTTGATGAGGTCAGGGAGCTTAATCCTAGGGCGACTATAGACGTGACTCCCCATCACATAATGCTTAGTAGTGAGGATCTCCCACCGCCATATGGGAATGTGAGGCCTCCCCTCAGGAGCCGGGAATGTGTTGAGTGCCTCCTGAGAGACCTTGTATACGGCAGGGTAGACATGGTGGCTACTGATCATGCCCCCCATACATGGGAGGAGAAGATGGATGGGGCGAATGGGTTCCCGGGGCTGGAGACCGCCTTCCCAATACTATCCACCCTACGGTATAGGGGCTTCATATCAGTCAGCGATATCGTGAGGCTCTACTCCTATAGACCTGCGGAGAGGTTCGGTCTTATAGATAGGTATGGAGCGATCAGGGAGGGTAGGTATGGGAGCCTAGTCGTGGTGGATCTAAACAGGGAGTATCGTATCGACCCATCCAAGTTCTTCTCAAAGGCTAGGCATAGCCCCTTCAAGGATATGGAGGTTAGGGGGGCAGTTGTAGCCACATTCGTGAGGGGTGAGCCTGTATACCTAGACGGCGAGATAGTGGGTGTGAAGGGGTATGGAGAGAATGTTAGGAGGCTGCTGTAAAGATAGTCTTTACCAAGAGGCCGTCGTGACTAGGGTCGACCGGAGGGGGGATGTGGCCAACCTATACCTAGACATATCCCTAGAAACCATTCCTGGCCAGTTCGTGATGGTCTGGCTACCCGGGCTGGAGGAGGTGCCCATGGCCCCATCCGACGATGACCCCCTCAGGATCACGGTTAAGGCTGTGGGGAGGACCACTAGGAGGCTGGTTGGGATGGAGGCTGGGGATAGGCTCTATATCCGGGGGCCCTATGGGAGGGGATTCACACTGAGGAGTGGTAGGCCCCTATTGGTTGGAGGGGGTGTAGGTGCTGCCCCCCTCATACTGCTTGCTAAGAAGCTTGCAGAGATGGGTGTTGAGGGTGTATATGTCGAGGGGCAGCCAACAGGGGATATGGAGCTCTTCATAGGGGAGGCTCTAGAGCTGGGGTGGGAAGCCATACTCTACACAGAGGATGGGTCGATGGGTCATAAGGGGTTCCCCACACAGTATGTAGAGGAGAACCTAGGGGGCTTCACAGGTATATATGCCTGTGGCCCAGAGCCGATGAATAGGGCGGTTCTCAGGCTGTGTAGAGATGGTATTCCCTGTGAAGTCTCTATGGAGAGGGTAGTCAAGTGTGGAGTGGGTGTCTGCGGCTCATGCGTGATAGAGGGGACTGGGCTCCTAGTCTGTCTAGACGGCCCCGTGTTTAGGGCTGATGAGCTGATTAGGAGGGGGTATCCAGGTGGCTAGGGATCTATCCACGAGGCTGGGTAGTCTATCGCTGAGGAACCCGTTGGTACTTGCCTCTGGCTTCATAGGTAGTGATGAGAGCCTATTGAGAAGAGCCTGGGAAGCAGGTTTTGGAGCTGTGACCACGAAGAGCCTGACCCCGAGGCCCCGTAAGGGCTACGACCCACCTATAGTCGTGGATCTCGGCTATGGCTATTTGAACGCGGTCGGCCTGGCAAACCCTGGGATAGAGTATCTTCCCAGGCTATTATCACTACTCCCGGAGGACGCCGTGGTCATACTCAGTATTGCGGGGGCTACTCCGGATGACTTCCGCCGCTGTGCAGAGATCGGTGTAGAGAATAATGTCGACGCTGTAGAGCTGAACCTCAGCTGCCCCCATGTGAAGGGGATGGGGATGGATATCGTTGAGGATGTGGGCTACTCCCTAGAGATCATCGAGGAGGTGGTCTCCCTAGGTAGGCCTGTATATGTCAAGCTGGGCCTCACCGACACGTACCTGGAGCTTGTGGCTAGGAGCCTGGACAAGGGGGTGGAGGGCTTCACAGTCATGAATACTGTGAGGGGGTTGGCCATAGATATCGAGAGTGGATGGCCCATACTAAGCAATGTATATGGCGGGCTAAGCGGCCCCGCGATACACCCAATAGCCCTCAGGATGGTCCACGAGATCTACGGCGAGTATAGAGTCCCGATCATCGGGACTGGCGGTGTGACGAGCTGGCGCGAGGCGGTAGCGATGCTCTACGCCGGGGCATCCGCAGTGGGTATAGGCTCATACCTCTTCAACCGGAAAGTGGAGGCTATAGGGGATATCCTCAAGGGTATCGAGCATCATATGGAGAGGAAGGGCTTCAAAGACATCGCCTCAATGGTGGGGTATAGCCACCATAGATAGAGAGGTGGTGTATGTCTAGGAGTGATATTTAAATACTTCTAATACATTTAAATATTTCGCAATGAGTAGGACTCGGGTCGTGACTGTGAGTATTGATGAGGAGCTCTATGAGAGGCTTAAGGAGTATGCTAGGAGGAGATATGGGGGTGGAAAGGGCTCTATAAAGAAGGCTCTGGAGGAGTTTATCAGGAGTGGGCTTGAGGGCTCTACTGACGACCTTCTTAGGAGGCTTGAGAGGGGCTATAGGCTGGGAGGCCCACTTTCTAGGGACGAGATCTATGGTGAGAGGTCTTGATAGGGATAGATACGAACATACTCTTCTACTCCCTGGATAATAGTGATGTGGAGAAGCATAGGGTGGCGGTTAGGATAGTTAGGGATATTCTTGAGCATCCGGGTAGGTACTCAGTATCCCTACAGGTCTTGGGTGAGCTTGCATATACCCTGCATAGGAAGGCTGGGGGAGAGGCTTTGGAGACGGGTCTAGAGCTGATCGACCGTATCCTACGGATCCCAGTCTCTAAGCCGGTCTATGGGGAGGTTGAGATCCGCCTATCCCTTAGGCACCGTAGGTTCTGGGACGCCCTCCTAGCCTACACCTACCTCAACGCTGGGTGTACAAAGGTCTATACAGAGAATATCGGGGATATGCCCAGGATAGGTGGGCTTGAGTACGTTGATCCATTCAAGGAGGGGGTCTAGAGGAGCCTAGAGATTATCAATCCTGTGTAGAGAAGGGCTAATGTCGGACTTGATATCTTAAAGCTCCTCCACGCAGTCTCCTCATCCAGCCTCCTATAGATGATGTAGGATGCGTAGACCAATAGGGCCGTCGATACATATGCAGTTACTTGGTATGGATAGGCGGTTATGTACATCGTTGACACTACTATTGCCGCTGCTGTGAGTAGGTAGAACAGTATTATCATCCTCTTTGTATACACGGGATCCTTTACCGATGGTAGCATGGGGAGGCCCACCCTGCTGTACTCCTCTCTAACCCTGTAGGCCAGGCTCCAGAAGTGGCCGGGTGTCCAGAGGAATACTATGAGGGCTAGTATTATCGGCTCGATGGATAGTGGCTTCCCAGCGGCTAGCCAGCCTGTTATAGTGGGCATAGAGCCTGCCCAGCCACCTATCACGGTGTTCCATATCGTCCTCTTCTTGAGGATGACGGTGTATATCACCACGTAGTAGAGCCCACCTATCAGGGCTGCGAGGGCGGCCCATGGGTTGAAGATCCATAGGAAGAGCCCTGTCCCGAGTATTAGCCATGTAATCCCGAGGATTATCGCCTGTCCAGGCATGATGGCCCCTTGTGGTATTGGTCTAAGGCTCGTCCTCCTCATGAGCCTGTCTATGTCCCTATCGATATAGCTGTTCAGGGCGTTGGATCCGAAGACGGTCAGCACGCCTGCTATGAGGAAGAGGGCTATATATAGTGGGTCGAGGGTCTCAGCCGCATAGATATAGGTGGCTATAGCTGTGTAGACGAGTAGCCAGGTTATCCTCGGCTTACCCAGCCGTATAATATCTGCTAGTGTCGGCATCCCCACTCCCCATAGACTACCTCCTCATTGATAGTGTGGCCAGCACGACCGAGGCGGCGAAGGTGGCCGATGCAACGGCCAGGTGTGTAGCTGATAGGAAGGGGTCTAGATGGGTGGCCACTACGTACATCCCTATGGTTATCTGTATGAGGAGGAGTGTGTCCACTGCTATCAGTGCCAGCAGTAGTGGCTTGTCATGCCTATATCTGGCTAGAATGTAAATAGTGGCTCCAAGGGCGACCCAGCCGGTTAGGAAGGCTATTATCCTGTGGAAATACTCTAGGAATACCCTCATATCTGTGAAGAGGTCTGGAGGGATTAGGTATCCATTACAGAGTGGCCAGTCGGGGCCACAGCCCATACCCGCTCCATATGCTCTTACATAGCCTCCCCAGGCTATGGCTAGGAATATCATCCCTGCATATGTGAGGGTAAGTATCTTTAGGGTTCTGGTTCCCCCACTCATCCTCATCAACTATAACACTGTGATAAGTCTTATAAGGAATGGTATGGTTTGGTATTTCCCCGGCTATACATTAGGACTCTCTATTAACTCTTAGTCAGAGCCTATTATTATGGTGTTGGTGGTCTTGATGTCTCTTTATACGGGAAAGGGTGATAGGGGGGAGACCTTCTGCTTCATATTCGGGAGGTACATACCTAAGGATCACCCAGCCATAGAGTTCCTAGGTACCCTCGACGAGGCCAACTCGATACTTGGGGTCGCCCTAACACACATACCTAGCGAGGGCTTCGATGACCTCCGGGGGGACATAGTTAGGCTCCAGAGGCTACTATTCAGAATCGGGTTCACAGTATCTGGGAAGCCATCCGTATCGGAGAGCGACCTTAGTTGGGCGGAGGAGAGGACTGACCACTACTACTCTAAATACCCCCTTAAACACTTCATCCTCCCAGGTGGCCCCGGGGGAGCCGCATATCTCCACCTTGCGAGGACTGTTCTCCGGAGGTGTGAGAGGAGGTTTATAACCATGGCTAGGGAGGTGGAGCTTGAACATAGGGATCTACTCATGAAGATACTTAACAGGCTCAGCGACCTGGTCTTCGCCATGGCCCTCTACCTGGCTGGGGAGCTGGGCTACGAGAATCCAAGGGCCGTCTAGGCCGTTAGAGCTGGGTAGCGATGGCGTTGGAATCAATTGATAGGGGGATAAAGGTCCCGCTTATATTCAACCTGGTGTTCTCTGTCTCACTCGTTTTACTCACATTTATCCACCTGGTTATAGTTGCTAGGACTCTGCCGGGGGCGGATCTACTGGTATATGGCGGTGTGTCCACCCTCTACAATATACTGGCTCTCCTAACGACTAGGCATCTACAGTGGGGGGCTAGGAGCTATGTAAGGGAGGGCCCTAGACTCATCGGTGAATATAGGGGGCTCACCACGGTGTCAATCCTCGCCTTTATATCTATCCCACTCCCTGTGGTGCATCTTTTCATAAGGCCTCTAGACCCTATGTGGATAGCCGCCCTGGTCCTAGACTCCCTAGCCACTACATACTTCTACAGCTTCATACAGATCCTAAACATAGTCGCCCCCAGGTACTACTCACTGGTATTCTCCTCGAACTACCTCTTCAGAGTGGCCTATATCGCCTCGATCCTCTACCTGGGTGGGAGGCTCACGGCTATTGACGCAGTCCTAGCGGACGCTGTTGGTATGGGGCTCTCCACGCTCATGATGATACTCCTCGTAGGCGGGGCTATACCCTTTAGTCTCCTAGTACCGTCGAGACCGGGTATAGAGTCTCTATGGAAGAATCTCCGCCTCGCGGTCGCCCAGTTCATCCTGCTCCCTAGGTCTAACCAGCCTAGTATCCAGTACTTCATAGCCTTCTTCCTACGTATCGGGGAGGCCCTTGTAAACAGTCTATGGATAGTCTTCAAGATACTTGCCTGGGGGAGGAGCTTCTTCAGGGGGTTCTTCGCAGTCATATATTCACGCCAGTTCTATGGTGGTGTTGATAAGAGGGTGTTCACCGAGTACATCGACTTCATACTCTACATCTTGACACCCATCCTCACATCCTCCCTATACCTACACAGGCCTATACTCAGCATCTTCAGGCCTGAGTATATCGAGTATTCATACCTCGTCCCACTAGCCGTCCTACTACTCATCCTAGAGGTGGTTAGGATCTCACTAATCAGGCTTGCATTCGGCGGGGACAGGATAGATATAGACGAGTTTGAGGGCGTGCCCAAAGGACTCTTCTACAGGGTATCCAGCCTCGAGCTCCGCTTCTTCCTACTCTTCATCACCCCCGCCATCGCCGGGTCGTACCTCCTCCTGGTCATGGGGATGCCTATACTGATACCACTCCTACTCCTAGGCCTCCTACTTGTCCAGCTGGTTCTGGAGGTAGTGCTGATCTATAGGTTCCTCTCTCCAAGGCTTGGGATAGCCTACTCCTCTGTTAACCCCGTCCTATTCCTACTGGTGTCCCTAGCTATGCTCCCGCTCTACCTCTACCTGGGTACTGGTGAGCTCCTCGTCAGGGATATATTTGTGGAGGGCCCCGTCCTACTGCTACACCTTATCCTGGGCTATGCCCTATACTTCCTACTAAGCCTCTCCATCCCCTGGGTTAGGAGGCATGTCAAGATACTTCTAAGCGGGGTGTTGGGTGGGTAGTGTATAGACCTATTAAGTGGGGCCGCCCTATATTTTCCTGGCCATGTCAGAGGCACAGCTGGGTGGTAAGGATCTAGGTCTGAACGAGATTAGTAGGAAGATATATGAGTTTATGTCCAACGTCCTAGGTGTCAGGGCCTACGACGTTATGGAGCCCCCAGTCACCATCACGCCGGAGAAGAGCGTGACAGAGGCAGCCAAGATCATGGATGAGAATGATAGTGGAGCGGTTATAGTGGTCGATGAGAAGAGGAGTGTGAAGGGTATACTCACCTATCGAGACATCGTGACCAGGGTCGTTGCCAGGGAGCTTGATCCCCAGAAGGTGAGGGTGGGGGACGTCATGACTGAGCGTGTATACATGGCCCGTGTAGATGCTCCCCTAGACTATATAGCGGGGCTGATGATCAAGGAGGGTGTGAGGCGTATACCCATCGTAAATAGGATGGGTAGGCTGGTCGGGATAGTTGAGGCGAAGGACCTCCTAGGCGTCTTCGGGCTGCAGAGGGACTTGATGGTCAGGGTTATCTCCCTCCTAGAAACTGAGCTGGCCAAGCATGCTGAGGAGGCTAAGGAGAGGAGGAAGCAGGAGGATGAGGAGGGGGCTATGTATGTCTAGCCCCTAGCCATCCCTATCCAGCTCCTCAAGAGCCGCCTTAAGCTTGTCGTAGGTATCGTAGAGAGACTCTACAATCACCTTGGTGTCGGCCAGTATGGGCATGAAGTTGGTATCCCCTATCCACCTCGGGACTATATGGATGTGGTAGTGCTCCTCAATACCCGCTCCTGCGGCCCTACCTATGTTCGCCCCTATGTTGAAGCCCTGTGGATACATAGTCTTCCTAAGTATTCTGAGTGATAGCTTTACCAGCTCCGCTATGTCCAGCTCCTCCTCTGCGTCGAGCTCCTCGGGGGTCGGGGTGTGTCGGTAGGGGACCACCATTAGGTGTCCATTGTTATAGGGATATCTATTCATGATTATGTAGCTGTGGTGGCTCCTGTAGAGGACGAGGTTATCCCTATCGTTATCCTCCTCGGCCACTCTGCAGAATAGGCAGCGCTTCTCCCGGGGCTTCTTGATATACTCCATCCGCCACGGGGCCCATAGACGCTTCAATACTGGGCACCTCCAGGGGCTAAATATTTACATGGATCCCCCGTAATATTAACTGGTGGAAGGGGGGAGCAGATGAACCTAGGCTTTACAGAGCTGATCCTGATACTCATAGCCCTACTCATACTCGTGGGGCCGGACCAGCTCCCCCAGATGGCAAGGACACTGGGTAAGTACTACGCCGAGCTAAACAGGTATAGGAGGGAGCTCGAGGAGGAGTTTAGGAAGGGTTTGGAGGAGGTTGAGAAGCCTGTAAAGGACGTTGCAGAGGAGGTTAGGAGGACTACCCGTGAGGTTGTGGAGCCGCCTATGGAGAGGCGGGGGAGAGGGTCTAGCAACGGGAAAGATGGGAGATGACTACTGAGGAGGTTGGCAGGGAAGAGGAGGAGCTGACCTTCTGGGACCATCTATATGAGCTGCTCACCAGGCTGAGGAGGGTTGTAATAGCCTGGCTGGTCGCTATACTAGTCTTCCTCAGCGCCCCCGCATCCCTAGAGGACTTGATAGCGATGGTGGAGGGCGGCGTATATAGGCCTCTCACCCTGACCGTGATGAAGTGGCTCGAGGCCTATATCAAGGAGGCCTCGGGAGTCAGGAACATTACGCTTATACCGGCGGAGATAACAACCCCCCTCGAGCTCTATGTGGAGGCGAGTATCCTCCTAGCCACTGCAGCCGTTGTCCCCTACTTCGCCTATGAGATGTATATGTTCCTGGAGCCAGCCCTATACCCCCATGAGAAGCGGTTCATAAAACGCTTTGTATTTGGCTTCAGCGCCGCCTTCCTCTTCGGCATCATCTATGGCTTCGTCGTGATAGCGCCCATCACGTTTAGGATCCTCCTCCTATTCGTAGAGCTCTTGGGGTGGGCCACGATCATCAATGCACGGACATTCTTCAACACGCTGGTCTTGACTGTCCTGGCCTCAGGCCTCATATTCACCATACCTGTCTTCATGGTTATGGCCTTCCGATTCGGGGTTCTACATCCAGACATGGTCGCCAATATCAAGAGGTATATCTATGTAGGTGTCCTTATACTGGCCGCCATAATAACCGCCGACCCCACCCCCGTCTCCATGCTACTAATCTCTATACCCTTCATCCTCGTCTTCGAGCTCTCCATATGGATAGGTAGGTGGATGCTACGTAAGGAGGAGTCCGGCCAGGGGGAATAGAGGGGTATGGAGGAATAGCCGTATCGTCTCCCTCTTACCCAGGGATGATATCTGGTCAATAGGTATCACGTCCCTCCTTATCCAGCTGGCCGCTGTCTTGGCCAGTGGGTCAATGGCCACGACACCCGCTAATGGGTGATTTATGCTGAGTAGGATGTATGTAGCCAATGCCATGGCCAGTGGCAGTGTAGGTTCTACCCTCCCAACCCTTGCCTCGACGTAGAGGACGCTGGTCACGGTGTAGATGCTGTAGATACCCGCTGTATAGATGCTTAGAAGGGTCATACCGCCCACGTAGGACGCTGAGTGGAGCGTCAGGAGGGTGAGCATTAGGGTTCCACTGATCAGCACGATTGGATCCTTCCTCCCCCACGTCCTTACACCCATCATAGTTATGACGAGTAGAGGTGTGACCAAGCCCACTGAGTACAGCGTGTCTAGCCCACCCGTCCATGCGGTGTATAGGAAAAGGAGTGTGTTCGAGGCTATGCTATATATCACCCATTTATCGAGGAGTCTACTGGCGTAGAACACACGGTCGACCGTGAATATTAGGTGGAGGTATATCGCCGAGGCGACTAGGACATTTGTTGGGTCGGGCCTAGTCGTGACGATTCCTAGGAGGAGGGATATCAGTATAAACCCGGCTATACTCGGCTCCCTAGGGGTGATGAAGGGGCCTAGACCCCTCACCGCTGGCTCCTCCTACCCTTCCTCCCCTCCTTCTTCCTACCCGTCTCCTCGCCAGTCTCGACTGCTTCACCCGTCTCTAGCTCACGTATCCTTGCCGAGATCAGGTTGAAGGCTATGGCTCCGACTAGGAACATGAGGCTTATCGAGAAGACTGCGTTGATGCTATAGTCTAGGAGCTCTATCTGTGGAGCCTCATATACAATCGAGTCCTTCGGCGAGTTCAGTATGAAGGGGATCTCCATGGAGCTCCCGTCGCCACCCCTCTTCAACGCCTCTATCACAAAGGTGACCTCCCTACCGTCGTAGGGGAGCTCCGCCTCATAATATATCTGGGCATCACCCCCTCCATAGTCTCCATAGTCGTCCCTCAGGATGACGTATACCGTGCCCCCGATGTTCTGGACTGCTAGGTACATCCTCATGTTGAGCCTGCTGTCGAACGGCTCTACGGCGGAGTCTGACACGCTGTAGACCTCCTCGCCCCCGATGTAGAGGCTCAGGGTATTCGCTATACTATCCATATCCAACCCGTTATACACATGGGTCTCTGTATAGACGAGCTCCACCCCAAGCTCGGGGACTGCGAGTCTTAGCTCGCCATAGACCTCGTCCCCAAGCTGGCCCACAAGGTTTATGTCGAAGCTGATTACCCAGCTTCCCAGCCTATAACCATCGGCAAATAGTTTGAGGTAGGCCTCGCCGGGGCCTGGTGAGGTCTCTATAATGAAGTCGGATATGGTTGTCCAGTCCCCCCTCTGCTCACCTATCTTGAAGACGTCTCCCATCGCTGGTGGGGGGAGGAGTAGGGTTATTGCTAGGAGTAGGTATAGTATCTTCTTCATACACCATATAGGATTCGGTGGTAGGCTTATTAATCACGTGGTGGGCGGTGTGGCCTCGGTAGTAGTGGCTAGCTGGGACGTGGATGGACAGGCTTCTGCCTCCATGCTTATAAGATCGGGCTATGCGGACACGGTGTTCTTCCCCGACGTGGGTGTATACTGGCTCGAGGAGGAGTGGATAGAGAGGCTCTCCCACTACGACTATATCTACGTCGTGGATATGCATCTGAGGCGTAGGGACATATCCAGGCTCACCAGCCATTCATACGTCTATATAATTGATGACTCGAAGCTCCACCCGAGCTATAGGGGGTTGAAGGCCACCTGTGTATGCCAGGAGGGGGTGAGCACAACCTATATCCTTATGGAGTACTTCGGGGTGGAGCCCGATATCGACGCGATACTAGGCATGTATCACGACATGGGTGACAGGGTTCTGAACAACGAGTACTGGGACATCTTCGCCAAGTACCTTGAGAATATGGACATGGGGCTCGACGATCTGAAGAGGCTCGTCAGGCTCCTAAACGTCCCGATGTATACCGGTGACCTTATGGGGCTATATAGGAATGTGGAGACCCTGATGAGGAGGCTCAGGGGCTTCGACGAGGAATCCGCGTCGGAGATGCTTAGACGGGTGGACCGCTATATAGAGGGGCTAGCCACATACGCCAAGCCCGATGGCATAGTCGAGCTGGGGTATGAGGGGGAGATGTATGTAGTCGTCGACCTTGTGAAGAGCCTTGTTAGGAGGTTTGGCGGTAGGGATGTACTTGTCCATGACCACGGCTTCATAGGTGGCTACGTCTCCATAGGGGCTTACAGCGGGAGGAGGGATCTTAGACCCCTTATAAGGAGGCTCCTCAGGGAGGACCTCCCGACTGGTGGGGATAGGAGGTTCCTAGGCCTAGTGGTTGAGGAGGGGGTTGCTGGGCGATACATAGACATGGTGAGGAAATATATTATGGATGGGGATGGATAGGCCACTTGCACAGTACATACCGGGCTTCAAGGGCTATTCCAGTGGCGGGCTAGGCATGGTCAACAGGTGGCTGGCGGAGAGGCTATATGGACTATCGGCCTCCCCACTACTAAGGCTTGCCTCCCAGGATCCGGCGGCATCCTCCACCGCCACCATCATAGCCAGCCTCCTGAACAGGTTGGCTGAGGAGGTTGGATCGATGGATGGTAGCCCGGTTGATGAGGAGGAGCTTGAGAGGCTCGACACTAGGATAGCGAGGCTCCTCCTACACCTGGGTAGCCTGGTCGAGAGGGCTGGGCAGGCATCCTCCCCAGTCCTACTCAGGGAGTATCTCAAGATGGTCCTCGAGGGGGTTATAAGGATAAAGGAGTTGGTTGGTGAGAGGAGGCGCCTACTGACTGGCTAGCTCAACGAGCTTCTCTACTATGGCCTGTCCCATCTCCCTGGTTCCTACAGGCTCCACGCCGTATACCCTTGCTATGTCGTAGGTCACCATCCTACCCTCCTCGATAACCTTGAAGACGGCCTCCTCGATCTTCTTGGCGGCCTCCATCTCGCCTAGGTGCTGGAGCATCATGACCCCAGCCAGTATCTGTGCCGTCGGGTTCACCTTGTTCTGCCCGGCATATTTGGGGGCGCTGCCGTGTATCGGCTCGAACATCGCATACTTATCCCCGATGTTCCCACTGGGTATGAGGCCTAGGCTACCCACGAGGCCAGCGGTCAGGTCGGATAGTATGTCCCCCACCAGATTGGGACAAACGAGTACGTCGTAGTTCTGGGGCTTCACCACGAGCTGGTAGGCCATGTTATCCACCATGTAGTCGTCGGCCTCAATATCGCTATACTCCTTTGCCACCTCGTAGAAGACGTCCCTGAACAGTCCGTGGCTCTCCTTTAGGATGTTGGCCTTATGCACGGCTGAGACCCTCTTCCTCCCCATCCTCCGGGCGTATTCAAAGGCGAATCTAACGACCTTCTCACTCGTCTCACGGGTCACTATCCCTATCGACTCGGCGGCTATCCTCTCCCTATCCACAGTGTTTATCCTGTGCTCAATACCGGCGTAGAACTCCTCAGTACCTTCACGGATCACAACTAGATCCACGTCTGGGAACTTGGAGGAGAAGCGTGGAATAGCCTTCGCAGGCCTGACTATGGCGTATAGCTTAAACTCCTTCCTTATAGCCACGTTCACCGATCTATACCCGCTCCCGACGGGCGTCGTTATAGGCCCCTTGTAGAGGACGCCGGTCTCCCTAATACTCTCCAGTGTATCCTTGGGTAGTGGGTCTCCATACTTCTCATAGGCGGGTATACCAGCTTCACGCCTATCCCACTCTATCTCGAAGCCGAATAGCTCCCCAGCCTTCTCCAGGACCATGAGGGCCGTCTCAACCAGCTCGGGCCCAGTCCCGTCTCCAGGTACTAAGGTAACCTTGTAGCGCCTCATCACTGATCAATCCATTTAGATGTCTGCCTCAAGGCTTTAAAGAGGGGATTAGACGGATGGGTAAACGTTTATACCTGGATCCCTGATTCTATTATTGGGTTTAGGTGATGTCCGAAGACGTCGTGATACATAAGGGGCTGGAGAACGTCTATGTAAAGGAGACGAGGATCTCCTACATCGACGGTGTCAATGGTAAGGTCTACTACAGGGGCTACGACCTCGAGGAGCTGGTGGAGAAGTCGAGCTATGAGGAGGTATCCTACCTACTGATCTTCGGTAAGCTGCCCACGAAGAGGGAGCTCTACAACTGGATAGCCGATATCTCGAGTAACTATGAGCTGGAGGAGGGGATCGTCAAGATCCTAAGGGAGGTCCCGAAGAGGAACAGCCCGCTAGACATATTAAAGTATAGCCTACTCACGATAGGGCTGTGGGACGAGAAGATCAACAGTCTCGAGAGGCAGGATCTCTACGAGAAGATCGTCAAGATCCTTGGTAAGACCCCCTCGATACTGGCCAGCTGGTATAGGCTTAGACGTGGATATAAGCTTGTCGAGCCCGACCCCAACCTGGGGTATGCCGAGAACTTTATATACATGGTGCGTGGCGAGCCTTCCACCAGGGACGCGGAGATCTTCGACGACATCCTGATACTACATGCTGAGCATGGGCTCAACGCCAGTGCCTTCGCTGGGATGGTCACCATATCGACGCTCTCAGACCTATACTCCGCCGTGACCTCCAGCATAAATACGTTGAAGGGCCCTCTCCATGGAGGAGCTGCTGGAGCCGCTTTGAAGATGTTTAGGGAGATTGGTAGCCCCGATAGGGTGGAGGAGTATTTCGAGGCTAAGCTGGCTAGGAAGGAGAGGATTATGGGGTTTGGCCACAGGGTGTATAAGACATATGACCCCAGGGCAAGGATACTTAAAAATATATTGCTGGGCCTCGACCTCCCGCCAGAGGTGGATCGCCTCTTCAGGATAGCCCTCAGGGTTGAGGAGGTGGGGATGGAGAGGCTCTGTAAGACGAAGAGGATATGCCCCAACATAGATCTCTTCTCAGGCCTGGTCTACCTATACCTGGGCCTGCCGGACGACTTCTCCCCAGCCATATTCGCCCTCTCGAGGCTGAGCGGCTGGATTGCCCATATACTGGAGTACCTCGAGGACCCCAGGCTTATCAGGCCACGTGCAAAGTATGTCGGCGAGCTTGGGCTTAGATACATACCTATCGAGGAGAGGGGCTGAGCCGTGCCTATCCTATATACCCCATCCTTAAAACACAGGGATAGCCATCATACTACTTGTCACGGGTGATATTTGCCATGCATATAGCGGTGGTGGGGTCTGGGAAGGTTGGGAGCGCCCTGTCCTATACCCTGGCCTTCGAGCCATATGTAGACCTGCTATCAATAGTCGATGTTAACGAGCCCCTAGCCAGGATGACCGCTGAGGACGTCCTCCACGGTGTGTCGAGCCACGGACTCGATGTGGAGGTAAGGGCATATCCAGACGCTTCTCAGGTGGAGGATGCTGATATAGTCGTTGTCTCGGCGGGCTTCCCCAGGAAGCCGGGGATGAGTAGGCGTGACCTAGCCGGTGAGAACGCCAAGATCATGAGGCAAATAGGGGAGGCGATGAGGGATAGGAACCCCGATGCATGGTACTTCGTCATAACCAACCCGGTGGACGCGATGACTACGCTACTGGCGAAGGTGGTTGGCGACTATGACAGGGTGATCGGTACGGGGACGAACCTGGAGACATCTCGTTTCAGGATCATCCTCTCCAGGCTCCTCGGAGCCCCAGTCTCGAGTATAGAGGGCTATGTCGGTGGTGAGCATGGCGAGGAGGCTGTCCTACTGTGGAGCACTGTGAGGGTGGACGGGGCTAAGCCCGAGGAGGTGGATAGGGAGGAGGCTGAGAAGTATGTCAAGGGGATAAGCGTGGAGATAATTAGGGCCACCGGGGGGACGAGGTGGGGCCCGGCAGGCTCATTCATAGAGATCATTAGGGGCCTGGCACTCAACACAGGTAGGATACTGGCCTACTCTAGGCCTAGGCAGTTCGAGGGTATGGATGAGCCTGTATATGTAACGGTACCAGCGAGGATAGGCCGTGGCTACAGGGGTGACATGTGGAACCTGTTGGAGGAGGGGGAGAGGCTGGGTATAGAGAGGGCGGCTAGGGCCATCGAGAAGACCTATAGGGAGTCCCTGGCTGCGGCGGGGCTGGTCTAGCTTGACCCCGCCGAGCCCCGAGAAGGTTCTGGGTGCACTCGAGGTCATCAAGGCATCTATACTCAGGCTTGAGAAGATCCTCTCCAAAATCCCGGAGGAGCTGGATCTAGGGGCTTTCCACTCTAACAAGGTGAGTGTAGAGGTTTTGGAGGACTGGTCCAGCCTCGGGGAGAGGCTGGGTCTAGATGGGGATATCCGTTACATGCCTATGCATGAGCTCCTGGAGATCGGGCTGGATAGTGGGGAGCCCCTATGTAGAGACCTCTCGAAGGAGGAGGTCGATGCCCTAGACACAGGTATCGTAGTGGCCGACTCCATAGCCCTTGAGACCGGGACGATGTTCCTCGTCCATCCATATAGGTATGTCCCCCTCTCGACACATAGTAGGAGGCTGGTCGTGGTTGCTGGTAGGGAGCGTATATTCAGAAGCTTTATAGACGCGTTCAGGGTGGCGAGGGAGGTCTGGAGACTAAGTATATGGGGGGCGAATATAGGGGCTATAAGCAGCCCGAGCCGTACAGGGGATATTGAGAAGAGGGTTGTATATGGTGCTCATGGGCCTAGGGAGGTATCCCTCTACATACTGGATAGGGAGCCATGGCCATACCGCCTCTTCCTGACGAGGTATGTGCCACATGTGCTCGGTACGATGGACTGTGAATTGCTAAGGCTTCTCGACCCGTTCCTCCCCGAGGCCTATAGGGGGCCCTACTCAGAGATATATACCCGCCTCTTTAGAGAGTATGGGTACAGTTTAGAATTGGTTGGAGAAGGGTTGAGATGGAGGTCCCTAGAAACCTGACCCTCCTCAGGGACAACGTAGTAGAGACCATGCATATTTTCCGCCTCCCACTGGGGAGGTGCTCCTCATGGTGTGATGGGGAGCCTGGGGATACGATCCTATACACGGGCTGCCTCTACCAGACCATGGAGATAGTCCTGAGGAGGGGCCGCTTCCTCGACATGGTTACGAAGGATCCTGATAGGGACTTTATGGCTAGGCTGGCCAAGATATTCATGTCTCTAGGCCCGGTCTATAGGCTCTTCATAGACCCGGGGGAGGGGAGGGTCTATAACCTGCCTAGGAAGGCCCTCAACATCCTTAGGAGGCTGGGCTACAAGGTAGGCTGCCTGAGGGAGGAGCCCTACCCAGGTATGCTCCTCTACGAGTTCGGCTTCGACCGGGAGTTTAGGGAGTATGCTGCCAGGGTATATGAATACCTTAGGGATAGGGGGGTCAAGAGGCTGGTCACGATCGACCCCCACGTCTATGAGCTGATGAAGTATATCTACCCCGAGTATGTCCCGGGCTATGACCTCGAGGTGGTGAACTATATCGACCTTGTGCTTGAGGCCCTCCGGGATGGTAGGGCTAGGCTCAGGAACCCTGGGTACAGCGTTACCTACCACGACCCCTGCCACTACTCAAAGTCTAGGCATAGGAGGATCATCGATGAGCCTAGGGAGATCATAAAGTCTTCAGGGGTGGAGCTCAGGGAGCCGCTGAGGACTAGACGCTTCTCGATGTGCTGCGGCGGACCGATAGAGACCTACTATTCACGCCTCTCCCGGGAGATTGCTAAGAGGCGCCTCGCAGAGCTTAGGGAGGCTGGTGGGGATAAGATACTGGTCGCCTGCCCCATATGCCTGGTGAGCTTCGAGAGCGTCGGTGGCCGGGTAATGGACCTGATAGAGTTCCTGGATGAGAACCTGGTGGTAGGGGATGGTGTGGAGTAGATATGTTAGGAAGCTGAACGAGACTATACTTGACCAGGAGTTCAGGACTGGTGTGGAGCGGGCTGTAGAGGCCTATGAGAAGGGGATATACAGGCTGCTCAGCGAACATCCCGAGTCCTACCGCTATGCAGAGGAAGTTAGGAGGATTAAGGAGGAGTCCCTGAGGAACATCGATACCCTGGTTAAGAGGCTGGAGAAGAGGTGTAGGGAGCGGGGGATAAACTTCTTCTACGCTGAGACTAGGGAGGCGGCTAGGAGATACATAGCCGGCGTCGTCGGGAGTGGGAAGACGATCGTAAAGAGTAAGAGTATGGTCACTGAGGAGATGGATCTAAGGGCGGTCCTAGAGGAGAATGGGAACGAGGTCTGGGAGACAGATCTCGGCGAGTTCATAGTCCAGCTGGCTGGGGACGAGCCTATGCATATCGTCACCCCCTCGATCCACTATAGTAGGCATAGGGTGGCCAAGCTCTTGAAGGAGAGGTTCGGCGTGGAGTTCGACCCCGACGATGTGGAGGGGATGGTTAGATATGCCACAGGCCTCTTAAGGGAGAAGTATTTCAAGGCTGATGTAGGCATCGTCGGTGCTAACTCCCTCTCTGTGGAGGAGCCCGCAGTCGTCCTCGTCCATAACGAGGGTAATATTAGGATGGTACTCAACACCCCTAGGACTTTGATAGTCGTGGCCGATATCGCCAAGCTGGTACCCACGATGGAGGACGCGATAAAGGTGGGCCTGACAGCCTCTAGGTTCTCCAAATACCTCGTGACTGGCTACTACGACGTATTCACCTTTGCAAAGTCCCATGCCGAGTATGGGCCTAGGGAGATACACCTAGTCCTGGTCGATGGGGGGAGGAGTAGGCTCATTAAGGACCCCGAGGCATGGGAGGCCGCGCTATGCATCAAGTGTGGTGCCTGCATGTATGTATGTACCTCCTACCAGATCGTCGGTGGTAGGTTCGGGGGTAAGGCCTATCCCTCCGGTATAGGGGCGATAGTCTCGAGCTTCACATTCGGGCTTGATGAGAGCCTGCCCGCTCTCTACACATGCCTCCTCGACGGGAGGTGCTACGAGATCTGCCCAATGGATATAGATATACCGGGCATCATACGTAGGCTGCGGGCAAGGGCTATGGGGTCTCTATAACCCTCCCGATCCTCTCGTAGATCGGTAGTGCGAGGGTCATCCCTATCAATACCTGCATGATGTTGAAGGGCATCTCGACATATGCTCCTGGCCCATATCCCAGTATCGTGTATTGGGCGGTGAAGTAGCCTATTACCATGACCATCCCGCCGACTAGTATAGCCGCTATCTCGACCGCCCTCTCAGGCTTCCTAAGGTATAGGTAGAGTCCCCAGCCCAGTAGGAGGAGGGATACCAGTGGCCATACTATGTATGAGAACTCGACCATGTATATGGAGCCGAGTAGGCTCAGCTCTGCTGATCCCACGTAGAACTGTACCCCTATGAGGGTGATCATGAGTGAGGAGCCGCCTACGAGGATCATCCCGAGGGGCCGGGATATCCTTGTCCTACGCAGCCTCTGGACGAGTAGGCCCACTATGAAGCCCTCCAGCCCCTTAACCACGAGGGTTATGGGGGCGTAGTGGGTGTATCCCAGGTATATGTCTGCTAGTGCAGAGCCTATGCCACCGGCTATGGCGCCTACTATAGGCCCCCCGGTGAGTGCCGCTAGGTATACCCCGAACTCCCCAATGTTGAAGAACCCAGCCGTGGCCTGGATATAGACGGATATGACTACCGTCGATATGAATACCAGTGTCGTCATGAGGGCTGAGTAGGATATTAGGAATACCTCTGTAGCCTTGATCCCCCTGCTGAGGGCCAACCGGTATCACCTAATACCCAGCTATTCAGGATTGGTGGGGATAAAGCGTTGTATAGTTTTAACGGCTGGGTGTATAAATATCTCTATGGCCCCCGACTCACACTCCCAAGAGCCCCCAGACCATTGGGGTCGATGACTGGGAGCCGGTCTTGGGGGCCACAAGGAGACCTATAGTTCTCGAGGAATAGTAATGTAAAAATGGATGGGTTTCAGGGGCTATATGAAGAAGGTCTTGGTCTCCCCGGGCTTTAGGATAACTACCTTGGTTGAAGTGGCTGCCTCGACCTTCTCCTTGAACTCGTTGGGATCAGCCTTGATAAGGTCGAAGGTGTTGTAGTGCATCGGTATAACCGCCTCGGGCTTGATCAGCTTTACAGCCTCTACAGCCTCCGGTATACCCATTGTGAAGTGGCTTCCTATGGGTAGGAGTGCAAGCCTGACCTTGTAGAGCCTCCCTATAAGCTCCATCCCGGGGAATACCCCCGTGTCCCCAGCGTGGTATACGGAGAAGTTGGGGAACCTTATCACGAAGCCTGTAGGCGCGCCTATACCCATTGAGGAGTGTGTAGCCTCGACCTGTGTAATTAGTGTCTCGACCCCGTTCTTCTCGAACCTCCATGTACCACCTATATTCATCCCTATAAACTCCTTGGCGCCGCACTGCTCAGCTATATGGCTGGCCAGCTCGTAGATAGCGACTATCTTTGCCCCTGGATTATTCTTAAGTATCTCGCAGGAGTCCCCCACATGGTCCTGATGGGCATGGGTGACCAGGAGTAGGTCTACATCCTTGATGTCGCCGGCCTTTATCGGGGAAGCCACTAGGAATGGGTCTATGACTATCCTCACCACGTCGTCATAGTTGAGTAGGAACGCCGCGTGGCCCAGCCATGTCACGTCGAGCTTCGCCATAGGCATCACCGCATTGATAAATTAAGTCGCAACCCATAAATTTTTAATGGGTCTCGGGAATCCTCCGCTGCGCGGGGCCCTACTCATATGGTACGGGTGGTAAGCCTTGGCAGATGTGATCTATGAGAGGTCTGCAGGGGCCGTCGTCTTCTATATGGATGGCTCGGGTAGGAGGGAGTACCTCCTCCTACACTACCCCTCGGGCCACTGGGACTTCCCCAAGGGGATTATCGAGGAGGGTGAGGAGGAGCTTGAGACCGCGTATAGGGAGGTGGAGGAGGAGACGGGTATACCGAGGGATAAGCTCGTCTTGATGCCCGGATTCTGGGAGGAGATCAGCTACCGCTTCTACAGCCACGGCAAAGTCGTTAGGAAGACCGTCGTCTTCTTCCTGATGAGGAGCCTTACCAAGGAGGTGAGGATCTCCTGGGAGCATAAGGGCTATGTATGGCTCGAGTATCCCTACGCCGTTGAGAAGGCCACCTATAAGACGGCTAAGAACCTCCTCAAGAAGGCGGAGCTCCATGTGAGGAGGCTGATCAGCGAGGGTAGGATAGCTATATAGATCAACGCCTCAAAACCGTCTATACCTCGGGCCATCCATATATACCGGGTTTAAACACTGGTTATATCCCCCCACCCCCCTAATCATATGTGGGTGTACCTGGGAGTATGGTGCTCGTCGACCGTTTCAACAGGCCGGTAATCGGTGCCAGGATAAGCGTCAACAGCAGCTATAGATGCAACTACTCCTGTATATTCTGCCATAAGGAGGGTATACATGAGGAGCCCCGCTACATGACGCCTGAGGAGATCGAGAGGGTAGTCAGGGTCCTGAGACGCTTCGGGGTGAGGTATATTAAGATCACTGGCGGGGAGCCTATGCTGAGGAAGGATATCGTGGAGATCGTGGCTAGGATAAAGTCCACCGGTGTAGAGGAGATATCGATGACCACCACTGGCTTCAGGCTGGAGACCCTGGCCTGGGACCTTAAGGAGGCTGGTCTGGACAGGGTGAATATAAGCTTCCACAGCCTTAAGAGGGATAGGTACCAGTTCATAACCAAGATGGACCGTAGGGACGCCACCTTCAAGGCGGTGGAGGCCGCCCTGGATGCTGGGCTCCTCCCGATAAAGCTGAACATGGTTATCCTGAAGGGTGTGAATGAGGATGAGGTCTGGGACATGATCGACTATAGCTACTCCCTAGGGGGTGGGGAGACGAATATCGTCCAGTTTATAGAGCTCCTCAACGTAGACCCCGTATTCTTCAAGCAGTACTTCTACCCCCTCGATAAGATAGAGGAGATGATTGCTCCAAGGGTGGTTAAGAAGTATAGGAGGAGCCTCCACAACAGGATGGTCTACGTCCTCGACAATGGGGTGAAGGTCGAGTTCGTCAAGCCTATGTGGAACAACGCCTTCTGCATGGGTAACGATAGGATAAGAATTACCTATGATGGTAAGTTCAAGCCCTGCTTGATGAGGAGTGATAACCACGTCGACTTCATATCCTACATCAGGAAGGGGTATAGCGACGAGTATATCGTGAGGCAGTTCCTAGAGGCGGTTAGGAATAGGGAGCCCTTCTTCAAGACGGATAGGGTGGAGGGCTTCGAGATCGGGGAGCATATTGATAGGAGTGTATGCCCCATTTAATGCCTGATGAGGCGGGAGCGTAGAGGCTTCAAGAGATTCGAGTATGTGGATAAGGCGCTCGCCAAGCTCCTCGAGATCGTTAGGCCTATCGGGGAGGTTGAGGAGATACCCGTCTCCCAATCAGTGGGTAGGGTCTCCTCTAGGAATGTTGAGTCGCCCCTCGATATACCGCCCTTCGATAGGAGCGCTATGGACGGCTACGCCGTCAGGAGTAGTGACGTCTCATCAGCATCGCAGAACAACCCTATAAGGCTCCGCGTCGTC
Source organism: Nitrososphaeria archaeon (assembly GCA_027078545.1). GTDB lineage: Archaea > Thermoproteota > Nitrososphaeria > Geothermarchaeales > JDFR-13 > SZUA-1514. The sequence continues at coordinate 630,980 of JALWXN010000004.1, forward strand.
GGCTACAGCACTACTGGGAGGGGATATGATGGGGAGGTGGGCCCTGGACAGGCGGTGAGGATCGATACTGGTGCACCGATGCCCAGCGGAGCCGATGCAGTCGTCATGATAGAGTATGTCGAGGAGGGAGACGGCTACATCGATGTATACAAATCCGTGAGTAGGTATGAGAACGTCTCCCTCAAGGGTGAGGATCTCAAGACAGGTGATGTCGTCGTCCCCCGTGGAAGGATCATCTATCCGCAGGACCTGCCGGCCCTATACTCACTGGGTATAGATACTCTCGAGGTCTATAGGAGGCCGGTCGTGGGTATCGTTGCCTTCGGCTCCGAGTTGACGGAGGATAGGCCTGGCCCAGGGATGATAAGGGAGTCTAACAGGCCTTTCCTAAAGGGTTTCCTCCGTGAGGAGCCGGTGGAGATCCTTGACATGGGTATTAAGCCCGACGAGTATGGGGTGGTTAGGGAGACACTCCTGGAGATGGCCTCCCGGTGCGACCTCATCGTCTCTACTGGTGGGACGTCGCTTGGTGGGGACGACATAGTATCTAGGGTAGTCGAGGATATCGGCGAGATACATGTACATGGCGTGGCTCTACAGCCTAGTAAGCCTGTCTTGATAGCTGAGGTATCTGGGAAGCCATATCTAGGCCTACCCGGCTACCCAGTAGCGGTGGCTATATCCTCAGAGGTCTTCCTCCGCCCAGCCGTTCAGAGACTCGCTGGTGTAAGGGGTGTCTACGTCCCCCGTGTAGTTAAGGGTGTTCTCAGGAGGCGTGTCCCCTCAAAGCCTGGGCTACGACACTATGTAAGGGTTAGGGTGTGGAGGGAGGGGGATGACTATCTGGTTGAGCCTATCTATGCATCGGGAGCCGGGGTTACCTCTAGCCTGGCCTTGGGGGATGGATACCTAGTCGTGCCGGAGGAGGTGGAGGGCTTCGAGAAGGGTAGTGAGGTGGAGGTAATACTCTATAGGAGTGTGGTGACGGGATGAGTGGGCATGTATTCAAGAGGCTTATCCATCCGGATGAGGCTAGGCAGATACTCCTCGATAGGCTCAGCCAGATAGACAGGAAAGTTGAGACCAGTATATGGGGGGCTGTAGGTAGGGTCTTGGCTGAGGATGTGGAGGCCCCTATAGACCTGCCTCCCTTCACGAGGAGCCTGAGGGATGGCTACGCCGTCAGGAGTATTGACATTGCCAGTGCGAGGGAGAACAACCCAGTGAGGCTCAGACTAGTCGGGAGTATCGAGGCTGGTGGCTGGCCGGATAGGGAGGTGGGGCCTGGAGAGGCTGTTAGGATAGCTACAGGGGCACCTATACCTCCTGGGGCGGACACGGTGGTTATGGAGGAGTATACAGAGCTGGAGGATGGCTACGTCCTCGTCTTCCACTACTCTCCCCCTGGGGAGTGGATACAGAACGCTGGTAGCGACGTCTCGATGGGAGAGGGTGTTCTGGAGGAGGGCACCCTACTCACCCCTAGGGAGATAGGTATCCTCTCCGGCCTAGGAATCACCCATGTCAAGGTATATGACGGCTTGAAGGTCGCCGTGATAAGTAGTGGTGACGAGGTCATACCTCCCGGGGAGGAGCTGGGTGATGGACAGATATACGATGTGAATGGCCATGCAATCTCCGCTGCGCTGGTTAGGGATGGGTGTGAGCCACGATTCATAGGGGTCGCCAGGGACACGCCTGAGTCTATGGCCAGCCTGCTTGAGGAGGGTCTGGAGACCGGTGATGTAGTCGTATTCTCAGGGGCTACTAGCGTAGGTGTGAAGGACGTTCTCAGAGACGTTATAGAGTCTATAGGTGACAGCGAGATACTCTTCAACGGGCTTAGGATCAAGCCTGGGAAGCCTACGCTGGCAGCCCTGATAAGGGGTAAGCTATTCATCGGTCTACCTGGGTTCCCAGTCTCCAGCCTAATGGTCTATCTACATGTATTCTCACCGGTTATAAGGTGGGTGAATAGGCTCCCGATAGACACGGTTAGACGGGTGTCCACCATAGTTGGTGCCGCTATAGACAGTGTGTTTGGCGTCGAGCATCTACACCCGGTGATCCTTAAGGATACGGGTAATGGCTATATGGCCTACCCCATACAGACGGATAGTGGGGCGATAGCCACGCTCAGACTGGCCGATGGCTATGTGGTGATCCCGGAGAACCAGAACTACCTCGAGACCGGTGACGGGGCGGAGGCCTGGCTCATAGGTGAGTCGAGACCCTCCCACATAATATCCTTCAGTAGCCACAGCATTGTCTACGACACGTTGATGAGGCGTCTCCATAGGGATAGGGGGGTTAGGAGTAAGAGGATCTACGTTGGCTCCACATCAGCCCTGAAGAATTGTGCCGAGGGCTTCTCAGACATGGGTGTTATACACCTCCTCGACGAGGAGGGTGTCTACAACATCAGCTATGTAGAGAGGTATGGGGCGGATAGGGTCGTCCTACATAGGGGGTTCATGAGGAGGATAGGATTCGTAGTCGCCAAGGGGAATCCAAAGGGTATAGGTGGTTGGAGAGACCTCCTTAGGGAGGATGTGAGGTTCATCAACAGGAGTGTCGGGAGCGGTATAAGGGTCTACATAGATATGGAGCTTGGTAGGCTGGCCCGTGAGATGGGTATCACGCTTGATGAGCTTAGGAGCCGTATATTCGGCTACTCGGTGGAGGCTAGGACCCATTCAGCCGTTGTGAGGGCTGTGGAGAAGGGTCTCTACGACGTCGGCGTGGCTAGTGAGGTGGCTATACAGGGTAGGGCTGTCGACTTCATACCCCTTAGATGGGAGTATGTAGATATTATCTTCAACGCCGAGAGGTATGGGAAGGGTGAGTATGACGTCGTCCTCGACTGGCTGGGCTCCGAGGAGGCTAGGAGGATTATAGAGGGCTTCCCAGGCGTGAGGCTCGACAAGGACTATCTTGAGAGGCTTATTTAGACTCTCTCCACATTTGAATAGGTGGTATGAGGCGGGCCCCACTGATCGTCATGGGTGTACTGGTAGGCTTCCTATTCCTCTCCTTCCTAACACTTATCCGCCAGCCCCCACCCAACCTATGGGACGACACGGTTATAGCCATGGCGGGTGAGACTGAGTTCACCCTCGACAAGTATCTGAGGGATAAGAGGGCAATTATACTCGTTGTATTCAAGCCTGGTAACGACTCTGCGGAGTGGGTGGAGAATATTACTAAGCAGTTCATGAATATGAAGCTCCTATCCGAGATTGAAGGTGTGGGTGTAGTCTTCCTTGGTGTCGATGGGGACTATGCATGGTATAGGGAGTTCCTAGTAACTACTCCCCACGTATTCCAGAGGGGGATCCTATGGATATGGACTGATAAGCAGTCCTACTTCAACTATGTGCAGGACGAGGATGGTGTAACCATATACTTCTACAAGAGGACTGAGACAGGCTTCGAGGAGGTCCGCTCCTTCACCAATCCTGATAAGGAGGTTTTGAAGAGGCGTATAGCGAACTTCCTTAGGGAGGAGGTGCTCTAGGGCCTTATAACCGTTCCGTGGCCCTCCCTAATCGCTTCTCCAGCCTTCTCGAGACTTGTTATGACGGCTGTCCCACCCGTCTTCTCTACATACTCCAATGCGGCCTCGATCTTCGGCTTTATACTACCCTCCTCGAAGCTGTATAGCTTGAGAAACTCCCTCATCTCCTCGGGGCTCGTCTCGGTTATCGGCTCCATATCGGGCTCCCCATAGTTGAGGTAGACATACTCCTCCCCAGTCAGTATGATGAACTTCTCCACGCCTAGTGAGGTGGCCAGGAGGCTACTCGCCCTATCCTTGTCTATAACGGCGTCGACTGGGCGGAGCCTCTCGCCCTCCCTGGCTACGGGTATACCCCCGCCTCCACAGGCGACTACTATGTAGCCCTCCTCATAGGCCGTTCTTATAAGGGGTATCTCGACTATCTCGAGGGGCTCTGGGCTTGGGACTACTCTCCGCCAACCCTTCGAGGTCTTCTTGAAGGTCCATCCCAGCTCCATGTATTCAACCGCCTCCTCGAAGCTGTAGGCCGGGCCTATAGGCTTTGATGGGTTCTTGAAGGCTGGGTCCTTGGGGTCGACCACTACATGTGTGACTACTGGGTAGATCCTCTCCCTACCCTCGGAGACGTTGTATAGGGCCATGCTGAGTATATGGCCTATCAATGCCTGGGTCTCAGCCACCGCTGCATATAATGGGTATGGAGGCACCTCCCTTGCTGAGTAGTACCTCAGGAGTGTCACCCCTACCTGGGTACCGTTTCCATGAGTGACGACTAGGTGGTCCTCCTCTGATATGGCTCTATATATCCTCTCCATGGCCCTCAACGCATTCCTATACTGGTTCTCATAGGTAGGCTCCTCATCAGGCTGTAGAAGGGCGTTGCCACCTAGTGCCACTAGGTATCGCGCCATAGTGACCGCCTCAGGCTGGGGAGAAGTATTTTAGGATGAGCAGGACTATTAAACCTGCGCTTGGTGCTAGGACGTTGTCGTCTATCGGGCCGAACTCGAAGTGCTCCGCTATGCTGGCGGCCAGCGCCGATACTACCCCCTCTAGGCCTAGGTAGTAATATGCTATAGGTGCTGATACGAGGAACATGGCTAGGTTTCCCAGCCAGTGCTTCGTCCTCCTCTTGAAGAAGTAGTTCCTAACAATGCCTGTAGCCGCGTCTCCGAAGGCCATAAAGGATATTATGACCATGCCGTGTACCAGGTCTCCCCAGATCAGGTATGAGACTAGGAATAGTAGGCCCCACATTATGCAGAAGTTGACGTCGTACATATTGGTCTCTACCTGGAACCAGTAGAGTATCTGCTTCTTGAGGTATGGGATCAGCACCAGTATGGCTAGGGCGAGGCCCATGAGGAATGGTAGGAGTGGCCCGCTATAGATGTATGGGACTAGGAGGGCCACCACGCCGCCGGCGAAGATATGGATTATCTTCCTGTTGTAGTAACGCATCCTCATGTCCCCTACACGGTCCTTATACTTCTCGTAGAGCTTCTTAGTCACGAAGGATGTGATGAAGAGGACGTAGATCAGGAGGCCGATGGAGATCAGGATCTCCTCCATCGTTATGCTTAGGATCTCCATATAAGGACTATTCATGGACTCCGAATTAAATGGCCCTTACTACTGACTAGGAATTGCTTAGGCTCATCCCTCCACTATTCCGAGGCGGCTCCTCCACCTAAGCAGGTTCTCTAGGAGGCCTAGGGAGTCTAGGTATCTACATGTTCTACAGACCTCTCCCGAGGTGGGCTCCCCACATATCCTGCAGGATCCTATACGGACCGTTCCTGGGCCGAGCTTCTCGATCAGCTCCTCAAGACTATTCATGATCTTGTATTTTATACCTGGCCTCCTCTCCTCCAGCTCATTGATATAGTTCCTTACATCGTTCCTCAGGGCCTCGGGGGCGTATACACATTCTATGAAACTTGGGTATAGCCCCATCAAGACTGAGTATAACGTGGTCTCCATCTCTAGGGATCTGTAGAAAGGCTTCACCCTGGGTACTAGGAGGGGGTGGTCTGCGCCGCTTGTCCTGGGTAGTAGGTGTAGGATCCTGTCGAGGCTGTTCGTCACTATGTTGAGGAGGTAGGTCTGAACCATGTCGTCGAGGTTGTGCCCCGTGGCTAGGACGTCTGCACCTATTATCCTAGCCCCCACATTCAGGAGGTATCTACGGAAGACGCCGCAGTAGGAGCATGGATACTTAGGTAGGCCCCTCTCCCTAGCTATCATGATTATCTCGTCGAGACCGTGTCCAAAGACCTCCTCATAGCTTATCACCCTATATTTGACGCCAAGATCCTCGTTAATCCTCATGAAGTCCTCTATAGTCAGGTCTCTATACCCCTTTATCCCCTCGTCGATTACCAGGGCGGTCAACTCTATCCCGAGGAGATCCCTATACTTGTTCAGTAGGTAGAGGAGGGAGAGGGAGTCCTTACCGCCTGACACGGCCACTGCTACATGTTCACCTGGACGTATAAGTCTATGCTCCCTGATTGTCTCGAGGACCTTCTCCTCGAAATACTCTATGTAGTGCTCTCTACAGAGGCTGATGCCTAGATAGTTATAGACAGCCTCCTCCCCACATACCTCGCACCCGGCCCCTCCAGACACAACGGGTAGTAGCCTGGCCTCATCACCCGGTCTGAGGACATAGTCCCAGGTGACCACCCTCCCATTGACGACGGGTATATACTCCACGGTCCTCAGTCCAAGCTCCTTAACAGCCTCGCCCAGGCTCCTCCCTGGAGGGACATCCCTACTTATTCCCCTCCCCACCACCTCTATCCTAGCAAGCTCCATCCCAATACCTCCGTGTACCCATGGGATTGATAAAGCCTTGTTATCAATAGGGTGTAAATGAAAGTGTTTACACCCGTCTACACGTGAAGTGTCCGTGTATATCCACTAGGGATACATGGAGCCCTGCTTTATCGACTAGATTGGCTATACTATTCTCGGCATGAGGCTGGGTAGGGACGGGCCTGAACTCTCGCCTATAGGGATAGGTGCGTGGCAGGCCGGATTCAGGAGCTGGGGCGGTGGATATACGAGGAGGGACGTGGTCGATGCATATAGATACGCATTTGAGAATGGTGTAAACTTCATCGATACCGCCGAGATCTATGGCATGGGCCTCTCAGAGGAGATTGTAGGGGAGGCTATAAAAGGGTATGACATAGTCGTGGCCACGAAGGTGGCTGGGTATAGGACATCTCCCCGTGACGTAGAGAAGGCTGCCTTGAGGAGTAGGTCGAGGCTCGGTGTAGACGTTATAGACCTCTACCAGATCCACTGGCCCCCAGCTGGGATAGGCTTCGGAGCAATATGTAGGGTGTTGAGGACCCTCGAGGACCTCGTTGATAGGGGCGTGATAAGATATATCGGGGTGAGCAACTTCGACAGGCCCCTACTGGAGAAGGCGCTGTTATGCATGTCTAGGCATGAGATAGTCTCCAACCAGATCCAATATAGCCTCGTATATAGGAGGGCTGAGAACGGCTTCAAGGGATTCATGGAGGAGAGGGGGATCCTCTTGATAGCCTATAGCCCTCTGGGGAAGGGTGTCCTAGCCGGTAAGACCAGTGTGGACAACCTGGCTAGGAGGCTAGACCCAGTGTTCAAGAAGGCTGCACGGGACGCTGAGCTCCAGAGGGTGTTGGCCAAGCTCTCGGAGAAGTATGGGGTCTCAAAGGCCGCCATATCTCTTAGGTGGCTGGTGGAGAAGGGCTCCCTACCCATACCCGGGGTGAAGAGGAGGGGGCATGTAGACGCGATTATCGAGGCTATGGGGATCACCCTCTCAAGGGATGACGTCGCCCTCCTTGACCTGGTTACGGAGAAATATCTTGACGGTGAGTATAGGAACCCGTTTCCACGCCTGGTGCCGAACATCCTTGTTAGGCTCGTGACCAGGATGACGGGTGGGGTATAGAGCAGCTGTATAGTGGATTCCCTATAACTGGCCTCTGAACAATTGATTGGTGGTGGATATGAAGTATCTTGTAGACTTCACGGTGTATGGGAGGTATCTCGCCGGGCTGGACGGATATATGGAGGCCTTCGAGTTTATAAACAAGAATGTGCCGGACCTAGCCAGCCTAGACATTATCCATGCGGACACCATCGACTATGCATATAGGGTGATCAGTGATGAGGGTTTCGACGTCTCAGAGGTGTTTATGAGGCTCTCCAACGTGGTTAGGAGCATGATAGACTCCACCATAACGAGGTTTATCGAGCATAACAGGTATGTGGAGGAGGCTATGCACCTAGCCTCGGAGCATGAGATAGAGCCTAGGAACATGCTATACCTAGCCGCCGCTAGGGGTGAGGGCCTCATACTAGTCACGATGGATAGGAGGCTAGGGATCTTCGATGACGTCCTCGTCCTCGAGTTCTGACCCGATACTAAGGATAGGGGGCCTAATAAGGGCTAGGTTCAAGAGGCGGCTAAACAGGTTTGTAGGCCTGGTGGAGCTCGATGGCCGGGAGGAAGAGGTTCATATAACAAATACTGGTAGGCTCCACGACATACTCGTCCCGGGTAGGGAGGTCCTACTAAGGGGTATAGGTGGTGGGAGGCTTAGGTACAGGCTTATAGCAGCCAGGGATGTCGAGGGTCTCTACAGCATACCCGATGTAAGGACCCAGTCTATGGTCTTTGAGAGGCTGCTGGAGCAGGGTAGGATACCATATCTAGCCGGGTGCAACCTCGTCTCTAGGAACCCCAGGGTAGGCGGGTCGATGCTCGACTACCTCCTGAGGTGTGGGGATAGGGAGGTCTTGATAGAGACTAAGAGCGCCGTACTAAGGATAGGTGAGGCTGCCTCATATCCAGACTGTCCCACTACCCGTGGCCAGAGGCATGTAAGGGAGCTGATCAGACTAGTCTCTAGGGGGGAGGCTTCCTACATCATATTCATCTCCGCCCTGCCAAGGGTCAGGTGCTTCAAGCCGTATAGGGATGGAGACCCAGAGATATATCGCCTCCTTGGGGAGGCTCTTAAGGCTGGTGTGGGTGTCAAGGCCATCTCGATCTACATGGATAGCCGTGGCTACGTATACCTAGAGAATCCCGATCTACCCCTATGTAGGGACTGGGTGGAGGAGCTCTAGGTCTCTATATATCCTCATCAACGCCTCCCTCAACCCTGTCTCCGGCCTATATCCACAGATGTATAGCTCCCTAGCTATCTCTACACTGCCCCCATGGGTGAAGCTCCTTATAAAGCCTAGTAGGCCGTGTCTCGGGAGTATGTGGGGCGGTGGAGACCCGGCGAGGCGTATATGTAGGGCTTCACGCCCAGCTAGCCATGTGAAGTACCTGGTTATGAGTCCCGGGTCGCCCCTGTATAGGACCAGGCTATATGGCTCCCCACTCCCTATGCATTCGAGGGCTGTCTCCGCCGACCCCACTATCTCCCAGGCGGGTGTATAGCCCGTCTCGCTCTCCACCTCTATGGAGATACCCATTCTGGAGAGTAGGTATAGGTTCCTCCACTCGGGATGTGTGGGTAGCCTACCAACTATGAGTCCAGGCCTGGGGACGAGTATCTTGAGGCCTTGCCTGGCCAGCCTATTGGCGAGCCTCTCGCCTAGGGCCTTGCTTTCGCCATAAACGTTGCTGAGGGGGTCGGGGACATAGGCACTGATATGGATATAGAGCTTGTCGGGAAAATGTCTACCCAGTCCACGGAAGAGGATGTATGGTGTAACGGCGTTGGAGAGGTACATATGTCTGGGTGAACCTCTATTCACACCTATCGCATTGACTATTACATCGGCGCTACCCGCGTTGGATAGGATCTCGCCGAAGCCGTCGGCGATGCTCTCCACTAGTACCTCTACTACCCCCAGACTTTGATAGAGCCTCCTTAGCCAGGGCCTCTTATAGGCGCTACTCCTCCTTGAGACTACTATGGCTTCCCAGCCCCTCTTCAATGCCTCTAGGACGAGGCTCCTACCTACGTAGCCATACCCACCTATGACTAGGAGCCTCGTCATGACATTCCTTACTGGCCTAGGAACTTCTCCCTGAGGTGCTGGATATAGTACCTCGGGTTGATATCCTCGCCTGTAGCCATCCTGATGAGTGTAGCCGGGTCGTATGTCCCTCCGTACCTGTGGATCTTCTCCCTGAGGAACTCCCTAATCGTCTTGAAGTCCTTCTCAAGTATGTAGCTGGCTATGTCGCCCCTCTCCCTCTTGAAGGCCTCCAGTATCTGTGAAGCCAGTATGTTGCCCAGCGAGTATGTGGGGAAGTAGCCCATCATCCCGATGCTCCAGTGGATGTCCTGGAGTATGCCCTCTGAGTATCTCTTCGGCCTTATCCCTAGATACTTCTCCATCATATCGTTCCAAACCTGGGGGGCCTCACTCACCTTCAGCCTCTCGTTTATAAGCATGTTCTCGATCTCCATTCTAATCACTATGTGGAAGTCGTAGGTCAGCTCATCCGCATCCACCCTTATCAATCCTGGCCTGACGATGTTGAAGTATTTGTAGAGGTCCTCGACGCTGTAGTCCTTGGTGAAGCCTAGGTACTCGTCAAGTATAGGCTTCACAACCTCGGTGAACTCCCTGCTCCTACCGACTATGTTCTCCCAGAACCTGCTCTGGCTCTCATGAACTCCTAGGCTGGCCCCTCCCTCTAGGGGGGTGTATCTCAGCTGGGGATCGACCTGTAGATCGTAGAGGGCGTGTCCAAACTCGTGGAGGACTGAGTACATAGTCCTCCTGAAGTCGTTCCCCTCATACCTCGTTGTTATCCTAACATCGTCTAGGCCAGCCGCCATGGTGAATGGGTGTAGGGAGACGTCTAGCCTTGCCCTGTCCCATGGATATCCCACCATGCTTAGGACCTCCCTATTCACCTTCTCCATCGCGTCCCTGTCGTACTCAACCTTCTCCAGCTCATGCTGGCTTGGATAAGTATCCCCGTTGTACACCTTGTCGAAGATCTTCTTAAGCTCCCCGGCCACGTATGTGATGTTGCTCCTAGCCTTCTCATATGTGAGGCCCTCCTCGAAGAGGTCGAGTAGGGCGTCATACCTATTCCCGTCATAGCCTAGGTGCTCAGCTACCTGTATGGAGAGGTTGACAACCTTCTCCAGCATGGGCCTGAAGATCTCGAAGTCGTCCTTTATCTTCGCGTCTGCCCACTTTACACGGGCCTCCTGTCTAGTCCTGGCGATCTCCCTTATCAGGTCGTCGGGTAGCTGGGTATATATCCTGACACCCCTCCTAAGGATCCTCACCACACCCTTCTCGAAATCGTTTAGAGACTCCAGCTTCTCCTCCGCCTTGTCTATGAGTCTGAGCATCTCAGGGTCGGTCATAAGCCTCTTCGAGAGGGTGCTGAGCTCTGATGAGGCTATGGCACGGTCCTTATATCCCTGTTTAGGCATGTAGGTCTCGCTGTCCCACCCCATTATCGAGGAGGCGTGCCCCAACGCCCATATAACCCTATACCTCTCGAGGATCTCCCTAATCGTCTCGTCCTGGAAGAGTCTGAGGGTCTCCATGGCTAAGCACTATAGGGTATAGGGGGGTATGGAGACATATAAATGGGGTCTTCTATCAACGTGTAGAGAGTATCCCGTCCACCTCCTCCGCCAAGACCTCTACATGGTCCTCGAAGCCCTCCAGCAGGTATGTTGTGTCCTCCCTATAGGCATCGGGTTCACTCATGACCCGGGAGACGATATCCCCGATCCTCTCCGGCCTCGGGACGTATCTGATTGGGAGCCCCCTGCCCATGAGGTAGATGAGGACGTCGTCCCTGAAGTAGAAGGATATTGTTGGGACACCCATTATCCCCGCCTCTCTAGCCATCGTACCGCCTGAGGATACCACCATGTCGGCTGATGCTATGAGCCTGGGCGCCTCGACCGCCTCCCTGATAATGGTCACATTGTCTATCCCCCTCAGGATCGTCTCCTCCTCTCCGTAGCGTGGTATCACGGCTACATGGGCATACCTGGATATCCGCTCCACTATCTCCCTGACCGGGACCCTTGCTCCGTAGCTGTAGCTGGCCTTATGCTCCACACCGCGGAATATAATGAGCCTCTCAGGAGGCTCCTCGAAGAACTCCTTCCTGAGCCTCTCCCTATCCACATTGATATATTCCTTTGCCCACGTATACTCCTCCGTCCCCCTATAGACCCTTATACTGCATGGATCCGCTCCGTGCTCAACCCATTTACAGGGAGCTACAGCCTCGGGCGACACTAACCTGGTGGCTAGGGAGGCGGTCAGCTTCACCACTGGAATGTTGTGTGGAGTGTCGTTACTGTATAGGACTGGTATCCCGAGCTGGTAGGCCGTCCTTATCACAGCCACGTTCCCATGGCTCCATACCAGGTCTGGCCCGTAGTCCTGGAAGACCTCTAGGAGTCTGGATTCCTGGTCGAGGGTGGCCCGGTACTTAGACACTATGTCGGTGCCGTACCACCCCGTCACCACATGCCCTATCCCCAGCCTATCGAGGAGACCCGTCGTCTGGGTGGACTCCCTCGATACTACTAAGTATTCATGACCCCTATCCTCTAGGAGGGGTATCAGATACTTGATTATCAAGGCGTCCTTCGGCGTCGAGGCGTCGAGAACTATCCTAGCCAATAATACCACCTTCCCCCTATCCAGCCGTCTTAATATAATCTACATTGCTATGTAAATTGTTGGGGTTTAAAATGGCGTCCCTCAGCACTGGCTATGTCATCGTCGGGGCCTACGCCAAGAAGCTCCGCAGGACACTCTTCGCCCAGCTCAAGGACTCTGTGAAGAATGGGGCTGTCTCTAACCAGGAGGTTGCCCGTGCAGCCGCTGAGATGAATCAGCTACTATACCATATCCTCGTGGAGGATCTCGGCCTTGACAAGGGAGACGTGGTAAGGGTTAGGGTGGAGTATGAGGTCGCCGATGGCCAGGTGAAGTGGAAGCTGGACACATTGTCTATCGAGGCCTTCCGCCGCCTACCCGATGAGCAGGTGAACGAGGCGGTTAAGAACAGGGTGGCTGCCTAGCTACCTAATCCCCTCCAATCTTTATCTCAACATCAAGTCCATACTCGATCTCCCTTATCTCCTTGATCCTGATTTTGAGGCCCTTCTCATTCAGTATTATCTCCAGGTCCTCCGCCCAGTCGTAGTAGCCGCAGGTCTCGCAGAATGGTCCTGTTATCCTAACCTCTAGGGTGTCCCCCTCAAGCCTCCTTATCTCGGCCCTAGCCTCGGCCCCTCTATACCTGTTATACTCCTCTATGGCCTCCCTAATCTCCCTCTTCATACCTCTACATCGATGTTGAAGACAGCTCTTATTACCCAGCCTATTGTGAAGGTTATCGCAGCTACTCCGAGGGTCAGGCCAAGCATCTCTATGTAGCTCCTCCCCCAGTCCGCCTCCCTAACCACAGAGGTGTAGAATGTCAGGGCCGCTATTATCAGGGCGGCGTTGAAGAGGCTTATGCTCAGCGCTATCAATGGGTTGGGTATCAAGAAGTAGGAGACTACTAGGGTTAGAACGGTCAGGATGTATGCGGAGCCTGTGTAGAAGGCTCCCTTCACGGCGTTTCTGTCCCCCTCGCTCTTCCTGCTCAGATATTCTGAGACGGCCATAGACATCGAGGCAGCTATACCTGTTATGAGTGCGGCGAACCCCACGAGCAGCGTGTTGTTAAGTGCTAGGCTCAGCCCGGCGAGGGCACCCGTGAGCTCTATAAGGGCGTCTGATAGGCCGAGTACTATCGAGCCTATAAACTCTATCCTCTCGTCTGACAATAGGCTTAATAGCTTCTCCTCATGCTCGAACTCGTCCTGGAGGATCTCCTCAGCCACGCCTATCTTCTGGGCCAGCTGCTTATACCTCTCTTCCGACTTCTTCTCACCCTGCTCCATCAGCTTGATCGTGAAGACAAGTCCAAATATCCTATAGACGAGTTTATAGAGCCTTATCTTGCCCCAGTCCGGCTCAACATCTATGCCGGTATACTCCCTCCATATGTTGTAGTGCTTCTTCTCATCCTCGGCTATCTCTAGGAGGATCTTCTTATTCTCCCCCTCCTCCTTCTCGGCTAGGAATTTATAGATGTAATGCTCGGTTATCTCCTGCCTCTGAAACTCTATGAGATCCTTCTTCATCTCCTCTGTTATTACGCTCATTCCTATCCAATTATAGTGGGTGGATAGCCTCATATTTTAGTCAATAGGGGGTAATATCCTCCACATGAGCTACGAGACCATCGAGGTTATTGATAGGGACGGCGTTAGGTGGATAGTCTTCAACAGGCCTGAGAAGCTCAACGCCTTCAACACCAGGATGATGGACGAGATCATCAGGGCCACGACGGAGGGCGAGGCATGGGCATATGTCTATACCGGGCGGGGAAGATTCTTCTCAGCAGGTATAGACCTCTCAGAGGTCGCTTCGTCCAAGGATGCCGATGAGTCTGGAGCCGTGTTCGCCAAGCTGGGGGAGATGTTCAACACGATCTTCCAGCTCGACCAGCCGGTTATAGTCGCTCTTAACGGGGATGCATATGGCGGTGGAGCCGAGTTTATATGGCTTGGGGACGTGGTTATAGCCCCTAGGGATGCCAAGATCGGCTGGGCCGAGGCTAAGTGGGGCCTTATACCGCCTCTCCTACCCCTACTGGGGAGTATATCGATGGGGATTGGGAGGGCCCAGTACATCGCCTACACCTCGGGAGTCGTTAAGGCTAAGGATCTCGAGCATTATGGAGTCATTTCGAAGCTGGTGGATAGCCCTGGGGATATTGAGGAGGAGGTCTCCAAGACGCTTGATGAGATAAGGGCTAACTCGCCCAGTGCCTTCAGGTCGCTCAAGAACTATTTCAGGATGATTAAGCTGGGCCCACTGGCTGCCTATGGCGTCTCTGAGCTGGAGAGGTTATCGAGGAGTGGCCGGGTTATAGAGGCGGCTAGGGAGTTCCTCAGGAGTAAGAGGCAGCCGAGCTATGACTGGGGCTGAGTACACTTCACCAGGTATCTAAACCTGTCGAGCCTCCTATAGTCCGTCTCGGGGCATAGCCTCCCAACCTTTTTCTTAAGCTCCTCAGGCCTGTAGAAGTTTCCCGGGAAGCCTAGGAGCCTCTCGAATAGCCATATGAACCTCCCAATTATACTGCCCGGGTCAAACTCGAAGATGTAGATCCTCCCCCTAGAGACGGCGTGGGCGTTCTCCAACGCCTTATCTACGTCGCTGAAGTGGTGTAGGGCGTCATGCATAATCACGGCGTCGAAGCAGGCCTCTCGGAAGACCTTCTCCTCCGCCGGTGCTAAGACCCTATCTATAGTATCGGGTCCATAGCTCAGCAGCTTATAGTCGATGTCCTGGACGACATAGTAACAATCCTCGATGTAACGGCTAAGGTATCCAGGCCCCCCTCCAAGGTCTAGGATATCCCCCTCCTCGTATGAGAGGATCCTACCCGCCTCTCCATAGAAGAGGCTCTCCTTGGGAGGCTTCCTATAGGCGAGTCTCAATAAGTGCTGGCCGATCATCGGTATCTATATAGACTCCCCAGTATATAGGGGTGGAGCCATTTCTTAGACTGGTGGTCGGTGGATGCCGAGGGTATCGGTACGCTATCTCGCAGCCGTCGCCGACTACACGGGTAGGAAGGAGGAGGAGTTCGAGCTGCCCGACGGGGCGACGGTTAAGGATCTACTAGACACTATCCGTGAGAAGTATCCCAGGGTTGCTGAGATCGAGAGGAGATTCCCCCTACTCATCCTTAGGAATGGTGTCAACGCCAAGCCCGAGGATAGATTGGTGGATGGGGATAGGGTAGCCCTACTACCACCGGTCTCGGGAGGGAGCCG
The DNA here is from genome assembly GCA_027078545.1 of Nitrososphaeria archaeon. Lineage (GTDB taxonomy): Archaea > Thermoproteota > Nitrososphaeria > Geothermarchaeales > JDFR-13 > SZUA-1514. The sequence continues at coordinate 646,364 of JALWXN010000004.1, forward strand.
GTTTAAACCACCCGCCGAGTATTCTTATGGGTGTGGGGATTAGATGCCTGAGGGTAGGGTTATAGAGGGTGAGGTGGATCTAAACAGGGTTGTGGAGGAACTATCAGGGAAGGCTGGGGAGGGTATGGGTGCGATAGTGGTCTTCATAGGCTTCGTGAAGGGATCGGTAGATGGTAAACGTGTCGAGAGGCTCGACTATGAGGTCTATGAGCCCTATACCTCGCAGCACCTCCAGCGCATAGCGGAGGAAGAGATGGATGAGGGTGTTATGGACATCAGGATCTATCATAGGCATGGGAACCTGAGGCCTGGTGAGAAGACCCTCTACATCGTCGTGGCGGCTAGGGGTAGGAGGATAGCCTTCGAGAAGGCCCGTAGAGTATTGGAGAGGGTGAAGCATGAGCCCCCAATATTCAAGCTGGAGCATCGTGAGGACGGTGACTACTGGGTCTTCGGGGATGGTATGAGGCTTAGCAGGGAGGAGACCCTACCCGAGAAGCGTCTCGAGTAGCTCTGCAGACGCCTCCAGCGAGGCGTCGACCCATGATATTGGATAGATGTGTATACCTATCCTGTAGCCACCCATCCTAGCCGTCTCGATGACCCTCCCAAGAGACTCTGCCAGCCAGGCAAGGTAGTCAGACCTTCCGATCATAGAGGTGTCTATATGACCCGAGAGATACTTCTCGAGGCTCTCCAGGTGGGGGGCTACACCTACTAGGTATGTCCTGTCCCTAGGTGGAGATACATCCCTGAACAGCTTGATGAAGGGCTCAGGATCAGTCAATACCTGGGACTGGAAGAAGGTTAGGCCCAGCCCTGCCTTGAACCTTATCCTCTCCTCCTCCCCCTCCCTACCTGGTATGAATGCCCCCCCGAGCTGGAAGCTGTGGCTCTCCACCCTGTGCTCCTCACCATTGATCACGAGCCTCCCCTCCCCTATGCCCAACGCCATCTCCACGGCCTCCTCATACCCGATTCCACCCAGTTTCACATCCCCAGATAGGAGGAGGAGCCCCTCCACCCCGATCAATGCATACTGGATCAGCTTACCAGCCAATGTATACCTGTTCTCTACTCCAAGTGGGACATGTATTATGACGGGTGTGGAGAGCTCCTCCTTGATGTATAGAGCTGTGTAGCCGGGATCGGCGGTAGGCCTTCCCAGGCTATGATAGGGTATGTTGATGGCGTCTATGTACCGTGTTAGGCCATAGCCTGTCAGGAGCTCGGATATCCTCTCTAGCTGTTCATACCTCCTCACTAGTGGGGCCTCTATCGTTACGGGTGTCGATCCCTTGAAGATATCCATACTAAGGGTATTAGGGATGCCCCCCAGTAATTAAGGCGTCTGCTTAATATGTCTGTAGCTGCTACATGGGTATGTGGTCTGAGATGCCAGAGGCCTTCCCAGTAGGGATCTTCCCCCGGTCGGAGAGGCTGATAAGGACGTGGAAGGCCTATGAACGGGGGGAGGTGGATGAGGAGGAGCTTAACAGGGTCTATATCGAGCATCTCCACGAGGTTTATAGGGCTATGGTCTACACGGGTGTAAGCTATACCCATGACCCCCAGTCCAACTGGCACGACATCTTCAGGCCCTTCACCAAGATGCCTGGGATCGAGGCCGGCCCAGTTACGAGGTGGTATGAGAACAACACGTTCTACAGGATGCCCATCATCAAGGAGCCTAGGTTCAGCCCGGAGGTGATGGATGGATACCTGGGTAGGCAGGTTGAGAAGTTTGACCTGATAAGTCTCCCGGGGCCCTACACGATGGCTAGGCTATCTAGGCTGGAGACCAGGGCTGATGAGGTCTCGAAGCTTATCTATAAAGCTGTGAACTACGTCCTGGGGAAGGGGTATAGGAAGGTGTTTCTACATGAGCCCGAGACGGTGTATAGGGAGCTGGACACAAGGCTCATCGAGAAGCTATACAAGCCCCTGAAGGGTCTCGACATAGTTATACATACCTACTTCGGAGACGTCTCCAAGATATGTAGGGCTCTAGACACACTCGGTATTGAGTACACGGCTGACCTGATGGAGACACCCCTCGAGAAGATCAGTGGGTGTGGATCACGTATCCTAGGCGCTGTGGATGGGGCCAACACGTTACTCGAGGATCCGGATGAACTGGTCCAGAGGATTAGAAGCGTAGTTGGAGACGAGTTCACAGTGATCAATAACGTGGATCTCGACTTCCTCCCCTACAGCTACGCCCTTGAGAAGCTACGCGTACTCGGTAGGATAAGGGGTGGTGTATAATGCTTATCACGCAGGAGATCGGTAGTATCCGTAAGCCGAGATACCTGGTCGATAAGTATAGGGAGTATCTATCGGGGGAGGCTAGCTACGAGTCCCTCCTGCCATATATACGGGGCGCCAGCCTAGACACCCTACGCATGCTCGAGGCCGCAGGCCTAGACTGGGTGTTCGATGGGGAGATGCATAGGTGGGAGATGTACTACCACCCCATAGTGAACATCGAGGGGATCGAGATAGCTGGTCAGGTCAGGGTATGGGACAACTACTACTTCATAAAGGGGAGGGTCGTTGATAGGCCTAGGCTGAAGAGGGACTACCACTATGAGGAGGCTAAGTACATAGTTGGAAACGCCTCCAGGCCGGTAAAGTTCCCGGTTACGGGGCCCTATACACTGGCGGAGTGGAGCTTCAACGAGTACTACACGAGGGAGCTGGGGGGAATGGGTAGGGATGCCCGTTACGAGGCCAAGAGGAGGCTTGCGGTAGACCTCGCCAGGGAGGTGATCAACCCGATCCTGAAGAGGCTATCCAGACTGGGGCTTAGGAGGATACAGATAGACGAGCCCGCGGCGACTACCCATCCGGGGGAGATGGAGATAGTCGTCGAGGCCTTTAGAGAGGCGATTAGGGGGGTTGAGAAGGAGGTCTCCGTCCACATCTGCTACAGCGACTATAGGATACTCCTCCCATACATGGATAGGTTCGGCGCTGTCCAGTTCACACTGGAGTTCGCCAACCGCGATAGTTGGGAGCTGGGCCTAGAGGATGAAAAGAGGATTGGGTATAGCCTACTGAAGGATCTTAGGGAGATGGGGTATGAACTGGAGCTGGGCCTAGGAGTCGTTGATGTCCATGTCGATAGGGTGGAGCCCCCGGAGCTGGTTAGGGATAGGATCCTCTACGCAGCCAGGTATATCGAGCCTGAGAGGCTATACATCAACCCCGACTGCGGCCTGAGGACGAGGAGTAGGGACATAGCATACTACAAGCTTAGGAACATGGTTCTCGGAACCCTCATGGCTAGGGAGAGGCTCCTCTAAAAACTTTATTTATAACCCATGACGTGAAATAGCCCTCTAAACAGGTGTGACTATGGAGTGGGATGTCTCCCAGGCCCCAGCCTATAGCCTCCTGAAGGTCAGGCTTGGGAGTGGGGAGTCTATAACCGCCGAGCCCGGCGCGTTCATAGCTGGGTTCGGAGACTTCGAGGTTGAGACGAAGACTGGTGGGATACTCCAGGGACTTGCACGTACATTCCTAGGTGGTGAGTCGCTATTCCTAAACACGTTCAAGGCTAGGGGGGAGGCGGAGCTCTGGTTCGCTCCGGGCCTACCGGGAGACATAAGTTATCAGGAGGTCGATGGTAAGCTCATCGTCCAGGACTTCAGCTACCTGGCCCACCACGGCGATATAAAGGTCTCCGTCGAGTGGCGCGGCTTCAAGGGGCTGCTGGCCGAGGGCGAGCTGGTCTGGCTGAAGGTTGAGGGGCGTGGAGGGGTCTGGCTAAACGCATATGGTGGTATAGAGGTTGTCGAGCTGGGTCCGGGCGAGACTATGCAGCTGGACAACTTCCACTTCGTGGCTATGGAGCCCTCGATAAGGTATAAGATAAGGAAGTTCGGCGGCTGGAAGAGCTTCTTCCTAGGCGGCGAGGGGATCGTGGCCGAGCTGATGGGGCCGGGTAAGGTCTATATACAGACCCGTGCACTCCCGCCCTTCATGAACTATATCAGGAAGTTCCTGAGGAGCTAGCCGAACAGCCTCTGATACTCCCTCATCATACAGCGGTTCCAGACAACTTTCACCCCTTTATCCCTGGCCTTCTCGGCCTCGGGGTGGTAGATACCCTCCTGTAGCCAGATAACCTTCACACCCTTCTTCAACGCCTCCTCGACAACCTTGGGGACCTCCTCTGATGGTCTGAACACGTCTACCAGGTCAACCTCGCCGGGTATCTCTAGGAGGGATTTGTAGGCCTTGAGCCCTGCAATCTCGTCGGCCACGGGATTCACAGGTATTATCTCGTAGCCCTTCTCCCTGAGGAACATCGGGACGTAGTGGGCGGGCTTCTCAGGGTTCCTACTCATCCCCACGACGGCTATCCTCTTAACACTCCTATAGATCTCCCTGATCTCATCGTCGGTTAGGCCGTCTGGTGGGATCTCCATGTAAGGCCTAATCGGCTCCCCACCCTATTTAGGGGGGTATATACAGGTATTTGCATATCGTGGGTATGCAATACTTTATAACATGGCTACACTCTCCAGGAACATCCTCGAGATTAGGTATGCTATAAGGGATCTGGTGCCACTGGCCAAGAAGCTTGAGAGGGAGGGTAAGAGGATAATCTACCTAAACATAGGGGACCCCCTGAAGTATGACTTCGAGACGCCTCGCCATATAATCGAGGCCATGTATAAGGCCTCACTCGAGGGTCATAACTACTACTCCGACTCCCTAGGGATAGAGGAGCTTAGGGAGGCGATATCCGATAAGCTCAGGGAGCTATATGGTATCGACGTTCCGCCCAGCAGGGTTGTCGTCACTAGTGGTGTCGCAGAGGCTATAAACTTTACTTTTAGGGCTCTACTAGACCCTGGGGATGAGGTCCTCGTCCCAGGCCCGGCCTACCCAGCATATATCTCCGCACCGATGATCTACCATGGAAAGGCGGTTGAGTATAGATGTCCACCCGAGTATGGCTATGCACCTGATCCCGACGACATTAGGAGGAAGATTACTGGGCGTACTAAGGCGATCCTGATAAACACGCCTAACAATCCGACTGGCTCGGTATATCCTGCCAAGACCCTTAGAGAGGTTCTCGATATAGCTGCTGAGCATGGCATCCCAGTCATATCCGACGAGATATATGACAGGATCATCCTGGAGGGGGAGTATCACCACCCCTATAGATATGTTGGGGAGGACGTTCTCTACATCGGGCTGAACGGCTTCTCCAAGCAGTACCTCATGACCGGCTGGAGACTAGGCTACCTATATGTCTCGGGCCCGGAGGGGGACGTCGATGCATTCATGGAGGCCATAGCTAAGCAGGCCCGTAACAGGCTCTGCCCCAGTACTCCGGCCCAGTACGGTGGAGTGGCTGCCCTCAGGGGTGGGGATGAGCATCTACACGATATGATTATGAGGCTGAGGAGGAGGATGGAGACCTTTGTCAAGATGGTGGGTGAGGTGCCCGGTATAGAGGCTGAGATGCCCCGTGCAACCTTCTACGTCTTCCCGAGGATAGACACCTCACTGCTTGGCGACGATAAGAGCTTCGTGGAGAGGCTATTGGTGGAGGAGGGGGTATATCTCGTCCATGGATCAGGGTTCGGCAGGTATGGTGAGGGCCACTTCAGGGCGGTGGTACTGGCTCCCGAGGAGCTCCTGGTGGAGGCGGTGGATAGGATATCACGCTTCGTCAGGAGACGCCTATCCTAGGAATCCTGGTCTAAGCCTCGCCGCCACGCGGTACTCATTGTCTAGGATGAGGTATCCGAATACTATCCTGTCGAAGCCATCCACCGGTGTATAGATCGTTATAGACTCGTCCAGCGGGTCTAGGCTCCTCAGTAGGCCGAGGCCTACAAACCTCTCCCCACGGTAGAGGCCAAGTAGGAGTCCCCCAAGCCTTGATATGTCTATGTACCGGGGCCTAGCCCTTGTCTGGGGCATAACCTCGGGGATGACCTCCCTATCCCCCTTATAGGCTATGTATAGGGTCTCACCATCCCAATAAGCCCCGAATACCGTGTCCCTATAGGCCTTGTAGCACATCCTACCCAGCACAGTATTATGGATCTCCACATCGCCAAGCCCCCTCCTCACCTCCCTACCACCTGAGAGGAAACGGTCCAGGTATATCCTCCTATAGCTCTGCCTCTCGGCAACCCTCTTCGGCTTTATCGCCTTGGGCCTCTCCATTACGGCTGGGCGATAATCGGCTAGGTCATCAACCAAGTGCCTCGCCTCTCCGGCCTCCTGTATAACGATTACCTTGTCCGGATCTATCGCCTCAGCCAAGCCTCTCTTAAGGGCTCTCGCCGCTCCACCCCTTATGTATCCACAAGTGTTTATGATTAGGTCCTCCACCTCGGCCCTCCTCATAAGGCTTAGTACCCCGACCACGACCTGTAGGAGGTGGCCCGTAGGCGTTATATCCCCTATGAAGTATGCATCTGTAAGTCCGATATCCATGTAGCTGGTGTACTGCCTATCCATATGGGCATACCCGATCGTGCCCGGCGGCCCGATGTCCGACTGGCCGAGGTCAGTATCTATGATACCCGTCTCCACCCCCAGGCCGACTAGGTAGTTGGCTAGGAAGAGGGTGAGCCCACTCTTCCCAGTATCCACATCCCCTATGATGAGGATCTTCTCCCCAGGCGAGGTCTTCCCTGCGAGAGCTCTCCACTCCCTTGGAATGGGGTCCTCATCCATAGATACTATGTAGAGTGCTCCCGAGACCTCGGCATATCCATCATGTATCGATACTGGGCTCTGCCTATTGGCTGGGACCTTGAAGCTGGTCTCCACCACCTCGGCACCGAAGACCTCTGCCCTGCCATACACCCTGATCTCGGCTGGGCCTCCAATAACGTAGTGCCCCGGCTCTAGCCTAGACATCCATATCTACACCTTTTAAACGGCTCCATACCTGTTTAGGGACACTAATTAATTTCTCGATGAGGCAATATATGACCAGTGACCCGGGATGGACAAGCTATACGCAGGCCGTGTGGCTAGGTGCCACCAATACGTTGAGGAGATGGTCTCCCACATAGCTGAGATGGTTGCCGAGAGGGTTGAGGACCCGATACTAAGGAGCGTCGCGAGGCTGATCAGCGTCGACTCTAGGAAGCATAGCATGATACTCTCCGACATAGCCGACCTACTGGGTGTTGAGAAGTTCCCAACAAACGACTGTAGCCGCTACTCAGGCGCTGCCTACGGCTTCATGGGCTACCTAAGGGAGATGGCGGAGAAGGCCTCTAGGATAGGGAGTGACGAGGAGGGGCTGGAGATCCTGGAGTCTGTGACCGACGTATTGACCTCCATAGCCATGGCCGACAGGACATTAATAACAGAGGGGCTTGAGGGCGGTGTGAAGAAGTACTTCATAACACTCCTTCTTAGCATGGATGACGACGACCTGAGGCATATAACGCTGTTAAGAGAGTATCGAAATACTCGTGAGAGTTGATATTAAATCCATATTTTTTCAATGTTTTTAAGTTTCAATTGTCTAAAAATGGAAAATTTGGTCTTATTAAAACTTTAAATATTGATTGCTAAGGAATCTTATTCACATGCTGAAACACTTTCTTGCTTTCCTTACAATCCTAATTCTGGGAATCAGCATACTCCCTACCAGTAACGTTGCTGTAGAGGCTGCATGGGCAGGTAACGACCCCAGCATCAACTACGACTTCTACATCGAGCAGCTAGCGTCCCAGTTCATTGACAGGCTTGAGGATGAGAGGCCTATCGACGAGGTTCTCTACAGGATCAAGAGGCCTATAGAAGTCATAGTCTTCCTGCGTGAGGGCTTCGACCTACCAAAGCTAGAAGGCCTCTTCCTCACCTTCAGGTACCTACCAGGTATAAGTGGAGTAGTAGTGGCGACTGGGACGATAAAGCCCGGCGCCGTAGAGGTACTGGAGAACAACAATGATGTTCTAGGTGTAATGATCGATGCTCCTCTAAGCGGTGACAGCTATGCTGAGGATGAGTTTCAGCTAAGGCTGAGCTTTGTCCTGGGCGAGATATCTATACAGGAGTACGTGGATAGGCTGGCTGAGCTGAAGAGGAAGAGGTATGAGGAGCTCTTGAGTGGCCAGTCTCAGGACTATCGGGGAGGGATGATGGATCCAAGGCCCAACATGGTCTTTGTAGACGATATAGTGGGGATAAACCAGCTGGTTGGAGCCAACCCGTTGAAGAGCCGTTATAACGGTACAGGGGTGACGATAGGCATTGTGGACGAGTCGGTCGACTTCGGCTCCTTCGGCCTCTTCTCTTGGAAGGGTAAGATGGCTAGGGACCCGGCTACGGGGATAGTCACATCCTTCAACCCGGAATATGAGAGGCTAGTCTTGACAAACGTCACGGCCGTGGCATACAGCTCTGGGGGAGATGTCTACTTAGACACCTTCGGAACAAACCCAGCCGTCGTATTGTCTTATGGATGGGTTACATCATACCGAGACCTAACCGGCTGGCCATTCATGATCGACTTAAAAGTTACAGGAATAATGAACCCCGGCGACACTGCAAAGTTCGGAATGATATACGACATTTGGGGTGTAAATGTATGGGTCCCAGTAATAGTTATAGACTCAGACAATGACGGTAACTATGACACCGCCTATGTTGATGCTTCATCAGAGTTTAAGCAGAGGTGGGGTATGTCCCCAGATTGGGACCTCTCTGACGAGGTGCCTCTCAGAGCTAATGACATGGCGGTAGCCATATATGACCATAATGGTGATGGATATCCAGAGCAGTCCTCAGGCTCGCTTGCTTGGGGCCTTGACTTCATGTGTTCCCTCCTAGCTACAGCTCCATCAAACCCTGATGCATGTGGAGTGCTGGAGCCTATCGATGATGACGGTGATTATGTTGTCCTCCTCTTTAATAGTAATAGGCTGGGCCATGGAACCCAGTTAGCTAGTGTAGCGGCAGCTGTAGACGACTTCACAGGTATGACTGTAAACAATGTGTTTGAGATAGATGTCATAGAGATCCCGGTCGCACCATACACTTATAGCTCGGGGATAGCGCCAAACGCTAGCATACTCTCAACCAACGTGGAATATCCCTACAATAGGTATGTCGAGTCAATACTATGGACAGCTGGCTTCGACCTGGTTACACCGGCCTCAGACCTCTTCGTAGGCTACTACGGATACGTCTATGGAGAGTGGAGATACACGGGTAATCATAAGGCTGATGTAGTGATAATAGCATGGGACTGGTGGCATAGGGAGCACTGGAGCCTTAACTGGTATGCATATGGACCCCGCTTCCTAACCCTCCTAATCGATGCCCTCTCAGTACCTGGCTACCTAGATCCGGCATACCCAGGGACCCTCTTTGTATTATCGGCTGGTAACCATGGGACTGGCCAGGGAAGCATCAACTTGCCCTCATTCTCAATGTTCGGCCTCACAGTAGGTGCCTCGACATCCTATGAATACGAGGCCTATGTAACCAGTGTCGAGGACGGTGGATACAACGATACCGTGGCTAGCTTCTCCAGTGCTGGTCCAACCTTTATGGGTAATGTTGAGCCAGAGATCTTGGGTGTAGGAGCCAATGCGATGGTGCCTACCGATGTAGAATATTCCGTGGCCTATACCTACTACCAATTCTCGACCCTAAACGGGAGTGTCCTTGTAAGCTTCAGCGGTACCAGCATGGCGGCGGGCGTGGTGGCCGGTGTAGCGGCAATCGTTATCCAGGCTTACCGGGAGGTACACGGTGTTGACCCATCACCAGACGAGGTTAAGAGGATATTGATGAAGTCGGCCGACGACCTTGGGCTGCCAGTATCCCTACAGGGTGCGGGTAGGGTCAACGCGTATAAGGCTGTCATGGAGGTCCTCAACAGTAAGCCGGACATATACTCCCCCACCACTGGCCAAAGGTTTGCCCAGCGTGCCTTCCTACCATTCATGATCAGGGCTGGAGGAACACTTGGAGACAATTCCCACCTATACCTAGATGACCCCAACCAGCTCTTGGCTGCGGCCCAGAACTGGTATGAATACTCGCTCTTCGACTGGTTCGGACTGGGAGACAGCGTCGCGAGTTATCCCGCTCTAACCATCGATAATAGCCTTGGAGCGACAAGCGTGACGTATAATCTCGATGTGGTGAGGGCTGAGCTCGTCCATGAGGAGACGATAACGGTGCCCTTCAACAGTCCGCCGGGCCTCTCCGTTGTTCAGACAATTACCCCATGGTCGGGAGCCTATGACTTCATGATGATCTTCATAGACATGAACTACAGCATAATGGATGATAGTGATGATCCCTGGTCGACTGAATACCGTTTTCGTGTTAGAGTACTTGACTGGATCGATAATGGAGACTCGGTGCTCGACCCTTCAACAGACACCCTTTACAAGATAGATTGGGGCTCTAGCTACTACACCCCATCCAACACCCAGGCCATCTACGTGCCGAAGCATATCATTGATAATCTCCAGGGCCAGCTGACGGTGGTTATATATGAGACCGGGAATGGCCATACCCACCCACTGAGCGAGGAGGTTAATATCCATGTCAAGTACTGGAAACATCAGCAGCATCCATGGATAACGCCATCTACGCCATCAATAACCGTTCCAGCTGGAGGGGTTGGCACTGTAACCCTAGACATCAACGTACCTACCAACATAGCTCCCGACACTGAGCAGGGATACATAATCCTCGACGATCCAGCCACCCCAGAGGTCGACTATAAGGTGCCCTTCAGCTTCATACTCTACATGAGGACTAGGGCCACCGCCGGGCTCGTAGATCCAGTGTTAGACGAGCCATATGGCGATAACTTCCTACAGGTCAACTGGTTCTATGGACTGTTCTTCTTCGGCGACTATGTATCTGGTGATAGGCGTGCATGGTTCCTACAGTATCTCGGCGACCCTGAGCAGAGAACCTTCGGTATCTATGCCTATACAGAGTGGAACAGCTACCTAGCGGATATAGACATGTTCAGCATCGATGCAGGGCTGAGGATAAACGACGGGAGTGCTGACCATAACTGGGGCTATCAGCCAGAGAAGATCACGAGGCTAGGGCCTAGGAGCGAGATGGTCGCGATAGCTCCCTGGCCGATGGCCACAGCGCTCACTGGAGGTGCACCAGATACTATCTGGCTATACCAACACATATATGACGCCGAGGGCGTACAGTTCGCCAACCACTCTGTACGCTACGCCAAGCTACGCTGGGGCAACGGGACAACCTTCAACGAGACTGATATAACCGTGACACCGGTAACTGGTGGTGTGAACGTCACGATCCCAATATTCATAGAGACGGGTGTAAACCTCTCCAATATCCAGTTCTTCGGGTTCCAGGCTGATCCAGGCATCGCTGTAGCCGTCACGCCCAGCACCGCCTCGGCAATAGCATTCTCAAACAACAACATGGTGACCCTGAGCCTCTTCATACCGGACAATGTCCTCCGCCAGGTATCGAGCACTGGCGCCATGGAGTTCGACTTCAACTTCAGCGTCACGGCTGACTACCTCCCATACAGCACCCTCTTCATGATGCGGGTCAAGGTGCAGCCATTCCCACTACCCCTAAGGGCGATGGTGCAGACCGGTGACGGTATATACTGGCTCGACATAGGCTCCTTCACCGGCTGGATATACAGGATCTGGTACTACGAATACGACCCCGGAGCAGAGGTCTTCGGGAGCGAGGTGGGCTACACACATAGATGGCCAGTAAGGGTTACAAGCGTATTCGCTAACAAAGACTTTGGGATAGTCAGGGCGGTTGTAGGGGTCAGGCTCAACGACGGTAACATGGGATGGTTCCCAATCACGATCATCGTCTGGCGCAACACCGACGAGGTTTGGCTACTAGGAGCCAACATCCTGGTTTGAACCCCCTTCTTTTTAACTTTTCCCTTTTTACGCTCTTCACTAACACTGATCCTATCCATCCACTCCAACTCAGATCTCAATGTTAAGCATATCCCATGAGTGTTTTTTTTTTTGGGCTAACTAAAATCTTCATCTAGCCGTATAGTCCTGATTCGACACACTAGACCTCTGTATTAAAATAAAGGTATATATGACTATATCTTTATATAGCCCGTGTAACAGAATTAGATTACATGTTTAGACAGTTGTCATCCCTGCTAATCATCACAATCTTCCTGATAAGCCTCCTACCAGCCTATACAGTGCCTGCCCAGGGAGCCTGGGCAGAGAACGACCCCAACATCAACTTCGACTTCTACCTTGAGAACGTGGCTACAGAGTTTGTGGAGAGGCTCGAGGCAGAGAAACCGATCGACGACATACTCTACAACATTGAGAGGCCAGTCAGCGTCATAATGTTCCTCAAATCTGGCTACGACCCAGCAGAGATCGCGAAGTACTTCATGTCTATCAGGTTCCTACCAGACATCGGGCCACTAGGCGTTGCCACAGGTATGATCAAGCCAGGTGCCGCGGAGGAGCTTGCCAAGCTTGACAGCGTGCTAGGAGTGATGCTCGACGTACCAGTAGACTTCCCCGGAGACTTCGACGACAAGTTCTTCGAGCTAAGGCTTAAGTTCGCCCTCGGCGAGATAAGCCCAGAGGAGTTCAGAGATGCACTAGCAGACCTGAAGCGCGAGATGCTACAGAAAAGGAGTGGCGACGGCCTGAAGACAAGGGACATCCTGCTACCAGCAGGTGTTGAGAGGGGTGACGCCCCCATCTCGCCAGACATGATCTATGTCGGCGACATAGTAGGTATCAATGAGCTTGTCGGTGGGCAGCCCCTTAAGAAACAGTATAACGGGGCAGGTGTCACAATAGCTGTGGTGGATACCGGTGTTGACTTCGGATCATTTGGGCTATTCTCATGGATCAACAAGGTTGCTAGAGATCCAGCCACAGGCGTTACATCCTCATTCAACGCTGATGCCGACTCTATAGCCCTTACAAATGTAACAGTTGTGGCTTACCCATGTGGTGTAGATGTTTGTATCAACACTACCGGGTCTAACCCAGCAGTATATGTCTTTGGCACGGTTTCCGACTTCCTTACTGAGAATGGCACGTTATTCTCCGTTGACATGATAGTGACTGGTATCTTAAACCCAGGAGACAAGGCTAAGTTCGGTATCCTATTCCAGTGGCAGACTGGTTGGAACCTCTTCCCAGTACTCCTTGTAGATAGCGACAGCGACGGATTTTACGACACAGCCTATGTAGATGTCTCCTCAGACTTCAACTTCTTCTGGGGATTTACGCCTGATTACGACTTCTCCGACGAGACTCCACTAACTCCAAACGGTGTCACAGTTGCCAACTATGACGACAACGGCGACGGCTATCCTGAACACTCGACAAGCACCCTGGCATGGGGGCTCGACGTAACCTGTGCAATACCAGTGATTAATCCACTTAACCCAGATGGGTGTGGCCTACTAGAGCCGATTGACGACCAAGGTGACTACGCAGTATTCGTCTATGACTGGCATGGACATGGTACACAGGTGGCAAATACAGCTGCTGGTGTAGACGACTTCACGGGTATGCAGGTATACACCTCTTGGGGTCTATATCCATATGGGCCTGGCATAGCTCCAAATGCTAGCATAATGGGTATACCGATATTCGGCTTCGGCAGCATTATCGAAGGATGGTTCTGGGCAGCTGGTTTCGATCCAGTGCTCCCCTCATGGTGGTTCCCAGTAGCTGGCTATGGAACAGTTGCCGGTATATGGGTCTATACAGGTAATCATAAGGCGGACATAATTAGTAACAGCTGGGGCTTCATCACTAACGAGCATACCAGGCTAAACTGGTTCATCTATGGACCGTTCTTCATGAGCCTATTGGCAGACGCACTATCAGTTCCAGGCTTCCTAGACCCGGCTTACCCAGGGACTCTAATAACTATAGCTGCATCCAACGATGGCCAGGGACATGGAACAATCACAACTCCACAGGACAGCATGTTCGCCATGACGGTGGGTGCATCTACCGCCTACATGATATACAACTTCCTATTAGGCATTGGTGGAGGGCATAACGATACTGCGGCATTCTTCTCTAGCCGTGGACCAACCTACATGGGCAATGTTGAGCCAGAGATAATGGGTGTAGGAGCCTGGGGCATGACCCCAATACCTCTATGGTTAGCACAGTTCTTATCCTTCTTCCTTACACCGACTATAAACGGCTCGTTCCTCGACATCTTCGGAGGAACAAGTATGGCAACACCAGTAGTATCTGGTGCCGCGGCTGTTGTGATACAGACATATGTAAATGTACATGGTATAAAGCCTAGTCCTGACCAGGTAAAGAGGATTTTGATGAGGACTGCTGATGATACTGGGCTTCCAGTGTCTATACAGGGAGCTGGTAGGGTAGATGTCGAGGATGCGGTTAACGAGATACTAAACATGGGTCCAGATATCTATGCACCTATGACTGGCCAGAAGTTCGCCCAGCGCCTCTTCGTACCAGTCCTGATAAGGTGGATGGGGCTACTGGGTGACGCCTCACCACTCTACATAGGTGATCCGTGGACATTTGTATCAGCAGCCTCCAACTGGTATGAATACTCACTGTACGACTGGTTCGGCCTAGGAGACACCGTACTAGGCTACCAGGCACTGGTCGTGGATAATACTATGGGTGGATCAGCTATAACCTATAATGTCAATGTCGTTAGGGAGAGGCTGGTCTACGAGGAGTACATGAGCTTCCCAATAATCCTCGACGGTAGCACAAGCATAGTAGCCGAAATCCCATACACTCCATGGGCAGGGTCGTATGACTTCCTCATGGTCTTCGCGGACTTCAATTTCACAGTGTTCGATGATGCCGACTCAGCCTTCTGGGACGAGACTAATATCCAGCTTCAGGCATGGGACTGGGTAGACGATGGTGACGGAATATTCGAGTTCTTCGGAGACACCAACTATTTGATCGACTATGCACCCTTCTGGTCCAATACACAGGCAGTCTTCATACCGAAGAAGATCATCAATAATCTCAACGGACAGTTGCTCATAAGGATTTTGGAGACCTGGGACTTCCACAGCCACCTATCAGTAGAAACCATTAATGTACGCTTCCAGTACTGGAGGCTAGATCCACATCCATGGATAACCCCCTCAACCCCCACAGTAACAGTTCCAGCTGGCGGTACAGCCAACGTCAACATCGATATTATGGTGCCCACTAACGTAGCGCCAGGTGTGGAGCAGGGATATGTCATCCTTGACGATCCCGGGACACCTGAGATCGATTATAAGGTGCCCTTCAGCTTCATACTATACAAGAGAACTAATGCCCTAGCGGGTCTAGTTGATCCGATGCCTGTTGAGCCTTACGGCGAGAACTTCATACAGCCGAACTGGTTCCGTGGCTTCTCGGAGTACTCATTTACACTTGACATCTTCCGCTTCTCAGGTGATAGGCGCGGATGGTACTTCACTTATCTCGGTGATCCGGAGCAGAGGACTTTCGGTATCTATGCATATGCCCAGTGGGACAGTCCATATGCAGACATTGACATGTTCAGTGTAGACGCTGGGCTACTGATGAATGACAAGAGCGATCTCGTCGACACTGGGTATAAGCCTCTACACCAGACCAGGCTAGGCCCCAAGTCTGAGATGGTGGCTGTCTGGCCATGGCCACTGGCCACAGCCTTGTCTGGTGGCGCCCCAGACCTGATATGGATGTGGCAGAGGCTCTACGACGCTAACGGCTCCCAGTTCGTCAACAACTCTATACGCTACGCCAGGCTGTCTTGGGGCAATGGCACCCTGTTCAACAACACAGGCTTTAACGCCATTAACGTACCGGGCGGTGTACAGGTTCTGGTCCCAATAAACATAGAGACCGGTGTAAACCTCACAGCTGTACAGTTCTACAACTATGAGACGGATCCACAGATCTCCATCATGATAACTCCAAGCGTTACGTCGGCAGCCGCGTTCGCCAACAACAATACAGTCACATTAGGAATATTCATACCACACAACGTGATGCAGCAGGTGTTCAACAACGGACCTATGGCTTTCGACTTCAACTTCACCGTGACGGCTGACTACCTACCATACGAGACGAAGTTCCTAATGAGGATTATTGTCGAGCCGTTCCCACTACCGCTGAAGGCCATGGCTCCATCAGGTGACAGCGTCTTCTGGCTAGACATTGGCAGGTTTAACGGCTGGATCTATAAGATATGGTACTACGACTTCGATCCAGACACGGAGACATTCGGCAGTGAGGTTGGCTTCGTCAAGAAGTGGCCGGTGAGGGTTGTCAGTGTCTTCGCTAGCCAGGAGTTCGGCATAGTGAAGGTCGTAGTGGGCATCAAGCACAACGACGGCACAATGGGCTGGTACCCGATGACCATCGTGGTCTGGCGCTACAGGGAGGATGTCTGGCTCCTCGGAGCCAATATCCTGCCGTAGAGCTATCCCCCACCCTTTTTCCCCACTATTTATAACCCTCCTAACAGTTGAACCCTCTAGGAAAGGTTCCTAGGACCCATATACCATCCTATATTTTCCCCGTCTCCACTATACACCTATATATCAAGTTTATACCAATGGTGTCCGGCTATGGCGTTGGCACAGGAGGTTATGGAGAACTATGGTAGGCTCAAGCTATACATAGATGGAGAGTTCGTGGAGAGTGAGACCAGCCAGTATATAAAGGCCTTCAACCCGGCAAAGGACGAGGTCATAGCTGAGGTTCCAAACACACTACCAGAGGAGGTTGATAGGGCGGTTGAGGCTGCTTATGAGGCCTATCTCAAGTGGAGGGAGACCCCCATACCCACGAGGGTGCAGTACCTCTTCAGGATCAAGGAGGTCTTGGAGAGGCATAAGGAGGAGATAGCCAGGATAATCGTCCAGAACCACGGGAAGACCCTAGACGAGGCTCGTGGAGAGATGAGGCGGGCGATCGAGAATGTCGAGACCGCTATAGGCGTTGCATACCTCCTCGAGAAGGGTGAATACCTAGAGAATATAGCCAAGGGGATAGATGAGTACCTTGTGAGGGAGCCCCTAGGCGTGGCAGCCATAATCTCCCCATTCAACTTCCCAGTCATGGTCCCCTTCTGGTTCATACCATATGCACTAGCTGTTGGAGACACTGTGGTGGTCAAGCCCAGCGAGATCACCCCAGTACCCTTCCACTGGGTCATAAAGCTCCTACATGAGGAGGCTAAGCTACCCCCAGGCCTGATAAACGTGGTCTACGGCCTGGGCAACGTGGGTGAGAACCTTATAAGCCATCAGAAGGTATTCGGCGTAGCCTTCGTAGGCTCTACACCAGTGGCCAGGGCTATATATAAGAGGGTTGGGGAGCTGGGTAAGAAGGCGATTCTACAGGCCGGAGCTAAGAACTTCGCAGTCGTTATGCCAGACGCAAACATGGATAGGACCATACCGAACCTCATATCAAGCTTCTTCGGCAACACTGGGCAGAGATGTCTGGCAAACAGCGTCCTAGTCCCGGTGGGCGAGGCCTACGACAAGGTCCTCCCGAAGTTCCGTGAGATGGCTAGTAGGCTTAGGCTTGGCTACGGGCTGGACGAGGATGTTGATATGGGCCCCATGGCGACTAGGAAGGGTTTGGAGAGGGTCTTGAAATACATAGACATAGGCCTCGAGGAGGGTGCGAAGCTGACCCTGGACGGCAGGGGTAAGAAGCCTGAGAAGTATCCAAATGGCTACTTCATAGGCGCGAACATATTCGAGGAGGTCACGCCAGACATGACGATAGCCAGGGAGGAGATATTCGGGCCGGTAGCCTCGGTGATCAGGGCGGAGACACTGGACGAGGCTATAGAGATGATCAACAATAGCCAGTATGGAAACGCCTCGAGCCTATTCACATCCAGCGGAGCCGTGGCGAGGAAGTTTAGGAGGGAGGTGAATGTGGGCAACTTAGGTATCAATGTGGGTGTAGCAGCCCCGATGGCCTTCTTCCCATTTGGAGGTAGGAAGGAGAGCTTCTTCGGAGTCGTCCATGGCCAGGTCGACAGTCTAGACTTCTTCACCGATAAGAAGATCGTTATAGAGCGCTGGTGGTGATGAAGCGCTATACACTGTCCAGCCTAATAACCAGGCTAGCCAGCTTCGAGGAGGCCCTAGCCGAGAAGATGGATGCCAAGGGATATGCAGAGGCGGCTGAGAAGGCTAGGAGACACGCCTCGGAGATCCGGGAGGTGAGGGACTTCATCATTGTGGAGATGACCCTGGAGCCAATCGAGACCCTCGACCCGATGGAGTTCCTAGACGAGGTAGCCACCCCAGGGGACGTGGAGGGTCTCAGGAGACGGGTCTACACCAAGATAGCGGAGGATGTTGAGCCTGTTAGTGGGGAGCTGGCCGACCTCCTCAGAAGGCTATCCTCCTAACCACTTTTTATCATCCTTGAGACCGTGTTGGCTACTACATAGCTCTCCCCCATCCACTCAACTATCCTAACATCCCCCAGCTCCTCAAGCTCCCTAATAGTCTCCATGCCGGGAAGCCCATTCTCCTCTAGATACTCCACAGCCGCCCTCAGGGTTAGGGGGTAGAGGTTGACAACATATATCAGCTCCTCGATCGGGTCGTCACTCTTACGGTCGAGGAGCCGCTCCCCAGGCTGGTCTATGATGTAGACCCTGTTCGGCATGTAGCTACTCAGATCCCTATAGACCATTCTGAGGACGTTTATGTCTGGCGGCCTTACACCTCTGCCGGGCGGGAGGTATGGTGTGACCATGAAGTACTTGTTGGGATTAACGATCTTGACAACCCTGGCAAGCTCCATAGCCTCGTCTAGTGAGTCGTTATACCCGCCTACGAAGACGGTCTCGAGATACATCTTCCTCCCATAATCCCTCCGGAACTCGATAAGCCTCTTAACAACCTTCTCGGGGTCGATATCCATATTAGGCTTGTTTAGGTCCTCCATGGTGTCTCTATAGACCGAGTCTAGCTTGAAAAGCACAATGTCAAAGTTTAGTAGTAGGTTGTAGACAGTATCGTCGAGGAGGCCTGCACTATTAGTATAGATCGCCACGGGCTTCCCGAAGGACTTGAGGATCCTTATTAGCTGTGGGAGCTCGGGATATAGGGTGGGCTCCCCCATCGGGGAGACTAGGAAGGCGTTTATCCCCCTAACCCCCCTCTTAAGGACAAACCTCCCGATATCCCTGGACACCCTGCTAAACCTGTCCTGTGAGAGGGGGCATGTATCCGCCAGGGGCGTCCCGAATATACAGTATCTACATGAGAAGTTGCAGACAAACTTCTCGAAGGGGTCTACCATGTAGACCTTCCTTATCTTCTGGTCTATGACGGGGCCACCTATAAACTTGTTTAGCATCATATATTTACAGTATTTAGATTTGATACGAATTCAATTGGGGGAATATACAGTATATATCCCTAGCGCGAGACGTAGTCCGAGGATAGTAGGTAGTATCTATAGGGCTCCTCGAGATCCCTCGAGACTCCTATACGCCCACTCCTACCAACCTCTCCACTACCAGGCTCTAGGTAGTATAGTAGCTCCAGCTCCCCACCCCTGATGTATACAGGCATGTCGTCAAGCTCCCTCGTTATGCCTAGCGCCTTTGTGAGCCTACCCGGACCCGTGGTGAGGAGCCTCTTCCTACTAACTCCACGCCTCCTAAACATCTCCTCCACACCGATGAGGGGCTCGACCGACCTTATAAGCACGGCTCCAGGACCCCCAGCCGTGGTGACTATGTTTAGGAGCCAGTTGTTATGAACCATGTATATGAGGGTCCTGCCCGGCTCCCTATACATCGCCCTACCTATCGAGCCCTTCTTGGAGGCCCGTGACGCGGGGTCCTCGGGGCCGAAGTATGCCTCTACCTCCGTTATCATGCCCCCTAATACCCGGTTCCCCATGCGTCTGACTAGCAGGGCTCCTAGGAGCTCGGGGGCGACCCTGTCGGGCGGTCTTGAGTAGAACTCTTTGGGTATGGTTTCTCCGTACCGTGCCGTGAACCTCATACCTCCCTTTATATCTATATCCATAGGCTATTTACTATTCGGTGATCCTGTGATGAGAATATCTCTGAAGGTTAGGGACATAATGGATGATAAGGTATACATGATCGATGAGGGCCGGAGCTGTAAGGAGGCCCTCGATGAGATGGTGGATAAGGGTGTTTGGAGCCTACTAGTCTCGAGGGACGGCCTACCAGTAGGCGTGGTTACGGAGAGGGATATAATCAAGAAGGTTATCAGGAAGGGCTTGAACCTGGAGGGTGTACAGGTGGGGAAGATAATGTCTAGCCCAATAATAACAGTCTCTCCCGACGACCCTGTGGCCAAGGCTATGGAGCTGATGGTGCAGAACGATATTAGGCGTGTCTACGTGGTCGAGGATGGTAAGATCATTGGTAGGGTGACGCAGACCGGTGCCTTCAAGAAGATCCTCGACATACTCCTACTACTCAGCGACCTATCCTGGTATCTATAGATAGGGCGGGTCAGGGTATAGGTAGAAATGAGGGGTAAGAAGCTTGTCGTGGGGACTGTACCCCTAATAACCTTCCTAGGGGGCTACTCCATAGGGCTAGAGCTTGAGCAGGCCTTCGCCATATCCATAGCAGCCATGGTTATATCCACGACGCTCCTGATGTGGAAATATAGGCTCTCAGCCAGCGTCGCCGGACTATCAATAGCCTTCCTTACAGGGATACTTCCCTTCAAACTCTTCCTAGAGTATAGCCATATGGACATCATACTCTTCCTCCTAGGCATGATGACCATCGTCGGATACCTGGAGGAGAACCACTACTTCGAATATCTTGTCTCGAAGATGATCCCAGTCCTACATGGTAAGCCAAAGCTCTTCATAGTGGTTATGATGTTCACCGCAAGCTTCTTCGCAGCTGTGGTGGATGAGGTAACTGCTATACTCTTCATGAGCGTCATAATGCTGGAACTATCATCCATATACCAGCTAGACATTAGGCGTATGATACTACCGATAACCTTCGCCGTGATCATAGGCGGCTCAGCCACCGTGATGGGTAACCCAGTGGCCATACTAGTAGCCTTTAGGGGCGGACTAACGATGCAGGACTTCGCCTACTGGGCCACCCCAGTCACACTAGTCTCACTGGTAATCCTATCCGGGATGGTGATGCTCCTCTTCAGGGACGAGATCAGGAAGTTGGAGGAGAATATGTCTAAGGTCAGGATCGAGGAGATTGTCGAGGCACTGGCGGAGGAGGTCCACGCCACTAGGAAGGCGACCATACTCTTCGTACTAGTGATCGGCTCTATAATCCTGCATAACCAGATAGCCACACTGATATCCAGCCTCGGAGTATACGTAACTCCAAAGGTTGTGCTCGTCTCAATAGCCCTGCTGGGCGCCAGCGTGATACTGGCAACCGAGGGGGAGGATGGGCTCACAGTCTTTCTCCACAGGGTTGATTGGCAGACCCTAGTCTTCCTACTATCATTCTTCAGCATAGTCGGCAGCCTAGACCATGTAGGTGTCCTACAGCTGATAAGCAACGCGATAGTGGAGGCCGCTGGTGGGAATGAGGGGATGATGTTCCTATACATAGCCGGGATAACAGGTGTACTAAGCCCCGTCATGGACAACGTACTCACAGTAGCTACCCTCAGCCCAATAGTCGAGGGCCTCGGCGAGATAGGTGTCAACACGGTGCCTATATGGTTCGGGATGCTATTCGCAGGTATATTCAGCGCCCTAGCCACCCCTATAGGCACATCTGCAAGCCTAGTCATGATGGGGCTCCTGGAGAGGCGCCGCGTCAAGCTCATAACCTTCGGGGAGTGGATAAGGGTGGGCCTACCAGCAGCAGTTATCATACTGGGCCTAGCTCTGACAGTGACATATATCAGGGCCTATGGAATGCCTCTCTAAAGCCTCCCAACCTTTTTAACCCCTAACCCAGAAACTACTTATCAAGATGAGCGAGATGAGTGACTATAACGTGGCCACCGTCCTCGTCTATAAGCTCCTAAACGCTGTCTACAAGGCGGTGACCGAGGAGCTGGGTGAGGAGGCCTGGGACGTCCTATGGAAGAGCGGGAAATACCTGTTCAACGAGGTACGTGAGGAGATCGGGATAGAGGAGGGCATGGATCTTGAGGAGGCTATACGCAGGCTCTGCCAATACCTCAAGAGGATAGGTATGGTGGAGGAGGTCCGCTTCGAGTATAACAGGGACGAGGGTATACTGGAGACCACCGTGATATTCCCATTCTCAATTGCGAAGTATAAGAGGGAGGCCGCCGGCCCGATATACCTCTTCACCAGCCTACTATCCTCCGTCCTCGAGTATCTAGGCTATGAGATGGAGAGGGAGGGTGAGCACTACATACTCGAGGGTAACAAACTCAGGGAGAGGTGGAGGATCTCCAAGGCAGAGTAGATATATACTAGGCCGATATAGAGACCTGGCTCTAAACCGTGATACCCGGTGTAGCCCATGGCGAAGGCGGTTATACTAGGCGGTGTAGGAGCGGTAGGTATAGAGGCTTCTAGAGACTTCATCGAGACCAGCGGCTTCGACGAGATAGTCATAGCTGACTACAACATAGAGAAGGCCCGTAGATTCATAGAGGAGTATGGCGATGATAGGTTGGCCGCCGTTAAGGTAGATGTGAATGATGAGGATGCCCTCCGCAGCGTGATCAGGGGTGCCGACATAGTCATCAACGCCCTCCCCTTCAAGTATGACTATATAGTCACGAAGATCGCTGTGGAGGAGGGGGTCTCAGGCGTCGATGTAGCGACGGAGCAGGACCAGTTCGACCTTACGCCGAAGGCCGAGGAGACTGGTGCGCTCTTCGTCCCAGGCGTGGGAGCCACCCCTGGAACCACCAACCTCATGGCTGCAAAGGCTGCACAGCTCCTCGACAAGGTCGATACCATCGAGATCTTCTGGGCAGCCTTCCGCTGCACCGCCCCCAGCCCAGGCCTGCTCCACGTCACGATATGGGAGTTCGACCCGAATCTTAAGGAGAGGGTGATCTACGAGGACGGTGTCTATAAGCAGGTTCCCCCATACTCAGGGGCCAAGTGGGTAGAGTTCTTCCCATTGATCGGTAGGAGGGAGACTGTCTATGTCCCACATAGCGAGACCTATACCCTACCCGAGTACCTGCCTCCTGAGAAGAAGCCTAGGAGGGTATATGTAAGGGGTACGTGGCCAGACGAGACGATGAACCTCTTGAAGGTCCTCCTATACTACGGCTTCTACGAGGACAAGCCTGTGGACTTCGACGGGGTCTATGTGAAGCCGATGAAGTTTATCTACCGCTTCATGTTGCAGAGCGAGAAGGCCCGTGAGACCGAGGTCTGGGGCTACGGCCTAAGGGTTGAAGCTACGGGAGAGAAGGATGGTAGGTCTGCCAAGGTCGTAGTCATGAATGAGCATCCAAGTGATGTGGAGGGATGGGAGGGTAGCAGGGCATACTTCAGGCCGATAGGGAATCCACTATCGATTGGGGCACAGATGATCCACCGCGGCGAGACACTGGTTGAGAAGGGTGTATACCCACCTGAGGCCGCCTTCGACCCCGACAAGTTCTTCCAGGAGCTGGCTAAGAGGGGGATCAAGATCTCCTGGGAGGTTGAGTATCTCTAGCCCCCTCCCCTACATAATCTTTCTAGGCGGGTATATCTCAAGCCTCCTCTTGAGGCACCATCCCGCCAGCTCGACACCCCTCCTATACATCCCCGGATCGATGAGCATGACCTCGTGGGGGGCGTCACACCTTATATAGGTCTCCAGCTCCCCATTCCTAACCATCTCCTCAACAGTCTTCCTCCTGGGGAGTGCGAGGATATATGGATAATCCCCCAGCCCCATCCTTACATACTCCTCCGTAGCCTCCGCCACGGCGCGGCTAACCAACTCTCTATAGCCCAGCCTCCCCACGTATCTACACCAGAGCTCTATAACCAGCTGGTAATGATTCTCTATCGATATGCTGTATGCCTTCTCACCCCTCCCCACCGTGTTGATATAGATGATGTGGTACCTCGGCCTAGACATGTCTAAATATAGGTCTCCAGCCCGGGATAGTTAAGTTTGGATCCACTATGAAGCGTCTCTATATTCTAGGCGCCCCCTGGTGTAGCCAGTGCCAGGAATTCTACTCGGGGCTCAGGGAGGAGCTTGGAGGAGAGGCTGTGGAGTACGTCGACCTAGACAGGTATCCACATCTACAGGAGAGGTTCGACGTGAGGGCATACCCTACACTAGTCCTTGTGGATGGTGGTAGGCCCCTAGCTACACATGTACCCGAGGATCTCGGCGATGCTAAGAGGTTCTATAGGGCGGGGGGTGGCGAGAACTTTATGAGGCGATGTGTCTATCGACGGGTGGGCCCACCCAGCAGGGATGAGCTGAACATGGTGATCAGCTTTATAGAGAATGTCTATGACTGGGTGGAGGGTGGGCTGACCGGTGGATACAAGCTTGTCCCCTATAGGGAGATGGAGTTCCTGGTGAAGGCCTACCTAGACCTTGGGGTTAGGGGCTACCTAGAGATGGTTAGGCGGACCATAGACATCGTCCTCCAGAGCGGGATGATGGATTATAAGAGGTACCTAGTCTCCCACATGAGCCTCTCACCAGACTGGGAGAGTCCTGACAAGACGTATCTCCTTGAGGAGCAGGCCAGGATGATCCGCCTCCTCATATGGCTTGGTAGGCTTACCGATGCCGAGGTATATCTAGAGATTGCCAGGCGTATGGTCGACTCGGTATTCAGCCTCTTCCTAGACAGGGGTGTGAGGGCATATCTAGGATCGGAGCCTATACACATGGGGAGTGGTGGGATACACCCATATATAGAGGCGTTGGAGAGCCTCTCCGATATGGGGCTCGACCCTAGGCTGAGGCCTAGGATGCAGAGCCTGATCCCCCTAGTCCCAAGCCATGATAAGATACTGGGGGAGTACCCACTCATCACACAGGCCTACTACCTACACACTATTCTGAACATATACCGCTACACCCGTTGGAGGGAGGGGCTCAGGAGGGCTAGAGACCTGGTCAATAGGTGGGCCGGGTGGATACATAGCCTGCCAACCGTGGATACTGAGCGGAGCCTCCACCTACACCTCGATAAATGGGTCTGCCGACCCCCTAGGACCAACATCGTCTATGGCCTAGCCATGTATAGGGCCCGGATCTACGGATTGACGGGGGATGAGGCTCTGGGCGGGATACTCAGTAATAGGTGGGACGTGACTAGGAGGAATACGTATGACGCCGCGACGTGGGGGATCGGGGTAGCCACCCATCTATATGGCCTAGACCTGTTCAGGGTCTCAGGCTATAAGGCCCTCCCCTCCAAGGTTGGTGATCTGGTGAAGCCCTTCACCGAGATAGTCTATACCGATGGGGAGAGGAGGGTAGAATACGTCTCACGGGGGGTAAGCTTCGAGATATGAATTGGTATAAACGGTTTATTCCCGGGGTTATAACCAGTCGGATTAGTATCATCTATATATGTCCTCGGAGGAGAGGGCAGAGATACTAGAGGTTCTTAGGAGCGCGACGGAGGCAACGGTATCTACTTATGGAGGGGAGGTTATACGTAGCAGGGCTATGCACTACGCGGTTGCCGACGATTTCACGATCTACCTAGCAAGTATGAAGGGTGACCCTAAGATCCTCCACATATCCAATATTCCGAGCGTTACCCTACTCATCCTCCACAAGGCTACACCGCCGGAGACCTATATGGATCTCAGGGAGTTTGGGAAGTGGAGTGAGATCGAGATCCATGGGAGGGCCTCGATAGTCAGGGATGAGCGTGAGAGGGAGTATGCCATCAAGATGTTGGCTGAGAGGAGCCCGATAGTCAAGCTCCTCTACCAGAATAACCAGACAGGCGTGTTGGAGGTTATCAGGGTGGAGCCACAGATAATCAAGTATAAACGTGTCCGCGACATACTGGAGGGTAAGCCCCCCATAGTCATATCCTTCGAGGAGGCTGGGGAGCGTGGGGGGGACATAACCATCCTGGCTAGGAAGCTTAAGAACCTATACTATGCTATGCGCGTCCCCTTCATAGCGGCAACCATTCCATCGATAGTCCTCGGCGGGCTATTGGCGCTGTATCATAGGAGTGTCTTCGACCCAATACTGTTCATACTGACGTTGATAGGTACTGTGGCGGCCCATCTAGGGCTTAACCTGATGAACGACTACTACGACTATAGGATGGGTGTCGACCAGGTGAATAAGGAGGGGGTATTCCCCTTCACCGGTGGGAGTAGAGTGCTCCAGATGGGTCTATTGTCACCCTTAGAAGTGTTCTTCACATCAATATTCATGATCTCTCTAAGCGTCGCCATAGCCGTGTATCTAGCCCTCGTGGTGACGCCCCTGGTACTAGCTGTCGCAGCCCTCGGCTTCGCAATAATACTTGCCTACCACGTCCCACCACTGAGGCTGGTCGATAGGGGGCTTGGCGAGCTATTGGTTGGCCTCGGCTTCGGGCCGGTGTATACACTCGGTACATACCTTGTGATGACTGGTGAGCTCTCGGTGATACCTGTCCTGGCATCACTCCCACTAGCCCTCCTAGTGGCTGATATACTTGTGGTCAACGAGTTCCCCGACTATAAGGGTGATCTCGAGGCTGGTAAGCATAACCTAGTGGTTAGGCTTGGGAGGAGGCGTGCCAGGTGGCTATCACACATACTCCACTTCACCGCCTACCTCCTCATACCCGTCCTCTACCTCATCGGGATATACCCATTCGAGTCGTTGATAGCGCTGCTAGGACTACCACTATCCATCTATGGTAAGGCCAACCTTCATAGGAACTATGAGTCGCCCTTCGACATGATACCAGCCATCGTCTCCAACATAGTGGTATACGTGGTTACAGGCTTCCTGATATCCGTCGGCATACTATTCTCAGTCAGCCCCAGCCCAGCCCTACTAGCATCGATACTAGCGGGAATAGCGGGCTTCACCCTCTACGAGCTGGTGGAGCTGAGGCGTGGGGTCAGGGCCTTCAACCTCCTGAGACGCACGGTCTCCTCCTAGACACCCTGCTGGGATGGGGTAACTTTTTATCCCCCTCCATCCTTAGATTCCATAGCGGTGTGTAGAGATGAGTATATGGATGCTCCGCCTGAGACTGCTACTAGCCACCACGGTATTCATAGCAATATCGACACTGGCCTTCACAATCATCCTAAGCGTTACGGGACTCTTCAACCTATACCTCCTAGCACTATTCGTGATCCTCTTCAACCTACTCCAGTGGTTGATAGCCCCTAAGATAATCAATAGTATCTACCGTGTCCGGGAGCCTAGGCCGGGCGAGTCATGGCTGGTATCCGCTGTGGATGAGCTAAGCAGGAGGAGTGGGATAAAGACCCCCAAGGTCTACGTGGCTGAGGTGCCGATACCTAATGCATTCGCCTATGGCAGCCCTCTTACTGGTAACATGGTGGCTGTCACGACTGGATTGCTGGAGACCCTTGATAGGGACGAGGTTGTGGCTGTCCTCGGACATGAGGTGGGGCATCTCAAGCATAGGGATGTCCAGCTCATGATGCTCCTATCGATACTCCCCTCGGTCCTATACTTCATAGGCTACTCCCTATACTTCTCAAGCCTCTTCAACAGGGATAGGGGCGGCGCGTTACTACTCGTGGGACTCCTATCCATACTCCTCTACTACGTCCTAAGCCTGGTAGTCCTATGGGTAAGTAGGATTAGGGAGTACTATGCCGATCTCCATGCGGCTCAGATAGTCGAGAATGGGAATATTAAGCTGGCCAATGCCCTGGTCAAGATCGTCTATGGGACGACTAGGTATGTGGCTAGGGGAGGTGATGTACATAGGTTCAGCGCTGTGAAGCCCCTATTGATAGCTGATCCCGACACTGCTGTGGATGATCTCCGCGACCTTGCTAGGGAGGGAATCGTAGATAGGCGTGTCCTAGACCTGGCGAGGAGGAGGCTGAGCACTGGTGAGAGGATCATGGAGCTATTCTCGACCCATCCACATATAGTGAACAGGATCAGGAGGCTCCTCAGCTACTCAAGGTAGCTCCTCCTCTCCACCCACCTCTTTACCAATCCATTCCTCTCTAGGAACCTCCTGTAGCTGTATAGGCTCCTCAATACCTGTAGATATGCGTTGGGCGAGTAGGAGACAGGTATCCCCTGGCTGGGTAGTTTTAGGGAGGCCCTGAAGCTATATCCATAGGGATAGGTAAGTATCGTGAGGGGCTTGACATGTCCCTGGCCCCACATCTCCCTCATGAGGCTCGAGACCATACCACCAAACTCGGTGGATAGGCTTGGGGATGGGTAGTAGGGTATAACAACGATAGCGTCGACGTCACCCCTCCTATAGAGCTCCTCGATCCTCCTCAGATACTCCTCGTCGCCAGCCGTGCCGCCCACATCTATGTATGCCGATATCTCCATATCCATAGCCCTAGCCCTGTTTAGCAGGGATATCCCGAAGCCACCTGCCCCTGTGACTATGCCTAGCCTGAGGCCCCTGGGTAGGGGCTGCTTCAAGACGTGTAGAGCCGCCTCACCCACCAGGTCTACGTCGTCGAGGAGTATGCCACCAGCCTGCCGGACAGCGGCCCTCAGAACCTCTCCACCCGCCAGCTGTCCGGTGTGGCTCTTTACGACTCCCCCGATACCCTTGTCCCCACCTACAACCACTAATACGGGCTTCTCGCCAGAGACGCGCCTTAGAACCTTGTAGAATTCACGGCCGTCTAGGACGCCCTCCACGTAAAGGGCTATCAGCTCCGTATCCGGGTCTCCATACAGCTCCGCAAGAACCTCCACGATCCCGACATCTATCTCCCGGCCTAGCCCCATGAATATGGAGACCCCCAGCCCAATCTCGGCCAGTATATCGAGTATCTGTGTACCCACGGCTCCCGACTGGCTAACCACGGCTATAGAGCCTCTTCTCGGGTATCCCTGGCGGATCGGGTCTAGGAAGAGGGTGTTGAGGCCCCTGGAGGGCATGTATATCCCTATGCTGCCAGGCCCCACTATACGCATTCCACTCCCACCAAGCACCTGTAGGAGTTGGTCGAGCTCCTCCCCAGATATCTGTGAGATCACTATGGAGATCTTCACACCCTTCGAGACCGCCTCTCCAACAACCCTGGGCACTGCATTCCCGGGGACAACGATGATGGCCATGTCTACTGGGTATGGGATGTCGAGGAGGCTCTTGTAGCACCTCATGCCTAGGATCTCCCTGGCTGATGGGTTGACGGGGTATATCCTGCCGCGGAAGCTCCTTATAAAGTTCCTTAGAATTATGTGTCCAGGCTTGGAGGGGTCTCTAGACGCCCCCACAACGGCTACGCTCCTCACCCTCCTGATGGTCTCCAGCGGCATTATAATGATGCTTTGGATATCGTGGATATAAAGGGTGGTGGAGGAGTATCCATCTAGTTATGGGATTACCTCGACCGGGTGGCTGGTGCATAGGCGATGGGTAGGAGGGCATTCTCATTCTTCACAGGTGGCAAGGATAGTACGGCGGCCCATCTAATGGCTAGGAAGGAGGGTATAGACCCAGACCTACTCGTGACTATCAGGCCCCTCAATAGGGAGAGCTACATGTTCCACTCTGTAAACCTCTGGGTAACGACTATCCAGGCGGCGGTTCTTAGGAGGAGGCAGATATTCTACACGGTCTCGGGTAGGCGTGAGGAGGAGGTTGGGGAGCTGCGCCCACTCATCGAGAGGCTCCACGAGGCCGGCTATGAGGTCGCGACTGTAGGGGGGCTCCTCAGCAATTATCAGAGGAGGCGGTTTGAACGCCTACTGGGTGAGTATGGGATCGAGCTCTTCAGCCCCTTCTGGGGCGTGGAGCAGGAGGAGATTCTACATAGCTACATTGGCCTAGGCATCAGGTTCATGTTGACATCTGTCTCGGCACATGGCCTTGGTGAGGAGCATCTAGGCTGGGTCATCAAGAGCTTGGAGGATGTCGAGCGGCTGGTGGAGATCGCTAATAGATATGGGTTCAACCCCACCGGTGAGGGTGGCGAGTATGAATCCCTAGTCCTCTATGCCGAGGGCTTCAGCCACGCCCTACACCCAACCAGGGTGTTGAGGTACTGGGACGGCTACACGGGCTATCTAGAGATCCTCGGTGTTAGACTCGTGAAGAGCCTTGTGGAGAGGAGGGGGCAGGAGGTGGTTAGCCGTGGATGAGGTGTCTGAGGGTAAGATATGGGAGCTGGAGTCTAAATGCCCGAGGTGTGGGGCGAGCTATAAGATTACGGAGTATCTATACCATGTCCCGATGGTTGGGAGGGTAATAATCTCCAGCGGTGAATGCCCATCATGTGGATACAAGTATCGTGACATTAGGGCTGCTGAGAGCCATGGCCCGCAGAGGTTGAAGCTATGGGTCGATGGGCCCGAGGATCTAAACGCTATCGTTGTTAGGGCCTCGACAGCCTCTATATATATCCCGGAGCTGGGAGTCTCGATAGAGCCAGGCCCGGCCTCCCAGGGCTTCATAACGACTGTCGAGGGTATACTGGACAGGGTCTCAAGGGTATTGACGGTACTCAAGGATGATGAGGAGGTTGATAGGAGGGCGTGGGAATCGGCTAAGAAGGATTTGGAGGATGCTAGGAGTGGTAGGAAGAGCTTCACCCTGATAATCGTGGATCCAGAGGGGGTTAGCAGGATAGTATCGGACAAGGCTGAGAAGGAGCGTATGTATAGCCAGTAGCCCCGGGTTAATATCTAGGCGGGCTTAATAACCATCTATATGGCCCGGATGAGTCCAAGGCTTATATACATAGTCCTAGACGGTGGATGCGACGGTAGGCCCAATGGTGAGACCAGTCTGGAGAGGGCGGATACGCCTAATCTAGACCTCATCGCCCGGAGGGCGAAGGCCGGGCTCGTCCATGTACTGGGTATGGGTGTAGCACCGCAGAGCGACGCGGCTACGCTGAGCCTCCTGGGGTATAGCCCCTACAAATATAGGGTTGGCCGTGGAGTTCTGGAGGCCCTAGGCCTGGGCATAAAGCTTAGGCCGGGTAGGGAGATAGCTCTCAGGGGGAACCTAGCAACGGTCGACGAGTCTGGCTGGGGGATCATAGATAGGAGGTGTGGAAGGGACGTCTCCTCGGGGGAGGCTAGGGAGCTTCTCAGAGACCTCTCCATGGTGGATCTCGGGATCCATGGGGGCTATGCTAGGGCCATCCCCAGCAAGGGGCATAGGGTAGTGGTGATAATTGGGAGTAGGGAGAGGAGGCTGAGCCCAGAGATCTCGAACATGGATCCTGCATATAGGAGGGTCGGGTATATCTCCGAGGCGGTGGAGAATCCGGGTAGCCGTGTAACACCCTGTGAACCGTTATCGTCGGAGGAGCCTGCAATCGTGGCTGCGGAGCTCGTAAACAGGTTCTACGAGGTCAGCCATAGACATTTGAGGGACCATCCACTGAACAAGGCTAGGGTTGAGAAGGGCCGGCTACCATGTAACGCTATCCTTGTGAGGGACGCTGGCTCGAGGCCTGAAGACATACCTATGTTCCAGCACCGCTTCGGCTTCAAGATGGCCTCGGTGGTGGAGATGCCTGTGGAGCGTGGGATAGCGGAGCTCATAGGGCTGGTAATAGCGGATGTGGATACCTCTGGTACTAGGGCCGCAAGGTATATAAGGATGGCGGATAGGGCTGTGGACATCCTCGACTATGCCGATGGTGTATATGTCCATCTGAAGGGGCCGGATGAGCCTGCCCATGACGGCGACGTCTCGGGGAAGGTGGAGGCGCTGGAGGATATTGACCAGTACTTCCTCGGTAGGCTTCTAGACAGGATTGATCTTGACAACACCGCTATAGTCATAACCTGTGACCACTGCACCTCACCAAGGGTTAGGAGCCACACTTCAGACCCGGTTCCACTCGTCGTCTATAAATATGGCTTCAAGAATGATGGGCTATACCGCTTCACGGAGAGGGAGGCCGCCAAGGGGAGTATAGGGGTCTTGACGGGTGGATGGGACGTCCTACCACTGGTTAAGAGGCTCCTCTGGGGTGGCTAGCCAGAGATGAAGTAGTTCTGATACTTCCCAACCTTCTCCTCCATATATTCGAGATCCTTAATCGTGTCTATGCTCCGCCAGAAAACGCCCTGGTACCTCACACCCACCATAAGCTTCTCCTCAGCCAGGTGTGGGAAGACCGTCTTCTCTATATCACCCTTCTCAGGAAGGATGCGTAGCACCTCCTTTCTCAGGGCGTAGACACCGCCGTTTATCCATTTATCCTCGAGGATCGGTTTCTCCCTGAACCTCGTGACCACCCCCTCCTCATCCGTCTCCACTATCCCGTATGGGCTGGGCATGGGGATCAGGGCTATCGAGGCCTTATACCCGCCTAGATTCTCGAGGAGGGGGAGTATACGTAGATCGGTTATCACGTCCCCATTGAGGACTATGAAGATATCCTCATCCACATATTTAGATGCGTTTCTAAGGGCTCCGCCGGTGCCTAGGGGCTCGTCCTCCACGCTATACTCTATCTCCACACCCCATCTCGAGCCGTCGCCGAAGTACTCGATGATCTTGTCGGCCTTATACCCTACTAGGAAGACGAACCTATCCACGCCCTGGCTCTTGAGCCAGTGGAGCTGGTACTCGAGTATTGGGCGGCCCTTGATGGGTATCAGGGGCTTAGGGATGTTCTCAGTGTAGGGGCGGAGCCTCTTACCATATCCCCCGGCCAGTATCAACGCCTGCATATTAACTGATTCGGGGTAGCCAGCCTTTAAACCGGTACCTCCTGAGGGACACCCTCCTCGCTCCAGCCCCTGAGCCTATAGTATGTCTTAAGCATCGACTCGAACTCCTCTAGGCTAAGGGACTTAGCGCCGCCCCTAAGGGTCTTGCCCGGCTCCTTGAATAGCCTCTTGGGGAGGTAGTCCTCCTTCGGGCTCATACCGGTAGCGAGGTTGAACCTCCTAATCACGGTGTGGATATCGTTGGCTATCTCTGTGAGGCTCTCCCTCGTATATCCGTAGCCGGTTAGGCTGTTTAGGATATCCACTGTGAAGTCCCATTCATAGACGAATCTGCCGAAGCGGCATAGGATCATGCTGTCGTGGATCGAGAAGAGGTTCTCCACATCGACTAGGAACCTGACCTTCTCAGGGCCTGTATCATCCTTGTTTAGTATCCCCTTCATCTCGTAGGCATAGCTCGTCGTCCTCAGGTGGTCAGCACCCCTGGTTGAGGTGGCGTATGAGAGGGCCATTCCCTTCAGGCTCCTCGGGTCGTAGGCGGGTGGGCTTAGGCCCTTCACATGTATGGCGACGTCCTCCAAGCCATACTTCTTGGCCAGGTGCTTCACACCCTCCCCAATGTCGTACCCTATACCCCGCCTCTCCATTGTGAGCTGGAAGAGGTAGTATACGCTGTCCACGTCGCCGAACCTTACTGGGCGGTCCAGCTTGACCAGTCCCTTCTCATATGCGTAGATGACTAGTGATATCAGGCTCCCCATCTCTATGGTGTCGACCCCATACCTATCGGCTAGGAGGTTGAGGGCTATCACGGGCTTCATATCGTCCAGCTCGTTAAGGACTCCGAAGGCGAATATAGTCTCATACTCAGGGCCCTTCGTCACTATCCCCTTGTACTGCCCATCCTCCTCTATAACCGAGATCTTGCCACAGGAGTACATACAGTTCCAGCAGGCGACGCTCGACTTGTAGAAGTTCTCCCTCAGGGCCTCTGGATCCAGTGCCTCGTAGACACGGGTCTCCACATACTCCCAGTAGCGTGAGGGTATTGCGGAGTTGGCCTGTGTAGCTGAGAGGGTTATAGGGGTCCCATACTTCCTATAGCTATTCACGCCTGACTTCAAGGGGTCCCCGATAGCCTTCTCGACAAACTTCTTGGCATTCCTCCTGACAGCCTCCTCGTCATAAACCCTTATGATGGGCCTGCCAGGGTTCCTTAGGACTATGGCCTTCAGGTTCTTACTACCCATTACAGCGCCGCCACCTGTCCTGCCGGCCTTGCTCTCCCTCATCCTAGTGCCGTGTCCATGGCTTATGGCGGCGAAGCGTATCAGCCTCTCACCGGCCGGGCCTATCTCCGCGACCTCGATATCCCTGCCGAGCTCCTCCATCAGCCTCTTCTCCGTCTCCTCCGTGTTGAGGCCCCAGAGATCGGAGGCATCCCTGATCTCCACGTTCTCCCCGTCGAGGTATAGGTAGACAGGCTTCTCACTCCTACCATGGATGGCTAGACCCACGTATCCGAGCCAACGGAATACAGCTGGGAAGTTGCCCCCCATGATACTCTCTCCGAAGATCCCCGTGAGGGGGCTCTTGAAGAAGAAGCCTATCTTGGAGGCTAGGGGTAGCCACGTCCCTGTAGCAGGGCCTGTCGAGACGAACAGGATGTTCTCAGGGGATAGGGGGTCTACCCTGGGGTCTAGGTTCTCAAATAGGTAGTGGGCGGCCAGGCCCTTCCCACCTATCCACCTCTTAAGGATCTTCTGGTCCAGCTCCTCCTCAACAATCTTCCCCCTGGTAAGGTCTATCTTAACCAGTTTTCCACCGTAGCCCCTATCCATGTAACCGTGAATTGATTTGAACCCCGATAAATACCGAGGTTTAAACCCCTCCCGTTGAGGCATGGGCCTACGCATTTACGAGGCGATACACGTATTTTTTGTATAGACGTGGCCACCCGATGTAAATACATTTCTCACGCTGTTTGGGGGAGCCGATCCCTAACCTCTTAGGGCTCGGGAATATGGGGCTATCCTCCCAATTCCATTGATGAGGTGATTATTTAATGGCGGCTAGGAGGAGGGGCGCCGGTAAGGGCGTCTCGAGAAGGGACTTCATAACACTAGCTGGTGGGGCTGCTGTCGGAGCTGCTATTGGCTATACCGCCTTCAAGCTTACACAGCCAGCGCCTGCTGCTGAGCTACCCTACCAGGAGATCATCCAGGCACGTGGCCTAACCCCGGAGGATGTAGAGGCTGCGCTGAAGACCTACCTTCCTGGTGGGAGACAGGACGAGTTTATATTGTTTGCCAGCGGTGGACATTCGGGACAGGTGCTGGTCTTCGGAATACCCAGTATGAAGCTCTACAGAGTGATAGGTGTATTCACTCCAGAGCCTTGGCAGGGATATGGATACGGCGCAAAGGAGACTATGGAGGTTCTTAGGGGTGGCAACAATGGTGTGAGGGAGCTTACATGGGGCGATGTACACCACCCAGAGGTCAGCAGGACGAACGGCGAGTTCGATGGCGAGTGGCTATTCGTCAACGACAAGGCTAATGGGAGAGTAGCGGTGATAAGCCTGAAGGACTTCGAGACGAAGCAGATCGTGAAGATACCTAATATGCAGAGCCAGCATGGAGGTGCATTCGTTACTCCGAATACGGAGTACGTCGTCGTCGGTTCACAGTATCCGACTCCTTGGGATCCTGACAAGGGATATATTCCTGGGGAGACTTATGTAGAGCTGGATCCAAAGGATCCCGACACGCTAAAGAACAACTTCAGAGGGCTAATAGCATTTCTCAAGTTTGACAGAGAGCGTGGAAGGATCGATCTTAGCAGGAGCTTCGAGATTGAGCTTCCACCATATTCACAGGATCTAGTTGTGGTTGGCTGGGGGGCCTC
The DNA here is from genome assembly GCA_027078545.1 of Nitrososphaeria archaeon. Taxonomy (GTDB): domain Archaea; phylum Thermoproteota; class Nitrososphaeria; order Geothermarchaeales; family JDFR-13; genus SZUA-1514. Next base: position 682,064 of record JALWXN010000004.1, read on the forward strand.
AGATGGAATGGCTTTTATCAACAGCTTCAACACTGAGATGGCGGTGGGTGATGTTCTTAATGGGGTTCCAGCATTGGAGGTAGGATCAGCAGAGTATGACTACGACTTCCTCCACATTGTATTCTGGAAGAAGGCTGAGCAGCTTATTCAGCAGGGAAGATATAGAGAGCTAAATGGAGTCAAGGTTATTAGTCTGGAGGATGCAGTGAGGGAAGGGATTCTCTACTTCGCCCCAGAGCCTAAGAGCCCACACGGTGTTGACATTGCTCCCAGAGGAGATTATATAGTTGTCAGTGGTAAGCTGGAGCCATCAGCCACGATTTATAGTGCTGATGCGATAAAGAACGCTGTACAGGCTGGAGACTTCGAGGGTAGGGACGACTTCGGAGTGCCCATCCTGAAGTTTGACAAGGTTAAGGTGGCCCAGGTTGAGCTCGGCCTAGGGCCGCTGCACACAGAGTTCGACGACAAGGGCTATGCATATACTAGCCTCTTCATAGATAATGCGATAGCCAAGTGGACACTAGGCCCGCCATACTTCGAGGGCGACGAGGCATGGAAGGTTGTGGACAAGGTGACTATACACTACAACATCGGCCACCTAGCGGCGCCTGAGAGTAACAGCCCATCCCCTAAGGGTAAGTACGTCGTGGCCCTCAACAAGTGGAGCATAGACAGGTTCCCAGTCCTAGGCCCATTGAAGCCGCAGAACTTCCAGCTTATAGACATAACTGGGGAGAAAATGAAGGTTCTCCTAGACTTCCCGATAGGCATCGGTGAGCCGCACTACGCCAAGATCATCGATATAAACAAGATCAAGGCACTAGAGGTCTATCCTCCTGGAACTGATCCACTGACATTTGAGCCGCATCCACACGCCATACAGCCTGGTGAGGAGAGGATTGAGAGGACCACGATTGATGGTAGGCCAGCTACAGTAGTCTACGGCACCTTGATCAGGAGTACAGTAACACCAGACTTTATCAGGGTTCGGCAGGGAGACTTGGTGAGAATGTATCTAACCAATGTCGAGACTACGCCAGACGCTACCCACGGATTCTCGATATGTGAGTATAACATCAACGCTAGTATAGAGCCGGGCGAGACGGTGACGATAGAGTTCGTAGCTGATAAGCCAGGTGTTTATGCCTTCTACTGTACAGAGTTCTGTTCACCGCTCCACCTAGAGATGGCTGGCTGGCTAGTCATCGAGCCCAGGGGGTAGAGGATGAAGAAGTACCTTATCCCAATCCTTTTTATATTTGCCCTTATAGTCATTGGTCTAAACCTCTCCAACCTGTTTATGCGTGGGGAGTCGATCCCCAAGATATATCTGGATCAGGACAGATGTGCCCAGTGTGGGATGGTGATTAGCAGGGCGGAGTACGCCGCCCTGGCATACAGGGTAGATACTGGGGAATGGGTGAAGTTCGACGATATCGGATGCCTGCTTAAATATATGATCGAGAATGGTGGGACCTCCAACTTTCGCGACATATATGTGGCTGACTACAACACTGGTGAGTTGATAGGGGCTGTGGACGCATTCTTTGTCAGGGCCTCCGCCGAGGATGTATCCACCCCTATGTCAAGCGGAATAGTGGCGTTCAAATCCCTGGGTGATGCGGAGGCCTTCTCCAACAGGTATGGAGGCACGGTATACACCTTCCAGGAGCTATACTCCTGGGCCGCCTCCAACCCGGGCGTGATTTATCAGAAGGAGATGTCGATGTGAGGTGGTCATATTGGATAGGATGATGATCCTCAAGATCGTGCTGGTCGTGGCGCCACTCATAGCTATAGCCCTCCCGCTTTGGAGCCTACGTGTACACCCAGCTTTCATGGGTCAGAAGTGGCTGGACATCGATGTATGGGGATATGGGGCTGTAACAGGACCTTTAGATAGTCTAAACATTGCAAACCACTATGTAGGGCTTAAAGAGATCAGGCCTGAGGAGATGTTCGAGCTGAAGTTGCTACCCCTTCTATATCCCTTGATGGCGGTAGTGAACGGGCTTATACTCTTCGGGGATGAGGCGAAGTATAGGGTTGGGAAGTGGCTCGGCCTAGCCACATTGATAGGTGTGGTTGCCTATTTCCAGTGGTGGCTATACAGATACGGACATGATATAGACCCTAAATTAGCTAGGATTGAGATAGACCCCTTCACACCGTATGTAACGGGCTACTACAAGATAGCCAACTTCGAGATCATAGCCTTCTTCAACATTGGCTACATCATCCTGCTCGTGAGCTACATCCTATCCCTCTACCTCAGGAGGAGGGAGTATGGGTGATGACCAACATCCAGAGAACCCTCTCCATCCCAATACTCCTTTTTATCGCCCTTATCCTTGCTCAGCCCGTAGACGGGTTGGTGGGTAACTCCTCCATATACGATGATCTCGGGAATAGATACTCCTCCCTCGGGGAGGCTGTGAGGGAGGCATCCCCAGGCTCAACAATATATGTCGAGGGTGGTATCCATAGAGGCGGTATAGTCATCGATAAACCCCTAAGCTTAGTAGGTATAGACAGGCCAGTTCTCGACGGTGAGTATAGTGGTAGCGTTGTCACTATAGAGAACACTGAAAATGTCTCGATAACAGGCTTCAGGATTGAGAGGAGTGGACGGGTATACTCCACCGAGGACTCCGGGGTAAAGATCATCAACTCCACAAGAGTATTTATACGGTACAATGTGTTCGACGACGTCTTCTTCGGGATACTGGTCAAGGATAGTAGGGGTGTCGAGATAGTAGGGAATAATATTACTGGGATTGATGAGTACTATCTCTCCGACAGGATGCATGGTATCTACAACTGGTACTCCTACAACATATCGATTATAAACAATACCTTCCGCTATGTGAAGGACGGGGTCTATAACGACCATAACTATGACACGGTCATTGCTAACAACACATTCCGCTACGGCCGCTACGGTGTACACCTGATGTATAGCGATAGGTTCGTGATAGAGCGGAATGATATCTCTGGCTTCATAGCAGGGATGGCCCTGATGTATAGTGAGAATTTGACGATACGATATAACAAGATACATGGGAATAGGGTAGGTGGCATTGGTGAGGGCCTATTCATACCTGAGACCGACAACATATTGATCGAGCATAACTGGATAGTCGGGAATGTGGTGGGGATCAATATTAGGTATACTCCATATACGCCCGGCAAATACTCTATTATACGGTTCAACGTGATAGCCTACAACTATGTGGGGCTCCATGTAGATACTGATAGCGAGGCGGAGGTCTATGGGAACGACTTCATAGAGAATGTCCAGGAGATTAGGTATATCGGCTATACCAAGAGCAGGATAAAGTGGTATAGCGAGGAGCTAAGGATAGGTAACTACTGGTCCGGGGTCAAGGCCTTCGACTCCGATGGAGACGGCCTTGTCGATGTGCCCTATACCCTGGTCGACCCGCTATACCGTTTTATAAGGGAGCACCGTGAGCTGAGCGTATACTACCTCAGCCCTGTCTACGAGGTCCTCGATATCGTGTTTAAATACTCGTATGAGAGCCCCCTCCAGGGCCTGATAGAGGATCCATACCCGTTGAGGGAGCCATACAATATTGATAGGCTAGACCTAACCATTTACATTGAGAACCTTCCATATACACTTGTGTTGACCCTGATACCCATGTATATCGTCTATAGAGGTGTATACCGTGCTAGAGGTAAGAGGGGTTAACAAGTTTTTCGGGGATTACCAGGTGTTGAAGGATATATCCTTCAGCCTCGGCCCTGGGGAGGCTGCTGTCCTCCTCGGGCGTAACGGGGCTGGGAAGACCACCCTCCTGAGATGTATAGCGGGTATCCTACGGTATGAGGGGGAGGTCCTTGTCGAGGGTATAGACATGGCTAGGGAGCCTATAGAGGCTAAGAAGAGGATCGGCTACCTCCCCCAGGTCCCCCCTGTCAGGAGCGACGTCACAGGGTATGAGCTCTTCAACATGTATACCGAGCTACACGGGATAGACCTCGACGCCGATGAATGGTTTGAGAGGTTCGCCCTCCACGACGCGATGGATTTATATATCGACGAGTATAGCGGGGGTATGAGGCAGAGGCTCTTCCTAATGATGACGATAGCCCACGACCCCAGCCTGGTTCTCATGGACGAGCCTATGAACAACCTGGACAGCCTGGGTAAGAAGCTCCTAATCGACATAATCAACGAGATGAAGGGGCGTGGCAAGAGCTTCCTAATAAGTGTCCACAGGGTCTCAGACTTCATAGCATATGCCGATGAGATCCTCGTGGTGGATGATGGGAGGCTCCTCTTCAAGGGCCCGGTCACCCGCCTATTCGAGGGCCTAGGGATATCCCGTATATTCATCTACGCCCCGGACGGGCTTGAGAGGAGGATGGTTGAGGAGGTAGGTGGGGAGAGGATAGGAGAGAATAGAGTAGTTGTCGAGGCGGAGAATATCCATGAGACCGTTATCCGCCTCGTCGAGATGGGCGTGAGGAGCTTCTTCATCGAGGAGCCAGGTATCGACGTGATTATCAGGAGGCTGAGGAGGGATGAGGACGGTCTATAGCCTGGCCCGTGAAGAGTTTCTGAGCGGGCTTAGGAATAGATGGATACTTGTATACTCACTCTCATACCTACTCCTGGCGATAGCCATATCACCCTTCTCCCTGGCAGGGCTCAACATCCTGGGTATGAAGGCGGTTGGCAAGGTCCTATCCGCATTGATAAATATATCGCTATACCTAGTCCCCCTAATATCCCTGATAACCTCGACGGTCGCTATAGTGGGGGATAGGGAGACGAGATATCTTGAGTGGCTAATGTCCAACCCAGTCTCCGAGAGGGCCTACCTACTCGGCAAGTTTATAGGTCTCTTCCTATCGATAACTGTGGCCACCCTCCTAGGCTTCGGGGTTGCAAGCTGGTTCGTCATCCTATTCCTACCGCCGGAGGACGTGTCTAAATACTTCCTCCTAATCTCTGTCGCCCTACTACTATCAGCGGTATACGTGGCTATGGGGCTACTGATAAGCGTCCTGAGCAGGACACGCTACCACGCACTGGGCACAGGCTTCCTCATATGGTTCTTCACAGTCTTCGTCTTCGACCTATTCGTGATGAGCTTCCTACTAAGCCTCCTAAACGACCCACTACTCGCCTCCATAGCCGCTACACTCAACCCGATACAGGGTATAAGGCTCAACATGATCTCCGTCATAGATCCCGAGATGACCTTCCTAGGCTTCACAGGGATAGGTGAGCTGAGGGAGAATGTATGGCTCGTACTAGGGACTTCGCAGGCGGTGGTGATCGGCTACACAATCCTATTCGCAGGATTGGCATATCTACAGCTGAGGAGGCAGGACGTGATATAGCCCCCATCCTATAAGGGCTTGAACGATATATGGGCTTTGTATGGATGGTCAGCTAGGGAGGCTTCTCCACCCAAGGAGCGTAGCGGTTATAGGTGCGAGTAGTAAGCCGGGTAAGATCGGGAATGAGATACTGAGGCTCCTCGTATCCAATGGCTATAGGGGCAGGATATACCCAGTTAACCCGAGGGGTGGGGAGGCCTATGGAATAAGGTTCTACACATCGATCGACGAGCTGCCAGGAGATATAGACCTCGCATTGATAGCCCTCCCCGGTGAGCAGGCCGTGGATAGTCTAGAGGCGATGGCTACACGTGGCCTCGGAGCAGCGGTGATATATGCCTCTGGCTTCGCTGAGCAGGGGAGGGCTGAGCTAGAGGGGAGGATTCGGAGGATAGTGGAGAGGTATGGAACCAGGGTTGTAGGCCCAAACTGTGCAGGCTTCATAAACTGGGCCGCCAACCTATATGCAGGCTTCGTGCCGGATGTAAAGCCTGGGGAGATGGCCCTGATAAGCCAGAGCGGGGCCTTCTCAGCGGCTGTGAACCACTACCTAGGTGTGAAGGGCCTCGGCCTGGGGCTCCTCATAACCCTTGGGAACAAGGCGGACGTCGCGGAGTGGGAGCTGATAAGGCATCTCGGGGATCAGCATCCAGTCTACATGCTCTATATGGAGGGGCTAAGGGAGGGTGAGGGTAGGAGGCTGGCCCTAGCCATCAAGGGTAGTGGGAGGCCAGTGGTCATACTCAAGACCGGGTGGACAGAGGCGTCTCAACGGGCCCTGGCAAGCCACACAGCCTCCCTTGCAGGGGACTACCGCCTCTTCAGAACGATTATGCGTGGGGCTGGTGCATACCTGGTTGGCGACTATGTCTCCCTGGTCGATGTTGCGGAGGCGGTGTATAGGCTCAAGCCCCCCAGGGGTGGTGGGATAGGGATAGTTACGAATGGCGGCGGCCCAGCGGCTGTCCTCATGGATCATCTGGGGAGGCTTGGACACAGCCCCGGCCCAACGCCTAGGGAGGTCGTGGATAAGCTGGGCTTCCTTAGGCCACATATGCAGAGGGGGAACCCCATAGACTTGACGGCCGATGGTGGGTCTGACTACTACTACCACACTGTCAAGACTCTGATGGAGAGTAGCTGGCCCGGTGTACTGGCCGTCCTCCACGTCCCGCCGAGCTTCGTAGACCCTGTGGAGGTGGCTAGGGCCGTCGGCGAGGCATATAGAGACGGTGGTGAGTCTAAGCCCCTGATCCCCCTCTTCCTAGGCCCCCGCTACGTGGAGGCGTGGAGAGTACTGGATAGGTATGGCCTCCCGAGGATGCTTACATATTCATCGGCGGCGGAGGCGATAGACTATCTACTGGCTAGGGGTTTGAGGGGCGGTCCCCCCTCTCGATAGGGAGGGGGATATACTCCACCCCCGGCCTCCTCTGCTGTGCCTGTGGATAGAGATCCATCAGCTCATAGATCTCAGGCGGTATCTCAGTCTTCACGTTTAGCCCGAGCTCCCTAGCCTTCTCCGGGGTTATTGGGTAGCTATGTGTCCACTCGCCCCTCGTCAATATATCGGCGACCTCCCTAGCCCTCTCCTCACCCATCCTATCCCTGAGCAGCTCCGTAATCACCTCCCTCATCTCCCGTATCGACTTCTCCGCTATATCGGCCAGGACTAGGAACTGGTCACCAGCCTTATCACCCTTCTCCCTAGCCACCTTCACGATGCTGGGGGCCGGCATAGGAGGTGTCTGCCCACCGAGACCAACCTGTGGATCTAGTGGGCCCAAAACGGCGGACTCGTCCATCCATATCTCGTCAGCAGCCAAGGCTATCAAAGTCCCGCCAGACATCGCGTAGTGGGGTACGATAACCACCTTCTTGGCGGGATGCTTCTTCAAAGCCCTCGCGATCTGCGACGCCGCTAGTACTAGCCCACCAGGCGTGTGTAGGACCAGCGCTATAGGCTTGTCTCTAGGCGTAGTCCTTATAGCCCGGAGAACCTCCTCCGAGTCCTCAATATCGATATACCTATAGATCGGTATGCCTAGAAAGCCAACCCTCTCCTGCCTATGGATCATCGTTATGAAACGCATGCCATACTTCCGCTCCAAGGCACGCAGCATCCCAAGCCTCGCAGCTCTCAGATTCCTAGCCTGGATATACGTCGAGAAAGGCATGATGAAGAAGAGGAGCCAGAAGAGCAGCCAGATTATTGAGGTGAAGTCGATACTATCCATCTGTAATGTAAGTCTACCGATAAACTCTGGGAGTGGCTGAATCATGAAATAATTTATCTAGCTTGATGGACTTAAAGTCGGCATATTATCAAGATCTGGCTATGGGTTTTCTACGGCTCTCTGCATTAGTCTGCGGTATACCGTGAATCCTATTATGTAGATTATGACTGCTGTTGATAGTCCGTATATGGCGTCCCATAGGAGGTTGGTGGTTGGTATGTCGTAGATTATCATGTCCCTCATTGACTTGACTAGTCTGCTGACTGGGTATATGTTGGCGAACTCCCTGAGGTATGTCGGTAGTATGATGTCTGGTATAACTATCCCGCCTAGGAACATGAGTGGGAAGGCTATCATGTTGGCTAGGGCGTTGGCTCCCTCAATCGTCTTGGGGAGCATGGAGAGGATTAGGCCTAGGCCGGTCATGAATAGGCTTCCTATGAGTGAGAAGGCTATTATCACGGCCATCCTGTCGGGGGTCAGCAGTGTATAGTCCGCACCGAGTATGAGCCCGCCTAGGACGATCGAGGCTATCGAGACGCCTACAGCTAGGAAGTTGCCCAGCGTGTCTGAGAGTAGCATGGCTGTGCTGCTCATAGGGCTGCTAAGAATGACTTTTAGGAGGCCCTCCTGCTTCTTCGATATTATGCTCATGACCCCTGTGTATAGCCCTATGAATAGGACCTCGACACCTATCATCGAGATTACCCAGTAGAGGACGAGGCCACCCCTATTCATCACGACCCTGGGCTCCACACCCTCCGTGACGGTCTTGACAGGGTCTGCTAGGAACCTTACCCAGCCAATCATCTGTTCGGGCACCACATTGCTCTCCTCCACAAAGGTGACTATCCCCTCCCGTATCCTGTCCTCGAAGCCGGAGACAACACCCTCCACTATCCTGGCGGCCGTCTCGGAGTCGCTGATGTTCTCCAGGTAGTAGATCTCGACGCGGCTGGGCATCCTTATATCTCCCTGTTCCGTCACGTTGGCCATGTATACAGCCACGTCTACCGAGCCGTTCCTAAGCATGTCTAGGGCCTCGTCCCTACTCGAGGCATTGACTATTGATAGGGTCTCTATCTCGAGCATCACGTCCTTCAATAGGTTGTCCTCACCAGCTACTGCAACCTCCACGGTCACGTCGGATGGGTTTGCGAAGATCGTGGTGAATATTGTTAGGAGTATCAGGGGAAAGACCACTACCCAGAAGGCCACCTCCTTACTCCTAACAAGGCTCGTGGCGTAGGAGTATACCTGTGCGAGTAGCTGCCATAGACTCATGACAACTTCTCACCCGTCAGGGATATGAATACCTCTGAGAGGCTGGGCTCAACCACCTCTATCCTGGTGAACCTGACGCCCCTCTCCCTCAGGGCGTGTACGATATCCTCAACAGTCAGCCTCTCCAGTGGGTAGCGGTACATCATGCCCACCTTCTCAGGCTCCACCCCATCTATTGCCGGGGCCTCCCCCTCGGGTATGAGTACGGCGGCCTTGGGGTGGGGCATATACCGCTTCTTAAGCTCCTCGGGCTCACCCTTCTCGATCACCCTCCCCCGATGCATTATGTAGACCTGTGTAGCGAACCTCTCGACCTCCTCCCCATCGTGGCTGGAGAAGACTATGAGCCTATCCCCCCAATGTGTAATGAGTAGGGACCACAGCTCCTCCCGGGCCTTGGGGTCTAGGCCTGAAGCCGGCTCGTCGAAAACCAGTATCTCGGGGTCGTGTATCAATGCGGCTGCTATGGCGAGCCTCCTCCTCATACCCCCGCTCAGCTTCGAAACCTGCCTGTTACGGGCCTCCCACAGTCCAACAGCCTCGAGGAGCTCCTTGCCACGCCTCTTAGACTCGAATATTGAGAGGCCGTGTAGGAGGCCGTAGTAGACGAGGTTGTTCATAGCGGTTAAGTGTTTGTAGAAGGGCATGTCCTGGGGGGCGAAGCCTATGAGCCTCCTAGCCTCCACCCAGCCGTCCCCCCACATCGAGTACCCCTTAACCAGTACCTCCCCGGCATCGGGCTTGAGGCTCCCAGTAATCATGGAGAGGGTCGTCGTCTTACCACTCCCATTTGGACCCATTAGGGCGTATATCCCCCTATCCATCTCGAGGTCGACATTCTCGACAGCAACGACGCCGGATGGATACTTTTTCCTGAGGCCCCGGGCGACTAGGAGAGACATATAATTATTACCCCCAGCCCCGTGACGCATATATTCCCATCTCGATAAATATAAAAAGCCTTGTCGAGTATGCTCGACAAAGGGTTTAGGGACTAGCCAATACAGATACTTCCTCAGCACCTCCGGCTCTCTAAGCATCTCTCTGCAACGATTATGTGGACGATGCTTAGCATGATCCTGGCTACGAGTAGTAATTGATCTCCCTCGAGGTTCTCAATAGCATCGAGTAATATGGACATCGGTGGCAGCATGAGATCTTTAGATATGTGGAGCCGTCTCCTCATCTCGTACTAGGAAGGGTTGAAAGTAGTGGCTCGGCAAGCCTAGTAAGGATGTATCATCTATCTATTGGGACTATGCATCAAAGTATTTCTTGGGGATGGGTGTGAGGATTGGGGCTAAGGACGCCTTCTATATCTCGATAATACTCGTCCTACTCCTGATCAATATCGCCCAGTACTTCAACGTCACCAACCTCCTATCGGCCTATGAGGATCTGAGTAGTGAGTATACCATGCTTAGTGAGAGGTATCGCGAGTTGATGGGCTATGTTGCTGATCTCCAGCGTCTGAACCCGGAGGTCGTCGAGACGGCTGAGGGCTGGGAGGTGAACTGGTGGATCGTCGGCGTGGCCTATGTGGGTGGTGAGGTTAGGGGGGCTGTCCTCCCCTTCACGATGAGGCTCCTCCCCGGGGCTGGGCGGATATTCATCAATATAGATACCCCTGTCGGGATCGATATGCAGGAGAGCCTCCTCATAGCTAGGGAGCTTGTTAGGCGGAGCGGCCTCGTCGATATCGACCTGGATAGGTATGACATATACCTTGAGATTAGGGGTGGTAGCCTGGCTGCGGCTGTCGAGGGGCCGAGCGCGGGCCTAGCCATGGCCATCGCGTTGGCTGCCATAGCGCTGGAGGACCTCTCCCTAGAGGGTGTATGTGCTACTGGGGCGCTTAACTATTATGGGGGTGTGGAGAAGGTTGGGGCGGTCTTGGAGAAGAGTATCGCCTGTGCAGAGGCTGGGGCTGAGCTAATAATTGTTCCCCAGGGCCAGTCAAGGGTCGTCGAGTATATAGATAGGGCTGTTGAGATCCTGCCCGGCCTAACAATGACTATCCGTCAACCTGTCGAGGTGGAGCTGGAGGAGAGGCTCAGGGAGCTGGGCTACTCCGTCGAGGTGGTTGAGGTCTCATCCCTTGACGAGGCCATATCACTCCTGAGGAATAGGTAGGGCCTAAGCTCTGGCGATGCAGAAGCCAACGCCCTGGCCACGGCCAGGTATATCGCCGCAGCGGCTAACGCCATCAAGAGCCTCTCAACGGGGTAGACCAGGGCTGTTGCGATCCATATACCTTTGAAGCTCTCGGCCTCAGGGATTATCACTGGGTAGTATAGGAGCATGAAGAGGAGTGTCCCACCGGCCTGTCCAGCCAGGGCGGCCAGGAGAGTTGTTGATAGCCAGCCATGCCTTGGTAGGAAGGTGTTTGTAGCTATGTATATCACTAGGCCTAGGATGTGGAACCATGGGTGTAGGGGGTATGTCCATAGAGGACCTACTGGTGGGTAGGCTATGTATAGTGCTAGAACCGGGATGTATATGGCTAGGGGCGTCTTCCATCCATATCTATAGAGTGACGCCACCGTAGCACCTATAGTCGCGGGTATGAAGCCTAGTAGGTGGAATGGCGGCCTGGGATTCAGTGTAGAGGCTACTGCCTCGCCTATGGCTACTGAGGGGATGGATATCCAGGGTGGGAACAGTAGGGACAGGGCTATAACCACCGCCTGTGAGATGTTTATCACCGCCCCCTCAACACCTATGACGGGGAAGCCCAGCGGTATTAACTTCAGAACTAGGAATAGCGCCGCTAATATCGAGGTCAACGCCACCTTTAGACTGAGCCTCATCAGATAGCTAATATATCACGTCTTGGGGGAATAATCGGTAGGCAATAAAATATTTCTCCTGACGAGTGATGGTTAATAAAAAATAGATTTTCGGGGGCTATGCCCCGGTAGACTTGATGATCTTCCTTAGGACGTAGTGGAGTATACCGCCGTTCCTATAGTAGTCCACCTCCACCCAGCTGTCGAGCCTAGCCATCACCCTGAACTCCGTCTTTGACCCGTCATCCCTAATCGCCTCCACCCTAAGAATCTTCTGTGGCTCCAGCCCGGATGAGATACCCCTGATGTTGTATACCTCGCTCCCGTCCAGGCCGAGGCTCTCCCTATTCTCACCGTCCATGAACTGTAGTGGGAGTATCGCCATGCCTATAAGGTTGCTCCTGTGTATCCTCTCGAAGCTCTCGGCTATCACGGCCTTGACGCCTAGGAGCGCCGGGCCCTTGGCTGCCCAGTCACGGCTGCTCCCGACTCCATAGTTCTTACCCGCTATGACTATGAGGGGTGTACCCTCAGCCTTATACCTCATGGCGGCGTCGTAGACCGTTGTAACCTCCCTTGTCGGCCAGTACACGGTGTATCCACCCTCCCTATCGACGAGGAGGTTCCTGATCTTCGGGTTGGCGAATGTACCCCTCATCATGACCTCGTGGTTACCCCTCCTGGCCCCATAGGTCCCGAACTTGCTCGGCGGGACTCCTAGGCTGAGTAGGTACTGCCCAGCCGGGCTGTCCACGGGTATTGGGCCTGCCGGGCTTATATGGTCTGTCGATACCCTGTCACCCAGCATTACTAGTACCCTTGCACCTAGTATATCCTCAGGCTCCCTGACCTCGGGTGTGAAGCCCTCGAAGAAGGGCGGCTTCTTTATGAATGTGGACTTCTCGTCCCAGTCATAGTATATCGTGTCCGGCGCATCTATCCTCTTCCACCTCTCTGGGCCTTCATAGACATTCTTATACTTCTCCTTGTATAGCTCGGGCTTGACATACTTGCTGATATACTCCGCTATCTCCTCCTGGCTCGGCCATATGTCTCTCAGGTATACAGGCTTCCCATCGGGCCTGGTGCCTATCGGCTCGTTATAGGGATCCCAGTTGATGTATCCCTTTATGGCGTAGGCAACCACCATGATCGGGCTGGCCAGGAAGTTGCCTGCCGTGAGTGGATGTACCCTCCCGAGGAAGTTACGGTTACCGCTCAGGACCGCTGCAGAATATAGGTTGTTCTCCCTGATAGCGTCCTCTACAGGCTTGAGGAGTGGCCCAGCATTGCCTATACATGTGGTGCATCCAAAGGCTACTACGTGGTAGCCCAGTGCCTCTAGATAGGGCATCAGGCCGCCGTTGGATAGGTAGCTGGGTACTACGCTACTCCCAGGTGCGAAGCTCGTCTTGACCCATGGCTTCGTCCTGAGGCCCTCCTGGACAGCGTTCCTAGCGAGTAGCCCAGCCCCGACCAGGACGCCTGGGTTAGAGGTGTTGGTACAGCTGGTTATGGAGGATATCACTACTACGCCGTCCCTTATGAGGTAGTCTACATCCCCTATCCTCACGGTTGCCGAGCCACGCGACTTCTTCGCCCTCCTATACTCCTCGATAAGCTTCTCAACCTCCTCCTTCGCCCTCTCCAGCGGTATCCTGTCCTCGGGGTTGGCCGGCCCAGCTATGCTTGGCTCCACATCTCCAAGGTCTATCCTGAGCCTATATGGATACTCCGGCTCCACACCCTCCTCGTAGAAGAGTCCCTGTAGCCTGGTATACTCCTCGACTAGCCTTATCAGGGCGGGATCCCTGCCAGTTATCCTGAGGTACTCCAGGGTATGCCTATCCACTGGGAAGAAGCCCGTGGTTGCTCCGTACTCTGGGGCCATGTTTGAGACTGTCGTCCTGTCAAATGCTAGTAGCTGGTTCAGCCCCTCGCCGTAGAACTCGACTATCCTCCCTACAGTCGGGATCCCAGCCCGTTTCCTGAGATACTCGGTGATGTATAGGACTATATCCGTGGCCGTGACCCCCTCCCTAGGCTCGCCTACAAGCTCTACACCGATCACCTCGGGTAGGATCATGTAGTATGGCTCCCCCAGTAGGACTGCCTCAGCCTCTATACCGCCCACTCCCCATGCTAGGACGCCTATACCACTCACCATCGGTGTATGGCTATCCGTCCCTATCAATGTGTCTGGGAAGGCGTAGAGCTCCCCATCAACCTCCTGGGTAGCAACAACCTTCGCCAGGTACTCGATATTCACCTGGTGCACAATGCCGACGCCGGCCGGGACTATCTTCAGCCTCTTAAAGGCCTTCTGGGCCCACTTCAGGATCCTATACCTCTCCTCGTAGAGGCTGAACTCGGACATTATATTTAGCTGTAGAGCCTCCCTGAAGCCATAGTAGTCGACCCTTACGCTATGATCCACCACGAGGTGTGCATCCAGGAATGTATCCACCTTCTCCGGTGGAACCCCATACCTGGCGGCCTCGTCCCTCAGCGTTGCCAGGTCGACTATGAGTGGGACGCCTGTATAGTCCTGCATGAGGACTCGGTAGGGCATGTAGGGTATCGTCTCCCTACCCATGCTCCTCCTCCAGTTGACGACCTTCTCTAGATCCTCCTCGGTCACCTTGTAGCCATCCATCTTCCTCAGGATATTCTCGATGAATATCTTGGTTGTGAATGGGGCCTTGGAGACGTCTCCGTAGCCGGTCTCTTCCAGCCTGTCTAGCCGGAATATTCTATACTTCTCGCCGTCTACAACGAGTTCCTCACGTGTAACCTCGACGGCCTCGGCCATACCCAAGACTGTTCACCCAGTATTCATAGGCTTCTACCTAGATATTAATGCTAGGATATCGACCCCGGCTAGGCGGAAGTAGTATATCGTGAGGGCCAAGGCGCCTAGGAGCATCAACCCCCTGTTCACATACTTGTTGTCCGACCTGAATAGCCTGAGGGATACCTGCCAATGGCTGAGTGGGTAGAAGGGCTTCAGCGGGGTATAGGTGAGTATGTCCCCCAGTATGTGGAGCCCTTGGGCCGTGAAGAGTATTATGAATCCATAGATGAAGCCTGGGCCGAAATAGCTGGTTAGGGCTCCACCCAGTATGGAGACTATGAATGCAGTCACGTAGGAGTGGGTCACACCCCTATGCCTGATCCTGAGCCTGAGGTCGAGGTCCGGTATGAAGGATAGGGCCGCGGCTATGAGCCCCATAGCCACGTATTCCCAGCCATCGATGGAGAGGATGTATAGGGCTGTGAAGTAGACTAGGAGTGTGAATCCGAAGTGGCCGTCCCTATCCATTCCAAAATATCTCTATGCCTCCCCAGCCCTATTTAGCGGGCATAGGTATAGAGTGTTTAGACACTCCTTGTTTAACAAGGGGGAGGCATCAAGTATTATGCAATGAAGTACATGGGTGTGGCTGGGAAATACTTTCTCGATACTGGCCATAGGTTCCAGCGGGAGATAATCTGGGCGATGGGGGCGATCAAGGCGGCCGCTGCCAAGGCGAACAATGAGCTGGGGCTCCTGGATGACCAGAGGGCAGAGGCTATATACAGGATCGCGAAGAGGCTGATGGATGGTGAGCTTGACGATGAGATAACGGTTGACGTATTCCAGACGGGGAGTGGGACCGGGCTCAACATGAATGTGAACGAGGTCATTGCTAAGTATGCCTCGGAGGAGTCGGGCCTCGATATACATCCCAACAACCATGTAAACATGAGCCAGAGCTCCAACGACGTGGTGCCCACAGCTATTAGGCTGGCCGCCCTTAAGAGGCTAGAGTCTTTCAGGGAGGTCTATGTAGAGTTCCTAAACTCCTTGAAACGGGCCTCGAGGAGCTTCTCCGACGTGGTCAAGCCGGGTAGGACGCATCTCAGGGATGCCCTCCCCGTCACGCTCGGCCAGGAGCTCGAGGGCTTCATGGAGAGCCTAGCCAAGGACTTGTCGATGCTGGAGAGGGCTGCCGAGGATCTGAAGGAGCTCCCACTGGGAGGGACGGCTGTCGGGACGGGCTTCAATACCCATGAGGAGTACATCCCCACGGTCTTCAAGCATCTAAGGGAGGTCACTGGGATGGATCTCAGGCCTGCTGGGAGTAGGTTCAGGGGTATCAAGCTACTCACCGATGTGAAGACCCTGAGCTCGATACTCGCCTCGGTGGCCCTCGACCTCTATAGGCTCTCACAGGATATTAGGCTGATGTTCTCAGGCCCCTTCACAGGGCTGAACGAGATAGATATCCCGATGGAGATCGCTGGGAGCAGCATGATGCCCGGTAAGACCAACCCGGTGACTGTCGAGGCTGTACTCCAGGCCTCTGCCTATGTCATGGGGCTTGACCACGCCAACCAGGTCGCTGGTATGCTTGGGGAGCTGGAGCTCAGCATGGGGATACCACTGATGGGCCACAACATCATAGAGATGATGGATATACTCTCAACGTCAATGTCCAAGCTCGCAGCCAACGCCCTCGACATAATGGTGCCTAGGAGGGAGTATCTAGAGGAGCAGGCCAGGAAGAGCCCCGCACTGGTCACTGCGTTGGTCCCCATCATAGGGTATGACAAGGCTGCGGAGCTGGGTAGGAAGATCCAGGAGGGCATGGATCTGGTCGAGGCCCTCAAGAGACTTGGCTATGGCGATGAGGAGATCAGGAAGCTCCTCGACGTGAGGCGGATGACTAGGCCGGGTATCTATGTTTTGGAGGATTAGGCCGGGCCTTAGTATTTAAACATCCCACTCCCTATTTTTTACAAGGGATTCCCTTGAGGATAGCCGATGGGCAGGGACTCACCTTCGACGATGTACTGCTCAAGCCTAGGCTGAGCAGGGTTAGGAGCCGGTCAGAGGTCGACACCTCCACATGGTTCACGAGGCGTATCAGGCTCAACATACCCCTCGTCTCCTCACCCATGGACACGGTTACTGAGCATATGATGGCCATCGCCCTGGCGAGGCTGGGTGGGATAGGGATTATACACCGCTTCACATCGATAGAGAGGCAGGTCGCGGAGATCCGTAAGGTGAAGAGGGCGGAGAACATCGTTATACGCGACCCCTACAGCATCTCGCCAGACGCCACTGTGGGTGAGGCCCGTAGACTCATGGAGGAGAAGGGTGTAAGCGGCCTCCTAGTAGTTGGTGAGGACGGCAGGCTGAAGGGGATCGTTACGAGTAGGGATATCCTCTTCCAGGGTGACGACGTCCCTGTGAGGGAGGTTATGACGCCTCGTGAGAGGCTTGTCGTGGCCCATGAGGAGATAGACCTCGAGTCTGCTAAGAAGCTCCTCTGGAGGCATAGGGTGGAGAAGCTCCCCATAGTCGATGAGGAGTGGAGGGTTAAGGGGTTGATCACGGCTGCAGACATCATCAAGAAGATCAGGTATCCCAACGCGGCTAGGGATAGGAAGGGCCGTCTACTCGTCGGGGCCGCTGTGGGTATTAGGGGAGACTATCTCGAGAGGGCGGAGAAGCTTTATGAGGCGGAGGCCGACGTCCTGGTTATAGACGTTGCACATGGCCATATGGAGCGTGCCCTCGAGGTTATCAAGGAGCTGAAGAAGGCCTTCGGGGAGGATATCGACGTGGTTGGTGGGAACATAGCCACCTATGAGGGTGCACGTGACGTCATAGCGATGGGCTCCGACGCTGTGAGGGTCGGGATAGGCCCAGGCTCAACATGCACGACGAGGATAGTGGCCGGCGTGGGTGTGCCTCAGCTCACAGCGATTATGGAAGCCTATAGGGCCGCGTCCGAGGCCGATGTACCGGTGATAGCTGATGGCGGGATCAGGAATCCTGGGGATGTGGTCAAGGCATTGGCCGCCGGGGCCTCGACCGTTATGATAGGTGGGCTCTTCGCGGGTACCGACGAGTCGCCGGGCCCGATAGTCCTGAGGAATGGTAAGAGGTATAAGGTCTTCAGGGGTATGGCGAGCCTATCGGCGAGGGTTGGTAAGGAGGCCGTCACGAAGGGTGTGGAGGATACGGAGGTGGCTGAGTATAGCTACTCGACGGAGGGTGTGGAGGCCTTCGTGGAGTATAAGGGGAGTGTGGAGGACATTGTTAAGAGGCTCGTGGCTGGGCTACGCTCAGGGATGAGCTACCTAGGGGCATTCGATATTGAGGAGCTTAGGTTGAATGCAGAGTTCATCGTGATCTCCGGTGCAAGTATTAGGGAGAGCTATCCCCACGACGTCATACTCTGGTAGTTGTGATGCCCTACCAAAACCTGGTTGTGGAGGCGGATCCATCGGAGATACATAGGATTATAGAGGAGGTCTGCGAGTCGGAGAAGCTTGAGTACTCGCTGGAGTATGACGGCGATCTCTACAGGATATATTATAGGAAGAGGATGCTATTCGTGAAGAGGGTCCAGATGGAGGTTGCACGTGTAGTCCCCCTACGCATGGGTGATGGACGGCTACACATAGTCTTCTGGCTCAGCGACCTAGAGTCGGAGAAGAGCCAGCGCTTCTACCAGAGGATGAGGATGCTCCTAAACAGGTATATATCCTAGAGAACCACCTCTGGTAGATACCTCTCCACAACCTCCTCCCTAGACTCACGCAGCATCTTGACCGCCTTAGGGAGCTTCTCAAGGATGTCCCAAGATGTCATGCCATCCATACCCAGCTCCTCAGCGGCGAGGTCACCCGCCAGGCCATGTATGAAGACGCCGTTCTTCACCGCATCCCTCATCCTTAGGCCCAGGCCGTACATTGCGGCAATTACTCCGTTCAACACGTCGCCAGAGCCGGCGGTCGCCATCCCGGGGTTACCAGACATGTTTATAAATACCTCTCCATCCGGCGTGGCTATCTGTGTATGGGCACCCTTATAGACGATGTAGCACCTATTCTCCTGGGCGATCTCCCTAACCATCTCCACGGCGCTCCCCTCCAACATCTCCATCGAGACCCTGAAGATCTTGCTGAACTCCGCCCTATGGGGAGTCAACACGGTCTCCCCACCCCTGTTCTTAACGATCTCGGGCTCCTCCCTCAGGATGTAGAGCCCATCCCCATCCAGTATCACGGGTATATCCACCTTCTTGAAGAGCTCCCGGGCCAGCTCCTGGCTCTCACCACTCCTACCCAGGCCGGGGCCTAGGATCAGGATGTCTATACCCGCATCCCTGATAATCTCGAGTATATGGTCGATATTCGCTGTGGATAGGCCTCCCCTACCATCATCCTCCAGTGGGTGGTAGACGATCTCTGGGGCCCTGGATGCGGCCACCCTGATCACCTCTGGCAGAGAGGCTAGCCTGGCGTAGCCGCCACCCGCCTTGAGGAAGGCGTAGGTGGAGAGTAGGGGCGCCCCATAATAGTTGGCTGCCCCACCCACCGTCAGGAGCTTTCCAAACTCCCCCTTATGCCCACTCTCCTTCCTAGGCTTTATCTCGATCGGTATGTTTAGATAGGTCCTTGTCTCGAGCTGCCTAAGGAGTGATGAGGGGTAGGCCAGCCTAGTGATGTATAGCCTCCCATTATACTCAGCCCCTGGATATATGATGTTCCCGATCTTGAGTATGCCGAGGGCGACTGTGTAGCTGGCCCTCACAGCCTCTCCATATATCTTCGCATCGCCCCCACCCACGCCCGATGGTATATCAACCGATACAACGGGCTTCTTAGAGGCATTCACCATCTTGATAACCTCTCTGTAGAATCCCTCGACCTCCCTGTTCAGCCCAGTCCCGAATATGCCGTCGACAATAACTGTTGACCATTCGAGATACTCCCTAAGCCTTGGTAGGTCTGGCCTGCCAAGTATCGGGGTGACCTCAGCGTCCAGCGATACCAGGACCCTATAATACCTCTCCGCCGGGTACCCATACCTGCCGGGGTCACCCACTATACAGATCTTGACGTCATAACCCTCCACGAAGAGCTTGAGCCCAGTGCCCAGGGCGTCACCACCATTATTACCCGTACCCGCAAGGATAAGTACACGCTCCCTATCAAGATCAAAATTACTCCTCAGGACCCTGAAGACGGCGAGAGCCGCATTATCCATGAGGATTAAGGGGTCTATACCCGCCTCAGCCGCCAGACGGTCGAGCTGGGCAGCATCCTCAGAGGTACCCACCAGATACTTCAATATACCGTTCCCACCCAACACCTCAACCAGCCTATCCATAGAGTCCCAACAAAACATTTTAAAAATAATTATCTCATCCAGGTCCATAGGTTCAACCCACGACAAAACAGTTACATTAACTTAACCATAAAAACCATATAGTTAATGTTAGGAATCTCTTATAGTGCATGTATATGAGAACTAAACATAGTGAATCAAGGTAGTGATGTTTAAGGCAAACACCTCCAAGTATTTACCCTTTATGTTTTTCTTCCCCTTTATAAAGGTAACTCAATTATTCGTGCATGTTAGATTGTATCTATCCAGAGCAAAGATTTATTAGGAAATTTTTGATGTATTTTTATTGAGATGATAGTTAAAGAGCGTTTGGCGAATATTGCACTCAGAGCATTTTCAGTGATAACCATCGCATTATTACTTCTAGGTCAGTTAGCGATAGCATGGCCCCCAGCACATCAATCCTATAGCGAAGCGATAGGGGGAGTTCATATAAAGATTTATAAGTTCTATGAGAGGTCACTTCAGGAGTACCTAGTTGGAACGTGTACGTTAGGATATGCCGCAGAATTAAATGGAGTTAGTGGTATTGTAACGGCAGGACATTGTTTCGACGGGATTACTGGGAATTACGACCCTCCTGAGATATGGTGGTGGACCGTTTACCAGCCTGATAGGACAGGTCTTTATGTTGGTTCTCCATCCCATGTCTATGGTGATCTAAGCTATATAGATACTGCGTTCATACCAAGTAGCCATGTATCCCCCAGTATACTGACAAAAGATCCATATGGCAATGCGGCTGTCTTACCAGTAGAATCAATAGTGCCTTGGTCTTCTATATCTGTAGGTATGGCTGTAACTAAAACAGGTTCAAACTCTGGTGTAGAGAATGGACACGTTCAGGGATATTACATGAATCTCTATGGATTGAAATGGGTTGTAAGGTACATTAACATGAGTGCTGTACCTGGAGATAGTGGGGGTCCAGTTTATCAAAGAACTTTAGTTAGAGAAGAGGGGTACTGGACATACCAGATTAGCTTGATAGCGATAATGGTGGCTGTGGACGGTACTTACGTCTACTCCATATCAGTAGATGGTATCCAAACTGAAGTTGGGATAGTTCCTCAAACATGGTGGTGATCACCATGAGAAATGTCATACAAATAATAATGATGGTCCTCACTATATCGCTGCTGGTTAGCTCTTCTGCCTTAGTGGCAAGAGATGGCTTTGAGGTCTCGTATGAACCGATATACTCAAGTAACAGACTTTCAATTACAAGGGTAGTCATGGAGCTTAACATCATAGACAACGTTGTTATCATGAGGTATGAGGATTTCTCTAGGGATCCCGTCACCCTCATAACTGGGGAGATAGCTAGGAGGACTGGAGGAGGGTTGGACGAGTCAGACTTTAGCTGGATGATTAAGGTAGGCTATAACGATGTGTTGCGGGACCTCTACAATAGGTATCCTAGTCTCGGGGGTGTCTACCCAGTCGATAGGGACACGTTCCTACTTATGATGATGGGGAGTGACGAGTCCAAGATCCAGCGTGATGTCTTGGGCATAGCTGGCTATATGAAGTCTGGCCTCGGGCTTGGATCGATAGATATCTACTATATCCAGCTACCCATCGACCCCTACGTGCCAGACACCGATCTCTATCACTACTCTGAGCTGTACTCCAGCCTAATGGCTAGCGGTGAGATACCCGAATATCTCTTCATGTTCACGATAACGAATGGCGTGCCCGAGTTCGGGGCCTGGCTCAGCTGTGAGGTTGACGGCACCAGGGTTACACATAACTACTATGAGGTCGTCAATGGGGTTAGGAGCCTAGCCGACAAGATGTTCGGGAAGGATTCTAAAGTGGTTCTACACGTTGTGTCGGTGTGCGGTGGCCTGGAGCCCCTAGTAAACCCTGGGTCTAGCCAGGCAGTATCGATAGAGGACCAACTAGCCCCCAGTTTAGAGGAGGAAAAGGAGACCGAGGCCTCAACAGAGAGTGGATCATCACACATGGCAGGAGAGATAGCCAGTCTCTACCCATACATAACACTACTCATAGCACTATCCATAGCTATCCCAGCAGCATACCTACTCCTCCGCAGAGTATCAGGAATCTAATTCCCATCCCTCATCCTTTTTACCATCTTTGGATGAGCGGTTAGCCGTAGTTCAATGCTAGAGACGGCCTGTTCAGCAAATATGACAATATATGGATAGATATCGTCAATACCATGCTTTCCAAATTAGGAGATCGAGGATAAGATTGCTTAGGGGTAAATACATAGATTGGTCTTTTGGGGTAATGTCTCCCATAGTGTTTATAAATAAAACATGCTTATTGATACATCCTAACATGTAGTAACAAGGTGTTAAAACTTATTAGGTCTTAATAGAGATATTATTTTTGAAATGGTAGTTAAAGGGCACAATAGGAATATCAAGCTGAAAATATTGTCACTGGTGACGATCCCAATGCTGTTACAGGTGCAGCTGATCCCGTTGGTATGGCCGCCCGCTTGGTACCCCCGTAGCGATATCATTGGAGGATTGGCGATTGGAATCTACCTGTACTATGATAGAACAATGGAAGAGTATCCGACTTCTATATGTACAGTAGGATATGCGGCTATAAAGGACGGAGTTGAAGGATATGTAACCGCGGGACATTGTTTCGACGGTGTTACGGGCTATTTCAATCCACCAAATATGTGGTGGTGGAAAGTCTACCAACCACCTAATGGATCAAACATCCGCTACGTCGGTTCACCATCCCATGTATATGGGGACGCAGACTATATCGATACAGGGTTCGTCCCCTATAGCAATGTAAAGCCATTAGTGCTAACCCTAGATGCTCTTGGTAATCCGTTTATGGCACCAGTGAAGAGAATGATCCCATGGTTTGAGATCACTAGGGGTATGGAAGTCTATAAGACTGGATCCATCTCGGGGGTTACCTACGGCGAAGTTGATAACAAATACATCACCTTCTTAAGGGTTAAATGGGTTGTAAAGATAGTAGGTGAACCGTCGACTGGTGGCGATAGTGGCGGTCCAGTATATGTTAAGAAACCAGTAAGAATCGATTGGTTCTGGACATATGAGATCCACTTAGTCTCAATCGTCTCTGGTGGCACTCCATTTTCGACATACACAATATCAGTCCATGGAATTTTCCTTGAAACTAACATTCAGCCCATTAGGTGGTGAGGTGTATGATCGCGGCGAGGGTGGGCATAATAGTGTTATGTCTAATTCTAGTAGGGTCTCTGGTGGTTACTGACGCTAAGCCCAGCGGTGTCAGCTATCAAACAATAATTATCAACTCGCGTTATGAGGTGACTAGGGTTCATATGCCCTTCGAGTACGTGGATGATATGCTTGTTTACAATGAGCTGATGTTAGATGCATATGTATTGGTCAATGCCAGTATAGCTAATAAAAGTCAGCATAAGCCTTTCCTAAGGTTGATCGAGGAGGATCCGATTTTCTATGGGTTACTAAAGGACAAATTCATGCAGGAGAGAATAGTCTTGTTCCCTAACATGAATGTGTTCTGGGTAACTCTTGACAGCTTCTACGCTGAAGTGATGAATGCGGATGAGGATGAGGCTCTGGAAGAGGTTTTGAGGCTAGCTG
This sequence comes from Nitrososphaeria archaeon, assembly GCA_027078545.1. GTDB lineage: Archaea > Thermoproteota > Nitrososphaeria > Geothermarchaeales > JDFR-13 > SZUA-1514. The sequence continues at coordinate 705,540 of JALWXN010000004.1, forward strand.
GCTATCTATGGTCTCTGCTCCGCTCTAATAAGATTCATGTAGATAGGGTTAGGGTGTACTATCTTCAGATACCGTTGGATCCGTACATACCTAGTGAGATGGAGATGTACTATGCGGATAAGTACTTCGGGTTGATGGACAACGGCTCTATACCCGAGTACGTCTTTATGTTCGGCTTCCTATATGGGCGTGATGCCATGATACCTCAGTTCGGTGGCTGGCTTAGCTGTAAGTTTGACGACACCAAGGTGTTGTATACCCGTCAGGAGGTCCTGTCGGGTATCCGCTCCCTGGCGGATAGGATGTTTGGTGAGGGATCCCCAATAGTTGTGATCATCACATCAGAGTGCCCCGAGATAGCGCCATTACCAGCTAGATTAAATGACGTTCAGGGGATGGATACTCAGGTCACCCCCAATACCACTCCTGGTGATGGTAATACCGAGCCTATAGCCAGGGATGGTAGGGATGTTGAGCGTGTGGATACGGGTCTTGAGGTTGGCGGGGTCGATGAGAGCTATCTACTATCCTTCCTGGCCGCTGTGGCTATAGTGTTGCTAACCACTTTCGTGCTCCTGGGTAAGAGGCTTGGTGGCTAGGGTTTCTGTACTACCCCCTCCCCCTCTTTATCTCCTCCCCTCTCGGTGAATAGGTTCTTAGCCTCCTCGGTGGATAGTAGATAGATTATCCCCAGGTTTATCACTATGAGTATGAAGCCTTGGGGGAGGAAGAGGGTAGCGACTATCCCAGCAGTTGCCGCCAGGGCGATGGCTATGTATCTCCCCCACCACCTCCTGAGTATTAGCCCTACCCCCGCGGCAACGGAGAGGCTGTTTATGAAGAGGATTATTATGATGTCGAGTAGGTAGAGGAGGGGCTGGTCCCTCTCCACTGGGAGGCCGGGCATCCTAGAGCCGGTTATGAGTGAGTATGCCAGGACACCTAGGTTTGCGGCTCCCCATACTAGGTAGACCACGCCTAGACCCTGTATAACCGTCTTCAACGCCATGCTACTCCCCACCCATCGTCACATCCTCACCAGGCTCCTCCAGGAGGTTGAAGAACCTCTTCACCCCTGGGCTGGCGAGGTATGCAAGGGGTATTAGGAGGAGGCCTGCAAATACTATGTTGCCTATACTGAATATACTTGTGAAGAGTATGTTGAGTATCCCCGTGAGTATGAGTAGGACCTCCCCATACCAGGACCATATCCTCCCGTGGTAGAGGCCATAGCTCATCATGAATCCCAGGCCCGAGAGGATCATGATCGTGGTGGATATGTATAGGACCTGTACAAGCCCAACTTCACCGTTATCTACCATCGTTATGGGGAGGAGTAGGGTTGTTATGGCGGTGAAGAATAGTAGGGTGGAGAAGGCTATCTGTATGAGTGACAGGACCACTATGCCTGTTGGCCTCTCGACGCCCCTGTCCATGACAAGATGTATATCATGGCGAGTAGGTATAATAGTGTGGCATGGAGGGGCTGGGGGATAGGTACGACGCCTCTGTCGAGGCCTATGAGAAGCTCTACTCGGGTATAAACACTAGGAAGTATATGGTCCTCCTAGACAGGCTGGGTGATGGCGACCTACTCGAGATAGGTATTGGGACTGGCTACCACTGCGGACTTATCGGGGGCTACGGGGTAGGCGTGGATATAAGCCTCGAGAGTCTTAGGAGGGCGTCGGGGAGATGTGGAAACCTTGATCTTATCTATGGCGATGTTAGGCATGGCTTCCTCAGGCCCGGATTCAGGAGGGGCTTAGCAGTGTCGACATGCCACCACATCGGGCTAGATAAATGTATCGAGATACTGGGCAGGCTTACCGAGAGATGGGCGGCTGGGCTCCTAGCAAAACTGGTTAGTGATGACCTCCTCCAGATGCTTAGCGAGGACTATGAGGTTGTGAGGCTCTGGGACGAGGTATTCATACTAGGGCCCTAGTGGGATCCCAATTGGAGTCACTCCTCATCCCATGAAGGGTCAGAACCCTTTAGCGGTCATCTCCCACTCAAATAGGATTGGCTAGAGAGAAAATTATCCCGTTTTAACCCTGGAGGGTGGAATGTATTCTTGGCGATGATATAGGATCAACCGGCTGACCCCCAAGGGGGATGAAGAGTTTTACCCATGTTGAGCCTTCAAGCAGATGGGATGAACCCTTTATTCCCGACCCCGGCTAATCACCTATATACATGGTCGTAGAGGCCTATCGAAAGGTGGGTAGGGGGTTCACCTTCCCCGGCTATGAAGCGAGGTTCACCCCTAGGCCCGGCTACCTACTCACACATGCATCGATAGAGGTGTGGATCAAGCCTGTGGAGAAGACCCTTGAGGGCGTGGTGGAGTATAAGATCTCCTCGGGTGAGAGGGCTAGGAGGATCGAGCTCGACGCCTCGGAGATGGAGATCCTGGAGGTCCTGGTTGATGGGGAGCCGGTAGAGTTTAGATATACCGGTGAGAAGCTGGTAATACCCTTTACACCCCCTCTTACAAGGAGGATTAGGAGCCTCGTCGTCAGGTATCGGGTTGTGGATCCCAGGTATGGCCTCTACTTCATAGAGGACCCGCCTATGGTATATACCCAGGGGGAGACGATATGGACTAGCTACTGGCTCCCCACCTATAGGGAGCCTAACATGAGGATCTCCTTCGACATGACTATCCACGCACCAGCCGAGTGGAGGGCCTTCTCAAACGGCGTCCTAGTCTCGGCCGAGAGGGTTGGGGGCGAGTCTATATGGAGATACAGCTTCAGCTACCCAGTCCCGACCTACCTCATAGCCTTCGCGGCGGGCCGCTTCACCGTTGAGAGGGAGGATTATAGGGGTATCCAGCTCGAGTATATAGTGGCTGAGGGTGAGGAGGCCAAGATAGAGCCTACCTTCAGGATGACCCGGGACATGATGAGGTTCTTCGAGGAGTGGCTCGGGGTACAGTATCCCTACCCGGTCTATAGACAGGTCATGGTTAGGGACTTCGTCGTGGGTGGTATGGAGAACGTATCGATAACTATCCTTAATGACGCCACACTCATGGATGAGCATTCCAAGAAGGACTTCAGGGTCGAGGATCTCCTGAGCCATGAGCTTGCCCACCAGTGGTTCGGAGACCTAGTCACGTGTAGGGACTGGAGCCATATATGGATAAACGAGGGCTTCGCCACCTTCCTCAACCTACTGTATATCAGGCACTGGCTCGGGATGGATGAATACATATATAGCCTCTTAGGAGTCATGGATAGGTACCTCGAGGAGACGAGGAGGTATACAAGGCCGACTGTATATAGGGTGTATAGATATCCCGAGGAGCTCTTCGACAGGCACGTCTATGAACGGGGAGCCCTGATCCTAAACATGCTGATGAACCTACTGGGGGAGGAGGTCTTCAGGAAGGCTGTTAAGAAGTTCCTCAACCGTTACCGCTTCCAGAACGTGGATACTGAGGATCTCAGGAAGACTTTTGAGGAGGTCTCCGGCGAGGATCTCGACTGGTTCTTCGAGACATTCGTCTACAACGCGGGGCATATGGAGCTGGAGGTCTCTGTGGAGCCCCTGGAGGATCAGCAGGCTGTCAGGATAGACATATCACAGAGGCAGGGTGTGGATATGCCGGAGGTCTATAAAGTGCCTATCGAGGTGGAGGTTGTCGGGGATGGCTGGAGCATAAGGAGGACATACAGGCTTGAGAAGAGGGATGAGCGGATAATAATGCCTGTTAGGAAGGGCTTCAAATATGTACTGGTGGATCCGGACTTCAAGTTGATGGCTAGGATCAGGCCTAAGTATCCCCTCGACATGCTGGGTGAGATACTCCTCGGCTCCAAGAGCACTTATTGGAGGCTCCTAGCCGCGAGGGCACTAGGGGAGAAGAAGGGGAAGAGGGTGGTCGACCTACTCGTAGAGGCGATAAGGAGGAGCGGCTTCTATGGTGTAGCCAAGGAGGCGGCGGTATCACTCGGCCTCGAAGGCTCGGACTATGCGAAGAAGATGCTTAGGGAGCTGCTTGGGGAGGATCTACACCCCAGGGTGAGGGCCGCCCTAGTAAGATCCCTAGGAGGCTATAGGGACGAGGGTGATGCCCAGCTATTCATTGACATCCTTAGGGATCCCGGTGAGCCCTACGGGGTCAGGGCGGAGGCTGCCCAGGCCCTCGGCAAGACAAGGTATAGAGGGGGTATAGATGTGCTTAGATCCATACTTAATGAGTGGAGCTATGCATATGTTGTCCAGAGATATGCACTCAGAGGCCTAGCGGAGTATGACGATGACGAGGCCTTCCAGGAGATACTTAGGAGATCGAGGCCCGGGAACCCCCTACCGATAAGGGTGGAGGCTATTACACAGCTGGGCAGGTATCCGGAGAGGAAGGAGGTCTACAGGGCTCTTGACGAGTATGCCTCGGACAGGCATGAGCGGGTCAGGAGGGCCGTGGTAGCCGCGGCTAGGCAGCTGATGAATAGGCGGGCATTACCCATTATTGAGAAGATACTTAGGGACGAGGCCAACGGGTTCATAGCCAAGGCATGCCTCCTGGCAAGGAGAGAGGTTGAGGAGGCCCTGGAGAAGGGTGAGGAGTATAAGAGGCTTATAAAGAAGCTGGAGGAGATCGAGAGCCGCTGGAGAGACATATACAGTAGGATCGAGGTGCTCGACATCCATGGATAGCATAGAGAAGCGCTATATCGCCGATTTCAATACTTAATTATAAGTAGGTCGTATATACGAATCGGTATATTGGCCTAATAACATAATTTATATTTTTCAATGAGGACGAGTAGAGCCATCATACTTTTGGCGCTGTTGACGCTCTTAGCACTGGTAGGTACTGCGGTCTTCGTCTACCTACCAGTGAACGTCACCATCAATTCCGTAGGCCCACCAGTGATATTCCAGGCCGGTTCCAACGCTGGTGGAACTGATCTGGGCGGCAACACAATTCAAGTGACACTTGGGCCAAACTCGTCTAGTGCAACGATAGTTCTCCACCCAACGTATCAGAAGACATATTACCACGATATACTCCAGGTCTCTAACCCATCTCCCCCGGCTGGTGACAACTACTACATAGGTATAAAGGTAGTATCACCCCTCACTGGAGCCGCCTTCTCATCAGCCGTTGCTAGGGTCTACGACTCTGCGAACAACCTCTTATTCACAGCGGACCTGAAGACAGCTGGTACATATGGCTGGGCCACGCTTCTCCCAGATGGCCAGACATTCAGGATAGATATAGAGATAGTTATTACTGAGGGTGTCCCACTACCCAGCGGGTCGGTGACGTTCGAGCTAGTCTACAGCCCGCAGAGCGTGACGCCGCCACCGTAGTAGCGATGCTCTCCAGGATAGTGGCTATACCCCTCATACCAATACTTTTTTTCATACCATATGTCCTGGGTGCAGAGTTTAGCTACTATCCTACATCCCTCACCCTTAATTCCGTCTCTCCCCCCATATCACTGTATGATCCTGGGGTGTCGGGGGTAACGGTCTCCCTAGGGCCTAACTCGACTAGTGCCTCTATAACTGTTAAGGCTAGCGCACAGCCCTTCGATATAGTGGCTAATAGCGACTTTATAGGGCCTAGCCCCTGGCTATTCATCCCAGGCACGGACCTGATTAGTGCCACGGTTCTCCCGAGCTACTTAGGTAGGGTGGGTGTTGCTAATGTCTCTGGATCAGGTTCTCTCTTCACGGGATATACGGACTCGGCGTTCCTCTATCAGCAGATTACTTGGCCGACGACGCCTATCCTATTCGCCAATGTATATCTCGAGGCCTGTGTAGAGTATGCAGTGACCTCGGGCTTCTCAATACTTCTCCTCGACGCCACCGTATTCGTGGTTGATGCCAATACGTTGGCCGTGGTAGACTCGATAACCTTCATCCTAGACGTAGGATCATCATCCACCTGTACATGGAACACCTATACTGGTGGCCTGAACGTGGGTGCTTATACCCCTGGTGGGACGTACTACTTCCTTATCAGGTATAGGGTGCAGAGCCTCTTTACACTCTTCGGTGGCTCGTACTATGCCAGGTTCTATACCGATCTGGCGAACATCACGGTTGCACCGGCTAACCCCACCTTCCTAGGTATATTCCTACTTGCCAATGCGTCTACAGGTATTTATAACGCCTCGCTGAGCCTCGTATCAGCCAGCTTCACCGGCACCGTGGATGCCAATATATGGCTGAGGAACAATACGGTCCAGGTCCAGTCCAGCTCGATCACTATATCGGCCTCCACGATAGTCACCAGCCAGACATCAGAGCTCATCGTTACAACGGTTCCACCTGGATATTATAGTCTCGAGATGTGGCTGGACACCACGATCTCGCCTGGTGCCTCGGCCACCCTAAACCTGGTCCTCAAGTATAGGATTCAGGACGGTGTTTATGTCGAGTACCCCATCCTGCTCAATATTGTTGACCCTCCCGATAGGGGTGGCCAGCCTAGTGAACCCCCTGATAAGATCTTCAAGATCTTATCTATTGATCCGCCCCCATATATTGAGTTCTTGAGGAGCTATGATCCGTAGGCCGGGGCCCACGACACTTATCGTACTAGTATTCGCCATACTGGTTCTCGGACGCTTCGTGGGTAGCCCGGTTGCAGCTGTGGTGATTGTTGGGCCCTCTATGGAGCCTACCCTGAACGTGGGTGACCTGGTCATTCTCCGCTGGGCCGATCCGGAGGTTGGGGATATAGTCCTCTGGTGTAACACCCTGATGAACTGTGTTCTACACCGTGTTGTTGAGGTGGGCAAGGACTATATAGTTACGAGGGGAGACGCCAACGACATCAATGACCCTCCCGTCCTGAGGGAGCAGGTTAGATATGAGGCCCTACTATCGATACCCAGGTATCTATGGATACCCGGCCTAGCCATACTGGTTATAGGTGCACATCTATATGAGAAGAGGAAGGAGGGGGGCGATTAAGGGGCTCGTAGCTGGCGGCCTAGGCCTATGGCTCTACAGCTTTTACGAGCCAGTCCTAAGGATAGAGTTAGTGAGGCATAGGATTGACCTTGACCTGGGGCTGGAGATCCTCTTCGTGACTGACACCCATCTCCACGGTGTCCCGGGTAGGGAGGATAGCGTCATAAAGCTTGTTGAGGATCTCTCTAGGGAGGTAGACCTCACGATACTGGGGGGAGACATGTATGACGAGTTCTCGGAGAGCCTGGAGAGCTTCTCATCCCTCCTAGATGCGATAAGTGGCGAGGCTATCATGGTTCTCGGTAACCATGAACACTGGGCTGCCGATAGGTATCCCCTCGAAGAGACTATAGAGATGGCTGAGTCGAGAGGCGTGACTGTGCTTAGGAACGGGGTGGTGGAGTATAAAGGTCTCCATATCGGAGGGGTAGACTGGTATGGTGATAACCCGCAGCTGGCGAGGAGGTACTACAGGGACGTTGGGAGTGTAGATATCCTGGTATCCCACACACCCGACATACTTGGTGATGCGGAGGTCGATGCACGCCTCGTATTGGCTGGCCATACGCATGGTGGCCAGATACTGGGTCCACTTGGGCTGATAACGAATAGTAGGCATGGCTATGTAAGCGGCTTCTATAGGAGGGGTGAGGCCCTGATGTATGTCTCTAGGGGGGCTGGGGAGATTATTCCCTTCCGCCTATTGACGCCCCGGGAGGTCACATTACTAAGCGTCTAGCCAGACATCCTTATCAATATCTTCCCGTCACGCTCCCTGCTGAATAGGCTGTTTAGCGCCTCACCAGCCTGGTCTAGGCTATATATCCTCCATATCCTAGGCTTTACCACACCCCTCTCTAAATCCCTAAGCACATCCTTGAACTCTTGGATGGTTCCCCCGGTCACCCCTATTAGGCTGGTCTCTCTACGGTAGATCGGGGCTACCCCGCCTGGAATGTCCATCGAGGTTAGGCCGCCGAATGTCATTACATATCCATGTCTCTTGACGATGATTAGCGACTCTGCCAATAATTTTCCGCCCAATGGGTTGATGATGAGGTCTGGCTCTCCCCACTCATCTATAAGCTGCTTAACATCCCCGGGAGGGACTACCCTGGAGGCCCCGAGCCCTGAGACCCAGTCCTTCCTCGTTACGGCTGCGACGTCTATCCCTGCTTTTGCTAGGTACTGGACTATATACATCCCGACGTTGCCCGATGCCCCATATACCAGGGCCTTCTCAATACATAGCTCCAAAGCCCTATTCACCGCATGCTTGGCCGTTAGGGCTGATACACCGGCCGTGGCCTGTATCTCAGGCTCTCCACCAGCCTCATAAACGTTCTTCTCCGGTAGCTTGACATACTCCGCGTATGTCCCATCCACTACACCACCTACGATACCGCCCCGTAGGCAGAGGTTCTCATGCCCCTCCCTACACTCCTCACACTCTCCACAGTGTATCCAGGGATAGATACTGACCTGCATCCCCTTCTTGAGGCGGTTTACACCATCGCCCACATCGACGACTATCCCTGAGGCCTCGCTCCCCACGATCCTTTTAGGCGGGTCCAATGGGTATCTACCACTGGCTATCCAGTAGTCTATAGGATTCACACCTGTATAGAGAATCTTCACCAGGACCTCTCCCGGGCCAGGCTCCGGCGTCCCTACCTCCCCAACCACTAGTCTGGGCGGGTCAACCTTCCCACTATATGTTGCTGCCCTCATCCCATATCCACATCATTATCTATAGCCTCCGACCGATTATGTATCATCTACATTGCCTGGTGGTGGGGCTTGAGGATACGCGGCGTATCTATAGACCTATGGTTCACACTCGTGTATGACGATGCTGAGAGGTATAGGCTGTTCCAGAGGTCTAGGATAGACTATATCTATGGAGTCCTGAAGATGTATCGTGACGATGTGGCGAGGGAGGACTTAGAAGGCCTATTCGAGGAGTTCAAGACCTTCATGATGGAGGTTCATCCCTATAGGCTGATGCAGATGGTCGCCGCGGCTCTTGGAGTCGACTCCGAGGCTGTGGACGAGATGTATAGCAGGTATATAGACGCCGCCTGGAATGCGAGGCCCTATGTAAACAGAGACGCCCTCAAATTCCTCGAGTGGTGTGAGGAGCGTGGCCTACCAGTAGTTATAACAACGAACACGACCTACTCTAGGGAGATGATAGAGCGGATGTTCAGCAACATCGGGCTGGAGAAGTATTCCGAGAACGTGGTCTCGTCGGCGGAGGTGGGTGCTGCCAAGCCTAAGCCCGAGATCTTCAGGGCAGCGGTCGATAAGCTTGGACTTAATCCCAAGGAGGTTCTACACGTGGGGGACAAGTATGTCCATGACGCGTTAGGGGCGTATCTAGCAGGGCTTAGGCCTGCCCTCTACAGGGGGCTCTGGGACAGGTATGGACGGTTCATGGGCTTTGGTGAGGAGTTCGAGGTCAGGAGTTATCCACCGTATATCTGGGTCGTGGATAGCTTCGAGGAGCTTATCGAGAGGCTGGAGAGGATAACAGGCTAGCCTAATACCCCTATTTAAATCGGCGTGGGGGCAATACAATACTTGACACTTATTTGAACACCCCATTGGATGAGGTGTCGCCGGTGGCCGATGTCGGTATAATAGGGGTTGGGACGACCCAGTTCCGTCCCGAGACCCGTGAGAAGCTGTTCAAGGAGCTTATGTACGAGGCTGCCTACCGAGCCTATCTCGAGGCGGGTGTCGATCCTAGGCGTGACATAGATGCCTTCATAACGGCCTCTGAAGACCTCTGGGAGGGCCTGGCAATATTCGATGAGTATGTCCCAGACCAGCTGGGCGGAGTATTGAAACCGGTCTTCACTGTGGGTGGGGACGGTATACATGGGCTTATCCATGGATACATGCTCATAAAGACAGGTAGGTTCGACGTCGTGGCCGTGGAGGCGCATAGTAAGGCCAGCGAGATAGAGAATATCAAGAAGGTGGTTAGGTTCGCCCTCGACCCGATATATCTACGCCCAGTCATCGAGGATGTCGACGTCCTAGCGGGGCTGGAGATGGCTGCCTCCCTAGGCTGCTACGGCATAGACATGGATACTGTGAACGAGGTGATACTGAAGAACCACTTCAACGGATCCTTCAACTCGGCTCCCTATGCCCAGAACCTCGACGAGAACAGCTTCGAGACCCCTGAATACCTTGCCGAGCCGCTGAGGGCACTGGACGTGGCTCAATACGTCGATGGAGGAGTGGTCATCGTCCTAGCCTCCAAGGAGTACATCTCGAGGGAGGGATTGGAGCCCGTATGGATAGAGGGTGTAGGCTGGGCTACACAGGGTGGACGCTTCGAACGCTTCCTAGACATGCCCGGCGAGGGCTTGGCTGCAGCTGCTAGGATGGCCTACGACATGGCTGGCGTCTCGAGGCCTAGGAGGTATTTCGACCTGGCAGAGGTGGACGACAGGTTCAGCTTTAGGGAGCCTGTATCACTGATAGCCCTCGGCCTAGCCAGTGGAGACGTCAACCTGGACTATGCGGACAGGATTTTCGATATGGATGGGGAGCTCCCAGTGAACGTCTCCGGCGGGTTCCTCGCAAATGGGTATCCACTAGAGGCGGGAGGCCTTATGAAGCTTGTCTACGCAGCTAGGCAGATATGGGGCGAGGCCGGGCCCAACCAGCTCGACGATGTGGAGAAGGCGTTGGTGGCGACTAGGAGGGAGATACCCTCAACCACATATGGGGTAGTAGTCCTATCGGGGTGATCAATATGAAGATGAATATCTATAGGAAGAACCGTGTCGCGTGTGTTGGGGCCGGGCTAACCCTCTTCAGGCGTAGGCTGATGGAGACGAGCGACGAGCTCATGTGGCTAGCCGCTAGACAGGCGCTCGACGAGGCAGGCCTAACCATAGAGGATATAGACTGCATAATATTCGGGACAGCCCCGGACAACTTCGACGGCATCCATATGCAGAGCGAGGCCCTTGCTGATGGGGCAGGAGCCGTGAATAAGCCCTATACAAGGGTCTATGTAGGTGGTGGTACAGGGGTCTTCAGCGTTATAGCCGGGTGGTGGCACGTGGCCTCTGGACTGTGTGACAGGGTGCTCGTCATAGCGGAGGAGAAGATGAGCCATGTACAGCCCCATCCCCAGTACCTCTTCCACCACATCTTCGACCCCGTGACTGAGAAGCCCCTGGGCGTCAACCTGATATGGATCTTCGCCCTGGAGATGCATCGATACATGTATAAATACGGCATCAAGAAGGAGGACATCGCCCTCGTCTCGGTGAAGAATAAGAGGAACGCGTTGGACCATCCATCCGCCCAGGTGGCTGCGAAGATAACTGTGGAGGACGTCCTCAACAGCGAGGTACTGGTATGGCCCGTCCAGAGGCTCGACATCTCACCCGTCTCAGACGGTGCTGGGGCCCTCGTGCTTGTCAGTGAGTCGGAGGCTAAGAAGCTTACCGACGAGCCTATATGGATCGACGGCGTAGGGTGGAGCCTCGACACGATGTACTGGACAAATAGGGACCTGGCATTCCCCGTCTACCTATACTACGCAGGTAAGATGGCCTATGAGATGGCGGGGATCGAGAACCCGAGGAAGGAGATAGACTTCGCAGAGGTCTACGACCCCTTCGACTATAAGGAGCTCCACCACATGGAGGGTCTACAGCTTGCTAGGAAGGGTGAGGCGCCTATACTAACTAGGGAGGGAGTCACCGAGCGGGATGGAGACCTCCCGATAAACCCGAGCGGAGGCCTACTAGGCGTGGGGAACCCGATCGCTGCAGCCGGGATAATGAAGGTGGCCGAGGTCTACTGGCAGCTGAGAGGAATGGCGGGTAAGAGGCAGGTCAAGAAGGATGTGGTCACCGGCCTGGCCCAGGCCTGGGGAGACCTTATGCAGGTGGGCACAGTCGTGGTTATGAGGAGGTGAGCCGGATGGATACTAGGCCTAAGAACCCGGAGGGAACCCCATATAGGATGGAGGATCTGAGGAGTGGGGCCATACCATATACCGAGGATAGTCTAGAGGCATGGTACCGCTGGAGCCTGGGGAAATATCTAGGCAAGTATCTAGAGGGGCTTAGGGAGGGTAAGATCTATGGTAGGAGGTGTAACAACTGTGAGAGGATCTATGTCCCGCCTAGAGAGGTGTGCCACCACTGCTTCCGCACCACCGATGAGTGGGTGGAGGTCGGTGATACTGGGAGGGTTAACACAGCCGTGGTTAGCTATATATCCGCTGATAGGGGTAGGGTGGAGGAGCCCATAATAATTGCGGTTATAGAGCTGGAGGGAGCCTCGCCAGGGATCGGCATCCTACATAGGCTTGGAAACGTGTCCCCCGAGGACGTGAAGAGTATGAAGATATTCGGTAAGAGGGTAAGAGCAGTTTGGAAGCCTCCTGAGGAGAGGACTGGCTCGGTAAACGATATCCTATACTTCGAGCCTATCGAGGAGGTGTAGGGGTATGGAGTATAGGTTTAAGGTGGATGTCCCCGGCTATATCTACCCCACGGGGAGGGCTGGAAAGATATTCGCCGAGAACATTAAGAAGGGCGTAGTAGTAGCGTCTCGCTGTGACGAGTGTAGGGTGTACTTCCTACCCCCAACAGCCTACTGCCCACACTGCTTCAACGAGCTCAGGAACTATACCCCGGTGGAGACATTCATACTGGTCGCCAAGACGGTCCTGGAAAAGGGTGTTGAGAAGGTCGCCTATGGATATGTCAAGGGGATTATAGGTGGTGAGGAGACCCAGGGAGGCTTCATACACAGGGTCGACCCCGACGCCGAGCCGGGAGAGGTTTTGAAACCCGTTCTGAAGCCCGAGGAGGAGCGCCGGGGGATCATTACAGATATAGAGTTCTTCGCCAAGGCGGACTAGCCCCCCTCCCCCAATTTTTACACCAGTCGTAAATACTCTTATCCTAAGTAATTAGGGGGATTGATTAAATCTGCCCTGATTGATATGAGATTGTGGATAACTAAGACCGGAGGTGAAGCGATATGGATCAGAAGGTTATTGCCGGTGTAGCGATCGTCATACTCATAGCTGCCATCGCGGGATACTTCATGATGAGTAGCCCCGCCGGTGAAACAGGCGGGGGTGAGGCTGGTGAGGAGACATACATAGTTATCGGCTACTACTGGGGCTTCAAGATATACGACTCCAACTACAACCCTGTGGACAAGATCATGGTTAAGAAGGGAACGACCCTAAAGATAATATTCCTCAACGCCAGATCCTTCGCCGAGGACTTCTATGGCCCACTGGAGGAGGAGAGTAAGCAGAAAGGCGTAGGTGGCCTCGACAACGGGCCATTGGAGCAGAAGATCATGGAGGCTTTGGAGACTAACTTGGTTGACCATGGCCTACAGATAATTGGATATGGCGTGAGTGTAGCTACGAACTATAAGGCTTTCAGCGGAACTGCCAAGACACTCCAGGAGTTCTTCCAGAACGAGCCTCAGGACGCTATTAACCAGCACACAGTAGTCTTCAAGGCCGATAAGACGGGTGTATTCGACTTCGTCTGCTACGTCGTCTGTGGCTATGGCCACTCCTTCATGAGCCTAAAGGGCGCTCTCCAGGTGTACGAGTAGGCGCCCAACACCTAATCCTTTTTACCCAGCTTGTCAAACTCTCCTCTGAGGGCTAGCTCCAGGTTCCTGAGGTACCATCTAGTATCCTCGTCCACCCACTTCTCAACTTCATAGTATCTAATCTTCCCGTCACTACCCATCGTGACGACGAGGGAGATCCCGCTGTTTATTATGGCCCTCCTACATCTCTCACAGGGCTTTGCGTCTAGGACCTTGCCTGTCTTCGGGTCTATGCCGTAGAGGTATAGTGTCCCTCCATACACCGAGGCGCCGTTCCTGGCGGCGTTGATTATACAGTTCTCCTCGGCATGTACCGCTGGGCATAGGTCGTAGGCCGTGCCATGTGGAAGGTTGAGTATATCCTTTATACACCCACCGACCTCGTAGCAGTTTACACCTCCCCTTACAGGGCCGTTGTAGCCGGTAGATACGATTGCGTCCTTAACCACGACTATGGCTCCGTAGTGTGCCCTTGTACATGGGCTCCTCATCGAGACTGCCTTGGCTATCTCGAGGTAGTATAGGTCCTTCTCTATCCGCCCACCGCTCTGGCCAGACATAATATCAATAACTCTCCCTGGGCGGGGATAAACCATTCCAACCTATTAATGGGAAGCCTGATTGAAATATCTCCTAGCCAGAACACCACCTACATGGATAGCCTCAAGAGGGGGATAGAGTCCTTCCTCCTCGAGAAGCTGGGTGGTAGGCCTCCAAGCGCCAGCTACACAGTCGTATGGAGGGATGGAGAGACTCTACGAGGGGCTGTTGGCTATAGGGATGTGGAGGAGGGGCTCCCGGCGACGCCTGAGACGCTATACGGGGTGGGTAGTATAACGAAGACCTTCACCGCCTTAACAGTACTCATGCTCCAGAGGGAGGGCCTACTATCGCTCGACGACCCCATATCACGATACGTACCCATCGATATGGAGATCGGGGGTGAGGAGGTTAGGATATGGCACCTCCTAAGCCACACCTCTGGGGTAGCCGCACTGGCCTATGCGGAGAGCCTGCTGAGGGGCTATGTAGGTGAGTCGCCCAGCTACCTACCCATCTCGGGGCCGGAGGACATACTCTCCTTTATGGAGGGGTGGAGGGACTGGGCCATCGCATGGCCTGGTGAGAAGTACTTCTACCTTAACGAGGGGTTCGTCCTCGTGGGTATGGCCATCGAGAAGGCGACTGGGATGAAGTATGAGGATGCCCTCAGGAAGTATGTCCTGGAAAGGCTGGGCATGAGTAGCACAACTGTTGGTAGGCCTATAGACATGGGTATGATGGCGACGCCCTACGTGGTCGGTAAAGAGGGTTTGAGGAGGGCTAGGGTCCCACCCCTAGGGGCAGATGGAGGGATGATAACAAATGCAGTTGACATGTCACGCTTCCTAATGGCTATGCTCAACAGGGGTGGCGACGCCCTTCCCAGAGAGGTTGTCGATGAGCTTGAGAAGCCAAGGATAAGGACCTCCCTACTCAATAGGGAGGAGTATTACTGCCTAGGCCTATCAAAGACCGTCGTGGGTGGGCTGGAGCTGTATGGGCATAGCGGCTCAGTCCTGGTCTACACGGCCTACATGGCCTACAACAGGGAGGAGGGCGTCGGCGTCGCCGTCATGTCGAACGGGACTGGCTACCCAATGTCTAGCGCCGGGCTATACATACTGGCCAGGGCCCTAGGCAGGAACCCGCTAGAGTTCGAGCCACTCCTCATCGACGAGGCTCTGAACAGCCTGGTAGGCACCTATGAGAGCTTCAAGGGCGGCTTCAGAGCCAGGGTTGAGAGGATGGGTGGTATACTCATAATCAAGTATAGTGGGAGGAGCTACGAGGTCTCAATACCCCTGATTCCAAGGGATCTCTCAGGGGACGAGAAGATCTTCGAGGCTATAAATGGTGACCGGCGCTACGAGGCGGTCTTCTACAAGCGGGACGGTGAGCTGTATCTACAGGTTGAGAGGTATCTATTCCGGAGAGTCCCTGCTTGATACCCATAGACGGGTCGCCCGGCATATATAGTATATCGCCCCATTAGGGCGGGAGAGGTGTTCAGACACTGAGTAATAGGAGGCTACTAGTCCTACTCCTAATCCCCATCCTAATCATGCCTGGGGTCTCGGCCGAGACCTACAGCTTCATGGATGGCTCGGGAGTAGACTACTTGGCGGATAACCTGGGAGAGTTTAGCGACTTGATGGATAAGGTTGATGTTATACGTGGCTCATTCACACTGGAGGGTAACAGCTTCAGCATAGAGGTAGAGATGGCTGATAAGCCCCTAGTGGGGGCCGAGGCGAGCAGCTATGCAAGCAACGCCTCAGGCCTACTGATGCGCATACTGATGATGTTCAGGATGGATGGACCCGGCGGCGAGGCTGTTGACCTAAGCGTCAGAACCCTATATACCTATAGCGAGGCACCCAGTGGGGATGGCTACGTGTTCACAACCTTCTACTGGGAGCTGCTGGTTGACTACTATAGGGTCGACGAGGGTTATGGCAACTACAGCGTCATGGGCAATACGATGATCTTCGCTGGCGAGGCTACAAACACATCTATACTAGACGGCTCGACACCGAACCTGCTGAACGTCACAGCCCTATTCAACTGGCAGGGTATCTACCTAGCTGTGGACTATGCAGGGGAGGGATGGGAAGCTCCCGACACCGCGCCTGTAGACACACCCGTCGTGGATCCCGACACGACGCCGGGAGTAGTCGATGATACAGACCAGGGAGTACCTAGTGATACTGATGATGCTGTGGAAGATAGTCAGGAGAAAGGTGGAGAGGAGAAAACTGGTGTGGAGACGGGTGATACGGGTATGTGGATACTCATCGGACTAGTGGCGGTTGGAATTGTAGGTGCCGGTGTAGCGCTTTACATCCTGAGGAGTGGTGGGCTATCCAAGTAGCCTAGCCATATACTCCTCAAGCCCCTTGAAGATCATCTCAGCAGCTATCGAGGCAACTATTATCGACATTAGGCGGCCGAACGTCTTTATAACTCCTGGCCCCAGTATGCTGTAAAGCTTATCAACATACCTAAGCATCAGGTAGGTAGCCCCCACGACTAAGTAGCCAGCAAGGAGGACTAGATATACGGGGTAGACCGTTGTTAGGAGGATCAGGGTCGTTATCGTGCCCGGCCCGACTAGCAGGGGTGTGGATATAGGCACCACCGCCATCTCCTCTGGCGAGATCTTCTTAGCCTTTGGCAGGCCGCCGAGCATATCTATGGCTATCGCCATGAGCAGGACTCCACCGCCTATACGTGTAGCCGCTACACTCACGCCGAAGAACATCAGGATGTAGGCCCCTCCAATGGTGAATACGGTTATCAATACTGCGCATACAAGGGCTATGCTCCTCACGATCCTCAGGTGCCTATCACGGTCGAGGCCGGACATGAAGCTGAGGTATAGGGGTAGGATCCCAGGTGGATCCATGATGGCGAAGATCTGTATGAAGGCCGTGGCCAGCGCTATAAAAGTCACCGGGTCCATGATACACCACTCCCTGGGCCCATGGCGTTGATACGGATGATTAGTAATTAAATCATCCCCTGGGCATGGTTTAGAAAACATATACTCCAAAGGTCTTAGGGATATACCATATATACAGATAGGGAGGAAGTATATACATGCGGGGGGTTCGAGATGGAGGTCCAATGGGCCGTCGAGATGTTCTACTACAGCCTCATAACGACCTACACCATAGTCATCCTACTATTCATCTACAAGACCCGTAAACCCCCCAAGATATCGACCGACGGCGGAGTCCACCAGGGGATGGATAGGCGGGAGAAGATATGGATGTACAGCCTGATAACAGTGGCAATAATAGGCAACATAATCTTCTTTAGTCCACTCATACCATCGATGCAGTACAACATCTACCTTGACGAGGAGCCTGTGAAGACAATCGTGATAAGGATGGAGGACCATAGATTCATCCTGCCTGAGGAGCCTATAGTCATACCCCTGGGCGAGCCTGTGGAGTTCAAGGTGTATAGCGAGGATCTTACCTATGGCTTCGGGGTCTTCAGGGAGGATGGTATGCTAGTCTTCCAGATGCAGGTCGTGCCCGGCTATGAGAATAGGCTGGTCTGGATATTCACCGAGCCTGGCAACTACACGATCAGGAGTACTGAGTACAGTGGGCCGGAGCATCCCTACATGTATATCGAGGACGCGATAGTCGTGGAGGAGGTGGGTTAGCATGGGGCCTAGGGAGAAGCTAGCCCTTAAATACGTCTTGGCAGGGGTCTTCTGGCTAGGCGTCGCAGGTATAGAGGGCATATTAATGAGGCTCAGGATACTTAACCTCCTCACCGAGATCTATACACCTGAGCATTACTACGCCATGATGACTGTCCACCCCTTTGTAGGCATATATGGCTGGGCCTACATGGCCGTCATGGGTGCCTTCTACTACCTAGTCCCGGTCGTGCTTAAGAAGGATCTCTATAGTGAGTGGGTCGCCAACCTGGCCTGGTATGTGATGATGGCCGGTGTATTGATAACCTGGCTCTCAGGCTTCCTATTCAGCTATAGCCCCCTATACACGCTCTACTGGCCCCTACCAGTCGTTGAGTATAACGGTATCCAGCAGATAGTCTTCGGCTTCGGCAGCGCACTCATCTTCATCTCCGTACTCATGTTCTTCTTCAACATGTTCGCCACGATCTTCCTCCCCCAGAGGGGCGCGGGTGGAGCTGGCTACGTGGCTAAGGAGCTCCTCACACTCGCCTTCAACCTTGATAAGCTGAAGGCTAAGACGAAGGGTATTAAGGAGTATCTACCAAGGGTGAATAACTACCCAGTCTTCGTAGTGGGCGTCTTCAGGGGCTGTGTAGACACCACTCTTAACGCTATTGTCCTACTACTAGTATCCCTCACGATAGGTGTCTATGGGATAACGGAGGTTCTGGGCAACGAGCTGAGCCCCAGCCTTATAGACCCGCTTATCTATAAGAACGTCTTCTGGTGGGGCCTCGACCTCATAGCGGATGGCAACGTCCTCATCTTCACAGCGGCAACCTGGTACTTCCTGGTCCCACTACTTACTAACCAGCCACTATTCGGGGAGAACGTGGTTAGGAGCGTGATCCTGGCCGACCTCGTGATAAGCCTCTTCGTCTGGAACCACCACATGATGAGTGATACTCCACAGCCACTATTCCTACTCGTCCAGGGCCAGATATTCACATGGGGTGAGTTGATAACCATGGGGCTAACCATGTTCGCCGTGCTGATGACGATCTGGAGGGCTAGGCCGGTAGAGTATAGCCCAGCCCTACTGGCGATAGTCCTCTCGATCCTCGGCTACGCCATGGGTGGCTCGGCAGGTATGATACAGGCCAACATAGCTATGAACAGGTATTTCCACAATACCCAGTGGGTCATAGGTATACATGGCCATATCCAGCTACTGGCTGGTCTTAGCCTAACGATCTTCGCGGCGATCTACGCACTAGCCCCGATCCTCACTGGTAAGGAGATGGATAGGAGGCTGTCATACCTACACATTGTCCTCTTCTTCGTGGGGGCTGTGGTGATGGGTCTGAGTCAGGGAGCGGCTGGGGCCGCTGGTATGCTTAGGAGGACGCTGTACTTCAACGGTGAGTACGCTGGATACATGACTGTTGCCGCCATCGGGTCCTTCCTAATGGCGGTAGGCTTCCTAATATTCCTATACAACTTCGTCAAGACCTACGGCTTCAAGAGTGTGATAGAGGTTCTAAAGCCATAGCCTCCCACCCCTACCCATTTTTTATCACATGTATTATCGGGTATCGAGCCCCCTTTATTCCCCACCTCTATAGAGATATGTATATGAGCCTGTGATGAGTATATCCGAGGTCTCGATAGATATTGCTAGGAGCAGGTGTAGGCTCTACAGGAAGTATGGGAGCCGTATAAAGATCCTGTCGATCACGAATAATGGGGAGCGTATCATCCACCTCGTCACATGTCCAAAGGACCTGGTGGGTAATATCAGGGATGAGGAGGATCTCAAGGTACTGGGTCTAAACCTCGTCGATAACGAGGCGAGTGTATGGTGCCTATCCAGGGGCTGCGATGTATGTAAGCCGCTTGTGGATGAGGGCTGTATAATCCTGGATGGCTATATAGGGCAGGACGGCTCGATGAACATAACCTTCCTATCCCCCAGCGACAAGACTACTGAGAAGATCTTCAGGATCTATAGGGAGCTGGGTATCGAGTATGAGGTGAGGTATACGAGGAGGTATGGGAAGAGTAGGATACTGACCGATAGGCAGGAGCAGGTCCTATACCTGGCGTATAAAATGGGGTTCTTCGACTTCCCCAGGAAGACCTCGCTGAAGGAGCTGAGTGAGATACTGGGTATTAAGGAGGCGACCCTCAGCGAGATCCTGAGGAGGGGTGTGAAGAAGGTTATCCAGGAATACTTCAAATAGGCTCTACAGAGAATCTATAAAGTTTTAACTATTGCCACTCCTCCCCAGGATGTATAAACAGTCTGGTTAAATATTATGGCCCCCACTTATCTCGGCTCATGAGCCGGGGAGATGGGCTTAGGTATGGACTCCTAGCCAGCATAGCAGCCTTCATAATTATCGAGTACCTCTTGATACAGGTCTTCCTATACGGTGTCTACACCCCCTATGCCTGGCCAAACATAATACTCATCTCGAGCCTCATACCCATAGGGCTTGTAGCCTATATAGGCTATCTATCCTGGCTGGTTGAGGGTAGGGATGTGTTTAAATACGCCAGTGCACTGGCCCTCCTGCTTGGCTCGGCCTCCATCGCCACTGGCTATATGGGGGAGCCGGTATCCCTATACCTCCTCTTCACCGCATACTTCACCGAGGTTGTCGTCGGGCCCTTCCTCATGAGGGGGTTCGAGACCTATGACTGGCTAGGTGCCAGGCTCTTCCTGGTCGGTATCATGGGCTTCGTCCTCAGCCTCCCACTGGTCTCACTGGCGAACGAGTTTGCCCTTGTACCCTTCGCCGCCAACCTGTTGAAGGGATATGGACTCATAAGGATCTATCTAAAGGCTGTTGAGAAGCCTATACCTGTTGAGGAGGCGGTCGAGGCGGTTGCCTAGTGGTGTAGGCTGGCCTCCAACATACCCGTCTTCCTGACCAACCTCTCCACCAGCCTGAAGTATAGGTATGTTATGACTATCGTGGCTAGGGTCTTGATCACGAGCAGTGTCCATAGACCCCCTATATCCCCGGGTATGTAGCTGGGGTTTAGGTAGTGCCTCATAAGCTCCATCCACTCAACCATTGGGAAGATGTGTGCCAGGGGCTGTAGCCAGGGCGGGAGTGCAGATACTGGGTATAGCACGGCTCCTAGGAGGAATAGTAGGCCTCCGAAGGACTCGCTTATGACTGGACCATACTCGGAGCTGTAGATGCTTAGGCCCGCCACTACTACCCCTATCTGGCTGCTCCAGGCGATGCCTATGAGGAGTAGGATGGCTATGTTGGGGAGTGTGTCGAGGCTCCCAAGCATTGGGTATCCTATAAGTAGCATTCCCAGCCCCAGCATTGCTAGGGAAGTGGCTAGTCCGACGAGGTAGTGGTATAGCCCGCGGGAGGTGAGGTATAGCTGTAGGTCTGGGAATGCTAAGTAGGTGTATTTCAGGGTTCTGAAGTGCTCCCTCTCACTATGGATCGTCCATATCACCCCGTATAGGCCGGAGCCTATATAGTTGAAGAGGGCTATCCCAGAGACCATGTAGAAGGCCGCCTCTGGACTGGTTATCCCTGATAGGTGGGCCACAGCTATGTAGATATAGCCGTATAGAGCCACCTGGAACACGGGGTTTATAAAGATGTAGAGGAGGTATACGGGGAGGCTGGTCCAGTTACTCTGCTCCTTAAAGGTCAGCCATACGACGGCCAACATCCTCCTTATAATCCCCCACATAGCTATAGCCACCTCATGATAAGCCTCCCATCCCTCCTCCCCTTCTCAACCATCCTATTCAGTATCCATATGCCGAGTGGGAGGAGGATAAGGGTCATTATCCCCAGGCCGGCTAGATGGATATATAGGTTCTCCATTCCCTCTCCAAGGAGTAGGGCCCTCCTGACACCGTCTAGACCTATGGTGAGTGGTAGTAGGGATGCCACTGCCTGGAGCAGGGTTGGGAAGACGGATATCGGGTAGTACTGGCCGGATAGAAAGCTTATGGGGTCGCCCAACACCTCGTTTATCCTTATCCCCTTCCTCCCATATACCAGGTGCAGGCTTGAGAACATTAGGCCGAGGCTGTATAGAGCTGCTAGAGTGAGCAGGAAGACGAGTGTGGCTGGGAGGAGGCCAGCAGCATTGAACTCGGCTCCGAATACGAGTATCCCGATCAGCAGTATGGCTAGGCTCCTAATACCAGTGTTTAGCATACCGCCTAGCGCCATACCCAGTAGGAGCATGTAGATCGGCCTATTGCTAAGTAGATATACCTCTAGGTTACCAGTCTCCTTCTCCCAGTATAGTACGTTGCCCATACCCCAGAGCACGTTGAACCAGAAGTTCATCATCATCGTGCCGACCACGACGAAGCCGATGAATATTCGGGGTGCGTCGAGGTTGTGGTACGCGTATATCACGCTGGCCATGAATATCGTTGGTAGGACAACCTCCCACAGGAGCCATGTCTTCACCCTCATGTTCCCCCTGATCCTCACCCATGCCCTTGCATAGGCTGGTCTCAGGGCATCAAGTATCCTACTCATCAAGCCCCCTCCCAACCAGCTTTAGGAAGACGTCCTCCAGACTGATCTCATCCCTCACGATCCTCCTAACCCTATACATCTTCCTCTCTAGGAGGCTGATCACCCTGGAGATGTCTTCATAAGCCATTATGATCCTAAGCCTAGCCTCTCCAGGTACGTTGCTCAGCCTTACCTTGTAGCCGATTACGCTGTCGAGCTCCCTCAGAAAGTCTAGGTTTCCATTACTCCCCTGTAGGGTCAGTTCATATATTACGTGGCTACTGACCCTCTCCTTCAACTCCTCGACAGTTCCCTCCTCAATTATTCTGCCCCGATGTATGATCGCTACCCTGTCACACAGCTCCTCCACCTCGTGCATATAGTGGCTGGTCAGTAGGATAGTCTCTATATACCCCTCGTCCACCAGGCGTCTGATCAGCCTCCTTATAGACCTAGCGTTCTCAACATCGAGGCCTAGGGTCGGCTCATCTAGGAAGAGTATCCTCGGATTGTTTAGGAGTCCCCTGGCGAGGCTATATTTTTGAACCATCCCCGTGGAGAGCTCGTTGAGCCTCTTATTCATAAACTCGTCCAGTCCTATCAGCTGGGAGACCTCCTCCACCCTCCTCTCCGCCTCTCTCCGGCTATAGCCGTATAGCATAGCATAGTAGATCAGGTTCTCTCTAGTAGTGAGTATCCCGTAGCCCGGCCTCTCACCACCCGAGACAAGGTTTATTATACTCCTGACCTTGGACGCCTCTCTAACTACGTGGTATCCACCTACATATGCGTCTCCCGAGGTGGGTAGTAGGAGTGTGGATAGGATCCTTATCAACGTTGTCTTCCCCGCCCCGTTGGGGCCGAGTAGGCCATATATCATCCCGCTGGGTATCTCCAGGTTGACCCCGTCGAGGGCCCTGAAGACACCCTTACTCGTCTTGAACTCCCTGACGAGGTCTATCGTCTTTATAGCCGTCTCCAAGGGGCTCCACCAATATATAGTGGCTATGGAGGCCATGCTTGATTAATATATGGTCTATCCACCCCTCATCTCTGGTGGGTATAGGTCTCTGTAGAGGCATTTATCAGGCTCTATCACCAGGTCGCGCCATGTCCCCTCTCCCAGTATGTCTAGTCCCCTTACCAGTGCCCCGGGCCTCGACTCGCTCCCCTCACCCATGACTAGGTGTGCCGCCGAGGCTATCTCATCCGCCAGGTTTAGGACTGTGTACTCTATCCTCCGGCCATACATGTCCTTCTCGCCCCTATAGTCCCTCAGGGGCTTGATCCCGGCTATATCCACTGCGTATGCCCTGGTACCCATCCTGAGGGGGTATACTACGCTGTCCGTTATAACAACGCCTATCTCGACCTCCAGCCTATGCATAACCACATTCCTAATCTCGTTGGCCACCCCCCTTAGTAGGTGTGGCGGTAGGGCGGCCCTCCCATGCCCAATGTTCTTCCTATCTATCCCCGCGTTGGCCGTCAATACGCCGCCTGTATAGGTCAGTATGACTCCCTCCACGCCTCCTAGTATGGCGTCGGAGTATTCAGTGACTAGCTGGGCCATCCTTGGGTCTACACGGTATTCCTCGGCGAGCATTATGGCATATTTACTTAGTAGCACCTTGTTCAGCTCTACATACATCTCCCTAGCCATTAGGAGGGGTTTCGAGGCCAGTACAAGTATGTCTCCATCCTGTATCATTGTCCTGAGCCTATCCACAAGCTTGTCGAGGAACTCTCTCCACCCAGGCTCTACACGCATCTCGATGGGTATGATGCTTATCCCATCCATCCCATTGCACCGGATACTGGATTGGTCGTCGCCACATTATATGTTATATACGGCGGCCAGAAATCGTATTATAAATCTTCTCTTGACTTGGGCATGGATATGGGTGTCTAGGGATGGGGGATAGGTTCGACGTAGTGGTGATCGGGGCGGGGCCGGCTGGCTCCTCAGCAGCATACAACCTTGCGAAGAGGGGCTTCAAGGTCGCCCTGATAGAGAGGGGGCGGAAGCCCGGCTCCAAGAACATGTTTGGGGGGCGTGTATATGCAAAGCCCCTGGAGGAGGCCTTCGACGGCCTGGATAAGGCGCCTATCCATAGGTGGGTGGTGAAGGAGCGGCTATCGATAGTGAATGGGGAGGAGTACGTCACCCTCGAGTATAGTGGTAGTGGGGGGAAGAGCTTCACCACATACCTGACCGACCTCACAGACTGGATGGCCAGCAAGGCGGTCGATGCTGGTGCAACCCTGATCACAGAGGTGGTCGTGGATAGGCTCCTGATTAGGGATGGACGCGTCGCAGGGATCGTCTCAGGCAGTGACGAGCTGGAGGCTGATGTGGTGGTCGATGCCGAGGGGGTTAATAGGCTCGTGCTCGAGAAGAGCGGCCTCGTTGAGAGGCTTACACCTAGGCATGTAGCCCTCGGTGTGAAGGAGGTGATCAAGGTTGAGAAGGGGGATATCGAGAAATTCTTCGGCCTCGGTGAGGATGAGGGCCTCGCCTGGGTATTCATGGGTAGTGTGAGCGACGGCCTCCCCGGGGGCGGCTTCTTCTACACGAATAGGGATAGCCTGAGCCTAGGCCTAGTAATCTATCTCGAGAAGGCTGTGGAGGGGATGAAGCGGCATATCTACGACATGGTGGAGGATCTTAGGATAGGCCCCCTATTCAGCAAGTATGTTGAGAATGGTAGGGTGATGGAGTACTCGGCCCACATGATACCAGCCGATCCAAGGGCTATCAGGCCTCCACGCCTGGTCTGGGACGGCCTCCTAGTTACCGGTGACGCCGCCGGCCTACTCATAAACATGGGCTATACCTACCGCGGAGTCGATACAGCCGCCTATTCAGGCATGTTGGCCGCCAAGGCTATTGAGGAGGCGGAGGGGGATTACAGCGCCTCCAGCCTAAAAAGGTATGAGGAGATGCTTATGAAGAGCTATGTGGGACGTGACCTAGAGAAGTTCAAGGGTGTCCACGACCTATACATGAACCCGAGGCTCTTCAAGGAGTACCCCATCCTCCTAACCGGCCTCCTCAGGAGGCTATACGAGTTCGACTATGGTGGGTATAGGCTATCCGAGGCCTTCTCCGAGGCTAGGAGAGGCCTTGTGAGCCTACCCCGTATAATACTCGACCTCTTGGAGGTGTATAGGAAGCTATGAGTAGCCAGGCAGCTGGGGAGAGGAAGAGGAGGAAGATCAGGCTTGAGGATCTCCTGAACAATAATATATGGGACGTCGATCCAAGGCCACATATTAGGCTGGACACCTCGAAGTGTAGGGACTGTAACTATAAGCCCTGTGTACTCCTATGCCCCACCGGCTGCTACACGACACATGGTGACGACGTCCTCTTCAGCTATGAGGGGTGTGTGGAGTGTGGAACCTGTAGGGTGGTATGCCCAGAGGAGGCTATCACCTGGGAATACCCCAGGAGTGGGCGTGGGATACACTTCCGCTTCAGCTAGTATATACCAATCCATCAACCGGGTGGAGAGACAATGATATGGATTAGGGTCTGGGGGAGGTAGTCCGAGGTGGGGCTGGACATCATAGTCGGTATCAAATACGTCCCCAACACGACGAATGTCAACATCGATCCCAAGACGGGTACACTCGTGAGGGAAGGCGTGCCCAGCGTGGTGAATCCCCATGACCTCGTGGCTGTGGAGCTGGCCCTACGCCTACGCGACCGCTACGGGGGGAGCGTGACAGCCATATCTATGGCTCCTCCCCACGCAGTTGCTGGTCTTGAGCATGTCCTAGGCATGGGTGTAGACAGGGCTATACTAGTCTCCGACAGGGTATTCGCGGGGGCTGATACACTGGCGACCTCATATGTACTGGCTAAGACGATCGAGAGGATTGGGAGGTATGACCTGATAGTCATGGGTCAGGAGACCATCGACAGCTCCACAGGCCATATAGGGGCGCAGGTCGCCTCGTGGCTAGACCTTCCATACGTCTACTACGCGATAGAGGTTGAGTATACCGGGGACGGCTTCATCGTGACCCGTGAGCTGGAGGATAGGATAGAGAAGTATCGGCTCTCGAAGCCCGCGTTGATCTCGGCTAAGATGTACTCCCTGGAGCCTAGACAGGTGACGCTTAGGGATAAGCTCAGGGCAGTACTCGAGAGGCCTATTGAGACGTGGAGCAATAAGGACCTAGGCCTAGACCCCAACTGTGTAGGGCTGAGGGGGAGCCCAACAATAGTCTCGAAGGTGGAGTTCACGCCGAAGGTCCCCAGGAAGAACATCATCTTCGAGGGGGATCTCCGGGAAGCCGTTAGGAAGCTTGTCCAGGCCCTGGTCGAGGAGGGGGTGATATAGATGTCCGAGCCGAGGTGTAGCGAATGGTCACCACTCAAGGAGGGTGTCTTCAGGGGTGTCTGGGTCTATCTTGAGGTGGTGGATGGAGAGATTCATGAGGCTAGTCTACAGCTCCTATCCAAGGCCCGTGAGGTGGCCGATATCCTGGAGACCTATGTAGGTGGGGTACTTATTGGTAGCGGGGTCTCCCACCTCGCCGAGACTGCCTGGGAGTATGGCGTGGACAAGGTATTCCTCGTCGATGACGAGAGGCTTGAGAAGTATTCCCCACCGCTGTATGGCTATGTCGTCTCGGAGCTCTGTAGGGAGTATAGGCCTGAGGGCCTACTAGTGGCTGGTACACTGAGGGGTAGGGAGCTCGCCCCAAACATAGCGAACAACCTGAAGACCGGTATAACTGCTGATCTAACCATGGTCTCGGTGGATAAGGAGACGAGGGACATCATACTGATCAGGCCCCCCTTCGGTGCCTATATGCTAGCCCATATCAAGACGAGGTGGGGGAAGCCGGTGATGGGGAGTGTCAGGCCCAATGTATTCCCAATGCCTGAGAGAGAACCTGGTAGGAAGGGTGAGCTGGTGGAGTATAGCCTCGGCGAGCTTCCCAGCTATGGTGTCGAGCTCCTAGAGACTAGGAGGATCGAGAAGGCCGAGGAGATACCTATCGAGAAGGCCCGTGTAATAGTCGCTGGTGGGAAGGGGCTGGGTAGTAAGGAGGGCTTCAAACTACTGGAGGAGCTGGCGAACCTACTTGGGGGAGTCGTCGGTGGGAGTAGGAAGGCTGTGGACGCTGGGTGGATAAGCCATGATAGGCAGATTGGGCAGACTGGGAAGACGGTGAAGCCAGACCTCTACATAGCCGTGGGTATAAGCGGGGCTGCCCAGCACATCTTCGGGATTAGGGAGGCGAAGATAATCGTCGCGATAAATATCGACCGCTACGCCCCGATATTCGAGAACGCGGACTACGGCATTGTGGGCGACTATAGAGAGGTTATACCCCTCCTTATAGAGGAGATAAAGAGGGTCAGGATGGAGCTCAGGTAGGGCTAGGAGACGAGCTCCCTAAGCAGGTTCTCAAGCCCCGATCCACAGCTCTCCGCCAGTCTATAGACAGGGCTCTCCACGTCGTCTATCAATGTTCCTGAGAAGCGGAGTATCCTCGTGGCGAGTAGGAGCTTGGCAAGCTCACCAGTCATTATGGGTAGATCGGCTAGGTGGTCCACCATGAGGACGTACTCCTCCCTGTCAGAGTTCGTCCCCACGAGGTAGACGCTATTGATCGTCTTGAGGGCATCATCGACTATACGTCCATTCTCCAGTAGATCCATCATCGTCTTGTAGAGCCCCTGGTTATAGGCTAGGCCGCCCATCCTGAGCCTGGCCACAACATCTATCCCAATATCCTCGAAGGGGTTTATAGCCCTCCAGTCCACCGTCCCTGTTGATCCCTGGGGTTCACCATCACCATGTATCACTAGGCGCCACCCACCCCTGATCCTGTTCTCCACCGCGAAGAGGTCGCGTACAACCCTCTCCAACACCCCTGATGCATAGGTGTTGCTCAGGTATAGCGTCGCCTCCACCTCCTCCTCAACAAGGTCTGAGAGGGGCTTCACAAGCTCCATGTAGAGATACTGGTCTAGGGAGACCCTTCCCTTGAACCTCCCGGTGAACCCCGTCTCTGGGCATCTATACTCCCCCGTTACAGGGTATACAATCACCCTGTAGTCGAAGCTGTTCTCCAGGCGGTATATAATGTCTTCATAGACGCCCCAGGCCGAGTATATCACGTTCTTATACTCGAACATGTGGAGCTCAGCCACCGCCACGTTATGTATGGCGGCGTCCTCACCCACGACTAGGATTATATAGTCCGGCTCCAGGCTGGAGAGGACCTCATCCAGCCTATGCCTAAGCTTGTGTACCTCCTCATCAGTCGCTATGGATCCTATGAAGAGCTTCATAGGATTGTGAATCCCAGGATATACGTTATAAATATAGTCGGCGGGAGAAATCAGTATGCCAGGGATGAGTAATGGTATTATACACAACCCTATCAAGGGGCTCCTCCACATCTATAGGGGGGCAGAGGATAGAGCTTAGGGATGGGGATCCACCCAGGTACGTGAGGGATGGTTATGAGGTACTTCTAGCGGGGATAGATAGGCTCCTCATACACCCCGCACCGCCGATCTACCTACCGATACTAGGGCTTTTCAGGCATGTGATGATACCGATAAAGCCGGCAGTAATAGTGGGGCCTAAGGCGGAGATAGAGGTTGTCAGGAGGGTGGTCACGGATATAGCCGTCTCCACCCCTACAGAGGAGGTCGAGTATGTCGACGTCTTCCCCCTCAGGACGCCTAAGATGGCTGTATATGGTAGGACTGCCGACGGCCTACTCTGTAGATACATGTTCCCCGGCGAGGGGCCGGGCACTGTTGAGGTTAGGCTCAGGATCAGGAGTGACTGTAGACATCCCGTGACGCTCAGCAGGATAGTTGTCCCCACATCACTATTCCGAATCTTCTACGCACCTGAGAGTGATAGGGCGGTGACAGCCCCACTAGACGTTACATTGGAGTGTGACGTCGCTGTGATAAGGGCTGGTGATGAGCCTGAGGACATGGTCCCAATACCGCTGGAGACGGAGAGGATGTTGACGAGGAGGATGCAGGTGGAGCCGAGGATACTGCGTACCGTTTTAGCACATGTCGAGGAGTTTATTATGGATAGGGGGTATTGAGGCATGGCCAACATAGAGATCTTGGGCTTCCAGCTACCCTTCACATATCAACAGCTCTACAGCGGGGTAGTGACACTGGCATTCTTCGCGGTTCTAGGACTCATACTACGGGTAATCCTCTACAGGTATGGTGTCCGTGTCCTCCCCAAGAAGATCGCCGAGAGCATATCGAACACCGTATTCTACATACTGATCTTCATAGGCGTCCTGGGCCTACTGGGCAACCTAGGTGTAGACCCAACCAGCCTCGTGGTTGCCGGCGGCATAGCCGGACTAGCAATCGGCTTCGCCAGTAGGACGGTTGTCTCCAACCTCTTGAGCGGGATCTTCCTATACATCGATAGGCCGATTAAGGAGGGCGACCCAGTCGAGGTCGAGGGAGTCGGAGGAGTAGTGGAGGATATAAACGTACTCTCCACGAGGATAACCAGCTGGGACGGCGTCTTCCACAGGATACCCAATGAGAAGGTGTTCACCACCATTATAAAGAACTTCAGCAAGACCACGGCTAGGAGGGTGGAGTATAAGATAGGCATCTCGTATAAGGACGATGTAGACAAGGCGAGGGAGATCATCTATAGGGTCATCGATGAGGAGCCCTTGGCACTGGTGGAACCGGGTCCACAGGTCTTCCTAGAGAGCCTGGGAGACTCGGCCCAGATACTGGCCGTCAGGTTCTGGGCACCCACTCCACAGTGGTTCACGGCGAAGACGAAGGTGTTGCAGAGGATTAAGGAGGCCTTCGACAGGGAGGGTATAGAGATACCGTTCCCGAGGAGGGTTGTCTATATAAAGGATGAGAGGGATATGGCCTAGATAGTCAGCCTCTTAACCGCCTCGACCTCGACCTCGGACCCGTCGTCGAACATTAGTATTACGCGGAGCCTATCCTCATCGGCTACGCGGGCACCCTTAAACATTATGTGGTAGCCACCCCTCTCAAGCCTGATCTCCCCACCCGGGGAGGCGCATACCCTCTCGACAGGCCTCATCATCTCGACTCCTCCGCTACTCACCGTCTCGTGGAGAGTTACCTTCGCCTCGGGATAGTCCGGGAGCCTAGCCCCCACCAGGCATATCTCCTTGTCCAGCCCATTCCTAATAATCATGAAGACTCCACCACCGTCGGGGGTGGCCGTGAAATAGGGATCCTCAACTGATATCCCACCACCCGTCCCGAGCTCCAACGTTATGTAGACCAGGATTGCGAGGGCCGCGATAAGCGCCACTACTAGGGTGAGCCGCTGCCTCTCAATCATAATATTACACCCTTCACGAACCCATCTAAACCCTATGTCACCGTTATTACTCGTGGGTATAGATAATTATGACGCCTCGGAACTATTGGCCGTGGGTTAATCAATTCTGGGGCTGGCCTATAATTATGTATTAGTGAGCCGGGGTGGATGTATACCAGGATCTACGTAGGATGCTCGGTGGCTCCAAGGTCTCTAGGGATCCCTTCATCCTAGGCCTCCACACCAGGGACGCCGCTTACCTTAGGGGGGAGGCCGATGCCGTGGTATATCCCGAGTCGGTAGATGATGTTAGGCGTGTAGTTAGGTACTGTTACGAGACTGGTACACCACTGTATCCACAGGGTGGTAGCAGCGAGTTGACTGGCTCCTCCATACCTGAGGGAGGCGTCGTCATGAGCATGATACGTATGAGGCGTGTCTTGGAGTCCTCCCCCGGCGATGGATATATATATGTGGAGCCTGGGATCCGGCTGGTCGAGGTTAATATGGAGCTGGCAGGCACAGGGATGTTCTTCCCCATAGACCCTGCAAGTATAAAGACAGCCACGGTGGGTGGAGCCGTCTCGACCGGCGCGGGTGGGCTGAGAGGCTTTAAATACGGCTTGATGAGGGACTGGGTACTGGGTCTTGACCTAGTCCTGCCCGACGAGGAGGCGAGCCTACTCAGGCTTAGCTATAAGACCCTGAAGAGCCGTGAGGGATACGACCTGGTGAGGCTGATAGTTGGTAGTGAGGGGACACTAGCCATAGTTGTGGGCGCCGTCCTGAGGCTGGCACCGGTACAGGGAGACCTCTCCACAGTAGCGGCTCTATACGACTCCCTAGAGGATCTAGTCGAGACGGTTATCCGGCTCAGGTCCTCGGGGCTCGACCTAAGTATACTCGAGTTCGTCGATAGGAACACCGTGGCCAAGGTTAGGAGCTATGGGAGGAGGGCGCCTGAGGGGGATGGAGACATGCTGCTAGTAGCGCTATCCGGAGACGTTGAGAGGGCGATGGAGATTATAAAGATGGGTGGGGGCAGGATAGTAGCCTATGCAGAATCGATGGCCGAGGCGGAGGAGATGGGTATCTACGAGGTTAGACGGGGCTTCTACCCGGTCTTGATCGACGAGGCTGTAGAGAGGACTGGGGGAGACCCAGCCATATATATTGAGGATGTCTCAGTCCCCCCAACCAGGCTTCCGGAGGCCCTCCCAAGGATAGTCAGGCTCCTAGAGGATGAGGGGATAAGCTACGGCCTAGCGGGTCATGTGGGTGACGGTAATATACACCCAACTATGTGGGCCAGCCATGAGGATATGGAGCATCTATACCGTGTAGGCGAGAAGATCATGGATATAGCCCTCGAGTATGACGGTGTCGTCAGTAGTGAGCATGGGATCGGGATCGTGAAGAAGAGGGCGTTGATGCGGAGCCTTAGGCGTAGAGGCCCGAAGGCACTTGAGATTATGAGGGGGATCAAACGGCTCTTCGACCCTAGGAACATCCTTAACCCTGGGAAGGTGGTCTAGAAGATGATTGGCTATGAGAAGTGTAGCTACTGCGGCTTCTGCGAATATGTATGCCCCACCTATCTCGAGACGGGCGACAGATCCCTAGGGCCGAGGGGGAGGGTATGGGCGGCTAGGGAGGTGCTTATCAAGGGGGTCCTAACCAAGACGATTGAGGTCTCCCTCTACACATGCCTCCTATGCAGGGCCTGTGAACCAGAGTGTCCAAGCAGCGTCCCAATAGTAGATGTTATCCTCAGGGCGAGGAGAAGGATTGCGGAGGTGTCCCCAGCCAGATGAGTGTGGAGGGCTTCGAGAAGTATATCTCTAAGGTAAGGAGGCATCTCAAGAGTCGGCTCGGCTCTGGCCCAAGGGCGGTGTATATACCCCCATCGATAGACCAGTCGGTACTCCTGGGGATACTGGGCCTACCAGGCATAGACATGAGGGATGCGGTGTATAGATACCCCTCAACCATGATCGACAGGCTGGTAGAGAGGATAACTGGTAGGGACGACATACTGGTGGCCAACCTACACATGCTCTACCGCCTATACCCCCGTGGGAGGGAGGCGTACTACAGGATCCTTGAGAGGAGCGGCTCGATACTCATGATTGGGGAGTGGGAGCTCTATAGAGAGGCGGTTGAGAAGATGGGTGTCCGTGGAGACATTATCGACGAGGCTGGATTGATGGAGCTGGGGAACCCACTGGGTAGGGAGGTCTTCCTCTCAGAGGGTAGCCCCACCGCTGCCCTGGCCATCGCAAGGGGGTTGGACGGCTACTCACCAGATCCATACATGCTCAGGGATAGTAATGAGCGGTACATCCTATACTACATGACGCTCTATAGGGGTGTAGGTAGGCTGGCCAGGATCCTCGGGCCCGGTGTAGGCATGTATATCAATAGGCTGGTTAGGAGGGGGCTACTGGTTAAGGTCGGTAGGAGGCGCGGGGTATACATGGTTAGGGATCCCCTGACTAGGCTCTACATATGGAGGAGGTTCATCCGGTCAGGTGATCCCGAGAAGTATGCCGGCTACACCTACCTCCTCAGGAAGGCGTTGGAGGGAATAGTGGGGGGTATGAGGATACCTGGCTATGAGAGGGACGTCCACATATCTGAGCCTATACGCTTCGCCTATATCGATAGGCTTACAATGGCCGTGGCAGACTCCTCAGGCGGGAAATACCTCTTCCGGATACTCACGGGTGAGAAGGCTGAGAAGAGGCTGTTCGAGTCCTATCCCTCCATGACAGGTGTAGGGGTTGATATAGGGGTGGCTAGCAATAGGCATATTAGGGAGCTGGCCAGGATGGGTGTTAGGATAGTTAAGTATCAGGACCTAGCCCTACTCCTGACGAAGACGGCCGGCTTCCCAAGGAGGCTCTGAGATGAGGGATGTGGCGAAGCCTCTAGCCATAGGCCTGGTACTAGCCATCGCCCTGGCACTCGTCGTCTCAACCCTCCTCAGGAATGTTGAGCCTAGGCTGGTTGGGAGCATGTATATAAACGACGCCGGCATGCCTCCGGGCCTAGCCGGCTTCGAGTGGGTGGGGGAGTACAACGTCAGCACTGAGGATGGATACCTAGTGATCCGGCAGGTCAGGGGGCTCGGCGACTACCTGGAGAAGCATAGGTATAGGATCATCGACATAAGGATGGATGGTAATAGGCTTGTCCTAGAGATCGAGACTGGGAGGATCGTCATGGTTAGGAGTGGGGAGATGTATGTAGCGGCATACTCGATAAGTGAGAGGTTCTCTATAGGGGAGATAAGCCCTGAGTACTTCCCCGGCCTACCCAGCCACTTCTACGTCGAGCTTAGGCTTAGGCCTGTTGAGGCCTAGATATCCGTCAGTAGGATACAGCAACTACAGATCCCCTCGCCCGAGTCGTCTATAAACTTGATCACCAGGTAGTCGTCCTGCACCTCAGTCCTGACGAGGTGTGGCTTCTTAACCATCTTAGGGATGTCCAGCTCCCTGGTCTTCCCATCCCTAGTTATCCTGACCCTGACCTTGTAGTGGCCATCCACCTCCTCTATATTGACGATATCCACCGTTATCTCCTGCCTCACCACTCCTGACCACCCCTCCACATAGTCTTGCTTCTGGCTGGGGTGATAAATATTGTTTTTCCCAGAGCCGCGATACATATACAACATATATCCATGCCTCGGGCTACAGGGGGGAATATACCCCTGCATATAGGGATACGATACGGATATATCCATGGTGCAGATGAGATGCCGAATAGGCTGGCAAGGGAGAAGAGTCCATATCTAAGGATGCATGCTGACAACCCTATCGACTGGTATCCATGGGGTGAGGAGGCTTTTAGGAAGGCCCGTGAGGAGGATAAGCCCATCTTCCTAAGCATCGGCTACTACACCTGCCACTGGTGCCACGTGATGAACCGGGAGAGCTTCATGGATCCCGAGGTCGCCCGTGTGATCAACCGTGTATTCATCCCGATAAAGGTTGATAGGGAGGAGAGGCCCGACATAGACAGTATCTATATGAAGTATGCGATGGCCGTTCTTGGGAGTGGGGGCTGGCCATTGACAGTCCTATTGACGCCTGATAAGAAGCCCTTCTTCGTGGCTACCTATCTTCCTAAGCAGACCCTTATAGAGCTCGCCGAGCGTGTCGAGAAGCTCTGGAGGACTGACCGTGGCCAGATACTTAGGTATGCCGACTCACTGGTTAGCAGTGCGTTACAGTCCCCACTCTTCAACGTGGGGGGCGTGTATAAGGAGCTTGATAGGGGGATCGTCTACGAGTTGATGAGGAGGCTCTCCCATACATATGACCCTATCTATGGGGGCTTTGGCCAGGCCCCGAAGTTTCCGAACCCCCATAGACTACTATTCCTACTACGTCTATACTGGCTGGAGGAGGAGCACCACCTCCTCGAGATGGTTCTCAAGACCATCGATGCGATAAGGTTCGGCGGGATATATGACCAGGTGGGCGGGGGCCTACATAGATACTCCACCGACGCGAAGTGGAAGCTCCCACACTTCGAGAAGATGCTCTATGACCAGGCATGGATGCTCAGGGTCTATACAGAAGCCTACCAGCTGACTGGTGACTGGATATATAGGGAGACGATAGGCGAGATCGTGGACTTCCTGAGGCGTGAATTGTGGAGCGGCGAGGCGTTCCACAGCGCATTGGACGCGGAGTCGGAGGGGATGGAGGGGCGTTTCTACGTATGGAGCGCCGATGAGCTGAGGAGTGTCCTAGGTGATCTATATGGCTTCGCCGAGAAGGTCTTCAACATTTCCGAGGAGGGTAACTACCTGGATGAGGCGACTGGTAGGAGGCTGGGCTACAACATACTATACCCAGGCAGGAGGTGGGAGGAGAAGGCATGGGAGCTGGGGATGGGGCTGGAGGAGTTCCTATCCACCCTCGGAGAGGTTAGGCGGCTACTCTTCAAGGCTAGGGAGGAGAGGGTGAGGCCCAACACTGATACTAAGATACTGACGGACTGGAACGGCTACATAGCCGCGGTCCTCGCCTATGCCGGGAGGGTTCTAGGCAGTGACGATATGGTCTCACTGGCGGTGGATATCGCGGGCTTCATCAGGAGGAGGCTGTGGATAGATGGTCTTATGCATGTCTATATAGATGGTGAGCCAGGTGTCAAGGCCCTCCTCGACGACTACTCCTCCCTGATCTACATGTTCAACGAGCTCTACATGGCTACCTCGGGGGAGGAGTATCTAGGCTATGCATTGGAGGCCGCTGATGAGATGGTGAAGAACTTCTATAGCAGGGATCTAGGGGTCTTCCTACACACCCCTATAGATGCTGGTGATGTGCCCCACCCGAATATCGAAGTATTCGATGGGCCGTATCCAGGGGGCCTATCACTGGCTATCCATGAGTTGATGAGGCTTGCCCGCCTCACCGGTGAGGATCATCTATGGGACCTGGCACTGGATGTGCTGAAGACAGCCCTCCCAAACATTGAGAGGAATCCTGAGGCGGCTCCATACCTGGTCCTAGACGTTGCATATGCACTCACAGGCGGTGGCGAAGTAGTTGTGGATGCCCGGGGCGGCTCAGATGAGCTGAGGGCCTTGCTGAGGAGCTATCTACCATTCCACGTCGTCCATTACATTGCTGATGAGCCCCCTAGGATCGGCTATGTAAGGGATATGCTCGTGGCTGATCCACCCAAGATCTATGTCTGCCAGGGATACACATGTAGGGAGCCTGTCACCAGCCTGGAGGACTTCCACCGGGAGGTCTACCAGCTCAGGAAGAGGTGGTCGCCCTAGCCCTACAAGCCATCCTGAGGAGTATGTATAGAGCTGTGCTGGCAGTGAAGAGTATAATGGCCATAGCGACATAGCTCGCGTTGAATCCCAGCTCACCCGCTATGTAGGAGAAGCCTATCACACCGGCTGTACCCCCTATGTCGAAGCCAGTAGCGTAGAAGGCTGTAGCCGTGTTCCTAGTGTCCTCGGCGACGTTGCTGAGCAGGATGTACTGTCCACTCGGGACTGTGAGGCCTATCCCCCAGCCGAAGAGGCCCATAGAGATCAGTAGCTGTACTAGGTCGCCGCTCCACGGGACGAGTATAGTCATCCCCACAGCCTCTAGGAGGACGCCTAGGGATAGCGTGGCTACAGAGCCTATCCTATCTATGAGCTTGACGGCGTATAGCCTTGAGACTAGGCCGGTCAGCCCAGCTACGAACAGCGCCTTACCAATCGTGATCGAGGGCTGTCCAAGGGTGTATACATGGTCCTGGAGCAGGCTGTTGAGGGCGAAGAAGACGCCTCCATTCACCAGTGGGAGGATGAGTAGTGTGGCCACCACCCCATTTCTGATCACCTCGAGGATCCTGGGTGCTGATCCGCGTCCACGGTAGAGCTTCTTATCCGGGAGGAGTGCCGAGGCCACGATTGACGATACACCGAAGACTGCTAGGAGGTAGAAGGCAGCTGCATAGCCATATAGGTCGACGAAGCTAGTGGCTATAAGGGGGCCTATCAACGCTGATAGTGATATCACCGCCGCCCTATAGGAGAGGAGTTGCCTTAGATACTCTATGTATCCATAGATGGAGACGGCGGCTATCGAGGCTGAGATGAAGAGGCCCATGGAGAGGCCCTGTAGAGCCCTGACGAGGTAGACCTCACCTGGGCTGGAGACCGTCGAGGCGTAGAGGGCCGAGACGGTCACGGCTAGGCCTCCGAGCATCATGAAGTATTTACTCCCGTACCTATCCGCTAATACCCCGGTCGGTAGCCTGGTTAGGACGCCTATCATGGGGCCAAGGGAGAATATTAGGCCAGTCTCGAAGGTGGCTGCACCGAGTTCACGGCTGAAGCGTGATATGACAGAGCCTATCCCGCCAAGCGCTGTGAAGTATAGGAATACCGCGGCGATGATGAGCGCTACCTCCCTGTTAAGCCCTTTAATCTCCAATCCCTACACCCGGAATCTTGGGGATTCGCCCTGGAATACTTATAAATCGGTATATCCAGCTATGGCTTGAGCCTATCCAGGATATACTCTGCAATGGCTGGGGCCGCTGTGAAGCCGGGTGTAGATATGCCATATGTCATCGCGAAGCCCTTCCTAATCCTTATTATCCAGTCCCCACCAGGATAGTTTATCACCCTGGGTACGCAGTGTACCGAGATGATGTCTGGTCTCATCTTAACCATCTCGGATCCGACATCAAGTGCCTGGGATATTAGGCTATAGTCGGCGTCGTAATCCTCCTTTGCGGGGGTCCATGAGAAGGTCGCCCCGAATACAGAGCCTATCCCCTTATAGTAGGGGGCGAACCCATACCCCCTCGTGTATTTCCAGCTGGTGACCCTGAACCTCACCAGTATATAGTCTATCTCGAGGGAGGTCACGGCGTATATTCCCTTTCCAAACCTCTGCCTAGGTGGCTTCGGATCTATGTTTCGTGAGAGCTCCCTTGTATGTGGCCCGGCTGCCACCACCACGGCGTCATACTCCACACCGTTGATCACCTTGTCATGTAGGGGTGGTACGCGGTAGCCGAGGAATACTCCTCCACCCATCTCCACTATCCTCTCCTGGAGCCTGAGTAGTGTGTCTAGAGGATCTATTAGTCCGAACCCCTCCATCCTGACCGCCCCTATAAATTCATCACTTATCTCTGGGTACCGCCTCCTAAGCTCCCCATCCCTTACAACCTCTATCTCGAAGCCGAAGTACTTCATGTAGAGCTTTGCTATCCACATGAGCCTGTCTAGTAGGCGGGAGTCATATGGGAGGACTAGGTCGATATCCCTGATCTCATATCCTATCTCCCTCGAAAGCTCCCTGTGTAGCTTCATACCCCTCATTACGAGCCGGTTCTTAAAGCTGTGGAAGGGCCTATCGATAGCCATTAGGAGGCCGGGCATCCTGCCCGATGCCGAGTCGCCTATCCTGGTTCTAGCCTCGTAGAGGTCAACCTTATGCCCCTTTTTGAGTGCCATGTATGCCGTGTAGAGCCCTATAGCCCCACCTCCCACGACGGCTATCCTCACGGAACCGCCTCCGACATTATAATTTATTCCTATGTCTCACCCCTTAAGATGAGCCTTCGACCTGTCGTATAGTATGTACCATGTCCCAATCGATACTGCTGAGAGTTTCCCCTCTGAGTCGTAGATACGGCCCATCACGACTATGGTTGTCCTGCCGCTTCTAAGTACTTCTCCCTCCAGTGTATAGGGGCTGTTCCCACTGTGGAGAGGCCTCATGAAGTTTATCTTTAGCTCGATCGTCACCTGCTCCTCCCCAGGGTTTACAGTGGCCGCGGCTACCCCAGACACCTCGTCTAGCATACCCATTATAGCCCCGCCGTGGAGTATTCCTCCGCTCCTGGCCAGCTCCTCCCTATACTCTGCAACCGCCTTTGCATAGCCTTTTCTAATCTCCACGTATCTAGTCCCTATCAGCCTGCTGTAGTTGCTGACCTCTTTGAAGAGCTGGTTAAACCTCTCCAGGTCTACCTCTCCCTCGTCGATGATGTCTTTGAGTGTCGTCACTCCTCCTCCACCCTATACTCCCACTCCAGCTTGGCCCCTGCACGTACAAGTGTTATCGTGGCGCTGCAGTACTTGTTGAGGCTGAGCTGGATAGCCTTCTCAACATCCTCCGGCTTTATCCCCCTCCCCCTGACTATGTATCGATACTTGATGTACTCCCATATCTTTGGGTGCTCTTCCCTCCTCCTACCCTCTATCTCCATTATGAGCTCCCTCACCTCGTATCGCTTCTTGGTGAGGATGACCAGCACATCTATCGCTGAGCAGCCGGCCGCCGCGAATAGCATGGTCTCCATGGGTGAGAGGCCGCTCTTCTCAGGCTTCTCCCTGAGGTCGAGCGTGTTGTACCTCCCATCCTCGGTCTTCACGAGGAATATCCTGTCCTCCACAGTCCTGAGTATCCCCTTCATGTCATATAGCTAAAGTGGGTTGGACGTAAATATAGGTGTCTACCAGTCGTGTGCCGGGCTCGGCGGTTTAGCAGGCCTATCCCCCGATATATCGCATTGGAGGCATTATTTATACTGGGATGTCCCAGCAAGAGGAGGATATTATAGAGGTCTCGGTATGGTATGGCGACGCCGAGATACGGCTGGCCATGGAGTGGGAGCCGGGATACCTGATTAGGAAGGCTATATATAGGAGGGGTGGGGAGGAGCTCGACCTAGGGGATTTCCACAGCCTCCTCCGCGACGATAGGCCCGAGGCGAGGAACACCCTTGTCGCCCATGTAGTCTGGCTCCTCCACAACTTCAACCGTGAGATGTCCCTCGTGAAGAAGGAGGGTATGAACCTCTGCGACAAGATCACGATATGGATCGATATGCTGGAGGAGGCTAAGAGTAAGACCCTCCTAGCCGTCTCGATAAGCCCCCATAGGACTGATATCATCGTGAACGACCTGGAGCCCTTCATAAAGGGACTATACGAGATCGTGGACTATCTCTACCAGACCGTGGCTAGGCACTGTAAGAGGATATCGAAGTTCCTCAAGGGGCTGAACCATTATAAGAAGCATCCCCGTGGACGTGAGATTGTATATGATGTCTATAGCAGCTGGATAACTAGCGACCTGAGGAAGAAGAGTCTGGAGGAGTATGAGGACTACGGCCTGGAGAAGGTCAACCGTAGCCTGTTGAAGATTGCTAACCCATTCATCAAGAAGAGGCTTATGGAGATCAATGCAGATCCCTTCGCGAAGGTAAACTTCTTGGCAGCGGTGAATCTTAGGATATGTGACGACGTCAACCTATACATCTCTGTCCTCAACACCTCCC
This sequence comes from Nitrososphaeria archaeon, assembly GCA_027078545.1. GTDB lineage: Archaea > Thermoproteota > Nitrososphaeria > Geothermarchaeales > JDFR-13 > SZUA-1514. Next base: position 746,000 of record JALWXN010000004.1, read on the forward strand.
TGAACCTCTTGGAGTATATCAGGGACAACGTGGCTAGGGCGAAGGACATGACCGCGGCTGATATTGAGCATATCTATGAGAAGCTGAGCGATGTGGGGGATGATCTATACAAGCTAGTGGTGAATATAAGGAGTCTATACATGAATCTCGAGCCTCTCTAGCCTATACTGAGTGCACCCATACCCTTCCTAGGGTCAGAGACGAAGATGTTGTCCGGCGGGTCTATCTCCACGGCCTCGACATCCCCCATCTGTAGGCTCAGCCCCTTCCTATAGGGGCTTGGATACCTTGTCGAGGCGTTCACTATCGGCTTCCCCATCTCCCTAGCAGCCTCCACCGCCTCCTCCGTATATCTCGACGGCTCGTAGAGGAATGCATCCCTCCTAGCCTCGTAGTGGATACGCCTCCACTCAACAGAGGCTGGTAGGTCTAGCCCCCTGAATAGCCTGTTATATATTGTCTGGGCCACAGCAGTCACTATCCTCGTCCCACCCGAGGATCCAAGGGCGAGTATCGGCGTCGACCCTTGATAGACTATTGTTGGGGACATGCTACTCCTCGGTCTCGCACGGGGTCTAAGCCTATTCCTATCGCCCCTTGTGGAGAAGTCGTGGAGCTCGTCATTCAGTATGACTCCCAGCTTCTTCGAGACTACTCCGGAGCCCATTACACACTCTATCGTAGTGGTTGATGAGACGATCATCTCCCCATCATATACCGTGAACTGGGCCGTCTCATGGGGATACCCAAGGCCTATGTCGGGATCCTCGATCAACTCCCTCTCCCTATGGATCTCCACGAGTATGCTGGGCTTCGTCCGGGGATCATCACCCGTCCTGACCATCTCCTCTAGGAGCCTAGCCATAGAGTATCCACTACCCGGTGGGGGCGAGGTCGCTATGCTATACCCACGTATCGAGGCTCTGTACGGCGTCCTCCACACTGGCCTATAGCTCTCCAGGTCTTCAAGGGTGATCACGCCCCCTAGAGATTCTAGCTCCGCCACTAGCTCCCTCGCCAAGCTCCCTGTATATAGGGACTCGAGGCCCTCCCTCGATACCCGTCTAAGAGTCTCTATGTATCGTGAGACCCGTAGAGGGCTACATATCCCGGGCGGCTCAGCCCCTACCCCCAGAATCCTACCCCCATGCCTCGCCAGCTTCTCCAGGTCCCTCCTATATGTCCTGAGGCTACCCTGTAGCAGTGGTGTCGCCCTTACCCCTCTCTCCAACGCCTCCACAACGGTCTCTATGATCCTGCTTAGTGGGATGGAGCCGTATCTCCTATGTAGCTCCTCCAGGCCACGCCCCATCCCAGGCACCGCTATGGAGTGGACACCCTCCATTAGTACTTGGTCAGGCTCGACAACCTCCAGGATCCTGGATGGGGCTGTCTCCCGATAGTCTAGGAAGCGTGGCCCCGACCCATCATCTATCAGTGTGAAGCCCCCTCCCCCGAGGCCTGTCCAGCCAGGCTCATACGCCTCCATAGCCAGCTGAGCCGCTATGAAGGCGTCGAGAGCGTTTCCACCCATCCTTAGAATCTCTATCCCGAGCCTGGAGGACTCGTAGGAGAATGTGGATATCCCCATCCCACCGATACTCACCATATAGTGCCGAGAGCCATGTACCATCGATACCTACCCAGATATCCAGACTAGGACAAACTAGTAGTAAAAAGGGTTTTTGGGTCGAGGGCCTACCCAGCTACTCTGTCTTAGCCTGTTTATTGACTAGCTCCTCCAGACCCGCGAGTAGGTCTGGCTCGATCTTGGCGTGGGCCATGAAATGCTCATTCGGGTCCTTGGCCAATGTATAGATCCAGTAGATCGTGAAGATACCAAAGGTGATTATCGAGAGTATCAGGTAGAGTATGGTGCTCCTCTCCTGGACGGGTACATAGCTCCTGAGATCAATTGTCCTGACCCCCGCCTCCTCGAAGACCTTGTTAACCTCCTCTAGGATGCCCTGCTCATACTTGCTATGCCTGTAGAAGTCCTTGTTCAGGAAGTGGTAGACGTAGAAGGCTATTAGGCTTATCAGGAATACTAGGACCACCCAGAGTATGGCGCTCTTCTCACCTCCAACCTCGAACTGCATCTCCCTTACATATCTCCTCACAGCCTCGGCCCTCTCCTTGAAGCCGAGGTCATCAAGTATCTGGGCAACGTCCTCATACATCATCTGTGTCCTCTTAATGTGCTGGTTCCTCCTATCGATGAACTTGTATAGGACGTATAGCTGGATCACCAGTGCGACTAGGCCGAGCATCATGGCTAGCGTGGTCATTGCGAGGAATGCCGCGATCGCTGCACCCATCCCTGGGGGTACATCGCCATTGATTGTTGGGCCCATCGTTGCTCCTGGCATAACGACTAGTAGTGAGCCTACGGCTGCTAGGAATATGATACCTACCAATGCGCCTAGGATGGCTGGTAGTAGTGCTAGCCAGGTAGGTACTATCGCATCTGTATGTTGAGCCTCCCTGACGGCCCTCCTGACGCCCTCAAGCGCTGCAAGTGCCTTGGACATTGCATATATGTAGATAATATCAATGGCCTTATAAAGACTTGGATATCTTTAAATCGGGCCGTATATACTCCACAACTATAGGGCCTGTGCAGTCCCGCCTCCCCTGGCGTCGGCGAATACCTCTATGTATCCGTCCCTACTTCTGAGTGCCTGGACTACGCCTACATATGTCGCTGGGTAGGGAATCCTCTCCTCCCCAACCCCGATCTCGGTCTCAGAGACTATCCTCCTCTCACTCCCCCAGGACATCAGCATGGCCCTAGGCTCCATAACGGCTCTCCCAATATCCATACCCCTGTCGACGATGTTGCTGAAGACCTGTGTATGGATCTGGGGCCTCAGGTCACCCCCTGCACAGCCGACTATGCCTAGGTCATCATCCCCACGGTATAGGAGTATCGAGAGTGTATGTAGCGGCCTCTTAAGTGGGGCTGGGCTGTTGGGATATCCAGGCTCTGGCCTGAAGCCTATCAGCCTGTTCTGGAAGGGGATCTCAAGCGCGACCAGTCCGCTCCCGAAGGGGTGGAAGAGGCTCTGTATGAAGCCGAGCCTATTTCCGTATCGATCCGCCAGGGTGAAGAATGTCGTGTCGCCCCCGCCTAGCTTGAAGCTGGATATATGGCTCGACACATGCCTATCCTCGAGTAGGGTGTATGGGTTTATACTCATGTGGTCGGAGTCGCCTATATAGTTGTCCCTATCGCTATAGGCATGGGCGGATGCCTCGAAGTATAGTCGCCACCAATCCCTATCCCTCTGCCTATTGTCGAGCTCGAGGATATCCATGAACCTGAGTATCTCCAGTGTCGTGACTCCCTGTGTGTTGGGTGGCAGCTCATACACCTCGTAGCCGTTGTACTCGATCTTCATAGGCTCCATGGGCTCCCCACTATGCTCCTCCAGGTCCTGGGTAGATAGGTGTGCACCCTCCCTACCAAGCTCCTCCACGATCTCCTCGGCAACCCTTCCACTGTAGAAGCCTTCCCATCCCTTCCTAGCTATCTGCCTCAAGACCCATGCATGCCTCCTCTGCCTCAGGAGCTGTGCCTCGCCTACCACTCCATATGTCCTCCTCCAGGACTCGTACTGGGAGAGCTCGTCCCAGAGCCTCTTGACCGCCGCTACGAGCTGTCTAGGCGGGTGGAAACCGTTCTCAGCGAGGGATATCGCTGGCTGGAGCAGCCTCTTCAGGTCTATGCTTCCATACTCCTCCCATATGTGGATCCATAGGTCTACCAGTCCGGGGACGGATATGGTTAGGCCGCCCCTCTTCGGTCTCTCCTCCATAAACTTATCCGCCGGGAAGTCTCTGGGGGCCCTCCCAGAGCCGTTATAGGCAACTATCTCCCCATTGGATAGCTGGCCCAGTATGAAGCCGTCCCCACCAAGGCCCCCGGTGTGGGGGATCACGAGTGAGAGTACGGCGCTAGTGGCTACTGCCGCGTCGAAGACGTTTCCACCCTCCTTGAGAACCTCGAGACCGATGTGGGTAGCTATGTGTATCCTAGTGGCTATCCCGTAGCTACCGACGGCTGGGAACCACATCTCAGATAACTACTCCGAGACAGCTACGAATGTGAGTGTACCCCTGACGCCCGGTAGGCCCTGTAGCTTCTGACCAACGATCTCTGCGATCTTCTCAGGCTTCTCAACCTCCATACATGCTATGATGTCCCACTCACCGGTTATGGCGTATGCCTCGAGCACGTTTGGGACGTTCTTGACCTCGTTGAGGACGTCGAAGAGCCTACCTACATCCACCTTTAGCAGGACGAAGGCCTTCATGATAAAAAGTATTGTGGCCCGGGAGTATATATCCTACTTGACGACCTCCTTAACAGTCTCTATACTCTCCTCCACCTTCCGGCCAGGCTCGTCGAAGAGGACTACTACCCCCTCAGACATGAAGAACTGGTAGCTCGTCTGGCATGCTCCTCCACATAGCACTACATCTACGTCGGGCAGGACATTCTCCTTCAGCCAGTTATACTTGGGTATCCCGTGTAGGGGTATGTTGAGCTCGTTCAGCATCTCCATAGCCTCGTGTGGATTGTCAAAGTCGGGTAGCTTGCCCAGGGGGTTCTCCCTCTCCTCCAAGAACTTCACCTCACCCTTCTCAGGGTCGAAGGCGTAGATCCTGAACTTCTTGGCATGTGCGAAGTGTCCACCGAAGATGGTCTCGCCATCGTTTGTAGCCACCGCTATCTTCAACATACCGGGTTTCACCAAACGTCTATACCTCATGGGGGAATTATTGGAGGAGGTATCAACTCTTTATATTCTAGACATGGCTGTATATACCTATATAGGCCGTGGATAGGCCCCGATGAGTATGGGCCCAAGGGGCCTTGGAAGTGGTTCGATGACTGGGCTGGAGAGACATGTATTCATACTTAGGCCCGAGCCGCCCTATGAGGTGAGGAGGTTCTTCGAGAGGCTTGGACGTGGACCGTATCCACATCTATACATGGAGGATCCCCCACGTGTCACGAGGCTCTTCGACACTGGTGAGGAGCATGTCCCAGTCAGGATTTTCCTTAGGGGTGATAAGTGGCGTCCGGAGCTGAGGATAGAGATATATGCTGATGACTTCCCGGTTGTGAGGAGGGTCCTCCCACTCGTGAAGAGGTTCCTCAGCATGGACATCGACTATCGTGGATTCATCAGGGCCTGTATCGACCATGAGGGTATCCGGGGCCTACTTATGAGGCGTATGGGTGAGAGGCCGGCTGGCCACTACTCAAGGGTCGAAGCATTCATGGAGGCGGTTATAATCAGTGGTGGAAGGTTCAGGCCGGATTATAAGGGGCTGAGGAGGTTCATAGAGGCCTTTGGACGGCATCTCGAGGTCGATGGCGAGGAGTACTGGGGCTATCCCAGTAGGGAGGATATCCGCTCCACCCCGGTGGATGAGCTTAGGAGGGTTCTGCACAGCAGGGTGAGGGCCTGGGCAGTCAAGGAGGTATGCTGCTCCGAGGAGGGTGGGGAGGATGAGGTGTTTGGAGTGGGTAGCGTGGCTAGGGACTATGCATTCTCCCGGCTTAGCGGTATCGGCTGCACCGATACAGATGCGGCTAAGCTCCTAGCCAAGACCGACTGGGCTGGTGAGGCGGGTATAACCCGGGAGGAGCTCGAGTCCTTCCTCCTCCATAGCCGTGAGTACTGTGGCCTCCTATACTACCTAGTAATGTCTGAGCATATGGATAATCATCCCCCTACCCGTTGATACATCATCAGCCCGTCGACAAAGGTGGCTACCACCCTGGTATCGAGGATATCCCTACCGGATAGCCTCTCCACCTCCCTGTCGAGGAGGACTGCGTCGAACCTCTTACCCCTCTCCAGCGTCCCTATCAACTCCTCGTCATGGGAGAGTTTGGCCGCCTCCTCGGTATAGTATTTGAGGGCCTCAACCGTGCCTAGACACTCGTCAGGCGTGAGTAGCCCTAGTGGGACATTATCGCCACGTCCCCTCGTCACTGCCGCGTAGACCCCCATGACTGGGTCGGGTATCTCGACTGGGCAGTCGCTCCCGAAGCCCATTAGTACACCCCTCCTGGCCAGAGTGCCTAGTGGATATGTGTATCTGGCACGCCTCTCGCCGAGCCTATCCACCACCCATGTGTCTGATGTTATGAACTGGGGCTGGGTAGAGACCGCTATACCCAGATCCACGATCTTATCAATCAGGTCGGGCCTAAGGACCGATGCGTGCTCGATCCTATCCCTCCTACGCCTAACCTCCTCACCGATCTCCTCCCCATATGCCTTGATAATGTTCTCGATAGCCGCGTCTCCGATGCCGTGGATAGCGAGTTGAAAACCGTGTGTAAACGATGCCTTTACCACCCTGCGTAGCTCTTCAAAGGGGACTATCAATACTCCCCTCGTGGACGGGTCGTCGCTATAGGGCTGGCTTAGGTAGGCGGTCCTCCCACCCAGACTGCCATCCGTGATTATCTTGATCCCCATGAATCGGAGCCTCTCATCGCCATCACCCCTCCTAAAACCCTTCTCTACAAGCCAGTCCAGGTATCGATAGTCGAAGTAGACCCTAACCCTCATCCTGAGCCTACCCATCCGATTAAGCTTCTCAAGCACCATCAACTCCTCCGGCGTGGCCGATACGAGGTGGGCAGTAGTGACACCCCTGGAGAGCATGTCCTCAATACCAGCCTCAGCCGCCTTCATCAACATCTCCTCATCGGGCTGGGGGAGTATCTTCTCTATAAGCTCCATCGCCCGCTCCCTAAGTATCCCGGTAGGCTCACCAGTCTCGTCCCTATCTATGGCTCCGCCCTCGGGGTCCGGGGTATCCCTATCTATCCCCGCCAGCTCAAGGGCCTTGCTGTTGGCCGCCGCTATGTGGCCACATACCCTCTTGATGTAGATAGGCACCTCTCTAGATACCTGGTCGAGGACGTCCCTAGTTGGGTACCTCCTCTCCACCATCTTGTCCTGGTCCCACCCCCTCCCCAGGAGCCAGCCCATGTATAGCCTGTCCAGCCCAGCCCTGAGCCTCTCTACTAGCTCATCTAGGCTCTCCACCCCTCGGAGATCGACGGTGAATAGGCTTAGGCCATATCTCACAAGGTGGGTGTGGCAGTCTATGAAGCCTGGGTATAGGTGGCCCCCCTCAATATTGATGTACTCGTCGGCCTCAGGTAGGGGGCCCACGCCATAGTCCCTAACCACCCCATCCTCAACGAGTATCCACTCTGCCTTCTCGCCTCCAGGCCTGATGTGTATAACGCCTCCGTAGAAGACCCTCCTCATGATACAGAGTATTCCCGGGGGAGACTCATATTTCGGAGGTGATGGGATATATTCACTATGCGTTGTGAGCCGAACAACATCGATACAGAGCTCAGGGTGGTGGATGGGTCACTAGAATTATCGGGGAAGCCTGTAGAGAGCATCGTTGATGAGACTCCTACATACATCTACTCAATGGCTGTCTTGGAGAAGAATGTCGAGGCCCTCCGGGAGATATGTATGGAGGCCGATGTAGAGCCTTTCTACGCCGTGAAGGCGATGTCACACCCAGCCATCCTCGAGAGGCTTGTGGAACTAGGGATGGGGCTGGAGACCGTATCAATGGGAGAGGTGGAGAAGGCCCTAGCCACGGGAATAGATCCTAAGAGAATAATCTACAACGGGATCGGGAAGAACAGATGGGTGGTTAAGAATCTACTCGATATGGGTATCGGGATAGTAAACCTGGACAGTGAGTATGAGTTCAGGGAGGTTGTGGAGCTGGGATCTGTCGACTGGAGCAGGATAGGTGTCAGGCTCAACATGGATATTTCTAAGCAGGTCCTCGACACGGCATCGAGGACCTCCAAGTTCGGTGTAGAGCCAAAGATCCTCTACAGACTCCTAGAGAGGCATGGTGTCAAGGAGATCGGGATACATATCCATCTCGGAAGCCAGATAAGCGAGAGGAGCCTCCTTAGACGCTACATGGAGGCCATCGAGAGAGTCCTCAAAGGCCTCGAGTCACGGGGGGTCAGGCTAAGCTTCCTAGACATAGGGGGTGGGCTCCCCAAGAACTACCTGTGGAGCCCCGTCACCCTGCCTCATACCGGGCTGGACACCAAACTATTCTCACCAGAGATCTGTATGCATGCCTATAGAGGATTCCTCATGAGGATAAGGAGGCTGGTTGGGGAGGCCCCCCTCTACATAGAGCCTGGCAGATACGTGGTTGGTGACGCGGGTATCCTGGCCACGAGGGTGGTCGGGATGAAGGAGCGGCTCGACGGGACTAGGTGGCTCATACTCGACGCTGGCTTCACCCACCTCCTCAGCGGGGCGCTCTATAAATGGTACTTCCCACTGGTGAACGCCACTAGGATAGGGGATCCTCACGACACACCCTATAGGGTCTCCGGGCCGCTATGCGACTCTGACGACGTCTTCCATGACTATGAGGGTGAGAAGATGGGTAGGCCTAGGCTACCAAGGTATAGATACCTGCCTGGAGAAACATCGGTGGGCGACCTACTCGTATTCCTCCATGTGGGGGCGTATAACTATGAGGAGGCCTCTGAGTACAACTCCATACCAAGGCCTAGGGCCGTCTTCGTCTAGACTATTCCGAGGTACATCTTACCGAAGTCTGGATGGTTCAACAGCTCCTTGGCGTCACCCTCATACCTGACGCTCCCAGAGACTAGGAGGTAGGCCTTCTCAGCTATCTCTAGGGCCAGCTTTACGATCTGCTCAACAATCACGATAGTTACACCGAGCTCATCCCTAAGCCTCTTAACCTCACTGACCACCTTCCTAGCCAGTATTGGAGCTAGGTTGGCGCTGGGCTCGTCGAAGAGCATGACGTCCGGGTCCCTTATCAGGGCCATCCCCATAGCGACCATCTGCCTCTCCCCACCGCTTAGCCTACCCACCTTTCTATCGAGGTAGTCCTTCAGGACTGGGAAGAACTCGAGGACCCACTCCATCCTCTCCTCGATCTCGTCGGGTGGGAGTGTATAGCCCGCCAGCCTAAGGTTCTCCCTCACGGTGAGTGTTGTGAAGACGTTGCCGACCTGTGGGAGGTAGGCTATCCCCTGCTTAGATACGTAGTGTGGAGGCTTCCCAGTTATGTCGCGGCCCTTGTAGAGGATCTTCCCGTTATAGACATTGGTGAAGCCCATGATCGTCTTGAGCAGTGTAGACTTCCCACTACCATTGGGGCCGACGATAGCCGTTATACCCTTCTCCTCGAAGGTGGCGTTGACCCCAAAGAGTATCTGGAGCTTCCCATAGCCAGCATCCACATTCCTGACCTCGAGTATACTGCTCAAGCCGGACCCCTCAAAACAATATGCTTATCCCCCATCAGTATATATTCTCTAGATTGGGGAGATACACATAGTTTTTTAGGGGTCTAAATACAATCTATTTTCATGTCCCATGTTAGGCTGTACAGCCTCATACTCCTAATCCTCCTCGCCTCGCCACTGGTATCAGTCTCAGAGGCCGCGAGGCCAGCCGTCCCCGAGCCCGAGGGCTCACTGATCCTATGGATGGAGACAAATGTCTCTGAGTACCCCCTCGTGATTAGGGATCCTGGTTCAACCATCAGGCTTAGGCCGGATGCACACCACAACATCACTGTATACGCATTGGGCTATATCCAGGAGGTTGTGAATCTCTTCCAGCCGGATCCTGGGGACACGTTGTCGGTTAGCCTATCACCTGCGGAGCTCCTAGTGATAGACGTGTTTGGGAGCAGTGTACCCGACCTCTCCGGAGCCTATGTAGATATAAGGGGTGAGGAGGGGAGGATAACGACCATAACATCGAGGTCGGGGAAGGCATATGTATACAACATATTCGAGCCGGGGCAGAGGCTGAGGATACATATTAACCCACCACTGGAGGGGGAGCTGTTGAAAGCCCTGCTGGAGGCTGGTGAGTATGAACCTAGCCTCAGGTCTAGGTGGATGGAGTACATCTCCTACGAGAGCCTCTCACCCATATATCCCGAGCCGATCCATACATCGCCTCTGGAGGCCGATAGGGACATCTATATACTGGGTTCTGACCCGGTGCAGACACGCACGGTATACCTCTCCAGGTCCCCACTCCTAGCCGGGTATGTCAAGACTGTATCTGGGGATCCGCTTCCCGGTGCGATTGTCGCTGTTAAGCCGGACAGGTTCGGTAGGTACATATATACGGTGGCGGATGACGAGGGGCGGTACGAGTTCGTGGATATAACTAAGCGTGGCCTAAACAGGTATGGAGTAATATATAGGGGCCTGATGTTCCCAACATCCTCGGTATACACCACACTTGATAGGGACAACTTCAACATAACTGTGCCGGACATCTATGAGGTTAGGGGCGTGGTCACGGATCTCAATGGTAGGCCGATACCTAACGTCAGGATAATATCATCCGATGTAGACTTCCTAAGCATCACATATAGCAACGAAGATGGGGAGTACGTGATGTACCTACCCGTTGGGAAGGGTAGCTATATACTCGGCTTCTCACTGGGCGACGTCGCATTCCCAAACATCGTGCTTAACGAGGCCGATATAGCAGACGGCGTGGAGAACCTAGTCCTAGAAGCGGAGATGATCAGTCTGAGCGGCGTTATACAGGACCCCGACGGATTCGTGGAGACACCCATAGTCAGGCTCTTCGGGAGGGCAGACGTAGTCAACAGGTTCTACAGGATAGACATAACCGTTGGTGAGGACGGCTCCTTCACGGCCCTGGTCCCCAAGAGGATCAAGATAGCTGGTGAGTATAGAGATGTCTACTGGTCGGTTCAGACGGTTAGCTACTACTACGCCGGCCAGCTATCAACGCCTGAGAACTACTACTCGGTGGACACTGATCTAGGTGTCTTCACCGTCTCCCCGGCGGCCACGGTGGAGGTCTCACTAAGCATAACGACGACGGGTTCGCCGCCCTCTAGGCCGGTTGAGACATATGTGTTGGGGGCGTGGTACAACGATACCTTCTTCAGGATCGGTGTTGAGACAGATGCATTCATATTCGGATTCACCGTTGGGAGCTTCGTGGTTGATGGTGGGGAGGGTGTCTTCACAATACGTCTAGCAGCCCCCTATGGCGAGACGGCGATAGTCAGGGTCACGATACCCAAGGAGATCATGTCGACCTCGGTCTCGGTCGATGACGATGGCTCCCCACTGAGCTTCAACATCGTCTCGGAAAACGCTACACACTATACTGTGGAGTTCACGATAAGTGGTGAGGCGTTGATAAACATACGCTCCGCAGAGGTTATACCGGAGTTCGGCCTGTCATACCTACTCCCATTGATAGCCGTTCCAACCGTTTTACTTATCCACCTCCTGAGGAGAAGGTATAAAGTGGAAGCCTGATGAGCCTCTCCATAGCAGTCGTAACCGAGACCTTCCACCCATTCAAGGGGGGCTCTGCAAAGAGGTATCTCGAGGTATTTAGACGCCTCGCGAGGAGGGGCTGGGACATAGACATATACACCGTGAGGCTAGACCCGTCCTGGCCGGCGGAGGAGGAGTATGAGGGGCTGAGAATAATAAGGAGCAGCCTACCAATACCCGAGTACATAACTCCAGACGGTTTCAGGAGCATGTCCGGGATCTATAAATACCTCTCATGGCTCATGAGGAGCGTGGATCTACGGGGCTACGACGTAATAGAGGCGAACCACTGCCCAATATTCCCAGTATTCGCCTCATGGCTCAAGAGGAGGAGCCGTGCACCACTAGTCTCCACGGTCCACGAGGTCTGGCACAGCGACTGGTATAGATACGCCCCCACCACGCTTCACGTCCCACTAGGCATCCTGCTCGAGAAGGCTATGATGCACCTGCCTGATAGGATCATATCGGTGAGCAGCTTCACCACGGATAGGCTTACAAGGATACTAGGCGTATCTCCAAGCCTGATAACCACGATACCCAACGGTGTAGACCTGGACCTCTACCGTGGGATAGATGTGGAGAAGGAGTATGGGAGGATAGTCTATGGCGGGAGGCTAAACCCACATAAGAGGCTGGACATACTGCTCAGGAGCTTCGAGGAGCTCCACCGGAGCCTAGACGTCAAGCTAGACATCTTTGGAGACGGCCCTATGAAACAGTATGTCAAGAGCTTCATATCGAGGAACGGGTTCTCGAGGAGCGTCACCCTACATGGAAGGGTGGACGACCATAGATTCGCATACCTGATGAAGAGGGGCTATATATATACCCTCCCATCGATAAGGGAGGGGCAGAGCATAACAACGCTAGAAGCTATGGCCGCAGGCACTCCACAGGTCACGGTCTACAGCGACAACAACGCAGCCTACAAACTAGTCCTAGAGGCAGGGAGTGGACTAGTCACCAGGCCGGAGCCGAGAGAATACGCAAGAGCTATTAAAAAACTTCTTGTTGAGAAGGATGTATGGATGGAGTACTCCTTAAATGGATCCAGTTATGTGAAAAGCTTTGATTGGGACGTCATATCTCAAAAGCATAAAATTGTATATGAGAAATTGTCAAAAAGATGAAGACATTTGTCTAAAAACCTAAATTTTCTTTACCATTAAACTTTTGTTTTTTCTGAAAATATATATTCCTCAAAATAAGGGTTCAAAACACGGGATTTAGCGAAATGAATTTGAAACTTACTAAAGTTATGTTGCTATTAGTACTGTTGCTTCTTTTACAGATAGAGACTGACTACACCGCTGCTCAGAGTATCATAGTTCCAATTGATTACCCAGATCTTCAAACTGCCATAAACAATGCGTTACCGGGCACATCGATTTATGTCGATACTGATCTGACCATCAGTTCTCCAATCACTATTATCGGTAAGGATAACTTGTACATAGTCCTCAGATACGGTTCCAAAATAATTGCAGATTCGGGCTTCGTAGGTCAAGAAATAGTTTTGATCGACAGAAGTAGCAAAATCATTCTTACTGACTTCACTATATCCTATGAAGGGAGTTCCGCCTTACCGGCACTAGATTTCCTAAGAATAAAATCTTCCAACAACATTGCTGTGAAAAATCTTTCTGTATCCATAGATACAAATACCCATCCTGTTGCCCTGAGATTTATCAGTATCGATGACGGTTCGATAAATATAACGATAACAAACGTCACTGGTGTTGACATGGCTCTAACATCCTTAAGTGTAGTAGGCGTCTTTGCCAATATCCAGTTCATGAGTGGTGGCTATATTACAATGGATAGTCTGCTTTTCGAAGATATAGCCCTCGGATCTCCTGGTAGCTTTGAAGGAGTAAAAATAGAGCTCATGCGGGTCACCGGACTGGACATTAAGGTATCAAACGTGGCTGTTAAAAGGGTGTATTCTACATGGGTTCAAGGAATAAACAGCACGTATCTAAGGCAAGTGAGAAACATTGAGACACAGTATACCAATGTAACACTAACAAACATTGTCGGCTCAGGAGGGGGTATATCATTCAGAGGATTGACCTTTAGCCGTTTTACAGTACCTGTCATACTTGACTCCATAGTTACAATTCGAAACTTAATGCTATCTTCATGGATAGAGCCTAACATGCCTATGCCTTACAAGTTTGATGGGGTGATCATAGAGGCACCATACTTCTACAACTTGACGGTAAAGATCGATGAAGTAACAATCAAGGATATCAATAGTCCAGATATATTGTCAGGGCTCTATACTGGAGAAGCACATGGAATACATATAGACGTTAGCTACTTTATATTGGAAGCATTTGGATTGCCCACTTATGACATTAAAATCGATATTGACAGGGTATCGATATCACGTCTATACTCATGGGGAACAATAGGTATATTTAGTGATTTCGAAGGGTTCTACATGTCTAGGATTAGATACACCATCAACAATGTAAATATTACTGACGTAGGGATATATGACTTTGGCATAATCGGATACGGCAAGGTTCTCAGGGCTAACTCTCTTTTCGATTACCGGGTATGGATAGAGGAATTCTTTTTTAACGACAGGGAGGGCATTGGTGCGGGTATTTGGCTCCGCAGAGCAGATGATATACATCCAATAAATACACCCAGAAATCTAAATGAGTTGAGGCAGAGTGAGGATCTGTACTTTGCATACAGCATATTATGGCGTGTATATGCGGCCAGCGCATGGACGAATTCCATGACACTTTTCGAGACTGTTGTTGACGAACTTAACTCACGTATTGCACTTTTGATGCGCGTTAGAAACGTCTGGACACTGGAAACTTTCGTCTATAGTAGTATAACATCACTACCAATACCAGGCGTCTACGTAGAGTATCTCTACCCAACTCCCAGCCAGTACTCCTTCGGATTTACCGATTCATCTGGGCGTTACGCATATATTATGGATTACTACATGACCAACCCACCCATCGTCCAGGTGGGCCTGATACAGGTGGCCGTCTCCTCTGGGTACTTCTCATCATCCGTCATGCTACCCAGCTATATAAGTGTGACGGAGGGCCTCCCACTCTCAGAGTCTTACTATACCCTGCCGGCATGGTTCGGTGAGGTGGTGTTCACCATCCCACTTGTCTCCCTAAGGGCTATGGGCTTCAGCCATGACATGGGGACGACATACCTATTCATCGCTGGGACGGTAGGCTGGTTCGCTGGCTACTACAGCTATACTCCTGACGAGCTTTGGAATGGAGACATAGCAACTCCCGGCACCAACAATACATGGGTGAAGAGCCCCTACAGGAATTATCAGCTCCGAGGTCTGAGGGTCTCATGGACAGGCTCGGTCATCCAGATACGTGGAGAGATATTCTACGATGGGTACTGGCAACCAGTAACAATATACGTAGATCCGGAGAGGAGGGTTGTCTGGAGCCCAGGACCTGTGGACTTCAGGGGCTGGTTCTAGCCCCATACCCCCACCCTTTATACCGGCCCGGGGCATAGGTATCCCCCCGAGAAGGATGAATAGACCACTGGGTTTGAGATAATCTGCCTGTCCCCTAGAATCTACATACACTTATAAGTGCATGTATACATTTACATGTTGGTGTAGTGGATGGGGGTGAAGACGATAACCATATCGCTCGAGGCGTATAAAGCCTTGCTACGCCTCAAGAAGCCCGGGGAGAGCTTCTCAGACGTGATACTGAAACTTGTTAGGAAGCATCGCAGCATAAAGGAGCTGGCAGGAGCGTGGAGCGATGTGGATGACGTGGAGATCAATGAGATCATGCTGGGGATTAGGGAGGCCTGGTCTAGGTGGGGTATGAGGGAGGCAAGGTAGTTGTAGACACGGATGTACTGATCGATTATCTAAGGGGGAGGAGGCCGGCCGTCGACGAGTTAGTGAGGATGATGGATCAGGGAGTTGTACTGGCTACGACGGTCGTCAACATATTTGAACTCTCCTGGGGAGCCTATAGACTCGGCAGGACGAGGGAGGTTGAGGATCTGGTTGAGGCCTTGACAATCCTAGACCTAACAGTAAGGGAGGCTGTAAAGGCGGGTGAGGAGATAGCCCATCTCACATCGATAGGCCAGATAATAGAGATACGAGACCTACTGATAGGCGTCATGGCGAGGGAGAACGGCTATGCAGTCTACACGGGCAATACAAAGCATTTCGGGATGATAAGGGGCTTAAGAGTGATCCCATATAGACGTGGATAACCCCTGTCAGGCAGCCCCCTACCTAAGGACCCTCCTGAACACCCTTTCAGCATTCCTATATGCCAGCCTCTCCAGCCGCTCACGTGTCCATCCAAGCCCCTCCAACGCCCTGTAGAGGTTGGTGATCATCTCGATCCTCTTGAGATCGTCCGGGGGATTACATCCGAATAGGTCCGTCCCAACAGCGACGACCTCGTCTCCGAAACGCTCCGCAACTGTGTCTATATGCCTAGCCAGGCTCTCGGCACTAGGCTTCTCCCCAATTGTCTGCCGGATATATGTGAAGCCTATCACCCCGCCGTTGCTAGCCAGTCTATCCAGGACCTCGTCATCAACATTCCTCTGATGCTTAACAAGGCCTGCATAGTTGCTATGGCTTATCAACACCGGGTCGGAATGTGTCTCCAAGACCTCCAACATCGTATTCCTACTGCTATGGGCGAGGTCGATGACTATTCCCTCCGCCTCCGCCAGGCTGAGGAGTGCCTCCCCACTGCCAGTCAAGCCATAATCCCTCCTAGACATACAAGATGCAGCATACCTGGTATCGTAGTTCCACGTCAGCCCTATCAGCCTGACACCTAGATCCTTGTAGAGATAGATGTCCCCCGGGTCGTCTAGGTACTCCGTACCCTCAAGGCCTAGGATGATCCCGATACCCTCGCCGTCAAGGTCTGAGCGGTTCGTTACGAGGCGGAACTCCCCATACCTCCTAACGAGCCATTTATAGATCGTGATCACGTCGAGGGCCGCGGCCTTGGGGGAGGATGGTCTTATATAGATGTCGCCAGCCCCCTCCCCATAGCCCTTCATAACCTCGCCACCCATCGAGGCATATCCCCTCTGGAGGGCGAATACGGCGCCTACCAAGAGCTTCACATTGGCCTCTAGGTAGCCAGGGATGTCTCCATGCCGATCCTTCCTCTTAACCTCCATGTCGTGCTTACCGCCTAGGTAGATGTAGTAGCCGATATCCTCGTGGAGATCTATGAGTGGCGGGTTTAGACCTTCCATGGTTAATAGGTATTATGGCAAGGGGCATCGATATAAGTAGTATGTTTGGAACTATTACTATGTTGTGCGTACCGCGACACTACTAATCCTACTTCTCCTCCTCGGTATGGTCACAATTGATGCATTAGCCACGCCTCTACACCCCGACATCGACGACTCCACTAGACAGGCGCTGGATCTCTACGAGGATGACGATGAGGAGGATGATGATGAGGGCGGTGTCCTCGGCGGCTCCCTAGATATGATCACCCTAGCCCTATATGCAGCACTCGTGGTGGCAATCGTAGCATCGATAGCCCCATATGTGGTGAAGAGGCTCAGGGCTAGGAGGTAGGATCCATAGACTGTGAGATATTAACGCCCCGCCACACTAACTATTTATATGACTAGCCTCGAGACACTCCTGGAGAAGGCCAGGCAGTATGAGGAGGACCTGATCAACTTCCTAAGCGGCTTCGTACAGATCCCCTCCGTCAACCCCCCGGGCGACATGTCAGAGGCAGCTGGATATGTGGAGGAGTTCCTGGAGAAGTGGGGCCTACCAACCCGTAGGATAGAGCCGGAGAAGGGGGTTATAACGGTCTACAGCAGCGTGGGAGATGGTGATGACTATCTCATGCTCAACGGACATATGGACGTGGTTCCCGAGGGCGACCATGACAAGTGGAGTATCCCCCCATTCTCGGGAAGGGTGGTGGATGGCTACCTATATGGAAGGGGGGCGAGCGATATGAAGGGCGGCCTCTCAGCACTCATCTATGCCTACGCAGTCTTCACCCAGTACGTCGATAGCCTAGACAAGAAGCTATCACTAGCCGCCGTCGGTGATGAGGAGGTTGGGGGGAGGCTCGGTAGCCTATACATGGCGAGGGAGCTAGGTATAAGGCCTCGATACGTACTCCTGGGGGAGCCGTCAACCCTAGGCTACTACAACATTGGTGAGAAGGGGATCGTATGGTATAGGGTTCACATCAGTGGCGAGCCCGCCCATGCCAGCGTCTCACCCTATGTGGGTAGGAACGCGATAAAGGTGGCTACAGAGGTGATCAACAGGATCTATGGCCTGGCAGAGCTAGACTTCGACGTCCCAGAGGAGTTGGTGGAGGTGGCTAGGAAGAGTGGGGAGAAGGCCAGGAGGATGGTCGGTGCTGAGGGGCTCGAGAAGATATTCTTCCGCCTCTCATGCAACGCCGGCATGATTAATGGTGGGGTAAAGACCAACGTGGTGGCTCCGAACTGTACGGTCGAGTTCGATATGAGGATTCCGCATGGATTGACCGTTGATAGGGTCATCGAGATGGTTAGGGAGAGGCTCTCAGACATCGATGGCGTCGAGATAGAGAAGGTGGCTGGTGAGGATCCCAACTACACCAGGCCGGACACCTATCTAGGGAAGGTTGTGGAGGAGTCCGCCGTCGCCGAGGCTGGTATCAGGCCGGAGCCCTCACTAGTCATGGGCGCTACAGATGGTAGGCACTTCAGGGCCTATGGATCGGAGGCCGTCGTCTATGGCCCTGGGGAGTGGGAGAGGATACATGGATACGACGAGAGGATAAAGGTGGATGACGTTAAGCTGGCATATAGGGTTTATCTCAGGACGCTCTACAAGATGTTTATCGGCTAGCCCATATCCCCCTCCACACTTTATATAATGGGCCGAGTAGGACTAGGGAGAGGAACACCCCCAGTAGTTTGAGCGGTATCCTCCCACGCCCAAGGTAGGGTACTGGATGGAGTCCCCGGCTCCTCAGAGCCATGTATATCCGTGATATCCTATACCCCGCTATCAGGGAGGATAGGAGTATCCTCCTAGGACCCACCGCCATCACCAGCGGCGGAACCCATCGATAACCCCTTATGTAGCCGATGCCCGGGACGTAGAGGTAGACGTCGTGGACCAGCCCCTGGCTAGAGGAGTATCTCTCTACCGCCTCGGATCTGAGGTCTAGGGTGGCCTCCAAGGTCCTGGCGAACCCCCTACATACGAAGCAGCCCCCGTCGTACAGCAGCTTCTCCCCAGTCATCCCTAGTAAGCTATTATGCCTATCCAGGCTTAACAGATGGGCTATATCTTGGAGAGCGCCCTATCAAGCTCGGCTATAAGGTCATCCACATCCTCTATACCCACTGAGAACCTTATGAGGCCCCGTGTAATCCCGATCCTCCTCTTCTCCTCATCCGACAGCGCCGCATGGGTCATGGTGTAGGGCTGCTGTATCAATGACTCAACCCCGCCAAGGCTCACCGCCTTAGTGATTATCTCGAAGCTGTCTAGGAACCTGTCGATCCTATCCTGGTCCTCCGTGGCTAGGCGGAAGCTTATCATCCCACCACCCATACTCATCTGCCTCTTAGCCAGGCTGTGCTGTGGGAAGCTCTCGAGGAATGGGTATAGTACCTCCTCCACCTTTGGGTGCTGCTCGAGCCACCTCGCTATCTCATAGGCATTCCTCGAGTGCCTCTCAACCCTTAGGCCCAGGGTCTTGATGCTCCTTATGAGTAGGTAGGAGTCGAAGGGGTCTAGTGAGCCTCCAAGCCTACTCCTAACCATCTTGGCCTCCCTGTAGTGCTCCTCCTCCCTGAAAACCGCTACGCCCGCTATGATGTCGCTGTGGCCTGAGAGGTATTTAGTCGCGCTGTGGATACTTATGTCTGCACCCAGCTCCAGAGGCCTCTGTAGATATGGGGAGGCGAAGGTGTTGTCAACCACTAGGATAGCCCCGTTCTCATGGGCTATACGCCCCATCTCCCTGATATCCGTTATCCACATCAGGGGATTGGTGGGTGTCTCGATATATAGGAGCCTAGCCCCATCCATCGCCTCCTCCACTTTGGAGGGGTCACGGGTATCCACATATACAGCCTCTATACCGAGGCGGGGCAGTATGTTGTTGAGGAGCTGCTTAGTCCCACCGTATAGATCCTCCGTGAAGACTGCCTTGTCACCCTTGGATAGGAATGTTAGGAGCACAGTCGATATCGCTGCCATACCACTGGAGAAGGCTAGTCCATACCTCCCACCTTCGAGCTCGGCAACCTTATATTCAAGTATCCTCCTCGTAGGGTTGTCCGTCCTTGTGTAGATATACTCCTGGTCCTCCGACTCTATCCTGAATGTGCTTGACAGGTGTATAGGCGGGACGACGTCGATACCTATGTCCTCCTCACCAGCATGTATAGCACGTGTGTTGAAGCCCTTAGTAGCCATACATCAGTATTAACCCATCTATCCATGATAAACCCGTTTTAATTCACTCTACATGGCAAGATAGTTGTATGAGGGTCGACGTAGCAATACTGGGTGCCGGTAGGGTTGGACAGGCAGCTGCCTACGACTTTCTAAGGATGGGCTACCGAGTAGCACTCCTAGACATCTCCAAGGAGAGCCTGGATAAGGCGTCGGAACGGCTTGGAGATGTATATACCTATATGATACCCCCAGACACTGGCTGGATATCCAGCCCACCTATCGAGGCCGGGCTCTACGCCATGGCCCTACCCCTGAAATACACCCTAAGATACATGGAGCCACTACTGAAGAATGGATATAGCGTGGTCGACGCCACATCAGTCCCGTCTGAGGAGCTTGGCAGGGTAGAGGGATGGGCAAAAGAAGGGGGTGGGAAGGCATTCCTATACGCTGGGCTAGCCCCCGGCATGGCCCAGACACTCGCCGGTGCGTTAGAGAGGGAGCTGGGCGGGGCTGAGAAGATAGATATCTATGTAGGCGGTGTCCCGGAGAAGCCGGAGGGCCTCCCACTACTAAGCGGGATAACCTTTGAGGCTACCGCATTCCTTAGACAGTATAATAGGCCGACACGTAAAAGAGTGGGTGGAGAGGTCGTCACTACCGACCCCTTCGACGATATCGGGAGGATAACCCTACCCAATGGGGAGGAGTATGAATACTTCCTAACCGACGGACTCAAGAGCCTCCTACATACCCTTGAGACACCAAACCTGGCCGAATACACCCTGAGGATACCTGGGCATATAGAGAAGATGAGGCTGCTTAGGAGCATAGGCCTCCTAGACTGGGAGCCGATAGAGGTGGAGGGGTGCAGCATAGTCCCGATAGAATTTACCGCCAAGATCCTGGAGAGGAGTGTCGGCCAGGGAGGTAGGGATAGGGTGGTACTGGCTGTCTATGGATATAGGGGGGATCGTGTAACCATCCTGTACAGCATAATTGAGTACTCGGAGGAGGGATTCACCGCTATGCAGAGGGCCACCGGCTATAACCTTGCTAGATACGCCTCCATGGTGCTTGACGGCCTCGTTGAGTGGAGGGTAGGGCTCCCAGAATACGTTGGGCTAGATGGAGATCTATTCAACAAGTATTTGAAGAGAATTGGGGAGGCGGGTATAGAGGTTAGGAGGGTTGTCACTACTCCCTAGGCAGCTCATGCACCCCCTTCAGTCTAAATGGCTTCTCCGGGAATAGGCCGTACGGCTTGAAGATCATGATCACCAGGAATGCCACACCCAACGCTATCCTCTCCAGCCATATAACATCGAAGGGCAGTAGGCCGGAGAATGAGTGTTTATACACCGATATGACCCTCCTGAGACTCATTATCCCGGCAGCCCCGACCACAGCACCTATCTCGCTACCCCTACCGCCGAGGAGTAGCATGAGCCATGGCCAGAAGGTCCAGTCATACCTCGTGTAGCTAGTCGGTACGACGTTGCCGAGATAGAAGCTGTATATCGCCCCAGCCAGAGCCGCTACAGCCGTACCTATAATCATCGCCTCGATCTTGATCCTATTCACGTCTATACCCACTGCCAGTGCGGCGTCCTCACTCTCCCTCACAGCCTTCAACAGCCTTCCATAGGGGCTCCTAAGCATGAGGTATATCAGAGCCATAGTCACCACTGTTGCAGACATCACTAGGATAAAGCTCTGGACAGTCCTGGGGAGACCTAGCATAGGCTCCATCCAACCTAGCAGCGCAGGGACGGTGACGCCAAGCGTCCCACCGGCTAGTGGCTCATAGTTCTCACCAACTATCCTGACGCCCTCAGCAATGGCTATCAGGCTCATCATTAGGAAGTCTACCCTAAGCCTGATGGCTGGGACAGATGCTAGGAGGCCCATGAGGGCTCCTGCACCGATAGCTATTACGAGGGTGAGTAGTAGGAGGGCAGTGCTTAGACCTGGCTCGGCCTTGATTATCTCGTTGAGGGCGTTCCTCACGAATATGTTACACCTTATGTAGGCCTGGTCAGGATTCTCGAGGATCGCTGGGCACATCGTCTGTATCTTAGCCTTCACCTCCTCGAAGTACATGGAGTATAGTAGCCTCCCCGGTACATACCCAGTTACATAGGCTCCTACAGCCACCCCGAAGGCCAGTCCGAAGTTCGGTATACCTGTATATCCATACTGGATGTTCAGCGCCGTAGCTACAAGTATGTACACCGCCACGAAAAAGACCAGGTTTACTATGAAGTTTATGACTCCCTCGAGTGGGAGTTGGAGAACAAGGTCCTGGATCATCAGACTATCCCCTCCGTACGGGCCTTAATCTTCCTCTCCCTATACTTCTCGAGGAGGCCATAGATACCCTCAGGGATGAACATGAGGGCGAATATTAGGAGTAGTAGGGGGATTAGGGGCCTATAGGAGGCTGTAGAGACACCACCTATCTCGGGGATGATCGTTGATATCCACGCGGTACCCATGATCTCGACATATCCAATAATATATGTGGCGATGATGGCCATTGATAGGCTCCTGACCCCTCCTAGTATAGAGGCGGCGAAGACGTTGATGATGATTAGTGAGCCTATGGCCGGGTAGCTCCTGAACCATAGTGGTAGGAGTGCACCCGCCACACCGGCCATGCCGCCTGTTAGGAACCATGAGACTAGGTTGACCATATCTACGTTTACACCGACCACCTCGGCCAGGTCAGGATTTTCAACCGTCGCCCTCATAGCCATGCCGAACTTAGTCTTGTATAGCAGGAAGAGGAAGAAGAGGGTGAAGCCTAGGAGGAGGATAGGCGCCACGATTAACACACCGGGTGCGGTGCTGGGCGGGATCAGGGGGATGTTCAGCAGAATATCTACGCCCTCCTCGAGGGCGATCTCCTGGTCAAGGTTGAACCCGATAACTATATCCTCCTCCCTGAGTAGGAACCCCCTACTGTTGAGCTTATGGACATTCTGTATATAGTCAGCCTGGATGTTGAGGACGGCTATCAATATGATGTCCACTGCTATAGTCGAGATGAGGAGTAGGATCTCAGGCGCACCGGCCCTCTTCAAAGTATAGATGACCCCCAGGTATACGGCGACCCCTATAAGTGCAACCACTATGAAAGAGAAGATAACTGAGTAGTAAGTGGGCATCTCCCATACACGAGTCACCCATAAAGTCATGAATACACCCACAGCTGCGAATGTCCCATGTGCCCAGTTAGGTATCCTAGCAGTTTGATAGGTAAGGTTGAAACCCATCGTCAAGAACGCTATTAGGGTCGAGTAGATGAAGGCCTGTACAGCTACCGCTCCCCATGCAACCATATTCTACTGCCCTCCACTCAAGGGGGAATTATAATTATTTCTCTCACACCGCATCGCTATTAAATCCATCCCTTCTATGTAGGGGATCTATCCCTACTATGTGGGGGAAATCTCCAAAATCTCGGGAACTATTTTTAATCTCTACACGGGTTATAGATTATCTTATAACATACTCGGGGTGGTTCAATGGACAACAAGTCACTCCTGATAGCGGTAGCAATACTGATGCTACTCATCGGATTCTCTGCGGGGTACTTCTTCGGAATGTCCAGCGTAGCCCCAGCTGAGGAGGCCATGGAGCCAGGGGCTGGTGAGGAACAGCCAACAGCCCCTACAGAAGAACCCACAGGTTTGACCGGCACAATCAAGATCGGAGTAGTAATGATTGGTAGCATCGCCCCTAGGGAGCTGCCACCACTTGAGGAGTGGGTGGAGGAGGAGGTCAACGACTTCCTCAAGGAGATTGGCTACGACTTCGAGATAGACCTGCTATACGAGAATGCTGAGAGGAGCTCTGACCTAGCTGTAGAGAAGGTGCAGACCCTACACGCACAGGGTGTCCAGGTAATCCTCGGTATGAGGTGGAGCAGCTCTATACAGAAGTCCTATGACTATGTCGTTGAGAACAACATCGTAGTCATAAGCGAGGGTTCCACTAGTCCACTCCTCGCTATACCTGGCGACACCGTATTCAGACTGCCACCTAACGATCTCCTACAGAGCAGGGCGCTTATCCAGCTCCACAAGGATCTAGGTACTGAGGCGGTAGTCCTCCTCTACAGGGGCGATGCCTGGGGTGATGGACTTAGGAACGAGTTTAGGAGGTTGGCTCAGCAGGAGGGCATAGTTGTATTTGACGAGATTAGGTATAGTCCAGAGGCCACAGAGTTTAGCGGTGAGGTGGCTAGCCTAGCCGACAAGGTCAGCCAGGCACTCCAGCAGTACGACAAGGTAGCTATACAGACTTTCGTCTTCGACGAGCTGGCAAATATCCTACAGCAGGCACAGGACTACGACGTACTCTTCCAGGTTCCATGGATCGGTAGCGATGGCACATCTGGAGTAGACATTATCATTGAGGACGCAGGAGAACTAGCTGCCCAGACGATACAGCTCAGCACGATATTCGCACCAACTGAGAGCCTTAAGCACCAGCAGTTCGTGGAGAAGTACGTCGAGCTAACCGGCTTCGAGCCCGGCGTGTATACAAAGTGTTTCTACGACTCTGTATGGCTGGCAGTCCTATCTATAGCGGCCGCCGGCGAGTATGACGGCGCCAAGATAGCCGAGAAGGTACCGCTAATAGCTGAGAAGCTCTTCGGCGTCACCGGCTGGCTACTCCTAGATGAGGCTGGTGACAGGGCAGCTGCATCCTACACCGTCCAGATGGTTGTTGAGATCGACGGCGGCTACGAGTGGGTGAGGGTTGCCTCCATAGACGCATTGACTGGCGCCGTCTCCTGGGTTCAGAAGCCTGACTTCAGCCAGTTCGGCTGGTGATAACCCTATCCACACCCCCCAACTTTTTATTGATACTCTGGGTGTAGGGGGATGGCGGCGATACTAAGCACTAAGGGGGTTACCAAGAGGTTTGGAAACCTCGTGGCTGTGGACAATGTATCGATAGATGTGGAGGAGAGGAAGCTCTCAATGATCATAGGCCCCAACGGGAGTGGTAAGACCACCCTGATAAACTGTATAACCGGCTACCTCAAGCCTGACGGTGGACGCGTCATATACAAGGGAAGGGATATCACTAGGATCCCGCCCCACAAGAGGGTGGAGCTAGGCCTAACAAGGACATTCCAGATACCTAGCCCCTTCCGCAAACTACCGGTTCTCGACAACCTACTGATCTCATATAGCAGGTTCAACCCTGGTGCAAAGGTCTACAACAGTATCTTTAGACCCCGCTGGCTAAGGAAGGAGAAGGAGGCCGTCAAGAAGGCCTACGAGGTCTTGAAGCTCCTGAACCTCCTACACGTGGCTGAGCAGCCGGCTGAGAACCTTAGCGGTGGACAGCTGAAGCTACTGGAGATAGGGAGGACTTTGATGACCAATGCGGAGACCATAGTCATGGACGAGCCGGTGGGCGGTGTAAACCCAACCCTTGCACACCAGATCTTCAGGCATATTAGGGACTTGATCGAGAATCATGGTAAGACCTTCCTGATAATTGAGCACCGCCTAGAGGTGGCTAAGCAGTATGTCGACCATGTATATGCCATGGCCTATGGCAAGCTGATAGCGGAGGGGAGGCCAGAGGAGGTCCTCACCAACGAGAGGGTCGTGGAGAGCTATCTAGGGACTACCGAGATCTAGCCCTATATATCACTACACCACCGTTGAAGTAGACCGGCTCATAGAGGTTCCTGAGGAAATAGTTCCTAGCGCCTGGGTCTCCATAGCTACTCCCCGGGGCCACTATATAGTCAACCCCATAGAGCTCTATCAGGCTATCAACGCCGAGTATCGTTATACCCTCCTCACCCGAGTCCTCACCCACGATCTCGAACCCTATCGAGAGCCCTCCCTCCGAGAGGAATAGCAGCTTATCCCTCTCCCATGGAACCTCATAGACGTCTATGACTCCTTCGGAGGAGGCTACCACGTAGGATCCCCTAGCCATTATCATGGCGTCACCCTCCACAAGCCTGAAGCCCCGGTACTCACTACTCATCTTGAGGGGTATACCATACACTGAAGTGTTGATATCGAGCTCTGGATCGACCCATATCTTGAAGCCTGTCTCCGTGAAGCCGTAGATATATAGGTCTACATAGCCCTCCTCAAAGTAGAACCTATAGCCCAGCTCGCCAAGCCTCTCAGTGGAGAGGACAGGTGATAGTGGGAGGTGCCCACCAGTCCCCGGCTCGACACCAACGATATCGGGTATTGGGAGGCTGAAGACCTCTCTATAGGCACCATATCCATAGGCCTCGAGTATCAGGCTGTGCCTAGGCCCTAGGTCACCCTGTATCAGTAGCCGGTAGTATGGGGTCGTAACGGCTAGATATGCATTCAGTATTGCGCTGGCTACGTAGTACTCCTCCACCTGGCCCTCCCTGAAGAGCCACCTGGGATGGATACTGATCAGTGTATCCCTCAGTGTATAGCCCTCTATCCACCTCCCCATTACCTCGTCAGCGACAAAAACGCTCCCTATATCCGTATAACTATCTATCCATTCGAGGGCATCTAGTCTGCTCCACGGGTCGTAGGGATCTATGACCTGGTACCAGGCATCGATGCTTGGAACTGTTGATACACCAGCCTCCACCGTGGCTGCTAGGGAGGCGGCTAGGAGTATTATCAATGTGATCGAGACCAGCTTCCTTCTCCAGTGTGCTACGATCTCAAGCCAGTGCCTAATATCTATCATCGAGACTCCCACGCCCAGCGCGAGTGTCACGGGCTGGGCCAGGAAGAATATGAACCTGGCGAAGTCTATGGAGACTCCTATGAGGTATGCCTGGCTAAGTATTAATGGGGTCGCTATCCATGAGAATAGTAGTGGAAAGAGCTTGGCATCGTCTAGCGAGAGGTATAGTATGTAGAGTACAGTGGCTGTAACCAGGAGGGCCAGGATATTCGTCTTATAGGCGTAGAGGAAGGTCTCGACTATATCGACCCGTAGGTCGTAGTAGGCCGCCTCGTTGAACCATACATAGTCCGAGAGGTATGAGAGGCCATATCTATAGAGCATGAAGGCTCCGAGTACGGATAGGCCTACCGCCCCAGAACCTATTGCGGCCCTCTCCTCACCTATCAGTAGGTAGATGACGGCCATGCCGATGAGCATCGTGATTAGGATGGCTGTTGAGAGGTGGTGAGTCATAACGACAAGGATGCCTAGCAAAACGGATCTGTAGATCCCCTCCCCACCCCTGATCCATCTATAGAGGTGTTTAACGGCGAGGGGTATGATAAGCAGGGCCGTCAGGTTTGGGTAGCCCCCCCAGGAGAACATCTCCATATAGATCGGGGCGAAGGATGTGACTATCCCCGAATAGATAGAGGCCTTCCATGACCCGGTGACCTCATAGACCAGGCTATACATCGGGATGGGTAGGAGGATGTATACGAGGATCCCATATAGATGGACACCCATTACATCTCCAAAGACATGTCTAAAGACGGCTATGCCTAGGAGGGAGAGGGGTGGGTATCCGAATACACTCTGACCACCCATAACCCGCTCAACAGCCTCCACAAACTCGTTGTTGACCCCTAACATCCTTAGGAACAGCGCTTCATAGGCCTTTGAGTATTTCAGCCACTCGCCAGGGTCGGACCATAGGGGCATAGGCTTCATGATGGATAGTGGGTAGATGAGGGCTAGGGATATGAGTGGCAGGACTAGGTATGGCCTCACCCTTAGGAGGCCTATGAGGGTCTCGGCCACACTATCAACTATCTGCCTAGGTCTCAACGCCATACACCTAGTATTTACACCCCCTTGTTTAATACTCGGTGTATCCCATGCTTCTAGGAGGCATATGGCTATGAGGAGCGTGGAGATCGCCAGATGGGTAATGGGGCCTCTGAAGACGAACTGCTACATGCTCAGGAGTGGCGAGGAGGTCATCCTCATAGATGTAGGATTCCCACGAGAAGCCCTGGAACTAGCTGAGTTCCTCCTTGAGAGGGGGTGGATACCGAGGTATATAGTCGCCACCCATGGCCACTTCGACCACGTAATGGGTGTCGACGCACTCCGTAGACGAATTAAGCGTGAGATCCCCCTATACATACATATAGCCGACGTAGAGCTCCTCGCAAGGGCTGGGGAGGCCCTAAACAAGTATTTCGGGATCGAGATGGAGCCGCCCAGGCCCAACCACCTACTAGAGGATGGTGAGATCCTAAGGGTTGGGGAGCTGGAGATCCAGGTCATACACCTCCCGGGCCATACGCCAGGAAGCATAGCCCTATACCTCCCCAGCGAGGACATCGTCTTCACCGGGGACACACTGTTCCGGAGATATGTGGGGAGGTGCGACTTCCCGGAGAGCAGCTGTAGAGACCTGGCCAACAGCCTCAGACGCCTCTTCCAACTCCCACCCCAGACAAGGGTTTATCCAGGCCACATGGAGGAGACGATCCTTGGTGAGGAGATGCATATAAACCCATTCGTAAAGGAGCTTCTGGAGCGGTACTAGACGTTCCAAACGATTGACTTATTATATACTCCCCCATGAAATAAGGTGTATGAAACAACAATTCCTAACACTGATCCTAGTGGCCCTATTACTAGTCCCAGTCATCACCATCACGCCTGGAAACCCGGTCCCGGTCAGTGCACAGCAGGACGCAGTCCCCGGTGCAGAGGTATCCATAAGGGCTGGGAATCCTGACTCTAGCTACGAGATGTCGATGTATACAGATGAGACTGGATCCATATCAGTGGATATCGCCCCTATTGATAACCACTTTATAAGGGTAGATGCTAGGGGCTATATGCCAGTTACACAGATGGTTGCTCCCAATGGGACTCAGCCTATAAACCTCGCTATACAGCTGAACCCACTACCAATGGTGGAGGGATATGTCAGAACCCCTGACGGCCGCCCAGTATCCGGCGCGCTCATCCGGTCATCTGTAGATAGCGTTCTCACGGATGAGAGAGGGTATTATGCCCTATATGTACTCCCCAATGAGACCAGCCTAGCCGTAACCACACCTCTGGCCAATACCCTCCCACTAGCGGTTGCAATAATAATGAACCAGTTCCAGTATAGAGACGTCGAGAGGGTATGGGCATTCAACCTGAACGCTCATAATGATAACGTGGTATCCAGGATTGTGAATATCAATGTCAATGGGCCTGTGACCAATGTCGACATAACCCTCGACTGGAGCGCAAGGATAACGGGTACAGTCACATTCCAGAATGGGACGCCCGTTGTGGGAGCTGGGGTATCGGCATTCCCAGACGATGTTAGCAACCTATTGATGATTCCACTCGGCTCAACAGATGAGAACGGTAGGTATGTACTCGATAATGACGTTACAAACGGTAGGTTCAACCTAAGTGTGACCATCCCTACGCATAATGGGAGTGGATCACTACACTTCTCCAATATCGGGACGATATACATCAATACCAGCAACCCACTCAACGACACCTTCAACCTAGATATCACATTGCCAGAGGTGGTTAGGATAACAGGTAGGGTCTTATCATCCAACGGTAGGCCCTTCGAGAACTTCATGGTAATGTTTATAAGGAATAATTATGACCCACCCTTCTGGACCGCCATAGACTATACTGACTCTGATGGCAACTTCGAGCTGCTGGTCCCCAAGGGGGCTGATGGAAACATCGTAGTGGCTGCAGGTACATTAGTCACAGCCTATGTCACCAGTATACCGGTAACAGCTAACGCCAATATGGATCTAGGCACGATAAACACCAATGTCGGCCTCTACTACGTCAGTGGTATCGTATCGCCATACGACCCTAATGACCCGATGTTCCGTGGTATGAACGTAGTAGTGGAGACCGTGGTATCACTAGGCTTCTTCCAGACAACATATAAAATGGTGGCCACCATAGAGGAGGACGGAAGCTTCACCGGCTACGTATTAACCGGCCTTACAGGGCCTGGTGACCAGCAGCTCCAGGTAAGCCATAGGATCAGGCTAGAGG
This sequence comes from Nitrososphaeria archaeon, assembly GCA_027078545.1. GTDB lineage: Archaea > Thermoproteota > Nitrososphaeria > Geothermarchaeales > JDFR-13 > SZUA-1514. The sequence goes on from JALWXN010000004.1 coordinate 775,867, forward strand.
GCGGCTACCTAGCCGGCGATGGGATGAGGATTCCTCCCCAGGATCTAGGCACAGTTAATAGTGACACCTCAGGGGTTAACATCAATGTCCCACTGCCGCCCGAGAGGGCTAGGCTGACAGTAACTGTGACCAAGAGTGGGGATGCACAGAGAGCCGGTAGCCAGGTCTTCGTCTTTAGGACGGTCGTCAATGGTGAGGAGTTCTTTGTAACTATAAGAAAGGCTGCCGGCGAGTATCCACTACCAGGTATAGGTATGGTCCTGGCCAAGAGGACCAACACTGGTATGCTCAACCTCTTCATGGAGCCAGTCGCTGGTAGCATGACCCTAAACATAACTATTCCTAAGAGGCTTCTAGCACCGCCATTCGCAGTCAGCACTATAGACCCCAATACAGGTACTCTCGAGCCTACACAGTTCTCTACACAGGATCTCGGTGACTCGGTATCGATAATGGTGACGGTCTCAGGTACTGTTATGCTACAGATCGAGAGCCCCAACGTAATACCTGACCTCCCGGCACCGATACTGCTAGTGGCTTTGGTGGCTGGGGCAGTAGTGGCTACTAGGGTCGTGAGGAATAGGCTGGCCCTAAGGTCTCTCAGCGGGAGGCCCTAGGGTCGGCACCCCCTATTTTTTAGACATTGTTAGTCTACAATATGGCCTTACCAGTCGCCTTGTCAAATATATGTATCCTCCGGAGGTCGAAGTCGAAGGGTATCTCACGCCCCTCGGATATCCTGCTCCTCGATGATGTCAATGCCCTTATGTTGAGGCCGTCGACGTCTAGGTGGACGATCTTCTCCCGGCCCATAGGCTCCACGATGACTACCCTGCCTGTGTACGACCCCTTACCCAGCCTTATATGCTCAGGCCTCACACCTATGACGACGCTGGACATGTCTAGGTGGCTGGGTATAGCCTCGGCATAGCCATCCCTAAGCCCGATCTTAAGTGGGCCGGCGTCTATCAATACCGTGCCATCCACCCTCTTGAGGTAGCCCTCGATCAGGTTTATCGGGATGTTTCCTATGAAGCCCGCCACGAATAGGTTTGCAGGCCTGTTGTAGAGATCCTCGGGCGGAGCATACTGCTGTAGACGCCCCTCGTTAAGCACGGCTATCCTATCAGCCATCGTCATGGCCTCGAGCTGGTCATGAGTCACGTAGATAGTCGTTATTCCAAGCTCCCTCTGAATCCTCTTGATCTCAGCCCTCATCATCACCCTGAGCTTTGCGTCTAGGTTGGAGAGCGGCTCATCCATCAGGAAGACGTCCGGCTGCTTCACGATCGCCCTCGCTAGGGCGACCCTCTGCTGCTGGCCACCGCTGAGCTGGCTGGGCTTCCTGTCTAGGAGCTTGTCTATCCCAAGTATCTTGGCGACCTCTTTAACCCTTCTCTCAATCTCCTGTCTAGGCACCTTCTTCAGCTTTAGTGGGAAGGCTATATTGTCGAATACCTTCATATGTGGGTAGAGGGCGTAGCTCTGGAAGACCATCCCGATATTCCTATCCTTGGGTGGTACGTCGTTCATCACCCTGTCGTCGAAGTAGATGTATCCCGATGTGGGCTTGTATATCCCGGCTATCATCAATAGCGTGGTGGTCTTCCCACATCCACTAGGCCCTAGGAGGGCCACGAACTCCCCATCCCTAATATCTAGGTTTAGATTATCAACTGCAACAACATCGCCGAATCTTTTATTTAGGTTCTCCAGCCTAATCCTAACCATTATTGGACACCCCCCCTAGAAGGTGGATATGGGAAACATGGGGAACGGGGCTTATAGGGGGTCTATTCAAAACCCCCTCTAATGACAAATAACTACTACTTACATTCTACGAGGAGACCTATAAATCCATCCCCTGATCAGAGTGGGAGGTACGGCTATCTATCCACCCATAACTATCTCCTCCTCTATGTCCTAACCTGTTATGTCATGGGCATGGCCAATGCCGTGGATGGGTTATATGTTGCATATACATCTGTGTAGCCCCATCCTCAAAGGGTTATGGAGATACATATTGACCTATACATCGTGACTTGTGTATATACAGATTATACTATACCCGGGGGTGGTGAGAAATGGCGGCACCACCCGGACTAGCATCTGACCTACACGTCTTCTTCGCTCTCATGGGTATGCTAGCCTCCTCCGCGGGGCTAGGCGTGTTGTTGGCTGGCTCTGATACGAGATGGGTTAGGAGGTTCGCCTTATTGGCTACACTCTTCATATGGCTCTCCTGGATATCCTCCGCACCCGTATACATGTACGAATATGGTGTGGATAAGGCTGTAATCAAGTCTTATGAGGAGCTTAGGGCTGCCCACTCAATAGGTATGGAGACGAAGGAGCATATCTTCTACACCGGGCTGATGCTCTCCACAGCCCTAGGCCTGATCGCATATGTCCTCGACCCCCTGGACCCCTTCTCCCGTAGGCTCTACCTAGCCATCTTCATCATAATTATCGTTGGCGGGATACTCCTAGACGCGCTGGGCGCCTGGATAGGGATCTCAGCCAAGCTCGGCTGGTACTACGGGGGTGGTGGGGGATGAGGGAGAAGGTTGTATATGGAGCCGGCCTAGGATTCTTCGTCAGTAGTATGGTGAACGCCCTGCTTGTCATAGCCAAGGAGTATGACGAGGGGTTTAAGGAGTGGCTCAAGACAGTCTTTACCCACCACTGGCTTGGACATGGGATACTGGTGATACTCACATTCATAGTCTTCTACCTACTAGGCTATGCAGCCTATCGAGGCGGCTTGGGAGTGGCTGTTGGTAGGACCTATGTATATGTGATCCTAGGATCTATACTCAGCCTAGTAATTATCTGGGGCTTCTACATCCTCCACTTCCTAGGGGTGGCCTAGCCACCCAACCCCTCTCCCTTTTTATAGGCTTTTGGATAGGCCCCGTGCTAGAGAGTCACTGTATAGACCTTCTTTATCCCCCTAAGGCTCCTCAGCCTCCTAACCAGGCTCCTCCACTCCTCTCCATCATCCCTCGTTATGGCGACGGTTATACAGTACGACCCGTCTAGGAGCTGGTGGTAGAGTCCCTTTAGATCCTCGCTGTAGCCGTGTAGGAGGGTCACTATATTCCTATCGACATACATCGTCTCCCCATGGTCGCTCAGCACTGCTATGAATCGATAGCTCCCATTGCTATCCCCCTCGTCCTCTAGGAGCTTCTCCACCGCATGTCTGATCAGGTCCGACCTACTGCTGAAGCCACCCTTATGTACAGCCTCGTCCAGCCTCTTCAGTAGCCTATCTGGTATGGAGACTGATATTACCGCCATATTATCAACCCATTATTAATAGTTTGTAGAAGGGTTTTTAATAAACAAACCCCTAAAAAGGCCGGATTCTTATTAATGCTTAAATAGTCTAGAGAGTCCTGTTATTAAGGAAATGAGTGGAGAAGGTAGGATATTCATAATGCTTGGGCTCGCCTCTATAGCTGGTGTTGCCCTATACCTGTTGGGACAGGAGACCCTGGCTCTAGGCCTATACCTACTCGGTATTGGGCTATTGACACTGGCTAGTCTGAGGGAGCTCATCCTCGAGCGGCACCTCACGGTCGAGCTGCTAATGGCTATCGTAGGATATATCCTCGTCTTCCATGGTGTCGTGTTTGAGGGTCTAATCATCTATGTGTTGTACTCGATAGCCGAGACGATGGAGGTACAGGTTAAGAGGCTCGCCCTACGGAAGATCGAGAAGGCTAAGAAGCTTATACCGCGTAGGGTCAGGGTATACCGCGACGGCGGATATGTAGAGGTGGACGCTTCCGAGGTTGCCCCTGGTGAGAAGATACTTGTGAGGAGGGGTGAGGTCGTCCCAGTCGATGGAGTCCTCCTGGGCAGGGGTGTCTTCGACACCAGCCTCATCACGGGTGAGTCTGTACCTATAGAATATGACGAGGGTGAGCAGGTTGAGAGTGGATATATAAACGTGGGTGACCCCGTCGAGGTACGTGCGGTGAAGAGCCCGGCGGAGTCTACTCTCCAGCAGCTTATTCTCAGGGCTACCGAGCTGTTGGAGAACAAGGGGCGGGTGCAGAGGCTTATAGAGAGGCTTAGCCCCTACATGATAGTGACGGTTCTAGGGGTATTTGCACTCACATATTTCTTTGCCCAGGAGAGGGCTGTAGCTGTGCTCCTTGCTGGGTGTCCAAGCGCCCTGATCATAGACTCGGCAGCCACCACATCATATACAGTCTCCCTACTAGCCGGGCGTGGAGTAGTCGTCAGGGGAGGGGCAGCCCTCGAGTCGGGCTCCAAGGTGGGGAGGATAATCATCGATAAGACGGGTACACTGACGATGGGAGTCCCTAGGCCGGTCAGGGTAGTTCCGCCCGACGGGATGGATGTGGAGGAGTTTAAGGCCCATGTATCCGCAGTGGCGACGACCAGTCTACACCCAATATCCCGGGCAATAGCCACGAGTTGGCACGACTCACTAGTAGCTGAGGAGGCTAGGGAGTATCCTGGGAAGGGTGTCGAAGCCAGGGTGAACGGTAAGAGGGTATACCTTGGGAGTAGGGAGTTCATCTCAAACCTAGGGGTGGAGCTCCCCGGTGAGGAGGCCTGTGGAGACGCGGATCTAGTGGTATATGCATATGTAGAGGGGTATGGGGCCGCCGGAGCAATATGCCTCGAGGAGTCTATAGATGAGGGGGTAGCCAACGCCGTAAGGGAGCTTCGTGGTATGGGTGTTGAGGTGGCTATAGCGAGTGGAGATAGGGAGGAGCGTGTTGCCAAGGTTGCTGAGAGGCTGGGTATAGAGGAGTACTATGCCCAGCTGAAGCCCTGGGAGAAGACCGAGCTTGTGAGGAGGATGAGGAAGGAGTGTGGATGTAAGGTCTCGATGGTGGGCGACGGGGTCAACGACTTAGAGGCATTGGCTGAGAGCGACTTTGGAGTGGCTATAGGCAATATAGACGCGGTGTCCAGCGTCTCCGACGCCGTATTGATCCATGGCTTCAAGGACCTTCCAAGCCTGCTGAAGAGGGCGAGGGCATATGTCTCTGGCCTATATGTCGGGTTCGCCGTGGCTACGGCTGTGAAGATCGTCACCATCGTCTTCGGACTCACAGGGATATTCCCACTATGGCTCGTAGCCCTGATGGGGGATGATGGCTCCACACTGCTCTCAACACTTGCCTCGGTGTTGACGGTCTATCTCCGTGGGAGATAGCTATAGATCCACGATTTATCAGTATATATCGACTATATTATCCACATGATCCTGTTCGACTGGGGCACATATAACGGGCTCTCGAAGCTCAGGACGGCGGCACTACTCGGGACTAGGCTTACAGAGATACCCCCTAGGGACTTCAGCAGGAAAGCCATAGACAAGTCCTACTTCGAGAGGTATAGGGAGGCGGCCGAGGGGGTCTTCACAACCATAACGGCCCACGCACCATACTACAACGTCGTCTCCCGAGACCCAGGAGTTATGAAGAGGAGCCAGGAGGCCCTCCTAAAGGCGGCCGAGATGGCCGTCGTGGCTGGCGCCGAGATCTACAACCTACACCTCGGGTGGCGGGCCGGTAGGGAGGAGGACGACCTGAAGAGCGTCATAGACTTCGTCAACCAGGTCCTGGAGATCAATAATGACCTCGTAGTGAGTATAGAGGTTCCATACACCCCATCGATGCTAGGTACATGGGAGGAGATAGAGATGATTAGGAGGGCTACGGATAGGGAGCGTGTAATAGCCAGTCTACAGCTAGAGAATGTATGGATGCTGGAGAAGGGTGTCTATAGCAGCGGACTCTTCGAGGCTATGGATAGGGAGACGGACAAGGCCTTCTGGATGGGGATATTTGAGAGGCTTACTGGCCTGACCCCCCACTACCTATCCCTACGCTTCAGCCAGATAATAGGCTTCGCAGTTGGGAGCAAGATCCTGAAGAAGCGTGTACCACTTGGTAGGGGATACCCGTCACTCGAGCCGTTGGCCGAGGCCCTTGCAGAGTATATGGTGCGTAGGATGAGGAGTGGGGAGGAGCCTCTTAGGATGCATATAATCTACACGGGCCCCACTGAGACCAAGTATGCCGACACATTGAGGCTATACTCAGAGATCATGTCACGGGCAGTGGCACATCTATGAAGAGGATTGAGAGGAGGAGGTATCAGGAGGAGGCCTTGGAATGGGCCCTTAGACACGACGGAGCAGTAATATGTATGCCCACCGGGACGGGGAAGACGGTCATAGCCGGGCTATGGATAAAGAGGATACTCGACAGGGGAGGTAGGAAGGTACTTGTACTAGAGCCTACGAGGATCCTGGTGGAGCAGACGAGCAGGGTCTTCAGGGATATGGGTATCCCGGCCAAGCCGCTACACGGTAGCCTAAGCAGGGGGCTGAGGAAGGAGGCTAGGAAGGCTAGGGTGGTTGTAGCCACGCCCGAGATAATCGTCTCGGAGGGCCTGGAGGAGGAGCCCGACGCACTAGTCGTCGATGAGTGTCACCACACGACTGGGCAGGACCCATATAGGATAGTGGTGGAGCGCATCAGGCCCAGGAGGAGGCTCGGCCTCTCGGCATTCATACCCCCTAGTAGGAGGGGCCTGATAGAGAGGAGCATAGGCGTGATACGCTGCTGGAGCTGGGAGGATGAGGAGATACGTAGATACATGCCGCCCCTCGTGGCTGAGGTCTACGAGGCCCCACTGAACCAGGAGGAGTCGAGTCTCTACAAGACCCTCGAGAAGATGTGGATCATGAGTAGTGGGAGGGAGAGGATGATGCTCGGGAACAGCCTGAGATGGTACGTCAGGGACGGTGCAGAGGCCCTCAGGGAGACCTATAGATCCTCGAGGAATATCCGGGAGATACTGGAGCCGCTGGGGGAGCAGCTCTTCAGCCCCGGGGTCAGGCCTGCACATAAGCTTGAACACCTGATCCGGGTGCTCTCTGACCATGAGGGCTTTAATAAGGCATATGTATTCGTGGACCGGGTGGTCATAGCGAGGCTCATCAGGGATAGGCTTGGTAGAGACTCGACTCTACTCATCGGTAGGAGGCATGGGAGCATAGCCGCTAGGCTGGAGGAGGTAAGGTCTAGTGAGAAGAGGGTAGTGATATCCACCAGCGTGGGTGAAGAGGGGATCGACCTACCTGAGGCGGATCTCCTAGTCGTTTGGAGCCAGGTCGCCAGCCCACTACGATTTATACAGCGTATGGGCCGTCTGCTACGGCCTGGGCAGACAGGTCAGAAATACCTAGTATTCATAGCTACGCCCGACACCATCGATATGGACAGCCTGGTCGACGGCCTAGCAACGGTGGAGAGGCTGGGCGTAGCCACACCAGTATCGAGGGAGGTCCTCGAGGAGCTAATCATGATGAGTAGCCGACGCAGAGTACTGGAGGCCCTTGAGGATAGGCCCATGACCCTTGAGGAGCTGGCAGAAGCCACCGGTGGCGACACCGCCAGGACTAGGCAGGCCCTTAGGAGCCTATTGGAGGCCGGGATGGCAATCTACATATATACTGATCGGGGCAGGCTATACACGGCGAGGCATGGGCTGGAGAGGCTCTACCAGGAGTATCGGGAATATCTGAGCCCTAGCCACGAGCTCGAGGCATATATAAACTATGAGGGTGCGAGCCAGGGTATAACGGGGAGGTATGACAGGGGGTGGAGCCGTCTACGCAGGGCCCTCCAGAGGCACGGCGTCCTAAGGAATATACATGGATATGTGAAGATTCTTAGGGGAGGGGTTCTACACCTGGCTAGGTATAGGTATTCATACCCGGTCTCGGAGGCGGAGGTTCTCGACGTGATCATCGACAACATCTACTCCGCGGACAAGTGGTTCAGGAGGTGATTAGATGGGTTCACCCTTCCCCACATCGAGGATAACTATGTCGATACTCCTCCTTACAGCCCCACTCCTCATATACGGGGTATACGTCGGGATGATGTGGCTAGCCAACTTCTGGGGCCTGGCACCTGTGGATACGAGGATCATCCCTACACATCCCTCCACCATGCTATACCCAGTCCTCACACTATTCGTGATGGGAGTTGCATATACACTCCTACCCGGGTTCTGGGGATATAGGCCTAGTAGGGCTGTGGCATCCATATCAATAGCCCTATTTCTAGCGGGGGAGGCTGGGGCGCTCCTCCTATACCTACTGGGGAACCCGGCACCCCATCCACTGGTACTGGGCTTCCTAGGAGTCCTCGTCTACGCATCCTATATAGCGAGCCGGGTGAGGCTTAGATACCCGGTCTTCACATATGCCGATCTATACATCCTCCTATCGATAGCTATGCTCCTCCTCGTCTATGGATACAGGCTATGGATAGCCTTTGATAGGGGGCTGGTCTTCCCCACAGGCCTAGACTCCTACCACCTAGCCGTGATACTCGGCTTCGCCGCACCCATGATCTATGGGGTATCGGTCAGGACTATGAAGTTCAAGTTCACAGTCGTTGATAACAGGCTCCTAGCCCCATCCCTACTACTACATCTGGCAGGCCTCACGGCGCTACTTCTAGACATGACCGGCTCCAGGCCGCCGTCACCACTAGCTATGACACTCCTACTGGGCTCCTCAGCACTCTATGCACTGGCCTACAACGTCTTCGAGCATAGGCCCGGGAAGCCCTATGAGGATAGGATGTCCCATAGGGACTGGAAGAGATATCTCTATTTCCGGAGGCATATAAATATGGGTGGGGCCTGGCTACTGGCCAGCCATCTACTCCTACTCCTATACAGCCTTGGTGGGGACAGATATCTCTGGGACGCCGGGCTCCACAGCCTGACCCTCGGCTTCATAGCCAACTACATCGTGGCCTATGCAGGTGTGATGCTACCCCCAATAACCGTTAGGAGGGCTCCCTACAAGGCCCTGAACCCCATACCCCTCGCACTTCTAAACATGGGAGTGGCCCTGAGAGTGTCTATAGACCTGCTCCCGCCCCTAAGGACTATGCAGGCCGCCCATCTACACGCGATGCTGATATACCTAGCCTATGCAGCCTTCATAGCCACTATGATCCTCCTTTACAGGGAGGAGACCTAGCCCTGGGAGACGCTATCCAAGACCCAGTTCAGATACTTCTCATAGATGTGTATAGGCTCCAGGACGATTATCTCGGGAACCTCATAGGGATGTATCTCAAGGATCCTCCTCTCCAGCTCACCAGCCATGTCGCGGGAGGTCTTGATGATCAGTAGGCTCTCCTCATCGTCATGGACCTCCCCCTCCCACCAGTAGATACTCCTGATATCCACGATGTTTACACATGCAGCCAGCCTCTCCCCAACCAGCTTCCCAGCCAATTCCCTAGCCACGTCCCTAGGGGCTGTGCATAGGACGACTACACCCTTACCACTCGTCATGGGTAATTGGTTCGGCTTCCCGAGGATATAAAGCGGATTAGAAGAGCCCCGCTCTAAAGCTCTTTACGAGGCTGTTCCCTGTCTCCAGGTACTCCGACCCAGCCTTCTCCACCAGGTCCTCCCCAGCCTTCTGAGCCTCCTCCAAGACCTCCTCCTCATCCATAACCAGTACCCTACCCTCCTCCACATAGGGCTTGCCGTCGATGAAGACGTGGGTAACCTCGGATCCATATATGCTGTAGACCAGGTTCGAGGTGTAGTTCCTGATAGGCCTGCTGAGGATGGGCATCGTGTGGGGCCTCCATAGATCCACGATAACCAGGTCACCGGCATAGCCCTCCTCGATAACCCCGTTCCCAAAAGCCCTGACAACCCTGCTAGAGTCGGCAGTCGCCAGGCGTAGAAGCCTCCAGTGGGGCATAACGGTCGGGTCGGACTCATACACCTTGCTCAGCAGGGCTACATAGCCAAGCTCCTTGAAGATACTCTGGTTACCCGGTCCCACAGCGTTGTCGGTACCTAGAACAGCTCTACCACCCAGCTTTAGAAACTTGGTGAGCGGGGGGACGATCCCGTCTATCGAGGCTATGGAGCGGTGGCAGCTCACCATAGTGGCCCCCATAGAGACGACCTTGGCCAACTCCTCATCCGTAGTGTCGTGGAGATGGGCAGCGAATAGTAGGGGGTTTAGGAGGCCCTCCCTAGCCATGAGGTCTACGGTCGAGGCGCCGTAGCGACGCATCATCTGCCTCCTCTCCCTACCACCCTGGGCAACATGCATATGGACATATGTGCTGTTTTCAGCCGCCCTCATAAAGCTGTTCCTAACCACCTCGAGGGGGACCATATCCATCGCCTGGGGCCCATAGAGGATACGGATATTCCTATCCCCCCGATACTTCCTGATCAACCTATCCGTCTCGTCGAGAGCCCTATATCCCAGCTCAGCATCTAGGGGATACAGCTTACCAGCCACCCTATGCATAGGCTCCGAGATAGCGTTGAAGAGATAGGCCCCAAAGACCTTCAGCCCGATAGGCCTATACACCTCGTCGATCTGCCTCTCAAGGTGGCGGCTATACTCGCCATAAACAACTGTCCCACCACGTAGAGCCTCGAGGACAGCTAGCCTAGTAGAGGCCTTGATATGCCTCCACTCCATCTGGCTCCTCAGGGGAGAGACGCCAAGCTCCATCCACTCACTCTCAGGCATATCATTGGCGAACCCCTTGAGGAGATTAATATCGGTATGCATATGGAGGTCGTAGAACCCGGGGAGGACCACCCCGGAACGGCTAACATTAATGTAGTAGTCATCCTTAGAGGCATGCTTAATCACATCTCCATACCTACCCACACAGGTTATGATACCATCCTCCACATAGACAGCGCCATAGTCAATCACGCCGAGACCCGGGCCCGACATCGTAACAACGGCCCTAGCCCTGATCAACAGCCTCAAACCACCATCCCCTCACAACCCCAGGGAATTCGTGAACACACCCTATACACTACAGAGAAATACTTAATACTATATAATGTACCCAGGATAGACACGATGCCCATATACCACCAGCCTAAGACCCCCTCCACCACAAGGAGCGACACACTAGAGATCAGCTCCCTAGACACTGATTGACAACGCTACTTCAGGGCAAACCCCCATTCTGACGTCGAGGCTCCCCCGGTAAAGCCAGATTTCTATGCCCGATATCTTTTTTACCATATAGTTTATAGCTAAGAAGTAAAAAACATGATGAGGCTCAGACCAATTTAGGGGCCTATTTCCCGACCCCTGGCCACGGGTTTAATCAGTTGGAGACAGTTATTCATTGGGTCTGGGATGGCTGTGGAGACTGTGTGTCTCGAGCTTGGGTTCTTCCCTGGCTATCTCAGGCTGGAGGTGGAGGGTGATAAGTTGTTGGGGAGTGATTATGAGCCCCAGTGTATGGGCAGTCGCTCCACCAGCTCAGTAGTCGTGGAGAAGTTCCGTGTATACCTTGCTGGCCGTGACCCGGGCTTCACTCTGGAGGAGCTGGATATGGATCGCCATGCCCTGCCCAGCTATACCAGGAGGGTCTTGGAGCTCGTCGCGACTATACCCTTCGGCGAGGTGAGGACCTATAAATGGGTAGCCCAGCTTGTAGGCGGATCTCCAAGGGCTGTTGGGCAGGCACTGGCTAGGAACCCCTTCCTGATCGCGATACCCTGCCACAGGGTTGTCTCAAGTAATGGCCTTGGAGGCTTCACCTCGCTGGGCGGCCTCGACCTGAAGAGGGCGCTCCTACGCCACGAGGGTATAGAGATATAGCGTGGCGAAGCCTCGGGAGGCCTCTGGGACGCAGAATTGTTTTCATTAGGGGGGGCTTCTGAAACTGGGTCAGACCCTTTACATAACCCTCTGTTTTGAAGCGGTTTCCTATCATTTCCCCCATATGAAGATTCAAGGCCCCTGATCCATGATCCCCGGGGTATGGATGCCTCACCTCACATCCCTGGCCAGTGTCTTGGCAGTCTCTATATGCTCCATCAGGAGGGTGAAGGCCTTCTCCATCTCGTGTCTATCCACGATGAGGATCGTGTCTGTGTAGCATGACTCGATGTGGATTATGTTGATATTGTTTAGTGCTAGTAGGTTGGATATGTAGGCTATGATGCCCGGGACCTTCATCACGTCTTCTGGACTGACTATGACGATTGCTGCGTAGCCCCTCCCCATCCCGAGGAGCTGATCCCGACCGATCTCCCCGAGTATCCTCTCCACAAGTGTGTCGTCAATAGCTAGGGTCACGGCTAGTACGCTGTGCATCACGGCGAAGAACCTCGCCCTCGGAGCTATCTCGGGTAGGAGTGGGTAGAGCCTCGGGAGTGCGTCGGGCCTGAGGCTCAGTACAGATACTCCCGTCCTCACCTCTATGCTCGAGCCTGCCAGAACCCTGAGCACGTCATCCCCGGGGTATTCACCTGCACCTATCCTCTGGGCGAGGCGTATCAGCGCCATCTTTATCGAGTCGGTCGAGACCTCCCTACCCAGCTCCCTGGAGACGGGTCTCCTGAGTAGCCTCGCTATCCTCGAGTAGTTGGCTATCCCCCTAGCCAGGCATTGGCGCAGCACTGGGTCTCCAAGCACCAGTTCCTCCACAACTTCTGCCACTGACCTCATGTTCCAGGTATAACAATCTATGTTCCCACCGTTATATCTGGATTCGGGGCTTGATTGGACTGTTCCATGTAAAGCATTATTTCCCACGGGCTGTACGGGGTGGACCGGTGTTGAAGGTTGTGCTTGCCTATTCCGGCGGTCTCGACACCTCGACCATCCTCGTCCTACTCAGGGAGGAGTATGGCGCCGAGGTGGTTACCGTCACCGTAGATGTTGGGCAGGAGGAGGAGCTGGAGGGTGTTGAGGAGCGTGCCTATGAGCTGGGCGCCTCTAAGCACTACCTGATCGATGCTAAGGATGAGTTTGCCAGGAACTATCTCTTCCCGGCGGTGAAGGCCAACGCCCTCTACGAGGGGAAATACCCGTTGGGAACAGCCCTGGCGAGGCCCCTGATAGCCTCTAAGCTGGCGGAGGTTGTGTTGAAGGAGGGTGCCGACGCTGTTGCCCATGGATGCACTGGGAAGGGGAATGACCAGGTCAGGTTCGACATAACCCTGAGGGCTCTCCTGGGGGATGACGTTAAGATCATCGCGCCCGTGAGGGAGTATAACCTGACCCGTGCGAAGAGTATGGAGATACTGGCTAGGCATGGATACAGCGTTCCTAGCATCCATAAGAAGTATAGCGTCGATGAGAACCTCTGGTCTAGGAGTGTCGAGGGCGGCGTCTTAGACGACCCAATGGCCGAGCCTCCTGAGGAGGTCTTCCAGTGGACTAAGCCGCCGAGCGAGGCGCCTGACGAGCCGCTATACCTAGAGATAGGGTTTGAGGAGGGTGTCCCAAAGACGCTGGACGGTGTGGATATGGATCCTGTGGAGATAGTTAAGACCCTGAACAGCCTGGTCGGGAGCCATGGATATGGGAGGATAGACTATATCGAGAGCAGGGTTGTCGGCCTCAAGAGTAGGGAGGTCTATGAGGCGCCCGCAGCCCTAACCCTCATAGAGGCTCATAAGGAGCTTGAGAGGATGGTCCTCACACCCGGCGAGCTCAGGCTGAAGTGGATGCTAGACGCCATGTGGAGCGACCTTGTATATCAGGGGCTATGGATCGACCCGTTGAAGAGCCACATCGACAAGGCTATAGACTCGATAAACAAGTATGTAACCGGGACGGTAAGGGTCAAGGTGTATAAAGGCGGACTATCCATCGTGGGGAGGGAGAGCCCATACAGCCTATACTCAGAGAAGCTCATAGACTACGACAAGGGCTGGTACCCAGACCCCAAAGAGGCAGAAGGCTTCATAAAACTCTACAGCCAACACCAACTAACAGCACTCAAAACAAGGAGAAAGAACACATAGCCACGGATCAGGAAAACCCCTTTATAAGGGTTTAAATACTTTTCTGCGTCACATCTTTATAAACCCCCTGCAGGATCAGAGGTTTGACACACACAAAACTTAAATAAAAGAAACACAAGAAATACCTATATAGAAACAGAAGAAAACCCACGGGTTAAAACCAGACTAGGAAGGGTTGAAAGCTTGACGATGAAGACATAGAGCCACTCCTAATCAACGCAAAGTTAAAACCAGACTAGGAAGGGTTGAAAGTTTTTCTGTCTATTCTATATAGAAGGTATATTATGACGGAGGTTAAAACCAGACTAGGAAGGGTTGAAAGTGAGAAAGTTTATAAAGCTCTTGTGGTCAGGAAACTCGGCAGTTAAAACCAGACTAGGAAGGGTTGAAAGTGTTGCCGTACTGGCTCTGGCAGTACTGGATGACATCATCGTTAAAACCAGACTAGGAAGGGTTGAAAGGGCCACCAGGCCGCCTCCTTCCACACTACTTTCCAGGCCGTGTTAAAACCAGACTAGGAAGGGTTGAAAGTGAACTTTACCAGCAGGTCCAGTAACTCCTTTATGTCAAAGGTTAAAACCAGACTAGGAAGGGTTGAAAGGATCTCTGTTGCGTTTACGTAGATGTTGCTTAGCGAGACCAGTTAAAACCAGACTAGGAAGGGTTGAAAGGTATATGGATACTCGACAACGTATCGACAACACTAAAAGTTAAAACCAGACTAGGAAGGGTTGAAAGTAGACAAGCGCCAGAAACATCCCAGCCAACATCAACACAAGTTAAAACCAGACTAGGAAGGGTTGAAAGCAAAGTACTTTCTGAGCATGTTTGCGACAGCGTAGGCGGTGTTAAAACCAGACTAGGAAGGGTTGAAAGAGTACTGCTGGTCTCCAAGCAACGCTTGGGTGGATAATTCTGGTTAAAACCAGACTAGGAAGGGTTGAAAGGCTCCTCGACGAAGAGGGAGTACCACTCGAGAAGGTCATACAGGTTAAAACCAGACTAGGAAGGGTTGAAAGACAGGCGATTAGTCTAGTCGTCCCAAGCACCATAACCATGTTAAAACCAGACTAGGAAGGGTTGAAAGAGTGTTACTAGACCTTGGGCTGGTGGATGGCGTATTCTACCGTTAAAACCAGACTAGGAAGGGTTGAAAGACAGCATAAGCGGTGGGACACATCAGGTAAATGTGAGGAGTTAAAACCAGACTAGGAAGGGTTGAAAGCCCATATATCATGTACATTACTGTGTCATATGTGTCGACACGTTAAAACCAGACTAGGAAGGGTTGAAAGTCACCGATCCATGCTGCAAAGTCCTCAGACGCCCATGATTCAAGTTAAAACCAGACTAGGAAGGGTTGAAAGCCACGAAAAATGCGTGATAGTTTATGCTCACAGTTAAATTGTTAAAACCAGACTAGGAAGGGTTGAAAGGCAAGACCCAGCCCCCCAGCCTCAGAAGTGGTCTGAGGAATAGTTAAAACCAGACTAGGAAGGGTTGAAAGCTCGATTGCTTGTGAGCAAAACGAGTGTTTAGAGGCGTATTCATGTTAAAACCAGACTAGGAAGGGTTGAAAGGTAACTCAGTCACATCCCGTGACTCATTCTTCACCATGTTAAAACCAGACTAGGAAGGGTTGAAAGATTCGGAATATGGAGGACTACATAGCATACATGAGTCTAATGAGTTAAAACCAGACTAGGAAGGGTTGAAAGGAGTCTGGGGCGGTCTATGGAGTCGTCAGCAACACGGGGCGTTAAAACCAGACTAGGAAGGGTTGAAAGCCACTCCCTGATGACTAGTGGTATGTTGATGTAGAACACGTTAAAACCAGACTAGGAAGGGTTGAAAGAGTTCAGGGTCGACAGGGATACAGAGGCCAACACACAGGTGTTAAAACCAGACTAGGAAGGGTTGAAAGCATATTTTGCACCTCCCTATTGAGTTCCGTCCTCGATCGATGGTTAAAACCAGACTAGGAAGGGTTGAAAGACTTGTATTTTGACATGATTTCGCTGACATCCATACCAGTTAAAACCAGACTAGGAAGGGTTGAAAGTGTCTTCCTAGCATCGCTTCTCCTCTTAGCTATATTTGTTAAAACCAGACTAGGAAGGGTTGAAAGAGTCGCAAAAAGACCGAACCAACCGTCAAAGTAGCAAGACCCAAGTTAAAACCAGACTAGGAAGGGTTGAAAGGTAGTTGCGTGGTAGCTCTATCGTCCCCCGTGAATTCGGCAAAGTTAAAACCAGACTAGGAAGGGTTGAAAGTCCCTGGGGGGTGGGGGTGACGTTCTCTTCACTACCTCGGTGTTAAAACCAGACTAGGAAGGGTTGAAAGGGGAAACGCCACGATCAGCGTGAACACTGGGAACGCCATCGGTTAAAACCAGACTAGGAAGGGTTGAAAGAGCACAGCCAAGAAACTCATAAAAGCCCTTGAAGAGATGTTAAAACCAGACTAGGAAGGGTTGAAAGGATAGACTACCTCAGAACCCTGACACTCAACGAGATCATCGTTAAAACCAGACTAGGAAGGGTTGAAAGTAGGGCTCATCCATCTAAGCACCCCTATCTTTTTATATGTTAAAACCAGACTAGGAAGGGTTGAAAGGAACTCTATGACTAGGTTCATGGTGTTGGTGATGATGGGGGTTAAAACCAGACTAGGAAGGGTTGAAAGATGAGCTTATACCCCCCGACCTCGCTGGGGGGTAGCTCATGGTTAAAACCAGACTAGGAAGGGTTGAAAGCTCTACAGCCTATATGTTGCTGGCGACTTCATATCAGAGTTAAAACCAGACTAGGAAGGGTTGAAAGTGACGATCATTTCCTCGCCGTGCTCCTCACACCAGAGCTCAGTTAAAACCAGACTAGGAAGGGTTGAAAGTTTTGATAGCACTATCCACTCGAGCCTATCTTCGTCACGATGTTAAAACCAGACTAGGAAGGGTTGAAAGTGTCTCTATTTGGCTGTCTTTTGCAAGGCTTCTCGCCCATGTTAAAACCAGACTAGGAAGGGTTGAAAGCATTCCGCAAAAAGAGACCGATTCCACCTAGGAGACCCATCAGAATAGTTAAAACCAGACTAGGAAGGGTTGAAAGGGTCATCAATGAACTCTCGAACAACGCCGAGATAACTATGTTAAAACCAGACTAGGAAGGGTTGAAAGGCTCCTCGCATCAGCGTACCATGTCGCATCACAGATCCTGTTAAAACCAGACTAGGAAGGGTTGAAAGTTACATACTCTATGATGTCTGGTAGGAAGATGAATGCTAGGTTAAAACCAGACTAGGAAGGGTTGAAAGCAAGCTCAGAGGCTACACGGGATACGAGGCGGGATGTGAGTTAGAACCAGACTGGGAAGGGTTGTTTGTTGGATCTTGATTGTTGTTTGGCTTGGGTGTATTTTTTATTTTTGTTGGTGGGTTTACCTTTTGGTAGTATATTGGGGGTGACCGTTTTGGGCTACGTTACTGTGTCCGCCAAGATCCCTAGGGAGTTGAAGAGGTTGTTAGAGAGGTATGGTATACGTCCCGGCCCTGTTATCCGTGAGGCTTTGGAGGAGGCTGTCCGGAGGAGGATGGCTGAGGAGCTTGAGAGCCGTGCAAGGAGGCTTGCCGGTAAGGCTGGGGCTGGGGATGAGGATGTAGCTAGGTATATCAGGGAGGATAGGGAGAGGTGAGTGGATACCTCTTCGACACCAGCTCCATAATAAACATCCTCCTGAGGGGGCGTGTAAAGCCCCTCGTGAACGGCTATACACTCGACCTGGCACGGTACGAAGCGCTCAACACTGTGTGGAAGATGGTTAGGAGGAGGGAGGGCTTAACACCAGGGGAGGCGGGTGAACTCGTCTCCATACTTGTCGAGCTCCTAAGCAACATAATGAGGATCATATCGATAACTGGTCATGAGGAGAGGGTCTACCAACTAGCATTGGATGAGGGTCTAACCGTCTACGACGCGGCATACCTATACATGGCTATGGAGAAGGGCTTAACACTAGTCACGGACGACGAGAAACTGCTCCAGAAGGCTGAGAAGCATGTAGAGACGATGACCACGAAGATATACCTTGGCGAAGAATAGTAGAGAGCATTACAAAGCCTAGGATTGAACTTGAATCAAATGACACAGTTAGGAATCCTGTCAGAGGACATCCAGCCACACAAAGCCATTAAGCTACAAAGACACTCCGAAGAATGACGAGTAAAGTCTAGAGTCAAGCGAAAAAGAGAGGGTCGTGTAATATTGATCTCACAAAAATACTGGAGGAAACCAGTTATTAAACCCTGAAAACAGGAAAATATCGTACTAAAAACATAGATCACGAGAAATATACATCGACACCACCCCAATAATAAGAAAGTAACTACTATCTCACTCCGCCACGAAATATCCGTAGATATCAACCGAAAAACAAAAACTATGGGAAATTTTCGAACATTTCCAACACCAATGTGTCAGGCTCCCCTAGTGGGTAATATTATACCATTGGGGGTTGGCGATCTAGATTTTAATGTCGGGAGTTAATTTTACTTTTTAGTTTTAAACTATATGATTTAAAATTTACTATGGCCTCCACGGAAAAGTGGGGACATTGGGAGGTGGATGGGTAGGGGATGAGCGTTGGATTACCAACGGGGGTATATGCTGTTTGTGCTTTGGCTGTGGGTCCTGGTGTTTATCTGTTTCCCATGCTTCTTCTTTGGAGTTTCCTCCGGGTTGATATGAGCCTTTCCCTTAACCTTGTCTTCCCTGATGTGTATTTGGGCTTACGGTCTCTTAATAGCTGCTTGTCTATATGGTCGGTTGGGAGTCTTCCGTCGATGTCCTCGGGTATGGGTGTGTCGGCCAGGTATAGTATTAGGGGGGCTATGTCCATTATCGACAGTTTCCCTCCTAATCCCTTCCTGAACCCTCTCCCTCCAAATGCGTAGAACCCCTCTCTTATGTGGAAGGATGGGGCTATCCTTATCGCTCTGAGATCGTTTACTTTGGAGAGGCTTGGCTGGCTGGGCTTGAATAGCTTCTTTCCCGTGCCTCTTGAGGCGAACCACAGTCTCTCATCTGGCTCTAGTAGGATGTCTGGGATGTCTGGCTCGGGATTTGGATTGCTTATAACCTGTTTAAAGAGCTTTACCCCGTCCACCTCCAGGTTCCGAAGCCTCTCCACAGCCTCATTTACAAGTTTTTCATGTTCCGATGCGTCTACGAATCCCTTTCTAAATATGCCTCTCAGGTTGGCTTTTAGACCCCCTACATTTACTAGGGGGAATATCTCTGTTCTCTCCCAGTCCACCATTGTCTGCATCTCCCTCGCTGGACTCTCGAGTATCAAGACACGGTTTATCCCCACATTTAGCCTCCTTTTAATGCTTTGCGGTAGTATCCTCCATATCCTCCTGACGAGGCGGTTTCTCCTCAGCCATGTTGCCCTTATCCTCCTAGTCCTCCTCAACTGTAGATATCCTAGATCCGCCAGTATCGTCAGCAGGTCTATAAGCTTGTCCTTCCTCCTATGTCCATGATCCGACATTATGATGTAGCCCGCCTCCTCCCCTAGATGATCCATATATCTGCCTAGCCAGGTGTCGAGTCTCGCGAGGCATTTATAGACGTATTCCATGTAGTCGGGGTCGTCCATAAACATGTGGAGGAGGATGTCGGGGGTCATGGCTATGTAGAGGTGTAGGGTATAGTCCCCACGCCTCATCAATTCATACATTGCTCTGAGCCTCTCCTCCTCTACCTCCATCACCCTCCTGTAGTAGTCCTCAGGCCTACCGCTGTAGAATGGGTATCCGATCCTATAGCCCAGCCTGTTAAGGGTCTCGAGGATCTCGGCTGGGTAGATGTTCTCCGGCCTCGGCCTGGAGGGGCCTACGAATTCCTGCTCCTGCCCTATCCATACACCCTCCACCCTTGGTGCTGGGGTGCTTATAGGAATGTTCATGTAGAGCCCTCTATGCCCATGCCTACCGAGCCTCTCCCAGACCCCCTCTACACGTAGATCCTTTATCGACATGTATCGTAGGCTATAGTCCGTATCTATCACTACGAAGTTTATCAGGCCGTGCCTCGTAGGCCTATACCCGGTCAACGCTGCATACCAGTTCGCCGGCGTTACTATAGGTGGCTCCGCCAGTAAACCGTCCATACCACCCATCCCGACCAGGTCTCCCAGGTTGGGCGTATAGCCAGTCTCGACCGCCTCCCTAGCCACGCCGAGTGGCACACCGTCCCAGCCGAAGAATAGGATCTTCACCCCCTGCTTCACCACCCTGTCCAGTAAGACCCACCAGTCATCACTACTAGATAGTTGTGCGGGGCATAATTATTCACTGCCCAGTTACGATGCCTATAAACCTGCTGAAAATAGCAGGGGCTATCTTGAGTGGTGGTACGGCGAGGACTGAGAGTCCACTTATCAGGGCTAGGATCGCGGCGGCCTCGAACGCACCTGTATATGACGTTGTGGAGGCGAGTATCCTGAGAATTATCCCAATGTTCAGCGCCACGGTTGCGAGGTAGCTCCTCCCGAGGTCTAGGCCGGTGACTGCTCTGAAGACTATTGGTGCATGGCCCAGCAGCATGTTCCCTATATATCCGAGTGCGGCTGTATGTAGCACTATGTCTGTGTAGAACCACTCGCGTGACAGTGAGGTGTAGAGGTAGGTTGCCAGGGAGATCGCAAGCCATAGGTAAGAGGCCATGAGATGGTTATGGAGGTATGGGTCGACCCCTGGACTCCCCCTTAGCCTATAGTCCCTATTGATGAGTAGGAGTAGTAGGGCTGACATAACCACTATGTAGTAGCCCCTACCCAGCATAGGCATGTCGAGAACTGAGGAGGCCATGATCATGAGGGG
Source organism: Nitrososphaeria archaeon (assembly GCA_027078545.1). Classification (GTDB taxonomy): domain Archaea; phylum Thermoproteota; class Nitrososphaeria; order Geothermarchaeales; family JDFR-13; genus SZUA-1514. Next base: position 796,594 of record JALWXN010000004.1, read on the forward strand.
GATGCTCGGCGAGGCTATGGAGAGCATCGTAAGTAGCCTCCCAGGGCCGCCTAGGAACCTGGTCAGCTCGACCCTCTCACCCATTATGAAGAGTATGGGGTATAGGAGGAGGATCGTCCCATAGAGGTCGTAGGGCAGGACCTGGAAGAGAACCATGTTGAGAATGGCGAGGAGTAGGGATAGGTATGCCGCTAGGAACAGGATGAGGCTTGGGAAAGGTGTGTAGCGCCTCAGACCTATGTAGAAATAGGCCATCGAGAGAGTGCCAAGCAGGAGTGGATAGGATAGTAGGGTCACGGGTAGGCCGAGCTCTAAGAAGCGGTTGGCGAGGAGTAGGAGTGTCCCCGATACGAAGGATACTAGGGCTATTAGGAGGATATACCTAAACATCTCCACACCCCTGGGGAGGCCGGAGATACGCTCAACAGTTATCAGTACTGCGATGAAGCCTATGATTATGAGGCTGGAGTGGTAGTCATACACCATGTAGAGCCTCTCATGTAGAAGACCTACTATCCCCCCTGTGTATCCCGGCGAGTATATGGTGACTAGCCTGGGCAGACCCACCAGGATGCCTAGGACCATGGATATTACCGCTACGCCCATGGCGGGGAATATCTTCCTATCGATCCGTCTCCACGGGGTGACCATGACACTCTATATAAGGGTCACACCGAGGAAATAACCGTGTTATAAGTAATATTATCAATGACATATTGCCCAATAAGTATTGTTAAGAGGTGTCACACAGATGGATGTCGAGATCCTTAAGGTAGGTGTTCGGGGCGAGATCTACCTGAAGAAGAGTCTGAGGGAGGAGCTGGGGATAGAGCCTGGGGAGTATGTCAAGGCCTATGTGGAGGACGGGAGGCTTATCATAGTCCCCCTTAAAGAGATCTTGAAGCCCCTCTAGCCCATTGCCCGGCTGAAGATAACGTGTATCACCATCGAGGATATCCATAGCGTGGGTATCAGTATAATGAGTAGGGAGGTGGCTAGGCTTAGCCCCCTACCAACCATGTCCTGGGCCAGGTAGTATATCAGCGTTACAGCCACGGGTATAAATGTGGATACGGCTAGGCATAGGAGGAGCGTCCTAGGCCTCTCACTGGCCATCCCGAGTAGGAAGCCTATGAAGACGGTGGCCATAACCAGTGGGACCGGGCCGAAGAAGAAGTACATCGCCAGTATGACTATGCTCCCCACCAGTGAGAGGGCTAGTGGCAGGGAGCTGTCCAAACCCCTCCTCACCTCCGCCGAGACTCCCTCATAAACTTCTTTGTCCACTTACCCCTTAGGCTGGGGGTTATCTTCACATCCCTAGCTATATCCCTCTCAACCCTGACCATTGCGACGCCCGCCTCCTCATCGACCTCCCACACCAGTATATCCCCGACCTCGATCCCCAGCGCATGCCTAACCTCGGAGGGGACTACAGTGGCCCCATTGCCGTAGACCCTGCTCCACGACTCGGCCATGTATAACGAGATTATACCGCCGCTGTAATAAAGACCTCTCGATGTACCTCCCATGCCTACACGGGGGTTACAGGCCCAATATTTTCATTAGGGGGTTCTGAATTCTAGGTGGGGAGGCCGATGAAGGCGGTGGTATACAGCAGGGTATCCACCGAGGAGCAGACACCCGAGTCCCAGCTACAGGTGGTCCTCGACTATGCCAGGAACAGGGGCTACGAGATAGTCAAGATATTCGAGGAGAACATCTCTGGGAGTGTCGACCCCCTGGAGAGGCCCGTCTTCAAACAGGTCCTAAGCTACCTCCGTGAGCATGAGGTGGATCTCCTACTCCTCCACGACATGACCCGTTTCTACAGGCCTCCCCCCGGCCAGGCGTCGAGGGCGCTCAGCATTATGAGGCGTATAATGGATGAGTATAACGTGTTGATCGAGTTCGTCAGCGAACCTCAGATCGATGATCCTATGCTCTCGGAGCTGTGGCGCTTCCTGAAGAGCTGGATCTCCGCCTATGAGAGGCTCCAGATAAGTCTACGTACACGCTACGGCCTCCTAAGGGTTAAGAGGGAGGGCCGGCTATACCATAAGCCAGACATAGTTTACTACTACGCCGCATGGATATTCAACAAGGATTTGAAGGATGTTTCGAGGACGGAGTATGAGGTTGCTAAGAGGCAGCTGACCGAGATAGTCTCGAAGTACTGGCGGGACTCGGCACTAAAGAAGACGAGGATCGGTGAGCTCCTGAGGAAGAATGAGCTTAACGGGCTATACTTGAGGTTTCCACACGCCCCTAAGAGCTACCTAACGTTCTACAGGCTGGTTATGGATAAAAAGGCTGTGGGTAGCTAGGGAACGACGAGGGAGAGGACGGCCTTCTCAGTATGCATCCTGTTCTCCGCCTGGTGGAAGACGACGCTGTTCGGCCCCTCGATTACCTCGTCCGTCATCTCCTCACCCCTGTAGCCCGGTAGGCAGTGCATGAAGATATAGTCCTCCTTCGCGACTGAGACGGTCTCGAGGTTGGCCTGGTAACCCCTCCAGTCTCTCAGCCTCTTCTCCTTCTCCATTTCCGGGCCGCCCATGCTGTGCCATGTATTGGCGTAGATCACATCTGCATCCCTGAATGCCTCATAGATATCCTCTGTGAAGACTATGTTTGCACCGGTCTTCCTCGACATCTCCTCCACGAAGTCTAGGATCCTCTTGTCTGGCTCGTAGCCCTTCGGCCTAGCTATCCACATCTCGTAGCCGAAGATGCTGGAGATGATCATTAGGCTATGGCAGACGTTCCATATATCCCCTACATAGCCTATCTTAACCCTCCTGTTACGCCCTTTAAACTCCCATATTGTCATGAGGTCGGCTAATCCCTGCATCGGGTGTGTAAGGTCTGTCAATGCGTTGATAACGGGGTTCTCCATATACTCGGCATACTCCTCCACAATCTCCTGGCCGAAGGTCCTGATAACCAGTGCGTCGAGATACTTGTCAAGGACACGTGCCGTATCCTTAATCGGCTCTCCACGGGAGAGCTGCATAACATTCGGATTCAGCTGTAGCGGCGTAGCCCCGAGATGCGCAATAGCCGCCATGAAGGAGACCCTCGTCCTCGTAGAGGGCTTCTCGAAGAGGAGGCCTATCACACGGCCCTCCAACGACCTATGCGGGACACGTGAGCTCCACAGCCGCTTAAACTCCATAGCAACCTCGACTACGAACTCTATCTCCCTCCTACTGAAGTCCATGAGGGTTAGGAAGTCCCTACCCCTGAAACGTGTCCTCATGGATAGTTACTGAATAGCAGGCCTATCAATATAAATAGGGATATCTACACCCAAATCCATACATCCTCTCCCTAGAATTTAGCCGAATACCTAATTCGTACAACAGCTCTTCCAAAGCTTAAATATACCTCACAGGAAGTTACCTACCCATGAGCTTCAACCTCGGTAATGAGTTGGCATCCCTCCCGATCGACGTCCTGATCGCGAGGCCACTCGACGCAGCGGTGAGGGCCCAGGCATTCGCAGCGGAGACCACTGTACGCTTCGTGAAGGAGGTCGGCCTAGATGATAACGGGAATGTAAGGATGACCACTATGAGGTTTAGCTACACCTATGTTACCGACGAGGGTGAAGAGGAGGAGGTTGAGAGGGAGATATCCGTCCCGTTCCTCACGATGGTCCCAATACCCTTCATCAGGATCAGCGAGGTGGATATTGACCTCAGCTTCAGGATAAGGAATATCGTGGTTGACAGTAAAGAGAAGTCACTATCCGTCTCAGCCGGCGCAGAGGCCAACTGGAAGGTCTTCAAAGTATCGGTTAACGCATCATACTCCTCAAAGAGGACTACCAAGAGCAAGATAGACAGGAGCGCCGAGGTCGATATAAGGGTGAAGGCTGTCCAGGACGAGATGCCGGAGGGGCTGAGGATACTGCTCAACATACTCAACGAGGGTCTACGTGCACAGGAGGTTGGAGCACCTGCTGGCCAAGGAGGAGGTGGCCAGACAGAGTAGGTGTAGAGAAAAGTGGTCCGGGCAGGTGATATGGCCCAGCTCCTAGCAGGGATACTCAGAGCCGTCGTGGAGGCGGATACACAGGCCCGTGAAGCCTTCCTAGAGGAGCTGGGTAGATACTTCACGGAGACGGAGGAGGGGTTGGAACCGATATACCTGACCCTCAGATACTCCACACAATACGTCGACGACGAGGGACGTCTACAGAGGAGGAGGGAGAAGGTTGAGATCCCCCTACTGACACTGGTCAACCCCTCCCACATAGGTGTTGAGAAGGCGGAGATCGAGCTATACATGGACGTCGTGACCACTAGGGAGGAGCAGGGGGTCCAGAGGCTCTTCACAGTCTTCAGAGCAGCGACAAAGACCAGGTCTGAGAGTGGGATGAGGATTAGGGTCTTGATGACTAGGAGCGAGGTAGGCGAGGGCCTGGCCAACGTCATATCCACACTCGTCAATAAGGGGGTTGTTGTTGAGTGAGCGGTCCAAAGATACCTAAGAAGCCGGAGAAGCCGATCAAGCCCTCAAAACCCTCCAAGGACCTGCCCAAGGAGGTTAAGGAGATTGATATCAGGGATGTAGAGGTCAGCGGTGCCGAGCCTAAGGGCGCTCCACAGTCTACCCCCGAACGTATAGAGGGTATAGACAAGATTGTCAGGAGCATTGCACAGGCACTCAACACAGCCAGGCTTGAGGCCACGAAGACGGCTACAAAGAAAGTCATTGAGGTGGGTAAGGAAAGGGTTGAGATACAGTCCTTCCTAGACCTTGAGGAGGCCGAGGTGGAGATAGAGATCGGTGTGGAGCAGCGTGGAGACGTGCTCATGGCCAAGATGGCACCTATGACGGAGGGGCCTAGGGCGAGGCTACGGATGGTGTTTAGGCTTAGGGAGGAGGAGGTCTAGGGGCTAGGGCTCCTGGATCCTCACCTCGTCAAAGATTAGGGTGCCGCCCTGGAGCGTAAATATTCCGTATAGCCTACCCCTATAGTTGATGAGGAATGACGGGTTTACCCTCCCAGCCCAGTTCACACGTACCTGTATAGGCTCACTATCGGGTGATACCCTGTACATCTTGATGCCACCAGATACGACTCCACCAGACTCGGCCCTCTCTATCCATAGGATGTAGAGCCTGTCGCCGACCTCGTAGAAGCTGTACCCTCCGTAATAGGTGGTTACCGGTATGAAGAGGGCGAGGGCTGAGCCAGTGCCGCCCCAGCCATTCCTCCTCCAAAGCTCCTCACCATCCCTATAGGCCGCTATAAAGGCTTCAGAGACGTAGTATACACCGTCACGGTAGATGGAGGTTACGTAGCCTACGCTAGCGTTGTCCTCCGTCCTGGTGTACATCCCCTCTATGCTCCATACCTTGGTTAGAGACGTTAGGTCCCACTTCTCGACCTGGTAGTCCCTCCTATTAAACAGCTCAGTATTAGTCTCGTTGGCCTCGACGAGGAAGTCGTATGAGTAGTAAACATATAGATCATTCCCATCCAGATATGCCGTTGCATAGGCCAGCCTAAGAGGTGCTGATACGAGCTTGGTTGGCCAGCCCTCAATCATGAATTCGAATGTGTTTAGATCTATCTCCACATACATGATGTAGATGTCTCCCCTCCCCTGCTCGGTAACGCTGGACATCACTATGACCGCCCTAACCATATCCTCGCCACGCTCGACATACGCCAACTTCTTAGGATCATTTGGCCTGAGGCTGTAGAAGAAGTCGGAAGCATCTTGATAAGCCTCGAAGACTACTGAGCCCGTCTCGAGTCCATATACACGTAGGATGATATTCATCTTCTCATAGTCGATGTCTAGGGTGAGGTATTTATCGCCGTAGAAGCCTAGGCCTAGACCCCTGATATCCTCTATGGTGTTACGCATAACGACGCCCCTACCGGGCTCGACAATATAGTAGTAGAGATCGATCTCTCCAAACTCGATGAAGATGAAGGGGAAGGGTAGTGGAAGTGGGAATGGTATTAAAGCCCTCTCCCTAGCGACGCCTCCAAACACGTATCGGTTGGAGTAGACCGAGACGAGCTGACCACTTATGGGGTCGGACTCACCCGAGGGAACCTCGAAGATCTTCTCTACAGAGAGGATCTCACCACTGGAGAGGGACATTGTTATGATATAGTGATCCTTCCGGAGTAGCTGGGTATTATTTTCATCCATGATGGATTTGACGCCATATATGTAGAGCCTATCCCCATCGCTGAGGATACTTAGTATAGAAGTCAGGTTGAAGGTGAGGGGGCCCTCCTGAACAGCCTCATCACCAGGCTCTCCCCCCTCCTCCCCCTGAGCCGGGGCTTCTCCACCGTCTCCACCATCACCGCTGAATATACTCCCTATTATGACCAGCCCAAGGAGGAGTATGATGACAATCAGAATGGCTACAACTATCTTTCCCACGCCACCCTCCCGCCCAGTCATTTTCATCTATACAACCCCTCCATACCACTAATAAATTTTTCGTAATGGTTCTCTAGACCCATGTATGGACACGCCTCACCCTCCTGAATAGTTTCACCGATGTATCTCTCCCCCCACATGTATTGTTACAGGGGTTTTGAAGACATTTTTAATGTGTATTGCACGTGGCATATCTAGATGTGTGTAAACCCGGTTTACACCGGGCTTAACATGATGTAAATCCATTGCCACGGATACGCCACGGCATGTGTAACCAGCTATATACCCTGTGGGCCACTCCACTTATACACCCCGGCCAAACCGTTTTATAGCCGCTGTGGATGATGCGTAGCCTGGATAGTCACAGTGAGACCCATTTTTAAACAGTATAGTCGGTATATAATATTGTCCCTCAAACCGGATACTAGTGGGAGCGTGGGGTCTCAATGACGAGTGAGCCCAGGGTCGGAGAGGCCGGCGACGGCTGCAGATACGTGATCCTAAGGATTGATGGGAGGCCACTCGTCCTACTACATGGATACAGCTTCACCCATGAGGTCTGGGAGGAGATAGGCCTGCTCAAGAGGCTGGCCGAGGAGGAGATCCCATACCTAGCGCCCGACATGCCCTACGGCGCCAAGACCAGCTGTAGAACCAAGTCTAGGGCGAGGGAGGACAACATAAACTTCCTCAGGGGGCTCTATAGGCAGAAGTTTGGTGATAGGGTTCCAATAGTCCTTGGGGCGAGCCTAGGCGGCTACATGGCCCTGCTATATGGTATGATGTATCCAGTCGCCGGCCTCATACTCGTCGCCCCCGTCTGGAGCACCAGGGGCGACATACTAGGGTATTATAGTGAGAGGGAGATACCCATCCTCCTAATCTATGGAGAGAAGGACGACATCGTCTCGATAGACGAGATGTGGGAGTTCAAGGAGATGGTCCCCACCGCTGAGCTCAGGGTATATGAGGATGCTAGGCACCCCGCCTATCTAGACAAGCCCGAGAGGTTCAACGAGGACGTTGTCGAGTTCTGTAAAAAGGTTTAGGGTTTGAGGTACCCCCTATCCACAAGCTCCCTCAACACCTTCTCCGTCTTCTCAAGGGTGGTCTGGACATCCTCCTCGCTATGGGCTAGGCTTAGGAAGTATGGCTCGCCATCCGGCGGCCCCCTGAGTAGGACGCCCCCCACCATCAACATGCTCCAGAAGCGTCTATAGCTTGTGAAGTCATAGTTGGTCATGACATCCCTGAAGTCGCGTGGCTGCCTATCCATGAAGTGCACCGCCCCAGCGCTCCCTACATAGCTCACCGTCAATGGTAGGCCGAGCCTATCAATGATCTCAGCCAGACCCTCACCCATTATTGATCCTATCCTGTCCAGCCTGCGGTACGCCTCAGGCGAGAGTATCCTCGTTAGGTTTGCATAGGCGCCGGCCACACCTATGACGTTCCCATTATATGTCCCGGCGAAGGCGTATCTACCCTCGGGGTATACAACACCCCTGACCCTACTATTCATGATCACGGCTGAGATCGGAACCCCACCTCCCAACGCCTTTGCAACCACGACGATGTCCGGCCTCACATTATAGAGTTCAGAGGCGCCTCCATAGGCCACCCTGAAGCCCGTCTTCACCTCGTCGAGTATCCATATAACCCCGTACTCTCTGAGGAGCTTACCCACCTTCTCTAGATAGCCCTTCTCAGGGGGGATCAGGCCGACGTTGTTCATCATTATCGGCTCCATAATCATACAGGCAACCTCGTCACCATGCTCCGCCAAGACGTTCTCCAGGCTCTCCAGGTCGTTGAACCTGACTATGTAGGTGGTCTCCGCCGTCGCCCTCGGTACGCCTGGTGCTAGGACGCTCCTAGGCCTCTCCGGCGGGCCCCACTCACCCGGCCTGACATACTCACTGGCCTTTACAGCGTCGTAGCCACCGTGGTAGCCACCCTCGATCTTGATCACTCTCTCCCTACCAGTCGCGATCCTCGCTATCTTTATGGCGTGGGTAACTGCTTCAGTCCCAGTATTACTGATCCTCACAGCATCCATCCATGGATATCTCCTAAGGATCTCCTTCACCAGCTTTATCTGCAGCTCATAGGGCATCGTAAAGAGTGTCCCGTCCTGGATAACTTCTATGATCCCCTCGATAATGGGTCTCGGGGCATGCCCCGCTATCAATGCCCCGTAGCCCATGACATAGTCGATATACTCGTTTCCATCGATGTCCCATATCCTGCTACCAACACCCTTCTTGACGAAGAATGGGTATGGTGGGAACCACCTATAGCTACTATGCACCCCTCCGGGATTGTATCTAGAAGCCTCCCTGTAGGCCTCTGCAGACCTAGGCGTCATGGAGAGATACTTCTTGTAGATATCCTCGTCGAAGAAGTAGTTTAGGAGGCTCTCCAAACGGGATCACCCGCCTACTAATCGAGATTCCATCTGAGATGCGGGTTAATAAGGGGGTATATAGATAGCCCTTTAAACCATGAGTAGAAACACGTACTTATTTTCAACGACAAAACTCAACACGTTTATATATACGTCTCTACACCGGTATCCAAGCCACATATCCATACACGTCAACCGACTAGCCGCCATAGAACCGTTGATACATATATACTTCTTGACACCCCCACGATTTAGGCACAAACCTTAATACATAGCCACTGGGGCGAGAGACCTACAAATATGTAGGTGTATTGACCTGATAGGTGCCTAACATGTCGTCGGAGGCCCTACCCTTCGAGGAGCGTTACTGGCCCGGCCTAGGAGCCTACCAGGACTACTACCGGAGGAGCGTCGAGGATATCGAGGAGTTCTGGGCTGAGAGGGCTAGGAGCCTCGTCTGGAGCAGGACATGGGACAGGGTGTTGAACAGTGATAACCCACCCTTCTACAGGTGGTTCGAGGGTGGGAGGACGAACATCAACCTCAACGCATTGGAGAGGCACGGTTCATATGGTAGGGGGAGGGTGGCCTACTACTGGATAGGTGAGGACGACACTAGGAAGGTGATCAGCTACGACGACCTAGCAAGATACGTCAACCGGGTGGCCTACCTACTCAGGGAGGTCCTAGGCATGGGTAAGGGGGACACGATAACCCTATACCTACCAATGATCCCAGAGCTACCCGTCTTCATGCTGGCCGCGGCACGTATAGGGGCTATACACAGCGTCGTATTCTCAGGCTTCAGCAGCGGAGCCCTCGCAGACAGGATCGTAGATGCAAACTCTAGGATCCTAGTCACGGCAGACGGCTTCCCGAGGAGGGGTAGGACGATTAACCTGGTAGAGAGGGCGAGGGAGGCCGTAGCCAGGGCGAAGGAGCTGGGGGTGGAGGTTGAGAAGATAGTGATTGTGAGGAGGCTGGGCCTAGGTCTGGAGCCTGGGAAGAGGGAGGCATGGCTAGACGACCTCCTGAGGGAGGTTCCAGACAAGGTATATGTCAAGCCTATGGAGATGGAGAGCACCGACGTCTTCTTCATACTCTACACCAGTGGAACCACAGGTAAGCCTAAGGGGATCATGCATGGTGTAGGGGGATACATGACCTATGTCTACAACGTATTCAAGTGGAACTGGGACCCGAGGCCAGGCGACGTATACTGGTGCGCAGCCGACATAGGCTGGATAACCGGGCACACCTACATCGTCTACGGCCCATTGATGCATGGGATGACCTCGATAATGTATGAGGGCGCCCCGGACTATCCCGACCCAGGGAGGATATGGAGCATAGTAGAGGAGTATGGGGTGACCACGTTCTACACAAGCCCGACACTACTCAGGCTCCTCAGGAAGTATGGGGACCAGTGGGTAGAGGGGCATGACCTGAGCAGCCTACGCCTACTAGGCACGGTCGGCGAGCCCATAAACCCAGATGTATGGAAGTGGTACTACGAGAAGATCGGAGGCTCATCAGCAGCGATAGTCGACACCTGGTGGCAGACAGAGACTGGAGCCGCGATGATAAGCCCCGCACCAGGGATATCACTAGTCCCGCTGAAGCCCGGCAGCGCCACCCTCCCACTCCCAGGCATAGTGGCTGATGTCCTTAGGGACGATGGATCTAGAGCCGAGCCTGGCGAGAAGGGCTACCTAGTCATACGTAGACCCTGGCCAGGGATGCTGATGGGTATATGGGGCGACCCCGAGAGGTATGTGGAGACCTATTGGAGGAGGTTCAGCGACCCCGACAGCGGTGTATGGATCTACTACCCAGCTGACTACGCAGTAGTCGATAGGGACGGCTACTTCTGGGTACTCGGTAGGGCCGACGAGGTACTGAAGGTCGCGGGCCACAGGATAGGGACGATAGAGCTCGAGGACGCCATACTCACACATCCAGCCGTGAGCGAGGCCGCGGTGGTAGGCGCCCCAGACCCGGTGAAGGGTGAGGTCCCACTCGCAGTCGTCACCTTGAAGGAGGGCTATGAGCCCAGTGATGAGCTGGAGAAGGAGATTAGGGAGAGGGTGCGTAGCCTGGTAGGCCCCATCGCGGAGCCTAAGAAGATAGTCTTCGCCTCAAAGCTCCCCAAGACGAGGAGTGGGAAGATCATGAGGAGGATAATCATCTCACTGATACAGGGCAGGCCTATAGGCGATACATCGACGCTCGAGGATCCCAGCGCTGTGGAGGAGCTTAGGAAGGTGCTTGGGACGGGGTCATAGGCCCCTCCTCCCCCACTCCTCACTATATATAAGGTCCTCCAACCGATACCTACCTGGGAAGCTGGGCACCTCCTCTGGATAGCCAATAGGTATGATCGTCTCCAGCCCCCATCCATCTGGTAGTCCGAAGAATTCTTTGGCCCACCTAGTGTCTGAAGGCGTATATGTAAGGGTAGCCAAACCACGCTCCTCCGCAGCCAGCAGGAGGTAGCCAATCATTATCCATACACTCTCCTTCCAATGGGGGCTCTTCCTATACCCAGCCACCACAATCAATACGGGGGCATCCGTCAGGTGTGGCTTCCTCCAGGTAATCCCACGGGAACGGGCGAACTCCAGGAACCATTGGGGAACCCTCTCATAGAACCTCTTCTCAACCTCCTCACAGATCTCCCTGATCCTCCGCTTCCTCCCAGGATCCCGTACAAGTATGTAGCGCCAAGGCTGCCTATTAGCACCGGAGGGGGAGTAGTGGGCCGCCTCTAGAACATATCGGAGATCCTCCTCACTGATAGGATCACTCCTGAAACGCCTTACTGAACGGCGCCTCCTAGCAAGGCCAAGTATATCCATAAGAATATCTAAGTGGCGGGGAGGCCCTATAAACAGGGGCTCTATAAGCCAGGTAGACATACAGATATATACGGTATGAACACCGGCAGATTCCTCGAGGAGGTAAAGAGTGAGGAGCCACGCCTCATAGAGGAGGTAAGGGAGTTTCTTAGGATGCCCAGCATCTCAGCCACTGGCGAGGGGATAGAGGAGACCGCTAGATTCCTGAGAGACTTCATAGTAGATAGGCTCGGCGGCGAGGCGGAGCTCCGCCGCTACGGTGGCCACCCAGTCGTATATGGCAGGATAGGGAGTGGGGAGAAGGGGATATACTACGGCATGTACGACGTCCAGCCGGTTGAGCCGCTGGATGAGTGGATAGCCCCGCCATTCGAGGCCAGGATAATCGATGACAGGATAATCGCAAGGGGAGCATTCAACACGAAGGGAGCATTGATGAGCTCACTCCTAGGGCTGGAGAAATACATAGAGACTTGCGGCGAGCCACCGGGCGAGATCCACTTCATAATAGAGGGGGAGGAGGAGCTTGGGAGCCCATCCATGCCGAAGGCTGTGGAGGACCTTAGGGATGTGCTCAGCGGGGCGGAGACAGCCCTATTCACAATACCCAGCGAGTTTAGACGTGGAGTACCCAGCATAATCCTGGGGAACAAGGGTATAATCTACATAGACCTCTACGTAAAGACGAGTAGATACGACATACACAGCAGCTACAGCAGGGGCATAATAAACCCAGCGGCAGTACTAGCCAGGATAGCATCGGAGCTGATAGACCCACTAGGAGGCCCAAAGCCCGAGTGGCTATACAAGGGGTTCCGAGAACCTACAGACGAGGAGCTCGCCACCATAGACGAGATCATGGAGGCACTACCCCCGGAGAGGGTGATAGAGGAGTATGGAGTGGAGAGGATAAGGATAGCCGATAGGAGGAGGCTAGTGGAGGAGATCTTCTTCCACCCAACAGTGAATATAGACGGGTTCTGCAGCGGATACTGTGGAGAAGGTACAAAGACCATCATCCCCCACGACGCCAGGATGAAGATAGACTTTAGACTAGTCCCGGAGATGAGGCCGGAGGAGATCGTGGAGGCCTTCAAAGAGATGATTAGGAACCTAGGCCTCGAGGAACTAGTCGAGATAGATGTCAGGGATATGTATCCATGGAGCCAGACACCCCTAGACTCACCATCCACCAAGGCGGCGGAGGAGGTCTATAGGGAGATGGGCCTAACACCCAAGAGGGTACTCAGGCTGCCCGGCTCAGCCCCGATGTACCTATTCACACAGGTCCTCGGTGTAGACATAGTCTCGACCGGCCCTGGGAACGGTGGGAGGGCCCACGCACCCAACGAGTACATAACCCTAGACACGGTCTGGAAGACAGCCTTCTACACACCTACCTACTTCCACAGGGTGCTCAGGGCATAATGTCGAGCCGTAGGAGAGTCCCGAGGATAGCCTTGATAGGCCTTGGACACATGGGGATGAACCATCTAAAGATGCTCCTAATGCATAGGAGGAGGGGACTAGTAGAGATATCGGGGATCTACGACATCGACCAGGAGAAGGCTACGGAGCTATCCCAGAGATACAGGGTGAGGGCATATACATCACTGGAGGAGCTGGTGGAGGACAAGCCTGACGGAGCGGTGATAGCCACACCCACATCGACACACCTAGAGGTTTTCAGGGAGGTTGTGGAGGGTGTGAAAAACATATTGGTGGAGAAGCCCCCAGCAGCCACGTCAGATGAGGCGGAGGAGATGCATCGCCTGGCGCTGGAGAAGGAGGCCACCGTCATGGTTGGAATGATCGAGAGGTTCAACCCAGCAGTGGTACACATGCTACGATACATAAGAGTGATGGACAGAGGCCTAGTCTTCACCAGCTGTAGAACCTCTAAGCCTAGGAGGCCCGAGACAGGGGTGACCCTCGACCTAACCATCCACGACCTACACATACTCTCACAGCTCGTGGAGCTCGACAAGGTAGATACCAGTGGATGGAGGGTCGTTGATAGCATGGGCCGTGAAGTGGCCTCAAACCTAGTGCTCAGAGGCGAGAAGCTAGACGCCAACCTATACAGCTCCTACATCCACGGATCAATGGTTAGGAGGATCGACATACTCATCGAGGACACGAAGATATATGTCGACATGATCGGTAAGAAGGTCGAGGTATATGGCCCGGGCGGGCACCAGGAATACATACTGGAGGGAGACGCGTTGAGGAATGAGCATCTACACTTCCTATCCGTCATAGATGGATCGATAGAGCCAGCCACACCCCTCGAAGACATAATACCATTGATGAGGCTGGTTGAAGAGGCTGGGAAAAGCTTTAGGGAGATATCCCTAGAGAGGTGACGAGACAGATGTGGGTATCATGGTCCGGTGGGGAGATCGATAGGGACGACCTGATAAGGCTACTGACATACACCGATGTAGAGGGTGTACCACCAGCAGACCTAGAGATGTTGCCCGAGGCAGTAGCCACAGAGTATGCCTACCTAGCAGGATATAATCAGGCCGGACTCTTAGGAAAAAAAGAGTTGGAGAAGGCCCGTGAAACACTTAGAAACCTGATGAGTATAACTCCTAACGAGCTCAGAAAATATGAGGACATCCACAGCCTGATTGAGCACCGCCTATCAGAGGAGATAGATTTTCCCTACATATGTAGGAGCCGGAACGAGACTGTCAACGTTGTTGAGAGGCTATATCTAAGGAGGATATGGAGTCAGACCCTCTCCTCATTATACTGGGTAGTTGACACCCTCGAATATGAGAGGAATCGGGTTGCTAAGAGAATACCCGTCTATACCCATTACCGCAGGGCCGACTCAGTTATAGATCATAGCCTCTACGACTCATACTTAGAAACCCTCGACAGGATACTCCGGGAGCTAAGACTCTTCACAGACCTATTAATGACCTCCCCGATGGGAAGCGGTCCAATAGCCGGCTGCATATCAGGGGAGATGGATATAGTATGGAGACATGCATCTATGATGCTCGGGTTTAGACATAGCCACAGAACAACACTCGACGCCGTGAACAGTAGAAAGGAGCATATAAGAAGACATCTCTACCTAGCCTCACGACTACTAGGCCTATACACCCGTATGGCGAGGGACATATACCTGTTGGAGGATGAAGGATTCTTCAGATTATCCGAGGAGGCCCACACAGGGAGCAGCGCCCTTCCACATAAGGAGAACCCAGATCTAATGGAGATACTAGAGGCAAAGAGGCTATATGCAGCTAGTTCATCGGCTGCCGCATCTGCACTAGAGAGTGATATGACTGGGTACCAGAGAACCAGCCAGGAGTTTAAACACATGGTTGTTAAGACCTCTCTTGACCTTATACTATCAACGAAGGCGATATTTGAGAATCTATTGACCAGCATAGCAACGCCATATGAGGACTACACCATATACCCCCATTGGATAGCTACTAGACTGTCTATAAAGATGGGCATACCATATAGAGAGGCTTATCACATGGTTAAGGAGAGGCTGATAAGTGGAGAGGAACCCCTCGACCTATTGGATGAGAGATTCTCGTATCAAGATGGACCGACGGGATACGTAACCTGGGGCGGGGATGATGTGAGGAGGATAAGCCCGAGAACCATACAGAGGCTACTCAGCCCAACAACACGGAGAATACTCAAAAATATGGGCATCCTATAGACTCCGAGTTAAATTGTGGTTATAGCTATAAAGGGTGTGGAATGTCACGAGAACTGAGGGGGATACCGGAGGAAGCCTTCAAGAAATTCCTAGACACACTGGGAACTATCAAGAGGATCGAGGGGGTAGAGTCGCCCCTCCCCCTGAAGTATGAGGAGTATATAGATATCGGGGGGATGGACCCATCGGTCTACAGCCTACTATACACTGTCTACAGGCTCTACAGGCCATCCAGCCCAGAAGAGCTCATGGAGGAGACACATAGATACCTCGAGAGGCTGAGTAGATGGATGGAGAGCCGTGGCCCGATACACACCGAGACAGACCCTAAGAAGGCAGCACTACTCATACTCCCATCGGAGAGACAGTTCAGCAGGGTTAGGACTGACTGGAGGGGCTGGCTATGGAGGAGCAGGACACATACTGGGGAGGAGACACCGACGGCCGAGGGCTGGATGAAGGATATACTAAGGATAGCCGACGCTCTCAGGGGCGAGGGTGTAGAGCCTGTAATAGCCGCTGACAAGGGTATCTACGAAGAGGTCAGCCAGATATATAGTGGGAGGCTAATAGAGGTGGACATACCTGAGAACCTACCCAAGACGGGCTACGCCAGGGACCAGAGCCTTACATGGTGGCGAGAGCCGATAATAGGCCTAATGGCCCTACACCTGAGGAAGGGGGAGGAGGACGTCCTGATAAGGATCTATAGAGAGCTCGGGCTGGACCCTATATACGCCGTGAGCCCAGAGGAGGTCTGGGGAAGGGTCTACATGCCCCACGTAGAGGGTGGGAACTATATAGTCGTGGATATGGATGGTGAGACCACAGTCTTCACAGGGGTCGGTGTAAGAGGCACAAACCCACCCGCCTTCAAGAGCCTCTCCAGGATACTCCCTAGGGATGTAAGGTTCATTGGAGTACCGATCTCCGCATATATAAATGATTGGGAGACGGGAGCCGTACACCTAGACGTGGTGATGATGTATATCGAGCTGGACGGCGGAACCTTCCTAATAGACCCTTCACGGATGGGGTTATACAGCTTCCTAGAATACGACAGGGAGCGGGGCGAGTACAGGATACACAACGGGGTGGAGCTCCTAACCGAGAAGGGATACAACATGATAGAGCCTCCTAGGAAGGGTGCCAGCAGGATAACCATGGTCAACGCCTTCAACCTAGGTGGGGACAAGATCCTGGTGGACAGCTATAACAGGGAGACAAACAGGTTCCTCGAGGACCTAGGTGCCGACGTGGTCGAGGTGGAGATACCGCATATAGAGGCGGGTGGCGGAGGCATACGCTGCGCCACGAAGGAGCTATGGATATAGCTGGCTAGAGTGGTATACAGGAATAACCACAGATTTATACCTAGCATCCAACCAGGATTATACATATGGATCTCAACAGGTTCGCCCAGCTGATAGTGGATTACTGCGTATCCATAGGTACAGGGGACGAGGTCTATATTGGGGCCAGCCTAGAGGCATTCCCCCTAGTGAAGGAGATCTACAAGGAGGCGGTCAAGAGAGGTGGCTACCCAAGATTCAACGTGAGGGATGAGGAGCTGACCGAGATCTTCTACCGATACGCCCCCGACGAGCTCCTCGACTACCTCTCACCAATAGACGAATACATAGCAGAGAAGATGGATGTGAGGATCTCCATCATATCCAGTACACATACAAAGCCGCTGGTCGCCATACCACCCGAGAAGATACAGAGGAGGAACAAGGCCCAGAGAAGACTCGTGGAGATCTTCTTCGAGAGGGATGGGAGGGGAGAGATCAGGTGGACCGTCACGGCATACCCAACCAGGGCAATGGCTCAGGAGGCGGGGATGTCTATCCTAGAGTTCCAGGAGTTCGTGGAGAGGGCGCTCAAGCTCCACAGGCCAGACCCCGTGGAGGAGTGGCGTAGACAGACGGAGTGGCAGGAGGATATCAGGGAGTTTTTGGAGAAGGTGGATGAGCTACGCATAGTGGGGGAGGAGACAGACATAACCTTCAAGGTCGGTGGGAGGGCATGGATAAACGACGATGGACGTAAAAACATGCCTGGGGGCGAGGTCTTCACAGGCCCTCATGAAGACGCCACCGAGGGAACCATATACTTCGACATACCAGTCCTATGGAGAGGCATGGAGATTAAGGGTGTGAAGCTCAGGTTCGAGAGGGGGAGAGTCGTGGAGGCAAAGGCGAGGGAGGGCCAGGAATACCTGGAGAAGATAATCAGCGTCGACGATGGTGCCTCCATACCTGGGGAGCTCGCCTTCGGCCTAAACTACGACATTACCAGGCCGATTAAAAATATACTCTTCGACGAGAAGATAGGCGGCACGATGCACATGGCCCTAGGCAGTGCATATCCATCCACAGGTGGTAGGAACAAGTCCTCAATACACATGGATATGGTGAAGAACATGGAGGGGGCCAAGGTATATGCAGATGGAGACCTGATATACAGGGATGGAAGGTTCGTCATCGATGAGCTACAGAGGGAGTAATGGGCTTAGTAGAGCCACCCAGCTAGTCGCGCTAGGCATATGGATAACCTCTATACTCCTCACGCTAGAGACGCTTGGGGGTGAGACGGGGGTATGCACACCTGGATGGGGATGTCAAGTCCTACTCGCAACCCCCTTCTCACGTGTAAGCGGGCTACCAATATCAGTCTTCCCACTCCTAGCATCCATCCTATATCTACTGGGTAGCGTGAGGGAGGACACCAAGCTACGTAAGATAGCCGTCTCAGTCTTCATACCTATGCTACTCCTCGGGCTACTACTCACCTACATATCTATAAAGGACTATGGCACACTATGCCCACTATGCGAGGCGACCAAGGCATTGATAGCGAACCTACTAGGCCTTGAATACCTAGATATAAGGATGGAGAAAAAGGGGGATGGGATGGCTAGAACCAGCCAATAAACCGTATAGGCCCTGGGATCCAGACAGTCCTATCCATGATATTCACATAGATAACTGTCTCCACCAATCCAGAGTCGATCCTCATAAGCCCCCTTAGAACGGCGTAGTATGGAGACCCCCTGACCTCGGTTATATAGATCTCTATCCTCGTGGAGGGGCTGGACCAGTCTAGATCGATGGGCACCTCATAGAAATATCCATATAGATACGCCTTGGTACCGCCTATTATAAGCCTCGCAGCACCCAGCTCCTGTGAGAAGCCGTTGGCCACCAGCCCAATAGCATCAACCCTAAGCGTGATCCTTCCGTACCAGTATGGGAGAGTAGTGGTTATCCCCAAGTCGCTATAGATGTTTAGGATGGAGGTTCCTGGGCCAGACACCCCTATACGTAGAAGCTCCGTCACCGGGTCGTCACCAAGCCTATACTCAAATGTGTATAGTGCCAGGCCAGATATTGAGGACTGTACCGTGGCTAGCTTGAGACCGTCTAGGTAGTAATCCACGGGGATGAATGGGGCTGGAGCGCCTAGATAGTTGCTCAGAGTCTCCACGGCCAATGTCCACCTAGAGTAGGAAGTGGCGTATGGCGAGATTATTGAGAGGTCTTCCCGCATAACGGTCTCAGTAAAGTTTAGATATGTGGCGTCGCTGAGTGACACCCTATCCACAACGCTATATGCGACCTCACCCCTAATCCCGATCTGCCCAGGCACTAGTGATGCGATTACCCTGAAGGCGAGGTCTATGAGGACATCGTCATCTACGAACCATCTATAGATGCCCAGCCTAATCTCGGCCTGGTAACTGACAAGGAACTTATTGACGTAGAAGAGTGCATCTATACCGGTCGGGACGGATGTATAGATGTCACTGAAGTTGGCATTGGTCATAGCGTTGTGACTCATCCTAATCTCCACACCCCTATAGACAGCCGATATGGTTGCGTCCCTCAGTACTAGCTGGTTAAACGTGGTTAACCAAGACTCTAGGTATAGCCCCCACCATGCGCCGGTACAGCTCAGCCCCGATACGGAGAAACTATTCACCGTGTCCCTAGAAACTATGTTGACACACCTCGCGAAGGTGGTCGTTGGGAAGGATCCATAGACATTCCTGACCTCCGCATCCATACCCACTGGTGTCGTCAATGGGGTGGGGCCGTAGGAATATAGGCTAACCACCCAGGGATTATTCGTAGAAGTGGACAGCCTCACATCCTCGACAAGCACGGTTGCATTACTCTCGAAGGCATAGACCGTGACGCCACCAGTCCTACCATCCTCAACCACTACATTGGAAACAGTTATGCTCGGCTCATTCCTAGACACCGCGATATGTATTCCTGAGGTCGCGAACCTGGTGTATATCGCCTCCACATCCCGTACCACTATGCTCTGCTCTACGAAGCTGTCCAACACATAGAGGCTTATCAACCCGTCTGCCCTTACATCACTGATATAGACGTCTAGGGGGTACCCCGACGAATATAGATAGATGGTTGTCCCCGCGCCAATACTCTCCAACCCCTCGACCCGGAAGAGCCTCGCATCGGCCTGGGACATCAGGTAGATACCCGTATAGGCGTAGCCCGCCAATGGTATGTCTATCACGACATTGCTAAAGTTGTATACGTGGTCAGTCCCCCCATAGACACGTATAAAGAATGGTCCTCCAAAGATTCCTGGAGCGACAGCTGTAAACCTGAAGTTCTCAACCCTGACATCCACGTCGCCTATGAGACTAATGAAATAGTTCGTCGGGTTCCCACCAGCCATCACCGCCTCCAGATCCCTGATGACAAAGTCGAGCGTGGCCAGGCCTGAGAAGATGTATACCGAGGGCGACGGGTCATTATAGATCCAGCGATAACCATTCCCATTAATAACTATCTGGCCACCAGTAAGGCTAAGTGTAATATCAGAGTCCTCCACAACATCCGAGACAAAGTTGATGACTGTGCATCCAGCACCCAGCGCGGCGGATACATCTGGATAATCCGTTGGAACGTCACAGCTGAGAGCCACACCTGGTTCGGTGATAAGCGCTGGGACAAATATAACTGAAACCATTATTAGAACGATGGGGATGAGCCGCGTCATATGACTCACCCCCACCAACTCCCCATGTAAGTTGAATCATGTATAACACGGTATATTTAATATTACCCGGATGTATAGTGGCAATGAACGTGAATAAACCCCTTATATGGCCGGGTGCATAGGCAACTCTTCATCACTTGGTTGAGTTAGGAAAAAAGGGGAGAAGGTTGTAGTCAGTACCAGCCCATGAAGCGGATGGGGCCAGGTATCCACACAAGCCTATTCATGATGTTAACATAAATCGCAGTTTCAACAAGGCCGTGGGGTGTCTTCATATATCCACGGATAACGGTATACCACGGAGATGCCGATACCGAGGTGATGATTATCTCTACCTTACTACTATATGGATAGTCGGATATGTTTACAGGATTGATGGAGTAGTATCCATACAGCACAGCCCTCTTATGACCAAGGATTAGCGTCGCAGTACCTATCTCCTGTGAAAAACCGTTGGCTACCAGCCCTATTGACTCCACCATAAGCGTAACATCATCATACCAATATGGTATCGTCCGATCAATACCAAGATCAGTAAACAGGTTGAATATGGGTAGATCCTCAGCAGACACTCCGATCCTCAACAGCTCTGTGACTGGATCGTCACCTAGGCGGTAGAAGAACGTGTAGTAAGCTTGTCCAAAGGTATTGGTCCAGATAGATGCTAGGCTGGAGGCATCTAGGTAGTATTCAACAGGATAGAAGGGGATGGGTGCCCCTGTAAATTTACTAATTACATTGACCCTAAGCGTCCATTTAGAGTATGAAATAGCTGTTGGTGCGAATGTTGAGAGGTGTTCCTCCATCACCGTCTCTGTAAAGTTGACATTTGTATAGTCACTTAGTGAGACCCTGTCGACCTTGCTATACCTAAACTCTCCCCTTACTGGGAAGTCTGCAGTTGGGGAGGGGGATTGTACCTCAAAATTAAAGTCAAATCCTGGGTCGTCAGAGACTATCCACCAATCGGCATATACACTTATGTTGGCCCTATCACTACCAGATACTCTACGAACCACAAAGGACCCGTCCCATTCAGGGAATACAGATGTGTTCACTCTCTTCACGAAAATTGTTACATTTGATGAGAAAGTCGATATGGCTGATATACCCCCTCTTCTGGCATTGATCCGGGAATCAAAAATGGATATTGTGTCGTTAGCCGAGAGGATTGACGATATATAGACCCCATAGTCACAAGTCGTACAAGTCAAGTTATCTATATTTATTACGTTATTAGTCGATGCTATAGATATCGATACTCCTATCCCAAAGGAAAATAGGGGATATCTAGCGTAGATGTTGGATACTGTTCCGGTCATTGATCGCAGCGTAGGATATGCGGGAGAGCTGTATGAAAATATGAATATGGCTTCCCCGAAGTTATTGGTGGAGTCAACCCAGACATTTCTCACATCTATAGACGCTATGCAGGAGAAGCATGCTATAACTACTCCTCCCGATCTGTAACCAGTAGCCACGACGTTATATACATTGATGTTAGGCTCTCCACGGACAACATATACTTGTACAGCATGAGGGAAATAATCGGTGTAATATGCAAATACATTGTTGATATACACATTGATAGGGGAGAAACTATTGAAAACCGTTACAGAGACTCTTCCATCACTTACTACATTCTCCACATATATATTATCTACACCACCCGACGACGAAAAGAAGGAAACAGGGTTATCCACACCCTCAGATGTGATATTTACCGCGATGAAGAGCGAAACCTTAGTCTGAGCCCAAACACCCAACCCAGTCGAAATCAGGAGTGGTGTGGGGGCTGTCAGCGAGACATTTGTAAAGTTGAATACATGATCCATACCGAGGACAGCAGTTATAAATGTGAACCCAACAAAGTTGCTCATCACCGTGGAGACAAACTCCACATTGTACATAGACACATCAACATTGCCATCAATAGTGATGAACCAGGTTATTGGTGCTCCGCCCACTATCTCAATCCTAATATCTCTAAATATAACCTCGAGAAGTGATAGAGTAGATGTTATTGAAACGAGAGGATCTGGATCCGTGTGTATCCATCTATATCCATTACCATTAAATATCAGCTGACCACCAGACGCCGTAGAGAAGGTCACATCAGAATCTTCAAACACATCCGAAACAAAGTTGATTATCGTACATCCAGCAGCCAACGCAGCGTCAACATCTGGATACATTGTCGGCACATCACAGGCGACGGCCTGTACATTCGTAATCCCGGTAAGGGGAGCCACAAGGGGTAAGATGAACAACAGTAGTAGGTAGGTGAAGATCCTCATGGCCACCCCCCAAAGCGGGTATAAAAAAGATAGTATTTATGTTGTACTTATAAATGTATAGTTCTCAAGTAGAAGGCTTCCGAGAATTTTACATTTGTTGAGCATCCAGGGATGAGTGTTAAATTGCTAGGCTCCTCCTTTACCTATGAGCTGTATCCTGAGTAGGTATTTCTGGGCGAATAGGAAGAAGAGTATGACTGGTATCATGTAGATTATGGCTACCGCGGCGGTTATGCCTGGGTTGGTGTAGCTATACTCGCCCGTGGTGAAGGCGTAGACCAGCATGGAGAATGTCCAGAACCTCTGCTCAGCTATGAATGTTAGTGCATATATGAACTCTGCCCATCCGCTTAGGAAGCCGAATATCAGTACTGCCATCAAGCCATTCCTGACATTGGGCATGACCACCCTCCACCACGCGCCGAGCCTTGTACAGCCATCAACCAATGCCGACATCTCCATGTCCCAGGAGATACCGTCGAAGAAGCCCTTCATGATCCATATGCCCAGTGGGAGGTCTAGCGCAACCTTCACGAGTACTACTCCTATCAAAGAGTTGTATAGCCCAAGGTAGTTTAGGACGAAGAAGAGTGCTATCAATAGGGTTATTCCGGGGAAGGCGTGTAGGATAAGTATCATCGTCAGGATTGCAGAGCGGCCTCTAAACTTGAATCTTGATAGGCTATAGCCGGCTAGGCTAGATATTACAACCTCCAACCCGGCCACCAGCACGGCTAGAACAAATGTGTTGAGAGCTACGAGGTATAGGTTTGGATATTCATACTGTGCTCCGGGAATTGGTATCCTACCATCCAACACTTCTAACCAGTGGTCCAGCGTGAGGCCTGTGGGGAATATACCATCCATATCCTCCGCTATGCTTATCAGGCCTAGGTAGAAGTAGAGGATGATGACTGGAACCACGAGTAGAGCCGTCACTATGTAGATCCATATACGGTCTAACAACTCTCTTATCCCTGCCATGGTTCTACACCTCTATCTTGGGCTCAACCATCATCTCCTTGAACTTGAAGACTCTCCAGTAGATCAGCGACATTATTACGCCTATGATTACGAGGATCGTTGCAAGGGCAGCGCCATAACCGATCTCGACCGTTCCACCGTAGGATCTAAATGCCTTATGGTAACTATAGAGACTCCAAACCTCTGTCGTATATAGCCCGGGTCCACCATCAGTCAGAATAAGTATGTATTCAAAGCTTGTTAGTAGGCTGAGAGTCTGGTAGGCTGTAACGAATAGGAGTGGCCACTTAATCATTGGAAGTTCTACATATCTTATGATATCCCACGTCGATGCCCCGTCAACCTTAGCAGCGCGATAGTAATCCTCAGGGATACTCTTAAGTGCGGCTGTGAAGACTATCATGCCGAAGCTTGTACCTACGAAGCCGTTTACCAATATGACTATAACCCAGGGATCATCAAGTATCCATGTCCGTGTGGGGATCACCATGGATAGGCCGGTAACTGTCAGGAACCAATTTATAAGGGCGTTTTCCTCACCCCTAGCCGCCCATAGCCATAACAGGGCATAGACGGTGGAGGGAGTTATACGTGGAAGTAGCCATATCCCTCTTACCGCAGAGCCTATATGGTCAGGGATATGGTTGGTTATTAGACTGACAACTAGTGCCATCCCGACATTGAAGAGTGTAAGTGTGGTGAAGACATAGAATAGTGTGTTACCCATTATCTTGGGTGCGAAGCTGTCGTTGAGGATCCTTATATAGTTGGCTAGGCCGACCCACTCCCATTTAAAGGTGAAGTCCATAGCCGTCATACCGATTAGGAAGGTGAGTATGAATGGGACGAGGTAGAAGAGGGTTATGAAGCCTAGGCTCGGGACGAGGAAGACATAGATGGCGAGTTTGTATCCAAGCTTCGATATGAACCGTCTAATCGGATCAATTATATACTTGGCTAGGGATATGAACCCCCTTCTCAGGAGGCCGAAGACCTTCAATATATCCTCAGCCGTAATCTCCTTCTGCCATATACTATCCGACATCTAGGGGTCACCCCACAACCAGATGTAAAAAATGTGGGGGGTGGAGGGTCTACTCTACAAATTCGACTGAGTCTGGGATCTGGCTCTGAAGCTCGTTGACCATGAAGTCCAAAGCCTCCTGAGGCGTCATGTCACCGGTCTCCACAGCTCTGAGGGCGTCGAACACAACCCTGCTATACTTACCCCAGTCTGGATGGTTCGGTATGAAGGTGGTGTACTCCAGCATGTAGGCCACATCAGCCAGGAACCAGTCCTCGGAATACTTTGTCTCGCTTATCTGGCTCCTCGCGATGGCTAGGTGTGCACTCTGGACCGCGTGGATACTGTTGAATGTCGGTAGGCTTACCAGGGTGATCATTATGAAGGCCAGCTTATCAAGACCCCTATCCCTAGCCTGTGTGGTGATTGTGTAGACCAGTGGGTGGCTCAGCGTGACTGGCTTCCCACCAGGCTTAGCCGCTGGGTGTAGGGCGTAGCCCACAACCTCTATGAACTCCTCCTCAGTCAATAGGCCCTTGTTTATCCACTCACCCTTGTGCCAAGTACCTCCTGATAGGAATAGTGCCCTACCCTCTGTGAATGGTCCGTGGAAGTCGGCGTCCCAGTCACCGCTGAACTGGTTGGGGCTTATCACTCCATACTCCCAGACAGCCCTGTAGAACCAGTCTAGCGTGAGGCCCCAAGCAGTCGTGTTGAAGACCATCTTACCTGTCTGTGGGTTGTATAGCTGGCCGCCATATGCTAGGTAGAACTGTAGATAGTCATAACCCTCCTTCACCCTGTGTACCAGTCCACGCTCGACGAGGCCTGCGTCAACAGCCTCCTTAGCGACCTGTAGGAGATCCTCCAGAGTAAACTCGCCGTTCTTAATCTTCTCTGGGAGGGCGTTGATCTCCTCCTCCGACCAGCCTAGCTGCCTCAGGACATCCTTCCTGAAGTATAGTGGCCTAGCCTCAGTGTCCTGTGGGACGCCCCACTTCTGCCCTGCATACTCAACGGACTTCCAGAGTGTCGGGAAGAAGTCGTAGTAGATCAGGTCCCAGTACTCCTCGATATAGTCGTCGAGCGGTATGATGAAGTCATTGGCGGCTAGGTAGCCGATGTCCTCATGTCCAGTCAGATATACGTCTGGAGCCTCACCAGCGGCGAAGGCCTGGTAGAAGTTCTGCCTATACTGCTCCCACTCCACAGGCCTAGCGAAGAACTGACCCTCAATCTCCACAGTCACGTTGGCGCCGAGATCCTTGAGCATCATGTTGAGTATATCCGCTGCCAGCTCGAAGTTCTTGTACCTGTACTCTGAGGGTGGGTCTGGTCCGATCGCCCAGACCTTAAGCGTTATCGTTGAGCCCTGCTTGAGCTGCTCCAGCTGATCCTTGATCTCGTTGAGCTCGTTCCTCAGCTGTTCGATGAGCTGATCCTTCTCGTTGAGCTGATCCAGCAGTGTAGGATCTCCCTTGGGAGCGGCGAAATAGCCTATCGCAGCACCTACCAACAGCCCTATTATCAGGAATACCAATGCCTGAACCGTTACCTGACCCTTCCTCCTCATAATAACCACTCACCTCCGTAGGGGAAATCCCTAAAAGGGTGGTTTCAGAATGGGGGGTATTGATAGAAAATCCTTTAATTAGACGTATTATACAATACTGAGACCACCTATTTAAATTGTTCACCCAGACCCCAAGCTCTCTATGCCTATCCCCCTACATCACTATCCATAAGCGTGTCTAGGTTGATCCTCTCCATCATCTTGTCTATATAGACCTCGTAGTCGGCAGCCCTATACTTCTCCCCAAACTCCGATATCAGTTTGAAGAGCTCCTTTGCAGAGGGGAAGACATAGGGGTTGTAGACCTCTATCCTGGTCACCCCACTCCTCTTCTCAACCACATGCCCCTCCGCCGAGACTGGTAGGTCTAGGAGCGTCTCCGCACTCTGGCTGGGCAATACCTTGCCGGAGAATGTATATGTCCTCCTTGTGCCATCCTTATAGTCCACGACTATGATTGCGAATACTGAGCCACTCTCGAGGAACATGTTTAGGAGGAGCTCCCTATACTTCCTACCCGCCCTGGGCTCCGGTATCCTCCCAAGCCTACTGATGTTCTGCGTATTTGATAGGTCCTCCTCCAGCCTCTTGATCAGGTCAACCACGTTTCCAGGCCTGTATATGGTCTCCACAGGCGCCACCAAAGGATTATTACCCCTAGCCACGTGATAAAACGGTCTCCATCCTTAATTATACAGCCTTGGAGAATAACTCTATTTGCCGATGAATGGGTCTGCATCGGCTGACCCTGAGGATGATGACCGGTATGCTTTATGAGGCGTCCGAGATGTCGTATGGGATCGAGATACTTGACGCTACCCCCGACTGGCTCGACATCCCCTTCATATCGATATATCTCGTCTATGGAGAGGGGGATAGGGATCTCCTGGTAGACGTGGGGCCAAGGTCCTCGTCCACCAAGGTTTTAAAGCTACTCTCTGGGAGGGGTTATGTGTCGCTCGACTACTACATAACCCATATCCATCTCGACCATGTAGGGGCGCTTGGCGAGGTCCATAGAACCCTTGAGGGAAATGTCTATCTCCATCCCAGGGCGGTCAAGCATGTTGCCGATCCGGCTAGGCTATGGGAGACGGCCCTAGCCTCCCTAGGCGGCTTTGCGGAGATGTATGGGGAGCCCCTACCAGTTGCTAAGGACTTCCTAATTGGTGTCGAGGATGGGTATGTACTCGAGGAGTATGGCCTTACCCTGATCCACACCCCTGGCCACGCCTCACACCACGTCAGCGCCTATCATGAGGAGTCGAGGGGGATCTTCGTCGGCGACTCGGCGGGGATCTATGTGGAGGAGCTTGACTATGTGATACCCACGACGATCTACCCCACAAGGCTTGACAGCTATATGGAGAGCCTGGAGAAGATGCTTAGCTATAGGCCCAGCCTACTATACTATAGCCACTACGGGATAGCCGAGGATGGGGTGGATAAGCTTAGCAGGCTGATCAAGACGCTGGAGACGTGGATATCCATTGCTAGGGACTCTGGGAGTGAGGATGAGTATAAGGACTACCTGGTCTCGGGGGACGAGGAGTTTAGGAGTATCTATACTAGGCTTGAGGAGATACCCCTAGCTAAGACGCTGGTCGACCTCGCCATAAAAGGCGTGTATGAATGGGTGAGGGAGAGGGGCTAGGTAAGGCTATGCGGCGACTCTAGGTAGTCGAGCCCCTTCTCCAACGCCTCGACAAGCCTCTCGAGGGTATTGAATAGCTCCGGGCCATAATGGGCGAGGGTGTCCGGACCCATTAATAGGATCCTCCCATTCTTAACCGCCTCTATATTGTCCCAGCCCCTCTCCCTAAACATTCTGAGCACCTTCTCCCTGTCAGGCTCCTCACCCGGCTTCAACTCATACAGGATGATCTCGGGGTTCTTCTGGGCTACGTACTCGTTGCTCGGCTGGATCCATGGTGAGGCTTCGGAGCCATAGATGTTATCAAGCCCGATATGCCCTAGGACCGCGTGGATATATGAGTATCGCCCAGCCGTTATCGGGCCGCCCAGGTCTATCTCGTAGTAGACCCTCCCGCTCAGCTTATCCCTGACTCTCTCCAGACTGGCAATCATCTTCTTCGACGTCCTCACCGCCTCGTCAACCTTGTCGAGCACCCCTGCCACCTCAAAAGTATTCTCAATTATCCCGCCAGGCGAGACTGGGAGCTTCACGGGATAGACGTTATAACCCTTCTCGAGTAGTTCGAAGGTGGTCTGCCTCTGGGCACCTGTAGTGGTGAATATGATGTCCGGCTCCATCTCCTCAAGCCTCTTATACATAACCTTTAGATATGCACCCACCCTAGGCTTCTCCCTAGCCTTACTGGGAATGTTACAATATATGCTTACACCCACCACGTTGTCCCAGGCACCAATCCTGTACAGGATATCTGTTATCGAGGGGGCGAGGCTCACAACCCTAGGATTCTCAGGGACTTCGATATACCTACCAGTAACCTCGTTGAAAACCCTCATGATAATATGAAGGCACCCAGCAACCTATATCTCCTCTCCCTAACTGCTCAGAAGGCGCATATGCTTCCAATTATCAGTCCATATGCACTGTATACAATCTGTTTATATCCCTGTATACACAATCATATACGATTGGAATGACGGTTGTAAGCGTCAGGATAGAGGAGCGGGTAAAGAAGATTCTTGAAGAGGCAGGCATAAACATCAGCGAGGCCGTCAAGAACTATCTTAGAGAACTTGCCTGGAGGATAGAGCTGGAGAAGAGGATAGCTAGGTTCGAGGAGGTTACTAGGAATATCCCGCCAGCCGAGAAGGGTTATTCAGAGAGATCCGTGAGGGAGGACCGTGAGGGTCATTGACGCATCAGCCCTAGCAAAATATGTGCATAGGGAGGAGGGGTGGGAACGGGTTAGGCAATACCTACTGGAGGGCTGTATCTCCATTGAACTGGCGGTAAAGGAGGTTACCAACTCGATATGGAAAAGGGTGAGGAGGGGCGAGCTCACTCCTGAGGAGGGGAGGAGGCTGTACAGGGCATTCAGGGAGAATCTCATGGTGAGGCTCCATCCACAGGAGGAGATATACGATACGGCCTTCGAGATAGCTGTCGATATGGGAATAACTATTTATGACGCTATGTACATTGCGCTATCCAAGAAGACTGGCTATATACTCATAACCTCCGACAAGTCCCAGGCAGAAGCAGCCATCAATATAGGTGTCGACACACTAATAGTCTAGACCCAGCATACACATGGAATCCTCAACGTTAAATTGGATAGTTGCGATATACTGTATTGATGACCGACTATAGAGAGGATTTCCTAAAAAAGCTTAGGGACAAGGTTGAAAAGTGGGAGAGGGAGACCCTACCCAAGTCGCTGAGCCGCTACCCCGAGAGGATGGAGAGGTTCACCACATTGTCCGGGATAGAGATAAAGCGGATATACACCCCCCTAGACATAAAGGATACACACTACCTCGAGAGGATAGGCCTACCCGGGGAGTATCCCTATACCCGTGGGATCCACGCCACCATGTATAGGGGCAGGATATGGACGATGAGGATGTTCAGCGGCTTCGGAACGGCGGAGGACACGAATAAGAGGCTGAAGTTCCTCGTCGAGCATGGGGAGACAGGGCTAAGCCTGGCATTCGACTACCCCACGCTACTAGGCATAGATAGCGACGACCCCATGGCCCATGGCGAGGTGGGGGTGACTGGCGTCGCGGTCGACACGCTCAAGGACATGGAGATAATATTCGACGGGATAGACCTAGGGAAGGTGACGACCAACATGACGATAAACCCTCCAGCACCGATCCTATACTCCATGTACCTCGCCGTTGCGGAGAAGCAGGGCGTACCCAGGGAGAAGATCGGGGGGACAACACAGAACGACCCGTTGAAGGAGTTCATAGCCCAGAAGAGCTACATCTTCCCACCAGAGCCGGCGGTAAAAATAGCCATGGACCTCGTGGAGTATAGCGTGCGGAACACACCCAAGTGGAACCCCATAAGCATAAGTGGATACCACATCAGGGAGGCGGGTTCAACAGCGGTCCAGGAGCTGGCCTTCACCCTGGCTGATGGGATAGCCTATGTCAGGCACCTAGTCGAGAGGGGACACGACGTCGACAGCTTCGCCCATAGGCTAAGCTTCTTCTTCGATAGCCACATCAACTTCTTTGAAGAGATAGCCAAGTTCAGGGCTGCGAGGAGGATGTGGGCAAAGATAATGAAGGAGTGGTTCGGCGCGAAGAAGGAGAGGAGCCTCTGGCTAAGATTCCATACACAGACCGCTGGAGTATCACTTACGGCCCAGCAGCCATACAACAACATCGTGAGGACAGCTATAGAGGCTTTGGCAGCCGTGCTCGGAGGCACACAGAGCCTCCACACAAACGCGTTGGACGAGCCATATAGGGTTCCAAGCGAGTTCGCAGCAAAGATCGCCCTGAGGACCCAGCAGATAATAGCATACGAGACAGGTGTAGCAGACGTTGTGGATCCACTTGCGGGTAGCTACTACGTAGAGTGGCTCACCGACAAGATCGAGGAGGAGGCCTGGAGATACATCGAGAGGATAGAGAGGATGGGTGGGATGATAGAGGCTGTTAGGAAGGGATATCCACAGAAGGAGCTGACCGAGGCCAGTTACCGCTTCCAGAAGGAGGTGGAGGAGGGTATAAGGAAGATAGTAGGGGTGAACATCTTCACCGAGGAGGATGAGGAGGAGGTTAGGAACGTGCCACTTCTAGACATAGACCCCAACGAGGTGGAGGAGAGGCAGATCAGGAGGCTACGTGAGGTCAAGAGGGGTAGGGACAGTGCACGTGTAGAGTCTACCCTAAACAATCTACGCGACGCCGCGAGGAGGGGTGAGAACATCGTGCCATACATCCTTGAGGCTGTCAAGGCATACGCCACAGAGGGCGAGATAATGAATGTCTTGAAGGAGGTCTACGGCGTCTGGACCGAGCCAATAATATACTGACTTATCACCCCTAGAGCCAATAATAATTAGCCGGTATGACCATAACAGAGACGGAGAGGATAAAGGTACTCGTCGCAAAGCTGGGGCTGGACGGCCACGATAGGGGGGCGAAGGTCGTCGCCCGGGCCCTTAGGGATGCGGGCTTCGAGGTGATATATACAGGTATTAGGCAGACCCCTGAGCAGGTGGTCGAGGCGGCTATACAGGAGGATGTCGACGTGATAGGTGTCAGCATCCTCAGCGGTGCCCACATGACCCTTATGAAGAGGCTTATGGAGCTCCTTAGGGAGTATGGAGCCGACGACATCCCCGTATTCCTAGGGGGAACAATACCCGTACCCGATATCGAGCCGATAAAGAGGATGGGTGTTAGGGAGGTTTTCCTACCAGGCACCTCCCTAAGGGAGATAGTGGAGATGATTAGACAGGCCGGGCTGGAGAGGAGGAAGAGGAGGGGCTGGTAGGTATGGACTATAGTAGGCTTATCGAGAAGGCTCTCAAGGGTGATAGGTTGGCTACTGGGAGGCTCCTAAGCATAGTAGAGAGGGATCCACGGGGAGCCAGCATGGTCCTCGAGAGCCTACCCGAGAGGGAGGGCTACCACGTCATAGGGGTAACAGGGATAGCCGGGAGTGGTAAGAGCACCCTCTTATCGAGGCTCCTGACACACTATGCTGACAAGGGTTATAGATGCGCAGTGGTAGCTATAGACCCGAGTAGCGCATACTCCAGGGGGGCGCTCCTCGGAGATAGGATAAGGATGCAGATGCACGCCACGAATCCAAACATCTTCATAAGGAGCGTCTCGACTAGGGGGTTGAAGGGAGGCCTCTCATTCGCAGGGGTCGCGATGATAGACGTTTTCGGCAGGCTGGGCTACGACAAGGTCTTCATAGAGAGCATCGGGGTGGGCCAGGCAGATGTAGACATAATGAGGATTGCCGACACCATAGTGGTGGTGACCGTTCCAGGCTTGGGGGACGATATCCAGGCCCTCAAGGCAGGGGTCATGGAGATAGGTGACATATATGTGATCAACAAGGTGGATAAGGACCGTGAGGGAGCCAACAAGACGATGGAGTACCTCCTATTCGCCATCGAGGCTGGTGAGCTGGGGCATAGGGGTTGGAGACCTAGGATCGTGAAGACCTCCGCAGTCCTCGACGAGGGGATCGATGAGCTTATCGATGCGATCGAGGAGCATTACAGGTTCATCCTCGGGACTGGTAGGTATGGATCTGGGAGGGAGAGGCGTAGAGAGATACTTGTCCGCCTCCTAGCAGAGAAGATGTTGATCGACGCCCTAGAGAGTATAGAGATAGAGACTGGCAAGGATCTCTATGAAGGGGCGCTGGAGCTTCTTAGGAGGGTCACAGCGAGATACGTGGATACCACTGGGGGTGGAGAGGCCTAGCCGATGACGAGCCTCTCCCCAATCAGCCTACCCTTCTCGAAACGTGTAGGTAGGAAGGCCTCCATATCCCTATGAACCTCACCCTTCAGGATATGCCTAGCCATAAGGTACCCGGTGTAGGGAGCCATCATCAAACCATGCCCACTGAAGCCCGTAGCTACATATAGCCCCTCGGGCCAGTCGGGGCTCCTACCCATTACATGGCTATTGTCTGGTGTGACGACATAGTTCCCGCTCCACACACGCATAACGGTTGTAGAGGCTATCATCGGCATGAGCCTAGCCGCGAGATATGCATAGCGCCTATAATGCCTCAGAGTGGTTCCATGGCTATGATCCCCCTCAACATGTGGATAGTCCAGGCTACCCATCAACTCACCCCTCAGGGTCTGGGTTATGTAGAGGCCATCAGCATCAGCCCTAGTATCGATCAGGAGGGGTTCTAGGAAGGGTCTATACGGCTCAGAGACATAGAGCTCCTTCCTCACAGCCCTTATAGGCAGCTCAATCCCTATGGGGTCTAGCAGCTCCTTGGTATACTCCCCAGCGGCTACAACCACGTGCTCCGCCTCCACCTTCCTATCCCCTAGATCCACACCGACAACCCTGCCAGACTTCACTACTATCCCGAGCACCGGCCTATAGATCTCTACCTCGCCACCCCTACGTCTAAACCCATCCATATATCCATATACCAGTATGTCGTGGTGGAGCTTCCCATCCTGTGGAGCATAGACGGCGTGACTGAAGCCCTCGAGGTTCAGGTATGGATATCTACGAGCCACCTCCTCTATACTGGGGTACTCCACGCCAACGCCTAGGCCACGCCATATCTCCCTGTCATACCTCTCGAAGGCCTCCAGGACCTTCTCATCATTGATTAGCCATAGATAACCACCCCTTACGATGGTGGGGTTCCACCCCGTCTCACTTGGGAACTTCATAAGCATCTCAATGCTCTTAATGGCGTAGACAGTGTTCTCACGGCTCCAGAAGTGGACCCTGAAGTGCCCAGCATTCCTCGTAGAGCCTCCACGCCCCGGATAGCGGCTCTCATATACAACTATGTCGAGGTCCCTCTCCATCTTCTTAAGGTGGTAGGCTATGGAGAAGCCTATCACGCCGCCCCCTACTATGGCTACGTCGTATCTATGCTTACGCTTCACCACCCTCACCCATGAAGATGCCTAGTGGATGGGACATGTATGGGGGTCTGATCCTATGGTGGAGATTCCTTATGACCCCTCCATGCACCTCGTGGAGATACTTCAACGTATTGCTTAGACAGATCTTCCCCTGACACCTCCCAGTAGCTAGGCCGGAGTACCTCTTGATCAGGTCTATATCCACATATCCCAGCCTCTCAATGCTATGCCTCAGATCAGCTAGGCTAACGTCTAGGCAGGGGCATACCATGACATCCTCCTCATCGCTGTAGAAGCGGCGGGTCTTAGCAGGTATCACGCTCTCCCTCCTATAGACACTACCCATCAACTTGTCGAAGATAGGGTCGTTATCCAGCATCTTCCTAACCTCTGCTACATACTTCTTCCTATCCTCCTCCACATCCATGCCTAGATACTCGGCCGCTGATAACCCGGCTATCAACCCGCTATAGACGTCGTACTCCGTGGTGTATACCCCTCCACAGGCCCCGGCTATGAAGATCTCCTCCCTCTCCGTACGCCCCTCGATGTCGTGCCATGGTATGTATCCACCCAGGCCATAGACATATACATGCGTCATCCCCGTCTGCATCGAGACCCAGGAGTTGGCGGTCATCTCATAGGCGTAGAGGAAGAGGTCGGCCTCATAGACATGCTCCTCATCACCACGCCAGAAGCGTACACGCTCCACCTTCTCACGGCCCTCCAGGCGTAGCCGGTAGCCAACCCTATCCTTCTTCGGGTCTAGGGTGTTAAAGCTTATCACTATAGGCTCCCTACCCAACGACTCGAGGAACTCCTTAACAGGCGTGACCCACCTATCGAGGCCGAATAGGACGATCCTCCTAGGAGGCTCCAGCCCCATCCTCTTAACCATCTTTAGGAATGAGCCCATGGGCATGGAGCCCGGCAGATCTATGTTCTCGGCTAGGGGAGGGTTCTCATAGAAGCCCGTAGCCAGTATGAGGGCCCTATACCTGATGTATACAGCCCTCTCACCACCCCAGTCATAGGCATATACACCATCCTCATGGAAGCCTTGGAAGACAGTCCTCCTAAGTATCCTGGCACCCCTAGCCTCCACAGCCTTTGCAAGCCGCTCAAGGCCTGAACCATCCATATCCTCAGGGCTGTAGAGGGGGCGCCTCCCACCGACCCAGTAGTCCATCTCGAGGATGAGGGGCTTAACACCCTTACCCACGGCTGAGAGAGCCGCGTGGAGGCCGGATATCCCGGCACCCACGATGAGTAGATCCGTCTCCAGCTCCACTGGTGGGCCAGGCCTGTATCCATCCCTAGGCGGCCCAGGCTGGCGGAGATTCTTCTTGACCCATCTCGAGGCTAGTCTCCAGCCAAGGCCGCTCCTAACAGGCCACTTATCGATACCCCCTACTCGGAAGAGGGGCTTGAAAACCGTGTTTAGGAGCCTCTCACCAGTACCGGGCCTCTCCACCCTGGCCTCCAACCCGTCCGAAGGGGTTAGATATGGATTCACCCATCCCCTATCAGTCTCCACCCTCTCAGGTGTCCATGGCTCTAGGTAGCCGGGCCCCCTAGGCCTCAGGTATCTAAGGCTGTAGTACCATGTGTAGACCCCCTCCCCCAGGAGCTTCTTCGCGAGGGGGTTGGGGCTATCCTCATCACTACTCATTACAGGCATTATTTACCCCGATACTCTATTTGAATATCCGTCTTTACCCTCTCCACAACCATACCAACCCATGACCTAACACCATCATCCCCAATCATACCTAGGAGATCCTCCACATTCCCTAGGCTAGACCCGATGATCTCCATCACCTTAGGATCCCTAAAACCCCTCCTCCAATACTCATACCCCTGTAGAAGCGTTGCTAGCTGCTCAGACAACTTATATAGAAGCGCCTCCGGAGAGCCGTCATCCATCCCACCAGGCATGTCTATGCCCAGCTCCCTAAGCATCCCGCTGAGAACCATAGCCTCACGCCTCCTATCCTCATCAGTCTTCTCAGGAGCTGGAACATCGCCCACCCTCGCCTCTGCCATGTCGTGTAGTAGGCAATACTCCACAACCCGGCCCCAGTCGACACCATCCATCTCTGACCGCCTCCTAAGTACGAGGGCTATAACGGCTGCGTGGTACATATGCCCAGCTATCGACTCACCCCTATAGATACCAGCCTCCAGCCACCCAGTCCTGACGGTATGTTTCAGGACATGGATATCCCTGGTGAGTATCTCGAAGGAGGTATCCAAGGCGTGACACCCCACATAGATACACATAGAATTGTATGTACCCCAGGATTTAGAACAGTTTAAATTATAACACCGTTATTATCCTTGGTATGAACAGGGTCGTGGCCATCTCGGGCTTGATAGTACTACTGGCCGCTGTCCAGGTCTATATAGGCCTCAACATGTTCATGTTTGGGACTGGGGGGCTCCACCTACACATCACACTGGCGGTTATACTGCTGGGCCTAGCCCATATACCCTTCCTAAGGACCACGGGGCTGGTGAAGAAGGTGTTTATGCTGATAATAGCCCTGATCACTATACAGGGAGTTATAGGGCTATACCTAGCCTTCGTTGACCAGGTTAGGCAGCTACTACTCATACACCATATCAGCGGCTGGATAATACTCCTCCTCACAATGGTCGCTGCAGCCCTAGTCCTTAGGAGCTTCAGGGCCTGACCCACCTATTTTTTCCAATATCTCCATCCTATCCGGTATCAATGGGGTTATACAGAGGAACTCCGCCTCCCCATCACCATTGTTCTCATATCTATGGGGTATCCTGCTGGGTAGATACATGACGTCTCCCTCCCCGACGAGATACTCCTCATCACCTATCCTGAGCCGGATCTCACCCCTGAGCATGTACTGGAGGTGATAGACATTTGTATGTACATGGAGTGGGATCACACCACCAGGCTCAAGTATGAAGTGCCTCAGGTTATAGTTGAACCCCCTCTCCCTAGTGGCACCCAGGACGGCCACCCTAGTCCTATACGCCCAGTCGACTGGATAGTATCTCCTATCACCCGACCTGTAGACCGGCATGGATAAGGATTAGGCCCTCGGGGATAGTTAACTATTCAGCCCCGTGCTCCTCCCTCTTAAGCGTCTTGCTAAGAACCACGGTCCTCAGGAGGGTGACCGCCGCGCTGATAACTAGGAGGCCCACGCCTATGGAGGCTACACCAGCGACGACCGAGTATTTACCCGGTGTCAGTAGGTCTATGCCGAGGAGTAGGAAATACATGCCAGTAGCCACGAGTAGGGCGGCCATAACCTCCGCTATGATGTTGTCAAGATCCATCCCCCGCTCCACCCACCTAATATAGAGATATACCCCTATATAGGTGAAGAATATGCCTAGTAGGGAGGAGAGTGTGAAGAAGGTTGGGGAATAGGTGACATATCCAATTGAGTGGAATAGTATTAGGAAGCCGAACATGAGTATCCCCATAAGAAGGTGGCTCCTAAGGCTCGGCATCTCAGAACACCAGTCTGACGAGGAGGCGGAGTAGGCCTCTATACAGCTCGATCAGCTTCTCAAGCTCCGCCTGGTCGAACGTCTGGTTGATCACAGGGTCTAGTGGGGTCTGGTAAGGGTAGTGCGTCATGCTGGTGAGGTCGTTGAAGTACTGCTGGGCCAAGAGTGAGAAGTAGGTTATGGGGTCTCTGAATAGGTATGCTATATCTCCGAAGTATAGTATATGTATAGCGATCACCACGGCGAGGGAGAATAGGTAGGGGATGCCCTTCAGGACATTATATATCAGACGTATCCTCACGATCTTCAGGGCCCACCTCCTCTCCTTCTCATAATCCCTCATCAGGAGATCCCTCGCCTGCCCCCGAAGCCCAGCGGTATAGACGACGAGAGGCTCCACAAGGTTATAGAGGATGTATGTCACTATGGATAGGTAGGCAAGGAGAATAACCAAGTATCCAAAGTTACTCGTCACAATCTCTGTCACTAGCCCCCTAATCCTCTCGGGCACGGCCCCGGATATCTCTACAGCCGATTCGTAGAAGCGGATACCCATCTCCC
Source organism: Nitrososphaeria archaeon (assembly GCA_027078545.1). Lineage (GTDB taxonomy): Archaea > Thermoproteota > Nitrososphaeria > Geothermarchaeales > JDFR-13 > SZUA-1514. The sequence continues at coordinate 834,502 of JALWXN010000004.1, forward strand.
TAAAGATTAGGGCTGCGCCGACAGTGAGTATCAACGCGACGGCTATGTCTATGCCTATGTAGCTGGGCCTATCAATTGTGAGGCCTACCCTCCCACCCAGCAGCCCGGGTAGTCCACTCGCCAGGTTGTGGAGAACGATCACGGCGAAGCCTAGCAGTATGATTGTGACCCCCGGCCCAACCAGTGTAGCCATTACCTCGACATCCCTATACTCGGAGACCGCCCTATACACCACGGGGTAATGGGTTATCACCCCGACCATGAAGGTCAGGAGTAGTGAGAAGACTGGTATCCAGTCCCCCCTATACCTGGCCCAGGCCAGTGAGGAGGATATACCAGTGCCTAGAGACATTACTAGGTAGATGTTCTTAACCTCCTCAACCCCCTGGGATACACCTAGATAGCGATCCAGCCATGCTGAGAAGGAGTCGTAGAGCATTATGTGGAGATATAGGATTACTATCCCAGCCGCAGCCGTCAAGACCACTGGGAATACATTCCTAACACTCTTCATGTAGGGGTCAGCCTCCTAAACTCCTCGAACCGGGCCATTATATAGTCAAACATCGTGTCTGGCCCAACCTCCACCACGGGGACACCCATCGCCCCCAACCTGTCCTCGGCCTCCCTACGCCTCTCCTCGGTCTCGACCTGTGAGGCCAGGTATAAGACCCTGTCGACGCCCTCCAGCTCCCTGATGTCGAAGTGTACGGCTGCCGGGCTTATCACATATACCACGTGGCCCATCCTCCTTAGGAGGCTGATCATCTCTACATCGCCCTCCATCGTCAGGTCTGTTATGTAGATGTATAGCGTCTTACCCATCACCCCCATCCCCTGGATAAGCATCGAGGGTGTAGGTAAGAGATACTCATCCCTCCCTAGGAAGATGGGTACCCGGGCCAGCGTATCCGTGAACCTCTTTAGACTAGCCTCGGTTACACGTGTCAGTGGGACGGCGAGCCGGGCCACACCTGTGATTACTAGGCCCACCCTGTTATAGCTATGTATCTGGCTAGCCACTATCTCAGCAGCCACCCTGGCTACGTAGTCATACCTCCTCTCACCAAGCCTACCAGCCAGCATCTGCCTAGTGGCTGAGATCACGATGACTATGTCCGACTCACTCTCCCTGTAATACTCCCTTAGCATGAGCTCCGCCCTCCGGGCAGTGGCCTTCCAGTCTATGAAGCGTGTATCGTCACCAGGGACATACTCCCTAATCTCCTTGAACTCCATGCTGTAGCCATGCTCTATACTCGTCTTCACCCCAATCATGTACCTACTGCTAGCCTCGTAGGAATCTCCAGTGGCGACAGCGGGTACGGGTACACATCTTATGGCTGACACCTCGACCGCGGCGTCCCTCCTCTCAATGGTGTATATGCTCAGAACATCCCTGGTTCTGAGATATACGGGGCCGAAGACATGTGTACCGACACCCCTAACCCTGATCCTATATGTCAGGACAGCCTCGCTCCTAGGGGGTAGGTAGAATACAGCCTTGTTACTCCCCCCTACAAGCCTCGTCGATGATGGGTAGTGATCCACGACGCTGATAGGGTAGTGCCCAACCCAGCCCCTATTCCTGATCCTGAGCCTCACAACCGCCTCCTCCCCATCCCTGACCACTCTGGGACACTCCCTAACTATCTCGAGCCTCTCCAGGGAGGCGGCTCTAAGCCTTGAGTATAGCCATCCACCTACGAGCAATAAGTATATCACTATCGGCATTAGGATCAGGGATGGAACCGCCTCGAGCCAGAGCATCGGGATGGCTATGGAGAAGAGCGTAGCCGCTACAACTATCAAGACCTTGCCCAGGCTATTGATGCCTAGGGATACCCTACTCATATCGGTACCCTTACGGCCCTGATAGCCTCGTCGATCACGTCCTCCGCCCTATGCCCCTTGAAGCTCGCCTCAGGAGTAAGGATTATCCTATGGGTGAAGACAGGCTTTATAAGCCTCTTGATATCCTCAGGGGCTACGTAGTCCCTCCCATTCATCATGGCATATGCCTTCGCCCCACGTATCAGGTGTAGGGCAGCCCTCGGACTTATACCCCACCTAACCCTACTATCCCCATGTATCTTCTCAATTATCTCGCCGATGTAGCGGTAGAGATCCTCACTAACAGTGACGTGGTCGATCATCCTCTGCATATCCTCGACCTCGGCCCTGGATACTATGGTCCTAGGCTCCTCCCTGGAGTATCCTCCATAGAGCTTCATAACCTCGATATACGTCTCTATAGGGGGGTAGCTCGCCACATTCTTAATCATGAACCTGTCTAGCTGGGCTGAGGGCAGTGGATAGGTCCCCTCCACCTCTATCGGGTTCTGGGTGGCTATGGTCATGAAGGGCCTAGGGAGCCTATACACCTCACCCTCAATAGTCACCTGGAGCTCCTGCATAGACTCTAGGAGGGCGCTCTGAGTCTTGGGCCCAGCCCTGTTGATCTCGTCGGCCAGCACTATATTTGCGAAGATAGGGCCCAGCCGGACCTCGAACTCACCAGTCTTCTGGTTATAGATCTTCACACCAGTTATATCGGTCGGGAGCAGGTCAGGCGTGAACTGGATCCTCTTGAAGCTGAGGTCTAGGAGCCCCGCGAAGGTCTTTGCAAGGGTCGTCTTAGCTATCCCCGGAGCCCCCTCAAGCAGTATATGCCCCTGCGAGACCAGGGCAATGAAGAGCTCCTCCTTGGTATCCTCCATCCCTATGATGAACCTGTCGAGCTCTGCACGTAGTCTACGCCAAGTATCCTGGACCAGTGTTATATCCGGCAATATATCCACCCCGAGAGGTTAGACTAGGAATATATATCCGTGAAAATCCATAAATCGGTTCCTAGGCCGGTAGGAGCCTAGCAAGCTCCTCAAGTATTCGTCTAAGCTCCCTCCTCGCAAACCTCGTCGGATAGGGTGGGAAACGCCTCTCCATCCTCCTCCTAAGCCTAGCCACCCTCTCAAGGATCCTATCCACCCCGGGGGTGTCGCGGCCGAGGCCCTCCACAAGCATCTTCTCCAGGCTAACCACGTATCTATAGATATCACCCCTACCAGCGGATTCCAGGACTGTTATATAGTCCTTCTCTATCGCCACCTCGATCTCAGCCACATCACCAGGGGATATACCCGCCTCGTCCGGAACCCTGAGCCTCCGCCTAAGCTGATACGCTAGTGATACACTAGCTATTAGGATCACCAAGATAGACCACTCCGACAATCCCCTGAAGAAGCGTGAGTAGCCCGTCTCAAACTCCCTGAAATACCTAGTCAGGGTCTCCACAACTAGGGTGCCTATATGGGGGAGCTCCACCCGAACATTCAGGGTCGCCATCTTAGATACATCGAAGACAATCTTTCCACCCTCCCTACCGGCCAGGAGGAACTCGAGGAGCCTAACCACAGGCCTCTGATACCTTTCAGACGAGAAGTAGTGGTTGATGAAGGGGGCGGTATCAGAGAGGGTTGCGAAGCGGCCGCCACCAAAATATCCATAGGCGACCGTTCCAAACGTGGGTATATAGACCTTACCATCAGATACGGTGCTCTCACCGACGCTAAGAGCATTTAGAACCGCGGCGGACCTATCATCAAGAGCTAGTGGGAACCCCGTAACATTTATCCATAGCTCAGTTGTCGAGTTGGGTGGCTCGATATATGGGGAGTTATACCTCCTTATCGACATCTTCACCCCTATACTCTCAACTATAGTGACCCCGTCCCCAAGATCAACCATGAGGGGGCGTGATAGATAGTCCTGACCCACAACAGCCTCTGTAGGTATGATTAGCACGATATTATTGCTAACGTCGAGCGGCAGTCTCCCCCCACATATGTTGCAGTAGGCCTCTCTAAAATCGACCTCGGCCAACTCCTTGGCGAGTGTAAAGGTGCTTATGTCTATGGGGGGCATCGTGATATAGATCGGCTCAACCAACAATCCCTTGTCAAACTCGTTTGCATAGAGGAGTGAGCCGCCACTCCTTACATACTCCAGTATCCTCCTCATCTCCTCAGGCGTATAGTCATCATCGGGGCCCAGAGCAATGTATAGGACGGTATCCCCGTCGAGATCCTCCGGCCCACCTATAACTACTTGGTAGCCCCTCTCCCTGAGATACTCCGCCAGCATACTCGTGCCATACTTATCGGTGTTCCCAGGGTGGAGAGTCCCCTGTATCAGGGGTGCGGAGATTATCTTACGGGGTGCATATACCATCCCAAGAAATAGTAGGAGTATTAGGAAGATAATCACTGTGGAGCGTCTAATCACAGCTCCTCAAGCCTCCTCCATATACGGCTCAGCCTATCCTCGCCCAGCCTCTTCCCACCATATCTATAGTCCTCGAAGCTCCTACTAACCTCGCTACCTACATCCCTGAGCCTCGGGTCACGGATCCCTACCACATGTTCAACTGGACCCATGTAGTCTGGCTTTGGATAGCCCCTCTTGCCAGCCCTGTCGAGGAAGTAGTAGTAGAAGTCTAGGGAGCCATAGATCCTCCGTCTAGGTAACGGTACACGCCTAACCCCTCTACGGAGCTTGGAGACGATCCTATCCAGCTCGTCCCCATACCTATAGAGTAGGAATGCCAGGAGGGTCGCCCCACCAACTATGAATACATAGGGGAGGAGGCCTAGGAAGCCCATCGATACACCCGGCGTGACGCCTGGCAAGACGCTTGGGAGCTGAGTAGAACCCTCAGGCTGCCTCGGGACTGGTGGCGAGACACTCTCAGGCGGGTTCACAATATCCGAGATACTAACCTCCTCAGAGGGGAGATCCGTCAATAGGTCAAGCCTATCCACAACCTCCGTGGCCGTGGCCACGACCTCCTCTGGATCAACATTGTCCGACTCGTAGGAGGCGTCTATCACCTCGGATAGGATCCTACTTATCCTGGCTATGTCACTATTGATACCCTCTGCATCCATCTCAAGCACATTGGTCACGAGGCTATCCCTAGCGATTCTGAGCTGTGCGGCGAGGCCGGGGTCGATCTTCTCAGCGATCTCTATGGCGTTGTCCAGCTCCGCCAGTGTCTCGAGGAGGTACTGGTCTATGAGGTGGGGAGGAATCGTTGTGAGCGTTGCATTAGCGGATGTCTCGTTCCAGGCCTCGGGAGCCACGTTCCTGACATTCCCAAATACAGGTGTTATTGATGCTAGGATTACCGGGACTAGACAAATTACTAGTGCCTCCCTCCCCACCACTACCTCCCACTTATCATAGGTGTCCCCTGGGCTACATATTTCTCCGGAGCTCCTCAAGTATCTCTACCGCCCGGCTATACCTAACATTCCCCTCCCTAACCATCTTCTCAGCCACGAGGTCGATCAACTCGCCCTCGGCCCCAGCCATGACCGCCAGGTTACGTGCATGCAACTTCATATGACCCCTCTGTATCCCCTCGGTGGCCAACGCCCTTATAGCGGCAAGGTTCTGCGCCAAGCCGACGGCACCCATGATCTCGGCGAGCTCCTTGGCAGTAGAGACACCCATTATCTTCAGGGCGATCCTAGCTATTGGATGAACCTTCACGGCACCCCCCACTATGCCCACCGGCATCGGCATCTCGAGGGTACCCACGAGGTCTCCATTAGCATCCTTCTCCCACCTACTTAGGGAGGTGTAGACCCCGCTCCTCGCAGCGTAGGAATGGGCACCGGCCTCGATAGCTCTATGATCTTGCCCCGTGGCGAGGGCCACCGCTATTACACCGTTCAGGATCCCCTTGTTATGGGTGGCTGCCCTATATGGATCCGCCTCGGCGAAGGCTGACGCGGCCACTATCCTATCAACCACATCCTCCCCACCTAGGACATCCTTCCTCACCCTCCCCCTCACCCTCACGAGCCTCCTATCAGCGAGGTTGGAGAGTATCCTGAGTAGCACCCTCCCACCAGTGATCTCCTCGATGATGGGTGCCACAGCCTCGCACATCGTGTTGACCGCGTTGGCCCCCATAGCGTCCCTAACATCGACGTAGAGGTGGACTATGAGCATGGGCCCTACCCTGGAGCCTATGATCCTGACGTCGAGGTCTTTAGCCCCTCCACCAAGCTTGGTGAGGGTCTTGCTCTGCTGGTTAGCCACCCTCAAGATCCCCTCCCTATGCCTATAGATGTCCACCCTTGCCCTCCAGGGGTCAGGCACATCTAGGACCTGTATCTGGCCGATCATCACCGGATCGGTGGCTATCGAGATTATCCCCTCCCCATCCCTCATCATCCTAGCCGCGTTGCTCGCCGCAGCCACCACTGAGGACTCCTCTATAACCATTGGTATGAGGACATCCCTACCATTCACCCTGAAGTTCACCGCTATACCAAGGGGGTAGGGCATAGCACCCACTACATTCTCGATCATCACGTCCAGCGTCTTAGGATCCACGTGGCCGAAGCTCCTAAGCATCCTCTTCTCCTCCTCGGTGAGACCGACCAGCTCCGCCACCTTATCTAGACGCTCCTCCATACTGAGCTTGTAGAAGCCGGGTATCCTACTGCTGTACATCCCAACCACACAGAACTATTTTATTGCGACTAGGTATGAATAGCTAGTCCGCAACGACTACGATCTTCTCACCAGAGTCAAGTCTTACCGAGCCGGTCCATATATAGACGCCGCCGCCAGACTCTACACGCACCTCCTCCAAGACGCCGCCGACCCTCATGTCTATCGCGACGACCCTATACCCATCATATTCCAGGCCTAGATCATCGATGACATATGGCGAGTAGAGGTAATAGTCCTCCCCATCAATGACCAGGACCACCCTATCCACCCTCTCCACAGGTGCCACGACAACGATTACTGCTGGGGTCGCCTGGAGGGCCAGCTCCCTGGAAGGGTATCCCAAGCCGTCGGAGGGGCCCACGCCATCGCCTCCCTCCTCACCAACCCCATAAACCTGGTCACCCGGGGCACCAGAGAGGTATATCGAGATGTATATAACCGCCCCGGATAGGACTAGGCCCAGTATAATCGGTAGGATGAGCTCCCTCATACCCTATCGATAATCTATGGGGCCCGTCACGAAATAAGGAAAAGTTTTTGAACATTACAGTGCCTAGACGTAGAGCCTCCTATAGCTACGGAGAGCCTCGAATAGGGATATCGTGGCCCCCACGAGGGAGGCCATGAGGGATATATACCAATAGGCCTGGCCCGGTGAGGGGAATAGGAGGCTGTAGACCAGGATCACCAGGAAGAAGACGGATAGAAAGAGGAGGCGTGGCACGATATACCTACCCATAAAGACGAAGTCCCGTAGATAGTCTATCTTCACATCCCTCCTCACATAGTAGTCCCCATACCTCTTCTCCAGGAGCCCCATATGGACGAGCTTGTCGAGATGGTAGTAAGCGTGGCTAGGGCTCTTCATACCCATACCACGCATAACCTCACGGACACCCACCTTATCCTTCCCAGTCCTGAGGATGTAGAGATAGACCCTGAGCGTCGTGCCCTGGAGATCCTCCATACCCACTTAAATATGTGGCTCCCCTCAAAGTATATATTCTCCTCAGGCCGGAGCTGTGATGTTCAAACCTTTAGACCCAAATCCCCTTGCTGCATAGATTGCTAATGGGGGAACATGTTAGGGAGGATACTGGGTGTCGCCCTCATAACGGCCCTACTCCTGGGTATGGGCCTCACCCTACTAGAGACCATGTATAGCTCTGCACCTGATAGCGGCGTTGTGGGGGATGGGAGGTGGTACTTAGTCTCCTACCTAGCCCCCGCATCGAGTGTCGATGAGGTCTTAGAGAGGATATCCATCTCTACTATTCTGATCCCAACCAGGACGACTCGGGGTATACTCGAGTCGGCTACACCGACGGCCTTGGCGGACTATAGCAGGACGAATGTCCAGGTATTAGGTGTGGACGAGCCCGACGTCGTCAAGACGGATGGACGTTTCCTATATATGGCTGGGTGGAGTGGATTCGGGGGCTCCTACATATTCATCTATAGCCTAGGCGAGGAGCCGGGACACGTCTCCACCATAAAGCTTGTCAACGAGAGTGTCTCCGAGATCATACTGGCGGGGGAGAAGCTCATAGCCATTTCACACCTATGGATACCCCTGGACAAGCTGGAGATGGAGATGCGTATACTGTTCTACGGATACACCTCGGTCAGGATATTCGACGTCTCCAACCCATGGGAGCCTAGGGAGCTTATCAACATGACCTTCTATGGCGACTATATAGATGCGAGGCTATACATGGATAGGCTCTACATATTCACCTACATCTTCAACCCGGTGAAGACTGTTGCCGAGGACATCCTTGAGAGGGGAAGGGTATACCTAAACACCTGGGGAGAGATGGTCCACCCAGGGCTCTGGGGCGTACATGTATACAGCCTAGACGAGATGGAGCTAGTGGAGAAACATGTAGAGGCGGGGCCGGGAACGGTATACATGACGTACGACTCGATCTACCTAGTGACCACAATCTACCAGAGATCAGTGATAACCCCACTGGTACGGGGAGACGCTGAGATAAGGTTCAGGCCGGACATGCCTAGGACCGAGATAGTCAAGATAAGGATTATGGATAGTGGAGTAGAACCAGTCGGCTCGGTAATCCTGGAGGGGAGGGTAGGGGATAGGCTCAGGGTGGACGAGTACCGCGGCTACCTCAGAGTGGCTGTCCACCTACCAGTGGGGATCGGCTGGTCAGAGTGGGAGACTGCGATCTATGTCCTAGACTCTGATAGCCTAAGGCCAGTAGGATATATCGGCGGCCTAGGCAGGGGCGAGATGCTCTACGGAGTCCGGTTCCTAGGCAGATATGCATACCTAGTCACATTCAGGGTTATAGATCCCTTCTACGTAGTAGACCTAGGAATACCGACCAACCCGGCGGTACTAGGAGTCCTGAAGATACCTGGCTTCAGCACCCTCCTCCAGCCACTATGGAACGGACTCGTACTGGGCATTGGATACAACGCTACTGAGGAGGGCAGGGTTACGGGGCTAAAGGCGAGTATCTACGACGTCACAAACCCACTCATCCCTAGAGAGTTGGTTGCCATCCCGCTCGACGCTGACTGGACAGAGGCCCTCTTCAACATCAACGCGTTAACCCTAGACCCCAGGAGAGGAATAGCCATAGTACCTATGAAGGAGTACCTAGGAAGGAGCTACGAGGTAGCGGCACTAGTAATCGACACTGGATCACCACGGATAGAGACGATATCCTACCGCGTAGAGTGTGGACATGCCTGCATATACAGCCTGCACTGGGTAAGGAGTGTATATGCAGGTCAATACCTCTACCTGATAGGCATGGATAGAATCGGCGTTTTCACATATCCGGGATTAGACGAAGTGGGGATATTCGAGATATCAGGTAAATAAAAGGAGATTCCTTATCCAGGAGAAATCATTTTTCCCGTTTTTCCAAATTTTTTAGGTTATCGCCTAAACCCTTAAATAGGATGCCCACGATGAGGATATATGCGGAGGTGGGGGCCATGTCCAAGGAGGTGGAGAGGACTAAGGCCGATAAGGCTGAGGAGGAGCTCAGGACACTCTTCGGACAGGCCGAGAGCCTCCGACAGCAGATCAACACCCTCGACACCACGATCCTCGACATAGCAACGGTCATAGAGACCCTAGACTTCATAAAGGACAACGGCAAGGACAAGACCGTCCTAGTCCCAATCGGGGCGGGTAACTTCATAAGGGCTAGGATAGTGGATACCCAGAACGTTATAATGGGTGTCGGGGGGAGGCTAAGCATAGAGGCGAACATCGAGGAGGCCAGGAAGGTCCTCACAGAGAGGATGAAGGTTCTCGAGGATCTAAGGCTCGACCTTAGGAGGAGGCTCGAGGAGATCAACGCCAGGATAAGCAAGCTGGTGAGCGAGATCCAGCAGAAGGCCTAGTTGTCTCCACCCACCCCACCTTTTTCCCCAGCCCTGGTGCCCCCTATGGAGAGGAGCCTGGAGGATGAGGTTAGGGAGCTGAGGACTGCTATAAGGCTTATAGAGAGTGGGGAGGCTAGGGAGATATTCCTCGTATTCGGTGGGAAGGTATATATAGAGGCTGGGAGGGAGGAGGCCCTCCAATACCTTAGGAGGCGGTTGGAGGCGCTTGAGGCCTGGCTCAGGAGAGGAGCCTCCTCTTCAGGCCGAGCTTGAAGCTTATCTTCATAGTCAGTATCCTCTCGCTCTCAAACATTTTCGCCAGCACCACCATCACTATCACTAGCCAGACGATGTTGACTATTATCCCCACGACGTACATCTCATACCTACCTATGACCAGGTATTCGAAGGACTTCATCAGGTATACATAGGGGATGCTGAAGTAGACCATCCTGGCATAGTCTGGGAGTAGTGAGAGGTCTATGAGGGCTCCCAATAGGATGATCATCATGATCGGCATCGAGACGGTTGCCGCTACACCCTCAGCGGTCTTGGTATCCTGTGTGAAGAGTGATACTAGCAGTCCTATACCACCAGTTATCAATACTGTTAGGAAGAAGAGGAGGGTTAGGAGTAGGAGGACCTCTGGCCTAAGGCTTATCGACAGACTCTCCTCGATGATGTCTAGGCCCTCACCACCCGTAACGGTGAACCTCGTGCCGAAGCCCAGCATAGCCACGTAGATGAGGAATCCCGCGGCATATGCAGCTGTGGCGGCGAAGGCCACTATCATACTACCCATAATCTTCTCTAGAGCCAAGATCTTCCTATCGATGGGTAGGGTTAGGAGGGTCTCCAGCGTCTTATACTCCTTCTCCTCGCTGAGCATCGCGGCTGATACCTGTAGTATGCTGACTACGAGGCCGAAGACGACCCATGGCATTATGAATATCTGTATGAACAGGCTCGCCAGCTGCTGGGAGGGGAGCTCCATCCCCCAGTCCTCAACCCTGACATACACATCTGTGGAGAAGATGTCGTTGAGGAAGTCCGCATCTAGTCCGGCCTCTATCATCGCCTCCCTCCTCAGGTATGCCTCGAAGCCCGCCACCAGCCTGTTACCAATGTCTAGGACGCCCATAGAGCTGAAGGATACGCTCCCAATCCTCACCTTGATCTCTATACTACCCCTCTCCCCCGAGAGGTATGACTCGGTCAGGTTCTCAGGCAAGATGAACAGAACTACATAGTCAAGCCCATCTATCTGGCTGGGATCCACCAGCTCAACCGTTATGTTCCTATCCTGTAGATACTGTATAAACTTCTGGGAGACCTCGTCCTGGTCAAGATCCACCACGTATACTGTTAGGGTGGCTATCCTCTCCTGGGCAGTCTGGAAGCCCAGGTTGTATAGATAGCCTATGGCCGGGAAGATTATGAGTGGGAAGAGTACTGTGAATACTATATACCTCGGGTTCCTAAATGTCTCCTTAATCTCTTTCTTAACAAGCTCCCATAGAAGGTTCATACACCCCTCACCAGGTTCGTGAAGACCTCCTCAAGGTTCTCCCCACCATAGCGCTCCTTCAACTCCTGTGGGGAGCCCTCGGCTATCAGCCTACCGTTGGATATGATTCCTATCTCGTCGCAGAGATACTCCACCTCGAGCATGTTGTGGCTGGATAGGAGTATCGTGACACCCTCCCCATTGATCCTCTTAATCATACGCCTAATCTCAGTCGCATAGACTACGTCCATCCCCGATGTAGGCTCGTCTAGGATGGCCAGCTTCGGTAGGGTCATCAAGGCCCTGGCTAGGAGGAGGCGTCTAAGCATACCCTTGCTATACTCCCCAATCTTACTATATATCCTACCGCCTAGGCCGGCAAGCTCGACACCCCTCTCAACATACTCCCTATACCCGTCGCCTGCGTAGATCTTGGCCATAAGCTCGAGGTATTCATAGCCCGTGAGGTGTTTATAGGCACCCGCCTCCTCGGGGAGATAGCTTATTATACGTCTAACCTTATCCGCCTCCCCAACCACGTCATACCCAAATACGGAGACCCTCCCAGACGTCGGCTTCAGGAGGGTAGCTATTATCCTCAGGGTGGTTGATTTACCAGCCCCGTTGGGGCCTATGAGGCCATAGATCATACCCTCCTCCACACGGAAGGATATACCGTTTACCGCCACGAAGTTCCCATACTTCTTCACGAGGTTCTCGACCTTAACCGCTTCCATATCCCTTTCACCAGCCTAGTAATGATTGACTGGTTTACGACGATATATACCTTAGGATATTGTCTAGACTCGCCTCACCCCTTAGGAACCTGTCGAGCCTGGAGAGGCCTTCAAGACCTATCATCACCAGCTCCCTCTCCATATCACCCAGCCTCTCATCGATCCCCCTAAGGATGAGGAGGGCCGCCCCCACGAATACCCTGGCTCCAAACCTCTTCCTGAAGTAGTCCCTCAGGATAGGTAGGCTACTAGCCTCCATCTCAGTGGCCAGCACACCCATATCCCTCATTGCGCCATACCTCCTCCTAGACTCCTCCCCCTGTGGAGAGTTGTGGAAACCCTCCTGGAAGTATAGATCGTCCTTCGTCTCAACCTTCCCGAGGAATAGGTTCCTCCCCAATACCCAGCCGCGGGAGACGGCTGAGTCTAGGAGGGATAGATAGACAGCCGGATCCATATCCGCCGGGTAGCCTGGGAATATGATGTGGCTAGTCCCCGCCTCGTTCCTCACCACGGATGATGCTACGACTATGGAGTATCTAGGGATGTCCTGGAGCGCCCCAGCCGTCCCAAGCCTAACCATATATGCCTGCCCCACCCCATCAGAGATCTTCTTCAATGCCTCCGTGACGCCTATAAGTGCTGAGCCGATCCCCATACCAGTGGTGAAGCCGAATATCTTTATATCGCCGTAGTACCCCGATACCCAGTTGAGACGCTCACCACCACGCCTAACATCCTCGAGCAGTTCACCTAGGATCTCGAGCCTCCTCCTAGACCCCATCGTCAGGATATAGGTGGATAGCTCGTCGCCACGTATACCTAGGTGGTACGTCCTCCCATCACCATACTCGAATATAAGTCCCTCGAATATCCTATCCAAGGCGGGTCACCACGGCATACTATATTATCCATACCACCCCCGTATAACTCATCTCCTCTTGACGTTGATCCTTGCGAAGCCGCTCATAACCTCTCCGCTGAATACGTTGTCATTCCCATCCCTATACTTCGGCGGGACATTCCTACCATCTAGGGAGACGCTTACATATCCACTCCTAACATCTATGTCGAATTCTACACCCTTCTTGTAGACCGCTGCGTCGAGGCTTAGGAAACCGTTCCTAAGGTTTATGCCCACGGTGTTTCCTGAATCCATGAGCCTCGAGTCTATCCTGACATAGCTATTCTCACTCTCTACTTCTAGCTTTCCGCCGTGGATAACCGGGAAGATCTCCACTGCGGAGGAGGCTATCTCCAGCTCCATCCTACGGGCCTCTATCTTCCCCTGGCTACTGAGTACACCCCTATTGATATCGATCCTGAACGATTCATAGACCCTCTCGGGCAGGGATATTATGACGTAGGCGTTAGATGCATATACCGAGAACTCGCCCTTCTCCACCACGTATGATACGTCCGGCCTGACGTCGCTCACCCTCCACCCCACTATCCGGGGGTCACCCTTCTCTATCAGGACTCCCCCATCATGTACATGTATAGATACCTTGTTGAAACGGCCGTCATAGGTGAGCTCGAGATACTTCTCCCTACGCGCGATCCTTCCACTCGTCTCGGGGAGTGTTGCGATGGCTGAAGACTTGGATACTACTCCCCCTAGCAGGTCGGATATGCCTGAAACTATCCCACCGATGATCTTGTCTAGGAAGTTGTCCTCGACCTTGACTATAACCGCCTCCCCCCTAAGCTCGTCCTCCCTACCAGGGTCGTACCGGACTATCCGGAAGACGTCCTCACACTTCTCCACAACGTCTTCATATAGGTAGTTGGGCGTGTATACCGTGAGGACGTCCTGTATACTCTCCACCGTCGCGTTGAATAGCTCCCTATCCATAGGGTAGATAACTAGTTTGAGGATGTCGCTGAAGACCGCCTTACGCCCCTGCTCCCTGAGCCTTCTAGCCATCCTAGGAGTATACTCCATACTCATCTTGTCGCTGAAGATCTTCAGCCTCTCCTCACCAGGCTCCGGCTCCTCCTCAGCCCTGGCCCTACCCCCATTCTCCAGCCTATCGAGTATCTCGAGGGCCTTCCTACCCAGGTCGCTCAGGCTATACTCTCCAAACTCGTTCTTCCGGAGGAGGCGGCTCATCTTCTTGAGGTGGAAGCCTAGTGTGCCAGAGTCCTCAATCCCCAGCCTCTTCATGATCTTGGTATATGTCAGGCCCGGCTCCTGGGCCAGGAGCCTAAGGATACGCCTCCGCGTATCATTGCTTATCGCCTGGAGTATATAGTCGAGGTCATCAGCCATCCACCACACCCAATGAGATATATAGCCTAATCGACATGGATAAGGAGTCTATCGAGAAGGCTCTACATACCCGGTAAAAAGTATGGGTATGGGTTGTCGAGAAGCCTCGACAGGCCACTACTCCTTCTTAACACTGACCTCCTGGCCAGTCTCGGTGGGCCCAGCCTCACACGTATTGATACCAAGCATCTTATAGAGGGCGCAGAAACCCACTGCACCAGTACCGATCATCACTAGGCCGATCAGTGCTAGGACGATCCCTATAGGCTCTGCTAGGAGGCCTGTGAAGTAGGTCCCAGCCAAGACCACCAGGCCGAAGACTATCCTGGCGGCCCTGTCAGTCTTCCCCACGTTACATTCCATGTGGGGTCACCCTATAACTATACTGGGTAGATACTTAAAATACATATACCCCCCGTAGATGGTCTTCGAGGGATTTATCTATAGCTGTGGCTATGAATTGAGGGGTGGTAGGGTGGAGCCCCTCACCAACGCATTGATATTCGGCGCTATCGTCTCAGGCGTATCCCTAGTCGCCATATTATTGGTGAGGGCGCTCCGCCTAGACAGGATAGGTATAAAGTATCAGCTCGCACTAGCATCGGGAGTATTCATAGGCATAGCCTTCCTAGGAGCGTTACCCAGGATTGTAGAGACGGGGGACGAGGCATATGCACTCCCCGTATTCCTAGGCTTCATAGCCTTCTCACTCCTGGAGCTCTCGCTCGGCTACCATGAGCACCACCATATCGGGAGGAGCCACCTAGGCGTCATGAACCTAGCCAGCGACCTGCTCCACAACTTCATCGACGGGATATTCATATATACAGCCTTCGCCATAGACTACGGCCTAGGCGTAACCATCTCACTCGCCACGGTGCTACACGAGGTGCCACAGGAGGTCAGCGACTTCATAATCCTGATAAACAGCGGCTTCAGCTATGGCAAGGCCGTCATCCTAAACCTGTCCGTATCACTATCCACCATACTGGGCATACTTATCTTCAGCATGGTTGAGGTGGACACCTTGATGGTCCTAGGCTTCATAATGGGGAACTATCTTTACCTAGCCGCTGTAGACCTGATACCCGAGGTTTCGAGGGAGACCTCGGGATTGGAGAGGCTTAAGGCATACCTCTTCTTCGCCCTAGGGATAGCTGTTATCTATCTTCTCCACACCTATACCCACTAGCCCTTCCTACGCCACAGGAACGCGATAGTAACGCTTGAAATCACTAGAAGGAGGACGATTGTAGGTAGATATTCAAGGATGTAGAACGGCCTACCTTTACCAGAATATTCTAGGACATCCTCATATGTAGTGGGAATTCCTGATAGATAGTCGTCGAAAAAGGTTACTCTAGCTATATCTACAGACTTTAGGCTTGTCCCAATATAAACTTCCAGCTTACCATTAGGGTTGTTTATTAGTTTTTCCCAGAAGTTGTCCTCAAGAACAGCTCCAACAACAATGGCCTCAGGTCTACCATTTACAACCAGTACTACCGTAGGAGTCCCCGCCTGAAAGTCGTAGTCAGAGGCGAGCCTCTTCAAAAGGTTATTATTAACCTCCTCCTCTATCCAAAACCAAGTGAAGTTCATGTTGTTCTCAATAATGTAGTTGGCTAGGTCGTGACAGTGGGGACAAGGCCTCCATCCATAGACATACAGCGTGTAGTTATTCTCCACTTCTAGACCACTTACTATTATAGTCGTACCTACCATTACATTACCTGCGAAGAGGCCAGAGAAGAGAAGTACAAGCAATACGTAACGATACCATATCTCAACTTTCATTTCACACACCTATGGATTATGTTGGTGGGCTCAGGGTACCTCGATACGGCCATACTATTTTGGCCGGGCAGTTCGGTCATCATAGCCCTAAAACCACCATATTCGACACGAACTATAAATCTTTTATCCATCTGAATAACCCCTCCTAGTCAGATATAGGGCGTAGAGGAGGAAGATTAGTAAGAGTATCAAGAGTGGTATGTGCTCAGTAGCTCTCTCAGCCACTTCACCCCTACTCGTCAAAATGGAGCGTGAAAGTCTTCCTATGTTAAAGGAGATAAGTATTATAAGTGGCCAGTGCGTCCCTCTGTTGAAGAGATATATTGACATTATGTAGAGGAACACTAATAAAATATTCTCATACTTGATGAAGAGTGGTATGGGTATGAAGGCCGTGACCAATATATATGAGGCAAGGACTAGTCCTGAGATTATGGCTAGTCCTTTGTCCAAACCACTCCCCTCAAATAAAGGTATATAGCCGTAACTAGGTATCCAAACTGGAGAATAACCCTTCCGACCTCCATCTTGGAGGAATATCCAATCAGGGCTGACAAGACTCCTCCTATTACATTCTTCTCACTCATGGGGTGGTCACTTGGAAGGTTGAGGTTATACACATAGGTTCCGAAGGGATCCACAGCCACCCCATTCTCCTCCATATACTCAATAGTCTCATGTACAGCATAGCCCAGTATACCGGAGGCTATAAATATAATCATTATCGAGGTGACTACGAACATCTTTTTCAGAGGCAGCCTTATCTCCAATACATAGATTAAGAAGGCTATAAAGACTGCTAAAAGTATTCCCCCGAGTAGACCTATAATATTCTCCACGGGAGTGTACTGACCTAGGAAAGGTATCATAAACAGAACCATTTCCACGCCTTCCCTAAATGTTACGATGAAGCCGATAACTAGTAGTGCGGTAGGCCTGTAGAGATTCATTGCTACTTTTTCTCTAAGTTCTGAAACCAGAGTCTTAGCGCTTCTACCCATGTGATACACGACGTAGGTAAGGACTACAACAGCTAGGTATGACCCTGCAATCTCGAATATTGCCTTATAAGCAGTTAGCTCGTACAAGGTGTAAACACCTATTCCAAGGAGTAGACTTGTAATAACCGCTAACCCTACACCCATAAAAATGTGTTTATTGTTCTGCCTCATCCCTAGCTTGTACAAAGCACCTGTCAGGACAGCTACGATGAGGACTACCTCTAAGGCCTCCCTGAAGCTAATTATGAACTGTGGGATCAATCCCCTACCCCTCCGATTATAACACTGTTATAATGGATTCTCCTCAGGCGTTTTAAAGCCCCCGTATATATAATCTTAAGCTCTATAGGAATCCACTCAGGACGACCAGGGTAACCCCCAGGGTGATGGTGGCGTTGGCCATGATGACGGGCCCGGTTATCTCTTCATACCTCCTGTTTATCAGGTAGGAGAGTAGGAGTACCTGTAGAGGCATCGTGCTGAATATCGGTGATAATACGGTCACCCCAATGAATAGGAGGGCTAGGTATCTAAATAGCTGGCCGAGATTCACAGTTATGCCCGAGACGATATAGTAGGTTATGACCTCCCGTGAGGCCCTCTCCATCCTGTCTCGGTGGACGTGGAATGATATCAGGGTTGGGAGTGATGCGAGGTATGATATGAAGAGCCCGGCATATGGATATGGATAGTTGGTGAGCCCATATCTCACCAGGTTTGTAGATACTGCGAACACAACTGTGGAAAGGAGGCCGATCACTATGCCCCTAAGATACCCAACATTCTCGAGATGGGTATATGCCAGGAGGAGTACACCGGCTGTAGAGATGATTATTCCTAGGCCCTTCACTAGGTTCACCGTCTCCCCCAGGATGAAGACGGCTATGAGTATGGCGGAGATCTGGGTCAGGGTGACCACGGGGGTTGCTGATGTAGCCCCGGTTAGCTGGATAGCCTTGTAGTAGAGGTACCTGCCAAGGATGAAGTGTAGGAGGCCGGCGGCTGTGAATACTGCTAGGAAGCCGGGATCAGGGCTTAGGAGGACCCCCAACTCACCAGCCAGTAGCGTAGCCACTAGGAACATTGGTATCCCGAAGAGGGTGGCATAGGCCACGGCCTCGAATACATGGCCCTCTACGACCCCTCTCCGGGTAATAACAGTATTAAGGGTGAAGAAGAGGGATGATGCGAAGCCTAGTCCTATACCCAGTGCATACCCCTCCAGCAAGCCTCTCCCACCCTAGAGGCATAGAGGTTTAGCTGGTTATCCTATATATATTGAATACCCTAATCTAGGTGTAGCCCCACACATGGACCAGTGGTCGAGATGACTCGGGAGTGGAGGAGGATCCCGCTATTACTCATCCCCATCCTACTATCCCTCTATCCATACTATGGCTATAGGACGCTCCTCCACTCCCTGATACCGGGAGCCGACCCGATATGGAGGATATTCGAGTCGAACCTCTGGCCGAGCCCCTCACCCATAGAGCTCGTCCTTTTCAAGTCTATAGACCCGGCCATAGTCTATGCATTATCGGGAGCCCTCGTCTCATACGCCCTCATCCGGGGCCTAGACACCAGGCTACTCCCGGGCTACAGCCTACTATTTCTCTTGGGAGACCCCCTGACACCCCTACTACACACAGCCATGAGCCTTGGCAGGCCCGCCTATATACTCGGCCTGGCAGGCCTCATGATACACAGCCCCATAGCCGTATTAGGCCTAGCCCTACTGGGCATACTCCCTAGGAGGGCTCTAATTCCTTCACTAGCCTCGATAGCACTCCAATACGAGAGGTACTACACAGCTCTCGTAAACCCAACTCCAGAGAGTATAGTACTGGGTATCCTAGTAGTGACACTCCTCCTCTACATTGATAGGAGACCTGGGCCATGGCTACTAACACCCATATTCCCAGAGGCCTCCATAGCCTATAGAGCGGGTGGGGAGCGGGAGAGAGCCGCCCCGATACTCATAGCGATAATCATCACGGGCCTACTCCTTATACAGCTCCCAATAAACCCCGGCCTGAACGGGGGGCTCGACGAGTTTATAGCCAGCAGTATAAGGGACGACGCAGTCCTACTCCTAAGCGACGACCCCACCATAGTAGCTACACTACAGGCTATGGGGATATACACCTACCTATATGGAGACGCGATGGACTGGAACTGGAGCGACCGGGGGGAGATAGAGGATAGGCTCTGGGACGCTATATGGACCATGATGAGGCTTGGATACCGATACATAGTCCTGGAGAAGCCAGAGGAGCTGGCCTACTGGGTAAGCCCGGCACACTTCAACGAGTATAAATACCCGGTGAGGGAGGAGACCACCCGCTACATAATAGTGCTCGAGAGGAGAGGGCTACCAGGAGGGGCTCCCCACTACATGGTGACCGACTTCACACCACTGACTAATTTAGAAGGGCTCTACGACTGGACATGGAGCAACGTATCAATAGAGGTAGAGGTATCAAGGGAATGGATCACCATATCCTCGGACAAGGCCTATGAGGCCTATATCCACCTAAACAACGTGTCTAGCTACTCAGGACTCGTATTCATGGCTGAGGACGGGCTGATCGAGAGTATCGAGATATACAGTCTCGAGGATGGAGTATTAAACAGCCTCTGGGAGTCGGGCAGACTATTACCAGGCATAGTCGTACCCGTGGAGCTAGACCTATCCGGTGTAGAGACCCTGGTATTCAAGGTGGAGGCCAAGGGGGATAGATCCATCAAGCTAGGGCTCTACGGTGGCGGGGAGCTCCTTGAGGTGGTTAGGGAGGGCGGCATAGTCAGGGTTATGCCCAACGATGGGCTGAGGGAGGTGAGATATAGACCAATCGATGGATCACCGGAAGGTGGGGGGAAGCTAGGCCTAAATATCCAGCTACTCAGCCTAATCCTGGGGATCGCCGCGACGTTCATACCTATAGAGAGGCATTACAGCCTAGGATCTCCACTAAAGCTGGACACTAGGGAGCTCATGCTATTCATAGTCCTTGGCCCAGCCCTACTCTACATAGCCATCCCCGATATGTTAGAGGTGAGCTGGATAGGTGCTGGGGTATTCGTGATAGCCCTGACGATGTATATCCTCAACTATATTGATGAGGAGGGCCTTGGCGAGACTGGACACACCACTATACTGGCGCTGATGCCCCTGGCAGCCCTACTCACATACCTGGTTAAGCTCCTATATGGAGACGTCTTCGACCTGATAGGGGATTTCTGGAGGAACAGGGCTTTATACGCCACGATCGACGCTGGGATATACTCAGCATTCCTAACGCTCACAGCCATATACATAGGTGGCTGGAGAATGCGTATACTAGCCCCTGGGCTATACCTAGGTCTCAGCACAGTGGCATTCATAACCGATCTCTCGAGGACTTCAAACCCTGTCCTACAGGCGGTTCTCGAGGCCAATGTATACCTGGTCGACCTAACGATGGAGCTACTAGGCTACAGGGTGGAATACGTCTATACACCGCTGGGATACCCCCTATACCTCTTCGAAGGCACGAGGCTCCTGACAATAGTTATCCTGGCATGGCCCTGCGCAGGAGTTACCGGCCTATTCCTCTTCACCGGCTACGTATCAACACTGAGAGACATATACCTCAGGAGTGAGGAGCCCATATCCCGACTAGCCGTGGCAGCAGGCCTCCTAGGCACCTTCCTACTCAACATAGCCAGGGTGGATGCGATCCTCCTACTACAGGTGTTCTATGGAGTAGATGCTGCAGAGCTCTTCCACAGCACTGCCTACGAGTTCATATTCCTAGCCTGGCTAGGCATCTACTGGTTGATATATAGGGTTTCGAGGCGCTAGCCAACTATGATTGTGTAGACCAGGTAGAAGACTATAGTCGAGACGAGTGTGGATATCGCCACTAGCCAGATGGGGGAGATCCTAGCCGACTTGATTATCCTACCACGGGGACGGACAGGGATCCTCCGCCTCTCCACATCCCTAAACTCCCTACCCCATGAGATCTGCTCAGCCTGCCTAGAGGGCTGTGGAACGGTCACGGTGAAGGGCTCTATACATGGAGCCTTCTCAAGCTCGGCCCTCAGCTGATCCATATACCTATAGACGGTTGGGAATCGGCTCCTAGTCACAACCCTCCCGAGATCCTCCTTGTGACAGGCAAGCCTATCAAGGAGCCCCCTAAGCCTAAGACTCTCGAAAAACGTTGGGACTAGGGAGGGATCCTCCTCCTCAACCATCTCGATAGCGGTGTCCAGCTTTATGAGGAAGCCGTCGAGGCTATAGGTCAGCTCATGTGCCTGCCTAATATACTCGATAGCCTCCTCCAGCCTGGATCCCTCCATCAGTCTCCACACCTCAATAATTAGTGTCCATTATATACTGCCGTCCCTACGTATATAAACCATCGTATATCTTCTCAGACTGATGGGGAAGACGAGATAAATAATGGTTAATCACAGACCATACCATAAACAGATCCATATCCACCCTAAAACCCTTCATGGAACGGTTCGGAGGGTTTATATAGTATATGTATCCATCAAATTGAGACTGGGGCCTCAGAGCCCAAGACGGTGCCCAACACATGGAGAAAGCTATAGTCGTGAAAAACCTGAGGAAGGTATATGAAGGAGAGGTAGTAGCGGTAGATGACGTATCCTTCGAGGTGGAGAGGGGAGAGATATTCGGCTTCCTAGGCCCAAACGGGGCGGGTAAGACGACGACCATAAACATCCTAACAACCCTAGTCCCACCCACCTCTGGCGAGGCCTACGTAGGCGACCATAAGGTGGGGGAGGAGGACGAGGAGATACGTAGGATTATAGGCCTCGTCCCCCAGGAGCTCACGGCGGACGACGAGTTGACGGGCTGGGAGAACATCTACCTCCAGGGGAGCCTCTACGGTATGTCGAGGAGCGAGATCAGGAGTGAGGCTAGGGAGCTCCTACAGATGGTTGGGCTGGAGGAGGCTGCAGATAGGCTCGTCAGGACCTATAGCGGGGGGATGAGGAGGCGTCTAGAGCTGGTTATGGGGCTTATCCATAAGCCGGAGATACTCTTCCTTGACGAGCCAACCCTAGGCCTAGATGTACAGACCAGGGCCCACCTATGGGACCATATCAGGAGGGTACGCAGCGAGTATGACATGACGATCTTCATGACTACACACTATATGGATGAGGCGGATAAGCTATGCGACAGGATAGCCATTATAGACCATGGAAGGATAAAGGCTATAGGCACGCCCGACGAGCTTAAACGCATGGTGGAGGGCGACCTAGTCATAGTGAGGACTGTGGACGGCCCACCCATAGATGTCAGGCTAGACGGGGTACCAGGCCTGAAGGACTACACCATAGACGGCACGGAGATAAGGATACGGGTGGAGGAGGGTGAGAGGGCAACCCCAGCCATCATCGAGAGCCTAGTCTCCAGGGGCTACCAGATACGGAGCGTCGAACTGGTCAGGCCAAGCCTGGAGCAGGTATTCCTGACACTCACAGGGAGGAGTATCAGGGAGGAGGAGGCCCTCGACACGATAAGCTACCGTGTCATGATGAGAAGGAGGAGGGGATAGATATGAGCGGCGCATTATGGGCATTGACGGAGAGGGAGATCAAGAAGTGGTATAGGAGGAGGATAGCCATAGTCTTCACATTCATAACCCCACTCATGTGGCTAGCACTCTTCGGGAAGTCCTTCAACCTACTGAGCCTATTCAGAGCCCCCGACGACCTCCCACCCGAGATCGTTAGGACTGTCCAGGAGGTTATAGACTCCATAATTACCCGGGCCTTCGGGACCACCGACTACTTCACCTACGTAGCTACAGGCATGTTCACAGTCTTCATACTATTCACCTCGATGTTCAGCGGGATGAGCCTGATATTCGATAGGAGGCTAGGCTTCCTAAACAGGCTCCTCGTATCACCAGTCAAGAGGGAGACGATCTATCTAAGCAGGGTACTGGCAACAGTTATACGGAGCATACTACAGTTCACAGGGCTATTCATAATAGCGATAGCCCTAGGGATAAACCTCGGCCCGGGAGTGGGGCCCCTACATATATTCCTAACCTATCTAAACCTAGCACTGGTAGCGTACATCTTCAGCAGCATATTCATCTCGATGATGCTCAGGGTGACGGAGCATGACACAGCCATCTCAATGGCGAACCTACTCAACCTCCCACTGATGTTCGCGAGTAACAGTATCTTCCCAGAGGAGCAGATGCCCAGCTGGCTCAAGACTGTAGCCCTGCTAAACCCCATCTCCCATAGCAACGAGGTGGTTAGAACACTCCTGATCAGGGGCAGCCTAGAGATACCAGTGACAAGCCTGGCCTACCTACTCGGCCTAGCACTAGTATCCACGGTGATGGGCCTCTATCTAAGCAGGAGATACCTGAGGTAAGGGGCCTACCTAGAGTATAGTGGGATCGGCGGCTTCCTAGCGAGGTAGATAGCTAGGCATACTAGGAACACGGCCACGCTCACCAGTATAGTGGCTGCACCGGCATTAACGTTGAAGTAGTAGCTCAGGTAGTACCCAACGAGACCACTGAAGACACCTATCGAGACGCTCAGCCCGATATACTGCCTAGGCCTCCTACTAACCAGGTATGCCGCAGATGGCGGGACGATGAGGGCGGCTATAGCGGGTATAGCCCCTATCGACATGAAGGCAGACACCGTGGATATAGCCAGGAGTAGGAGGAGGGCGTAGTGTATAAGGCCTATCCTCACTCCCATGGAGATCGCGGATACAGGGTCTATCGAGTATAGCAGGAGATGCCTATGGAAGAGTAGGAGTAGGACGCCTATCCCCAGGGCTGATAATACCGCCCTAGTCATCATCTCGCTGGAGACAGCCGTCACATCGGCGAAGAGCACGTCCTCAAGGGATATGTTGACACCTCCCATCGTAGAGATTATCAGTGTTGCTATGGCGAGCATAGAGGTGAAGGAGATAGCTATTATCACGTCAGCCCTAAGCGTGGTCACCCTCTCCAGCGTACCCACCGTAAACGCTATGAAGAGCCCTATTAGGAGGGCCCCCAGGTAGAAGTCCGTTGCGAGTAGATATGCCATGAGCAGCCCTACTATAGCCCCATGCCCAAGGGCATCACTAAATATGGACCAGCCCCTAAGAACGGCATATGCACCCACGGCCGACGTCATAGCCATAAGGATTATGAGTGTAAGGAAGCCCCTCCTCAGGAAGTCATAGGCAAGAGGCTTTAACAGTGGGTTGTCAATACTAGCCACCTCTATAGCTACCTCCCCAGGCCCCTCTATGAGGGCTTCTCTAATCACCTCGGTATTCCACCTTATCATCTCGATATAGCTATAGACCCCGTAGTCGGGAGCTAGGCTCTCGAGGACGATGAAGCCATACGTCTCAAGGCCGGCCTCCTCCGCCAGTGTCTCAACAACCTCCCTGAGGGTAGTGCCCATCTCCTCATACTCGATAATTATTACAACCTCGCCGCTCAGAACCACGTCTTCGAACTGCTCCACAACCCATGCCGTGGCCGGTTCATATACACCAGCCGTCCCGGTTATATACCCCGAAACCTCCAATCCATATCTCTCTGCATAGTACATCAGGCCATTCCTAACAGTGAATATCGATCTAGTGGATAGCCCAGGGTCGGAGAGCACGTCTATAACCCATGCGTCGAGACTCTCCAACTCATCGAGATACCTATCCGCATTCTCCATGTAGATATCTCCATACTGTGGAGCCAACTCGGAGAAGAGGCTGGCAAGCTCCTCCACAAGCCGCATAGCGAGGCTTACATCGTGCCAGAAATAGGGGTTCTCATAGACCCTGGGCTCATACCTGGCCACTAGGTCTAGGATACTAACCACCCCCTCGCCATCCCTGAGGCCAGCCACGTTACTCGCGATAGCCAGTTCGGAGCCATAGCCCACGTATAGGAATAGATCCGCTAGGTAGGCCTTCTCAGAGTCGGAGGGGGTGAACTCATAGGTCGAGGCATGCCTCCCCGGGCGTAGGAGGCTCTCGGCATAGCCATACTCACCCAGTATGTTCCCGGCAATATCAGAGATGAAGGGGTAGGTAGTCACGATATATAGGCCCTCAGGCCTAGTCTGGACAGGGTCGCCAACGGCTAGGAGGGCTATGAATATTGCAATAACCACATATATCCATCTCCCCATGGATCACTCACCTATAGGCCTCCTCCAACACCTCCCTACGTAGGACCTCGCCCGGCGGCCCTATCCTCACGATTCCATGCCTGAAGAGGATCACCCTATCGATCTCCTCCCCATCAGATATGTGGTGCTCCGTCAGGATGACGAGCTTTCCACGCCCCTTCTCCTCCTCGAGAACCCTCATGATCCTCTCCTCTGAGGGGAAGTCGATCGACTCGAAGGGCTCGTCGAGGATATAGATAGTTGGGTCCTGGGCCAATGCACGGGCTATCATTGCACGTGCTAGCTGCCCACCAGAGACCTCGGAGAGCCTATAGTCACGCCTATCCCAGAGGCCGACCCTCCTAAGGGCCTCCTCAACCATCCTATGATCCTCCTCCCCAGGCCTGGCTAGGAGGGGTAGCCTTGGATACCTACCCATCATGACGAAGTCGTAGAGTGTGATCGGCGCATATATGTTAACCTCGTCGAGCTGGGGGACATAGCCTATCTCCCTCCTGACACCCGGATCCCTAACCGGGTCACGGCCTAGCACAGAGACCATGCCCGAGACGGGCTTGACGAGGCCTAGTATAGTCTTCACAAGGGTGGTCTTCCCACCACCGTTCGGCCCAGCTATTAGGACGATCTCGCCGGGATACAGCTCTAGATCCAGGCCCTCAAACACAGGGCCATTCCTATCGCTATACTTGACAGTCACGTCTCTAAGCACTATGTATGGCTCCCGGGTCATCCCAATATAGAGTCTAGTGTTTTAGGCTTATTTAAACTTTTTTACCTAGGCTAAAAACAACATCAATCCCTAGACTCCATACACTTCTTGAGGAATCTATACAGCTTCTCAATAGTCTCGTCGGATAGGAAGTGCTCGGCCAGCTCCGCCTCTATATTCGCACGCTCCTCATCAACCCCCAGCGCCAGGAACAGTTCCAGGAGCATCCCATGCCTCCTCGAGATCCTGCTGGCCAGCTCCTCACCCCTCCTCGTAAGCTTAGGATTCCTGTAGCGTCTATATTCAACCAGGCCCTTCTCCTCCAGCCTCTTCAACATGTTCGTGACGGATGCAGGGGTTACCCCTAGTATCCTGGCTATATCGGTTGGCTGGGCATATCCATGGCTCTTCTCAAGCTCATAGATAACCTCTATATAGTCCTCCTCAGCCATCGAGGCGAACCTCTTCTTCCTCCTATGAGCCTCCGCGAGGAGCTCCAGCCTATCCCTAGCCAACCCGGGACACCACCAAAATATTCCAGGGCCTATCCCTATATCACATTCTATAGTCTTGGCTAGAGCTTATTCCTTCTAGGCCTGGACGTGGGTAGTGGGTGAGATGTGTATATTCAGGCGGGCCTTGGAGAGGCGTGTAGAGACGGGGCTGGCCGGGCATAGGGTGGCTGTGGAGCCCCTGGGGAGGGGTAGGTTCAGGGAGGAGTGGAATTATAGGGTCTATGTAGATGGTAGGCTGTTCTGCCACGCCAAGTATTTCATGGGTAGGGGAGTATATAGGCCCTGGATAGAGCTGTACAGCTTCACAGATGAGTGGCTGAGGCATAGGGATGATGAGGAGTTTCTAGCCAGCCTCTTCAGAATGGTTGGTGAATGCCTGGGGATTGGCGAGTCACTATTCATAGAATATGTCCACGACCCATTATTGACTAGGGAGATGGAGAAGGCCCATGATCCTGGGGATACGTATCTGGGGAGGATCCTTAGGAGGGCAGGGTTCGACAGGTTGAAGGACTGGTATATCCCCGAGGGTATGTGGGAGGGTGGCCAGAAGATAGAGGCTTGGAGGAGCAGTAGGTAGAGGGGAAAAAGGAGGGGTTGTTAGTAAGGTTAGGGCGGGTTGACAGGCTCCTTCTTCTCCAGCCTCTTCTCAACCTCGTCCCAGTTGATCACCTTCCAGAAGTTCTCGACGTACTCAGCCCTCCTATTCTCGTACTGGAGGTAGTAGCTATGCTCCCAGAGGTCTGAGACGAGGATCGGGACGAGGCTGGCCGGGTGGTTCAGGTTATGCTTCTCCACCTGTAGGATGTAGAGGTTGTCCTCCGGGTCGACGTAGAGGATTGCCCAGCCAACGCCCTCGAGGGTGTTGCTAGCCGTGGTGAAGACCTTCTTGAAGTTCTCGAAGCTCCCGAACTGCTTGTCGATCAGGTCGCCTATCCTCCCGCCGGGCTTATTGTCATCGCTGGGTGGCGCCAGGTTTGGCCAGAACAGGGTATGGAGTATATGCCCGTTTAGATGGAAGCTTAGATCCCTCATCACAGCCCTGACATCGATCTCGAGCTCGCCCTTGGCATACTTATCCAGCTTCTCAAGGGCGGCGTTAGCCCCCTTGACGTATGCAGCGTGGTGCTTGTCGTGGTGCAGCTCCATGATCCTCTTACTGATGACCGGCTCCAAGGCGTCGTAGGAATATGGTAGTGGGGGTAGGTTGAACCTCTTCATGTTAATTGATTTAACTCCCCCCGGATATTTAACGCCTAGATATATATACTACCCGTTATCCCTATACCTGTCGAAACGCTCCCTATTCAGGCTCAGCTTCTTCCTGAACCACTCCTCGAGATCCATCTCCAATAGGTTGGCGGTTATAACGGTGTAGATGAATATGTCGATAAGCTCCTCCCTCAGCTGGTCCAGCCTCTCCCTCTCCTCCAGACCCAGGTGCATATACTCCCTCCTCATCTTCTTCACGATATTGGCGAACTCTCCCACCTCACCTGCGAGTGCGACTACCAGGTACTCCAGCCTGTCTAGGAAGTCTTCGTAACCCTCGATCCTCCAGAACTCTGGGAAGTATTCTAGGTCGAACTCCTTCTGAATCTTCTGTAGCTCCCTAAGCTCCATCCCACTATCCACCATTTAAGGTGGTCTCCCTAGATGGTTAAAAGCCTGTCCCACCGCCTGATGATCAATGCATGACTATGTGTCGAGAATCCTCGACAGGCCTATCCAGCCCACTAAACATATGTATTATTAAGTGTCGAGCCACCATAACACTGGGTGTAATGAGTGGCGTAGCCGATCTCATGAAGAGGCTTGAGGAGCTTGTACGGCTTCCATTCTACGCGTTGATGGGTATAGCCGGTGATAAGCTGGTCTACATGACTACTGAGCAGGGCGTCGTACGGCTATGGGTATCCAACAAGGATGGGAGTGATAAGAGGCCTGCATCTGGTGAGAGGGTGACCGCACTCTCAAGGCCGGAGCCAGACTCCAACATCATCGTATATGCCAGGGACGTTACGAAGGGTCAGGAGCTGGGCCAGATCTACACCCTAGACTTGGATAGCCTCGCCGAGGAGAAGGCTCTAGAGATGACCCCAACAAGGGTCATAGGGCTCGTCAGGCGTGGGGAGAAGATAGTCTATTCAGGGGCTGCCGAGGACGGTGTGGGGATATTCATGGGCGAGATAGGTGGGAAGGCTGAGAAGCTATATACCCATCAGGGCCTCCTCTTCGTGACTGACTATACGGGGAGATACATAGTAGGCACGGGCATGTTCAGAGGCCCGAGGAGCTACGAGCTCTTCAGATACGACGTCGAGACGGGTGAGATAAAGGTATTCACGCCTAAGGAGGGTAGTGTAAACTTCTCTGGCAGGGCTAGGGATGGTAGGCTCTTCTTCAAGTCCGACTATAAGGGGAGCGACTGGATATACACCGTCAACGTGGAGGACTTCAGCATAGACTCTGTAGAGCCCTTCGAGAAGCCTGAGAAGGAGATTCTCGATGTAGAGCCCCTCAACTGGACCTATGACGGCGAGGTAGCATACCTAGTCTCGACTAGGGACGGCTTCGAGGCCTATCTAGGGACGGAGAAGCTACCAATAGAGGGGGGAACAGTCACTGGACTGGAGAAGGTTAGGGGTGAGATATTCCTGACATACTCGAGCTTCAACACCCCATCAGGGATATATAAGCTGGTGGATGGGAGGCTCGAGAGGATACACGGCTCAGACCCCGACCCGGAGATAATTGGACGCCTTAGGAATGTCAGGTATGTATGGATAAAGAGCAAGGATGGTCTGGAGATACCCACCTACATCCTGGAGAGCGACGCCCCGAAGCCTGGGCCAACAGTCATCTATGTACATGGAGGTCCCTGGAGCCATGTCATGGATGCATGGAGCATCCTGATCCTAGGACTAGTCGCAGCCGGGTTCCACGTAGTCGCTCCAAACTTCAGGGGGTCCACCGGCTATGGAACCAAGTTCATGAAGATGGATATAGGCGACCCAGGCGGGATGGATATGGAGGATGTGGAGGCAGCTACTAACTACGCGGTGGAGACAGGCCTAGCATCGAAGAAGGCGATCATGGGCTACAGCTATGGAGGCTTCATGACCTTCCTATCAACAGTTAAGAAGCCCGACACCTGGGACGTCGGCGTAGCCGGAGCCGGGATAGTGGACTGGGAGGAGATGTTCGAGCTGGGAGACGCGTTCTTCAAACAGTTCGCCCTAACCCTCTTCGACAATAGGCGGGACCTATGGAGGGATAGGAGCGCGATACACTTCGTCGACAACCTTAGGGCTCCGCTATGCATCATCCATCCACAGAACGACACCAGGACACCTCTGAAGCCGGTGCTTAGATATATGGAGAAGCTCCTGGAGAAGGGGAAGAGCTTCGAGGCCCACATCATACCAGACATGGGTCACACGATAACCACTGTGGACGACATCTTCAAGCTACTACTACCCGCGGTGATATTCCTTAGGAACAAGCTGTACTAGGGGGCTCCAGCCCCTACATCCCCCACAACTTTTTAGTAGGGCTATGGTTGGAAAAAGGAGGGTTGGGAGTAGATAGGGACTACTAGGTCTCTAGTCCTCCCACTCATCATCGTCGTGGTCATCCTCCTCGTCATCCTCGCCGTGGTCACCACCCATGTATCCACCCTGTCCACCTCCTCTCCCATCATCGTCAGACCTATTCTCGTCACCATGCTGATCATCGTCCATCCCGTCCCCAGAGCCGCCCATATCCTCATCTGACCAGTCGTCTCCATCGTCCTCCCCATAATCCTCGTCATGACCATCCTCCATATCTCTATCCATAATTATCTCGGCCTGCTCAATCATCTGTTCAGCCTCCATGTAGAGCATCCTAGCCTCACTAACCAACTGAAGTGCCTCGGTATAGTTGCCCATCCTAGCCGCCTCGATAGCATTTTCCAGTATAGAGAGTGCCTGGCTAAGGATATCCGTGGCATTAGTCAGGAGAGCTGCCGCCTCCGAGTTGTTCCGTGACACCGCTCTCTCCCACATCCTCTCGGCCTCATACCTCTTCTCTATGATCTCCTCCCTCAGATCAGCTATCTCGCTGAATATCTCGCCAGCCACGTCACCATGTATATCCTCCATGATGTCCTCCGCCATGTCTACCTGCTCCTCAGCATACTCGTAAAGCCTCTTAGCCTCTAGATACAACTCATATGCATCGACTATCGAGCCGTTATCAAGGGCTGTGAAAGCCATATCGAGCATCATAGATGCATTCTCCAGGATCGAGATGCTGCTGTTTAGGAGGGCTATTGATGCGTTGTCACCTAGATCCATGGCACGGCCCAGTAGATATTCAGCCCTAGTCATCACCTCTGATATATCTAGCCTGAGCTCGTCCATCTCACGGACCAGCCAGTTTATATTGACGCTCTGGTTACCGCCTGGATGCCTAGGCTCCTCAGGCGTTATGTCTAGTGCGTCGGCGACATCGTCTAGAATGTTCTCTGCATAGTCGATCTTGACCTTCGCAGCCTCTAGATATGCCATGGCGTCTGGAAGCGTCCCGTTGAGTGCTAGGGCTTCTGCCATGTCTAGATCGCTTGATGCATTGGCTAGATACGTCCTAGCCTCCTCTATCAGTTGGATTAGGTATGTCTTGTTCTGTGCATTGGCCTCCCCCTCGAGCTGGAGGCTAATGTTTAGTAGCCTCTCTACCTCAACCCTCTCCTCACTAATCTCTATTAGGATCTTCTCAGCCAATGTACTGTTCACAGCCTCCTCCACCACGCCTGGCAACGTCTGGTTACCTATCTGCTGAGCCACGTTCTCCAGGATAGCCAGTGTACCGTTCAACGTGGATATAGCTAGGTCTACAGCCAGTACTGCGGCTGGATCCGCACCCTCATCCGCCAAGTAATCCCTGATCTCGCCTAGGAGATCCATGGCTATCGAGATCCTCTCCATACCCTCCTCCAGGGTATCTACACCGTCTCCACTCGTGGATAGCTCCCTAACCAGCTCTATAGCCGCCTCCACCAGGTCACTACTTATACCGCTAACTGAGATCTCATTCAGAGCCCTGGCCACGTCCTCCAGCTTAGCCAGTGCGGACTCAAGGTTCCCAGCCTCTACATCGGATGCGATGGAGCTGTATAGCTCCTCGATCGATGTGTAGTTATACTTCTCAGCCACCACCTGTAGGACGCTGAGGACCTCCCTTACAATAGCCTCCTCCACATCCCTCTGATCCAATACATCCTCGGGGAGCGTCTCCTTCAGATCCTCGAAGTAGCCTGCGAGAATATCCCTGACACTCCTCAACTCGTCTAGGCTTAGCATGGTGAGATCCATAGATGTGATGTTCTCTATGTAGGCCAGTGCCTCCTGGGCGAGTGACTCGTCAGAAGTTATGTATGCTAGGCGTCTAACCATCTCTACATATACGTTTATCTCCCCGATTACCACGCTCTTCTCAAGGCTGTCCTCCTGGGCCGCCGAGGGGGTTGGAACCCCTGGGACTAGTCCGACAAGCATCACGAGTAGTAGCCCGATCCCAATCAACACCCTATTCATACGGGTTTCACCGGGTAGGGATAATACGTTCCAACGTATTGAGGACATATGTGGAACACCGCGGAACATGGCTTCAGGGCTTCCTGAGTAGGCGGATCCTATTCCTCCTATACTCCTTGATCACCTCTACGTAGCCGAGCACCTCGAGCCTACGTATATGCCTCCATAGGGTCGTCTTCGGTATACCTAGCCTCCTCATCAACTCGCTCTGATACATCTCTCCACCCGCCTCCTCCAGAGCCTCCAGGATCAGGAGGTCGGTCTCGTCTAGGAAGCCGGCCTCCTCCAGGTCTACCTCACCTGTTTTGGCGGATCTGTAGCGCCAGGCCAGGAATCCAACAGCGGCTATCGATGCCAGTACGGCAACAAGTACTAGGTTCCAGGGGAGTGGCTCACCAGCCGTTGGAGGTGACCCCGGCTCAGTAGCCACGTCCGAGACGACGTATCTAATCTCGTATAGCCCCCTGAACTTCACGGTAAAGGTTCCGTCATCGTCGTAGAAGCTATCGAGTATGGTCTCGGGTAGGCTTAGCAGGACCACCCTGCTGGAAACCCTTAGTGTAGAGTCGTAGCCAGAGTAGTATCTGAATGCCACCCCCTCGCCCGAGGTGTCGACCTCGGGGATATACTCTATCATGAAGCTCTGGCCAGGCTGACCCGATATAATCACACTATTGTTTATCACCACCGGGGTTCTAAGCTCCCCCTCCACATATACCACTACAGATGCGGGCGTGGGATCCGCTGGGAGCTGGATCTCCTCAAGATCCCTCTCAAGAGTACCGTTGAGGAATATCTTGGGAACCCCATCCTCAGTAATCAGTATGGTGCCGGATATCGTGTATCCCCTGGTGGCCCCCATCATTAGGGAGAGGATGGTGATGGCGATCAGGAGGCCCATAACCATTGAGGCGATGCCGACCCTATTCATAACCACCACTCATGAGCCATATCCCTATACTTAAATCCCGTCTCGATATAAAGTGGATGTTTCCAACAGGTAGCGATTAAAATTATCGTTAAGCATATCATCTAATACTATGACGAGGCCCATCACACTCGACGAGGTAGAGGTCGAGTTTAAAGGTGTAAAACATACCTATTCGAGCCAGGGCAGGCCCTACAAACTAGCGGTCAGTGGATGCTGTGGGACATACGTATCCGGCGTCGTCCCTTATTCTAACCAGGGTCTAGTCTCGAATAACTTTGAGGAGCAGGTGGAGTTCGTCCTAACTGTTATTACCGAGGTAGCCAAAAAGATCGGCGGCTCATGCATAAAGACTGACAAGGAGGCTAAGAAGTCGATCCTGAAGCTGACGGTATACGTTGTCGACCTCGATAAGGGTAAGTACGATGCTCTAAACCAGGTCTTCAACGACTTCTTCAAGAATGTGGGCTACTTCCCGGCTAGGACGACGATTGGTGTGGCCTCGATACCAATCCCTGGTGCACTTGTGGAGATCGATGCCGTACTTGACATCTAGGGTAGGAGGGGTGTTAGAGGCCTGGCGGGTAGGCTGGACTATCTCCTCCTGGCTGTAGCGGTCGTATCAGTATCATTCGCGGCTATACTCTTCAGGCTATCCGAGGTAGCCGGCTTCCCAGCCGCGGCATGGAGACTAGGCATAGGTAGTCTAGTCACACTGGTTATACTACTATTCCTAGGCGGGCCGGAGAGGGGGATAAGGCCTAGGGATATATTGTTAATGGTTCTTGGAGGCTTGGCACTAGCCCTCCACTTCGGCTTCTGGTTCATAAGCCTCGAGCATATAAGGGTGGGGCCCAGCACATTGATCGTCGATGCCTACCCAGCCGTGCTAGCGATTATTGGACACATCTTCTTCGGGGAGAGGTATGGATATAGGGATGTGGTCGGCTCCCTACTAGCAATAGTGGGTCTTGGAGGGATGATAGTAACGACCTATGGATACGAGCTGACAACCCCGGATGGGGACGTTGTCCTAGGCCTCGTGACGGTCCTCATATCCCTAGCCATGGTGACTACATACTTCATCATCGGGAAGTTTATGAGGCTTAGGATTGGGACCTGGACCTACACCTCAATAGTCTACCCCTCGGCATTCCTAGCCACCCTAGCAATTACACTGGCGACTGGAGAGTCGTTGATACCCCCGAGCCCCGAGTCCTACATCTACCTTATACTCCTAGGCATAGTCCCGATGATAGGTGGGCACACAGTCATCAACTACCTACTCCCGAGGCTTAGGAGCCTGACCGTGACTATACCCGTGATAACCGAGCCTATAGGGGCCAGCCTACTCGCATATATCGTGCTTGGAGAGACACTTCCCTTGGAGGCCTCGGTATGGATCGGGGTAACGGTTATTGGTGTAGGCCTAGTGATATCCTCGGAAGGAGCGGGCTAGCGGCTTAGGGGTCTTCTTTAAAGCAGTTCCTAGGCGATAATATAATTAGGTGCTGAGGATGGAGCTGAGCCACGT
The DNA here is from genome assembly GCA_027078545.1 of Nitrososphaeria archaeon. Taxonomy (GTDB): domain Archaea; phylum Thermoproteota; class Nitrososphaeria; order Geothermarchaeales; family JDFR-13; genus SZUA-1514. The sequence goes on from JALWXN010000004.1 coordinate 869,165, forward strand.
CCTTCCAGAGGTGGATAGGTACTTTGAGTATGCCCTCGACACTGTCTATAAATATATCCATAAGACCCCTATGGACTACAGCGCAACCCTCTCCAAGATGGTTGGTGGGGAGGTATACCTGAAGTGTGAGAACCTACAGAAGACCGGTAGCTTCAAGGTTAGGGGCGCGATAACAAAGATCTCCAGGCTGAGGGGTAAGACCGAAGGCGTAGTAGCCGTGAGTGCGGGTAACCATGCACAGGGAGTGGCATATGCAGCCTCTATATACGGCTTGAAATCCATAATCGTCATGCCAAGAGACGCCTCGATATCTAAGGTGGAGGCCACTAAGAACTATGGCGGTGAGGTAGTGCTCGCTGAGGGGGGCTTCGGACACCTTTTCCAGCTGGGCTACGAGATCTCTAGGAGCAGGGGGTACGAGTTCGTCCATCCCTACGACGACCCCGAGATAATTGCTGGGCAGGGCACACTTGGATGGGAGATCCTTCAGCAGGTGAGCGATGCAGACACGATAGTAGTGCCCATAGGGGGTGGAGGCCTGATATCAGGCATCTCCTACATAGCGAAGAAGCTCAGGCCCAGTATAAGGATCATAGGGGTCGAGTCAGAGGCCGTGCCCAAGGCCAGTGAGGCGAGGAAGGCTGGTAGGATAGTCGATGTAGAGGTTAGGCCGACACTGGCGGATGGACTCTCGGCTAAGAGGCTGGGGGAGCTCACGTTCCAGTTCATCGAGAAGTATGTAGACGAGATCTACACCGTCTCTGAGGAGGCTATTGCGCAGGCGATATACTTTATCCTAGAGAGGAGCAAGATGCTTGTCGAGGGTGCGGGAGCCACCACCGTAGCCATGATCTTCGATGGACATGGAGACCTCTTTAGGAATGGGAAGACGGTATTCCTACTATCCGGCGGGAATATAGACCTAACATCGATCTACAGAATCCTGCTTAGGGGTCTGAGCGAGGCGAAGAAGATCGTCAGTCTCGAGGGGTATGCACTGGACGTGCCTGGGACACTTGCCAGGATAGCCGGGATAATAGCGGAGAAGGGCGGCAACATTGTAGACGTTTTCCACGACCGGATGGATATCTATACACCACCTGGATACACCAACCTAAAGATCATTGTGGAGGTGCCCAACCCAGAGACGATAGAGGAGATCAAGGAGATGTTGCGCCACTCAGGGATATGGATAAGCAAGGGATGACCACTACTCCCTAAGCCTATACACCCTTCTCTGACCCTCCCTAACAACCTCTACAACCCCATTCTCAACCAGTTTTGAGAGCCGACGATATAGTGGTGACTTGGGGATACCCGTCTCCTCCATAAGCTCCGCCGCAGTCATGGGCCTCCTCCTCAAAGCCTCGAGGATCAGCCTATCCCTCTCATCCTCCACCGCCTCCACGAACCTCCTCCTACCCCTATGGAGGATGAGGAGCGTTGCTCCCGCTGCTATGGCTACAATGAGTATGATTGGTAGCGGGTCTATTCCGCCTGTATCTGCCCCGGCACTCCCGTCGCCACTCTCCTCACCACCACCATCTATGGGTGGTGGGCTCATAACATACTCAATCGTGACGTTACCTGGTCCGAAGTCGAGGGCTGGTGAGCTGTTCACAAAGGATATGCCGTAGTTTTCCCTTGAGACCGATAGGATGATGGTGCCCTCTGGGAGGATTATCCTATAGGGTGTCTCGAACCCTATCTCCAGCCTCCATATCTCGGCCTCCTTCGAGGTGAGGCCGTAGAAATAGGCCTCTACCCAGACCCTCTCAGAGGTGGATATGAATAGTAGCTCGTCACCCTCCAATAGGTATGGGAGGTCACCCCCCTCCGTATAGATCCTGACGTGGAACGGCTCCGAGGGCAGCTTGAGCGATACATTTTCGGGAGGCAGGGTTACCAAGTCATAGAGAACCATGACGGATCCGTCTCTATAAACCTCGACAAGGATATTCCTAACCTGGTATGGATACGCCCCCACAACCGTGGTGGCTATGAGGAGGAGGAGAAGGAGATATAACGTGGGGGCGAGCCTCATGTAAAAAGGGATTGGGTGGGTCAGCTATATTTCGCTAGGAGCTCGTCAACCCTCTGTATAAGGCTGTCTAGGTACTTGATGACGAAGTCGGGTATGTTGGGATAGCGTGAAAGCCTATCCCTAAGCTCGAGGAGCCCCTCCCTAATCATCCCAAGCTGGACTATTAGGTACTCCCTGGTTATCTCACCAGCCTCGTACTTCCTGACAAGCTCATCGATCCTCTCCTCGAACTGTCTAAGCATTGAGAGGAACTGGTTGGCCAGCCTATCCATACCACCCCTGATCCTCCTAATCTCCTCCCTGATAAACTCCTTCATCTCCTCCAGCCTCTCCAGCACGGGCATGGGCACTGGTATACCTAGGCCTGGGAGCTCCTCCATGAGACCCTCAAGCCTGTTCAACGCCTGCTCCAGAGTAGCCAGCGCAGCCTCCACATCACCGTTGTCGAGGCTCTCGATAGCGCTGTCGACGAGGCTCTTGACATCCCTCATAACCTCAACCACGTCTATAGCCTTCCTCCTAACCTTCTCATCGACACCGATCTCTACACCCTTCTCCGCTATCCTCTCGGCCCTCTCGATAAACTCGCCTATGAGGCTCGATAGGAGGGCTAGACGTGCCCTGGCCTCGTTTATCTGGCCATCATTGATCAGGTTTATCGAGCTGTTTATCTCGGCCATGACCTTCATAACGAAGGCCATGGTTATGGTGCCTGCAACCATCTGTAGGCTTATCGATGCCCAGTCCCTCCTGAGGCTCTGCCTAATACTCATTATAAGCTCCTCCAGCCTCTGATCAATCTCCCGGAGCCTCTCCATAGCTGCCTCAGGCCCTATCTCGTCGACCTCATCCATCAGCTGGAGCAGCTCGTCCCTAGCCTCCCTGAGATCAGCTATTATCTCGTCTATATTGATGTCGATACAGTAACCGGTGGAGGCGGCTCCACATACTACTCCAGACTCCTTCATCCTCTCAGCGGCCTCGATGGCCGACTCCACTATCCTCAGCCTGACACTTATAGCTGCCATAACTGCCTCTACATCCAGGGTCTCCTCTGGGGGTGCGACGGTATAGACATACTTGATCACTGGGGCGAGGAGTGTGCCTGCCTTTATGAGCATGTCGACAGCCTCCTCCTCATCAGCCTCCCTGGCCTGGCTCACGAGGCTCTTGGCCTCCTCCAGATTAGCCTGTAGATCCTCTGGGAGGGATATGTTATGTGCCTCGATGTACTGCTCAAGCCTCTCAATAAGCCTCTCCATATACTCGATATACTTGTCTATAGGCCTCTCCGCACCGATCACAGAAGTATTTATCAAGACCCCGCTAAGCACGAGCGCCAGCAGCGTCACAGCCGAGAGTAGTCTATACATCATTGTACTACTCACCGTTGATATGTGTGGCCGGCTTCCTATTTTAGGGAGCCAGTGGGAATAGGATGGGAAGATAGTGGGAAATCCTCTCAAGCCCCCTCTCAGCCGATGCCTCCCTAGCGGAGAGCCTCCTCCCTAGGATCGCGAAGATATTGGCCAGTAGTGTAAGGCTCAATGTGGGGGACACAACTGGCCGGAGGGTGGTGCTGAGCGTCTCTGGGCTTCCCAAGACACTTATCGAGACAGCCACGCCTACCGATAGGCCGGGCCCTATAGAGCCGCCCAGCCCTATGAGTAGGAGGGAGTAGACTATCGTCAGGACCATCCCGGTCAGGGATGGGAGTTTGAATCCTATCAGCTCCCTGGAGAGCCTCCTATCCCTGACCAGCGAGCCTGCCACGAGTGAGAGCCCAGCAGCTGCATAGGAGAGCTTTGAGGAGATGTAGAGATAGCTGAGTATGGGCATCTCGCCGCTCGAACCGAAGAGTAGTATAGAGACCCTGTCGAAGCCGAAGGATACCTCACCGGCCTCCGAGGCCAGCTTGACGAGTGGCCCCCCGAAAAGCACTAGGTATAGGGTTATCAGGCCGGAGAGGAGGGCCGGGACATTTATATGCCCCAGGTAGAAGACCCTCTCTAGCAGCGTCTTATCACGAGACGGAGATGTATCCGGTGAACTCGACCCTCCTGACGAATACCTCACCCTGATACTCCACCTCCATGTACAACACTATGTTCACGTCATACCTACCCTTGGCGAACTGGGAGGCAGGTATCCCAAGCTCCACGGGGATCTCGAAGCTCAACGACTTACCAGCCTCTAGGGTGCCAAGATCCATGTCTAGGGACACGTCTTGTGAGAGTCGGAGCTCTGCACCTGTAGGATCGACACTTGAGATGTTTACACTCGCATTGATAACCTTGAGACCGAACTCCCTGTTACCTGTGTTAAGGGCCTTGACGACGAGGAGCATCTTCGAGTCCTCGATAATCATGTCCTCCAGCCGGAACTCCGCCTCTATACGTATCGTCTCGAAGTCGAGCTGTAGAAACCTCTGTATATCGAAGTCGACGAGGTAGAGCCCATAGAGTATGGGGGCCGCGAACATAATGATGAGTATAATGTTGACTAATTTTGATACATGGCTAGACACGCGGCACCCCCACCAACAAATCCATTATTAATATCACAATATGTATTAAACCCTTGACTGCTTCTCCTCCAGCTTCATCCTTAGATACGTGAAGATCATCGCGACCAGCACTATGATCGTTGAGAGAGCGTTGATATCCAGCTCAACCCTACCCCTAGCCACCCTCGTCCAGATATATACTGGTAGGGTGTCGAAGCCGGTAGGCCTAGTGAAGAAGGTCTTTATGAAGTCGTCATAGCTCCATATGAAGGTTAGGAAGGCCGCCGCCATCACAGCCGGCATCATAAGCGGGATAGTTACCTTCACAAAAGTCCTGATCTCATCAGCCCCCAGAGTCATGGCGGCCTCCTCATACTCCCTGTTCCAGCCCTGGAACCTCGCCTTAAGGATCAGGTATGCCAGGGGTGCGTCGAAGGCAACATGCCCAATTATGATTGTAAATGGGCTGAGAGGTATCCCCACTATGCTTAGGAAGAGGGCCAGCGTCACAGCCTCGACTATCTCGGGTATGATTATCGGCACCATGATAAGGCTGTCTAGGATCGTGCTCCCCCTAGGCCTGTAACGGGTGACCCCATAGGCCATCAATATACCTAGGATCAGAGAGACGACCACTACTACCAATGCTGTCCATATAGAATTGTAGAATGAGCCCCACACCCTCTCATTGGAGAATAGGCTGATATAATTCTCCAGGGAGAAGCCCTCAAAAACCACCTTCGACCTTGAGGCGTTGAATGAGAAGGCAACCATGACAGCGATAGGGATGTAGATGAGAATCATAACCGTCCAGAAGAATATCTTAAGAAGTGTATCCACCAGCTTCAAATGAGGGTCACCTCCCTACCCACGAAGCGGAAGTAGAGGTAGGTAGCGATAACTATGAGGCCTACATAGACCATCGCCGCGGCACTGCCCAGTGCCCAGCCCTGTATACCACTCACCTTTATGAACTGGTCGAAGATTAGGCGGCCTATCGGGTATGACTTACCGCCACCCACTATGATAGGTATTATGAACTCACCCATTGCGGGTATGAATACTAGTAGGCTCCCGGCTATTATCCCCGGCTTGGCCAGCGGCAGTGTAACCTTCACAAGGGTCTTGAAGGGAGTCGCTCCAAGTGTATACGCAGCCTCTATAAGCTCCTTATTAATCTTCTCCACCACCCCGTAGATCGGGAGGAGCATGAATATCAGGTAGCTATAAACCATCGTGATCAGGACAGCGGTATCCGTACCGATTATGGATATCGGGCCATCAGTTATACCGAGAGCCATCAAGGTTGTAGAGACGATCCCATCGGGATGGAAGAGGAATCTTATGGCGTAGACACGTATGATGAAGTTTACCCAGAAGGGGAGGAAGATAAGGAAGAGGACGAAGTTCTTCCTCCTCCTATCAAGCTTGAAGGCCATGTAGTAGGCCATGGGGAAGGATATCAATAGTGTCCCAATAGTCGTGAAGGAGGCGTAGTAGAGGCTCTGCATAATGCTGACCGAGGTACCCGGGCTCGTGAAGAAGCTTATATAATACTCGAGACTAGGCTGGAGACTCAATACCCATACAAGTGCGTCACCAATCCTTTCCCTAACAAGCATACCGAAGCTGAGGAGGAGCGCGACAACGAAGGGGAGGAAGAAGAATATCGCAAGTGTTATTAGGCCAGGGGATAAAAAGAGTATGGTTTTCAGCCGCCGGTCCCTACGTATCCTATCCGCCAAGCGGCTAAGCAGCGACACTACGCAGTCTGCACCTGCTGCCAATACCTCTGCCAGAGCTCCTCCAACTCGGGTGTCAGCATAGTCCAGTAGAGCTTGTCGTAGAGGCTCTCCGGGACGAAGATAGTCGGGTCGTTCCTAAGTATCTCGGGGACATACTTGATACCGGCTGGGAATGGATACTTCACAGTCATGGTGTGGATAGCAGATATCACCGGGTCGAGGAACCAGTTGATGAAGGCGTGGGCATTCTCGATGTTCTTGGCATTAGCAGGTATCGCGAAGTTGTCGAACCAGGCTACGGCACCCTCCTCGGGAACCACATACTTGATCTGTGGATTAGCGATACCCATCAAGACCTCTGTCTCACTAGACTCATAGATGATACCGGCGATATCACCGTTCCAGGCCTGGGAGATGTAGAAGAGACTTCCCGTTGGAAGGTTCTCCATAATCGCCTCGGTAGATACGTATCCATATAGATACTGCTTCTGGGCAATAAGCAGGTCGGCTATGTCTTGAAGCTGGTTCTCATCCATAGTGTCGATGGGATATCCAAGGTAGATAGCGGCCGCGTCCATCACCTCGATACTCTCCTCTAACATCGTCACCTTACCAGCATGTCTCCTAATGATGCTGTCGGGATTGTCAACGTCGAAGAGGTCTCCCCAGCTGGTTATCTCGTCCCCGCCAAGCTTATCCTCGTTATATGCTATAGCCGTCGTACCATAGCTATAGATCACGGTATACTCGTTGTCTGGATCCCACTCCCTACCCATGAAGTTCTCGGGGATGTACTCAACGTTGGGGATCTTGTCGAGATCGATCTTCTGTAGAAGCCCCTTCTCAATCAGGGATGGGATGTAGGAGGCGCTCGGAACGACGAGGTCATAGCTAACGGTACCCAGCTCAAGAGTGGCGACGAGCTCATCGTTAGACTCGTAGTGGTCGATCGTCAGCCTGATACCATTCTCCTTAGCCCACTGGTCGATAAGCTCAAGATTGGCGTACCACGTCCAGTTGTAGAAATTGAACTCCTCCTCCAGCTCCACACCAGCCCTAGAGGCAAGCTCCCTAATCCTCTCGTTGAGGCTGTCGACCTCACCCTGCCTAGCCATGTAGCCAGCTCCGACGCCCAGCGCTAGCCCGGCGGCCCCGGCCACCGCTACCCTCAAGAAGTCACGGCGACTAGACACCTTAACCACCAGGGCCTGATGTTATTCTTATCCCTGAAAACCTCTTTTAAATCAACCTACTCTTTCCTGTAGGTTGAGCGAAGTAACACTAAGTATGCATATTTAGGTGATCGGCTAGACCCCAACACCTATACAAGGGTTTTTATCGCTATGTGATTCCTCTCCCTAGCCCGTGACGATTGATAGGGTCTCATTAGCATGGTCGAGCCATATATTTTGACATGGGATGCATCGATCCACGCTTCTTCGACCAGGAGATATACGCAATCTATAGGGCAGTCAACGAGAAGATTGGGGAGGATACGTGGTGGATAGTCTGGAGGGCTGGAGAGATCCTACTCGACGAGCTATGGCAGGAGCTCGGCCTATCAAGCCTAGGCCTGGGAGAGGCGCTCAAGAAGCTTGGCGAGTGGCTGAAGAGGGTCGGCTATGTCGAGGATATAGAGGTCCGTCTCCACGATGGGGAGGCGGAGTACATCATGACCGAGCCAGTCATCACTCCTGGTGCCAAGAGGCTTATAGAGGAGGGGATGGTGCCCCCACACATCTCCACCAGCCTACTATTCGCCCTCCTGAAGAGGCATGGTTACCGAGCCGAGATGGCGGGGGATCCAGTATTCCTGGAGGACGGCCGGGTACTCGAGAGGTGGAGACTTGTAAGGCTTGAGGAGTAGGTGGTCATCCCTTGATAGGCTTTGAGGAGTGGGACCCATCCCTTAGGGACGAGGTCTTCCAAAAGCTGAAGAGCTTCTCGAAGCCAGGAACGGAGTATAGGCTTGCCGGGACAGAGGCGGAGGAGAGGGCGGCCCATTACATAGCGGGGAAGATGGGGGAGCTAGGTCTAGAGGTTGAGCTACAGCCAGTACCCATAGATGGATGGAGAAGGATCGATGGATACATAAGATGCGAGGATGGATATAGAGCCGAGCTCTACACCTATGCCGGGAACCCCGGCGGCTCTGCCGAGGGTGAGCTAATAGCTATAGAGGACCCCCTCGAGGGAGATGTGGAGGGGAGGATAGTCCTCTTCCTAGGTGATACCTACCCCTCACACCTGATAACCATGGCTATAATAGCCAGTAGAGGGGCGAGGGCCATAGTCCTGGGGAAGAGGAGTGATAAGTATCCTAGCCACTACCACATAGCGAATAACGAGTCGGCCGACTACATCCCACTGGGAGTAGTACGATGGGGGGATGTGGAGAGGCTCCTAGAGAGGGTTGGCAGACATTTCGAGCTGTCAATCGAGACAGAGATATTCAGGGGGACGGGCTACAACGTCATAGGCACGATTGGAGAGGGTCCGGAGATACTCGTGACGGCCCACCACGACGCCTACTACCCAGGAATAGTCGACAACGCATCTGGCGTAGCCGCTATACTAGACCTAGCCAGGGCGATCAGAGACTCACCATCCCGCAGCAGGTTCAGATACAGGTTTATCAGCTATACAGCGGAGGAGTATGGGCTTAGGGACCAGGTCTTCGACTACCTAGTGGGGAGTAGACACTACTTCCGCGAGTTAGCAGGCGATCCCTCAAGGCTGGGCAGGATAGTCGCGATGATAAACTTCGACGTTATAGGGCTTAGGGGGGAGCCGATAGGTATAGCCTATACCCCAGACCTTGAGGAGGCCGTTGTATCCACCGTCAACAGCCTATCAATAGAGAGTAGGAGTGGGTATAGACTGATCGATATGCCCAGCATATGGCTAGACATGTGGCCAGCCACCATATGGGGTATAAGCACGGTAAGCTTCTCCCAGCTGGGTGATAACACTTATCACCAGTACTACTACCACACCGAGGGGGACACCGAGGAACTGATAGGCGATGAAAATTATCTAGAGACACTGGAGACCGCCTATGAACTAATTGAGAACATATCCAGGACGAGGACACCATTCCGAGTCTCAAGGATACTCAACAGGCTATCCAAGACCCTGCGGGAGGACTGGGGACCAGGACAGAGAAGCAGGTATAGAAGGGCAGTAGATAGGGTCATAGAGCTCGAGGCCCGGCTCCAGCAGCTCGAACATCTGAGGGAGGCTGGGGGAGAGGTCAGGGGGTATAGGAGGATAATGGGTATGCTCAGGAGGGATCTATATAGACTGCTATATAGCTACGGCCTCAGATTCCCCACCACACTCTTCCCACTGCCCTGGGGAGTGGTCCTCACACATATAGAGAGGGCCTTAGAAAGGGGTGGGGATAACGCCAGGGAGATCCTACGGACATATATGGGGGCTACGTGGCCACTACACCTTGAGGAGAAGTATCTCAAGGATATTTTGGATAGGCTGAGGAGGGTGGAAGGCCTAGGGCTTGGCCAGCCACCAATATATCCGGAGCCTGATAGGCTGGATAGGGATCTACTAGACTGGCTAGCCACGACCCGTGAGGCCTATATAGACATGCTTTGGAACGTCTTGGAGGCGCTGGGGGAGATCGTTAAGCACTATGAGGAGGAGGCTAAGCAGTCACCCTCCCGAGAGACCTCTCCATAAGGCCTTCAGGGATGTATGGCGGGAACCTCTGTCTAAGCTCCGCAAATATCTCGTCAGTCGTCCTGGCCCACTCAGCTATCCCCTCAGGCCTCTCAGGATAGTCTAGGTAGTGCTGCTTCACCCTCTTCATAACCTTCAACGTATAGTCGAGATCCCTGATCACACCCATCTTCCCATGGGCCATAGCCTTCAACACCTTTACGAGCTTGTCATAGACACTTATAACGTCATCCTCATCCCTCGCCTTGGAGACCTCCTCACTCTTCAGAATCCCATACCTAATCACGAACTCATACTCGGCATCGCTATACGCCTGCATCAGGTGTCTAAAGACGTCTAGCCTAGCCTGCCTCACACCATAGGGGCTAGTCATATATGCATGTTGATACCTCCACATCATCTCCATGCTGTAGTCCCCGGCCTCCACAGCCTCGGCTACATATTTCGACAATAGGTATGCACCATAGAGACCATAGCCTATCCCCTCAGCCGTCGCAGGGTCAATCATTATCGCGCTGTCACCCACAGCCGCGAAGCCGTTCCCCACGAAGACGTGTCTAGGCCTCCTGTTAGGGATGTTCCAGGTGCCCTTCTTAATGATCTCCCTCTCCGCCAGTAGGTCCGGCATGAACTCCCGGATATACCTCTCCATCAGGATGTGGGGCTTAGGTATGTCGGGGTGGGGCATCACCCCATTCCCAATGTTGAGCATGTATCCCTCCCTATCCCATGGGAAGAGCCATACATAGCCCGTAGGGGCATACTCGCTTATGAACTGTAGATGGACATAGTCAACCTCCTCAAACCTCTTCTTTATACGTACAACCTCTCTATACGCGTTGATGATATCCCTATCCAAGATCTCCTTCTCAATACCCCATGTCTCGGGGGCCTTCCTTATCAGTATCGAGCTGTAGCCAGTTGCATCCACAACCACCTTAGCCCTTATCTCGTAGGGCTCACCACCTCCCCGGGGCCTGACCACGATCCCCTTTGCATAGCCATCCTCAACAACCAGGTCCTGTATGATTGTGGAGCTATAGAGCTCAGCACCCGCATCCAGCGCCATTCTGAGGAGCTCTTGCCCCCATCCATGCCTATCAACCACGTATCCACCCTCCCTAGTCTCAACGGCTATGCTATACCTCATATCCCTGGGGTAGACCTTTATCCCCTTGATATAGCTCCTCACAATGCTGTCACTGGGGTGTGGAAGGCCCGTTGCAGAGAAGTGGTGGCCAGCTATAGCGTCTCCACATATCTTATCCCCAATATCCTCCCTACTACGCCTATCCACCAGTGCTACGCTCAGCCCCTTCTTTGCCAGGAGGTATGCAGCCGTCATCCCAGCCGTCCCGGAACCTGCTACTACGACGTCATAGGTCTTCTGCTCCATCTAACCACCTACTTGTATATCCGGGTATCTATCTAGTATTCCCCCGGGTTACTATATATCGGCTGTAAATACCTCACGGGGGATGGGTATATACCTATACAGGGTTATCAAGCCGGATAGTCAATACTATATGGTGGATGAAGGGGTACGCCGCGGTAGCAATAGTACTAAACGGCTCAGAGGTATTGATGATTAGGCGTGCCGAGAGGGACGACGATCCCTGGAGTGGAGACCTAGCCCTCCCCGGGGGTAGACATGTGGAGGAGGATAGGGACATGCTCGACACGGCTATCAGGGAGCTATGGGAGGAGGCCGGAGTATCCATAGGGAGGGGCGATACCGAGCCGATCACCCTGGGTGTGTTCCACCCCATGTCCTACCCCGAGTATAGGGTGTATGCCATAGCCTTCATCCTCGGGAAGAAGCCGAGCACCAGGCCGGGTGAGGAGGTTACACAGGTATTCTGGCTAGACCTCGGAAACGCGAGGGAGGACACCTGCCTCAAACATGTCAGGGCGAGGGGAGTGGATCTTGAGGTTCCCTGTATAAAGACGAGGTATGGAGATGTATGGGGACTGACGTATAGAGTCTTGAAGAGGGTTGTGAGGGACCTCCTATGAAGATAGACACCCTCCTAGAGGTGATACACCAAGTGATACGGAGGGCGGGGGCGGATAGTCCGGAGGAGGTGGAGCTATGTATAGAGGGGCTACACAACGACCTGTTGAGGGAGTTGGCTGCCAGGCTGAGGACGGCATACATCTCCAGTAGGTGTGAGGACGGGGTCTATAGGGAGGAGCTCGAGATAAGTGGGCAGAGAATAGTCGTGGGTGTCAGGAGGCTGGAGATATAAAGAGTAGGGGGTGGAGGCTACCTCCTCATCCTCCTAAGCAGTATGAGGAGGCCTACGGCCACGAGGGCTATGGCTATGATGTAAACCATGAGTGTAAGGTTGTTCTGACCCTCGATGGTGACCTCCTCCGATAGGAAACCGTCTACACTGACCTGTAGAGTCTCGCTGTATGACACTGATACAGTGGGTATGGTCACCCTGTAGACACCTCCCTCAACGATGGCGCCATCGACGCTTAGGGACTCGACCGGCTCTCCAAGGACGCGGTAGCTAGCCCTTATCTCATAGGTAACGCTGAAGAGATCCTCAGAGACCTTCACAACCTCGAGGTCGACAGTGTCGAAGACAACCTCTATAGGCTCCGATACATAGGCATCTACGTTGTAGACGTTATCAGCTATGCTGGTGACGCTGTAGGACACCCTTCCAGGCGTGGCCGTATCGCCGTCAGGCTCTATAACAACCTCGCCGTTGAAGCTCCTACCATCACTCTCATAGTATGCCGTGTAGCTTATCCCTGGATCACCCCCGACTGGTAGGTGGGTCTCCTCCGCACTCAGCTCCACGACCACCCTGTCGAAGACGATGGTTATCGGGGTGCCGTCGACCGTGGCGGTCAGGCCTGGCGTGAAGACTAGTAGGCCAGAGTCGTCCCTAACCATTGATACACTGATCGATACTAAACCTATATCATCCATCGAGACCTGGTAGACCGCCCTATATACCCCATCCTCCATAGCCAGTGCCAGCTCCACATCCTCCCCATCAACGTCTAGGATTATGACCGGGTTCTCCCCCAGCATCCCCATGGGCTCCGAGACCACTACCACCTCGATCGTCACAGTCTCCCCTACAGAGACCCTAGCCTCGCCATCCACCACCCTGAGCCAGTCAGGAGTGTTGACCTCTATAGAGACGCCTATGAAGACTATAGATATCGGCTCTGGAAGTGCTACTTCCTCGATGTCTATGTATGGATTCAGTATCTCCACGTCATCCACCGAGATAGATACCTCGCCTGGGGAGCTGCTCGAGATGTTGAGCATGACAACTCCGTCCTGAGCCTCGTACCACTCGCCGTTAACCATGATCCTTGCAGGGCCTATCGGCGACATGTTGCTGGCCAGCCTGAGAGCCACCTCCACCACTACAGTGTCGCCCACAGCCGCCCTGTCCTGCGAAGCCTCCATAGTTACAGTCAATCCAGTGTAGAGTATCCTCCTAGTTATCTTTATAGGCTCGGTGAAGGATGATGGCCCAGTATACACATCTACCCTGGTGCCATTGGTGATCAGTAGGATGTCCGAGTCCAAGACCCACTCACCACTACTCATTTCCATGGGGAGTGTCAGTAGGTCGAACCCGGCTATGCTTACAGTGACTCCGAAGCCCTCAACCGGTGTGGCGTAGACCAGCCTCGGATCCTTACCCTCATCCATGATTACGGGCCTGACATCCACCTCCAGGCCAGTAGCCAACGGATCCTCAAGGGAGAGCACCACCACGTCCTCATAGCTAGACTCATGGATGTTTCCATAGGAGTCCTCGGCAATGATCGATATGGATAGGCTGTCACCCATCACGGGTATCTCCACCCTGTGTAGAAGCGCCAAGCCTGGGGGTGAGAAGAGTGTCCTGTCCACACCCACCTGCTCTATCTGCGCCCTCCTCGGGGTGGAGCCGTCCCAGCTATACAGGAACTCTAGGTTCTCCAGCCGGGAGGCCTCTGAGACCGTGAAGAGGATCTCGACCTTGTCGTCCAGGACCTCACTCTCCATCCTCAGTATGATGGGTGGCTCACGGTCAATCTCACCGGTCTTGAATACTGAGCGTCCCTCGATCTTTGTGAAGAGTAGATACTCATCATTCACCATCTCATACTCAACCTCATAGATCGGCCCTGTCCTCAGGTTCCTGAAGCTAAGCAGTGGTATCCCGGAGTCCTTACCCCTCTCCAATACCTCGCCATCAGCCTTGAGTACATACTGAACGTCATAGTCGCCTGCTATGACGAAGGGGGTATAGCTAGACATCACGTATATGGAGAGGTTAGTCCTAAGCGTGAAGTCCGGCATTATAAGGGTACGCTCCCTATTATAGACGAAGTATGGAGTCCTGCCAGGCTTAAACACCTTGTTAGCCGTCTCCTGGAAGAGGACGTCGAGACTAGTTATCCTAAAGTCCTCCGAGACTGTGAGGAAGTATTTGAACTCAGTGTCGAAGGTCTCCACGTCAGCTGTGAACCTAACATTGTAAAGACCACCCTGGAACATGGGGGCCACTACTAGGAATGTGAACTGCTGGCCAGGCGGGAAGACGGCGAACCCACCAAACACCGACTCGTTAGCTCTCTGAAAGCCGGTGTCCAGCCTGTTCTGGAAGAATGTGGGCCTCGGCAGGGAAGAGACATAGTCGCTCAGCAGCCAGGACGCGGAGGCGTATGTTGTTGTGTATCTCAGCCTCTCCGTATAGTTCCAGTCCCCTAGGATTGGGGGCCTCCTGATATACTGGCCGTTGAAGAAGAACTCCCTAGGGAGGCTATAGCCGTAGTACATGTAGTAGTCAGCCGAGATGTTCCATAAGCCATAGAGGTAGAGGCTTAGAGGCTCATCCGAGGGGCTGTAAAACGTTATTATATGGCCCATGGGGACGTAGGACGTCCCAATACCCTGCGGCTGTAGACTGGTGGTTGGATACTCCTCCACATCCACTGTCAGGGTTATGTCATTATCAACCGTGATGTTCTCGGAGTAGACGAATATTGGCCCCTCGATCAGGTCTTCAGACATGAATGTATTGGCTGAGACGCCTACGAAGGTATAATCGCCTGGTGGAAGGTCGAACCATAACACGTAGCTAGTCCCCTCGTCATCTATGGAGCCGCCAGTCGGGAGTAGCCAGTCCTTATCCACAGGGTTGTAGGTAGCAAATAACGTGAAGAATACCTCTCCATTAAGCGTCGAGTTTAGGGTTACCTTGTAGAGCCAGTAGACGCTGAACATTATCTGGTATCTCTCACCAAGGTCGTCACGAAGCTTGATGATACCCATGTAGACGTCTGGAGGGACAGTGTCGGAGATGAACACCTCTATGGTTCCATGGGTCTCATTGTCCTGTACGTAGAAGGCCGTCACCATCTGTATATCGGGGCCAGTACCATACAGCCTGGCCCAGTCAACACCGAGGACCTGTAGCCTAGACGCGTCACCAAGCGTATAGACGGTGATGTTTAGATGCCTTATACCCGTCCTTGCATTGACCGATATGCTGGGCATCGTGATTATGAACGAGGCATTTATAGCATCAACAGCGTCTACAAGGCCGGCTCCATAGGAAAAGACGTCCGGCTCAATAGGGTCAGCAGTCGTAACTATAAGACTCTTGATCTCGAGTGGGGATAGGTTTGGCCTTGCCTGCTTAATAAGGGCCACTACCCCCGCCACGTGGGGTGTAGCCATGCTCGTCCCACTGAGGGCTATGTAGCTACCCCCGTCACCCTGTATGGCAGAGTCGCCAGCCATCTCCTCTAGGAGGCTTCCCTTGGCTAGTGGTGCTATGATATTGACCCCTGGGGCCAGGACATCGGGCTTTACACGTAGATCTCCAGTGGGTCCACGGCTACTGAAGTCCACCAATGTACCGTTCTTGAAGGTGGCTCCAACCGTAATCGCCTTCCTGGCGACGGCGGGGCTCCCTAGGGATGAGTATGAAGGCCCATCGTTACCAGCGGCAACCACCACCACTACACCGTTGTCTACAGCCCAGTCAACAGCCATGCTTAGAGGGTCTGTACCGTCGCCGTTGAGGCCACCGCCTAGGCTCATGTTTATCACGTCGGCCCCGTTCTCCACAGCCTCCTCTATACCAGCTATGATCCAGCTCACCAGGCCGAAGCCCTCACTAGATATCACCTTGATATTCATTAGCAGGGCGCCTGGAGCCACACCAGTGAATTCACCATCACTGGCAGCCCCTGTACCAGCAGCTATACCAGCCACGTGTGTACCATGCCCATGTAGATCCTCAGGCCCCTCCTCAGGCACCATCGAAACGCTATAGACTATCTTCGATGTGCCATTGGGGAAGAAGAAGTCTGGATGGGTGGGGTCTATACCCGTGTCTAGGATGGCTATCTTCACCCCGCTCCCATCTATATTGATGCCCAGCCTATTAGAGATCGTCTCGAGCCTATCCCTATCCACAATCAGGCCCACACTCTCATTCAGGCTTATCCTGATCTTGATGTCCGGAGCGAGACTCGCACTGTCTACACGGCTGACAAGCTGTGGAGCCCTTGACAAGGGTATCTCTAGCGCTATGAGGGGTAGCTTTCTATATACATAGGTGACCTCACCATCCATCCTCTCGACGAGCCTGATCAGCGAGACCTTCTCCAGGGGGTCTTGATACCTAGCTATAAACCTGAGCTCTATACGGTCCAGGGCCTCTGGGCCGAGGCTATAGATCCTCCTCCCATCCACATCGAGGCCATCAATATCCGATAATGGGTAGAGAAGCGTCGGCGTTAGCATCAGGTATGGCTCGCCACCTACACCTATGACGGCCAGGTTCCTACCACTATCCGTGACCAGGATCCCTATACTGCTGTATCCACCCTGGCTCACCGAGGATCCAATAACGAGGACTAGGAGTGCCACTAGGAGGACTGGTCTCGACTCTCCCTTAGGAATAGCCATATCTTCACCTCTTGTATAAGGATAATTAAATAGGTATTTCGGGGGCCACCCCTATAAAACCATTGGTCGGGGTGGACTACCTAGTTATACCGAGGTAGAGCCTAGAGAACTCGGGGTGCTCCAGGAGCTCCTTCGGGTCTCCACTATACCTTATCTCGCCACTTACGAGTAGGTAGGCATAGTCGCCTATCTCGAGTGCCTGCTTAGCGTTCTGCTCCACAAGGAGTATGGTCAGGCCAAGCTCATCCCTAAGCTCCACAACCTTCCTCATCATCATCTTGACTAGTAGGGGCGCCAGGTCGGTGGACATCTCGTCCAGCATGAGTAGCTTAGGCCTCCTCATAAGGGCCATAGCGATGGCAAGCATTCTACGCTCACCACCGCTGAGCGTGCCGGCCTTCCTATCCATGAATTCCCTAAGCCTTGGGAAGAGCTGGACAACCTCTTCTATCCTACTATCCACCTCATCCTTTGGAAGAAGGTATCCACCGAGGACAAGGTTATCCCGCACCGTTAGGCTTGCAACCACATTCTTCATCTGGAGTAGGTATGAGATCCCCATCTGGGCTATCTTGTGTGGAGGGACACCGACTATCTCCTGCCCGTTAAATTTTATCGAGCCTTTATAGATCGTTGTGAGCCCAGCTATACTGTTGAGGAGAGTCGTCTTACCAGCCCCGTTGGGGCCGACCACCACCGTTATACTCCCCTCCTCAACCTCCATGTTGACGTCGAAGAGGACCTTGAGCGGACCATACCCAGCCGATAGATCTTTGACGATAAGTGTCTTGGGCATACCCATCACTCCCCGATATAGACCTCTATGACCTTCGGGTTGTTGGCCACCTCGTCGGGCAGTCCCTCGGCAATAACGGTTCCACGGTCCATGACGTAGACATAGTCTGCGAATGGGAGGGCTATATCGATCCTATGCTCTATGAGGAGGAAGGAGACGTCCCACTTCTGTAGGAGGCCCCTGATGTAGGAGAGTATCTCATTTGCATACTTCGGGTCGGTACCGCCTATAGGCTCGTCCAGAGCTATCAGCTTCGCATTGGTAGCTAATGCCCTAGCCACTTCCAACATCTTTAGCTGACCAGCGCCCAGGGAGGATGCTGGCATATCCCACTTCTCCTCTAGGCCGACGCTCCTAAGTATCTCGAAGGCCCTCTTTACATTCGCCTCCTCCTCATTTATCCATAAAGGCCTGATCGGAGCCTTCAGGGGGTTCTCACCACTATTCTTGAGCGCAACCAAGACGTTGTCCAGGACGGTCAGCCCTATGAAGGGCTCCGGGATCTGGAAGGTTCTCACAAAACCCACCCTATATACCTCGTGGGGCTTCCACCCTGTGATATCAATCCCGTTATAGAATATCCTTCCACCATCAGGCTTCAATACACCTGTACATACATTTACGAATGTAGATTTACCCGCCCCATTAGGACCCATCAACATGGTTATCTTGTTCCTAGCCACCTTCATAGACACATTGTTAACTGCTACGAGGCCGCCAAACCTCTTAACCACGTTAAACGTCTCCAGAATATACCTATTAGGATCAAGTGTATAGGTCTCAGCAGTATCCTGCAGCATAAATAAGAAATTCGGGTCTAGACGGTTAAAAAGGTATTCAGAGCAGTAGAGAACTAGGGAAGGATTACTATAGACCTAGGAATAGATGGCTAATTAAATAAAAAGTGAATGTTTAGGGTTAGGCGGTCTAAGACCTTGCCAGCCACCAGTCCTCCCAGACGATCTGACCTGTTGTGAATAGCCACTTACCAGCTCTCTTCCAAGTGGCCTGACCATCCTCAATCACTGGCACGTATATGTCGTAGTCGGCGTTGGCCCTATCACCATTCTCGTCTAGCTGGAAGACACCAGATGCGCCGACCATCCTCTCGACAGTCATTGGGAGGATCTCCTTCACCTTCTCAGGATCAGCATCCTGGACATACTGGATTGAGAGTGCAATTGCCCATAGAGCGTCGTATGAGGCGAAAGCGTAGGCGTCTGGAGTCCTACCCAGCTCCTGCTCAATATAGTTCCTTAGCTTCTCGTTGAAGGGAGACTCACCAGGTGCGAATATCGGGTTGAGGAACTCTACCGAGGCTGCAAACTCTGCTACTGTGGCGTCAGCCACTATATCTCCCAGTAGGGCAGAACCATCGCTACCAATCCACTTTACCTGTGAAAGGACGTCATAGCCAGAAGCGGCTGAGAAGACTGCCGCAACCTCCCTGAAACCTAGAAGTGCTACTCCTACCTTGTCAGCACCGAACTGGTTTACTAGCTGGGACACAGTGTCAGCCAGTGTGGCGACCTCAGATGTGAACTCCTCCTGGTCAGGGTTGTACCTTGGACCCTCGTGTACCATGATGCCCTTCTCCTGAGCACTCTCAGCCATGGACTCCTTTAGACCGTCACCCCAAGTGTCGCCACGCCACATGATGACCAGGTGCTCGATGCCCTGCTCAAATGCTATCTGAGCGGCTGCTGGACCCTGAAGAAGATCTGTTGGACAGAACCTGAATATGTAGTCATTCGGGATTGCCAGTGCTGGAGAGGTGGATGACGGTGATATTACCAGGATCTTGTTGTTAGTGGCGAACTCCCTGATCTCCTTCACCTCACCGCTGGACATCGGTCCTATGACGAACTTGATACCCTGGGCGTTGAACGTCTGTATCTTGGATAGGGCTATGTCAGGCTTGACCTGTGTATCCTCCACCCTAACCTCAATCTGCCAGTCCTCACCAATGGCCTCCAGCCAGTCATTGATCTCCTCCTGTGCAAGCTCGAGGGCCTTCTGGCTATTCTCACCATATGTAGCTAGGCCGCCGCTGAGGTCTAGGAGGGCGCCCACAGTAACTGTGCCGGATACACCTACTGCTGGTGGCTGCTCACCAGGTGCCTCAGCAGGGGCCTCCTCAGCGGCTGGTGGCTGCATAGCTAGTCCGAAGGCATAGCCAAGGATGATGCCAACCACAAGGGCGACGATGATCAGCGTATAGGCTCTATTAGCGGGCATTGACATACACGCTACACCCCCTTAAATAGGGCTTAATATTAATGTAGCCCCCTCGATTTATAAAGAAAAATTCGTTGAAGCCTTCCCCGGGGAGAGTCCAATATATATCCCGACCGTCTTTATTCTCTATTCTAAAATACAGCATTTACACGGTGAGGCGCAGTGTTAGAGGTTATACTCACGGCCCTCGTCATCTCTGCAGGGATAGCCCTAGCAGCTGCGGGGATCACGATCATATACATGTCGACCGAGACCTTCAACTTCGCCCACGCCTCATTCACCACGATAGGTTTCTTCGTCGTCTACAACATGCTACTAGTCTTTGGAGGCTCGCCCTACTACTACTTCGTCTTCGCAGCCATCTTCACAGGCCTCGTAGGTGTGGCGGTATACCTAACCGTTAATAGGTGGCTCATCAAGCGTGGAGCCGACATGGTAACCCTTATGATGTCTACCCTAGGTGTGGACCTCATACTCTTTGGACTGATAAACCAGTGGGCAGACATAATCAGGGACACAATACCAGGCTCATCCCCAAGGAACTTCCTACTCAGAACCATCGACTACCCTATCGCTGAGGTAGCAGGCACGACGATCTATGCAAGAGTACCGATATCCATAGCCATAGTAATTCTGATCATCATAGGGCTACACACATTCCTCACTAAGACAAAGTTCGGGATAGCTATGAGGACAACCATTGAGAACCCGACCCTCGCTAGGATTATGGGCGTCAACACCGAGATGGTATATCTAACCGCCTGGTTCCTAGGAGGAGCCTTGGCAGGCCTAGGCGGGGCCGTTCTCGCAATGATAGAGACGGGCTCCCCACAGGTAGGTGTAAGGTATATTGTGCCACTCTTCGCAGGATCCATCGTCGGCGGGCTATACAGCGTCTTTGGGAGCCTCCTAGGCGGCTTCCTAATAGGTCTGAGCCAGCAGATAGGGATATACGTCCTCTCGCTATGGGTAGGGACATTCATCAATGCCTACAAGCCCGTGATACCACTCGTCATCATGGTCGTGGCCCTCCTATTCTTCCCTGAGGGCCTAGGCGCACTGGCTGAGAAATATCTAGCCAGGAGGGGGGTGAAGAAGTAGTGGCGATAGTAATACCTCCATTCCTAATAGAGATACTACTGACCTTCGGAATATTCCTCATAATAACGGTGAGCCTAAACTTCGAGGTTGGATACGCCGGGATACCCCAGTTCGGCCGCGTACTTACAGTTCTGGTAGGGGCGATAGTAGCGGCAGCCATACCGGGTAGGCTCCTAGTACTTATGGCCGGGATAACAGTCGAGTTCCGTGGCGAGGAGATAGTCCCCTACGGCGCCGAGTACGCCAACCACCTCGTGAACTTCAGGCTGGTTGATCAGATAAACACCCAGATACTAGGGGTCAACCCAGGCCTATCCATAGTCATGTTCATAGTCACATTGATACTCGCAGCTATATTCGGGGCTATAATCGGGTATCTCACCAGCTACCCCGCCCTTAGGCTTAGGGAGGCATACCTAGGCATCACCCTACTAGCATTTGGAGACGCCCTACAGCTCATAGCCCTCAACTACGACCCACTAGTAGGGGCTACACAGGGAGTATTCGTACCAAACTTCTTCCTATGGGTAGGGCCTACACAGACCAGTGCGAAGATAATAGCCATACTCATAGTAGCGGCATTGATATATGTCCTTGTATACTTCTGGGTCAACAGCCCCTTCGGTAGATCCCTCAAGGCTATGAGGGATAGTGAGCAGGCGGCAGAGGTATATGGTAAGAACGTGCCACGGCTCAGGGGATACACGCTTATGATTGGTGGTGCATTAGCGGCAATCGGTGGTGCCCTATGGGTGATATACACTGGCTCGATGGATGCGAGGACATTCAACAGGCTCACATGGACCTTCTGGCCCTGGGCCTTCATGATGCTTGGAGGGACCGGTAGCCACAAGGGTATGCTGGTCGGCGTCTTCTTCTTCGCACTCTTCCGCTACCTCATATTCGCCTATAAAGGAGTCCTAGAGCCCTTCATACCCATCAGTATCCAGTGGCTAGAATACATATTGATAGGCCTGATAATAGTCCTGGTATCAATGTTTAGGCCACAGGGACTCCTACCGGAGAAGCCGAGGACACTCCTACCTAAGGAGAGGGTGGAGGAGCTGGCAAAGCCCTCCGCCTAACCCACACACCTATTTTTCACGGGTCTTCCTGGGATCAGCACTTAAAGGAGTCTTCATCACCCCTCCCATAGGGGCTCATATTCACCTCCCTCATCATCCCCAATATTTATTCAGGCCTCTATGGATATGAGGCTGGCCACTATAGACGCCTACTCCTCTCCACCGCCTCGTATACGGGTAGGCCCCTCTTCCCAAGCTCCCTGATCCATAGCATCGGCTCCTCCACCTTCTCAGGCGGAGTGACGCCTTTAGGCACCTTACCCTGTACAAGCATCTCCAATCCGGCCACAGCTCCAAAGGCTGTCGTAACGGCAGTTACTCCCGCGTCCCACTCCTCAATGCCCTGCACCGGGCCTAGGTAGTATGTCAGCCTGGCCTCCTCCCCCTCATACACACCTCTAAGCTCCACCTTTAGACAGCCATACGTCCTTGGATCCTCCCTCGGCTTCAGGAGTGTACCCACCACGTGGAGGGGCTTCACCTTCACGCCGAGGACGTCTATCTCCTCCCTACTGGTCAGGCCGGACCTCCTAAGGAAGTCTAGCACGGGGAATATCGACTCGTCCCACGTATCCTTATATGTTATTGTCTCTACACCCTCCAATGTGTATGGTAGTGTGGCCAGCTCACTATGTATTATCGCATAGGTATACATGTACCCGATGGGGTCTGGGAAGTAGGTGAGCTCCTTCTCACTCAGGGGTGGAAGCTCCACTAGGCGGCCCTTGATATAGGCCACCGCATTCATCGAGGCCTCATCCATTATCGTGACCACGGAGAAGCCGAAGAGATCCTCCTCGCCACCCTTGCTGCCCCACCTGATATGGATCTCCCTCACACTATCCATCTTGTCATAACCTATCCTTGCCAGGATGTTGCTCGTCCCAGGATCGTCACCAGCACCTAGGAGTAGTGAGAGACCCCTCCTCCTAACCTCCTCGTCCCACTCGAGCTCCTTCCTAGTCATCCAGTATAGGCCGCCCAGGTCTAGCATATCCCTACCAGCCTTCAGCATCGCCTTTATAGCGTGGATGTTGAACTCGTACCACGCAGCGTTTATGACGTAGTCCCCCCTCCTCATCTGCTGGGCGGTCAGGTCTATATCCCTTATATCACCCTTCTCAAGTATCACCTTCTCACTGCCTAGGGACTCGACGAAGGGCTTAGCGGCCTCCACGTTATAGTCTACGGCGTATATCCTACCCACCTTCTCATTCCTGACGAGATCTCTAAGTATTACCCTACCAACATTCCCCAGGCCTATGAGGACGACATCGTAGCTACTCATCACGGGTCACTGGATACCCTTTTAAGAGGCGATTCATTATCACCCCATGTATATAGTCAGCATCAATAAATAGGTGTAGAGCCCGGTGGGCCTAGTCCCTAGGGTTGAGTATGTTTGCCTGTGCAGCCGCCAGCCTGGCGGGTATTATCCTATAGGGACTCGCACTTACATAGTCTAGCCCCGCCATATGGAGGAGGTGTATCGAGTCTGGGTCTCCACCATGCTCCCCACAGATACCTATCTCAATATTCCTCTTTACACTCCTCGCCTTCTCCACACAGATCCTTATCAGCTGGCCCACACCCTCCCTGTCAAGTGTCTGGAATGGGTTTGTCTTTAGTATGCCTAGCTCGAGATACTTAGCCATAAACTTGTTCTCCACATCGTCCCTGCTGAAGCTGAAGACGGCCTGTGTAAGGTCGTTTGTGCCGAAGCTGAAGAAGTCGAGCCTCTTGGCCAGCTCATCTCCGAGTAGGGCGGCTCTCACAGTCTCTATCATCGTCCCTATCTTCACGTCCAGCTCGACGCCATACTCCTCCTCAACCTCCCTGATCATTGGTCTGAGGATGTTGTCCACCACGTAGTCGACCTCCTCGGGTATCGCCACCTGTGGGATCATTATCTCCGTCCTAGGCCTATAGCCCTCCTTGATAAGCTCGGCAGTCGCCTCGAGTATCGCCTTGGCCAGCCCCCTATAGATCTCTGGGTGGGTTATGCCCACCCTCACACCCCTATGCCCCATCATCGGGTTTGCCTCCTCAAGGGCTGTGACACGTCTATACAGCTCCTCCAGCTCAGCGGTATCCTCACCCCTCTCCCTAGCCTCGTAGATCCTTTTGAGGAGCTCCCTAGAGTCGGGTAGGAACTCGTGGAGAGGAGGGTCTATAAGCCTGATAACCACTGGGAGGCCATCCATCACCTTGAGAACCTCCTTGAAGTCTGGCTTTATCATCTCGGCCAGCCTCTCCATGTTATGCATCCTCTCCTCCGGTGACTGGCTCAGGATTACGCTCCTAAGCACCTCTAGCCGCTCAGGCTTCCTGAACATCCTCTCAATCCTCAGCAGGCCTATGCCCTCCGCCCCGAACCTCCTAGCCGTCTCTGCGTCCTCGGGGAGGTCTGCATTGGCCCATACACCCAGCCTCCTGAAGCTGTCAGCCCACTCGAGGAGCGTCTCCATCTCATCAGGCCATTTAGGGGTCTCCGTCGGGACCTTGCCTAGATATATGTTCCCCGTCGAGCCGTCTATGGTTATCCATTCACCCTCCCTCACAACTACCCCGTTGACCGTGAAGAGTTTCTCCTCATAGTTGATCTTGATGGCCTCGGCACCGACTACCGCCGACTTACCCATAGCCCTAGCCACTACAGCCGCGTGGCTCGTGTTCCCACCCTTGGACGTCAGGATACCCTTGGCCGCATAGAAGCCGTGTACATCGTCTGGGGTCGTCTCGACCCTCACAAGGATTACGTCAAGCCCCTCCCTAGCCTTCTCAATAGCAGCGTCGGGGGTGAAGACCACCACGCCTGACACCGCTCCTGGAGATGCGGGTATCCCCCTGGCTATCGGTTTTCCATTATAGTCCTCACTTATCGATGGGTATAGGAGCTTCTCTACGTCTCTAGGGCTGACCTTCAGGACTGCCTCCTCCCTAGTTATTATCCCCTCCCTAGCCATGTCCACAGCCGTCTTGACCCTGGCCTTGGGGGTCATCTTCGCATTCCTAGCCTGGAGGAAGTATAGCCTCCCCCTCTCCACGGTGAACTCTATGTCCTGGACATCCTTGTTGATCCGCTCAAGCCTCTTAGCCTTCGTCACGAGCTCCTCATACAGCTGGTCACTTATACTCCTGAGGTACTCGATCGGCTTCGGGGTCCTGATACCTGCCACCACGTCTTCCCCCTGCGCGTTGGGGAGGAACTCGCCGTAGATCCTATCCTCACCCGTGGCTACGTCCCTTGTGAATACGACTCCTGTACCACTGTCCTCTCCCATATTGCCGAAGACCATGGCCTGTATATTTACAGCTGTGCCGTGGGCCATCTCCTCCGTGATCCTGTTTATATGCCTGTAGAAGATCGCCCTGGTGTTCATCCAGCTTCGGAAGACTGCCTTCACAGCCTCCTCAAGCTCCCTCCAGGGGTCGAGGATATCCTCTCCAAACCTCTCAACGATTATTGACCTATACCTCTCGACGAGCTCCTCCAAGCCCTCTACACCGAGTCCACTGGGCTCCTCCGCACCATACCTACTGAGGACCTCCTCCTCAGCCTTGTTGAAGAGCTCCTTCCCTATGCCGAGGGCTATCTCGCCATACATCTGTAGGAAGCGTCGATAGGCGTCCAGTGCGAATCGCTCGTCACCAGTCTGCCTCTTAAGACCTTCCAGCGTCTCGTCGTTGAGGCCTAGGTTGAGGATGGTGTCCATCATACCTGGCATTGAGACTGGTGCCCCACTCCTCACTGATACGAGTAGTGGGTTCTCGGGGTCGCCGAATCTACGCCCCATCCTCTCCCCGAGCAACTCCATATACTTCTTAACCTCATCCATGAGGCCCCTTGGGAGCTCGAGGCTCCTCACAAGCCTGTTGATCTCCTCCTCTATACGGCTCCTCTCCTCGGCCGTGGATGCATTCACCAACTGGTTAGCAAGTCTATCCAGCTCCTTTTTAACAGGCCTGTAGAACTCGACACAGGCCTCCGTGGTTATGGTGAAGCCTGGGGGGACGGGGAAGCCGAGCTGGGTCATCTGTGCCAGGCTACTCCCCTTACCCCCTAGGAGTTTCTTATTCTTCCAGTCCGCCTCCTCAAAGGTGTATATGTACTTCATATATCCACACCATTTAAACGGAGAAGGCAAAGATAGTATTCCCGAGACCCTGTTATAAATCGATTTTGAGGTGTACATGTAAAATGTACCGGATAGTCATCCACGGGGGAGCGGGAGACTGGAGAGAGAGGAATGTGGAGGCCGCTCTGAAGAGTATAGGTGAGGCCCTGGAGAGGGGGCTGGAGATCCTCAGGAGTGGTGGCACAGCCGGCGAGGCCGTGGTAGAGGCGGTAGCGTCGATGGAGGACAGTGGATATTTCAATGCAGGTATAGGCAGCAGCCTCAACATAGAAGGGGTGAGGGAGATGGATGCTGGCTACGCAGACTCAGATGGCAATATAGGGGCGGTCTCAGGGGTCAGGAGGCCTAGGAACCCGGTCAGGCTGGCCTACTGGGTAGCCATGGAGACTGACCACGTCCTACTGACGGGTGAAGGAGCCGACAGGATCTCCGCCTGGATCGGGCTCGAGGAGATAGGTGAGATACCGAGACACGTCCTGAGGAGGTATCAAGACCTCATAACCCAGAGGAGGATCAGGGGTGAACGTAACAAGAGGGTGGTGGAGACCTACTATGGAGACACGGTCGGAGCGGTTGCGCTCGACGAGTATGGTAACCTGGCCACAGCCGTCAGCACCGGTGGGCTATGGCTGAAGCTCCCCGGGAGGGTTGGGGATACACCTATATATGGGGCGGGCTTCATAGCCAACAGGTACTACGCGGCAAACGCCACTGGAATAGGTGAGTATATCGTCGAGAGCCTCCTATGCAGGAGGGCCCTAGAGGAATACATGGAGATGGGCGACATATACAGGAGCATCCAGGTCCCACTAAAGGAGCTGGGGCTTAGGAGGCCATCCTCCGCCGGCCTCATAGCAGTAGACAGGTTTGGGAACATAGCCTATGGACACAACACCCCTAGCATGGTGGTCGCCTACTACAACGGTAGAAGGGCGAAAACACTGCTTTCACGAAACAGCATTTAGGGAGAATCCGAATCAGATCATCAACTCATTTTCAATACAAACGTTTAACAGTTCTTTAAAATATATATTCAAGAGTAAATTGGAGTTTCGCCCCTAAAAGCCAAGTTGTAGTGGTCAGGAGGTCGATAAAATTGTCCATAGTGGAGAATAGAGAGGAGATACTTAAGAAGTTCTTCGAGAAGGTGGACCCCGCCAAGCTGATAGAGGAGAATGTGAGTAGGAAGGGGGACGTCCTAAACATCGCGGGGGAGAAGCTAGACCTAAGGAAGTATAGGAAGGTCTATCTACTGGCCTACGGCAAGTCGGCATACAGGATGGCTGTGGGGCTCTACCCATACATCTCGGACAAGCTGGTAGACTCATTCGTCATCGTCGACAGGAGGAGCGGGGCGAAGGACAGTAGGTTCAGGATCTTCTGGGGTAACCACCCAATACCTGACGAGGAGGTCTATACAGCCACTAGGGAGATCATCAAGAAGGTTAGGTACTCGAGGAAGAGCTTCCTCATGTTCAACCTCATATCGGGTGGAGGCTCCGCACTACTCGAGTATCCATTCGCAAACCTTAAGCCGATAGACCTCGAGCGTATGTGGAGGATCCTCCTAGACCTAGGGCTCAACATACACGAGATGAACACTGTGAGGAGGCACCTCTCCGCGGTTAAGGGTGGAAGGCTGGCCAAGCTCCTATACCCCAGCAGGGTATTCAGCCTAGTCATAAGCGACGTGGTGGGAGACCCGATACACGACATAGCCTCCGGCCCAACCGCACCAGACCCGACGACATACAAGGATGCATGGAACATCCTCCTTAAATACGATGTGAATAGGAAGTGGAAGGCCTCCAGACTCATCAAGAGAGGTATGCAGGGGGCCCTGGAGGATACCCCCAAGCCTGGAGACCCCGTCTTCCAGAGGGTTACGAACAAGATCATAGCCAACATACCCCTAGCAGCGAGGATGTTCGCCGAGACACTGGAGGAGTTCGGGATGAAGACTGAGCTGGTCGATACACAGGTCGAGGCCAGGCCTGAGGAGGCGGCTGACAGGATATTCAGGGAGCTAATGGATAGGCTCGAGCCTGGCAAGGCCTATATCTATGCCGGGGAGCTCTACGGCCCAGCCGGCAAGACGGGTATCGGCGGCACAGCCCACGAACTGGCTCTACAGCTATACCTACGCTTCAGGGATGCGGATGTAGAGATAATAGCCTTCGACACCGACGGCCTAGACGGGAACTCACCCGCAGCTGGCGGGATACTCAGGACTAATGAGGTCGGCGTAGGTGTAAGGGATATACTAGCCGCTATAGAGTCTAAGGACACCTATACATTGATGCAGCAGGCAGGGCTCAGCCTCCACACAGGCTATACAGGGGTGAAGATGGGGCAGATATGGGCCCTATACAAGCCTGGATAGCCACGCCACAACAACCCCGATTTAAAGCCTAGTGGACCCGGAATAGCTAGGTATGGAGATAAGTATAGTAGACGTATCTCCCAGGCCGGGTATAGAGGGAGATATCTGCCTCTACGCCATAGAGACTGGAGAGGGGCTGATCCTCGTCGAGGCAGGGCCACCCAACGGGTTCCAACGCCTCGAGAAATGGCTGTTGGAGAGGGGATACAGCTTCAGCGACATCAAGTACGTCCTACTCACCCATATCCACCTAGACCATGGTGGTGGAGCTGGATACATTGTACAGAGGGGTGGGAGGCCAGAGATATATGTACATCCACGTGGGGCTCCACATCTTGTAGACCCCTCCAAGCTATGGAGGTCGAGCCTAGAGACGATAGGCGACGTAGCCAGGGTATATGGAGAGCCCCTACCAGTGCCGGAGGAGCTAGTGAAGATCCCGAGTGATGGGGAGATGGTGGAGCTCCTAGGCCTGGGCTTCGAGTTCATCTATACACCTGGCCATGCCAAGCACCACATGTCTATCTACCTAGAGGATGAGGACATACTCTTCACGGGCGACTCGGCAGGCCTATACCACGGAGGCACGGTGATCCCGACCACCCCGCCTCCCCACAACGTTGAGGAGAGTATTGCCAGTATCAGGAGGATGATGTCCCTAGCCCCCGGGAGGCTGGGATATACACACTTCGGGATAGTTGACGACGCACTGGACTGGCTCGAGAGGTATGAAATAGTCTATAACAAGTGGGTCAACCACGTGGAGAGGGGCTATAGGGAGGGACGTGGCATAGACGAGATCTACAGGGAGCTGAGACGTGTAGACCTTGGGATAGAGGTCCAAGAGAGGTTCTTCAGGTATAGGGGGTATGGGGAGGAGGAGGTCCTACTCAGCCTCTACGGGATCTATAGCTACTACGAGTGGCTCGAGACTCGTTCCAGCTCAGGATCTTGAGGTGGTAGATATAGACCTTCGTATCCCTAGGTAGCTCACCATAAATATCCCTAAGAATCCCCTGGAGCTCCTCCAACGACTCGAACCCATCTATAACCGCGTCCCACTCATTCAGGGTCTCCAGACTCTTCTCAACAATATCCTCAACCACCGCCTTACCATAGATCTTACCATTGGTATCAGCTATGTAGACCGTCTCCCCCAGCTCATACTTCTTCTCAAGCCTGATAGTCGTCCTCTTCCTCCCACTCCTGAGGAGCTCGAGATACTCCGGCCTAAACTTCATCTTCCTATGCCTCATCCCCCTCACCCTTGAGGACGTAGTAAAGCCTAAGCTTAGCCACAAGCTCCCTAGTCTTGTTAACCACCTCCTCCATATCCAGGTCGAAGTACATGGCAACCTTCTCCCAAGGCCTAGCCTGTAGAACCCTGTTTATCAATACATACTCCCACAGCCTGGGTATCCGGACCCTCTTATCGGGGCTCCTCATAAAGTGGGTCTTAACCACCTCCCTTATGGCGTCGTAGGCCCCTCCGAAGGCCATCCCGCCATAGATATACATCTTCAGCCTCTCCCTCTGGGCCCTGCTCAGGCTCGGCTTATAATCCATCTCGAAGGGGTCCATGGAGAGGAGCTGGTACGCAAGCTTTGGCTCAAGGTTGAAGTGGCACTCGAACAGGGTGGTCATCAAGAGCTTCTTAAACTCCTTCCTAGCCCTCCTGACAACCTCCTTCGCCCTCCTACTCAGCGGCCTTATAACCACTGTGCTGAACTCCCCTGAGACGGCGTTCCTAACAGGGCTTAGGTATAGGGGGGCGAAGCCGTTCCTCCACCAGAAGTCTAGGAGCTTATCAGTAGCCCCGAAGCTCGCGCCCACCCAGTCCATACCCATCTCCCTAGCCTCCTCCACAACCTTCTCCAACGCCTTGCTACCAACACCCTTCCTCATAACGTCTGGATGGGTCGCTATCCTCACTACCCTTATACCTCTCATCTCCGGTATGCCTTCAAGGTGTGGATAGTAGCGGAGGAGTATCGTGGGTATAACATGTCCACTGGGCGGGTCTCCAGCCAAGGTGCGCATCACGTCCTCCTCGGTCATCGCCCCCTCATAGGCGAGGTGTAGGCTATTTATGACATGCCCCCTATACATCATCGCCCGCATGAAGTGGTGCGGAGCATCCATCAGGATCATCAGGTCGTTGGGCCTGTTCCTATAGTGTGCATAGATGTAGATGCCGATATACTCCTTGAGGAGGTCACGCTTCTTGAATAGCCACTCCTCGGGATCCGGCTTGACGTATCGGAGTCTAGAGAGGTCTAGGTCGAAGATCTCCGCCTCACTATATGGATATGGGTCAGCGTCTAGGAAGAAGGTCTTGAAGAGCCAGTCCTCCACAGGGTCTTCAGGGGCGTATCGGATCGGCTCATCCATATCCACCTCTATAAGCCTACCCCCGAAGACCTTCCTAACCATTGGTAGGAACCTTACCTGGAACCCCCTACCAGCACCCTCATAGCCGTGGAGGGTGCTTGAGAAGACCGACTTCTCAAACTTCTCGGCGATATGCTCTAGGATATGGGTGGGTATACCGCTGGCCTCATCCACAACTATGAGGTCCGCCTTCACCTTGTAGCTGGTGGGCGGGTTGATATAGGCTATCTTACCCAGCGTACTATTGATCTCCACGATCACCCCGCCCTGCTTCTTAACATTATGCTTCACCCCATGCTCCCTGAAGACCATCCTGATGAAGCTGAATATCTCCTTGGTGTTTACCGGGTCTGGAGCCGTGACATAGATCTTCAGCTTATCCTTCTTCGAGGCCTTCTTCAACATATAACCTGCAACCCCGAGGCCCACGGCGGCAGATTTGCCCCTACCCCTATCAGCCGTCACGACCACGCTTCCACGGGGCATTGAGGAGAGCTTATCGATAGCCCTGATCACCCTTACCTGGTCCTCGGTGAGGGCCCTCCTATATATCGACTCGTCGAAGGATATGTCGCTAGGTATCTCCGGGGGCCTACGTACATAGTCCGGATACCTCACCTCCCTACCCGCCAGGCCACCATCCTCATGGAAGAAGACTCCTGGATGCTCCTCCAGGCTCTCGACGAAGTATCGCTGGAAGATCGTCTGTACATCCTCCAGGGTGAAGGGGGAGGTGACCATATCCCTGTGGAAGGGTGTCTTCATATTCTTCCACCTCTCCCTCTCAGGGGAGAGGACTATTATGTAGCCCCCGCCCCTCACAACCTCTATTACGCGGCCTACATCGTTCGGCCTCATATCCCTCCTGAGATCAACTATCAGGGCGTCCCAGGTGGTGCCGAGTATCCTGTTGAGATCCTTGAACTGGACATACTCAGGCCTCGCCCTCGAGTCGATACCCTTTGATAGTGGCTTCCACATATTGTTCTCAGACTTGGGCTCCTTACCCGCGAATAGTAGGCTGTAGGACTCCCCCCTCACCCCGTCATACCTATTCACGATGTCTAGGAGGGCCTCGGGGGAGGGCTCCTCGATAACAATCATCCTCCTATGGAACTCCCTAAGCGCGTTCCCAAATATCTCCTCCGGCCTATATATCTCAACCTCCCTCTTCATCTCCGCCCAATATAGGATAATAGCTATGTGTATTAAGCCTCGGCCACGGCTATCCTGGTTATCAGCTTCCCATGGAGGACCTGTAGATTCTCGAGAACCCTATATCCCGACGCCTCCAACGCATCCCTTAGGAGGCGGTACTCACTTGTTATGGCGACTATCCTCCTGATACCGAGGCTCGAGAGCTCGTCAACCACATCTCTATATAGATCCTCCAGGACCTTGCGCCGAGTCATCCTGATCCCATAGGGAGGGTTGAAGACGGCCACGCCACTCTCGAGGCTGGGTAGGTGGCTAGTCAGGTCACGGGCATCTACACACATGAACCTTATAGCCCTATCCACACCCGCCGACTCGGCGTTTCTCTCGGCGCCCGACATGTATCTGCAGGAGATATCGTTGTAGATTATCTCTGGCCCCTCCCCCGGTGGGAGCCTAGCGTTATAAGCCTCCTCACGGGCCTCTAGATATGTCTCCAATGGGTAGTATGGGATCTTAGTTATCATGTGGTTAGGCCTATAGAGGCCCGGTGCATACCTATATCTATACAGTGCCGCCTCAATAGGAATGGTACCCCCACCGGCCATCGGGTCTATGAAGGGCTCATCCCAGAACCCGCTGAGCAGAACCATAGCAGCTGCCAGACTCGTCTTTATAGCGGCTGGGTGGTTCCACACCCTATACCCCCTTATGTGGAGGCTCTCACCCACCAGGTTAACCCCAAATGTATACCTGTCATCAACGATCCTGAGGATATACTCCCTATCGGGGCTGGTCAGATCTACACTAACCTTATACCCAGCCCTCTCCAACGCCCTATAGACAGCCGCCCCCACAACCCTATTGGCATCCAGGCTTGTGAAGCCGTGGCTCCCATACCTACTACTCCTGAGGGCGAAGGAGCCATCCCCACCGAAGAGCCTCAGGTCAAGAGACTCGACACGCCTAGCAATATCCTCCAGACTATTGAACACACCCTCGTCGAGTACATGTATCACCTTGTAGATAGTCCTACCCCAAAGGATCAGCCTAGGGACGGCCTCCACACCGAGCCTAACCCTAAGCGTATTCTCAGCCTGTATAGGCATAACACCAGTGATATCCCTAACCTCCTCAGCAGCCACCCTGGCTATCCCCTTCGTAATAGTGATTAGTATATCGGCATCGCCCGGCAATTTTATCCACCATATCCTCTAGTTAATATTCGGAAATGGAGCTGGATAGGATTTATAGCGAGGCCAATCAAGATCCAGTAGGTAGTCTTGAATGGGTCCTTGAGAAGTGGATAGATAATTCTAGGGAGCTCCCAGGTCGTAGGGGTGGGGTGGTCTACCTCGAGGTTGATAGATGTCTAGTCATTGGCGATATACATGGGGACCTAGATACGCTCCATAGACTCCTCACAAAGACTTGGAGGGGCGAGCCACTACTCTTCCTGGGTGACTATATTGATAGGGGGTTCCAGCAGCTGGAGACCCTGAAGTATATAGCCCTCCTAATGGATGATGCAGATGTGATTACCCTTAGGGGTAACCATGAGCCGCCTAGATGGCTACCGGTATATCCCCATGACTTCCCCCATATCCTCAGGACGCAGGGGGTGCACCACCTATACGATCTTGCCCAGGAGATGTTCGACAGCCTACCTATAGCAGCTGTGCTTAACGGTGAGGCCCTAGCTATACATGGTGGGATACCGGTCAGCATATCGAGGGTGGAGGAGCTTGAGAGGCCTAGGAGGGAGGTCTTGGCAGAAGCATTGTGGAACGACCCCTTCGAGGGCGTTGGTATAAAGCCTAGCCCAAGGGGTGTGGGCCACCTCTATGGGATCGACGTGACGAGGAGGTTCCTAGGTAATAACGGGCTTAGATACCACCTCAGGGGGCATGAGGCGGTTGACGGCTATAAGGTCTTCCATGAGGGGATGGGGATAACCCTATTCTCACGGCTAGGCATACCATACGGAAACTCTAGGGCCGCGATATACATCTACGAGCCTGGCGGTAACCATCTCGACCCGGCAAGATTCATATACGTATTTAGATGATCAGCACCGGGACAACTGTCTAGACGCCTCCTCCAGGAACATCCTATAGATATCATCGGTGTATAGGACGAAGATCACCTTCTTAACACTCCCAGGATCAGTGGAGAAGTCCTTCACAGCCCTTATCATCCCCCTTGCAGAGACCTCGGGCTCCACCCTATAGACCCCGGTAGATATGGCTGGGAAGGCTATAGACTCTAGTCCCTCAGACTTCGCTAGGAGAAGGCTATTCCTAACTGCACGATATATCTTACTCTCCTCGTCACCCTCCCCCTTGATCGGGCCAACCGTATGTATCACCCACTTGGCCTTTAGCCTACCAGCCGTGGTCTTGACCGCGTCACCCACCTCTAGGGGGCCACGCTCCCTGATAATCCTGTCCGACTCCTCCTGTATAACATATCCACCCCTCCTCACTATGGCTCCAGCCACACCGCCGCCATGCTGGAGATACTTGTTAGCCGCGTTGACGATAGCATCGGCCTCCACCTCTGTGATGTCCCCCTTGATGAATATGATCTCAAGCCCCCCACACCTGAACCTCTCCATAGCCAGCACCCCGCGACAGTAATACCATCCCCTTAAATCCGTTAAAACGGGATTCAATGGTGGTGCCTAGGAGATGAAGGTATACGAGGCCATAGCCGATGCATTGGTCAGCCTAGGATATAGGAGGGCCTATACTATACCCGGGACACACATATATCATTTGAACCACGCCCTGGGAGACAGGATTCACCAGACGGTTTTCAGGCATGAGATGGGCGCCACCTTCGCGGCCGATGCATATGGAAGGGTCACAGGTACTCCAGGCCTAGCCATAGTGACGGCCGGCCCTGGCATACTAAACGGGTTATCAGGGCTTGGACAGGCATATGCAGAGGCATCACCACTCCTATACATAACCGGCGAGGTCGCCAGGGGCGAGAGGTACGGCTTCCACGGAGTTGATGACCCCCTAGCCGTCACCTACTCATCCATACCAGTGGCTAAACGCGTATACCTCGTCGAGGATCCAGGCAGCATATGGAGCGTAATGGGTGAGGCTCACTACACAGCACTCACAGGTAGGAGGGGACCCGTACATGTATCTATCCCCTATGACGTACTGCAGAGCGAGGTTGGTGAGGGGAGGCTGGAGCAGAGGGAGACGGATGGTATAGCTAGATGTGTAGATGTTATCAATGAAGGACTTAGAGACGGTGTGAGGGGCGTCCTGGTAATCGGTATGGAGCTATACCCAGAGCTGGCGGATAGGCTACTAGACCTCTTTGAGACATGGCCCTACATAGCCACGGTAGGCCAGATAGGCATGGCTCGGCTTAGGAGGGATAGATATGCAGGCCATATAGAGAAGAAGTTCCAGATCCACCCAGTAGCCAAGGAGATCCTTAGGGAAGCTGAATATATACTCGCAGTCGGGATACCGCCAGACTCACCAGAGGCGGAGCATATCTCAATGCTAAGCAAGGATGCCAGGATAGACTTCCTAAGGCCTAGCGAGGCCGGGTGCAGCGTGGAGAGGATAGGTAAGGGCTACCATGTAGAGGCACCCCTCAGCGAGGCGATTGACCTCCTAAGCCCCGGAGAAAGCGGCCTAGACCATGACGTGGAGAAGATGATGAGAGAGCGTCTTGAATGGGCTAGAGAGACTGTCTACTCCGAGAAGGGGCCAAGGATACACCAGGGAGTGGCTGCACACATGATATCCCAGCTAGAGATAGATGGCTACACAGTCACCTGTGACACTGGCGGGAATGAGCAATGGATAAGGGAGTTCATACCACCCACCCGCGACGTCAGATATCTATACTCAGGGGGCTTCGGATCAATAGGGTATAGCCTACCAGCATCCATAGGAGCCTACGACGCTGAGCGGGAGGTACTAGCCGTCACTGGGGACGGGAGCCTGATGATGAGTCTGGGCGAGCTCAAGACTATAGTGGAGCATGGATATAGGGTGAAGATAGCGGTATTCAACGACTCTACCTATGGAATACTAGAGATGCTGAGTAGGAGCGATATAGGTGAGGAGATCGAGGGAGGGATAGGGAGCGTCGACTTTGCAAAGGTTGCGGAGGCACTGGGTATGGAGTCCATGGCTGTAGAGACATATGAAGATCTTGAGGAGGGGCTTGAAGAGCTCATGGATAGTACCGGGCCATTCCTCCTAGACATCAGGTGTAGCCCGGAGGAGGTCCCTACACTACTGAGGAAGAGTGATTAAAAAGGGGGAGGGGTTTGGACTAGTCCTCAAGCCTAGTCCCACAGCTCATGCAGAACTTGGCAGTAGGCCTATTCACATGTCCACAGCTGGGGCAGACCTTGCCAGCCCTCTCCACCCTTGTAGGCCTCGTGGGCCTCGGGATCTGTGGCTTTGGTAGGCCTCCCATGCCACGTCTATAGAGGAGGAAGCCCGTTATACCGAGCCCTATGATAATCACTATGGTGATACCCAGCGAGGCGGGTGTGAACATTACCCCTATCTCTAGGCTGGTGGCTCCCCTCCCGAGTGAGGCTGTACTCGTCGTCACGAAACCGGTCTCTAGGACTAGATCCCTATCTGGTAGTAGGAGTGTGAACCTCCCTGAGCCGTCGGTCTGAGTGGTGGCCACCACCTCGCCTGTAGACGGGTTCACCGCCCTTACCTCTGCAGAGCCTAGTGGTAGGCCAAGGAAGTCCCTGACAGTCCCAGTCACCCTCTTCACCTCTGTGGATATAGTGACAGTGGAGTCGGAGGCTAGGCCGACCTCCTGGGTACCCACGGTGTAGCCTAGGTATCCGATCTCCACCCTATAGCTTCCTGCGGGCAGATTGTTCAGAACCGCCTCTCCACCAGCCTCTCCAGCTATTACGCTCCCATTGGGGTGGTATACCTTGTAGCTGAAACGCTCGAGAGCCTCCCCATCCATCGTCTCGGGCCTGATGACCAGGTCGTAGATAGCCAGCTGGATAGTCTTCTCACCGGGGGACGACTCGGCGGAGTATGTTGTTGGGAGTAGTACTCCCTGGTAGACGATGTTTGTTATCGAGATCGTCCCCTTGGGCAGGAGGAGCTGTGGATTATCCACTGGGAACTCCCTACCCTGTATCGAGAGGGTGAAGGAGACCTTCCCGAAGGGTATCTCCTCCCCATCTGCATCGACGAATCTTAGGCTGACGCTGTATACAGCCGCCTTGATTGAGAAGGACTGGTCCCCACCCGTGAACTGGATCGTCCTCTCACTTGGGAGGACGTCGAAGCCCCTCCAGCTTAGGCTCTCTATGGTATATGTACCTATGACCGCGTACTCAAGGACGAGGCTACCCGTGACCGTATACCTCTTACCACCCGGACCGATCAGAACAGCCTCCACATCGTCCAGGACTATTGATCCTGAGGAGTCGGATACGCTTATGCCAAGCCTACCCACTGGGAGCTCAACCTGTACATCCCTGTTACCATCTAGCTGTACATCGATGCCTAGGCCATACTCCACACCATCGATATAGACGGCCTCTACACGCCAGAGCCCCTTCACAGCCTGTTCAACAGTCAGTCCACCGGTGAAGGTTATGGTGGATCCGTTGGGGTGTCTAAGCACGAGCCTGAAGTCTAGGCCAGAGCTGGATAGATCCCTTCCGAGGGTGTCCCTGGCGTCTAGCCTAAGCCTATAGACAGCGAGGCCCACCTGCATAGAGACGTCTCCATCGACCTGTATCGAGACGGGGCTGGGCAGTACGTTTACACCCTCCATGTAGACACCGATAAGTCTATGTGTACCCCTGGGCATCTGGTAGGCGGCTCCCCTAGCCTCGAGGCTTATGATCCTACCAGCCACGTCCAGCTCTATCCGGAGAGCCCTGTCTATAGCCCCTCCATTGGCGTCTCTAAATGCCAGGCTGAGGTGGTAGACCTCGAGGTTAACAACAACCTCACCAGGACCATCGACGTTGAAGCTGTTCTCACTGGGCGTCACGTCCACACCTAGGTAGACCACCCTCTCAATGGTTATCGTGCCAGGCACGAGGGCGACTCCGTCAGGCGAGTATACCAGGCTGCCAAGCCGGTCATGCCTGATACTAACCTCCTCAGGCGGAGTGGTAAGGGGCTCGCCATCCCTATCCCTGAATACGAGGTTTATCCTGAATACACTGGTCTCAACAGTCCTGACCCCGCTGCTCGTCTCCCTGAAACTGGTGTTCGCCACCTCGACACCCGACCATATAACCCTTATCCTATAGTCCCCCCAGGGCGCACGGTCAACCGTTATTCTACCAGCCTCGTCGGTCCTGAAAGTCCTTACCGTGCCGTTTGGATATGTGACCTCCACATCTACATTGGGGAGTGGCTGCCCAGTCTGATCCACAACGGTGTAGCTGAGGCTTAGGAGGTAGTCCTCCACGTTGAAGGTCACGTTACCCATATTCTTGTATGCGTCGAGGGCGTTGGAGAGGGCGTTCTCATAGTTGCCAGCCCCGGACTTTATGATGTTTATCGCGGTGGATAGGCTCTGGTTATACTGGCCAACCTGGCTCCATACATCGTCTGGTATAATGGTGAAGCCGTACCGCTTGAAAGGCTCAAGAGCCGTGTCGAGCTTACCATATGCCTTGTCGATATAGTAGAGTGCATAGAGCATACTCGCCTGCTCGATCTGGAAGACATCGTTCCTACCCCAGCTATGGAGGTAGGTCATGTATCCCCAGGTCATGCTCCAGAGCCAGAAGACATCAAGAGCCCGGCTAGGGTTACGTGTAGCCATCAACTCCCTCCAATTAATCCCGTTGTGGGGATGGTTTAGGGAGAAGATATGTCCTGCCTCGTGTACAAGTAGGGTGGTAAGCCCTAGCCATGGCGGTACCTTACTAAGTATTGTTATGTTAACGTAGGTGTCAAACCACTCGTTGTTCTGGACGAGGACTACATATGTATCCCCGATGCCACGGGGCTGGACACGGGCGTTTACCACCCCATTAAAGGTCTGCCGATATATGGGTGTGGGGCTACCACCGTCTAGGAACTCCCTATACCCTGCACCATCTAGAACTATTATATCCACCTCTCCGAATGTGAAGCCCTGTATAACTATCTCCCCACCAGTGACCTTGGGGAATATTGGCACAGGTTGAGCCGCTATCTGGAAGGCGGGTAGATAGCCTATCAACGGTTCGGAGGGGATATACCCGCCGATAAGTGCAGGTGTCTGTAGGACGGCTATGATATGGGATGGGATGGTGTTCTCATCGGTAAGGGCGATCCCGCCTGCATACGCTATCCTCACATCGAGGAAGATGAACATGGGGACTTCATAGACTGGGTCGGGATCCCTAAACCTATCGATATTCTCCATGATCCAGTTATGGACGACTTCCAGTGGCGCTCCCTGGCCAAAATACATATTGTAGAGAATCTCATCCCTCAGGTCGGGGAAGTCGTCAAGGGTATACAGACCCTTATCCTCATAGGTTATGTTCAACGCTCCGCCGAAGAGGTTCCTTAGCTCTGATAGGAAGACCTCAGGTGTGAAGTAGTTCCTAGGGTCTAACTGGGTGCCGTTGACTATGTAGTAAGCCTCGAAGGATATGTTGAGGGCGGGTATAGGTGGGTAGACAGCGGTGTGTACAAACTTGAAGATTACTGCAGAATCGATAACCCTAGCGAGCTGCTGGTTCAAAAGCTGCTTATCACCGGGTAGACTCAGGAACCTCATCGGCCTTATCTCGACCGATACGTTGTTGAAGGAGGTGGGGCCGGCGCTCAGGTCGAAGAAGATCAGCCTCGTCGAGCCTCCACCAGCCACCGATTGCATAGAGTCCTTCCTTAGGTAGACGTTCCACCCCTGGTCAGGGTCTGGGAGCGTTATGTTGTAGAAGTATAGGTATGAGATGTCGGGATACGTGTTTATGATAACCAGTGTATACTTCCCCTCGGTCTCGGGGAACTCCTGCCTAACCCTGTTTACGAGCCACTCCTCGAACTCCATGGCGTTGATGTAGGCGGCGTCCCTCTCACCAGTCTCGAGCTGGGCTCTGAATGGAGCTTCTCCCCAGACTCGATTATTATTGATGTAGCTGACTATATCGCTCTTCAACTGGCTAGATGCATATAGGAACCGGTAGTTCAGGGTGAAATTGATATAGATATATGCCTCACCCTTCTCCAGGATCCTCTGTAGATCAGCCCTTGCATACCACTTGTGTACATTCGAGAGTATATACTCCTCATCGACAAGATCTTGGCCAAGGCCTACGAAGACCACATAGATATCCAGCGGCACCCCATTAAACAGATCCCGTAGGGTGCCCGAGACCCACTCCAGCTTCCTAAGACTAGTCGCCATCTCATCGCCCTGGGCAACCAGGTCTAGGAAGCTGTTGGCAGTATACTCAGACCCTGCACCACCAACATATCCAGATAAGTCTATAGATGGTGGTATCGGTACGGCAAGGAAGACTAGAAGGGTAAAAAGTAGTGGGAGTGGGGATCTCCTCGGCCCAACACCCAATCCGGGTCACCCCTCAAGCTTGGTTCCACACTTGACGCAGAACTTGGCGCCAGGCTTATTTGGATGCCCACAGCTCGGGCAGTATAACGCACCCTCCACCGGCTCAGGCGGAGCCTTCCTAGGTACCTTGACCCCTACTCCTCCCCTCTTGAGGAATATGTAGGCGCCGACGCCTATTAGAGCCAGTACTGGTAGGGCGATCATCCATAGTGGTATGCCTGGTGAAGCCACCTTTACCGTGAGGGTGCTCGACGCAGGGTTGAAGTCATCGTCCCCAACAAAGCTGGCTGTGACCACGAGGTCTCCACCAGTAGATGGGGTGTATGTAAGGCTGAAGGTGTTGTCCTCACCGACCCTCACGGTACGTGTCTCGGTGTTGCCCCCAAGCTGTATGGTTATATCCACCAATACGTCTTTGAAGGAGACGTCTACGCCTAGTGGGTTGGGCCCATCATAGCTCAGCGACCCAGTTATAGTCACTGTCTCACCAGCATTCACCTCGGTGGCATTTGCCTGCAGCGATAGCGTGACGTCGCTCTTAGCACCCTCGGCCAGCTTCGACTGGGCCTTCTGGATCATGTACGACGCGTACCAG
Source organism: Nitrososphaeria archaeon (assembly GCA_027078545.1). Taxonomy (GTDB): domain Archaea; phylum Thermoproteota; class Nitrososphaeria; order Geothermarchaeales; family JDFR-13; genus SZUA-1514. The sequence continues at coordinate 910,544 of JALWXN010000004.1, forward strand.
TTGAAGGGGTAGAGGTTCCTAACATCCTCGAAGACCTTCTTGGCCCTTGAGTAGAGCCCTGCATAGAAGTATCCAACACCCTCCTCCCACATCTGGTCGACAGGCCCACGTGTATTGTAGCTCACACCCTGCTCAGCCAGATATTGTTTAAGCACGTCACCCGGTATGAAGAAGTTGAACCCCGCTACAGGCTCTAGATTCTCATCTACAGAGGCCATATTGGCTACACCTATGACTTCACCCCTCTCGTTAACCACTGGCCCACCACTATTGCCTTTACTAATGTCCACATTCGTCTGTATAGCCCTTACATCCGTGATCGTCCTCCTCTCACCACTGATGATACCGTTTGTATATGAGGGGAAGAGCAGAGTGTCCTCACTCAGCATAGTGTGGAAGTTGACCACACCTGGATAGCCGAACGCGTATATCGTCTGGCCAGGCTGATACTCATCTACCTCGCTAATCTTGAGTGAAGGGGTATTCGCCACATCAATCTTGAGTACGGCGAGGTCCCTACCCACTAGGAACGGATCGGGAGTACCTACGACCCTAGCGATTATACCATCCTCCCTAATCTTTCCTCCGCTTGACTCGCCGACCAGGACATAGACTATCCGGATGGCGTTCCTCACCTCACCATAGGTAAGGACATGGTTTATAATGAACTCTATGTCCTCCTGGGTAATATTATAGCCGCTCTCTATAAGGTTGTTGATGATGTCGATAGCTGCACTCCTAACTAGCTCCGTCTTCACGAAAATATCCTCGAGATAGTCCGAATGGGTCATGGCGAAGACTACATGCCCATTGGTCACTATGTAGCCATCGTTATTAACGAAGAATCCGCTCCCAATACCCCCTATCATCGAGGTGACGGTGAAGAAGTCGGCTGTGGGGCGTCCATACCTATCCACATATGGAACCTTTATCTCGGCCTCTATAATCGTAACTATGAAAACGACTCCGGGCAGGACTAGGTCGTAGATAGCCTCTGGACTGATAGCCTCCTGAGCCGCCACAGGCTCCACGACGGGCGTGTATGGATTAGCTGTCGGGCCGAGGAGTATTCCCAGCAGGATCAATACGATTATCCCATTCCTAACCATCTAATCACCTCTTGAAGATCTTCTTGACACCCCCTAGGAGACCCTCGTCCTCCACCAGCTTGGCGCCACAATTCTCACAGAACCTACTACCAGCCGCGTTTGGATGCCCACACTCGGGGCAGTAGATAATGTTACCGGTATGGCTATGCCTAGCCGGAGTCGTAGAGGTAGGCTCCGCCTGTTGTGTCTGCTGGGCCGGCGGCTGGCTCGAGACACCTCCAGACCCGCTTAGCCCACTGGTCTTCAGGAGAACCACGTCCCCAACGGCCTGGATATTGCTGAAGAAGACATAGTTCTGCTCCTCACCCTCGCCGATGACCATCACTAGGTTGCCCTTCAGGTCGAAGCCTATGTCACTGACCTTCCCGAGGATCTTCCCGTTGGCGTCGATTACGGTCTTACCGACTACATCCTCCCTTCGGAAGAAGGAAGTCATGCTATCACGAAATACAATCAATCCACAAATTTATATAACTAGTATTTTCTGTGAGGAGGGGTTTGGAGGCCAGGCATTTCCATATGCTTAGAAACTTAAAAGACTCTATTCCCTAGATTTCTACACCGTGTTCCTTCAACATTTTTGAGAGTTTTGAAACCGTGTTGATGATATAGTCGACAGCTCTATCCATATCGATTATCCTTACTAGGAGCCTATGTCGCCAGAGGATCCTCTGGTTATTATGGTCTATGAAACGTGTGAAGACCCTTTTAAGCTCGTCGGGAACCTGGATATCATTCTTCTTTAGGAAGAAGTCTACGTAGCACCATGTATAGGCATCCTCCTTATAGTCACTGGCATGGGCCAGGTCGAAGGATATGTAGAAGGGTATCCCGTTGGAGACGGTTATCCTATCCTCACTCCCCTCTATGGGGAACTCGACCTCCTTGAGGCCATAGCCCTTGAGGTCGTTCCTGACTAGGAACTCCACAATAGCCCTTCGCCGCTTCTTATTCAGCTCTGCTAGATTCGAAATCGCCCCTCCCCTCCCGACTCACTGGGATCTCCATATTAGCCCGGTATTACCAATATCTAACTATATGGTTAATATATTACAAAAACACCCACCTTGACATATATAGCGCCCAAGAGGGGATGATGAGGGAGCGGTGCATATCATGTCGCAGGAGATAACCCTCAACAACCTTGTGAAGGAGTATTTCTCCAGCCTCCTACAGATATATCCCCATCTAGGCCTAGACCTAGACATCAATATCAGCACCGAGCTTCCCGACATGTCTATAGACGTCATAGAGAGGGAGAAGGGGCTCATAAAGCTGACCCTGGAGAGGCTGGAGGACATAAGCTTCGAGGATCTAAGCCTGGATGGGAAGGTACAATACCTAAGTTTTAGGGACTATCTCAGGCTTAGGCTCTTCTTCATAGAGGACTGGCAGCTATGGCGTATGTATCCCGAGTCCCTCGACATACTCATCAAGATCCTGACATACATCCTATACAACCCGAAGATAAGCCTGGAGGAGAAGGTCGTACAGATAGCCGAGTATCTAGACGATCTACACCGCTTCCTAGAGCTTAGTAAGCAGAGGATTAGGAGGCCCCTGAAGCTGCTTGTGGAGCTGGGCCTCCTCATGGTGACGTATCTCAAGCAGCTACTGACATATATCGAGGAGGAGGCGGGTAAGGATCCGAAGGCTGCAAAGGTTTTCAGCAAGTATAAGCAGAGGTTCGACAGGGCGATGGACTACCTCGACGACTATAAGAACTGGCTAACCAACCTTAGGCAGAGGGAGCTCTTCGACATATCGATGGGTGAGCAGCTCCTAGAGAAGCTTATAAGGGTTAGGAAGCTGGGCTCAAGTGTCAAGAGGATTCAGAACATATTGAAGGCAGACATCCTGAAGATAGAGGAGGAGATCGAGAGGAAGCTCGCGGTCATGAACATGTCCAGCCTCAGGGACTACCTAGAATCGGTGAGGGAGGTAACGTATAAGGATCCATACATGATCTCCTCGAGGTATGAACAGGTATTCGTCGATACTAGAAGGCTACTCCTCGAGAACAACCTACTAGAGCTGCCAGAGATAGAGCTCGACATCAACATAGTCCCCTTCAGGGCATACTACGTAACCCCTATATTCAGCTATAGAACAAATGTGCTCGATGGTAAGCTGAAGATAGAGATCTACATCAGGGTGAAGGACGAGGAGGACGCTAAGTGGCACAACGAGTTCGAGAGCCAGCTGAGAATCGTCAGGGACATCATACCGGGCTCAGCCCTAATAAGCTACTACCTCAAGAAGTCTGGTAACCTGCTGCAGAAGATCCTCGACATCCCCGAGTACCAGGTGGGCTGGGGATACTTCGTACAGGACATGATGGTCGATGTAGGTATACTCAGCGGCGAGGATATGGAGCTCCTAAACCTGGTGGAGAAGTATAAACTAGCACTCCTCGCAAAGATGGATCTAGAGATGAATCTGGGGAAGATAACCCATGTACAGGCGGCCAAGTTCCTGAAGCAGGCCGACGGAGTCTTCAGCGACGACGAGGTGATAATAGGGACGATGGAGATCATGACAACCCCGACTATGCACCTATCAAACTACCTCGCATACAAGTTCTACAAAAGGATGATCAGGATACTCAGGGGCATCTCAGACGAGGGGCCCTACGCAGCGGACAGGGATGCGGAGAAGGAGAGGGAGTCGAAGATCTTCAACTATAGATGGTTCGCCGAAAAGATCTTCAAGTATGCCGTGACCCCACATAGATACCTGGAGAGCCTACTCCTAAGGGACTATGCTTCGGACAAGATAGATAGGGAGTTTAGAGGCTAGCAAGTATAACGGCCACGGTATAGACTACGAAGAGGTATGGACTCGTAATCTTGAAGAGCGTCCATACATCCCTCATATTGGGCCGGGTAACCACGCGGTAGGAGTAGTATAGCACCAAGATGTTAAGCGCCGCCAGGGTCCCTAGGAAGGCTGGATGGGTATATATACCACCTGCAAAGGGGAGGAGTAGGCTAGAGACCGCCAGTGCAACAGCGGATAGGCCTATGACCTTGATACTACGGTCCTCATCAAGTATAGAGGTGTACATAGGCACACCAGCCCTCCTATAGTCATCCCTATAGACGAGGGCCAATGTCCATATGTGAAGGGGAGTCCATATCACGACTAGGAGGAATAGGAGCCAGGCATCGAGCGGGATAGTCCCATCATAAGCGGCGTAGCCGATGAGTGTGGGTACACCCCCTGAGGGGGCGCCCAGAATAATGTTTAGTGGGGTCCTCCTCTTACTCCATAGGCTATATACAACCACGTTGTCGAAGAGGCCTATAGCCATCAGGATGGCTGAGAGGGGGTTTAGGAGGAGGGCAAGGGTTATGCTCGATATGGATAGGAGGAGGCCATAATACAGTGCATATCCAGGGTCGAGCCTCCCACTAGGGATAGGCCTCTTCATAGTCCTCTTCATAACAGCGTCTATATCCCTATCGATATACCCAGTCAATGTGTTCGCCCCACCCGTCCCCAGGATGAGAGCTATGGTTAGGATGAGGAGCCTAGTATCTATAGAGCCACGAGAGGCTATCAGGTATCCAGCCACACCTGTATAGACCAGGAGGGACCATATACGTGGCTTAGTAACCTCGATATACTCCCTAAGCCCCATTACAATCAAGTATTAAAGTCGGGCCTACAACCGTTAAATTGGGGTCGTATAATAGGATATATATTGGCCTCCCGGGGGATGGGGCCCTTGCTAAACACGGTCTTCAACAAACAGGTATTCAGACCCGGCGAGACGATAAAGGCATACATAACGTTGAATATCCCCGACAGGATAGAGGTGGAGTATGGCCAGCTAGATCTTAAATATATCTTCCGATCCCGGGAGGTCGACGGAGGGTTCAAGAAGATCTATATCGATGAGAGCCTAGGCTTCATGAAGCCCGGCCCCTACAACCCAGGCGTCTATAGCTACAACGTGACATATACGATCCCCACCAACGTCCCCCCATCCTTCAGGGGGAGGATACTGGAGGGGGTGCTTCGATACGAATGTATAGTGAAGGCTAGGGGAGGCTTCTCACTCAGGAGGACGGGCGAACTCATCATCACCAAGGGGTATGAATCGCCTAGCCAGGAGACGCTATACTCCATCTCCTCAGGCGATATACACCTCACCCTACTCCTCGACAGGCCGGTCAAGGGGAGGATACTGAGGGGTGTACTCACCATCGAGGAGGGTAGGGAGCTGGTCAGGAGGATATTCCTAGACCTATGTATCTACGAGGGCTACAGGGTGCAGAAACTCCTATTCCTGAAGAACTTCAGGGAGACGAGTAGATGTATAACGATCCACTCTATAGGGGTGGATAGGCGTGGAATGGGGAGCTACCCCTTCAGGGCCGACCTATCAAGGATGCTTGGGGGTAGGGCGATATATACAGCCCCCTATGCAGACGGCGATATCCGTTTCCAGACATACCTGAGGCTCAGGATGATAACAAGGGAGGGTATGAGGACATACTACCAGCCCATAGAGTGGTATCCATATGAGGAGAGTGAGGATACCCAGGTAGAGACAGAGGTCCTCACCATGGAGGAGAGGATTAGGAGGGCGATCATAGAGTTTTTCGAGGTGAACCTAGAGGGGGACATCATAGATATCCAGGAATACCTTGAGGTGAAGGGCTTCAGCGTAAATATCCACATGCTGGAGAGGATGATCAGGGGGCTGATAGAGGAGGGCGTCCTACAGGAGGCCGATAACAACCCGATACTGAAGAAATATAGGCTCAGGGGCTGAGCCTCCTATAGACCGTATAGGCAAGGTAGCCATCCTGTACAGCGGTGCCCACACTCTTGAATATCGTCAGCTCATCACTAGACTCCCTACCAGCTACACGCCCAAGCAGGAGCTCCGAGAAGAGATGTACATCACCCCTGGATACCAGGCCCTCCCTAATAGCGAGTCCAACCTCACCCACTTCATAGAGGTCGGGACTATCTATGAACACCTTGTCAGCCGACGCCACTAGCCGTGGATCCAGCTCGGCACTATCCCTACCCATATAGCCCATACTAGCTATGTGCCTACCCCTAGGCGAGGAGTCTATAACAGGCTCACTACTCGTAGTAGCTGTGATGACCACCTCAGCTCTCTCCACGACCTCGCCTGGTGAGGACACTACATATGCCTCTACACCCCTCCTACCCAGCTCCTCAGCATACTTCACGGCCTTCCCAACCCTCCTGTTATGGAGATATACACGCCTAACCCCTGGGAACCACTCTAGATGCATCTCTAGGCTCGCCCTCCCTATACGGCCCACCCCAATAAGCCCAATAGTCTCCGGCTCCCCGTAGAGCTCGATCGTCGATACTAGGGCCATACCAGCTGTACGTAGAACGGTTATAGAGACACCGTCGACGAGGCATAGCGGCTCCATAGACCCCAGGTCGTATACAAAGACATATGCATTGAAGGGCCTACCGTCGAAGGGATAGTCCACAACCTTCAGCGTATAGACCCCATACTCCCTGATGTGGCATGGCATAGCCCCTAGGAAGCGTGACCCACCCTCTATCAGGAGCTCAGACCTGGGGGGCTGGTCGACACCCGGGTCTAGGAAGCCTCGGAACGCCCTGTACACAGACTCTACGACATCCCTGAGGGGTAGAGACTCAACCTCCTCCCTACCTATCACCCTCATGGCTCCTCTACACCCACATACTCCATGATTAGAGCCCTATACCTATCGGGATCCTCTACATAGCCCATATACATGCCCTGACCACCTCCACCCCGGCCTCCACACTCACCCCTTATCCTAGCCTTAAGACCCTCTATATCCACACCAGAGCTGGCTAGGAAGACCCTATGCCTCTCGCCATCCCAGCTGAGTACCGAGAGGATATCTACTCCACGCTCATCCATAACGTGTCTAGCCCGGCTAGTAACCCTCTTCATATCGAGGTGGGGAAGCTCTATAGCTAGGAGGCTATACCTACCCCTCAGCAACGGCCACCTCGAGAGGGCAGTGTCGACCACCATCCTCGAAGCCTTCTCCAACCTATCCTCAAGCTCCTTAAGACCCTCTACACGGCTATAGAGATCCTCTAGGGACGAGCCTAGTAGGCGTGACATGCTATACATGTTGGAGGCGCTCTCAAGGGCATACTCGACGGCCCTCTCCCCAGTATAGAACTCCAGCTCATAGAGCCCGGAGCGGACCCTCCTAAGCAGCCTAGGTACCACTAGCCGTACTTCTGACGCCCTCTCCACATGAGGGTTTATACATGCCGAGGCGTCGTAGTCACCTATCCTGACCACCCTTATAAACTCCTTATCACCCAGCCTCTCCTCATATGCCCTGAGGCCGGGATACCTTGCCCTAGCCTCCTCAAGGCTCCCGAAGACCTCCACGTGGAACGGCAGGTCATCAGTGATAGCCCTGTTAGCCATCCTCGCAGCCTCCACAACAGTCTCCCAATCAATATCGCCGTCATACCTGAGGAACGCCTTGTCCACACCTGTATCTTCATGGACTACCCTCACCACCTTGAGCCCGGGCACTAGCTTGTATAGACTACCCACGAGGAGATGCTCCCCCGAGTGTCTAACCCTTATATCCCTGTTCTCCACCTCGAGACACCCCGTGGGGACAAGCCATTATAAACACCCCAAGCCGGAATAATTATTTTAACACGCTCCGAGGGGTGGTCATTATTGAATACAACCTCAGGATCGGCCTCGAGGTACACATCCCACTCTCAACAGTAGAGACCAAGCTGTTCTGCACCTGCCCAAACCCGTTCAGACATCCTCCTGAGAGGCCTAACCAGTACGTATGCCCCACATGCCTAGGCCTACCCGGAGCCCTACCCAGCCCCAATATGGAGGCTATTAGGAAGGCGATAATCCTAGCGAAGGCCCTGAAGATGGAGATACCCAGGAAGATACAGTTCTATAGGAAGCATTATCTATACCCAGACCTACCCAAGGGATACCAGATAACCCAGTACATGGCTGGTGGAGACCTCCCAATAGGGATTAGGGGAGGGATGCTCTTCAGGGAGAGGTATATAGGGATAAGGAGGATACAGCTGGAGGAGGATCCAGCCAAGCTGGAGCACCCAGGGGGGCTAGGCGAGTCGAGCAGGACGCTTATCGACTATAACAGGTCTGGCGCCCCACTGATAGAGCTTGTTACTGAGCCCGAGCTATACAGCCCTAGGGAGGCTAGGATATTCATAGAGGAGCTGACCAGACTCCTGGTCACCACGGGCATAATAGCTGAGGATACACAGCCAAAGGTGGATGCAAACATATCTATCGAGGGTGGGCCTAGGGTAGAGATCAAGAACATATCCTCCCCAAGGGATGTGGAGAAGGCCCTGAGCTACGAGGCAATGAGGATGGCTAGATACATGGAGCAGGGTGTAAGGATCAGACGGGAGACGAGGCACTGGGACGATAGGAGGAGGGTCACGATACCCCTTAGGGAGAAGGAGTATGAGGAGGAGTATAGATACATACCCGATCCCAACCTCCCACCGATAGACATATCCGACATGATAGCCGAGGTCGAGGAGCCGGAGACCCCCCTGAAGATCCTGGAGAGACTCATCAGGGATGGGGTCGATGTATACCCGGCCAAGATCATAGCCTCGGACAAGAGGCTCCTAAGAATCTACGAGGAGGCCTCGGAGGGTCTTGGTAAAAAGGCTAGGATGGAGCTGGCGAAGACACTTGTAAACGAGGCTAAACACATGCTCAACACAGGGAAGACTGTGGAGGAGCTCATAGAGACTATGAAGCCCCTATACCAGCTGGTGGATAAGGGCATCATCACCCCGGCAGAGGCGAGGAAGAAGCTCCTAGGGAGGAGGGGGCTGAGACAGGCCGACACAGGGGAGATACTCAAGACGCTTGAGGAAGTCCTCAGAGAGGTGGATCCAAGTAGGAGGAGGAGCCTAGACTACGTGGTCGGCACCGTGCTCAGGAGGCTCAGGGAGAGGGGGCTCGACGCAGATCCAAGGATTATTGCTGAGTATGCCCGTGGAAAGATCGAGACTGCTAGGAAGATAGAGGTTAGGAGGGCTAGGGCTGGAGGGGAGAGGGTGTATAAGGGCGCCGTGGAGGCCCCTAGGCCGCTGGATCCCAGCCAGCTACCCAGCCTGGTTGGCTCAGAGGCGGTCATAGGCGGCTGGATAGAGACTCGGGCATACGTGGGGGACAAACTATTCCTAAGGCTCAGGCATTGGAGGGGCACTATACAGGTGGTGGCCCATGGGGATATCCGGGCCTACCAATACCTGTCGAGCCTCCCGAGAGAGGCATACATAGTCGTTAGGGGAAGGGTAGTCAGGGACTCCAGAGCCCCAGGCGGGCTAGAGATCCACGCATCAGAGGTAATCCCCATAGGTACATCCACCGACCCACCAATGACGCTGATGGACCTGGCCAGGTCAAGTCTCCCAACCAGGGTCAGGCATAGATACCTAGACATTAGGAGGCGTAGGGTAAGGGCTGTCCTATACATAAGGGCGAGGCTACTAGAGATCGTTAGGAGCCTCCTAACCAGGAAGGGCTTCGTGGAGATACAGACACCCACGATAATAGCCTCGGCCACGGAGGGAGGGGCGGAGCTATTCCCACTGATATACTATGGTAGGGAGGCCTTCCTAGCCCAGAGCCCCCAGCTATATAAACAGATGGCTATAAACGCCTTCGAGAAGGTCTTCGAGATCGATAGCTACTACCGCGCCCAGAAGTTCGACACCCCACGCCACCTAGCGGAGTTCTGGTCCCTAGACGTCGAGGTCGCCCACCATGGGCTGGATGATCTGATCAGCCTAGCCAGGGAGATACTCCTAGAGATACATGGGACGCTCCCCTCAAAGGCGGGTGACGAGCTCATGCTCCTAGGGGTTGAACTTGAGCCAGGGCCTAGCTTCGCGGAGATGAGTTATGACGAGGCTGTGGAGATATCGGGGACGAGGTATGGCGAGGACATCTCTGCAGAGGCGTTGAGAGAGGTGTATAGGGAGGCGGGCGCTAGATACCTGTTCATAACCCACTGGCCAGAGGAGACCAGGGCCTTCTACTACCGCTCGATAGACGGTATAACCAAGAGCTTCGACCTCGTAGGACCCTTCACAGGGACGCCTATAGAGCTCGCCAGTGGCGGGGAGAGGATAAACAGCTATGACGAGCTCGTCAGGAGCATAAGGAGGAGGGGTCTGAGGGAGGAATCGTATGGATGGTACCTAGAGATGTTTAGGTATGGAATGCCCCCACACGGAGGCTTCGGGCTGGGGATAGACAGGCTACTAGCATCCCTCCTAGGCCTCGACTCAGTGCTGGAGGCCACTCTAGTGCCCAGGACGCCCAAGTACTACATCCCATAGGTGGTGCATATGCTGAAGCTACTAGACCTCTTCGAGGCGGACGACCCGATAAGCCTGAGCGAGAAGTACTATGAAAGGTTAAAGAGATGGGAGGAGAGGATAAACATCTTCATAACACTGAGGGAGTGGGGGGAGATCCAGCTTGTCCACGAGCCTGGTAAGCCCCTCTCAGGAGGCCTGATACCCGTCAAGGACAACATATCAACAAGGGGGGTGAGAACCACCTGTGGAAGCAGGATACTCGAGAACTACATACCCCCCTATGACGCCTATGCCGTGGAGAGGCTGGGGGAGATAGGCCTAAAAGTGGTTGGGAAGACCAATATGGACGAGTTCGGGATGGGGAGCACCGGGGAGAACAGCGGGTATGGACCGACACGTAATCCATGGAACACCAGCCACGTCCCCGGGGGAAGCAGCTCAGGGAGCGCAGCAGCTGTAGCGGTGGCTGGCGGGACTTCCCTCGGGAGCGATACTGGTGGTAGTGTCAGGCTACCAGCTGCATACTGCTACGTACTGGGTTTGAAGCCGACATACGGCCTGGTGAGCCGCTACGGACTAGTATCCTACGCCGATAGCCTGGAGCAGATCGGGATACTCGCTAGATACCCGGAGGACATGGCCTACATACTATACCACATATCCAAGCTCGATAAGAGGGACATGACCATGCCACGTACAGAGGATAGGGAGGAGCTTAGGGAGAGGCTTATAAACCTCTACACCGGAGGAGCCGATGGGCTGGAGGGGTTGAGGATAGGCTACTCCCCAGAACTGATAGAGATGGCCGACGATGCCGTGGCGAGGGAGGCATACCGGGCGCTGAATAAGCTGGTCGAGCTGGGGGTAGAGACCCTTGAGATAGACCTGGGATTCATGGAGGCAGGCCTACCCACCTACTACGCCATAGCTATGGCCGAGGCATCCTCGAACCTGATGAGGTACGACGGCGTCCTATACGGCTACATGGAGAGGGAGGGGGAATACTGGAGCAGCGTATATAGGACACGGGCGCTGAGGCTTGGAGAGGAGGTTAAGAGGCGCATCGTCTACGGCTCCCTAATAACCTCTGCAGGCTACAGTGGGAGGTACTACATAAAGGCGCTCAGGATAAGGAGGTGGATAAGGGACATGATGATAGATAGGCTTAGGAGGGTCGACGCCGTGCTGATGCCAACATCACCATCCACACCGCCCAGGCTCGGCGAGGTTGAGGGTGTGGACATGTATGCCCTAGACCTATACACAGTGATACCCAACCTAACAGGCCATCCAGCCATAAACATCCCAGCCGGATTCGTGGGCGGCCTACCAGTGGGGATACAGCTTGTAACCAGTTATTTCAACGACGACCTATTGATAAGGATCGCCAAGGGGCTCGAGGGAGTCCTATACGACCCTTCAAAGGAGGTGGATACCGATGGATAGGGAGGATGTGGAGAAGGCCTTAAGACTAGCCGGTATAGGGGACGACCCTGAGAAATATATTGAGCAGCTGGAGAAAGTGGAGAGGCTCTTCAGCCAACTCGACAAGTGGCTCGACGAGGCTCCTGAGAGGCCTCTCTACCATCCCCTCGACATCAATACAGAGCCAAGGAGGGACGAGCCCAAAACCAGCGACACTAGCACCTGGATAGAGGGGGATGAGGAGGGCTATGTAGAGGCCCCACCCCTAAGACGTAGATAGGCTCCCCAAGAGACTCTCAACATACCCCTCCTTAACACCCTCGGATACGATGTTGAGTATGAGCCTAGTATGGGTCCGGTCGACATACTCGATCCTCTGAACCTCCTTTATGAAGCTGTCCAGCTCACTCCTGGTGCGGAACCATGCATAGAGGGTTATGTCATACTCACCAGTAATGTCATACACGGCCTGGACATTAGGCATCGATGCCAGTCGCTCCTCAACCTCCCTCAGGAAGCCGCCCCTAACCTTCACATCGATCATCACTGGGAAGATGTATCCAAGCTTCTCCAGGTCGATATCCACGGTATACCTCCTAATAACCCCCATGTCCTCAAGCCTCTTCCTCCTCGCCTCCACAGTTCCCACGGAGACGCCCAGCCTCCTAGAGAGTTCACGGCTACTTATACGCCCCTCCCTCAGGAGGATCGAGAGGATCTTGAGGTCCAGCCTATCCAGCTCCATATGTATCTCTATATGCACCGCCCTACATAAACAAATGTCCAGTTTAGAGTCGACTAGATGGATGAACATTAAACATGTGTCTAGATCCGTTTTATGACTGACCCGTGAGAAGCTCTTTACATATACATCCATGGGGTGGTAATCCTTGGACGAGGTTGTCGAGAAGGTATTCGAGGATATGGAGCTGAACAAGGTGAGGTGGGTAACACTCACCTTCACAGACCTAAGGGGCTACCAGAAACAGGTCACGATCAAGAGAAAGCCAGAGAAGGAGTGGCTCGAGAAGCTCTTCAAACGGGGGGTGGGGAAGCTTGACGGGAGCAGTATCGAGGGGTTCCAAGACATATCGGAGAGCGACCTGATGCTGAGGCCCGACCCCACGACCTACGCGATACTCCCGTGGGCCGGGGACACCGCCAGGCTAATATCCAACATATTGATCAGGGGTGAGGACTATCCAAAGGACCCCAGGGGAGCCCTAGCCAAGACCGTGGAGAAGATGGGTCCATACATACCATTGATGGGTGCAGAGGTAGAGTTCTTCATACTCAACGGAATATCCACGGTTGTCAACGACCTGGAATATACATTCCTGACAAGCCTGGAGACGCTCGAGGCACCAGTTACACAGGGATATCCCTACAGGCCGAAGACCGGGTACTACATGGAGTGGGGCCTCGACACTGTGATAGGCTTTAGGAGGAGGCTGGTAGAGGTGCTGGAGGGCTGGTTCGGGATGGAGGTCGAGAGCCACCACCACGAGGTGGCCATAGCTGGGCAGAGCGAGATAAACATCAGGTATGGAGACCCCGTCTCCACGGCGGACAACGTGATGACCCTGAAATACGTGGCCCGTGTACTGGCTAGGGAGGAGTATGGGGGCATAACACCCCTCTTCATGCCTAAACCCATACCTACCGATAACGGCTCAGGCCTACACATGCATATAAGCCTCGTGAGGGATGGTAGGAACATCTTCTACGACCCAGACGACGAGTATGCACATCTAAGCCAGGAGGCCAGGTACTTCATAGGTGGGCTGCTCGAGCATGGACGGGCATTGTCAGCACTGGTCTCCCCAACAGTCAACAGCTACCATAGACTAGTCCCAGGCTACGAGGCACCGATATACCTGACATGGGGAAGGTCCAACAGGAGCGCGGCTGTCAGGGTACCATTCTACGACCCCGAGAGTAGGAATGCGAAGCTGGAGTATAGACCCCCAGACCCGTCATGCAACCCATACATAGCCATGGCAGGGATACTCGCGGCTGGCATGGACGGATTAAAGAAGAAGAGGGATCCAGGGCCACCGGTCGATGAGAACGTTTATAAAATGCCTAAGCAGAGGGTTAGGGAGCTGGGTATAAAGACCCTACCAGCCAGCCTACTAGAGGCTCTGGAGGAGCTGGAGAGCGACATGACATTCCTCGAGAAGTATATCCCGAGGGAGCTCCTAGAGAGCTATATAGAGCTCAAGAGGGAGGAGGCCAAGACACTGGCTAAGTACCCATCCCCCGCCGAGTTCCAGCTATACTCATCCCTATAGCCGGCCTACCCACACACTTTTTAAACACTACATTCCTAGAGAGATCCCTGGGAAGCCTTATTTATAGAGTAGGCCCCGTATAATCTTGTTAGTCCACATCCAAGGAGTTGAAGGAGGAGATGCCGAACGTATTCGTCTTCAACAGCCTGATGAGTACCTACCGCCACCCCTGGCGAGAGAGCGTGGAGGACGGGAAGCTGAAGATACTGCTGGGGGCCTACAGGAGGAGCGTAGGCGTACTCGACGAGTACATAATAGTCTGGAAGAGGGACAGCTCCTACCCATACCTAGTCAGGGACCCCGAGGGCCTAGTAATAGGAGAGGTGATATTCGACGTACCCCAGGACGTTATAGGCGTCCTAGACGAGTATGAGATGAGTCCGAGGAAGAACTATAGGGTGGAGGAGCAGATACGCCTACCCGATGGACAGGTCGTAGACGCGTTTGTATATGTATGGAAGGGAGAGGACACCCATGAGAAGGATGAGGAGTTCAGGACACTCCTACCCGCGGATAAGATACCTGAGGAGCTGAAGAGCGAGGTAAAGACCGACTAGAGATGCTACGTAGGATAATCGAGACAGTGGGTATAACCATACTCCTACTATTTATCCTAATAGTCCTGGGAGCCATAACCTTCTCCATAATAGAGGGGAGGAACCTACTAGACTCCCTCTACTACATGATAACCGTCCTAACCACCGTGGGCTTCGGAGACATAACACCCCAGACCGAGCTTGGGAAGATACACTTCATGATAACCATCTTCCTAGGCCTAGCACTATTCGGATACTTCATATCCAGCGTATCCTCAATACTTTCTGAGGATAGGCTGGCCAAGCTATTCCCCGGCCTGATCGGATATGGAGTGGAGGGGGAGAAATTGAAGAACCACGTGATAATCATAGGGTGGAACGAGTTCGCCAGCAACGCCTACCAGGAGGCGACGCTCAACGGCATCGAGGTGGTCGTCCTAGTCACCAGTGAGGACCAGGCTAAGACACTGGCGAGGGAGGGGATAACCACCTACCCAGGCAGCCTAGACGACCCAAAGACATATGAGGAGCTGAGGATGGAGGAGGCGAGGGGGATAATACTTACCGAGCCAGACCCGACGAGGCTCATCATAGACATCCTGAAGATCAGGAAGAGGGTTAAGGAGACCCCGATAACCGTGCTTGTATATAGCTCAGAGCTGGAGGACGTCCTGAAGCAGGCGGGAGCCAACTTCGTCCTAAACATAGCCGAGGTGGGTGGGAGGCTACTAGCCAACAGCGTGATAGAGCCTAGGGCGACACATATAGAGATAGACATGCTGAAGAGGGGCGGCCTAGACATCATGGAGTACGAGGTGAAGGAGAACCTGACAGGCAAGACCATGGGCGAGGTGGAGGAGGAGATCGGGAGTGATATACTGGCGCTAGTCAGGGGCGACGAGTATATCCTCAAGCCGGACAGGAACACGAGGCTGAAGCCGGGGGACAGGATAATACTGATGGGCTACAGCGACCAGATGCAGAGGGATATGGATAAGCTGGATAGGAAGGGGTAGGGCCGTCACGGGCTATACGGATCGGGCGGAACACTTTCACACTACACATCACCTGGATGATATACACCTAGGCAGTCCATACACTATTGATGAGGAGCACCGGCGTATGGTTCCTAGACGAGGTATTCGGCGGTATAAGGCCTGGGAAGACTTATGAGGTGGACGGCTATCCATGGAGCCTCCTAAAGGAGGTTATGCACCGTGTGGTGGCCCACCTCTCCATGGAGAGCCGCGTAGTCATCATATATGGACAGTACTTCGACGGGCTTGATCCATACCTCCTGATAAGGATTGGGCGTGAAGAAGGGCTAGACACGGGCCTCCTGAAGAGGAATATAAGGCTCGCCCGCTGCTTCAAGGGGGAGGACATGGCGACGAATATCAGGAGGGGTGTTAGGACGGCTGGATACCTATTGGTGGTCGACCCCTACCTACACACCTACATGACTGGTAGGGCCGATCTCTATCCCATGATAGCCTCCGAACTATACAGGGCCAAGATGAGGGGTAGGGGGATACTCATCTTCAACAGGATAAGGTGGGATGGGAAGCCCCTAGGCGGAAACCTCCATCGACACTCCCTCGACTATGTAGCCAGGCTCGTTATGATGGATAGGCTTATACATGTGGAGCTGGTGAAGGCACTGGACAGGCCATCCATAAGCTTCGCCATCGACTCCTCAAACCCCTGGAGAAGGGGGATACAACACCTCCTCGACAGGTGGATATGAGATGGGGAGGTCTATACCCAGCCCAACCAGGCATATAGACCGTGAGATAAGGAGGATTAGGAGGCTGGCCAGGAGATACCCGATGTATAGAGAGGGGCTCGAGAGGCTGGCGAGGATACTGAGGAGGCGGAGGAGCATAGTATACCTCCTAACCGACCCTGAGGACGTGGCCGACCTACCATACCTAGTCGCCGCATCGGTGCTACAGGGTGGTGAGGATGGGGACGGGCTGGATACTCAGGGTATTGAGAGACCTAGAGAGGGATAGATACGTACTCGTCATCAGGGAGTTTAGTGGTAGGAAGATCCTCAGGGACCTAGTGCACCACCCCTCGATATACGTCAGCGGGGATAGGGAGGACCTGAGGGAGCTGCTTAGGGGGCTGGAGGCCTCGGACTACCTAGTCGACTATGTATATGAGGAGTGGCTCCTCCCACCCTGGTATAGGAGGAGGGGGAGGATACTTAGGATAGACCTGCCAGGCCCTAGGGAGTATGACGAGGTCCTTAGACACCTTAGGCTGGACGGGAGGTATAGGCTGTGGAACACCTATCCAAGCGACACCCAGATGACGATGTATAGGATGGGGATAGCCCCCTCACTACTCCTCAGGACAATGGATCTCCACCCAATAGACAATCCATGGGACATGAACTATCTAGAGCCCAGGTTCAGAAGGGTGGTCATAAGGCTCCTAGACTGGTACGGAGAGGTGGTGAATCCATGGGCTAAGGAGCCGACGATCTACGAGGTGTCCTACAACCTGGATGGCTACTGGGACGAGGCTATCTATAGAGGGCTGGACAGCCTCATAGACGACCTGAGGGAGTACGACCCCGACGTGGTGGAGTTCACCTCATCATCCGCATATATATGGCTGAGGGAGAGGGATGAGTTCTTCAGAGACACTTCGAGGGCATATATAGACTATGAGAGGAACGTCCTGGAGCCCCATGAATACCACGGCTTCATAGAGCTCAGCAGGCTCAGCAGGACGGATATACACGAGGTATCAAGATACAGCATAGGGAAGATACTCACCACGATAGAGGCCTACGAGGCACTATCAATGGGCCGCGCCATACCTGAGGTGAGGACTGAGTGGGAGGGCTTCAAGGACATCAGGCTCCTAAGCAGGGTCGACAGGGGTGGATACATAGCCAGCCCGAGGCCCGGGCTATACTGGAACGTGGCCCAGTGCGACTTCACAAGCCTATACCCCTCCATAATCGTGAGGTACAACATTGGTAACGAGACCGTCAATAGGCCTGGCTGCAGCAGGGAGATAAGGGTTCCCGAGGCTGGGCACAGGATATGCCTAGACACTAGATCCGTCGTGGCAAGCACGCTGGAGAAGCTCTTGAAGAGGAGGGTCAGGCTTAAAGACATGGCTAGGGAGACTGGCAACCCCATCCTGAATAGTCGGCAGAACGCCTTGAAATGGATACTCGTCACATGCTTCGGATACCTAGGCTATAGGAACGCCCGGTTCGGGAAGATCGAGGCCTATGAATCGGTGACCTCCTACGCGAGGCAGATAATGTATAGGGCTGCAGAGATAGCCAGGGAGATGGGGCTGGAGGTGATCCACATACTGGTGGACAGCATATGGGTATCCGGCGGAGACGAGGAGACCTATAGGAAGTACTGTATGAAGGTAACCCTAGAGACGGGGTTCAGGATGGAGCTCGAGGCCCTCTACAGGTGGCTATACATACCCCCCAACAGGTCGGGCATGGGTGAGGCGGCGATAAACAGGTATGTAGGCGGACTGATGGAGGGTGGCTACAAGGCCAAGGGTGTAGAGATGGTTAGGAGCGATGTCCCCAGGATAGTAGCCGAGTTCCAGCGCTACGCACTCGCACTACTAGCAACCGCTAAGACCCCTGAGGAGCTTGAACACATGGCCAGTAAGATCCCAGTGCTGATAGATAAGTTCAGAGCCGCCATGTTAAGCGGGGAGGTAGAGCTGGAGGACCTCGTAGTAACACGTAGACTCTCCAAGAAGCCGGGTGAATACCTGTCTAGACAGCCACATGTAGAGGCGGCCAAGAAGCTTGGTAGATGGGTGGGCAAGGTGAAGTATATACTCACATCCAGGGGGCCGGTGCCGGTGGAGCTATGGAGACCCTCGATGGGCTACGACGTCGATAAATATGTCGAGATGATGGTTAGGAGCCTAGCCAGCCTACCAGTACCACTAGAGAGGCTGGGCCTATAAACCCCTCCAAACATATCCGCCCCGGTATAGACCGAATCTCTGAATATATATTCAATAAGCAATATACAATGGGGACACAGATGGGTATGATGCCTCTTGAACCGATACCTCTACCTACTATTATCCATACCAATACTCCTCCTACTGCCACAGACAGTGGTGACGGCTAACACCTATATAGTGCCGATAGACTACCCCACCATACAGGACGCGGTGGACAACGTACCGCCAGGATCCACGATAAGGATACTCGGAACAGTGGTGGAGAACGGGATAGTGATAGACAAGACCCTGACAATAGAAGGCGGAGTGGTGGACTATGGAGATGACTGGGGCTTCTACATAAGGCGGGGAACAACCACCTTTAGGGACATCACACTCAGGGCCAGGTATCTCTGGTACAACAGTATAATCCCGCCGACATTCACATACTCAGCCTCGGCGGGCATAATAGCGATGGACTCCGAGGTAGTTATAGACAACGTCACTATCCATACCGATGGCCGTATCCAGGATAGGTCGGAGAAGATCTCCTACTACTACGGCATAGTCGGTAGGGACAGGAGCATAGTCAGGGGCGACGGGCTCAACATATCCGAGATGGATATAGGGATAGAGATGAGCGACACCCAGAAATCTATCACGCCCCAATGCTACCTGATATACACCGCATATACGAAGTGCCTAGTAGGCGGTGTCGACAAGAGTGTTACCCTAGACGTCTCTAACGTAACTATCCAGAGCGAGGTAGGCGTAGCCATATTCAGCATGTATCCAAATGACTACTACAGGGTTAGGGACTTCAACATCACCGGTGAGATCCCCATCTATATAAGGAACACATTCAAGGACACTAGCAAGACCGACTTCTCCACATTCATCTTCGCCGGGGGAGAACTGAGGAGCATACCCGACGAGGGAAAGTTCATTCAGCCCTATGGAACAGGGGTATACATAGTATCGATGGGGATGACCGACTTCACGCTCAGTGACGCCCTGGTATATGGCGAGAGGTATGGAGTACAGCATCAGGAGGCGGGTGGAGAGGTCAAGTATACACGTTGGCGAATAGCGGTTGAGAGGAGCAGCATACTGGCATATACAAATGGGTTTAGGTATGACTCGGCCCAACCAAAGGCAACAGTATCTAACGATGTAGACGTCTTTATCAGGGATACGTTGATAAACTCTTATGCCAGTACTGTCAGTGAGGGAATATTTATAACATCGACAAACCCGTTGCGGAACTATCTACATGTAGAGGTGATCAACACAAATATCAGCGGCTTTTATATAGGCCTATCATTCAGGTTCGACAGGATAAACATGTTCAACTTAACGATGCACCGTCTATTCTTCCTAAACCCGAGTGGATATGGACTCAGCGTATGGACAGTAACCTTCGAAAAGGGATATTTATGGGCAGGATATAGCCTACTATACAGCATAATAGTAATGACAGAGACAGACTACCCCTTCTACCTCTATGAGACGGTCTATGACGAGAAGAACTCCCTGATCTGGGGCAAGATAGAGATAGAGGTCTGGTGGACACTCCTGACAGAGGTATTCAGCAGTCTAACCAACAACCCGATCCAGGGAGCCACGGTAACCTATAACTGGGACATAGGCACAGCCTCAGGCCTCACCGACTCCGCTGGAAGATATACCTACCAGTTCCACTACAAGTATGGAAACGGGCCTAGATATGGGCCGGGATATACCTTTGTAAACACCATATGGGTGGGCGCCAACTACTACGGAGTATCAGCGTCGACTACGCATCTAACATACTTTGGAGACACATTGACGAGTCCCAGCTGGTATAGACACATAGACTTCTACCTACCCGCCCTGATCCTCAAGGTCCTAGGCTTCAGCCACGACATGGGGACTACATACCTAGTCATAAGGGGTCTTGAGGGGGCCTTCATAGGCTACTACAGCTATACACCTGACGAGATAAGGGTTCCGCCGAGTATCCAAGACCTCTCCACAGGGTATAGGAAGTACCCCCTGAGGATAGCCTCGATAATCTTCCAGGGAGCCTATACAAGGGTCGATGCACAGATATTCTACGATGGCTATTGGCAGCCGACCACGATATATATTGGACGGGTAACCGGGATGGTCTGGAGCCCAGGCCCGGTAGACTTCAGGGGCTGGCTAGGATAGCCCCAAAACCTATATTTTTTAACCATAGCCCCAAGACACTCCTCCAAAGCCACACCATTTAATCCCCATCATACAGGGATTATTATCCACATGGAGATGCTTTGGCACCCGCCCCAGGAGCTCGTCGAGAACAGTAATGTGATGAGGGTTATTAGGGAGCTTGGGCTGGACAGCTATGAAGACCTACTCAGGAGGAGTATAGAGGACCATGAATGGTTCTGGGGATGGCTCCCAGAACTCCTAGGAATAGAGTGGTTCAGACCCTTCGACAAGGTCGTCGACTATAGCGAGGGCGTCGAGTGGGCTAGGTGGTACATAGGCGGCCTGATCAACGCTACATACAACGTGCTGGATAAACATATGGATAGCGAGGTGGAGAGGAGAACCGCCTTCATATGGCAGGGTGAGGACGGATCGGTGGTGGAGTATAGCTATAGGAGGCTCTACAGCGAGGTCAACAGGCTAGCATCAGCCCTTAGGAGGAGGGGTGTGGAGAGGGGGGAGACCATAGCCATGTATATGCCGATGATGCCGGAGACCGTGGTCGTCCTACTAGCAGCTATGAGGATCGGGGCGGTGCCCACACCCATATTCTCCGGCTTCGGTAAGGAGGCCGTTAGAACCAGGGTGGAGGACGCCCACTCCAGACTCATATTCACAACCGATGTTGGGTATAGGAGGGGGCGTAGGATAGACCTCCTAACAACCCTTAGAGAGGCGGTCGAGGGCCTAGACTATGTGGAGGACATCATAATAGTTAAGAGGGCCGGCTCAGATGGGACGGACTATAGAGACTTTATAGCCGAGGGCGGGTCATACCAGAGGCCCGAGGAGCTAGACCCCAACCACCCCGCCCTACTCCTATACAGCTCCGGAACAACTGGTAAGCCCAAGGGAATAGTGATCTCACACATAGGCGCTTTGATCCAGCCGAGCAAGGAGATATACTTCAACCTAGACCTCAAGCCGGAGGACCTCTTCATGTGGATAACCGATATTGGCTGGATGATGGGGCCATGGCAGATAATCGGTGTTGGAAACCTAGGGGGGACCCACGCAATCATGGAGGGGGCTCCAGACTATCCCGGGCCGGACAGGATATGGAGGTTCGTGGCTGAGCACAGGGTGACGATTCTAGGCGGCTCGGCAACACTCTTCCGGATGTTCAAGAAGTATGGGAGGAGATATGTCGAGATGCACGACACATCCTCTATAAGGATACTCGGGAACACGGGTGAGCCGATAGACGAGGACACCTGGAGATGGGTGATGGAGGTTATCGGGAGGTGGAGAGCCCCCATGATAAACCTGAGCGGGGGGACAGAGATATTTGGATGCCTAGTCCTACCCTCCCCCACAGTCCCCCTGAAGCCCTCAACCGTCTATGGACCCGGCCTAGGGATGGATGTAGACGTATTCAACGACGATGGGGAGCCCGTCAGGGAGGAGGTTGGATACCTAGTCTGCAAGACCCCAGTACCATCCATGACCAGGGGCTTCTGGCGAGACCCGGAGAGATACCTCGAGACCTACTGGACCAGGTGGGAGGGCATCTGGTACCACGGCGACTGGGCCTACATCGACAAGGACGGCTACTGGTTCCTACTGGGTAGGGCCGACGACGTGATCAAGATAGCTGGGAAGCGCCTAGGCCCAGCTGAGGTAGAGACAATACTCAACTCACACCCCATGGTCGCCGAGTCCGCCTGTATAGGCGCCCCAGACCCGTTGAAGGGTGAGAAGCTGGTCTGCTTCGTAAAGACCGTTGGTGAGCCCGGGCCTGGACTAATAGATGAGCTAAGGGATATGGTGGGGGAGAGGCTCGGGAAGCCCTTCAGACCGGAGGAGATCTACATAGTCCCAGACCTACCCAGGACGAGGAGCGGCAAGATTATGAGGCGGGTTCTTAGGGCTATATATACGGATAGCCCGGTCGGCGACGTATCAACCCTGGAGAACCCGGAGGCACTCGAGGGGGTCAAGGAGGCTCTAGGACGCGCCTGAAGCCAAGAACCTGGAGGCCTCCCTCCTAGCTACGACCCTATCCAGTAGGAGGAGGGCCACACCTATACCCATTATCGGACCCCCAAAGACAATGGTAAAGTCGTAGTCAGGCTCAACCAAGATGTCCAGCAGCAACCTCGGCCTAGAACCATTCACCAACTCCTTGGTCGGCACCAGCTCGATATAGACATAGTAGGAGCTGGGAACATCAGCCGTATACTCAAACTTCTCCAAACCCTCGACAACCCCTTCAAACAGCTTCTCAGGACCACCGCCAAACACACTCCTATAGATAGTTACGTAGGCCTCAGCCTCACTGATGATGCTTATCCTAACAACACCAGAGGTTAGCGAGACGTAGTTAACACCCTTCTCAGGGATTATCTCGTGGAACTCGTAGAGGAAGCTCTCCGAGATAGGCTCCTGAACACCCCCCAACACCCCCATTAGGACTATGGCTACACCGATGACGATGAAATATATCGCCAATACCCTCAACCAGATCAATCCACCTCAACCCTCCTCAGGAAATAAGCAGCTAGGAGGATAACCATGAGGGATAGGCCAAGGATGACAAGGAGATAGACGGATAGGGCAACCAGGGATCCGGGGGCATCCACATAGGGAGGAATTCCATAGGGGCTCATCATCAAGCCTCCTAGGAAACCCTCCCTCTCGAGTTCATCCAGTATGCCTAGTAGTGCTACATAGCCAATGAATGGTGATGCTGTGGGCTCACCAAATTGAGGATTACCACTCCTTGTGAGCCATCTCTCAATATGTATGACAAGCTGTGTAAAGACCATGTAGAGCACTGCACTCGAGAGTATGAAGGCAGGTATCTCCCTCCTCACGACCAAAGCGACGGAGAATGCTATGGATGACATCAGTATCAGCTCGGGGAGACCCATTATAGACGCTAACAATAGAGAGGAATCGGGACGATAGAAGATGCTACCCACAACGAAGTAGGTCGAGGTCACGTAGAAAGCCACCATAACGACGTTGAAGAGAATCCTTCCAACGAAATACTCATCCCTGGTTATCGGTAGAGTCATATACCTCTTAAACACACCAGGCCTCAGCATCGACGAAGCCTCCATAGACACATAAGCCGCGACCCCAAGTATCAGGAACATAGGCTCAATAGATACTCTCCAGACGGTCAGTAAGTGATGCGTAAAGCCGAAGATACCACTACGAACCAAGATGTAGAGCTTCCTCTCAAGATATGCCAATCTATTCAGATTCATAACCACTTCATCGCCAGTGATTAGAGGGTCTCCGGATACCAAGATCTCTTCTAGACTTATTCTACTCCCTATACTTATCAAGCCACTTGTAACCAGTGGATAGAACATCAGTATCGTCGAGCCTACGAGAATCAGGAGATTGAGGAGGTTCAGCTGGCCTATCTCCATCCTCATAACCCTAAGTACAGCCCTAAGCCTCATCCCCACCACCCAGCCGGAAGAACACCTGGGTCAAAGGATCCGGATAGAGGGAGACCTCCCAAACAGAGACCCCTAGATCACGGCAGAGCTCAAGAACCTCCATCAACGACTTACGTGGATCCCTCAGGAATATGTGGAGGCCAAGCTCATCTATATGATACTCCTCCACACCCCCTATTGTTGAGAGGCCTTCAACCAAGCCCTCCACATCACCATCCAGCCTGAAGAGGTAGTGGAACCTATCTAGACGTGAGAGGAGCTCCCTAAAGCCTCCAGACGCTACTATCCGTCCACTCCTTATGAAGACGAAGTTGTCGCAGATCGGTAGGAGGTGTGGCAGTATATGGGACGCTATGATAAAGCTCTTACCACTCCTGGACAGCTCCCTAATCAGGCCGACAAAGGTGATTATACTCTCTACATCCACGTTTGAGAAGGGCTCGTCAAGGATGTAGAGGTCGACATCAGGGTTTAGAAGAGTTCTAGCCATCAGGAGTCTCTTAAACATACCCGTCGAGTAGCCTCCAACCCGCATCCCCAATGCCCAGTCAATCCCGACCATCCTAGCAAGCTCGAGGATACGCCCCTCATGATCATCGATACCCATGGCCTGAGCCTCCACTTTCAACAGCTGATAGCCAGTCAGCCAACCTGGAAACCCGATCTCATCAGGCATGACACCCATCCTGCTAAAAACCTCAGCCCTCTCCAACCAGGGGTCAAAGTCGAAAACCCTCACTACACCACTATCAGGCCTGATAAACCCACTAACAATATTGATCGTAGTAGTCTTACCAGCCCCATTAGGCCCTATAAAACCAAGGACACCCCCACCAAACTCCAGGGACAACCCGTCCAGAGCCCTGACCTCACCAAAGCTCTTATACACATCCCTAAGCAGAAGAATCAAATGAAACCACCCCATCAAGACCAATACTGCTCATGACAAAATAAATCATCCATTAAAGACCTAACAAAAATGTATCTATGGAGACTATACCACAAACTACAAGTATATACAAAAAAGGCAGGGATAAGTACACAAACAAATAAGTTATATGGGATTTAATTACATATCATGAGAACCCTGATTATACTAGTGACAATAATATTAAGCCTACTAATCATAGGCAACATCTATGTACAGGGAAGGACAGCTCCAGAGTCCATCGACCCTAGATATGATGAGGACATGTATTATACGACGAGATACTTTCATTATACACCTTACTATATGTATGGAAAAGTCGTTGGATGGTACGTACCCAGGGATTCCGGCTACTTTAGGACTATACACGCTGGATCCGGTGCAGATCGATATAACAGAACACTGAGTTATTATAACCATATAGTTATGCTTCGTTTATGTGGAAGGGCCTTCGACTCCAATGGAAACATGATTGCCAATCCCTGCGTTACTGAAACCGCCACCCGCCAAGATCGGTATTTATATGAGGTGATTACCGTTGACTATGGAGCTGTAAGGGCGGTCAAGGCCCAGACCTATGTTTATGCCGTCTTCCACCATTATCATGATAGTACATTCGTAGTGTCATTTTCAGATAGCATTCCGTACAGCTACGTAGAGGTTAACTACTAGGCGAGATGAGGGGCCTAGCTATATCCCTCACCCTCCTATTTTTATTTATACAGCCACACCCATACTTGATACCCCTCGACGATGAAGGCATATATATGAAATACTCTGGATTCTTCGGGCTTTACACTCCACTTTACGGGGTTTATAGTGGAGAGCCCCTTGAGCCAGAAATACTGGACGCTACCCCCTTTGTCGAAGGTGAATTGTTGGTAAGGCTCGATAAAAACTATATTGAATATGCCATCTACACCATAGAGATCAGGTTTAAGGGGAGTTACGAGGCCCTTGAGAGGCTGGGCCTAGGCACCAGGTTCACTGTCTCTGTAAAGGTTTACAGGGAAGGGGGCATGATAGACTTCCTGGGCCATCGCATCCCCTTCCTATTCGTAGCCGATCTTGACTATCTCTCCAATGGCCCCCATGAGATTCGAATATCTATAAACGGGACCTCCAACATCTCGATCAGTTTGCTGGAGCTTGAGGATAGGGTTGAGGAGATTGTTCTGAAGGGAGCATACTCTGTCCAGACCTTCGGATTGGACAATGGCCACAAGTATCTGGCTGGTATATTTAATGACAAGGATAAGAGGATACTCGCCACTTATTCATATCGTGGATACGCCAGATTCTACAACTTCTTGGTTACGCCACTGCTGAGGATGGGTATAGTCATCACCTTCCATGGCAACCTAGTAGATACTAATCTAGAGGGGGTTCAGAAACAGCCAAGCCCACTAGAGATGTATAGATCACTACTATCCTCACTATTTGGGCCATTCGGGAGTGTCCTCTACTATACCAGCCTCATCACACTTTTAGGTCTGGTGATAGTGGCACTAGCTAAGCTAATTAGGAGGCTCAGAGGATGAGGAGATCAAGCCCTTGTTCATGATACCCCTCGCCCTAATAGTAACGAGTATAGCCGGGCCCCCACATGCTACCGCTACATGACGAGGATACATTCTTCAGATATGAAGGATATTTCAGTGTTTATGAACCGCTTGGGGGGTTGTATGACTTGGATATTAATATTTCCTGGATCGATTTTAAGGGGTCGTTACTCGTGACTGTTGAGAAGAATTTTGTGGACTATGTGGTGTATGGCCTAGTTGTTGAGCCGTATGAAGAGATCCCTCCTGAGCTGGAGATGTTGATAGGTGTTAAGACTCTCGTAAAGGTCTCTAGGGTGGGTGGGAACATCTATATCGATGGTCAGGAGCTACCCTTCCTCCTAGTCATAGACATGGACTACATCTCCAACGAGAACCCAGTTTATAACGTATCATTTGACGGCCTCACAAACTATACTATTTCCAACCTACGGCTGGTGGAGTCGGAAGGGGGGCTGATTCTAGAGACGAATCTCAGCATGCTATCTACGATCGTCCCAATAGGCCATGGATACCCATTCTCAATAACTTCACAGGGGAAGTATACCACCCGGATCGGTGTATATTCCCGGTATGGCTATGCAGTGAGTTACTCATATCTCATGATCCCCTTTTTCGAGAAGGGGCTCGCGATAGACTTTGTTGGTTGGCTCGTAGATACCAATGCTGAGAGGGAGCCCGTGAATATGGTGGCGGTTCTCCTCGAGGGCTACCTTAGGTTCCTGGTGTTCAGCCTTGGGCCTCTGGGCATCGCGATATACTATGGCACTATGATTCTCGCCGCTGGTCTAGTAGCCGCCTTTGTCTACTGGCTTGTCAGGAGGCTTAGGTGGGGTTTTGGCGTGGCCGCCACCTAGATAGTCTCCTGTCGAACTCCTCGTACTCCTCGTATCCTATTAGTCTGTAGAACTCCCTCCTCTCCATCAGCCTGTCTAGGAAGGGTTTCTGCGTCCCGTGCTCCCTGAGGGCCTGGTATATCTCCAACGCGTTCTTGGCGTTGGCCCTGAATACGGTGACTGGGAAGACGACGAACTTCACCCCTACACTCCTAAATTCCTCGTAGCTGATGTATGGCGTCCTCCCAAACTCCGTCATATTGGCTAGGATGGGTGCGTCGACCTCCTCGACGAAGACCCTATACTCCTCTAGAGTCTCCAGGGCCTCCGGGAATATTATGTCCGCCCCGGCCTCCACGTATAGCTTGGCCCTCCTCAGAGCCTCCTCCAGCCCATATACATTCCTCGCATCAGTCCTCGCCACTATCAGGAAGTCCCTACTCCTCCTAGCCTCCACAGCCGCCCTGATCTTCCTGGCCATATCTATAGGGTCCACCAGCTCCTTCCCGGAGAGGTGTCCACACTTCTTGGGGAGGACCTGGTCCTCGATCTGTATAGCGGCTGCCCCCGCATCCTCCAGCTCCCTCACGGCTCTAGCAACGTTTAAGACCTCCCCAAAACCTGTGTCGGCATCGACTATCAGTGGGATACCTACGACCTTAGTGATCAGCCTTGTGAAGAATACGAGTTCGGAGAGGGTGATAAGCCCTAGATCAGGCATGGCTAGGCTCCCGGTCAGGGCAGCCCCGCTCAGATATATAGCCCTATAGCCCACCTTCTCAGCCAGCAGGGCTGTGAAGGGGTTGTATACACCGGGGACTATATAGGCCTCCCCATCCTCCACCAGCTCCCTCAGAAGCGGCTTTACGTCACCAGTGGGTAGGAGATGCCTCATACTAGATCACCAGTAGCTCGAGGAGCTCGTAGTAGTTGTGCTTCTCGAAGTTCATCGTGACCTCTATAATCTCCTCTATCACGTCTTCGGGGTAGTAGGGCCTGAGTAGTCGGAAGACCTTCTCCCTCAGTAGGTCGTCGACGTTGTGGCCGGAGCCTGGGTATCCCCTCGGCCTTGTGACGAGGCTCTCTAGGACGGTGCCATCCCTAAGCCTGACAACCACCCTGTTCGGCACCTCCCTCGGATAGAGCCTATCGAGCTCCGGGTCGACCTTGACATCCATCTTGGCCATAACCCTCTTGATATCCTCGTCCCTAAGCTTATCGTCGCTATAGGCGTCTAGCCAGATATCGCCGTGTAGAAGGGTGTATGCCACTATATATGGGAGGCTGTGGTCAGCCGTCTCCCTATTCTCCGGCCTCCACTTCTCGGGATGCTTAACTATTATGTCGTAGGTAGCCTGCACAGTATAGACCTCCACCCTCTCAATCTCCTCCGGCCTGAGGGGCCTACCACCAAGGAGCTCGAGCACTGCGTCGACAGCCGACTGGGCGTGATACTCCACCGGGTGGAACTTCATATACGTCCTCAGTATACCGGTGGGCTCAGGCCTCTCCCTAAGCTCCTTTATAGGGCCCGGGTCGAACTCTATACCCAGCTGGTTAATAAACCCCATCTCACCCGTGAAGGGCTCCGCAGGCCCCTCATAACCCGCCCTAGCCAGGTATGTCGCGTACATCGCGTGTCTACATGCATCGGCGGCTGCCGAGGCCTTCCACATCGTGATCCTACCCGCACGGGTCTGCCTCAGAGCTATGTGGGGGACGGTCGCTATGGCCAATGCCTCTGCAGCCATCTCCTTAGAGAGTTTTAATAGGTTTGAGAGGGCGGCCACAGCTGCTATCATGGTGAAGTTGACGTGGTCCCACCCCTTCACACGGAGGGAGGCAGAGTCGCATAGACGGACACCCACCTCATAACCAACTGCTATAGCCGTCAATAGATCGGCCTCCGGACTCCCAGACTCCTCCAACGCGGCAGCCAAGACACCTATCATGTCGCTGGGGTGTAGGGGCTCCTTCGATAGGTAGGTATCGTTGAAGTCGAGGGCCCGGGTCATGGTGCTGTTTAGGAAGCCGGCATACTCTGGGAGGGTTGTGAAGTGGGTGAACCATATTGTCGAGCCGAGCTCCAAGGGGTATAGGCCTATGAACGCCTTCCTCAAGACCTGGACGGGCTTGAAGGGTAGAGAGGCTGCCGAGACGGCTATGGAATCTAGGAGGCGCCTCTTAGCCTCCAGTACAGCCTCTATAGGTATGTCCTCCCAGGATATGCTCGTTGCATACTCCGCGATAGCCTCCTGTATATAGTCGTACCGACTCATGTAAACAGAATCCCAGAGAGCGTTATATGAATAGTGGCTATCGAGGAATATTTGTAAAAGAGGGGGAGAATAGTGGCTATGCACTGAGCCCGCTTAGGAACTCGCTGAGCGGGACATCCCTCACCTGGGAAGCCCAGCTGGGTACTGGAACGTCACCCGCAAAGGGTTTGAGGCTAACTCTCCCATCCTCCACCTTGAAGACTAGTAGGTCTGGGATGTATACCGGCTTATCCCTGAGGAGGCCGGCCATAAACGCCATATTGGATGGTATACCCTCAGGACCCATCCTCCCGTTTATCGCTATTATGACCGTCTCCCCAGGCCTGTATAGCACGTCCGTACTCTTCACAGCCATCTTCCCAGTATCGGGGTCGTAGCCATATGACCAGAGGAAGATGTAGAACCTATCCTCTGGGAACTCGCCCCTGAGAACCTCCTTCACCTCCAGGAGTACAAGTGTATTCAAACGCTTGACCTCCCGTGAGCCCAGCCTCTCAACAGTTATGTAGGTGCTCAGCTCCCTAACCTCAGCCAATACGAGGGCTATACCCCTATCATTCAGAAACTCCTCAAGATCCTCTGGGAAGACGTCATGCCTAATCAGCGGCTCCGTAGTTACCACATACTCGCTTGGTAGGGGGCTCTCACCCAAGGGTCTAGGCCCCTCTCCAGGGACATGTTGATAGACGGTGACGCTGGGAATATCCTGCTGGAAGAGGGATACGCCCGGGAATAATAGGATCAACGTGACAGTCACTAGGACCACCGCTATAAGTGGGAGGCCCTTCATCTAATCCCCATCATGCACCTATTTCTAGCAAAGTATATTAGTTTAGAGATTTGTACACCGATAATTCTAGGGTAGATCGTTAATGGATGGTTAAGCCATTCCCCAAAACAGTTGTCGACATAGCCTATACCCCGGAATATATCGCCGGCCTAGGGATGAATATCTACATGGCGGAGGAGAGGGTGTCTATCTATAGGGGGTTGAAGAACGTCTATGTGGCTGAGTCGAGGATCTGCCTGATCGACCATGAGAGGGGGAAGATCTACTACTATGGATATGACCTGGATGAGCTGGCCCAGAAGAGTAGTTATGAGGAGGTCCTCTACCTACTCCTCCATGGAAGGCTACCCACAAGGAGGGAGTATCAGGAGTTCCTGGATAGGATAAGGGGGTCATTGCGGCTAGAGCCTGAGATCCTAGACGTTATGAGACGGATCCCAAGGGATATCGATATGATGGAGGCCCTACGAACAGTGGTCTCATACATCGGTAACCTCCGGAGCCGGGATCCGGAGTATACGAGGGATGATGTAGTGGACTACACCGTCGACCTCGTGGCAAAGATGCCCAGCATAATAGGGGGGCTATACAGGATGTGGAGGGGTTTGGAGCCCCTCGAGCCCAGGGAGGATCTAAGCCTCGCCGCCAACCTCCTATACCTCATAACCGGGAGGGAGTATGACGAGAGGGATGTTAGGGGCCTAGACATGAGCCTAATCCTCTATGCAGAACACGGCATGAACGCATCCACCTTCGCAGCCGTAGTGGTCGCATCAACAGGTAGCGACTACTACTCCTCCATAGTCGCGGGTATAGGGGCGCTGAGGGGCCCACTACATGGGTACGCCAACACCGGTGCATTGGAGCAGTTCCTAGAGATAGACGACCCCTCAAATGTGGAGAGGTGGTTCAAGGAGAATATCGAGAGTAGGAGGAGGCGGCTCATAGGGTTTGGCCACAGGCTATACAGGATACACGACCCGAGGGCGAAGCACTACAGGAGGTGGCTAGAGGAGAATAGGGAGAGGTTTGACGAGGAGACCCGGCGGGTATACGAAACAGCTATGAAGCTATACAACGTGGCTATGAACAGCTTCCTAGCGGAGAAGGGGATATACCCCAACTGCGACTACTGGAGCGCACTACTATACTACGCCCTGAAACTCCCAAAGGAGGTCTACACACCAATATTCGCAATGTCACGAATAGCCGGGTGGAGCAGCCACATAGCTGAGTACCGAGAGGACAACATACTGATAAGGCCGAAGGCATACTACGTCGGCGAGAGAGACAAAAAGTACGTGCCCCTTGATGAGAGGTAGACAGTTATAGCTTAACCAAGACTATTTTGGAGGAGCCAATCTGGGCCTTATACAACACTACATATACTTCTCCATTATTCTCAACAAGGCCTAGCAGTCTATAGCTCTCACTGATGACCTCGTTGTCAAGCACCCCGCCACCAGGTATCTTCACCAGTGCCAGATAGGTATCGGCGAAACGCTGTCCAACCAGCAGATAATTATCACCTCCTATGTGTATCATGCTCGTTATCAGTACTGCCTCCTCAAAGGGACTTGGTAGGATTCCGACTGCCGGGGATAGGGCCTCGAGATCTATGAACTGGACCTCGCTACTTTGATCGGCATAGATCACCGTGAAGAATATCTTTCCATCGGCGGCTCCCAGGGGAAGTACGTTTACGACGGGTGTCTCCCCACCCTGTATAGGGTATTCGAAGACTGTCTTGTTCTCAACTATGTTATACACCATGACCTTGAAGCTGGACCCGTATCTAGTTACCGCGATAAAGTGGTCACCCACTACCCTGAACCTTATGGCACTATCAATCCTAGTTAGGAACTTCTTCCCCGAGTCATCCACAAGGTATATCTCGTCATAGGGATATAGGGTCACGACCCTAACCAGCAAATCATCACCAAAACGATATAGGCTTATAGGGGAGATACCGAAGTAGTAGGATCCTTCTACGACCAGCTCACCATCTACTAGACGTATAATACTAACATTACCATCGACCACAGCGATGATACGATCCTCCACGACAAAGACTCTCGGGAAGGCACCGCCATCCAGTGTAATAGATGCCACTAACTCCCAGTCAATTCCATATACCCCGATCCATAGCTCGCTCTCCAAGTCGTTTGATATTAGGGCTGGTACCACCACCATATCGTCTAGGAACCGGGGCTCCAGAAATCCCAGTCTCGAATATTCGAGATGGGTGGGAAAACTCTCTAGAGTGCGGGTATCTACCTGACCATCACGTAGCTCGACGAGTACTGGATACCCCCCGGGTTCACCATCCAGACCCACGATATATAGTTTACCGTCAACACTCCCAACGTCGCTTGGGAAATTAAGGGTTTTAACAACGATACTCTCTAGAGTTATCCCCGACACGGGAGGCCCAGTAGCTGGTATGCCAGGGAATATTGGGAGCCAGCCCATCAACACTATCAGGATGACTATCAGACCCATGGCCACGAAGGCAGCGATTGGGAGCCTCCTATACCGATGATTTTCACCCACGCCTATCTTTACCTCCTTACTGAAATTCTATCTCATTAAGGTGTGTAAATAATCTATGCTGATGTTATTGCTATACCGAATAGTGATGAACCATATTTAAGATCGGCTGTGGATAGGCCAGCAACTCCTAATAAACTATGTGCCTCTTGGCAGTCCTAGTACGTGTCTCGCTATGTAGTTCAGGGCGAGTTGCTGGGTTACCGGTGCTAGTCTGAGTAGGTTTATCTCTCTCCACCACCGCTCTACATCGAACTCCCTTGCATAGCCGTAGCCTCCGAAGGTCTGCATAGCCCAGTACACCGCCTCTATCCCCGCCTCTATAGCTACGTACTTCGCTATGTTGCTGTTCCTCCCAACCTCTGATAGGCCTGTAGACCTCGAGACGACCTCGTCAAAGCTCTTCGGATCCCTCGGCGGGGGCAGCCTGTCATAGGTTGCCGCGGCTCTATATGCTAGGAGGCGTGCCCCCTCGAGCATGGCGTAGGACCTGGCTAGTGGGTGCTGGACAGCCTGGTAGGAGCCTATTGGCCGGTCGAAGACGACCCTGTTCTTGGCATACTCGACAGCCCTTGACAAGGCTAGGTATCCGATGGCAACAGCACCTATTGAGAAGCCTATCCTCTCAGGGTTGAGTATGTCGAGGAGGACGTACCAACCAGCGTCGAGTGGGCCTAGGAGGTTCTCCTCGGGTATCCTTAGATCCTCTATGTAGACCTCGCAGGACTTGCTATAGTTTATCCCATGCTTAGGGATGGGGCTATACCTCACATTCTTATTCGGCATATCCACTATGAAGAGTGATAGGCCGAGGCTCCTCCTCCCAGCCTCCTCGGGGGTCTTAGTGCGGGCGACGAGTATGAAGGCCCGAGCCCTATCTATCCCGCTTATGAAGACCTTCCTCCCATTAACGACGTACTCGTCACCCTCCTTCACGGCTGTCGTCTTTATCGATAATGTGTTTGACCCTACGTCCGGCTCGGTAAGGGCTAGGGCCCCCTCGATCCTCCCCTCCGCTATGCCTGGGAGATACTTCTCCTTCTGCTCCTTAGTACCGAACCTAGCTATGGGCAGTGCCAGGAATATCTCGGTAAGCATTATGTACCATACACCGGCCATCCCCGCACCTCCCCTCACGAGGCCCTCTATAGCGACGGCCAGCTCCTCCAGTCCATAGCCGCTCCCCCCATACTCCTGGGGTATAACGATACCCATGAACCCCTGCTCGGCTATCGCCCTGAAGAACTCCTCCGCAAACTCCTCCCTAAGATCCTTCTCCCTCCAGTACTCGGGTGGGAACTGGCTTGAGACCTCGTAGGCCGTCCTGTATATAAGCTCCTTATCCCCTGATAGGTCGGGAGGTATCTCCATAGGAGACTATATCCAGCCCGGATGATTTAAGCCCTAGGGGGCGAGGGCGAGTAGGAGTAGCTGATAAGCCACAAACAATATGGTCAGGGGGATCAAGAGATACTTAAGACTCTCTAAGATACCCCTGTACTCCCTCATGGCTAGGAATGCTAGGTATGCCCCAACACCCAGGAGGAATATCATGACGAGTATATCCCCATCGACCCCAAAAGTATCCATGACCCACCTCCCGAAGAGGGTATATATGATGAATAGTATGGAGAAGTGGACGGCCAGCATAGCGCCCTTCCTAGCCCCACCAGCCTCTGAACCCCTATAGATGGTTATCCACCCCCTGGGAGCCCCAACAATATACATTGTACAATTTAGATGTGGATATAAGGCCCCAGCACCCAACTATATAGCCGTTGACCAAAGACCGTCTATGGATGGCTCACCACACTCTGATTAGACGGTTTCCGGATAGAAAAGGGTAGCTTGATACTGGTGACTCTAAATATGTATGTGGTGGATAGGATGATCAGGGTGGGTCTCCATGATGATCCAGATTAGTTTCGACGATGAGGCGAATGCACTATATGTAAAGTTGAGGGAGGATGCTGTTGAAGAGTCTAGGGAGGTCGCTCCAGGAGTCATAATAGACTTTAATAGGGAGGGGAGGGTTGTCGGTATAGAGGTTCTGAGGGATATAAGTGGGTAACGCCTCGGCTCCCGATGGCTGGTAAGCGCTCTATACTGGGATTATCGCTACATAGTGATACCCCTCAGGCTCCCTCTGCCTAACCTCGAGCCTCACCTCAATATCCGGCTTCAGTGAGTCGAAATCACCCTCCACTAGGCCTAAGACCTTGAAGCCGTCGATCTCGGCTACGCCCACTATGTAGTCTGGGTAGTGGCTATGTGTCTTCGGCTTAACATTTATCTCAGTATATGTCACAAGCCTGCCCACCCCCTCTATCCTCCTCTCCTCCAGATCCCTAGAGCCGCAGCTCCTACATATGGGGCCGGGTGGGTACTGCCTATACCCACAGGCCCTACATATCTGTCCAAGTATTACGCCCTCCTCCAGCATCCTATAATACTTCTCCAGGCCGCCTAGTGAGCTCCTCAGGCTCAGTGGGAAGACCCTCTGATCCTCGAGGACCGGCATACCAGTC
Source organism: Nitrososphaeria archaeon (assembly GCA_027078545.1). Classification (GTDB taxonomy): domain Archaea; phylum Thermoproteota; class Nitrososphaeria; order Geothermarchaeales; family JDFR-13; genus SZUA-1514. The sequence continues at coordinate 946,355 of JALWXN010000004.1, forward strand.
TTCTCATCCCTTGATATCCTACCCATAACGCCTCACCTCGATAGGATCGATACATAGGCGTACTGCCCAACACCACCTATGTTGTGGGTCAGGCCTACACCCCTCCTTATAACGGCCTGCCTACCCCTCTCCGCTTCACCACGTAGCTGCTTAACAATCTCCACGTACATCGCCACTCCGGTGGCCCCGACTGGGTGGCCCTTCGCCTTCAAGCCGCCGTCGAGGTTGACCTGCACCTCTCCCCCCACATATGTCTGCTCCTCCCTGATAAGCTCCACGCCACGCCCCCTATCGGCGAAGCCTAGATCCTCATAGGCCAGGATCTCCGCAATGGTGAAGCAGTCATGGACAGTGGCCACGTCTATCTCCGCCCTGGGGTCCTCTATCCCCGCAGCCTTATATGCCTTCTCAGCCGCCCTCCTAGCAGACTCTATCGAGGTGTAGTCGGCCCTACCCGTCAGGCTGGCCGGCATCGATGAGTAGCCTATCCCCCTTATCCATATAGGGGTATCGACTCTTAGCTCCCTGATCGACTCCTCACTACTTATGACCACCGCTGCTGAGCCGTCGGTGATCGGGCTACAGTCATAGAGCTTTATCGGCCTAGCTATATACCTACTCCCCATACACTCCTCGAGGCTTATCTCCCTCTGGTACTGGGCCTTAGGATTCCTGGCACCGTAGAAATGGTTCTTCACAGCCACTCGGCAGAAGTCCTCCTCCGTAGCCCCATACTCATGCATATACCTCGTCATGAATAGGGCGTAGTAGCCTGGGAATGTTATGCCGTAGTCCCTAACCTCCCAGAAGTATGAGCCCAGCCTAGCTAGATACTCAACGGCACCCGGAGTCCCGAACTCATTCATCTTCTCCAGCCCAATGACGAGTACGTTCTTGGCGGCCCCACTCCTAACCATGTTGTAGGCGGTGTAGATCCCAGCACTACCCGAGGCGCAGGCCGCCTCTACCCTATGAACAGCTATTGGGTTAAGCCCTAGATGCTCGATATAGACCCCTGCAGGGCTGAACTCTGGTGTGAAGCCCGTGCTCGTGAAGACGATATAGTCTATATCCTCAGGCGATACGTAGCCCTCGTCCCAGACCTCCCTCACAGCCTCCTCGACAAGCTCGAATATGTTGACGTCAGTCCTCCTACCGAAGCGTGACATGCCTATCGACGCTACTCCTACCCTCATCCCAATCCACATGATTGTATAGGGGGTTTACAATCCATAAGTCTATACTGTGAATATCCCTCCATACCCCAGGTACGCCAGGCCTAGTAGGAGGAGTATACCCAGTAGGAAGCCCAGCCTCCTACCCGTGAGGAGCATAAGCCCCGAGGGGATATGTATAGCCCCCAGCAGGGGGAGAACCATGAACCATTCAACAGGCTCGAGGGGCATCAATAAGGTGTATATGATTGGGGTGGCCAGCAGTATTGATCCGAGGATCTTGGCTAGGGCTCCGTCTCCACGTATCGATATGCTCCCAACCAGGATTAGGATCGACGAGAATAGGTATATGGCTCCTCCTATCAGGGCGAGTACTAGGAAGAGGCCTATGGCTCCAAGCCCACCCTTGAAGTCCGTCAGCTCCCTCAGGAGGTACCACCCAACTATAGATAGGAGCTCGCCGGAGAGTATTAGGAGGATCCCTAAGCGACGCGACACACCTAGTAAATGGGTTGGGAGGGATAAATTAATGGGCTATCCCCTGATATACTCCCTCCCTATATAGTCCCTGGCGATGATGATCTTCATGATGTTCTGGCCGCCCTCAGCCCCTACGAGGTAGCTGAGTATACCTAGCCATCCACGGTATACGTTGGACTCCTTCATATAGCTATAGGCACCCATCCACTTCATAACCTCCTCATATATCCTGGCCGCAGCCTCAGGCCCCTTATACTTCGCCAGGGCGACTGGGATATTCAGGTCCTTAGGGTTTAGGGTAGGGTCGCCCTCACGGTATATCCTGTCAACCATCCAGGCAGCCCTGAGTGTGAAGAGCCTAGCCGCCTCCAGCTCGGCGTAGAGCTCTGAGAACCTCATGTATATCCCCTGGAATGAGGAGAGCCTCCGTCCATTGAAGAGCCTCCTATTACGTATCCACTCGACACCCTGGTCCAATGCCCACCTGGCACTCCCTACACAGGCGGCTGCCACGAGGATCCTGGCTATGTTGAAGCCCTCCATCAGGATGTAGAAGCCCTTCCCCTCCTCACCAACCCTATACCTATCCTCGATGGGGAAGCCCTCGACCTTGAAGCCCCCTGTTGAGAGGCCGCCCCTACCAATCTCCTCGAATATCGTGTAGTCTATCTCGCCCAGGAGCTCACCATCCCTCCTGGGTAGGAAGGCGAAGGTCGTTATATTCCTATGCCCATAGTCGAGGCTCCCAGTCTTGGATACGAGGAGCCAACCACCACCATCGAGCTGCTCCAACACCTCCCGGACACCGCTTATATAGATCTTCTCGCCACTCACCCTCCAAACACCATCACCCTTCTCGGCGAAGGTTTTTATACCAGCCACGTCGGAGCCTCCATGGGCCTCTGTAGAGGCTATCCCGAAGAAGTACTCGCCCCTCACTACCCTGGGCAGCACCTCGGCCTTCACATCGTCATTGGCATAGAGCTGTAGCAGGTATGGCCACCCATTGTTGAGGAGTACGTATACAGCTATAGCTACGGCCGGGTCGTGGTATGCGAGCTCCTCTATCGCTAGGGCCGTCCTGAGATATGTCTCCCCCAGGCCTCCATACTCCTCGGAGATCGGCATACCTAGGAGGCCCTGCTCCCCCATCCTCCTGATGAGGTCCGTGGGTATCACGCCCGACTCGTCGATCTCCACCCACCTAGGCTCTATATACTCCTTGGCAAACTCGGCTACATTCCTCTTGAAGAGCTCATCCTCCCTGGATAGGCTGAAGTCCATCTCAGGACACCTAGGTATTAGATCCCGGATCCCCGTATTTATTGCCGGCCTACTCCCCACGCCTCCTATATGGCATGCCCAGAGTCCTAGGCGCCCCGACCAGCCTCCTCAGCCTAGGTATGTGGAGCATGGTTAGGAAGATTATCGTCGCTATGTAGGGCGTGGTAGAGGCTAGGCGGGAGTCTATCGGGATGCCCAGAACCTGAACCAGTATACCCGCCTGTGTCAATAATCCGAAGAGGTGTGACACGGGCAGAGCAAGTAGGGGGTTCCACAGGGAGGTTATCACCAGTGCAAGGGCTATCCATCCCCTTCCACCGGATACGCCGAAGCTCCATACAGGGATTAGGGAGAGGGTGAGCTTGGCACCCGCCAAGCCTACTATGAAGCCACCAATAACTACAATGTAGAGCCTAAGCCTATAGACGTCGTAGCCCAGGTAGTCCAGCCCCTCAGGATTATCCCCGAGACCCCTGATGACTAGGCCGGTCTTCGTCCTACTCAGTATGATGTATAGGGTCGGGGCTAGGAGATAGGCCAGTAGTGTCAGGATATCCAGCATCGGGAGGAGCTGTGGGAGCTTCTCAACCTCAATACCTGTGAACCCACTACCCAGTGCACTGCTTAGGCCCAGGCCTATGAAGAGGACGGCCAGCCCACTCAGGACCTGGTCGCCCCGCAGGTATATGCTTAGGAAGCCATGGATAGATGCTAGGAGCGACCCTGCCAGGCCGGCTAGTAGGATGGCCAGGAGGTGGCTCCCAGTTGTGATGTAGACAGCGACCGCTGTGAGGGCGGATAGTGATATGATCCCCTCGACGCCCAGGTTTAGTATACCCGCCCTCTCCTTCAACAGCTCCCCAAGCGACGCGAGCAGTAGTATGGTGGAGGAGTCTATAACTAGCTGGACTATAGCCTCCTGGCCAGCCATCCTATCCACCTCTCCAGGTACTGGGTAGAGACGAGCATAGCGAGGAGGAGGCCAGTCATCAGGTATGTAGCCTCCGTAGGGATGTCAGCCACTATGGCTAGGGTATAGGAGCCGTACAGGAAACCCGCAAAGAGTATAGACGCTATGGGGACTAGCAGGGGGTGGTTAGAGGCTAGTAGTGCTACTATAATAGCCGTGTATCCGAGGCCGGAGGAGAACCTCGGCATAAGCCTGTAGTAGCTCCCGAGGAAGTCGCCAGCACCCGCCAGGCCAGCCAGGAAGCCGCTTATGAAGAGGCCGCTCACTATGATCATCCTCCTGTCATATCCAGCATACTCAGCCGCCTCACGGTTAAGGCCGTAGACCCTCAATTTGAAGCCATACCTCGTGTGGAAGAGGAGGTGGTACAGCACAGGCGCCAGTAATAGCATGATAGCCAGGCCCCCCACGAACCCCCCTATCTCAGGAAGCCTATAGAGACTGGGTATCTCAGGCGTGACGGGGAACCCGGTCTGGGGATCCCTCCAGACACCGTAGACCACGTAGTAGAGGAGGTATAGAGCCACGTAGTTCAACATGAGGGTTGTGAGCACCTCGTTAACCCCTAGCCTCCACCTCAACACCCCTGGGAGAGCCGCGTATAGACCACCTATCAACGCACCCATTAGGAGGGGGACTACAGGCCCTCCACCGTGGAGGCTAAGGATATATACTACATATCCAGCAGCCAGCCCTCCAAGGACATACTGCCCCTCGGCACCTATGTTCCAAAGACCCGCCCTGAAGACTATGGATAGGCCCAGCGATATTATCCCTAGGGCCGCCGCAAGCCTCATCGTCTCCCTCAGACCGTAGGGGTCTAGGAAGGCGTTCCTAAACATCTTGAGGTAGGCCTCAACAGGGTCTCCACCATATAGGATGATCACACCACTATAGGCGGCGACGGCTATAGATACTGCTAGTAGAGTGGCCAATCCCCTGTATAGCTGCATAGGGCTCAGCTCCACCCGATCCCGGACATAAGCATCTTGAGACGGTCTACATCTGCCTTATCAGCGGGCACCGGCTCGGATACCCGGCCCCTATAGACTACAGAGACTAGACCCCCCAGCATAAGGGCCTCCTCAATATCCTCCGTGAAGTATATCACCTCACAGCCCCTCTCAACCGCCTCCCAAACCCTCCTATGTAGGAGGGCCATGCTCCTCATGTCAAGGCCCCTGGTTGGATACATGAGGACACACCTATCCTGGGAGAGCTCCACCTCCCTACCTACTATGAACCTCTGCATATTCCCACCGGATAGACGGTCTATAGGGGTATAGATATCCTTGGCGACCACCTCATAAGACCTCACGATCCTAAGTGTAAACTCCTCATAATCCACATCCCTCTCGAGAACCCTGAACCTGACATTGTCCACCAGTGACATACCCGGTACCACAGCCCGGTAAGGATTGCCCGGCACATAGCCCGTGAAGCCCCTCGAACCCGATAGATACATGTTAGCCAGCTCCTCCTGACCATTACCCTCGATCCCCAGGTAGACCCTAAGCAGATCGGTCCCCCCACCACCATGCCTGTCCCCAAGGAACTCCTCCCCCCTGAACATCAGTCTATAGAGCCTATCCACGTCATCAACACCACCTGTATAGGCTACCTGCCCATCCCTAAGGACGGTGACCCTGTCACATATCTCGACGACCTCGTCCAGCCTATGGGATATAAATATGAAGGAGAATCCAGCACCCCTGAGAGCCCTTAGAAGCCGGGCCAGGTCCTCCACCTCGACGGGCGACATGACGGAGGTGGGCTCATCAAGTATAACTATCCTGGCGCCGGTGGATAGAGCCCTCAGTACCTCTATCTTCTTAACCATACCCCTCTCAAGCCTCTCTACAGGCGTCTCCAGGTCTACCTCCAGACCCAGCTCATCAACTATCCTGTGGACCCTCTCCACAGCCCCTTTTCCATTGGATAGGCGTATATTCTCGATCCCTGTGAGGCTGGGTATCAATACGTTGTGCTGTGGAACCATGAATATCCCGTGTCTCCGGGCGTCCTGGGGACTCGATATCCGTGTCTTGACACCCCTTATAGATATCTCGCCGGCCGAGGGCCTCACCACGCCGTAGAGTACATGGACGAAGCTCGTCTTACCAGCCCCATTCTCACCGACCAGGCCGTGTATCTCCCCCTCGTAGAGGGTTAGGGATACCCCCTTATTCGCAACCGTCCCGTCGCTATAGACCACCCAGATATTCCTAGCCTCTAGGAGTGGGCTACTCCTCCCCTGGGAGGTCACCCACCACACCCTCTAGGAACCACTTCATACTGAGCAGCTCAGACTTGGTCAGCTGCCTACCAGGCTCCGCCCTAACCCTTCCACGCCTATCGACTAGGGGGCCTGTGAAGGGTTCATAGCTATTCTCAGCCATCAACTCCCTAATCCTCATTATCTCCTCCCTTACATCCTCGGGGACCACGTCCGATATAGGGGAGATCTCTACAGCCCCCTCGTAGAAGCCCCACCAATAGTCCTTACTCTCCCAGACACCTGTGTATGCCCTTATAAGTACATCCTCATAGATCACACCCCAGTTAGCCAGGTGACCAGTCAGGTGGGCGTTGGGGCCATACTTAGACATGTCGCTATAGTGGCTGAAGCTATAGACACCATTCTCCTCAGCCACCTGGAGAACGGTGGGCGTATCCTCGGTGAAGGCTAGGACGTCGCAGCCAATGCCTATCAACTGCTCAGCAGCTGCACGGGCGGCCTCTGGGTTGAACCATGCGTTTATCCATATCACATGGGTCTCAACATCGGGGTTCACCCTCCTAGCCCCGAGGTGGAAGGCGTTGATATGCCTTATGACCTCAGGGATCGGGTGGGCAGCCACATATCCAAGCTTGTTAGACTCGGTAACGGCACCTGCAGCCATACCGTTGAGGTAGAAGGGCTGATACATACGTATGAAGTATGTACCCACATTCTCCCTCCTCTTGAAGCCGGAGCAGTGCATGAATATCCTGTCGGGATACCGCCTACCAGCCTCTATAGTGTCGTCCATGTAGCCGAAGCTGGTCGTGAATATGACCTCATACCCCTCATTGACTAGCTGGGTAATCACGGGTAGAGACTCATTCTCAGGCACAGACTCCACATACTCCGTCTCGAGGAAGTCCAGCCTCTCAGCCACATATCGCCTACCAAGGTCATGTGCATATGTCCAGCCGAAGTCCTCGACATTGGAGATGTATATCCAGGCGGCCCTAAGAACATCCCTCTCTCCGCCAGGGGTGGCAGCCTCCTGAGCATCCCCACCAGCGGATAGCCTACCCGCCAGGAAGCCACCGGCTAGGCCTGCAACACCAGCCCCAAACACCTTAACGAACTCACGCCTATCGCTCATGTTTGACACCTTGACAAAAATGTTTAAAACATGGGACTTGAATAAAAATAAATTTTAAGTGTTTATGTAAAGTATGGCATATAAGGGGTCAAGGGTTTAACGATATGCTTAAATAATGTGGGGTGGATTATTTAGAGAGACCAGCGAATTTAAAGGGTTGTTTAAAATGAAGATGAAGTATGGATACATTGTCAAGACGATGTATTTCAGGGAGCTCCTGAGGCAGGCCAAGAAGCTCTATAGCTGGGAGCAGATAAGGGAGAGGACTGGGATAGCCCCCTCCACACTCAGCAGGTATCTACATGGCAGGATAATCCCGAGTCCCGAGAGGCTCGACAGCCTGATAACAATCCTCGAGGAGATGGTGGATATTAGGGAGCTTATACTAAACTACCTCGCCACGGATAGGTATGGATACCTCAACAACCAGAGGATCATAAGCGACATAGGACTCCTCAAGTTCATAGCCATCAAGACCAGCGTGAAGTATGGAGGCACACCCGACGTCGTCCTGAGCCCCGCCACGGACGGGGTTCCATACGCAACCCTAGTGGCGGAGTATCTAGGGACACCACTGGTTATAGCTAAGGATAGGAAGGAGGTGGGTGTCCAGAGGCATATCGAGGCATCAGTGATAAACGAGGATGGGAGTGTGAGGACGCTCTACATAGCCCGTGGCCTCATAAACAAGAACTATAGGGTCCTGATAGTTGATGACGTGATAAGGACTGGGGAGACCCATAGGGCGTTGCTACAACTGGTGAAGAAGGCTGGTGCAATACCCATAGGGATCCACGTCATAGTAGCGGTTGGCGAGAGGTGGAGGAGCCTGGTGGAGGAGCATGGCGTGGAGGTGGATGCTATCGTCCAGATAGGTTCGCGGCTCGGACAAGGCTGAATACGTCATCCCCCGGGGTAGGTCAGCTCCGGGTAGTGTCGTCATAGCCACTCATCAATATTTACAGATCATCCTGATAAGGCTTCTACTCATTTCTGATACTGAATATAGATACGCCGGGTCGATACATGCATAGCTTGGTCCACCGTTAAATCCCTTCTACGCCCTACTATCTCTATGCGATGAGGAGGAGTAAGTATATCGCCCTCACCTCAGTCTTCGGTGGACTCGCAATCCTAACATCTATATCCGGCCTATCCAGGGTATTGGTCTACCCACTAGTCCCATACCTGAAGTTCGATCCGGCCGAGATCTTCATAGTAATAGCATACCTGATAGGGGGTCTACACGTAGGGCTCACCACATCGCTTATACACCTGGCCGGACTGATGCTCCTGGCTGACGAGCCTATAGGCCCGGTTATGAAGTTCCTAGCCGTCGCCTCGATGCTCCTAGGGCTGGAGATAAGCGGTAGGCTCGGCCTGGACAGGCTGAAGAGATACGTATTGACGACGGGGCTCAGGGTCTCCGTGATGACCCTTGTCAACGCTGTGGTCCTATACTTCCTATTCCCAGGCTTCCTAGAGTTCTTCAATGGATACGTCTCCAGCCTTGGGCTCGAGGGGGCGCTCGCCGCGCTATTCCTAGCTTTGATACTCACAGGGGTCTATAACGCCATCCATACAGTCTTCACCCTCCTACCCTCCGAGGCTGTGGTTGCCAAGATACTCCCCATCATATCTCCTGTATCACCCTTACGACATCGAGGCGACGAGCCTTTAGATAGTTGACCAGGTAGACAACACCAAGAACCAGTAGGAATACGATGAGGATGTTCTCGCTGAATAGAGAGGCTATAGGCCTCAAAGGCTCGACGTAGCCAATAGCCGTGGCTCCACTCCTAGAGATAAGGTCTGCGAGGAGCATCCCAACGCCTAGGGCCAGGGGCGCGGCTATCGGGAGTATAACCACCAACTGTAGGACGCTGAGCCCCGCTATCAAGCCGTTCCCCATACCCAGGCTCTTCATTATGGCGAGCTCCTTGTTACGGGCCTCCGAGTCCACGGAGTAGATCGATGATAGGCTTATAAGGCTGGCTATTAGGAGGGCAAATACTATGCCCGTGTTGAGCCCCAGTATGAAGTTCATCATGAACTGTATATTATCGATGATCTCCTCCTTCGTGACGTAGTCAACGGAGACCAGTGGGTTCTCCTCAATGGCCTCCTTTACCTGCTCAGAGACCTCCTCAGGGTCTCCGGAGACGTCGAGATAGGCGACTAGGGAGCGTCTACCAAGCTCATCCTCAGGTGTATCAGTCATGAGTATGTACTGCTCCTGGGTCACGAGGAGGTAGTACCCATTATTAAGCCTCGAGATGGAGATACCCACCACCTTCAGCCTATATATGTCCCCATCAACCGCCGCCTCAATATAGTCACCCACATCTACACCCTTGAGTAGGGCCAGGCTCCTAGATATGACAGCCTCACCTAGGGCACTAGGGTATCTACCCCTCTCCAGTGGGAAGGCCACACCGGGGTCTCCTGCTAAGCCAGTCACGATCTGTGAGACCTCTACCTGGCCGAAGACGTCTAGTACAGTATCCCTAGCTATGAGGTAGTAGCCAGTGACATTCTCATTATTCAAGAGGGCATCCTCGACTATGGATGGTAGGTCTTCCAGGACTATACCCGATGTGGTGGATATGAAGAGGTTGGTCTCGAAGGGGATATCACCCCTATAGTTCTCCACTATCCCGTGTAGGCCATAAGCCTCCATGTTAAGGGCTGCCACCGCGCCCCAGAGGATGACTATGCTTAGCAGGACCCCCACAAACTTCCAGGGCCTTGAGAAGAGGTCCCTCACACCTATGCTTATCGATGTCCTGAGGAGCCTCAGCCTGACTGGCGTCCTTACCGAGTATAGCCCCGTCGTAGATATGGACCTGACGATATTTACCGATGAGGCTATGGCGAAGGGTATCAACGCCCCGATGCCAACCATCCCCATCACGATCAGGGTTATTGAGGCTATCACGTCCTCACCGGCGTAGAAGCCTAGGGTCGAGATCAGTATCTCAGCAATCTCCGAGTCCCTTACTATGAAGTTGACATAGATATACTCTGCAGCCATTGGGGCGAAGGCTACACCGAGAAGTGTGCCTATCAGGCCCCTGATGATCCATGGGAGGCTATAATACTTGAATATACCCGCCCTAGACATGCCCATCGACTTGAGCGTCGCGACTATCTTCACCTCCCTAATAACTAGGGTTGACCCTGCAGAGGCTACGAGCAGAGGGATGAGGCCTATCACTATGGAGATGGGTATGGTTAGGATCGTGGATGCACTCTCGAGGAGTACCACAACCGGGTTCGTCTCCTTCTTATTGACGAGGGTGAAGAAGTGTCTATACCCATTCTCTTCGACGAGGGCCTCAAGCCTCTCAGCCAGCCGGTCCAGATCAATGCCGGAGTCTGGGTCTACATATACCCCTATCACGATAGCCCTATCACCAACCAACTCGTCGATAAACTCCCTATCCAGGACAAGGGCGTGGGACATCCCACCTAGGTGTGCGAATCCACGGGCGACACCCACTATCTCAACAGTGGTGTTGACCTGCCTACCGTCGGGTGAGACGGCTAGTATCTCGACCCTATCCCCAATCTCTAGGAGCTGCTCACCACCCGGTGAGGGGCCTGTCAAGGCGTAGTAGAAGACAGCCTCCCCAGTATCCCTAGGCATCGAGCCGTTCAGGTCGAATACTGTTAGGGGCTCTACATACCTCTCATCGGTGAGGCTAACCGCATATTTAGACCCGTTGATTTCGATATCTCCGAACCAGACCTTGTAGGACTTAACCGTATCTACACCGGCCTCCTCCCTAACAGTATCGACGAAGTCCAGTGGGAAGACCCCGAATATGGCGACGTCACCTATAACGGCCCTGAACTGTTTATATGCATGTTCAGACATGTTCTCCGCAAGTATGACTAGGGAGCCGTAGGACATTATCGAGACGAATATGAGGAGTATGATTGAGACTGTCTCCACCTTCCTCCTATATACCAGGCGGAGGCCCCCCTTGGCAATCGTCATTGCAGGACACCGTCCCTTATCGAGATTATCCTATCGGCATAGCTGGCTAGCTGGGTATCATGAGTAGCAAAGACAACCGTCTTACCCAGCTCCCTAGCCCTCCGGAGAAGCTCTACTATACGCAGCTTATTGGTATAGTCCAGGTTGGCTGTAGGCTCATCCGCAAGGATCAGCTTGGGATCCCCAGCCAATGCCCTGGCTATAGCCACCCTCTGCTGCTCCCCACCACTCAGCTCAGAGGGGAAGCGGTCCATCTTATCCCCAAGCCCCACAAATTCTAGGAGCCCCCTAGCCCTCTCCATCCTCTCCTTCTTGGGTAGTCCCGCCAGCTCAGCCTGTAGAAGGACGTTCTCATAGGCCGTCAACACGGGTATGAGGTGGAAGAACTGGAAGACGATCCCTACGTTACGCCTCCTCCACATCGCTAGGCGAGAGTCTGAGAGGCCTGTGATATCCTCGCCACTCACCCTTATAGAGCCCTTAGTAGGCCTGTCAAGCCCACCCATCAAGTATAGGAGCGTTGACTTCCCAGACCCGCTGGGGCCCACCAGAGCCACAAACTCAGACTCACCGATCTCTAGGGAGACACCCCTGAGGGCTGGTACCACCACCTTACCTATCCTATACTCCTTCCAGACATCCCTGACCTCCACCATAGCCCCCATAGCATATCCCCCAGCGGGGTATTCACTAAACCCAATGCCTACACCGATTATCTAGCCTAATATATATCCCGCTGAGACATCAAGTTGATTAAAGCCAAGGTAGGTCGTCATGGCTAGGTACCTAGTACTGGGGGGTGGGGAGCCTAGATACACCTATATCCTCATGGGTATCAGTATAGGGGCATACATAGCTGGGGCCATAGCCTCTGGCAACCCCCTCCAGATCTATAGGAGTGGCTACTTCTACCTCTACGCATTCACCAAGACCGTGTTCGGCGGGATCTATCCATGGCAGCTCGTCACATCCCTATTCATCCACCTCGATATAATACACATCATGTTCAACATGTTCTTCCTCTTCCTCCTAGGGACGCAGCTCGAGAGACTGGCTGGGAGCACCAAGCTCCTCGAGGTATACCTCCTCTCAGGACTGGCTGGGAACATACTCAGCCTACTTATGGCGCCGAGGGTTATTGTAGCCGGTGCAAGCGGAGCAATATTCGGGATCTTTGGCTACCTCATAATGTTCTCAGGAACCCTAGGCGGCCAGATAAGGACGATGCTGCTCTACGCCCTATTCATATTCCTGATAAACTCCCTGATACCGGGTGTCGATATAGCCGGGCATCTAGGTGGGCTCTTCGCCGGCCTGGTTCTAGGCTACATGGATGGTAGGAGGTTAATATCGGAGATCCGCCGTTTCAGGTTTTAGACACGGCTATGAAGATCCTCTCGATCGACGGTGGGGGGAGCAAGACAGAGATACTCCTATGGGAAGACGGGGCGACACACCTCGAGAGGCTTGGGGCTGGGATAAACCACCACATCCATGGCGGCGATGCTAAGAAGAGGGTACAGGAGATACTAGATAGGTATGAAGCCGATATAGTTGTCCTGGGCCTGGCGGGCCTCGACACACCTAGGGACTGGATCTATTGGAGAAAGGCCATGGGCGAGAGGGTTGGAGAGGACATCATCCTGGTCCATGACGTTGATATGGCCCTCTACGCAGGCGAGGGTAGGGGCGTGGGGATAGTCGTCATCTCAGGGACGGGATCCAACGTATATGCCAGGAATGGGGATAGATGGGTAAAGATGGGGGACTGGGGATCCCCATATGGAGACGACTACTCCGCCCATGAGCTGGGCAGGATAGTCCTAAGGAGGTTCCTAAGGATGTATGACGGTAGATCCCCGAGAACCTCTCTCTACAACTACCTAGTGGATAGGCTGGGCCCCAGCCCCATAGACACGATATATGGCCTAGACATACCCGGCGTGGCAAGGATAGGTGTGGAGACATGTATAGAGATGCCCCATGAGGTGGTAGACGCCTTAGATGGTATAGCCTATGGACTGGCCAGGACCGCCCAACTAGCCGCTGAGAGGCTGGGACTATTAAACGCCAGGATCCACTATACTGGTGGGCTTTTCCGATGCCCTTTATACGCCAAGCTCTTCAGGAAGCATATTAGGTATAGGGGGCTAATACTAGGTAGGTATATAGGACACCCCGTCGTGGGTGGGGTGGCAATAGCCCTCGAGAAGACGGGCCAACCAGTCGATCCCCAGGTTATTGAGGAGCTGGATAAGAGGCTTGATAGTGATGAGCAGGGCTAGGATAGCTGGCTACACAGCCTACACCGCGATATTCCTACTAGGCATCCTACTCGGGGGTGGGATGCCCGATGAGGCGATGGAGCTCGTCCGACTCATATTCGGGGAGGGTGGTGAGGAGACCCTCGAGCCATATACACCCATACTCCTCATAACGATATTCCTGAGGAACCTAGCGACCGCGACGTTGATACTTGCATCGGCACCCTTCGCGGGCCTACTCCCCGGCGTTATACTACTCCTCAACGGCTTCATAGTGGGGGGCGTCGTGACATACTCAGTCACAGAGATGGGTAGGACACCCCTTGAGGTGGCCGCCCTCCTACTCCCCCACGGGGTGGTCGAGATACCCACCCTAATCTATGCATCCGCCCTGAGCCTGGAGGCGGGTCTAAAGATAGTTAGGGGGGAGTTCACAAGGGAGGACGGCGAGGCCCTACTGAGGAGCTACGTCAGGGTCATACTACCCCTTATATTCATCGCCGCATTGATAGAGACATTTATAACCCCCTGGATAGCCTCCCAAGCGGTGTAGAACATTGCTGAGGATAACGAGGAACAAGAACCTCAGGGTAATGGCTATCTTCTACCTCGTAATGGGCCTAGTCATGGGATTCGCAGCCCCCCTAATACCCAGCCTAGTCATAGATGTGGGGCTCACCTTCACGGAGCTAGGCGGGGCCTCCTCACTCGCCGCACTCCTAGCCGGGCTCGGCCTCCCAGTCCTCGGATACCTGGGGGACAAGTATGGTAAGAAGAAGATGCTCATCCTTGCCACGGGGATAAGGATCTCCGCACTAGCCATCTTCGCCGCGACGATGGATAGGGAGCTTATACTACTGGCCTACATGCTCAACGAGCTGGGCTTCATACTATACCTCCCATTCGCCCGGGCAGTCGTCAGCGAGGCCGCTGGAAAGGAGGAGATGGGTAGGGCCTACGGAGAGCTCATAACCATTGTGAGCTTCACCGAGGTTGTGGCACCACTCATCTCCGGCCAAATATACAGGTTTGTACAGGACTACAACGCCATGTTCCTACCACTATTCCTAGCCAGCGTGGGGGCTACACCCATCCTCCTCCTACTAGACGAGGTGAAGGCCGAGAGGCCCATACACCCGAGGGAGATACTGAGGCTATCCAGGATGGAGAGGAGGGTCTATATACCGGCGATACTCGAGGCAGTTGCATGGAGGGTATGGATCTTCCTACTATACACGGCTCCTAAGGACAGGCTAGGGATAGGCCCCGACTTCATAGGGATAGCCTATACAGCCCAGAGCGGGGCGTGGTTCCTCACCCAGTACGTCGCTGGCCACCTAACGGATAGGGTTGGCGCCAAGAAGATGTATATAGTCTCAGACTCACTCATGATACCGATGGCGCTACTCTACATCTTCTACATGTCTGAGGCCACCGTACTTATCAACGCCGCCCTATTCGGCCTAAGCATCTCACTATGGATACCCGCCTTCAATAGGGTCGTCTTCGAGGCATCCACACAGGAGACAAGGGCACTGACATACTCCAAGGTGGACAGCTTCCGATACCTGGCGAGTACACCGGCAGCCCAAATAGGGGGTATGATGTATGAAGGGCTGGACCCGGCATCGCCCTTCATACTTGGTATCGCCCTGGTGGCTATAGATATATACCTAGAGTATAGGTTATTCCCCGATGTATAGCCAATTATTAAGGGATGATGGGGAGAGACCCGATAGACGAGATCAGGGGAACCTATGGAGAGGAGCTGGGGGATAGGAGGATCATACTAGTCGTCACAGGGAGCATCTCCGCCTACAAGGCTCCGGACATAGCTAGGGAGCTGATTAGACATGGTGCCGAGGTCTACATCGTCGCGAGCCAGGACGCCCTGAGATTCGCCACTAGGGATACCCTTGCATGGAGCGTGGGTGGTAGATTGATTACCGAGATGTCCTACCTAGCAGAGCATATATACCTGCTTAGGGATGCAGACCTAGTCCTCGTGGCTCCTGCAACGGCCAACACGGTGGCTAAGGCGGCATACGGCGTAGCGGATACACCAGCGACACTGGCCATACACTCTGCACTGGGGTATGGGAAGAAGGTGTTGATAGCCCCCGTGATGCATCTAAACATGGCTGAGAACCCCCTCTATAAAGAGGCTGTGGAGAGGCTTAGGAAGATGGGAGTAATATTCATAGACCCACTGGTCGAGGAGGAGAAGGCTAAGCTACCACCCCTCAGGGATATCAAGATGGAGGTCTTCAAGTCCCTATACCCGGAGATACTCTCAGGTAGGAAGGTGGTGGTCACTGCTGGACCCACCATAGAGTATATCGACCCAGTCAGGATAATCACGAATAAGAGTAGTGGCAAGATGGGTGTCTACATAGCTGAGGAGGCCTACCTAATGGGGGCTGAGGTCACCCTTATACACGGCCCGATAAGGGTCGAGCCATATAGAAAGCTGGAAAGGATACCTGTCGAGACCACCGAGGAGATGCTGGATGCAACAATGGAGGCCCTCGAGGGGGCCGACATATTCATAAGCGCAGCTGCACCAGTAGACTATAGGCCGGCCCTCCAGTGGGAGGAGAAGATAGATACCCGTAGCACAGGTGGACTGGACCTAGAGCTCGTCCTAACACCCAAGATCGTGGCCGAGGCTAAGAAGAGGTATCCCGATCTATACATCGTGAGCTTCAAGGCCCTCTACAACGTGGGTGACGAGGAGCTAGTAGCTGCAGCGGCCGAGCATGCCAGGAGATACAGATTCAACCTGACGGTGGCTAACGACGTAGCCCGTGAAGGTACAGGGTTCCAGCACGAGACAAACGAGGTCTTCATAGTCGATAGGGATGGCAGGCTGGTGAAGAGGCTTAGGGGGCATAAGAGGACCTTGGCCAGGGAGCTACTCCAGATCATAGCGGGAGAGCTTGGATAGCCTATCCATTATACGCCTCAACACCGCTGCGAGGACTGCTCCATTATCATACCTGGTCAGTATCTCCCGGGCCTCCTCCCTAGTCATCCCCGTCATCTCCCTAGTAAGTATGGGGAAGACCCTCACAAGGTTATCCACAATTGTTATGTCCGAGTTCCTAGCCGTCCTACTCAGGGGGTTCAGATCGACCGATATAACCCTCTTCCCAAGCCTCCTAAGCCCCTCCGGCATATCCCCATCCTCAATCATAAGCATAACAGTGTCAGCGGAGTAGATCCCCATGCTTGAGACGAGGCGCCTCCTACTCGACACTGTGGGTATCTCCACATCATGGTCGGTATATACCGGTATAGAGAGCCCCCTGAACAGCCTAGCTATCGCCTCGACCCTCTCCCTAGAGTAGTGGAAGAGGTTTATCTCGATCGGGATCCCGAACCTCTCGGCGAAGCCCGCTATCTCCTCATGGGCAAGGGCCGCCGCATTACCATTAACGGCTATAACCGGCCTCTTAGAGAGTATGAGTAGGGCTGCTGCAGCCCTATAGGCTGGTAATGCCTCCTCTGGTGTCTCCTCACCTAGGATATAGTCGAAGCACTCCCCCCTGCCATGGGCGATGAGGCCCTGGGGGACGACGACATCCCCAAGCATACTAACCAGTCGTTCACGTATGACCAGGCTCTTGTAGCGTGGGTGGCTAGTGGGGATATCAGTCATCAATTATCCTTAATCCACACCTCGATATTTTAAGAACCTCTGTATACCCCATACCGGAAAGATTATCAGCCACCTCGGGGCCGAGGCCCTTGTCAACATAGACCAGGACGATATTCTTCTTCCTATGGAAACCTATGAGGGAGCCCCTCCTCATATAGATCCTCAGCCTACCCACCAACTCCTCATAGAGATCCCTATCCATAAGCCCCGTCATCAATGAGAATCTCTGACTAGCCTCAACAAACCTCTCTAGACCCGGGTCCTCGAGGAAGTATCTATGTATCTCAGGGCCCACAGCCGAGACCTTCTCACCAACCCTCCGGAGCATCTCAGGAGTGGTCTCCGACCCAGTCTCGAGGGCCACTACGTCGGGATCACCGTCCACCCTGACCGACTCTACAACAGCCTCTCCAGGCCCACCTGGGAAACGTCTAACCTCGAGCCCACCCCTTATAATGGCTACCACGTCTCCATAGCCAGTCCGGTTTAGAACCTCCGCATTGTGGACAGCCCTACCTGCCTCCTCAACTGTATGGGCACCAGCTAGTAGGAGGCCAGCCATCGAGAGGCCAGCGCTCATGCCATAGCCAATGCCTAGGAGTGGGCGTGAATAGGCCTCTATCGCGATTGGTTCGAGACCGAGGTAGGAGAAGCTGTCCAGATATGTCTTGAAGACTACTCTCCCAGAGCCACTGAAGTATACCCCTGGGCCGCCCTTTCCCATCCCGACCCTTATAGGGCTCAGATTCACACCTGCGCCTACACTACCAGTCGTCTGGGGATCATGCCCCTCAACGACGTACCAATACCCAGTTACATGTCTAGGAACCTCTATGATCATGCCTAGAAAGAATATGGTGGATATCTAGGAGGTATAAAGAGGAGATTAGTGGGTGGGCGACCTCACTAGTAGGCCGTTCTCCTCGAGCCACCTCACCATGCCCTGGTAGGCCAGTATCCTGGATATAGACTTCCCACCCTTCGGCCCAGGCTTCTTCATGTAGAAGGCGTTGACCTCGTATATCGTACCGGTGTAGCCAGCGTCCAGCGCCAGCCTACCCAGCCTAGCAAGGTCGACCATGTAACCAGCCAGTGCCGGGCTATCATTGATCCTCATGTTAACATAGATACTGTCCCTAACACCGTTGAAACTCTTATACTCTATGTGTATACTGACGAACTTCTTGTCGCCGAGGGGCTCCAGGTAGCCAGTGGGCTTGATATAGTGTGGCGCGTCGTAGCCCAGGATATCCTCCACGATACTGCTCTTCGTCTTCTCCTTCATCAGGTTCTTATCCGGATCTGTGAGAGCGTAGAAGTCTAGGTTACCCCCTATATTGAACTGTACCACGAACTCAACACGCCTATTCCTCTCACTGAGATGCTCCAGGACATCGGCTGTGAAGGGCGTCGCACCAGTAGCTCCGTCGTCACCCAGTATCAGTCCACCGGCCTCCCTATACATCTTCACGTAGAGGTCGTCGTTGGCCAGTGGGGTGGGTATCAGGTTTACGAAGGCGACTGGGCTATGCCTCCTACTATACTCTGCAGCCACGTAGGCGTAGAACTGGCCAGCCGATACCCTCCCCTCAGCCAGCCTCTCCTCCAAGACCTCTATAGACCCGATCTCATCGGCATACTCGGTAGTTATCACGTTGATGATGACGTCGGGCTCCAGCTCCCTCCACTGGTCGATCAAGGTCTCCGCCGCCTCTAGGAGGCTCATCCTATAGTCTAGACCCCTGGACCTGATGCCCAGCCTATCCAGGTTCCCAAGGTGGACACCCTCCAGTACCCTGAGACTCCTGAGACTCTCCGGTATAGGCACTACATCGCCTATCTGCCTCTTAGCCACCTCGTAGAGCGTCTTGCCAACCTTGGACTCGTCGACGTCATAGGCAGCCACTACCTCTACCTCGGATATACTCTTCTCAAGCTTACCTGCAAGGGGTACTCCATAAGGCTCTATCTCACCAGCCTTAATCCTCTCAAGCCCCACAGCGAAGTGTGAGGCCGCCATACCCATGCCGAGCAGTATAACCCTCACCATATCTAATCACCTCCTTAGGGTGTGATGGAGGATTAGTGAATAGGTGTGGAGCTAGTAGCCCCGAGGATCCACAGAGACCTCCATCCAAAAAATATTGTGATGTATGGTGGAGGATATAAATATGATTGGGAGCGTTACCAGCTCTCCACGTATGTCTTGGCCTCTGCAACGACCTTAGCGGCGTCGCTCAACGCCTCTAGATGCGTCTCAATATCCTCCATCGTATGCTGTACACTCATCGTCCACATCTCCTCAGGCCCCGTGGCCATGGGTATAACACCCCTGTTGAGCATGGCGTAGTAGTAGGGGTACCACAGCTCGAATGGGAGGTTCAGGAGGTCTCTAAAGCTGTGTACAGGCTCTGGGGAGAATAGGAATGCCCCTGAGACTCCAAAGGTTTCGACCACGACATCGACGCCATTCTCATCGAAGATCTTCTCATACCCCCTGCTGAGCTCCTCGTTAAGCCTTATCATCTCACGGTATGCATCGTCGGTAAGGATCTCCGTCAACGTGGTGTATAGCGACCTGAGGCTGAATGGATTGGCGTTATAGGTACCTGCGTGTAGGACGCCCTGCTCCCTAATACTCTCGCTCGGCCCTATAAGAGACATTATCTCGTCGATCCCCCCGATCATGCTTATCACCGCCCCTCCACCTATCGCCTTTGCCGCGGTTATTATGTCCGGCTCTACACCGAAGATCTGGGCAGCCGTAGTCCTCCCAGCCCTGAAGGCCGTCTTCACCTCGTCGAAGATGAGTACGACGTCATACTCGTCGGCTATCCTCCTAAGCCTCTGTAGATAGTCGTTCTCAGGCTTGATAATACCGGCGTTCATCATCACAGGCTCAACAATGATAGCCGCTACGTCGTCCCCCTCCTCCTCCAGGATGTCTATGAGGGGCTCAGTATCGTTGAAGGGAACCACCCTGACCAGCTCCTCCATCTTATCGGGTACGCCGAGGGTCTCCAGGACGCTGACAGGCATCTTCCTAGGCCCTGCTAGCCCCCTGAATGGCCATATGCTGAATAGGACATTGTCATAGGTGCCGTGGTAGCTCCCCTCAACCTTTATGATGATGTCCCTACCCGTGAACGCCCTCGCCAGCCTGATAGCGAACATCACGGCCTCGCTACCACTGTTGCTGAAGCGGAACATGTCGACATCCAGGAGGTCTGTGATCAGATCGGTGATCTCGTCTAGGAGGTAGTAAGGGAATGTGTAGAGGATCCCCTCCTCTATCTGCCTATGGAGAGCCTCGTTAAGCTTCGGGTGGCTATGCCCGACTAGGAGGGTTCCATACCCCATGTTGAAGTCGAGGTACTCATTTCCATCTACGTCCCATATCCTACTACCCCTGGCCCTGGTGAAGTATATCGGGTACGGCGGGTAGTACCTCTGGTTACTGTTCACACCGTAGGGGATGTACTCCGAGACCTTCTCGAAGACCTCCCTGCTCCTCCTCGTCCTGTCTAGGTAACGCCTAACCTCCTTCAGGGTCGAGGGTCCATAGTCCTCAAAATCGGCTAGATAAGCCTCATACATAAGGAATATACACCCCAGTCCATAGAAGGAGTGTAAAGCCGCCTCTCAATGGAGTGTCATCCGGCTCCACACTCAAACCTCCGTATGTATTAGGTTTCTACTGGCCGAGGTATATAAAATATAGTGTATATCCAGGCTACCCACCTGCAGGCGGGTGTAGAGCCACTACATCGCCCTCAGACAGCACCGTCTCCACCCCGGATAGGAGGTCTATATCACGACCATTAACAGTTATCCTGTGGTAGGGGGCTGGAGACCCATCCCTGATCACTAGGCCATCCAGTCCGGGATAGATCTCCAGGAGCCTGTTGAGGAGATCCGCCACTGTGGACCCCTCAGGGAGGTCCACCAATGTCTCCATCACCCCAGTGGCTAGGTAGGAGTATCCGTAGAGCCTGACTACTATCCTCATAAATAGGTGGGGAGGGGTTATGCCGGGTACTCCAGCTTCCTAGCCTCCTTGGTGAGGCGTAGGCTCCTTAGCTTACCCTTCCTAGGCACCCCGTTCTTATCCCATCCCCTGAGCCTATAGTAGTCATCCAGCATCTTCTCGAACTTCTCCCGGCCAAGTATCTTCCCAGCTGGTGGGCCGCTCTTGAGTGGCTCGTTCAGTATCCTGTAGGGTACGTAGTCATCCCTCCTCGTGAAGCCCTCCCTAACGTTGAAGAGCCTTATCAGGTTCCATATCCTCTCTCCCCTCCAGCGGAGATCCTCGACACTCATGTCCCAGCCAGTGGCCAGCTTCAGATACTTAGCCATCTCCTCATAGTTGATCGCTATGAAGTCGCACCAGACCATGCTCCACTTGATCGTGTTGAGGTCCTGGAGCCTGATAACCACCTCAGCCTTACCCTCAGGTGTGAATGGGTCTAGCTCCCCGAATGCCTCCTCAGCTATGCTCCAGGCCCTCAGGTGGCAGGCACCCCTATCAGCGGTTGCGTATGCCAGGGCCATGGAGACGCTTCCACGTGGGTCATATGCCGGATACTCCAGGCCCTTAGTCTCGATGGCGAATTTATAGGCGTCTCCACCCACATATGCGGCTATGCCCTTCACACCCTCAGCCATGATGTCTCCGAAGCCTATCCTATGGGCCATCATCTTGATCAGCTCATACTCAGCCTCGGGATCACCGAACCTAGCCTCTACACCGTTGAGATCCTTCTTGGTTAGGTAGCCCTTCTCATAGAGCTCCATAACATAGCCCACTATGTTACCTGCGGAGATACTGTCCATACCCATGTCGTCTAGGAGGGCGTTGAGGGATACGATGGCCTTGAAGTCGCCTATACCCGCCGCGCCGCCGACCATAGCGATAGTCTCATACTCAGGCCCATCGATGTGGAACTCGCCCCACCTTGGATCCTTAACCTTAACCAGATTCCTACATGCTATTGAGCATCTGTAGCATGCCGCCTTACTAGTCCTGAACCTCTTGAGGACATCAGCAGATATTTCCTCCCACTCCTCGAAGACGCCGTCCTGGAAGTTCCTAGTCGGGAATACCCCTACATTGTTGCTCCACTCTACGATAGTTGGCGTACCACCGTTCTTGGCCCATGCATAGTCCTCGCTGAATATCTTCTCCTTGATATACCACCTGTTATACTCGTTGAAGCCGTCTGGATCCGCCAGCTCAAACCTCGGGTTCTTGGGGTCAGCCGAGACGACGACCGCCTTCAGGTTCTTACTACCCATTACGGCGCCTACTCCGCCCCTAGCATGTATGTGATGCTTATCCACAACCACTCCCGCTATCTTAACTAGGTTCTCCCCAGCCGGGCCTATCGCCGCTACCTTGGCATCCTTGTCACCTACCTCCTCTCTTAGAGCCTCCTCCGTGGCGAAGACTCCCCAGCCCCAGTATTTAGAGGCGTCTCGGAAGTGGAACTTCCCGTCGTGGTCTATATAGACATATGTGGGCTTCTCAGCCCTACCCATGAATACTATGGCGTCGAAGCCGGCTATCTTCATATAGCTGGTGAAGAAGCCTCCGCCGTTGCTATCGTTGAATGTCCCCGTGGCTGGAGACTTGGTGGCGATCACACCCCTCGCAGAGGCGGGGGCACCAGTCCCTGTTAGGGGGCCGACGGCGAATATAAGGATGTTTGCTGGGGAGAGTGGGTCTATCCTTGGTGGCAACATGTCGTAGAGCAGCTTAGCGGCCAGCCCCTTACCCCCTATATACTCCTTGAGGAGGCTCTCCCTAGGCTTCCTGATCTTCACCTTCCTCCGTGTAAGGTCTACATAGGCGATCCTATTGCCATAGCCATATGCCATGGTCCCACCAGGAATATAACCTATTCTCAATAGAGTAGGGAGAGACGTATTTTAGCCCCTATATATAGGGTGTCCAGAAGGGGTCAATGCTTATGCCCACGGTAGACCTTTATAAGGTGGTCGGCCTCAGGGAGTATCAGCCTCTCTATACATAGCTCCACAGCCTTTGGAGACCCTGGTATCGCGTATACAAGGACACCCTTAACGAAGCCTGCCGTGGCCCTAGACGCCATTGCCCTCACACCGATCTCTTTCTCGCTATAGAGGATGTACAGCGTGTTGAACCCCGTTATCTCCTTCTCAAACATCCTCCTCAGCGTCTCATAGGTATAGTCGTCCTTCGCCACCCCGGTACCACCTATGAAGACCAGGATGTTGTATGACTCCCTCCTAGCCATATCCACGGTACGCCTGATCATGTCGGGGTCGTCCCTGATCAGTACTCGCTTAACCTCCCTATACCCCGCCTTCCTGAAGAGCTTCTCCGCCAGGTCGCCTGAGACATCCTCTATCTTCCCACCCTCCATCAACTTGTCATACCTGCTGGTGCTCACCGTAGCGATGAGCACCCTATACATCGGGCCACCCACCTCCATAGGTGGCCACCTACCTAGGCACCTTCTTCTTATAGACCACCTCTATACCCTCTATCCTCGTGTCGGGATAGTTACCAGTCTCATCCTTCTCATACTGCTTAACCATGTCCCATATACAGAGTAGCGCCGCGGCTACGCCTGTGAG
This sequence comes from Nitrososphaeria archaeon, assembly GCA_027078545.1. GTDB lineage: Archaea > Thermoproteota > Nitrososphaeria > Geothermarchaeales > JDFR-13 > SZUA-1514. Next base: position 970,184 of record JALWXN010000004.1, read on the forward strand.
GGCCTCCATCTCCACACCCGTCTGCTCAATGCTCTTGACCCTGACCCATACATCTACATATGTATCCCCAATCTCGTGGCCCACCTCGACACCAGTGATCTTGATGGGGTGGCAGTAGGGGAGTATATCTGGGGTCTTCTTAACAGCGTTTATAGCTGCCACCTTAGACGACTCGATGACATCCCCCTTCTCAACACTACCCGTCCTGATCCTCTCTATAGTCTCCCTCCTGAGGAGTATCCTACCCCTCGCCTCCGCCTCCCTATATACAAAGTCCTTCTTAGTTATGTCCACCATCCCGGGCATCGGGGGCACCACCCAAATATAGTGTATAGACACGCTATTAACGGTTCCAGGCATGGGATGAGGGATATATTACCAGTGGGGCCAGACCTACTTATAATGTGGATCCGGGATGGCGAAATACATCTTCGTGACCGGGGGCGTCCTCTCAAGCGTGGGTAAGGGGATAACAACCGCCTCCATAGCCAAGCTTATACAGGCGAGGGGCTACAGCGTAACCGCCGTGAAGATAGATCCCTACATCAACGTCGACGCTGGTACAATGAATCCATACATGCATGGAGAGGTCTTCGTAACCGACGACGGGGGAGAGACAGACCTCGACATAGGCCACTACGAGAGGTTCCTAGGGAAGGACCTGGGCAAGCATAACAACATCACGACTGGGAAGGTCTATCTAAACGTGATCGAGAGGGAGAGGAGGGGTGACTACCTAGGCAAGTGTGTACAGATCATACCCCACATAACCGACGAGATAAAGAGGCTGATCAGGGAGGCGATCAAGAAGGACGGCGCCGATATAGGGATAGTCGAGATAGGCGGCACTGTGGGGGATATAGAGGGCCTTCCATTCCTAGAGGCGATTAGGCAGATGAGGTTTGAGTATGGCTCCGAGAACACCTTCTTCATCCATGTGGGGCTAGTACCCATACTCGACACGACGGGTGAGCAGAAGACTAAGCCGCTCCAGCACAGTATACAGGAGCTGAGACGTATAGGTATACAGCCCGACATGGTGATAGCCAGGTCTAGGAAGAAGCTCCTGAAGGAGACGGTGGCTAAGATAGCCCTATATGGAAACGTCCCAGAGGAGATGGTGATATCCTCCCACGACGTCGAGACGGTCTATGAAGTACCACTCCTCCTGGAGAGGCAGGGAGTCTCAAGCAAGATACTTGGGAGGCTAGGCCTAGAGGATGGGGAGCCAGACCTGAGCGACCTAGAGGCATATGTAAACCGTTGGAAGAGGCTCTCAAAGACGGTCAACATAGGGATGATAGGCAAGTATACGAAGCTCAGGGACAGCTACATAAGCATAGTCGAGGCGATAAAACACGCCGCTACACAGGTGGGAGCCAAGCCAGAGCTACACTGGCTAGAATCCACAGATATAGAGAGGGACAGGGTAGACCTAGAAGGCTTCCTAGAGGAGATAGAGGGGGCAGTCATACTACCAGGGTTCGGGAGGAGGGGGGCCGAGGGAAAGATAATGGCCCTGAACGCCCTCAGGGAGAGTGGGAAGCCCACCCTAGGCATATGCTTCGGCTTCCAGCTAATGGTGGTGGAGTACGCCAGGAACGTGGCAGGGCTGAAGGGGGCCAACAGCACGGAGATAGACCCCTCGACCCCACACCCCGTCATAGACCTGATGGAGGAGCAGAGGAGGATGGATAGGCTGGGCGGGACGATGAGGCTCGGCGGATACGACATAGACCTGGTGGAGAACACCCTGGTATACAGCCTATACGGGAGGAAGAGGGTGAGGGAGAGGCATAGACATAGATATGAGGTGAACCCGAGGTACTGGGACAAGATATTCGTCGACGGGCTAATAGCGGCTGGGTACAGCTTCGACGGGAGGGTAGAGTTCATAGAGCTGGAGGAGGAGCAGCACCCCTTCTACATAGGTACACAGGCACATCCAGAGTTCAGGTCTAGGTATAACAACCCCGCCCCACTATTCACGGGACTCTTGAGGGCCTCGTTGAAAAAGACGATAAAGGTATAGTCCATACTTTCACCGGGGTTTTAAAACCCGTCCACAGAATCAATATATATGGTTTAAAAGGTGGTACAATGCGGTTTGACGTGGAGAAGGCGAAGAATGTCCAGACCCTCCTAGCCCCAAGGATAGTCGAGCGAGACATGTTTGTCTACCCCCCTAGAAACGTGGCTGGGGTCGACGTCGCATACCTAGAGGACTACGCGATAGGGGCGGCGGTCCTCATGGACTACGAGGGGCTATACGTCATCGAGACGGCGGTGGCTGCTGTAAAGGTGGACATCCCATACGTCCCGACACTCCTCGCCTTCAGGGAGATACCCGCCATGGCGAAGGCTGTTAAGAGGCTTAGGTCTAGGCCCGACGTCCTACTCGTAGATGCACATGGGAAGATCCATCCCAGGAGGCTAGGGGCAGCCTCACACCTAGGGCTTATCCTAGGGATACCCACCATAGGCGTCGCCAAGAAGCATCTATACGGGAGGGACCTCGGGGGCAACATCGTAAACGGGAACGAGATCCTGGGTAGGAAGCTGGATAGAGGTATCTACGTAAGCGTTGGCCACATGGTCTCGCTGGACACCGCCGTAAAGATCGTGGAGAAGCTCAGGCTATACAGCCTACCCGAGCCTGTCAGGAGGGCCCATAAACTAGCCGACAAGGTAAAGAACATGGTTAAGCTGGGGGAGCTAGACCTGGAGAAGATTGTTGACGAGGGGCTCAACGGGGTCTTCTCCTAGTAAATGGCAATGCAAGGCTCTCCACACCCCTATACCTACCCCTATAGGGCCTATCGCTAGGGGTGGCCGTCCTAAAGAGTACTAGGTGGAGAATCCTCTCACCCCTCCTAAGAACGACATCCAGATTAGTGGGGTATAGAGCCACCGTCAACCTACCCTCATAACCAGCGTCCACCACCGTGGGGGCTATGAAGACGCCGAGCCGTGCATAGCTACTCCTGATCTCTATAAGGCCCACAACATCCTCGGGAAGCGAGACATACTCCATCGTCGAGATCAGTGTCAATACCCCACGCCTCAGGATGAGCTCCTCGGAGAAGCCCCTCTCGAAAAAATCCTCGGGATCGGACTCCCCAGGCCTGAAAAGCCCCTCCCGAGCAAGTGCATACTCGCCGGAGAACCTCAGGTCCAGGCCGTTCTCCCTAACCGTATCCCCACCCAGCGGCTCGACCCTTAGCCTACCCTCCCTGATAAGCCTCTCAATATCTGTGGAGCTCAGTATCAAGGCTTTCCACCGGGGATCTTCCTAGGCTCGAGATACTCCTTGTCATAACCCATCGCGTCGAGATACTTCCTGAGGACAGGCGGTATCCTCACCCTCCCATCCTCCTCCTGGAAGTTCTCAATAATAGCTGTTATAGTCCTCTGCATAGCCATAGCCGTACCGTTCAGGGTATGTACATACCCCTTTATCTCCTTACCCCTCTCCTCGGCATACCTGATGTTCAGCCTGTAGGACTGCCAGTCCGTACAGTTACTGGCCGAGCATAGCTCCCTATACCTGAGCTGGGCAGGCATCCAGGCCTCCAGGTCATACTGCTTAATAGCCAGCCTATTCATATCGCCACTAGCCAGCACCACGACCTGGTAGGGTATCCCCAGCCCCCTATAGAGCTCCTCCTCATTCCTGATCAGCTCCTCATGGAGCTCCTCACTCTGACCAGGCTCGCAGAAAATGAACTGCTCCACCTTGTTGAACTGGTGGACCCTGAAGATACCCTTCGTATCCTTCCCATGGGCTCCAGCCTCCCTCCTGAAGCACGGGCTCCACCCAGCCAGCTTTATAGGGAGCTCCCTAGTCTCGAGAACCTCGTCCATGTAGAGCCCGGCTATTGACTGTTCACTAGTCGCTATGAGGTATAGATCCTCGTCACAGACCTTGTAGAGCATCTCCTCGAAGGCCTCGAAGAAGGCGGCCCCCTCCATAACCCTCCTCCTAACCATGTAGGGAGGCTCGACCGGGATGTAGCCCCTCTTGACGAGGAACTCCATCGTATACATGGTGAGGGCCAACTCAAGGAGGACTAGGTCGTTGAAGACGTAGTAGAAGCGGGAGCCACTAGCCCTACCAGCCCTGATAATATCTACATAGCCCATCCCCTCCCCCCAGTCAGCATGGCCTATAGGCCTGAAATCTATCACCTCGGGCTCGAGATCAGGGTATAGCTCCCTGAACCTCTCGAGCTCCTCTCTATACACCCTAGGCCTACCCCATCGCCTAACAACCCTGTTCCCAGCCTCATCCTCGGCTACTGGCACGTCGGGCGCGACTAGGTTGGGTATCCTGTTGAGAACAGACCTATACTCACCATCGATCCTTGCTATCCTCTCCTCCAGGCTACGTATCTCCTCATCGATCTTCCTAGACTCCTCGATGAGAGTCTTCCTCACATCCTGGCCAGCCTTGGGTATCCTCTTGGTGATGCTGTTCTTATAGGCCCTAAGCTCCTCCAATGACCTTTGGAGGGCCTTCCTAGTCCTAAGGAGCCTCTCTGCCCTATAGGCGAGGCCCTTATCCATATACCTCTTCTCAAGGCTCTCTATGAGTAGGCCTGGATCATTCTCAAGCACATACTCTATGCTATACTTCTTACCCACCTTGGACCAGTCAAGCATGGCTCAACACCGGGGCCGGAATAATCAATATATCCCACTAGCCATGTATTAATGGCCAGTCCACGGGTAGCGGGTATATAATCCACACATCCTAATAAGGGTTGTGATGAGCCAAGAGCCTCCACACTACAGGGTCTCACGAATTGCTAGGGAGCTCGAGGCCCAGGGCAGGGACGTTATCCACATGGAGATAGGTGATCCCGAGCTGGACACTGATCCAAGGATCATAGACGCGATGTGCAGGGCTGCTAGGGAGGGGCATACCCACTACGCGCCGGCAAGGGGTGTGAAGCCCCTACTCGAGAGGCTAGTGGACTATATGGAGAGCTTCATTAAGCCTGGGTTCGACCTATCGACCGAGAACATCGTGGTCACCCCGGGGAGCAAGGTTGCTATATACACCGCCCTACGCCTACTGAGGCCTAGGAGGATCTATGTGGTCGAGCCTATGTGGGGGCTATACCACAGCTTCGCCTCCGAGATAGGGATAGAGGTCGTACCCATACCAACTAGGATGGAGGACGGCTGGGAGCCCAGGGGAGCCATTGAGGGCATAGGCAAGGGCGACGCCATAGCCGTTGTAAACCCGAACAACCCTACAGGGACAATACTCAGTGAAGAGGCGGTCGAGATGATTGTAGAGGCGGTTAGCCGGGCAGACGCATATATCCTAGCGGACGAGGTCTACTTCGACCTAATCTACAGGGGATCCATGACCAGCTTCCTATCCATGGGCTACGAGAAGGTACTGGCATTCTACACATTCTCGAAGAACTTCGTGATGTCGGGCTTCAGGGTGGGCTGGGTAGTCAGCCCAAGCAGGGAGCTGGCGAACAACTTCCTAAACAGGCTCCGCCTAATCGTGGGGGGCCCACCACCATTCTCCCAGTATGGAGCTGCGGAGGCCCTCACACTCAGAGAGGTCCTAGAGAGGAATAGGAGGTTCTACATCGAGACGCTGGGATACTCGGTCGATAGGCTTAGAGAGATGGGCTTCAAGTTCGTGGAGCCGAGTGCTGGGATGTACATCTTCGCCAAGCCGCCAGTGGAGGATATGGATGGGGTAGAGTTCACCTATAGGCTCCTCGAGGAGGAGGCGGTCGCCCTAGCACCGGGAACCGGCTTCGGCAACTATCCCGAGTACGTCAGGCTAACCACAGCCCTTAAAAAGGAGAGGTTGGAGGAGGCCTTCAACAGGATGGAGCGTTTCCTCGAGAGGCTCTAGACGAAGACCACCCCATCCACCGACCTGACCACGACGCCTCTGTATAGGAAGCTTATCTGCCTCAGGGCTAGGTGGTAGTCGAACTCGTTCAGGGCGCTTATACCATCCATTGGTACGTATACCTTGTACCACCTGAGGGCGGCGCTCCCAGCCGTGTGGAGTACACAGATATTGGCTACAGTGCCGACAACCACTAGATCCTTGATGCCATAGATCCTTAGGAGGTCGTCCAGCGGCGTTCCGTAGAAACCGTCGTACCGGGTCTTCCTAACAACGATGTCCCCATCCCTAGGGGCGAGCTCATCAACTATCTCCCAGCCCCAAGTCCCATACTTTGCATGGACACCCCAGATCCTATACTCAGGGTCATCCTCATAATGCGTATCCTGGGTGTAGAAGATCCTGACACCGGCCTCCCTAGCCCTCTCCAAGAGCCTCCTGATAGGCTCGACAGTGGCCTCGGCTGTAGGCACCCTGAGGGCCCCTCCCTCCTTCACGAAGTCGTTCTGCATATCAACGACTATCACGGCTGTGGATCCCCTATCCAGCTCAACCCGATCCACAACCTCATACTCGGGGACCTCTACACTGACCATCCCAGTCACCAGGCTATACAACCACTCAAGGTATAGATAAGGAGATGTATAACTCTGAGCAGGTAGGTAGACCCCCGCCTATAACATGGCTATAGACATCAATATTGGTATGGAGAAGGACAGGAGCATAACTAGGAGCAGCAGAGGGAGGCTCGAGAGGAGGATACTGGTGGAGAGGGGGCTCTACACGATCGTGAAGTATCTCGACCTGAAGACCGGGGAGGAGGTCAGTGGTAAGTGGAAGATCTATCTCAAAGGCCCCAGTGGCCTTAGGGGCTACCTAATGATCAGGCTCAAGGATGGAGACAGATACCTAGCCATACCCGACGAGGATGTAGACCCGGAGACATATGTCTACAACGAGGCCGAGGATAGGGAGGAGCCCCTATTCCCAGACTGATATACGCGATATAAATCCCACCTGGTGTGAATATGGCTTAGACAGAGGGATCCTCAATGACCGACTACAACGAGCTTAGGAAGAAGTATGTCCCACGTGGGGTATACCTAGTAAACAACGTAACCGTTGTCAAGGGTGAGGGGGCAAAGGTATGGGACGTAAACGGTAGGGAGTATATAGACTTCACAACCGGTATAGCGGTCCTAAACCTTGGGCACAGGCCTAAGGAGGTGGTCGAGGCTATAAAGGAGCAGGCCGATAAGCTCCTACACCAGTGTATCCACGTAGCCAACTACCCACCATACCTAGAGCTGGCAGAGAAGCTAAGCAAGAAGTATAAATGGGGGGATGCCAAGACCCTACTCCTCAACAGTGGGGCCGAGGCAGTTGAGAACGCCGTCAAGATAGCCAGGTACTGGACGAGGGCGATGGGGATAATAGTCTTCGACTACAGCTTCCACGGAAGGACAAACCTGACCATGACGATGACGAGTAAGCATAGGCCCTACAAGCTCTGGTTCGGGGCATACTCACCCGGGATCATAAGGCTCCCATACCCAGACCCATACAGATGCCCCTTCAAAGCTGAGGACCCCGAGAAGTGTGGAGAATATGCTCTGGAGTATCTAGAGAAGGCCCTGAAGACCCATACCGATAAGGAGGAGACAGCAGCTATAGTCCTAGAGCCAGTGGCTGGAGAGGGTGGATACGTAGTCCCACCCAAAAACTTCGTCGAGGGGGTTGCTAAGATAGCGAGGGAGAACTGCATCCTATTCGTCAGCGACGAGGTCCAGACAGGCCTTGGAAGGACCGGCGAATTCTGGGGCATAGAACACTTCAATGCCGAGCCAGACCTGATAACAGTGGGTAAGGCCCTAGCATCAGGCCTACCACTCTCCGCGGTGGTGGGTAGGAAGGAGATAATGGACTCTGTACACGAAGGCGGACTAGGCGGGACATTCGGCGGGAACCCATTGGCCGCCGCAGCAGCGATCAAGACGATCGAGCTGGTGGAGAAGAGCCTAGACAGAGCTAAGGAGGTGGGTAGGATGATGGAGAAGAGGATGGAGGAGCTGAAGGATAAGTACGACGTAATAGGGGACCATAGAGGCCTGGGACCCATGAGGGCCTTCGAGTTCGTCAAAGATAGGGAGAAGAAGACTCCCTACCCAGAACTCGTCAAGGTGCTCATCAAGAAGGGTGTCGAGAAGGGAATCCTACTCCTATCAGCGGGGATATATGGGAACGTCGTCAGGATAGTCCCACCGATAAACATAAGCGACGAGGATCTCGAGGAGGGCTTCAACAGGTTCGAGGAGGCCCTCAAGGAGGCGCTTAAGAGTGTCAAGTGAGAAGCCCCTCTTCATAGTCCTAGAAGGCATAGACGGCTCGGGAAAGACTACCCAGGCCTTCAGGCTCGAGAGGTGGTTCAAGAAGAGTGGTAGGAAGGCCTACACCACTAGGGAGCCTACCGACGGGATAATAGGCGGCATAATAAGGGCAGCACTAAGCACAAAGCTCAGGATAAGCCCCATGACCCTCCAAATACTCTTCGCCGCAGACCGGAGCGAGCATGTAAGGGAGATGGAGGAGAGGATAGCCAATGGATACAACGTGATATGCGATAGATACATACTCTCCAGCGTGGCTTATGGCATGATAGACCTAGACAAGGACTGGCTACTCAGGATGAACAGCCCATTCCCCAGGCCAGACCTAACAATCATACTCGACCTCCCAGCAGAGACAGCCCTCAGAAGGGTTGGGAAGAGGTTCTCAAAGACACTATTCGAGAGGAGGAGCCTCCTAGAACAGATCAGGGAGAACTTCCTAGCCCTACATAGGGAGCTGGGTAAAGAGTATAACACCGTGGTGATCGACGCCTCGAGGAGCCCAGAGGAGATCCACCGAGACATACTGAATGTGCTGGGGGATAGGCTCGGACTGGAGACCTAGAGAGTAGTTACATGAATAAGCATCCGAGGCAATACAGATATTATTGGAGATGGACATAGAGGTATACACCTACCTCGTAAGGCCAGACACATTCGGGATATGGAACCATAAGGAGGTACGGGAGAGGCTCTCATGGTACTACAGCGTAATGAAGAAGATATATCCACCCAGATACCTGATAGCCAGGCACACCCCGGTAGAATATACACGGGACATGGGGCTGATTGAGCTCCTAGAGATACACGCCAAGACTAGGAGGGAGTTTGAGAAGCTCCTGAGAGACGTGGTCAATGGTGAGAGGCTCGATAGGCTCGAGAAGCCTGTGAAAAGCTTCCTAGACCTGAAGATAGACATAGCCTATAAACTCCTCGAGAACTGTGGGCTATGCGAGTGGAACTGCCGGGTGAACAGGCTGGCCGGGAGGAGAGGTGTATGTGGACTGGGGAGGGAGGCATACATAGGATCCGCATTCCTACACTTCGGCGAGGAGGCCCCACTAGTCCCCAGCGGGACGATATTCTTCACCGGCTGCAGCCTCAAATGCGTCTTCTGCCAGAACTGGGACATAAGCCACCACGCGGAGGCCGGGGTAGTGGCCGATGCCCATAGGATAGCTGAGGTGGCCACGGAGCTCGCGGACAGCGGGGCTAAGAACATCAACTATGTAGGTGGAAACCCGGACCAGAGCCTCCACCTAATACTGGAGTCGATGAGGTATCTCGACAGGTGGATACCACAGCTATGGAACAGCAACATGTACATGACAGAAGAGGCGCTGGAGCTCCTCCTAGACGTTATAGATATATGGCTACCAGACCTGAAGTGGTGGGACGACAGCCACGCCTTCGCCTACAGCAGGATAAAGAGGTATAGAGAGGTGGTCACGAGGAACATCAAGAGGGTTCACGACCATGGGGCGGACATGATTATACGCCACCTAATAATGCCTAACCACGTGGAGTGCTGCACACTACCCATACTAGACTGGATAGCCGAGAACACACCCAGAGCCCTGGTAAACATCATGGATCAGTATAGGCCTGAGTACAAGGCCGCGAAGGAGGAGAGGTTCAGGGAGATAGGGAGGAGGGTGACTAGGGAGGAGGTTAGGAAGGCCATGCGCCACGCATCTAGACTAGGGATAGTCTACGAACCAATATCCTAGGCCTCCACAACCTCATCGACACTACTTAGCTTGGAGTAGAGCTTGATACGGTTGAAGCTACCCGAGACCCTGAGCCTACCCACCCTATGTATCTTCACAACACGTTCGATAGCCTCATCATCAAGATCCAGGAGCTCGAGCTCCTTGATATAAGCGAATATCACGGGCCTCTCGAGACTCTTCAGCTCACCACCCCTGATGCTCAGCCTATCCAGCCCCTTAACAATGTAGGACCGTGAGACTAGGCTGCTCAGCCTATCACTAGCCTCATCGGTAAACCTGATGAAGAGCTCAAGCGCCTCGTTAACCACCTCACCAACGGTCTTATCCAGCTCCCTAGCTATGGTGGACACCTTCTTATAGAGATCCCTATCCACACCCCTGATGGAGACGACCCCCTTATCCCTACGTTCCTCACGAGCATCATCCCTATTCTCCTCAGCCATCAAGCCCACCCATTAAATAGTAGGTGTATGCATGGTTATAAATGTATTACGTGTAGGGATGGTTATACTTGTCATACAAATATCTCAACGCCTCTCCAGGGCCTCCCTAAACTTCTTATTCGTTATGGATAGCTCTCTCACGGCCGAGGCAATGTCCTCTCCAGGCCTGAGGACATATTCGAGGAAGACGCCGGTTCTCCCATAGACCATCCTCTTGGAGAGGATGTATACCCGCTCGTTTACTATAGCCTCTGGTATCCCAAGCTCCCTGGCTGCGTATCCCGTCCTACCCAGGATGCACTCCTCCCTATGCCCATGCTCCAGGGGCTTGATAAGCATAAGCCTCTTATCGACACCCTTAACCCTCAACCCCTTCCTCAGGCCTTCAGAGTCAAGCATCCCCCCGAACCTATAGAAGTATAGCTCGTTACTTGTGAGCTCCCTGAGGGGGTAGCTCAGCACACGGGTCTCCTTCTCATCGAAGATGTAGTATACCTTTGGGGTTGAGGAGGGGGTTGCCTGGACAATCATCTTCTTAAGGACTTCATATCCACCGGACATTAGGATGGTGTCGAGGATGGCTGGGCTGACATACTTAGGTATGACTATGTCTATATCGCTCCACTCATCCACGTCTCCCCGGGCGACGCTCCCATGTACATATGTCCTGATCCCCTTCGACTCGAGGAGGGTCATCAGGCCCAGGGCCCACTCCCTAAGCCTCCTAAGAAGCTCGAACCTCTCCTTTGGATACGTGACCTCCCTCTCCTCACCCTGGCGGCATATCCTCATCAAAAAATATTTAGGTTTCTGGCCAGATTAATCCGAGCAGGAGAAAAAAGGGATTTAGATGGAGATTATCCCGCGCCAGTCTACGTCGAATACCTCGGCCACGCCGCTATACTCTACGTAGGCCCTCAGGAGTAGATCCACGATCTCATCGTCTGAGAGCCCCATCTTACGTAGGTAGAACATCCTATACTCGTCGAGCCTACTGACCGATGTTGAGTGGCTAGCACCGGCGACTATGCCCGTGTCGACCTCTAGCATAGGTATTGAGTGGGCAGTCCCATGCTCACCGAAGATTGTTAGGTAGCTCTTGACCGCCGTCTCAGCCTCGTGGGACTTGTTAAGTATCCTGGCAGCCCCTCTATGGACCAGGTAGCCCTGCTCGAGCACCCCACCCCTCACCGATAGGACGCTCTTACTATAGTCTCCATGGTGGGTCACATTGGTTATGACGTCTGTCTTCGTATCGGTCCTGGCTATTAGGCTACCATAGGTGTAGCCCTCGCTCTCCCTGCCTACTGGATGCATATGGCTCCTGACATGGGTCATGTACCCGCCGAAGCCGAGAAATCTGAAGTCTATCCTTGACGACTCTCCAGCCCTCATCGTATACTCGACATATACCGGGGCCTCCCTCTGGTGGAGGAAGAAGTAGTTTATCTCTAGCTTAGCGCCATCATCGACGTCGACCTCTACGAAGAGGGTCTTCAAGCCCCTATCGAGCGCCAGGTCGACCAGGTTAAGCCTATTCTCACCCTCCGTAACCTTTACGACGAGGTGGTTCGGCAGGTATCCCTTGGGTGATGGGGATACCGCTGTGACCTCGCCGCCACCAAGGGTTAGGACGGCTACATACTTGTTGAGGAGCCTATGGTATGCCTCCATCTTGTTAAGCTGAGCCGTATCCTTCCTATACAGCTCCGAGACGTCCTCGAAGCCCTCGCGGAGAACCTCTACCGAGTCGTACTCCCCCTCCACACCGTCAAGCGTAAAAAGGAGGTTAGGGGTGAAGCTCGCGAACCGGAGGTCATGCCTCAGCTCCTCGGCGTAGCCTATACCGAGGAGCTCCTCGAAACGCCTCCAGTCGGTGTAGTACTTGACGGTGGGGCTATCCCTCACCTTCTGGAATGGTATATCGCTGAGCTGCTTCAGCACCTGCTCCGTCGAGGTCATCCTACGCCACCCAGCTTCTCAAACTCTATCTCCAGGACCTTCTTCAGCACGTGGGCTACCTCGAATGGCACCTCGATGAAGAGCTCGTCCAGGAAGCCCATTATGAGGAGGTTCTTAGCATCGTCCTCGTCCAGCCCCCTGCTCAGCAGGTAGAAGATCTGGTCCTCCGTCAGCCTCATCGTGGTTGCCTCGTGGGACACTGAGGCGGTCGGCTCCTCTATCTGGTTGTGTGGATAGGTATAGGCATAGCTCTTGTCGTCGAGGATCAGGCTCTCACACTCCACGTTAGAGACGGCGTTCCTAGCTCCATAGGGTATCCTGATGACGCCCCTATAGACGTTGATCCCTCCATCCACGCTGATGCTCTTGTTCACGATCCTGCTCTTGGTGTTGGGCGCCACGTGGAACATCTTGCTACCACTATCCTTGAGGTATGGGCCCTTGGCCAGTGTGAAGACCACGCTCCTACTGCTGCTTCCCTTGCCCCTGAGGACTGTCGATGGATACACATAGGTGAGCATGCTACCGATGCTCCCCTCGACCCAGTCCACCCTGGCATTCTCCTCGGCAATAGCCCTCTTATTGTTGAAGTTGATGACGTGCTTACTCCAGTTCTGGAAGGTCGTGAACCTTATGTGGGCACCCCTATGGGCATATAGCTCGACCATACCGTCGTGGAAGCTGAAGCCCTTATACATAGGCGCTGTACAGCCCTCGATGAAGTAGATGTAACTATTCTCATCAGCAATCAGGAGTGTATGCTCGAACTGGCTCTCGAAGGCCCTCCCTATCAGGAAGAAGGCCTCGATAGGCGCCTCGACCCTGACGCCCTTGGGCACATATACGAATACTCCACCGCTCCAGAGGGCTCCGTGGAGGGCGGCGAACTTATGGTCACTCGGTGGGAAGATCCTTAGGAAGTATCTCTTCACTATGTCTGGATACTTCTGTACAGCCTCCTCCATAGGTATCATTATCACTCCCTTGTCCTCCAGGCTCTTCTTCATCTTATGGTATATCGTCTCGCTCTCATACTGTGCGGAGAGGCCGTGTAGCACCTTGGCCTCCAGCTCGGGAATGCCGATCTTCTCGTAGTACTCCCTAACCTCCTTCGGGATATCGTCCCAGCTGCTGCTCAGCTCTATATCCGGCTTTACGTAGTGGGCCATCGTGTCGAGGTCGAGCATCTCGATGCCCTGTAGCCAGTTGGGCATCGGGAGCTTGTAGAAGAGCTCTAGACTCTTCAGCCTCAGCCTAGTCATCCACTCAGGCTCCTTCTTAACCTTGGATATCTCCCTGATAAGGCTCTCCGTGATCCTGCCCTTCAGCTCCACCTCGGCTGGATAGTCCTTGGCGAAGCCAAGCAGCTCCTCCGGCTCGCGATACCTCACAAGCTCCTCAGGCTTCTCGATAGACATTCGACATCACCTCGTAACAACCTTATCATAACCATGGGTCTCGACGAACTCGGCCACCTCGAGACCCCCGGTCATCACGATCTTCCCATCTATCAGGACATTCACCTCATCAGGGGTTATGAAGTGGAGGAGCCTCGGGTTATGGGTGATGAGCAATACCCCCTTACCATTCTTCCTCATATCGTCTATCACACGTGCAACCATCTTCACACCATCCACATCCAGGCCGGAGTCGGGCTCGTCCAGGATGACTATCTTCGGGTCATAGGCAAGTGCCTGGAAGAGCTCGAACCTCTTCTTCTCACCGCCGGAGAAGCCTACGTTGACCTCCCTCCCCATATAGGAGCTGTCCAGACCTACTAGCTCGAGCTTAGGCCTCACCTCACGTAGAATCTTGATATCCGCGAACTTGTCGTCCATAGGTATCCCACGCCTCTTCTTGATCACCGCCGGTACGAGTAGGGAGCCCTTGACGCCGGGGAGGGGTGGCGGCTCCTGGACACTTAGGAAGATCCCGAGCCTACTCCTCTCATCCGGCCCCAGCTCAAGTATAGACTCTCCGTTGAAGAGTATGTCTCCCTTGGTGACCTCGTAGCCCTCACGCCCCATTATGGCATAGGCCAGTGTAGACTTACCACCAGCGTTGGGGCCCATGACGACGACCAGCTTACCAGGCTCTACCTTGAGGTTAACCCCCTTCAGTATCTCCTTCTCCTCCACAGTGACGTGGAGATCCTTGACCTCCAACATCCCTTATAACACCGTTATAGAAGACGGGTTTTAACATATATAAAATCATGCATATTCAGGAGGGGCCTCGGTATATTCAGTTATGACTCTTCCCAGTCCCGCTCCCCACGCGTCGCTCCATCAGTTTATAGGCTCTATACCCCCCTAGGAGGTAGTATGCCTCGACACCCTTCTCCCTCAGCTTCTCCACAAGCTCGATACTCTCCAGCCCGACTGGGCATACCAGGACTACAGGCCGGCCCTCCTCCTTGAACTCCCTCCACCTATTCAGAACCTCCTCAGGCTTCATGTTTATCGATCCCGGTATGTGGCCCAGCATGTAGCTGAAGCTCCCCCTGATATCTATGACTATGGCGTCTCTAGGTATCTCCCCTGGCTCCACTCCATACTCATCCGGGATATCCAGGTTGACGTTGTAGAGATCCCTTAGACTATACTTCATAGCGTTGGAGACCGCCTCCTCAATAAGCTCCATAGGTATCTTCGCCTCCTCCTCAGCAGCCACCTCAGGATCCGCCCACGTCACAGGGGCCTCCTCCACTAGGGCGCAGACCTCCTCCACAACCCTGCTCACGTCGTAGAGCCCTATCCTACGGGATAGCCTAATCACCTCCTCCTTATCCATCCCCACAAGGGGCCTGAGGACTGTGGAGCCTATAGCCATATCAGTGACGACGAGGTTCCTCAGTGTCTGGCTACTGACCTGTCCGACCGACTCCCCAGTCACCAGGGCCTCGCCACCGATCATCTCGAGGAGCTTCTCAGCCGCCCTGTACATCAACCTCTTCAGTATGACTATCCTATAGTCCTGCCTAACCCTCCTCCTAATCTCCCTAGCCACATCCCTGAAGTCGACCCTATAGAGAACAGGTTTATAGCCATAGGCCCAGTCCCTAGCCAGCTGAATAGCAACCCTCAACACCTTGTTGAAATGCCTCTCCCCACCCAGCTGGAAATGGACCATATGCATCTCTATCCCACGCCTCATGGCTAGCCATGTAGCGACGGGGCTGTCAAAGCCTCCTGAGAAGAGGGATAGTGCTGAGCCCCCCGTCCCAATGGGTAGGCCGCCCGGGCCTTCACGCTCCTCGAGGTAGTAGTATACCTTGTCACCCCTGATCTCCAGCCTTACCCATATATCGGGGTTCTCCAGATCCACCTTCTCAGCATATTTCAGTAGGGCCTCTCCAAGAGCCCTATTCACATCTATACTCCTGAAGCTGTGTCTACCAACCCTCCTAGCCCTGACACCGAAGCTCCTACCCCTGACCAGCTCCCCATATATCTCCACACCCTTCTCGACAATATCGTCGAGCGACTTGAACCTGTGGCTAACCACCCTCACCACTCCGACTACCCCAAAGACACGTGTGAGGACATCCATGGCGTCCCCATCAACCTCTACATATATCCTCCCAGGGCTGGCCGTGACCTCATACCTCTCGAACCCGTTGGACTCGAGGGCATCCCTAATGTTCTCCACAAGCCTAGACTCGAACCTCTCCCTACTCCTACCCGTCTTAAGTGTCAGCTCACCCAGCCTGAGGAGGTATTCCATCTCCCGACTCCCAAGACCTTTAAACACCCCATAACCTATTTATCTAGGGATGCCCAGGTACGTACTCGTCTACACCAAGAAGTCGAGGAAGCCTGAGGTTGGGGAGGTGGTAACCTACGACCCCGAGGGCGTCATAGGCATCTTCCATAGGAAGGCCCCGTTGACCCCTAAGCTGAGGGAGGGGATGCTCGTCATAGCGAAGATACTCAGCCCCAAGAGTAGGGGGAGGAACTTCTACATCCTCTGGCCAGTCAAGATAGTGGATGAGGAGGGCATCCCACCAGAGTATGACAGGGATATAAAGGTGTGGGGTAGGCCGGCCTACAAGGCCCTAAGAGCCCTCAAGAGGAGAAGAGCTCAGACAAGACGTTAACCAGCTCCTCCTCATCCCTAACCCCCGAGACGACTATCCTCCCATTCTCGAATACGCTCACCTCATACTTACCGTAGAGACCCTTTGTAAATATCTTCCCGATCCTCCTAGCGCCCTCGAGCTTCGAGACCACCCTATCCTTCAGGCTCTCCCAGGCCTCCCTCTTCACATAGACGCTATAGGTATCAGTCTCCCCACAGTGCTTCTCAACAGTCTCGAGAAGCTCCCTCACTACCCACTCACCAGCTCCTCGATGAGGCTGGCTACATACTCAGCCTCCTCATACGTGTTGTATATGTAGAAGCTCGCCCTGGCACTAGCCTCTATACCCAGCCTCTTATGGAGAGGCCCCGTACAGTGGTGCCCACTCCTAATTGCTACTCCCTGGCTGTCCAGGTATGCAGCGACCTCATGGGCGTTGAAGCCCTCAACGTTGAAAGATACCAGGCCGGCCCTATCCTCACGCCTCCTAGGGCCATAGACCTCGACACCATCCAGCTCGGCCAACCTAGTGTATAGCGTCCACATCAGGCTATTCACATATCTATGTATGTTCTCCATACCTATCGACTCGAGATACTCGAGGGCCACTGGGAAGACCGCTATCTCGGCGAAAGCCGGTGTACCTGCCTCATACTTGATGGGCGGATCTGCATAGGTCACGACTGGGCTATAGTCATCGCGGTAGGAGACGCTCCTAATCATGTCGCCACCACCCTCGAAGACCCCCATCTCCCTATACAGATCCTTCCTAACATAGAGGACACCCACACCCGTGGGGCCCAGCATCTTATGTGAGCTGAAGACCATGAAGTCAACGTCAAGCCTCTTAACATCCAGCCTCATATGTGGAGCCGACTGGGTAGCGTCTAGGAGAACCAGGGCACCAGCCTCACGGGCCAGTTTAACAACGCTTGATACATCGTTGATCGTGGATAGCACGTTGGATACGTGGGGGAATGTTATGATCTTGGCCCCCCTAATCTTCTCCGCCAGATCCTCCATATCGATATACCCATCATCAGTTATCTCGACACCGATGTGATCAGCCCCCCGGAAACCAGTCACGATGTGGAATGGGACGATGGTCGCATGATGATCCATAAGTGTGTATAGGACCTTGTCACCACTATCAAGGTTGTAGAGGCCCCATGCATAGGCTACTAGGTTGACACCCTCGGTGGCGCTCCTAACGAAGATGATCTCCTCGGGCTCGGCATTTATGAATCTGGCCACCTTCTCACGGGCCTCCTCATACAGCTTACTCGCCTCATTGCCCAGGCTATGTATACCCCTATGGACATTGGCGTTCCTCATCAGGTAGAACTCCTTCAACGCCTCGACAACCTGTACAGGCTTCTGGGTAGTGGCTGCGTTATCCAGGTATATCAATCTACGCCCGTTGAACATCCTCTCGAGGATGGGGAAGTCCCTGCGTATATATGCCACGTCAAGGCTACACATACATATATAATGATTACACCAGCCCGAATAAAGGGTTGGGTATAGATAGTGGACGGTGTATAGACATGGCGGGGAAGCATATCGAGATCCTGAAGAGGCTGGAGGCGGAGGAGATACCCTACACCCTCTACTACGACCCACGGGGATTCGAGACCGTCCAGAAGGTGGTTGAATACCTAGGCGTCGACCCAGACATGGTCCTCAAAACCATGCTTATAAAGTCTCGAGACGGGATCTACGCATTCCTCATAAGGGGTGGGAAGGAGCTCGACATGGATGTTGTTCGTGGAGAGCTGCAGGACGAGGAGGCCCGACTAGCTACCCCCGATGAGATGAGAAGTATGGTTGGAATGGGCCCCGGGGAGGTCAGCCCTCTACATCCTAACATAGAGGGTAGGAGGGCCTACCTCGACCTCGACTCGACCAGGTATGACCATGTAATCGTGGGTGGCGGCACGCCTAAACATGTCTTCAAGATCTCCCTCGACGACCTAGTCAGGCTATTGAAGCCCTTCTACACCTCTATCTAGCCCCCTACCCAGTATAAGGGGGACTAGCAGAGTCATCCCGAGGGCTGCTACGAGGGGTATCCACATCATACCCAGGCCAAGGAGATCCGCTAAGAAGCCTGAAAGCGGGGCGCCTATGGCGATGCCCATGATGTTGAATGTCTGCTGGAGCCCCGTGGTCACGCCCCTTATACTGTCGTCGACGGTGACGGCTAGATAGGTACTCCCAACCATGAGGAACCCTATCGCCCCACCCAGTATCATTGAGCTTATGAAGAGCCCCCTAGGCTCTGGATTAGCCATGAGGATGTAGAGCGACAGGACTAGTAATACACCCCCCATTATAGCTACAGGCCTCTCCCTACCACTCCCAAGTATCCTACCGGTGAGGAACATGACTGGTATACTCACCAGTGTGGCCACACCCATATACATACCCATCAGGCCCGAGACCCTCTCCTCCGGCAGGCCCAGTATATCGACGAGAAGGGTGGGGTAGCCACCCACGATGAAGCCGAAGGCTATGTAGAGGCTGAAGATCATAGCTATACTAGCAACGACCCTATCCCCGAAGACCTTTACCAGCCTGATATCTACGCTCCTCCTACTCACCTCCGGTATGTCGAGGAAGCTCGGGAGGAGTAGTGTAAGCAGCCCACCCATCAGGATTATACCAGCCAGGAGTAGGAAGACCAGGCGGAAGCCGAAGAGCGTTACTATCGTGGCCGAGGTAACGGCGCCCGCGGCTACCGATATCGCTATGAATATGAGGAATAGGGAGATCCCAGGGGCGATCCTCTCCCTCCTACTATACCTAGCCACGAGTGATATCCCGCTGGGGAATAGCATACTACCCCCGATGGCGTGGACGACCCTAGTAGCCATCAACATCTGTGGAGTGGTGGATAAGTAGTAGAGTATCATGCTCAGGAAGTCTAGGAAAAGACCTAGCCTAAGCATCCTCCACCTACCAATCCGATCCATCACGAGCCCAGCGAATATACTGGCGGGTATGGCCACGATGGAGTAAAGACCAGCTATCAATCCAGCCTCGAACTTCGTGGCGCCTAGACTATACGAGTATGGCGATATTATGGAGATGAGAAAACTCGTGTCTATAACGCCTATGAAGGCTATGAGGCTCAGTATGTAGATGATGAGCCCCTCGAGACTTCTCTCCTCACCTACTCTCTCCACCCTCCAGCACCTCCAACAAATTATTAACTAGGTTTCTAAACTCTTTAGAAAACTCGCTATCAGGATCCTGTACAAGTAGGCTATACCCACTATCACCCAGCTCGGCCACCCTAGGGTCTATAGGTATCCTACCCAGGAGGGGAACGTTAAACATCTTGCTCAACATCTCACCACCATTGCCAGAGAAGATCTTATACTTCTTACCATCACCACATACGAAGTAGCTCATGTTCTCCACAATGCCCAGTACACGTATATTCGTCTTCCTAGCGAAGTTTATCGACTTGGCCACAGCCAGGGCAGAGACCTCAGTAGGCTGTGTAACAGCTATCACACCAGCCAGATCCTTTATCGACTGTGCCAGGTTGAGGGCCTCGTCACCAGTACCAGGTGGGAGGTCAAAGAGGAGGAAGTCTAGCTCACCCCACTGGGTGTAGAGAGCCAAGTCGTCGAAAAATTTCTTCTTGAGCGGGCCCCTCCATATAACGGCCTCCGTCTTTTCCGGGAGCAGGTAGAGTATACTGACGATCTTTATGCCGTAGGGCCCGGTGACGGGAAGGATCTTCTTATCCTTCGTAACCTCTAGGGTGGCGTCCTCAACACCCAGCATCTTGGGGATGGATGGGCCGTGAAAGTCGCTGTCGAAGACCGCCACCCTATAGCCCTCCAGCGCCAGGGCGACAGCTAGATTAGCCGTGACGGTCGACTTCCCCACACCCCCCTTACCACTTATCACCCCTATCTTATACCTTATACTCTTCATATTCTCGGCTATACGGGCCTCGATACTCTTCATCTGGAATAGGCTGGCAAGCCTCTGCTTAGTCTCCTCGTCGATATCCCTCGACATCCCCATCTCCTCAGAATATTTGCCGGGGACCACTAGTTATTAATAAGGAGGATATAGAAACTATATTTTTGGGAAATGATTATAGGGTTCGCTGAGGCGGCCTTACTATTCATACTGGCCGGGATAGTCCTCCTCATGGTGGCGATGGCTATCCTCATACACAGGTCGAGGGGCGACCTAGGAGGAGTCGTCCTGATAGGCCCAATACCAATCATATTCGGGAACGCCAGGTTCCTCAGGAAGTATTGGTGGATGCTGGTACTGATGGGCGTAGCTATACTGGCGCTATACTTAGTCCCGATACTGATCGTGAGCATAGCCCTTTAACACCTACCCAACCCATTAATAGATTGGCATGGACGTGAGGGACTACTGCGAGATATGCGGGATAGAGAGGGCTGTATACCGCTGCAGCTCATGCGGGAGGAGGGTATGTAAAGACGACTTCAACCTCTCCGAGAAGGTCTGTATAGAGTGCTACGAGGCCAGGAGAGCGGTGACTGTCGAGAACGTAGGGGGGATTATGCTTGCCGGGATACTATCCATAGTTGCCATACTACTACTATTCATAGGCTTCACATTCCTACTCGAATCCTTCCCCCGTGGAGAGTCGATAGTCATCATATTCCCATTCATAGTGATCTCAGACCCCTACACCGGGCTCTTCATAGCCCTCGTCTATGCAGCCGTCATAATTGGGATCATGGCGCTATTCGTGAGATACTTCCTCAGGAGCATCACTGGATAGTAGGGGGCCGGAGTAGTAGGGAGGTATCACCAGCCTCCCTGGACGGGACTCCCTATACATAGCCTCTGAGGCCATGATCTTCGGGACGATGTAGAGCGATATAGCCGTCTCCACATCGAGCCTCCTAGCTATGAGGCGTAGAATAGGATCACCACCACCCGGCTCAGCAACCGGGAGGTATCTCCTCATACGCCTAGCCCCAGCCCTATCTATCAAGCCCTCACGTAGAAGTAGTTGGATAACCCTCTCGACCCAGCCTGGCCTCCTAATCGGTAGGCCATAGGTCCTACGCTCAACCGGCCTGTTATGTATCGCCCTACACGCCTCCGGCATCGACAGCTCATATAGATTCCTAACCGTGTTGTACAGCCCGTAGCCCGCCGATCTGGAGACGATGTAGAGTGTATAGATGGGGCTGGGCACGTTATACATGTAGACCGTGCCGAGTACGTCTAGGAAGCCCCGGAGAGGCTTTGCAACCTGCTCCACAGCCCTCTCCAAAACAGGGTAGTGCTGCCCAAAGAGATTCCTAGCTACACCGCTGAGCCCAGCCTCCATCCACCTCTCCAGGGGGAGGCCCCTGATAAATACCTCCCCGCTATACCTGTTGAGGTGGAAGAGCCCCGTCTTGAGGAGGTAGACCTCATCATCGATATGGAAGGGGCGGCTCATACAACAAGGGATTATCCCCCGGGTAATAATTATTGGCTGGAGATGGGAAACAATATCTAGGGGCCGATGAAGGTCTCCACCGATCCGAGCCGAACGGCTTTGAGGATAGTTGCACGTATGAGGCCCCCATAAACCACCCATTTTTCAGTAACATCCAGGTGAATACATCTTGGTGTCTGGCTTGAGCGACCCTATAAACAGCATCATCTCAAAGGCCCTAAGCGAGGGGAGGAAGGCCCTCCTCGAGCATGAGGCCCTCGAACTTGCTAGGGCCGCTGAGATACCCACCCCTAGATACCTATTCACACCCCTCGGATCCAGGCCGGAGCCAGACTTCCCACCACCATATGTCCTCAAGATCGTCTCCCCAGACATCATACACAAGTCCGACGTGGGTGGCGTCAGGCTAAACATAGGTGGCGACGAGCTTGAGAGGGAGGTCGGGGAACTAGTCGAGACCGTGAAGAGGAACGCGCCCAACGCAGAGATCACTGGTGTGCTCGTCATGGAGATGGCTGAGGAGGGTGTCGAGACCCTAGTAGGGCTGACCAGGGACCCCCAGTTCGGCCCGGTAGTAGCCTTCGGACTCGGGGGGATATTCGTCGAGATATATCGTGACGTGAGTTTCAGGCTGGCGCCAATCCCCATTGAGGAGGCGAGGGAGATGATCAGGGAGGTCAAGGCATACAAGATACTCAGCGGCTATAGGGGGAGGCCCCCAGCAGACATAGACGCATTGGCCGACGTGATTGTGAAGGTCTCACAGCTGGGGGATAAGTATCCCGAGATCATGGAGATGGATATAAACCCATTGATAGCCTACCCAAGAGGGGCATTAGCCGTGGATGTGAGGGTGATACTGGGTGAGTAGGCCCTGGCTAAAGGAGGCCCTAAAGAGGACACTATACCCAGACTCAGTAGCGGTTATAGGGGCCAGTAGGAGCCCCCGGAAGATAGGTTTCCAGGTGGTGTACAACCTCATCAAGGACGGCTTCAGGGGGAGGATATACCCGGTAAACCCCAATGCAGAGGAGATTATGGGGCTCAAGGCATACCCAAGCATAACATCCATCCCAGACGAGGTCGACGTGGCGGTAATAGCAATACCCGCTGAGAAGGTTAGGAGGGCTCTGAAGGGTAGTATAGAGAAGGGGGTCTCAGGAGTCGTAGTAATAACCTCTGGCTTCGCAGAAGTGGGTAGGGCCGAGGAGGAGAGGGAGCTCGTCAGGATGGCTGACGAGGCGGGGATAGCCCTCCTAGGACCCAACGTCGTCGGCATACTCAACACCGACCACAATATGAACCTAAGCTTCTGCCCAAGCCTCCCCTACAGGGGGAGGATAACAATGGTCACTCAGAGCGGGGCCCTAGCAATAGGACTGGTCGGGTGGACATGGGCCAACAGGATAGGCCTCTCAAAGATGGTGAGCATAGGCAACATGGCCCAGATAGGCTTCGAGGAGATGCTGGAGTACCTAGAGGATGACGAAGACACAGAGACGATCCTCCTATACATGGAGAGCCTCAAGGATGGGAGGAGGTTCGTCGAGATAGCTAGGGAGGTCTCGAAGAAGAAGCCTATAGTGGCGATAAAGTCGGGTAGGAGCCAGCGGGGAGCCAAGGCTGCGATGAGCCACACAGGCAGCCTCGCCGGGGATGTTAAGCTATACGATGTGGCATTCAGGGCAAGCGGGGTGATACCTGCATATGGCCTGGAGGACGGGTTCGACAAGGCTTTGGCGCTGCACCTACAGCCACCTATGAGGGGGCCCAACCTCGTAGTCGTAACCAACGGTGGCGGGGCTGGTGTACTGGCGTCGGACTTCGCCGAGGAGTATGGACTACCACTTAGGGACATGCCCCAGGACCTGGAGAAGGAGGTTAGGAGGGCAATCTCACCCTTCGGAAGCCCGAAGAACCCTATAGACCTGACGGGCAACGCCTATAAGGAGGACTATATAGAGGTGCTTGACAAGGTCCTATCCCACCCCTGGGTGGACGGCGTCGTCGCGATATATGTACATGCAGCGATAACCGACCCCTACGAGATAGCGGATGGGATAGTCTCAATTGTTAGGAGGCACCCCGGTAAGCCAGTGATAATGTCCATGATAGGCGGTAGGGAGGTCTCGATAGCCAACACCTGGCTACGCGACAACGGGATACCCGTATATCCAAGCCCTAGGAGGGCTGTAGCAGCTGCATCAGCCCTCTACCGCTATGGAGAGTTCCTAGAGAGGGTAGGCATGTGAAGACCTGGCTCCTCGAGAGGGCTAGACACCTGGAGAAGCTCGGAAAAGCCCTTGAGAAGGGGCTAGTTGATGAGGGTGTGATCCCCATACTAGAGGCCGTAAACAGGTGTAGCAGCTACGTCACTAAGAGCAGCTGCTACGGCAGGATACATATTACACAGGAGGAGAGCCTGATAAAGAAGGGACGGGGGAAGACCCTGTTAAAGATACATGGGCCAATAAGCCTCGACAAGGTGGAGGAGGCGCTGGAGAAGGCCCGTGGCGGCGTAGTGTGGATGAACGTAGAGGGGACCATACTACACATCGCCGCGGAGGACCTAGGAAAGGCCGTGGAGCTCCTAGGCATAGCCATCGAGGCCGGATATAGATACTCAAGCATATACAGCATAGGGGGCCGTGGAGTGACTGTGGAGATACTCCTAGCCCCAAAGTATAGCATACCACTCAGGGCATGGGGAGAAGATATACTGGGGAAGGAGGAGATCCAGGAGGCGCTTAGATACGCGGAGAGACTCTTCGGAGAGGCTGAGAAGGCTAGACACAGGTTTTTAACCATACTAGGGGAATTGGGGTGTGAATAGCGATGATACGCCTAGCCGAGCCATACATCAGCGATGAGATTAAGGAGAAGATACTTGAGGTGATAGACTCTAAGCAGTATGTCGATGGCCGTTACACTAGGGAGTTCGAGGAGAGATTTGCAGGTTACATAGGCGTGAAACACGCAGTAGCTGTCTCCAGCGGGACATCAGCACTCTTCCTCATACTAAGGGCCCTAGGAATAGGTAGGGGGGACAAGGTAGCTGTACCCTCATTCACATTCATAGCAACCGTCTCGCAGGCCGTCGAGCTGGGGGCGGAGCCAGTATTCATCGATGTAGACCCCGAGACCATGACCCTCGACCCAGCCGACCTCGAGAAGAAATTAGACTCCAGCGTCAAGGCGGTGATACCTGTACACCTATTCGGACACCCAGCGGATCTAGACCCGATTATAGAGGTCGCCGAGAAGCATGGGGCCCACCTAATAGAGGACGCTGCACAGGCACATGGAGCAAGGTATAGGGGTAGACGAGTAGGGGGGATAGGCCACGTGGGATACTTCAGCCTATACCCCTCCAAGAACATGGGTGTATATGGCGAGGGGGGAGTAATAACCACGAATGACGATGAGCTGGCTGAGCGGATAAGGAGCCTCAAGAACCACGGGATAAGGAATGGCGAGTTCGTGATGTTCGGATACAACATGAAGTTCAACGAGATAGGGGCGGTGGTGGCTCTCGAGCAGCTCAGGCTCCTTGACAGCTGGAATGAGCGGCGTAGGGAGAACGCGTCGATCTATACAGAGGCCTTTGGAGACTTAGAGCTCGAGACACCGATCGAGAAGGAATGGGCATACCACGTCTACAACCTATACACCCTGAAGACCAGTGCCAGGGATGGGATTAGAGAGGCCCTCAGTAAGAGGGGCGTGGCTACAGGGATATACTACGACCGGCCTGTACACACACTCAATATTGTGAGGGAGAGGTTTGGATACACGAAACTACCCATCACCGAAGAGCTTGCCAAGAGGGTGATAAGCCTACCCGTCCACCCAATGCTTACAAGGGACGACCTCGAAAGAGTTATAGACGGTGTTAGAGAGGCTCTCCAGACTCCTCCCTAGACGCCTCAGCACTCCTAACCTCTTCACCAGCAGGGACGGGCCCAGTCTCGACAAGCTCCCTAACCATATCGACCTCATGGTGGACACCGTTCACCATGAACACTAGGAGACCATCATTACTGGCAACCTCACGTAACATGTCCTCAGGCTCCAGGTCATAGAACTCTACAGCCTTACCACCCAGGACCTCCTTCACCTTCCTATAATACCTACCAGCGAGGAAGACCTTCTCCACACGGGTATCCCTAAAGATATCCTCGAAGAAGGGGATGAAGAACCTGGTCCTATCCGCCCTGTCACCCCTGAAATACGCGAAGATGTAGATCGGGCCGGAGTAGTTCCTCTTCAAGTAGTTGTAGACCATCCTCGTAGATGATGGGTCGTTCACCTTGGCGATATCTATATACTTGAAGCCCCAGGGACTATACCTCGGCCTAAGCCTAGCCATGATATGATGCACAATATGGTTGAACTCAGCCATTGAGAGGGGCTCCATACCCATTATGTCTAGGAGCTCCTGCACAATGTATACCCTCTCGATACCCAGGATATCCAGCTGCCCCTCAGGGACATCCACAACCCTAAGCTCAACCCCATACTTTATCGCATACTCCTCAAGGATGGGGTACGTCGCCTCAAAATTCTCCCTAATCGTCTCAGCGTAGATGACATACTCGAGGTCGTAGAACTGGCTCGCAAAGGTGTGAGCCATCTCCTCCAGAGTCTCACCAAGCTCGGCATGCTCAAGCCTGATGTTTGGGATGATCTCTATATTAGGCCTAAAGATCCTATGTATAACACCGTTTGTATACTTCCTGATACTCTGGTTCTCAAACACATAGATATCCGCGGGGAACTCTGCAATAATGCCCCCGTTCTCCCAGTCCAGCATAGGGTTCTTAGGCTTATCCCCCCTATCGATAACCCACTCCTCACCATCATATCTAAAGCGGGGCCTATCACCAGTCACCTTACCAAGAACCTTTACCCCCGACTCCCCCAGCCTATTATAAAGTATGTCATAGATATCGAGGACCAGGCCCGTCTTTCCCCTGCTACCAGATACGAGTACCCTATAGATCGACTTTCTAAGGTTCTCCCTATATCTGGCCAGCATCCCGTTGGCCAATGGCCGTACCCTGTAAATATTCAATTCTGAGTTACCTCCCTGGCTCTACGGGGGCGTTAGGATAGTAATGTCTTACAATAAATATATAAATCAGTCGCTATTAGGAGCGAGTTATATGGTTATGACCCCAGCCATGAGGTATATTATGAAGGCTATCAACATGACTGTTAGAAACTCGGCCATCCAGACCAAGACAGGCCTAAGGTAGTCACCATTCGAGACGATCTCCTTATGCATGTTATAGGCTATGATCCCTCCAATAAGTGAGGTGAAGGCCGAGGATATCTGTGTACCCACCCAGTTATAGGTGCTTAGGAAGACGATCATGCTGATAAATGCAGCCACATAGAATGCACGCCTACCGTATATCAAGTACCTGTCATGGACAATCTCGAGTGCAACCACCGCCAGGGATATGGCGAGGCCTGTGGAGAGGATTATCGCGGGCTCCTTAACCACATAGATTACGAGGAAGGGGGTGGCTATCACACCTCCTACAGCGGTCCTATACTTGATATAGTAGAGATAACCAACGACAAAGCCTACCATGAGGACTAGTATGTCTAGGGCCAAGACATGTTCCATGGTTACACCTTCCTCCCCACCTCAATATAGCCCCATAAATATAAGGATGAGCCTCATATATCACACACCCAGATACACCTAGACAGGGATGAGGATAATAGTATATGCAGACCCCATAGAGATAGGTAGGGAAGACGTGAGGGAGGCCCTCTCAAACGCGGGTATAGATGCTGGACACGTCATCCTAAGGAGGGACTACGACCATATAGAGATAGACATCGAGACCGATGCAGAGGTCCAGGAGGTCCTAGAAGCTATTCGGAGCATCGGGGTCAGGCCCCACAGGGTATCCTTGATAGAGGAGGGGGAGAACGACCTGGATATAGACCCTATCCAGACCTTCCTAGAATACTTTACAAGGGGATGGTTCTGGGAGATCCATGAGAAGCTCGAGAAGGTATGGAGGAGGAGTGGCGACCCCTTCCTAAGAGGCCTAATACTTGCTACGATACCCTACGTCAAGCAGCAGATGGGGCAGTACGACAGGATATGGCAGGCGATCGAGAGGCTTGAGAGATACGCAACGGAGACCGGCGATGAACGGCTAACCTGTCTAGCAAAGGAGATAAAGAAGGGTTATAGAGACTGTAGGCTTACCCGTATAGACCCGGGGAGATGCCTCTCTAGACCTTGACCTCCGCCTGTGGAGCCTTGAACCCAATCTTTGCATGTGTCCCGTCGCAGAAAGGCTTCTTGTTACTCCCGCCACACCTACATAGGGCGGCCACGACCTTACCCTCCTTCATGACCAGGTATGGCCCGTTCTCCTTAGCCAGGATGACTATGTCCTCCACCATATAACCATCACCAAATAGTTAGTAGCACTACAAACTATTTATTGTCCTCAGGACATCTGCTTTATCCACTCACCCACGATGTCATAGCCATATAGCTCCTCCAGCATCTTCCTACCCTCCTCAGTGATCTTCGCAGGTGTCCATGGAGGCTCCATGACCAGCTCGACATTCACCTCCCAGTCCTCGCCAAGAGCCTCCTTGATAGCAGCCTCCGCATCGTCGATTATGGCGTATGCCACTGGGCAGCCTATCGAGGTTATCGTCATATCCACATGTACCTTCTTGTTCTCCACGTCTATATCGATCTTGTATACCAGGCCGAGGTCATACACGTTCACAGGGATCTCGGGGTCATGGACCTTCCTCAGCGCCTCTATAATCTTCTTCTCAACCTCAGCCTTATCCATCCTCTCCCCCACCCTATTCCATAACCCTGTTATATCATATAAACCGGGCAAGCTATTTTTGACAGGTAATATAATATATGTACTATGCCTGGGGATGAGGAGATCCTACCCATCAAGGGGGACGAGAAGCTGCTAACCGACCCAGTCCTCATACACAACGGGAGGATATACAAGAGGGTCGACTTCGGCTGGGAGAAGGATATATCCGCGTATCTCCAGAGGAATAAGAAGATCCTCAGCAGGATCTTCGGCGAGGGGAGCATATTCATACCGACGGAGAGGATCATAGGGAAGAGTAGCAAGATAATGACTGATGCCCTCCTCCTAAAGACTGGTAGGAACAGGATGGAGATATGGGTGGTAGAGGTAGACATGCTGAGGCACGGCGTGAATAGCCACATCAAGGACCAGGTATTGAAGATGAACGAGGCACTGAAGCAGGTCGACCCGGCATCACTAGCCTTCAAGATCTACGAGGAGCTTAGACGTAACAGATACATGTTCCAGAAGATCAGGGAGGAGGTCCTGGGCCAGAGGAGGGATAAGGAGGATCTACTCCCCAAGATCAAGGAGGCGGTGGAGAAGATGTCCCAGAACATTATACTGATCATCGACAAGGTCAACACCGACCTCCTAAGGGCTGTAGAGGAGATTAGGAAGAGTAGGAGGAACGTCGAGCTGATCATTATACAGCGCTTCGTCGACATAGACAAGGTGGATGGAGACGGGTCAGAAATATTCCTAATCACCCCACTGAGGGGGAGTGAGGCGGAGAAGACCAGGATAGATACTAAGAGCCTAGTTAAGAGGAGGATGGATAAGTATTGGAACACGACCCTCAAGGAGGTCCGTAGACTAGGCTGCGAAACCAAGAGGAAGGAGGTGAAGAAGACCAGGTACTACATAGCAGTTGTAGAGGATAGGCCAATACTCGTGATGAGGAAGATGAGGAAGAAGGGTGGAGTGGAGGTATGGATAGACACCGAGCTCGTCGACGACGAGACTATTAGGGAGCTCTCAATACCCAGGAGGATAGTCAAGACCGGTAGGAGCAAGCTATTCAAGAAGCTCCTCGAGGACAAGACGTGGAGGGAGGCCTACAACTTCACCAGTAAGGAGGTACCCATACCCCGCATGCTAGAGCTGCTCAAGAGGGCTATAGAGAGGGTTAGGAAGACTGGAGACGCCGAAGCTCCTCAAGAACCTCATCAACATGTCCAGCAACCCTGACGTTCCTCCATATCCTCCTGATCCTACCCTCAGGGTCTATCAGGAAGGTCGACCTTATCACGCCCAGATACTCCCTACCAAACCTCTTCTTGATCCCCAGGACGCCATACATCTCCAGGACCCTCCTCTCCACATCGCTGAGCAGTACGACCTTCAACCCATGCTTCTCCCTAAACCTCCTATGACTCTCGACAGGGTCTGGACTCACACCTATCACCACGGCACCGAGGCTGAGGAAGTCGTTTAGCCTACTGGTGAAGTCCACAGCCTCACGGGTACAGCCAGAGGTATTGTCCTTGGGGTAGAAGTATAGGACTACCCACCTACCCCTGAAGTCTCTTAGACAGACCTCCCTACCCTCATCCGATGGTAGGCAGAAGTCTGGGGCCTCCATACCCTCAACGACAGTCGCCACTATACCCACCACATAGCTATATGGATGGGGCTGGATAGAAAAATCGGGGCTATCCATAGACGGTTATAGTCTCAACCATCTCCACACCCTTCATCTCCCTCCCCAGGAAGACGCCTAGGACGCCTAGGAGGTGGACCAGGGCGAAGAGTGTGAAGACGACGTACCAGTCCATACCTAGGAACGGGACCACCGTAGCGCCTAGTATACCACCGATCCTACCGAAGAACCCAGCCCAGCTGGAGCCCAGGCCCCTTATATGGGTTGGGTACTGCTCAGGGGTATAGGTGTATAGGGCTGCCCATGCACCCAGGTCGAAGAAGCTCAGTATTATCCCATATAGGTAAAGCTCGAATACGGTCCTGCTCGAGGCGAAGAGGAATGAGGAAAGGGCAGTCGCGGCTAGGTATATGCCTAGTACACGCCTCCTACCCACCCTGTCCACCAGGAGTACGGCGCTGAAGTAGCCGGGCAGCTGGGCAAGTGTGATGACCAGTAGGTAGGTGAACCTATTACCAGCTATATACTCCCCTATCTCGGGGGATATACTGCCCAGCATCGAGGGGAGCCATATGAAGATTCCGTAGTAGCCCATCGTTATGGAGAACCACGTTATCCATAGGCCTATCGACTCCCTTCGATACCTGGATAGGAGGAGCCTCACAGACTCGAGCCAGGAGAGCCTCCTCTCCTCAACCTCGGGGAGGGGCACCCCGTATAGGCTGGCCAGCCTAGAGGCCTCCTCCCTACGGCCAAGCATCTTTAGGAAGCGGAGTGACTCGGGGAGCCTGGCTATCGAGCCTAGGAATACGAGTAGTGAGAGGCCACCAGCTAGGAACATGTAGGGCCTCCACTCACCACTGGCGAAGACTGTGAAGTATGAGAGTATCAGGGCGGATAGCCAGCCCACCGCCCAGAAGCTCTCGACCAGGCTTATGTTACGCCCCCTATGCTCCGGGCTACTATACTCGGCCACGAGTGATGCTATTATGGGGAGCGCCCCACCAACACCGAAGCCTGTGGCCACCCTGAAGAGTATCAAGCTCTCCGCATTGGGTGCTAGGCCGGCTAGGAGGGTAGCTAGGGAGTGTATAGCCGCGTATATCCCTATGATCCTACGCCTCCCAACCCTGTCCGCTAGGAAGCCCGAGGTGAAGGCTCCTATAAGCATCCCTATGTTTGCACCGCCACCTATGAGGCTCTTAATCAGTGGATCCTCGATGGATAGGCTGGTGATTATTGGGCGGAGGCTGAAGCTTATCACACCGACGTTCTGGGACGATATGAGCCATAGCAGCCCCGCCAAGAATACTATCCTAAGCTCCCCCCTCATCACCAGGTGAGCAATATACTATTCATAGCCTTAAAACCAAGGCTACACATAAACACTACTCCAAACCCAGTATCACAGATGAGGGTCAGAGCCTCCGCATAGAGTTGATGAGAAGGCTCGTCACGCTGAGAACCATGAATATCATCGCCCAGTAGGGCTGTATAAGGCCTAGAGCAGCTAGGGGGATCCCAAGCCCATTATACATGAAGGCGACGAACAGGTTGGTCCTAGTCCTGCCATACATCCTCCTCGAGAGCCGGAAGAGCTCGACAAGCCTATCAAACCGGTCGCTGACTATCAATACATCACTATTCACAGCGGTTATGTCAGACCCTACACCGAACGCCACACCCACATCAGCCAGGGTCACCGACGGCGCATCGTTAAACCCATCACCCACCATGACCACCCTATACCCCCGTGCCTGTAGACCCCTGACTACCTCTGCCTTCTCACCAGGCCTTAGCCCTGCCATATACCAGTCCAGGTCAAGCCCACCAACCATCCTACGGGTATTCTCCTCAGAGTCCCCAGTTATGAGAGCTACTCCAGACACGTATCCCCTCAGCTCGGCAATGGCTCTGGCAACATCATCCCTTAGGACGTCTGATAGGTGGATATAGCCGGCGAGGGAGCCATCGACGGCGGCATAAACCGTCCTAAAACCCTCCTCAGGAGGGTGGTCCACATCGATACCCATAGCCATCATCAACTCCCTACTCCCCACAGCTATGCGATGGCCATCCACCACCCCAGCAATACCCATCCCCGGTATGACCTCCACGTCACTTACCTCTCCACACTCTATCTCGCCCAGCCTGTCCAGGGCATAGCCGTAGATAGCCTCGGCAACAGGGTGTCGGGAATAGCTCTCTAGACAGCCCACCAGCCTAAGCAGCTCCTCCTCATCAAAACCGTTGAGGGCCCCAAGCCCCGCCACCATCGGCCTACCAAGCGTCATTGTACCCGTCTTATCCAGGAGTAGGTATGGCCTCCCACTGAGGATCTCTATGGAGTCGCCATTCCTAATAAGGATCCCCCTCTCAGCAGCTACTCCGGAGCCCCTAATGATAGCGAGGGGTATAGCCATGCCCAATGCACAGGGATAACCCATGACTAGGACCGTCATAAAGACGTATAGGGGCCTAACCCAGTCCAATCCCCGGCCCAGGATCAATGGAGCGATATCCCAGAGGACCAGCCCGGCCACCGCTGTGAAGAGGACGAAGGATATATACCTCTTCAATACACGGTCTAGGAGGCTCAGGATAGGTGGCTTAAGAGCCCTCGCCTCCCTGATATGCATGACTAGACGGTGGAGGAAGGAGTCTCTATACCTCCTCGACACCCTTATCTCCACGGGGTCAGAGAGGTTGATGGAGCCCGAGACCACCTCATCCCCCCTATACTTATCCACAGGAAGCGGCTCACCAGTAACTATGCTCTCATCGACCGATGCATAGCTACTTAGCAGTATCCCATCAAGGGGTATAGACTCACCCCTATCCACTATAACCACTTCACCCGGCTCCACATCCTCAACATCGACATATCTTACTGCTCCACCCCTCCTGACCCTAACTACTCGGGGACGATACCTCAGAAGCCTCCCAACAGCCTCTTCAGACTTCTTCCTAACATATGATGCCGAGTATCCACCCAGCAAGTGATAAGTAGTCACGAATGAAGCGACACCGAAGAAGTCTCCCGGTGGGTAGAGGCCAGTCAATAGACCAATAACACCACCTAGGAGCCCAGACAAACCTGTTAGAAACATGAGTACATGCTGATTAAGGATTCCCCTGCGTAGTGAGTTGATGGATATAGCTATATACTCCCTACCCAGGAATAGGAAGTTAGCCCCTGCTATCAGGCCCATAGCCAATGCTGCCTCTCTACCCAGTGTGCCGAGCCACATACCCAGCATAAACAGTCCTGCGACTAGTGAGAGCATAGTTGATAGGAGTAGACGTCTCCTAAGAATCCTGTATACCTTCTCATAATCAGGGGATTCATCAACATCTCTAAGCCTATATCCCAGGCCCTCTAGCAAAGCCTCTATCTCGGATTCATCTACCCTATCAGGGTCATACCTAATGTAGATCTCCTCATGGGCGATACTGACATTATACTCCCACACACCCTCTATACGGGAGAGGGCATCCTCAATATTCGAGACGCAGAAGGAGCAGTGCAGCCCCTCGATCCTCCTGTGTAGAACCCTCTCCCTACTATTCACAAGTTATAATTCATGGAGGACCACTACAAATATATTTGTATCAGTCCTCCGGACTAAAGCCGAGATCCCTGATAGCCCTTATCAGATCCTCCCTCGATACCTTATCAGGATCGTATCTAACGACTACGCGTTTATCATTAATAAGGACACGTATATCCAAGACCCCATCTAAACTCGATAGTGAGCTCTCTATACTCGCTGCACAGGCCTCACAATGTATATCCCCGACCCTTATTGAGACCAGCCTCAATGCGGATCCCCATACCCCCGATAATATGGATGCTGACGGCCATCAAGGTATATAGACATTTATATTAGACCCATGATGAGTGTCCTAGTATATACCGTGTATCGCCCGTAGAGGCTGGAGGTGTGCCGAGATAGTCTATGACATACCCGGGCCCAAGTCTAGAGAGTATCAGGAGAGGCTTAAGAAGGTCGCCCCAGGAGGACTGAACCCCAAGTACCTAGAGCTCCTAGAGGCCATGGCCTCCTTCATAACAGGAGGGGCAGACCTATTCCACGTATATGACGTCGATGGGAACAAATACGTAGACTTTACCAGTGGATGGGCATCCAACAATGTCGGGAACATCCATCCAGAGGTGCTGGACGCTGTCATAGCCGCTCTTAAAAAGTATGGCTTTATATATTATCACCCCTTAGCGATTGAGTTGGCAGAGAAGCTTGTCGAGATAACCCCACCCAACCTTACTAGAGTCTCCATGGAGGTATCAGGTACAGAGGCTGCTGAGGCAGCTGTCTCATATATAATAACAGCATCGAAAAGACCCCACATCATCAGCTTCTTAGGTTCATACCACGGCGACAGTATAGGTGCCAGGATGATAGGAGCGCATGATGCGGCTAGGAAGAAGTATTTCGAGGGTATGGATGGCGGTGGAGTCATATTCATACCCTACCCCAGGAATTATAAGCTACCCCCTGGGATGAGCCAGGACGATTTCGCCAGGCTCATACTATGGTACCTAGACGAGTTCATCCTGGAGCATATAGCTGAGCCGGACAGGATAGCCGGGATACTCTATGAGCCCATGATGGCCGAGGGTGGAAACTTCATCCCACCCAAGTTCTTCGCCAAGAAGCTTATGGAGATGGCTAGGAAGTATAACTGGTTCGTAATAGCGGACGAGGTCTTGACGGGCTTCGGGAGGACGGGTAAGTTCTGGGCCTTCGAACACTACGATATAGAGCCAGACGTCGTGGTTACAGCTAAGGGCCTGACAGGCGGGTTGATACCTATCGGGGCAGTTGTCCTAAGCGATGAGGTAGCAGGTAGCGAGAGGGCATACTCCGGAAGCACCTTCGCGGGGAGCCCAGCGGGATGCGCCGCTGCCCTCAAGACGATAGAAATCATCTACAGGGACAATCTCCTGGAGAAGGTTACAAAGTATGGGGAGGAGGCCCTTAAATACATGAGTGAGTGGCCCGAGAAGTATGAGATAATCGTGGATAGCAGGGGCATAGGCTACTTCCTAGCCACGTCGATCGAGACCGGTAGGGGTGATGAGGCCGATATCGAGCTGGCCAAGAGGATATTCATAGAGGCTAAACGCTTCGGGGTATGGACGATATGGGATGATGAGCCCCATATAAGGATCTACCCACCCCTCAACATGGAGCTAGACCTACTCCTAGACGGGCTGGAGAAGCTTGAGAAGGCCATCGCGAAGGTCGAGAAGGATCTCAAGGAGGGCTTGATAACCCTGCCCGAGAAGAGGCAGACCATAGAGTTCTTCGAGTAGACCCCCTTTTTATCTACCCCTCTCAACAACCAGCCTCCTCACATACTCAATCCTTCTACAGGCTGAGCAGACCTCCCCAGAGGATGGGCCGCCACAGACCCTACAAACCCTATACTCAACCGGCTCACCCACCTCCTCAACCCTATCCAGGAGTGGGATAAGCTTCTTCATGAAGCTCCCGAAGAGCTGGAACTTTATCATCGGCTCCCTCTCCTCCCAGAGTCTAAGTATCTCCTTCCTCCTGAGGCTACGGGCGTCGTCGGCGAAGGGGCAGTCGATCCTCTTGACGGGTAGGCCGTTGAACATAACGTAGAGAAGCACCTCATACTCAGGGGTATCGATGAGGGGCTTGACCTTCCAATAATTGTTTGGAGGGGATGGGGGGAGCACAGGCCTAAGCCTCTTTATAGACTCGTAGTCCCCAGCTATGAACGCGTTCAGCATGACCTCAAGGGTATCGTCAAGGTTATGGCCAGTGGCAAGAATATCTACACCGAGCTCCCTAGCAGCCTTTGATAATGCCCACCTCCTAATAGTGCCACAGGTCGCACATATCTTCCTACCATACTTGGTCTTCTTAACATCAGGTATCGTTATCCCGATCTCCTCGCTATACCTAAATACGTGGAGCTCCACATCGAGGGACTCGGCCAGCTCCCTAGCCGCCCGGAGGCTATCCTCGCTATAGTCGTAGATACCGTGGTGCAGATGGATAGCTATATACCTCTTATCCGGGAAGTGCTTCTTCAGGACGGTTAGGAGGGCCGTGCTATCCTTACCCCCTGAGAGGCCTATACCTACATAGTCTCCACGGCTAAGCATCCTATACTTCTCCACAGTCTTGACTATCCGGTTCTCGAAGAACTTGTTGAAACAGTCTAGGCATAGATACTGCCTCATGTAGCGGATATATATCTCCGCATCCCTAACCCTACACCTACTACACTTGACAGGCATCTCCATAAATCTTAAGAGGTGGGGAGATATAAGGTGAGGACACTCTAGACCTGCCTAACCCCTATTACATACCTCTCCCCCGAGATCTCCCACTCCCTAGTATAGTGGTCCTGAGGTATCTCGAGGCCAGGCCCAATCACGAGGCTCTTTGCACGAGTCTCATTCGAGATGTATCCGCTATGCTCCCTAAGCATCTCGGCAGCCTCCTCGTCAGGGGTCGAGACATACACCGATACATAGGCCGATATCGGTAGATCCATCTCCTTCCTCATGGCCTGTATCCTCCTAACAACATCCCTGGCGAGGCCCATAGCCAGCTCCTCACGGGAGACCTCCCTATCAAGGACGAGGACCCCATGTGGGAAGCTCCTCACCACGTATCTAGGGTCTGGCTCCTCCAGGACCTCCACCATATCCCTGGTTACCCTATACTCCCTATCATCGACCACCACTACGTAGTGGCCCAGCTCCTCAAGAGCCTTTAAAGCCTCCTCGCCACCCTCCTCAAGAGCTCTAGCAACCTTAGAGGCGTCGGCCTTGAAGACGGGGCCCAACACCCTCATGACCGGCCTGACCCTCCTCACCATGAACCTTCCCTGCTCGGAAGTGGGTAGGACCATGACCTCCTTAACATTGAGCTGGCTCCTGAGGACGTCTCTAAACACCTCCACAGCCTCCCTCATACCCGGGTCGTCACTGAGTATGTATATCCTCTTCACCGGGATCCTGAACTTCAGGCCGGCCTCCATCCTGGCGGCTCCACCTGCCTCCAACACCTCGTCTATATAGTTCATCAGCTCCTCGAGACGCGTATCTATAAGCTCCTCATCAGGGTCTGGCAACATGTCTAGGTGGATACTCTCAGACCCATCGGCCAATGCTGGGAGAAACATATCCCTATAGATCTTCTCCGTTAGGAAGGGTGTTATCGGGGAGAGCATGAGTAGGAGTCGGTATAGGACGTAGTAGAGAACCGCGTAGGCACTGAGCTTAGCCGGGTCATCACCCTCTAGCCACGTCCTCCACCTAACCAGCCTTATATACAGCCTACTGAGATCCTCGACGAAGAAGTCCCTAAGAGTCCTGAGGGCCTCATGGATGAATGCCCTATCCATAGCCCTTAGATACTCCTTGAGCACGGTGTTTACCCTGCTCAGTATCCACCTATCCTCAGGCCTCAAAACCTCGAGATACTTCTCCAGGGGATGCTCGTCATACCTATAGCGGTCAAGGTTCATATACATCGAGGCGAAGAGGTAGATGTTCCAGAGTATATTGAGGTCCTTAAGGCTATGCTCAAGCTTCGCCCAGGAGAACTTGAGATCCTCCCAGATCGTGTACTGTAGTAGTGTATAGCGGAGTATATCCCTTCCAAACCTATCCACCACCTCGGTGGGGGAGACATAGTTACCCAGGCTCTTATGCATCTCCCTACCCTTCTCATCCAGTACGAAGCCGTGGATCTGTAGCCTCTTATAGGGAGACTCGTCGAACCCTATGACCCCGGCCCTCAACAGGCTGAAGAACCAGCCCCTAATCTGGTCATGACCCTCTGTTATGAAGTCGACTGGGTAGAGGGTCTTGAAGGGCTCCTCCCTCATGGGGTAGGAGAGACTCGCGTAGAAGGCGACTCCACTATCGAACCACACGTCCAGGACATCGGGGACACGCTCCATAACCCCTCCACATCTACACCTAAGCTTCACCCTGTCTATCCAGGGCCTATGGAGGTCTTCAAGGCTACCCTCGACCATACGCTCCTCTATCTCACCCCTGGATCCTATCACGACATAGTCTCCACAATCCCTACAGACCCAGACAGGTATGGGAATACCCCAATACCTCTGCCTAGATATGACCCAGTCCCTAAGCTCCGTCAACCAGTTCCTAAACCTCTCGACGCCCCAGGCTGGGGTTATATCTACATCCTCAATAGCCCTGAGGAGATCATCCCTAATCCTCGTAACCCTTATGAACCACTGCTCCGTAGCCCGTATGATCAGCCTACTCTTACATCTCCAGCAGACCGGGTATTTATGGACTATACTCTCCCTCTTGAAGAGGTATCCATCCCTCTCGAGATCCCCTATGATCTCCTCATTAGCCTCGAAGACATTCATCCCGGCATACTTGCCGACCTCCTCCCTATACACTCCACGCTCATCGACGGGCGACACGACTGGGAAGCCCCTAGACCTACCCACCGAGAAGTCCTCCTCACCATGCCCAGGGGCGGCGTGTACAAGGCCTGTACCCTCCTCCCTAGAGACATGCTCAGCGGTCGTCACGACTACATGGTAGTCATCCAGCCCCTCCTGGAGCTTCACATACCTCCTCAGGGGATGGATATACCTAAGCCCCTCAAGCTCCCTACCAGGGAACCTCCTGAGAACCCTATACTCCTTATCACCCATCACGGCCTCGAGCCGGGCCTCCATCAGTATAAGCCTCTCACCCTCGACCTCCACCTCGACATACGTCTCGTCGGGATGGGCCATGACGAAGACGTTGGCGGGGAGTGTCCATGGAGTAGTCGTCCATACAAGGAGGCTAGCGCCACCATCCCTCAGGGGGAAGCGTACATAGATCGAGGGGTCCTTCAGATCCTTATACTCGGAGACCTCATAGTCCGAGAGGACGGTCTCACACCGGGGGCACCACCAGACGATGCCTAGATCCCTCGTCAGGAGCCCCTTCTCATGGGCCTTCTTAATCAGCCACCAGGAAGACTCTATATACTCGTTCCTAAGGGTGTAGTATGGGTTCTCCCAGTCCATACTGACCCCGAGGTCCCAGAAATGCCTACTCATACTCCTCGAGTTCTCAATAGCAAGTCTCTTACACTCCTCTATGAAGCGCTCAACCCCCACCTTCTCCTCGATCTCCCGCTTATTCGAGATCCCCAGCCTCTTCTCAGTAGCCACCTCGATCGGGAGGCCATGCGTATCATAACCGGGCTGGTCCCAGACCCAGTACCCCCTCATCCTCCTATACCTGATCACAGCATCCTTCATAGACTTGTTCCAAGCCGTACCGATGTGGGGAACGTCGCTCGAGGGGTATGGAGGCCCGTCTAGGAAGTAGTATTTAGGGCCTCGCCGGGACCGGGCCTTCTCATATATCCTAGCCTCCTCCCAGAACCTGAGTATATCCTCCTCAAAGGATTTTGGCGAGTATCTACGCTCGAGACTACCTATGTATCGATCCTCATCACCAGCCATATATAATTGTTTCTAGGCCCAGGCGTTATTAACCCCCAACATTTGAACGGGCATTATGAACGGGGTGTACACATCTGGGGCTATCCCTGTAAATCACGGGTAAACAGTGTTAACCACGGTTTACTATGGCGAGACCGAGATGTATATCCTCCTATTCCTCCTACCCTTACTCTCATACTTAAGGAAGACTATCTCCCCGATCTCCCTGGTATTCTTGACATGTGTACCCCCATCGA
This sequence comes from Nitrososphaeria archaeon, assembly GCA_027078545.1. GTDB lineage: Archaea > Thermoproteota > Nitrososphaeria > Geothermarchaeales > JDFR-13 > SZUA-1514. Next base: position 1,010,368 of record JALWXN010000004.1, read on the forward strand.
ACTGGATATCGATATCCCCTATCTTAACCACCCTGAGGGGGCCCTTCATATACTTCTCATACTTGCTGAAGTCCGCAACCCTGAAGAGATGCTTCATCTTCAATGCCTCCTCGGGGGAGACGAAGAATACCTCCACCTCATGACCCTTCCTAGCCAGCTTGTTAGCCTCATCCACGATCTCCATCGCATACTCCTTATTCATCTCCTCGGCGGGGAAGTCTATCCTGGCACGGTCCTCATAGATCTGGCTACCCGTTATGAGTACGCCGAGCCTCTCATACATCACAGCGCTTATCACGTGGAGAGACGTATGGAGCCTCATTATCCTATACCTCCTCTCCCAATCGATCTCGAGCTCTACAGCCTCACCAACCTCTGGCAATCCATCCTCAGCCACATGGTAGACTAGTGAGCCCTCCCTATACGCCCTGACTATCCTATGCTCAGAGCCTCCCCACCTAGCCAGACCCGTGTCGTGGGGCTGCCCACCCCCACCCGGGTAGAATACTGTCTTATCCGTGGCGAAGCCATCCTCACTCCTCGCTATAACCTCTGCCTCCACCCTCCTGGCATAGGAGTCTCTCCAGTATATCGGGTCGGTCTCCATATCAATAATGGATGGGGCTGCAGCCCCTATATCTATTACAGGTGTCCAGCGCATGACAGCTAGGAGGAGGGCTGAGAAGATCGTAGAGTCCATACGGGATAGGGCCGAGGTAGTGAGGATCGTCGGCGACAAAAGGGGCAGGGCCTACGTAAAGACAGGGCTATCCATGGAAGATGCTAAACAGATAGTAGAGGATGTACTGGGGAGGGTGGAGGAGGGTGAGGTGGTCAAGATGAGTGTAGATAGGGGCGTATTCATCGACATGGGTAGTGAGACCGTCGAGATAACCGGGGGAGCCATATACGAGTACTACGACTACCCAACATCCTCACACCTATACCTTAGGCTCCTCAGGCTGAGGTATCTAGGGAGGGAGTGGACAGCGGTCTATATAGACTGGGACATAGACTCACCCTGGTGGAGCGACTAGGATCCAGTATCGATCAGGACCGGGGCCTCTACATCCCTCCACCTGAGGACAAAGTTGAGCTTATACCCACACCTGGGGCATCTACCATCCCTATCCAGCTCGAACCTAGTGATGTAGAAGCCATATCTATCCACAACCTTGTAGCCACAGCCTGGGCAGTAGGTATCCTCATAGGGATGGCCCCAGACATTCCCTATATAGACGTGGTGAAGCCCCATAGACCTAGCCCTCTCCACATACTTCTCGAGGAGCTCCACAGGTGTGTGGGGCACATCCATCATCCTATAGTCGGGGTGGAAGCGTAGGAAGTGTAGAGGAGTCTCTGGCCCAAGCTCGTCATGTACGAACCTAACCAGCCTCTCAAAACTCTCCTCCCTAAGACCCTCCTTAACCGGGACGACTAGATCCGTAACCTCTATGAATATCCCACGCCTCCTCATCTCCCTAAGCGACTCGAAGATATCCTCGGCATCCTTCACCCAGATATACTTCCTGTAGAAGGCCCTGTCCCCATGCCCCTTAAAATCGACGGTGGCCGCATCCAGGTCACGGCTAATCTCCCCAAGCGCCTCAACCGTCATATACCCATTCGTCACCCACGTGTTAAAGAGCCCCCTACTATGTGCCAGAGCCATGACGTCCATGGCATACTCCGCGAATATCGTGGGCTCGTTATAGGTGTATGATATCCCCGAGGCACCCCTCCTAATAGCCTCCTCCACCACATACTCAGGAGGTGTATAGGGCTCCTCCACACGCCTCCTCTGGCTTATATCCCAGTTCTGACAGTACTGACAGGCATAGTTACATCCCGCAGTAGCTATTGAGGCAACCAAGGTCCCGGGCATGAAATGGCTCAACGGCTTCTTCTCAATAGGATCCACGTTCAGGGTGACTATCCTACCATAGTTGAGGGCGTACAGCCTACCATTAACAACCTTCCTCACACCACAGAAGCCTATACCCCCCTCAGGGATACGGCAATGCCTAGCACATAGATAGCAGTGGACCCTACCATCCTCCCTCCGCCAGAACCTAGCCTCGACAAGACCCGTCTCCACAGTCCACCTCCCACCCATATAGACTGGGACGGATGGTGATAAAGAATATTTAGCTATAGCCCTACATCAGCAACGCTGTGGTGGCTATAGCGGCGGGGCTCGCAGCTATAAGGGGGATAGCAGAGCCCTCAAGCCCGAGGAGATTCCTGAGATACGGTATGAAGAGGCCTATCGTATTCGTCATCAATACTAGCATCAGGTAGGCCGCCAATCCACCGAAGACAGATGCATAGAAGACGTAGAGGAAGTATAGGATCATATCTCCCTCCCCAAACCCCTCCCCAAGCCTGTTAAGGACTATGTAGACAGGGATGAAGATGACGATGTAGAAGGGTATGATCTCGACGACCCTGTAGGGGAAGTGGGTCAGGGAGTAGATAACCACGGGTATAGTGGGTAGCCACATAAAGTCGTCAACATAGTAGTCAACGAAGTCGTCTATCGCCGCCGGGACCAGTGAGAGCACCAGGAATATATCTGGCAGGGTGAACATCTAATGCCTTTACCCTTCCACGCCCAGCTCCTTCCTCACATCCTCAGTCGCATTCTTACTCAGTATCTCGTCCTTATCGAAGACCTCCACCTCGATATCCACGGGGACGACCCTACTATCCTCGACCCTGAACCTCAGGTTGATATTCGTCACGGCCTGCTTAGGAACCTTATACTTCTCCGCCAAGACTCGGTAGATAGCCCTGTTAACCTCGGTTATACTATCATTCAAAGCCTTGGAGTCCACCTTCCCAGCCTTGACATCATCCCTTAGTACTCCGTTGATCACCCTCCTAAGCTTCAGGGCATACCCACTGACCCTTACAGGGCCAGTTCTGACCTCGAGGACATCAGTACTCATAGCCACCACAATAACCATAATATTATTATATCCATAGTTAATTAAGCAGGGCCCATGGATAGTCGGGGTACCCCCTTAAATACTCGTTAGACGTGTAAAGAATACCAGATGAAGACTAGACACATACACGGGATATACCTATCCGGATGCGTGGTCTGCGGAGGCCCCATAGGAGACGACAGGCTAATGATGGGCCTCCCATGTAGGGGATGCATACCCGATAAAGACCTTGAGAGGCTCGGCCCCAGACCAAGCCTCCTAGAGATAGACAGGTATATCAGGGATAGGGGGGTCGAGCCCAGCCAGACATTCAGGCTAATGGTTGAGGTGGAGAGGAAAACCAAGGAGTTTAGAGATCTCTTCCAGAGGGCCGTGGGTAACAGGCCCTGGTCCGCCCAGCTAACCTGGGCGAGGCGAGTATTCAAGAAGGAGAGCTTCTCGATAGTCGCTCCCACCGGTATCGGGAAGACAGTCTTCGGGATAGTCATGAGCATATATAAGACCTACATAGAGCTGGAGAGGGGGAGGGACAGGGACAAGGCATACATAGTCCTCCCCACGACAGCCCTGGTCAAACAGGTCTACCAGAAGACCCTCCAGTTCCTCGATAGGCTCGGTCTGGACCCCAGCTACGTAGTGGCATACCACAGCGACCTCAGGACCAGGGAGAGGAGGGAGGTTGTGGAGAAGATAGTGAGTGGAGACTTCAAGATACTGATAACGACCAACCAGTTCCTATCCACTAGGTTCGACCTACTCAGCGACAAGAAGTTCGAGTTCATATTCGTAGACGACGTAGACGCGGTGCTTAGGAGCAGCAAGAACATAGAGAACATCATAATCCTACTGATGCGCCGCGGCAGATCAAAGGCGGAGACCCTGAGGAAGGACCTCAAGAACATCCTTGAGGCCCTGATAGAGATTAGGAGGGCTAACCGTGAGGGAGACCCCGAGAAGATAGCCGAGTATAGGCGTAGGGTGGAGGAGATAAAGGAGCGGATGAGGGCTATAGGGACACTAGTCATCTCAAGCGCCACCGGGAGGCCCCGGGGGATAAAGGTCAAGCTATTTAAGGAGCTCCTAGGCTTCGAGGTGGGCCTGAGGAGCGAGACGATAAGGAACATAGTGGACACCTACCTCATCGTGGATGACGAGGAGGAGGCGCTGGAGAAGCTTGTATACTACACAAAGACCCTGGGTAGTGGCGGCCTGATATACGTCCCCGTGGACAAGGGGATAGAGTATGCAAAGAGGCTTGCAGAACACCTGGCAAACAGGGGTATAAAGGCCGACTACATGGCTAGTGGTAGGCTAACACCCCTGGAGAAGTTCCTCACAGGCGAGCTAGACGTCTTGATAGGGGTCTCGATCTACTACGGCGTCATGGTCAGGGGGCTCGACTACCCAGAGCATATTAGATACGCCATATTCCTAGGAGTCCCACGCTTCAGGTTCAGCGCGAGGCTTGCTGAGCCCAACGTCAGCCAGATAGCGAAGACGCTGAACATCCTGAAGGACATCGTACCCCAGGAGGAGATAGGCTACTGGCTCCGACTGGCAAACAAGATCGTGAAGACCGGGACAATATACTACATCAGGAAGCTAAACGAGGTTCTACAGGGGGCTAGGGAGCCGGAGACAAAGACTGAGAGGGAGCTCCTAAAGGCTCTACAGTACATCAGGGAGAGGCTTGCCCAGGAGGAGGTCAGGGAGGCCCTAAAGAAGCATCCAGACGTGGTGATCGAGGAGGAGGGTGGCGAGCTATACCTCGTCATACCAGATGTATATACCTATATACAGGCTAGTGGGAGGACGAGTAGGCTATACGCAGGAGGAGTCACCAAGGGCCTATCACTAGTCATAGAGACGGAGGAGAAGCTCCTAAAGATACTGATCAGGAGGATGGAGATAGTCTTCGAGGAGGCCAGGTGGAGAAGTATAGACGAGGTAGATCTGGATAAGCTCCTCAGGGAGATAGACGAGGATAGGCAGAGGGTCGTCATGGTGAGGACGGGCCAGCTAAAGGCGGAGTTCAGAGACCCGATCAGACCCATACTGATAATAGTGGAGAGCCCTAACAAGGCCCGGACCATAGCCAGGTTCTTCGGAAGGCCGAGCACCAGGAGGAGGAATGGACACCTAGTATACGAGGTGACCACGGGAGACATGTTGATATCCGTCACCGCCACCGGAGGCCACATATACGACATCGTTGAGAGGCTGGATGAGGAGACCCTAAATAGGATAACCAGCCTACTCGGGGAGGAGCTCGAGAACGTCTATGGCGTCCTTAGAGGCAGGGGGAGATACATCCCCGTCTATGGGAGGATAAAGATATGTAGGAATGGCCATCAATACATAGTCCCCGAGAAATACGTGATAGACGGGGAGACATACGAGGTCTGCCCCAAATGCCTCAGGAGCCTTAGGAGGAAGAGCCATAGGAAGAACCACCTAGAGAAGCTCAGGCTCGAGATCCCACTCCTAGCAAGCGACGTGAGGGACAAGGGAGAGGCGGTAGACTTCATCAGGGGGATAGCCTCCGAGGTCGAGACGGTACTCGTGGGGACAGACCCCGACACAGAGGGTGAGAAGATAGGCTGGGACATAGCCTCACTCGTAAACCCCTTCGCCAGGGAGATGCATAGGATAGAGTTCCACGAGGTGACCAGGAGGGCGATATCAAACGCAATACGGGAGAAGAGGGAGCTCAACGAGAAGCTGGTGGAGGCACAGCTCGTCAGGAGGATAGAGGACCGCTGGATAGGCTTCGAACTATCCAGGAGGATCTACGGCGAGATATCTAGGGAGAGGGATAGCTGGTTAGTCCAGACCCTACAGGGCGGGTGGAGCGCCGGCCGTGTACAGACACCGGTACTGGGATGGATAGTGAACAGGACAGAGGAGGCGGACCGCAACAAGAAGCAAGGTATTAGGCTGAGCATACCCAGCCTCGACATAGTGGTCTGGCTAACCTACGACGAGCTCAGGAGGCTGGGTATAGACCCGGGCGAGATCCCACGTAGGACAGAGGATGGTGGGGACGGGGAGAGGGACGTAGACACAGAGATACTCCTCAGGCTAGAGATTGGAGATACATATACAGCGGAGGCCAAGCCACCACCCCCACTAACCACCGACTCCCTCCTAAGAGAGGCCTCGAGGCTATACGGGATGGACAGTAGAAAGACGATGAGGATAGCCCAGGAGCTCTTCGAGTCTGGACTAATAACCTACCACAGGACAGACAGTACAAGGATATCCGAGGAGGGCATGGGGATAGCTAGGAAATACCTAGAGACACGCTACGGAGAGGAGGGGCTGAAGGACTACTACCCGAGGAGGTGGGGCGAGGGAGGTGCCCACGAGGCGATACGCCCGACAAGGCCCCTAGACGTAGACACCCTGATAGACATGGTGAGCCAGGGAGACCTGATGATACCTATAAACCTGACCCGGGACCACCTAAGGATCTACGGCCTAATCTTCGACCGCTTCATACTCAGCCAGCTAGCACCTGCCAGGTTGACTAAGAGGGTCGTAAAACTCCTATACCGGGATAGGGAGATCTACAGCACAGAGATAACTACTGGGGCCGATACACCGGTGAAGGAGAGGTTCTACAGCATAGCCCACCCGATCAAGAAGATCGAGCTGAGGGAGGGCTACGTCAAGGCACTGGCAAGGCATGGGACTGTCTACCTAGTCAGGTTCTACACCGAGGGAGAGGTCATCGAGGAGATGAAGAGGAAGGGTATAGGGAGGCCCAGCACATACGCCAGCATAATACAGACGCTTAAGGAGAGGAGGTATGTAAAGGCTGTTCTTAGGATCTACCTCCTAGCCACCCTAAAGGGTAAGAAGGCCTACCGCATACTAAGCACGAAGTATGGAGACCTAGTCTCTGAGGAGAGGACCAGGTTCGTCCAGATGCTTATGGACATGATCGAGAGGGGTGAGAAGGACTATATATCCGTCCTGGACGAGCTATACGAGGAGATAGAGTATCTCAGGCATCGGGACTCGACGGAGGCCCAGTCCGAGGAGGTAAGGACTGCGGGCCCAAGGATGAGGCCCTAGACTTATATAGCCGATCCATAGGCTAGTGATTAATATGCAGAGCCTCATAGAGAGCCTCCTAGAAGTCATCGACAGCCACGTATCGATAAGGAGGTATAAGCCCCACGAGATGGACGACGAGACCCTTGAGAAGCTGATATACGCCGGGATAAGGGCCCCATCATCCGCCAACCTACAGCCCTACACCATCATAGCCGTTAGGGACCAGGCCAAGAAGGACATAATAGCAGAGCTATGTGGGAACCAGCCCCACATAAGGCAGTGCTCAGTATTCCTACTATTCACAGCCGACTACTATAGGGCCTCTAAGGCGATGGAGAAGCTAGGTATAGAGCCGGCCCAACCAAACATATATGGACTATACGTAGCCGCGGTTGATGCAGCCCTAGCAGCCCAGAACATAGCATTAGCAGCCGAGGCAATGGGCTATGGAATATGCTACATAGGAGCGGTCCAGAACAATCCATGCAGAATAGCAGAGCTCCTAGGCCTACCCGAGAAGACATACCCACTCTTCGGAATGACTATAGGCGTCCCCGACGAGGAGCCGCCCAAGAGGCTTAGACTCCCAGTCAAGACCATACTGCATAGGGAGGCCTATGAAGGGGCCAAGGAGGAGAGCGTCATCAACACCTATAGGGAGGCGGGCCACCTAGACAGCCTGGTGAGACGGTTCAAGAGATACCTATCGATAGAGGGCGGCATAGCCAGGAGATTCCCCAGCTTCATAGAGTGCCTCGAGAAGAGGGGGTTCAGGACTACCCCCTAACCCTAAACTCCTCGCTGAAGGCCTCCTCAAGGATCCTGAGCCTGTTATACCTCCTGACAAACTCCTCCGCCGATAAGGATCCAGCCCTAAACTCCTCGACAAGCCTCTCCATCTCCACCCTGATCTCCTCCAGCCTCCTACGTATATAGTCGGAGACAGACTTCTCCATATCGGCCATCGAGGTGACCTCTGCCGGGCGGTATGTACCAACTACCCTCCCATCCTCCAGGAGGACAACCCTGTCAGCCTCCCTAGCAACCCTAGGGTCATGGGTATTCACGACGACGGTCTTACCCCTAGCCACCTCGTCACGGAGTAGTCCGACAACCCTACGGATATTCTCACCATCAAGCTCAGCAGTCGGCTCGTCAGCCAGTATAATGTCGGGGTCGTTGGCCAGGGCGGCCGCGATAGCGACCCTCTGCTGCTCACCCCCACTAAGCTCCTCCACAAGCTTGTCAAGCTTATCCCTGATACCAAGCCTCTCAGCCAGTGCCTCTACCCTCTCCCTCCTCTCACGCTCCGGTATCCCGAGTACAGACATGGGGAGCTCGATATTCTCCCTAGCAGTCAGCCTATGAACCAGGTTGAGGAACTGGAACACCACGCCGATCCTCCTAAGCCTAAGCTCCTCAAGCTCATCCTCCCTCATAGCTGAGAGGCTCCTACCCTCCAGCAGGACACGCCCCGAGCTGGGCATGTCGAGGCCCGACAATAGGTTTAGGAGCGTGGTCTTACCACTCCCACTTGGCCCCATAACAACTAGGAACTCTCCACGGTAGACCTCCAGTGAGACGCCGCGCAGCGCCACTACTCCCGACTCCCCCATGGGGTAGACCTTAACGACATCCTCCACGACATAGATCGGGTCAGCCAACCCTACTCACCTCCAGGGTCACCCTCCTACCCAGGCGGGAGACATATACATAGGGTATGATAAGCGCCAAGACGAGGGAGACCACCATGACTACCAGGTTAAGCTCGTTGAGGATTAGGGGGTAGATCACCAGCCTATCAACCGTTACAAACGTATTTATGAACTGGTTACTACTCCCATAGCCCCCTATGAAGCCGGAGACTAGACCCACCGCAACGCTGAATATTATGACTGGCAAGATGAGTGAGTAGACGATCCTAACAGTGTATCTACCCATACCCCTAGCCTTCAACACAGCTATATCCCTCCTGAGGCTCCTCATATAGACCGACGATGCCAGTACCATGACTATCACGACGAGGCCAGCGCTATACACGTTGAAGGGGTAGAGGATCCTCTGGGACTGGCCAAACGTCTCTAGGAAGACGGCCTCCGGTGAGGAGGAGCGTCCAAAACCCGCCAACGCCTGGCCAGCATCCTCGAAGACCTGCATCACAGTTGTTAGCCTAACAGGCTCCCTAGACAGTATCCTGAAGGAGACTAAGGTATGTTGGGGCAGCCTATACTCCCGGACATTATCGTAGTGGGTCACAATCCCGTATACCAGGCCCCTAGGATCTATTAGGAGGTAGCCATCTATAGCCAGCCTGATACCCTCCTCATCCGGCGAGTACTCGCCCTCCCAGGCGGGGACAATCAGCAGCTCAACATCCTCGGGATACTCTCCGAAGAGACTCTCAAACATCGATGCGAACCTCCCAGTTGCATATACCCCCTCCTCGAGATCCGCCTCACCAGTGGAGAACATCCAGTCCTTCAGATTGAATATGGAATCCACCCTATCACTCGGGATGAGGATGCCTAGCGTCACCTCAGTAACCATCCCCTTATGATTAATGTAGGAGGGGATATCCATGACTAGGAGGGCGGGCTCAGACAGGGAGCTGTTGAGGAGTGTCCCAAGCCTGTCACCCAGCTCCCCAACCGTCGTCTCATTGACCACACGCATATAGATAGAGTATTCATACTCATACTGGGAGGCCCCTGTATAGTCGTTGATGAAGGCTATAGACCTACCCATAAAGACCATGTAGTACATCATGAGGAATAGGATAAGAGCCACGAGGAAGGCTGTCTTTGGGATCATCCCGGGAAGCCTCATCGAGTATCTATAGGAGATGCTCCCTACAGGCCCTGCAACAACGCTCGAGAGGGATCTGGTGAGCCTCGCTACTAATCCAGTCCTGTGGAGCACATAGTTGATGACGAAGTAGGGGAATATCACAGGGGCGATTATCTCCATAAACCCGCTTATCATGGCATAGATAAGTAGGAGGATCCCTAGGAGGCCCATGCCGAACATGTCAGGTGAGAAGGTGAAGCCAGAGGCCCACTCAACAATCTTTAGACAGCTAAGTATGAAGAGTATCGTCACGGTGGTCGAGGGCCTCCACTCAACCCTCTCCTCCCCATGTAGATAGACCCTAGAAGCCTCCAACGGCCCCATCCTCACAATCTGGCCATACACCTTCCTATAGGCCAGGAGAACAAACAAGGAGCCAAGGACAACCGTAGCCAACAAGACGTCTAGGGAGTAGAAGAGTGGGGAGACCTCTATAGATATCCCGACAACCCTGGCTAGGGAGTCCCCAGTCAGGCTGGCCAGTAGAATACCGATCAAGGCGGCGACTAGGAAGAGGACGATAGTCACCACCAGGAACGAGAGGGAGATACTCCTACCACCCACACCCCTAAGCCTGAGGATCCCGATATCCCTCCTATAGTTCGAGACCACGAGATCCAGCACGATATACGTCAGGTAGATGGTGGCGAAGGCATAGGGTATACTCGACCAGGCTATGGAGAAGTTTAGGGCCAGGTCTATGAAGTTGGCGAAGGTGAGCTGAGACTCGATAAGGTTGACCCATGAGACCGGGCTGTCTAGTATGGCGGTCACCCTACCGCTCAGCTGCCCTGCCAGGGAAGCTGCATTCTCATTGATCGTCTCGACATCGAGGCCTAGATAGTCTAGGCTAACCCTGACAAGAATCTCAAGCCCACCCACAAACTCCTTATCCCCAATATCCACAAGCCCAGGCTCGAGGAAGACAGTGTCAGGCGATAGCTGGCCGACAATCGGGACCTGGGGCCCAAAGGGGGCGCCCACAAACCCTATATCAACCTCTATTACCCCCTTTACCCTGGTCTCTATACTCCCCTCCTCCCCATACAACCCTATTACAACAGGATCCCCAATATCAATACCCGCCAAATCTGCGAAGTCGGAGGATATGTATACACCCTCCTCAATCGAGGGATCCTCACTAATAACCTGCATACCCGACAGCTCGAGGAAGGAGAGGATATCCGGATAAACAATAGCCACGTCCATGGGTCCAGACTCATTACCCACCTCTACAGATGTGGGGTAATACATGAGTAGGGCGTAGGACTCGAGCCTATCATCACCCCCAAGGAAGTCGAGGATCTCAGCCACCTCATCACCGGTATAGTCCCCCTCATACCTCATTATGAGGTGGGGCGTCACAGCATCCACCAAGGCCCTTATCCTCTCTATCCTCATAGCGTTTGATAGAACCATGGGTGTCGAGACAATCATGGATATGAGGATGAAGATTATGAAGAGGGTTACCAGCCTATACCCAGTCCTGGCAAAGTATTTATACACCACACCAGGCATATACCCTACTCACCGCATTCCAAACATTAACGCCTTATCAAGGATATCTCTATAAGAGGTATTTATTAAGCTAACTATATCAAAGAAAAGTATCTCCTAACTATCGTTTCCTCTATCTCCAAAAGATGGTGGTAATCCCTCAGGAAAACCTCCCTCAACACCCTCTTACGGAGTAGTAAAGAATCATATTTCTCATACGCCTCCGCCGAATCGATACTTGCTAGTAGCCCCATACCCACCAGCCTATCGATGGTGACACCCTTGTATAGAAGGTTGAGGAGAGCATGTCCACCCCTGAACATCCCATAGGTGAACCCGCTTAGTAGGTGGCTATACCCCCGGCTCGCCAGGAGAGCCTCCCCACCCACATAGTCCGACGCAAGGAGTAGGTCTATGGGGAAGCCCCAGAGATCACCCTCGGCAACAGTTATGTAGATAGCGTCACTATAGATAGCGTTTGCAAGGGCGATCCTCAACCTCCTCAATAAGGCTAGATACTCCTCAGCATCAACCTCGGGATCCCCCTCCCTCAATGGTTTAAACGGGTCTGACCCTCCCCTATCCAGGTGTAGGATTACTAACCCCTCCCTCACGGAGAACCACTCCTCAAACATGGATACATATTCGGGCGTCACATGGTTAGGATAATCCTCAACCCTGTACTCGACAACCTTCCCGCCCAAGGAGTACCACCAACCATATAGATGCCGGGGCCTAAGAGTAATATGTGTAATGGATAGGCTTGGTGAGCTGGAGGAGCTGGCCAACAAGATTAGGAGTTGCACCTTATGTAGGCTCCACGAGAACAGGACGAACGCGGTCCCCGGGGAGGGTAGTGGATCCTCGGGAGTCATGTTTATAGGTGAGGCCCCTGGTAGGAGTGAGGACGAGATGGGTAGGCCCTTCGTGGGGAGAGCTGGGCAGCTACTCACCGAGCTAATATCCCTCGCAGGGCTTAGGAGGGAGGATGTCTACATAACCAACGTGGTCAAGTGTAGACCCCCTGGGAATAGAGACCCCTTGGAGGATGAGATTAGGGCCTGCCTACCCTACCTGAGGAGGCAGATACAGATACTCAGGCCCCGCCTAATAGTGACCCTGGGTAGACACGCGGCTAAGACCATAGCCATGGAGGCCGGGAGGAGCTTCAGGGGGATGACGAGGGAGAGGGGGAGGAGCTACAGGGCAGTGGTCGCGGGGGTTGAGGTGACGATATTCATGACCTACCACCCAGCGGCAGCCCTCTACAACCCTGGACTACTCGAGAAGCTTAGGGAAGACTTTATGAAGATACCCAGCCTCCTAAGCCCCGGGAAGAGAGGCGCCACCCTAGACGACTTCCTCTAATTCTTACCCTTCTTCTCAGCCTCTAGCCGCTCCTTGAAGTAGGCCTCCAGGTCAATATCCCTATACTCCTCAGCAAGGAGATCCCTCTTATCAGGGTTCTTGAGGAAGTAGTAGACACTGTAGCTACAGATGGGGACTATCTTAAGCCCATTCTCCCTCGCATACTCGATAGCCTTCTCCACAAGTTTCCTAGCCAGTCCACGTCCACGCCACTGCTCAGGGGTATACGTGGCGTCGAGGAAGAGCTTACCATCCTCTTTGTGATACCTCAGGTATGCCTTGGACCCGTCGGGCAGCCTTATGAAGAAGACCCTACCAGTCATCTCGACATTAAAGTCCTCCGACATCCCAAGACCAGCTATCACGGAGGGGGTTTATAAATCTTCACCACGAGTCTATAGGTGATGCGGAGATGGTTGTATACGACGGCGGCGAGATAGAGCCGATTCTACGGCGGATAAGGGATATGGAACGTGTCAGGCTGGCGATATTCGATATCGACAACACGCTTATAGACTCTACAGAGAGGTTTAGGAAGAGCCTCGAGGATGTGGCTGGCAGGAGGGTCGAGAGCCTTGAGGAGCTGGGCCCAGAGGAGAGGAACAGGTTCTGGGACGTATTCCTAAGCCCCAAATACCTCTACCTAGACAGGCCGATGGAGAGGGGTATTAAGGAGCTCCTGGAGAGGAGGGGCGAGGGCTACTACATACTCATCCTCACAGGGAGGCCGGAGAGGATGAGGGATGTAACTGTCGAGCAGCTAAGAGAGATAGGTGTGGAGTACGACGCCCTACTCATGAGGAGGGATGACGATAGGAGGCCCGACCACATCTACAAGCCCGTGAGGATAGGGATGATAATACAGGGGATAGACTATAGGGACGCCTCGATAGAGTATCACGAGGATATGCCCAAGACCATAGAGGTAGTGAGGCAGAGGTTCCCATACATCAGGATATGTGTCCACGGCCCCGAGACATAGGAGATACCCGTATATGCCCATCCCAAGCCTAATATGTATAGAGTGGTGGTAGGCGGTGGAGGATAAGGAGCTGGAGAAGATCATGCAGAGGAAGATGATGGAGTATATGGAGAGGCTCCGCAAGATGCAGGAACAGGGATCCGAGAAGGAGAGAAGGGAAGACATCCTCGAGAAGATACGCCCACTCCTAACCAGCGATGCATACAACCACCTAAAGAAGATAAGGAGTGGGAACCCCCGCCTGGGGGAGGAGATGATCAAGATCCTTATAGAGCTGCTATACCTAGGCTATCTAAGAACCCCGATAGACTACGTAGTGGTTGAGAGACTCCGGAGGAAGCTTACTGGTGAGACGGGCAAGATCTACGTATATAGGAAGGGGGAGCTCAAGAACCTGGGAGACGCACTCACCGGAGACGAGTAGCCAGGAGGGCCGCCCCCAACACGATAGCGATGCCCAGGACGATTGGGAGTATATCCACCCCACCCTTGACGGAGAAGCTGGAGGAGTAGACCTCCTCCCCATAGTCAGAGACTAGGATAAAGTAGTAGTAATCCCCAGGCTCTACATCCTCAGGCAGCCTAACGACCAGGGTTGCCTCACCACTCCTAGGGATCTCCAAGCCCACCTCGATCCTGCCTAGATAGATCCTCTCAGAGCCTGGAGACGTGAGATACACCTCGAAATACTCGACCTCCCTAGGACCATCACCAATATTCTTCACGTGGAGCATAACCTCCTCACCGGGTGAGAAGCTCTCACCCTCGGTGTAGCATACCAGCGACCTAGGGGCGCACTTTGGGCAGCCACCCATGACGAGGACTGGGAGGAGTAGGAGTATTATCAATATTAACGTGGCCGCCCTAGCCATGCAAAATAATTTACTGGTGCCAGACTAATATTGTTAATCGGTGTCAGACTTGGCTGGAACCGGGTGGTACAGGAGGATCCTATGGGTAGACCTGAGCAGGGGGAAGTCCTGGGTAGAGGAGTATCCCGAGTCGATGGCCCATGAATACCTGGGCGGGAGGGGCTACGCCATACGAATACTCTGGGACAGGCTGGAGCCCGGGACGGACCCACTCTCACCGGAGAACATAATTGTATATGCGGTCGGCCCCCTGACCGGCCTACCCCTACCCAGCAGCGGTAAGATGGTGATAGCCTCGAAATCCCCACTCACAGGTGGATATGGAGACGGAAATATAGGGACCAGGGCCGCAGTACATCTAAGGAAGGCTGGCTACGACGCGTTGGCAGTCACTGGAAAGGCGGAGAAGCCTGTATACCTCTACATAGACGAGAAGGGTGCAGAGATACACAGCGCCGAGGACCTATGGGGGCTTAATGCGGAGGAGATCGATAACGAGCTTGGGAAGAGGCATGGACGGAGGAGCGGGATACTCACCATATGCCCGGCAGGCGAGAAGCTGGTTAGATACGCAGTAGTTATGAGTGAGAAGGACAGGGCCGGTGGGAGGCCGGGTATGGGCGCGGTCATGGGTAGCAAGAACCTCAAGGCGATAGTGATCCATGGAGAGGGCGAGATCCCGGCGAAGGACCCGGACAGAGTGAAGGAGATAGGTAAACAGGCCTATTCAGACGTGAAGAACGCCGATAACTATCAGCACTGGATGAGCGAGGGCACTATGGCCATCCTGATGTGGTGCCAGGAGATGTCTGTCCTACCCACCTACAACTTCAGGGAGGGCGTCTTCGACGGTGCCGAGAAGGTGAGCGGAGAGATCATGGCCAGGGAGTATAAAGTCTTCCAGAAGGGATGCCCCCAGTGCAACATGGTATGTGGAAACGTGGGTGAGGCCAAGACAGGGCCCTTCGCAGGGACGAGGGCTGAGCTGGACTATGAGAATGTTGAGATGCTCGGGCCCAACCTAGGAATAGACAGTCTAGACGAGATCATAGGCCTCGTCAGGATGGCGGACAACATGGGGTTCGACACAATCTCCCTAGGCTCCGTACTAGGCTTCGCTACCGAGGCCTACGAGAAGGGCCTCATAACAAAGGAGGACCTAGACGGGATAGAGCCTAGATGGGGCGAGACGGAGAGCTATGTAGACCTGATAAACCTGATACTTGAGAGGAAGAAGTTCGGAGACACGCTGGCCAAGGGGACCAAGCTAGCAGCCCTCAAGCTGGGCAACGGGGCGATAGGATTCGCTATGCAGGTGAAGGGCCTCGAGGCCAGTGCATACGACGCCCATATAGCACATGGGATGGCACTGGCATTCGGCACTAGCCCTATAGGAGCCCACCACAAGGATGCATGGTACATCTATAGGGAGGCCCTGAGAGGCTTCGACGTAAACGATAGGCAGAAGGTGGAGGAGATAATCAATCTACAGAGGATTAGGGGAGGGCTCTTCGAGACATTCGTGACATGTAGATTCCCCTTCGTAGAGGTGGGGCTAAACCTCGACTACTACCCCAGGCTCCTAGAGGCCGCCACCGGGCTTAGCTACACGATGGACCAGCTCTTCAACATGGCGGACAAGATCTACGACCTGATACGCCTCTTCTGGGTGAGGGAGTACGGCTGGTGGGACAGGCAGATGGACACACCCCCAGCCAGGTGGTTCGACGAGCCACTAACCAAGGGGCCGAGGAAGGGCGCCCACCTAGACAGGAAGATCTATAACCAGCTCCTAGACTGGTACTACGAGATAAGGGGCTGGGATGAGCGTGGAATACCCAGGAAGTCCACCCTAGAGGCTAGGGGGCTTGGAAGAGAGGCCAGAGAGATAGAGTCGATGGGTATAAAGCTCTCCCCCTAGCCAACCCCACCTTTCTACCTAGGCTCCAGCCTCGCGAAGAGCTCGATATGAGGTGTGTGGGGGAACATATCTATCAGGTATAGCCCGTCGGAGACCCTATACCCCCTTGAGAGGACCTCTAAGTCCCTAGCCATACTCAGTGGGTTACAGCTGAAGTATAGGATCTCACCCACCTCCATCCTGAGGAGGGCCTCCTTAACCTCCCTCGAGAGGCCAGGCCTAGGCGGATCCACAACCACCGTGTCGAACCTCCCAGACATCTTGGCAAGCCTATCCTCAGCCCTATCCCTGATTATAGCCACGTTCTCAGCCCCCAGCTCCTCCCTAACCACCTCAGCACTATAGACGGAGTATTCATCCACCTCCACAGAGACCACGCGGTCATACCTATCCATCAGGGTATAGCTGAAGAGCCCCACACCACTATACACGTCTAGAAGGGTGGAGCCGCCGGACGCGTGCCTCCTAGCCAGGTCTACAAGCGTGTTCGCCTGGTACGAATTCGTCTGGAAGAAGGCGTTTGGATGGATATAGAACTCTATCCCGCCCACACGCTCCCTGAGGAAGTCCCTACCATATACCGGCCTTAGGTCCCTACCCATCGAGACGTCGGTCAGGGTATCGTTCACGCTCCAGACTATCCCGGTGACGAGGTCTGAGAGCTCGGTGATCAGCCTATCCAAGCCTATGAAGCCCCCACCCTTATAGGTCACGAAGTTTACTAGTCGGTCACCAGTATACTTCCCCTCCCTAATCACAACGTATCTGAGGAACCCCTTCTGCTTGATAATGTCGTAGGGCTCGAGGCCATACCTCTCCATATGCTCCTCCACCCTATGGATGATCTCCACCGCTTCGGGCGACATCAAGAAACACTCGTCTAGATCCACTACCACGTCCCACCTACCAAGCATCTTAAGCCCGACCACGCCCCTTCCATCTACGACCCCGACTGGGAAGTCCATCCTGTTCCTGTAGAACCATATCTCAGGGCTCGGTATCGGCTTATGGATGGCTGGGAGAGCCACGTTAAACTCGTCGAAGATCTCCTCAACCATCTCCCTCTTAATGACGAGCTGCCTCTGATAATCCAGGTCCTGGAACCTACACCCCCCACAGGTTCCGAAGTGTCTACACCGTGGCTCAACCCTATAGGGGGAGGGGTCGAGAACCTCCTTCACAACGCCCCAGTACTCCCTACCCCTACGCCCCTTAGGCTTCGCGGTTACCTCTGCCAGAACGGTCTCCCCGGGGATACCATAGTGGAAATAAATCTTCCTACCGTTAGCCACGCCGTATATCCGGCCCCTATGGTCGAGGCCCCTAATCCTAACCCTCTCCAGCGACACGGGACCCTCCATACCTCCTAAGGTAGAGGAAGAGGAATAGATATATTATCCATAGTGGGAAGACTAGTGAGACCCCGCCGATAAGGGGTATTATGAAGAATATAAGGTAGCCAGCCCCGACGAGTATGCTCCCCACCCTGTATAGGCTGAGCTGCTCACCACCCTTGAAATAGGCATAGAATATTATGACGAGGCCCACAACCACAGCCAGTAGGGGGAGGAGTAGTAGCTGGGGAGCCCCTAGGACCATGGTACGTATACCCTGATTCATTATCATGTCGAGAGCCGTCGCTATCGAGAGCATGAGGACGAGGCCGTTGAACAGCCTCGAATACGCCTCACCACCAAGGGATAGGTCGAGCCTAACAACAATCTTAGCCCCACATTTTAGGCAGTAGACGGCCTCGTCAGGATTCTCATACCCACACTTCGGGCACGTCTTCATAGCTGAGCACCACACTGGAAAATCTATTATAAATGATATTCATCCAAATAAAATCTTGATTAGGGAACAGGGACATGTACGTCGTTATAGCCGGGGGAGGCGCCACAGGGCTTATCCTAGCCCAGAGACTCGAGAAGAAGAATATAGATGTGACGATCATCGAGAAGGATGTTGAGAGGTGTGACGAGCTCCTAATGAGGACACGTGCCCACGTAATAAGGGGGGACGCAACCGATCCAGAGGTCCTAGAGGAGGCCGAGATAACCAGGGCCGACCACCTAGTATGCGTGACCGGGGACGACAAGACCAACCTACTAGTAGCCACGATAGGGATGCATATAGGGGTGGAGAACATCATCGTAAGGGTGGAGCACCCCACCTATGAGAAGATAGCCAGAGAGATGGGCTTCAAAAACCTGATCAACCCGGCCGAGATAGGAGCAACGATGATAGAGTCTGTGATCAGGGGTATCAGAGTCATAGAGATGTTCCGGATAGAGGACGACTCAGTCGATATGGAGGAGATAACCATCGATGAGAAATCGATATTCAAAGACAAGCCTTTGAAATACATCATAGAGAAGTCCAAGGACACCGTCTATCCACTCATGATCCTGAGGAACGGGGAGATAATAATACCCGATCCAAACTATAGGCTCAAGGTCGGGGAGAAGGTCTGGGTACTCAGGAAGAGGAGGCGCTTCCTATTTTAGGCTCCTCCAGTGGGCCGGGCTCCTCTCCCTATCCTCAACCTGCTCAGAATAGATACTATACCTACCCGTCAAGAAGTATGAGATGGCTATGGATAGCATTGCTGGGGCCATCAACTCATAGGAACCAGTCATCTCACTCACCATTATAAGGACGGCTAGTGGCGCCTTAGACACACCCCCGAAGAGGCTCACCATACCAACGATGACCATAGAAGCGGTGAACCCCTTAGGGTCAGAGACATATCCTGGGAAGAACGTGAGTATCAGTATAGAGGTTATAAGGCCCACCACACCCCCTATGAATAGTCCAGGCGCGAATACACCCCCACTACCACCACTCCCGACCGAGAAGCCGGTGGCGAGTATCTTGATAGGGATCAGGAGGAGTAGTATCGCGAGGACTGGGACGACGTCCCTATAGAGGTTGAAGTAGTAGGCCTCTCCGAATAGGCTGATGAATACCTCGCCCTCCACAAAGACCCCCATCCACTCATAGCCTCCTCCGAGGACCTGGGGGGCGAATATCGCCAATACCCCGGTCAATACTCCGCCTATGAAGGGCTTCACCGGCCTAGGTAGGGAGAGGGTCTTGAACAGCCCATGTATACCGTAGAAAACCTTTACGTAGGCCACACCAGCAATAGCCGTGAACAGCCCGAGGACGGCGAAGAATAGGAGCTCCACCACATTGGTCAGAGGCTTAAACTCCATGACGAAGACATGTTCAAACCCAGTGGCATAACCCATGACTGCATAGCCGGTCAATGCTGCTATAAAGGCGGGTATCAAGGCTTCAGCCTCGAAGTCCCTCCTATAGATCACCTCGATAGCGAAGACAGAGGCTCCAAGAGGGGCTTTGAACATCGCCCCAATACCTGAGGCCATACCCACAAGGACAGCGGTCCTCTGGAGCTTGATGGGCGAGTTGAAGAGCCTGCTCAGGATAGATGCTATGCCACCCCCTATCTGGGCCATAGGACCCTCCCTTCCAGCGCTGCCGCCAAAGCCTATAGTTGCTATCGAGGCGAGGAACTTGGCCAGGGGAGCCAACCCACTTATGTGGCCAGCCCTCCTATGGAACGCAGCCACCACAGCGTCTGTACCATGCCCCTCAGCCTCTGGGGCTAGTGAATAGACTATCACACCCGATAAGAGCCCACCTAGACCCACTACGACAGGTGCTAGGAACCACTGGCTAGGCGGGTGGCCAGCCTCCATACCGATGAGTGTGAATACCCAGTGCTCCACGGTTAGGAGTGTGAGGTAGAAACCCACTGATACCCCACCAACCACTAGGCCGATTAAGAGTGAGAGGAGTATCTGATCCCTAATCGTACCCCTAACCCTGAAGGCCCTGACAGCCAGTCTATGCACAACGTGGAAGATCATTCATAGACACCCACGTAGCCTATGTATCCATGTGGCCTGGCTACACCCATCCTCATAATCGAGATGACCATACCATCCCCTGGGTAGCGGACACGCTCCATAACATTGCCCAGGAGATCCTTGACCACGGCGATGTCTTCATAGGCCCTGAACTCCTCCCCAGGCTTCTTATACGGCTCCACAAGCCCGGGATGTTCAGAGGAGAGGATACGCCTGATCATCCTCCTCCCCGGCCAGCTCACCTCGTCGATCCTCCTAGGCTCCTCCTCCACGACGCCCAGGCCGGCCAGGAGGTTGATCATAGCCCTTACAGATATGGATAGTAGGGAGTCATCCATATACTCAGACCCGGGAACCTCATATGTGAATGCGGGTACACCCCTCCTGATCAGGTGTGGAGGGAGGCTATCACCAATCATATCGGCACGTATCTCGTCAACGTCAAGGGAGTCTATGACGACTGGTAGGCCTGTAGACAGGCCACGGCTATACACCTCCTCGTCCAGGTCACTCCCAAGCCTATCCACGATTATATGGGGGATACAGTTACCAGCCGCGTGCATATCCACGACGAAGTCATAGCCCTTGGAAGCCAGCTGGAAGACTGTCTTGGCTATGCTCCTACCCAGGCCAGCCTTCTCGAGCCCTGGATATACCCTGTTGATATTGATGTTTGATAGGGGCTCATTCCTACTAGCCATTAATAGTCCTAGATAATTAGGCCCGATGAGGAAGTCGGCTCCCCCACCAACTCCCGAGGAGGAGAGGTACTCCATCAGCCTCCACATCACATATATCGTGGATACCTCGCCCCCATGGACAGGCCCCGTGAAGAGTATCCTCGGAGAACCATCCCCAATCCTTACAAGGGGAATCCTGACATCCTCACCGCTAAGGAGTTTGAAGAGGGGTATCCAGGAGACCTCCACCATCTAGAGACGCACCCAAAATCCTTATTGGAGACCCACCACCCTATTAAGCCCCCAGCACGGAAAACTTTTTTTGTATGATGAGGACGACGAAGTACCTCCCAATGCTCGACAACGAGAGGACGAAAGACATAATCATCAAGGAGCTAAGGAGCTTCTTCGAGGAGGCTGGGCTGGAGAAGGCGGTCCTAGGCCTCAGCGGAGGCGTGGACAGCAGCACGACACTCATGCTGGTCAAGGAGGCTATAGGCCCTGACAACACCCATGTATACCTACTACCCAGTAGGACAACCTCACAGGAGAGCATAGCAAACGCATTGAGAATGGTTAAGGTGGCTGGGATACCGGAGGAGAACTATAGGATAATCAATATCGAGCCGATACTCAAAACCTACACCTCCGCACTAGGCATAACAGACAAGGTGGTGAGGGGCAACACAGCCGCCAGGACGAGGATGACGATCCTATATGCAGAGGCGAAGAGGCTGGGAGCCGCAGTAATAGGCACCGGTGATAGGAGCGAGTGGCTAATAGGATACTTCACAAAGTACGGCGACGGAGCAGCCGACATCTTCCCAATAATGGATATCTACAAGACACAGCTCAGGAGATTCGCAGAGTACCTAGGAGTACCCCCAGAGATAGCGTATAGGCCTAGCACACCCGAGTTATGGGAGGGCCAGACCGCTGAGGGGGAGCTAGGCCTAAGCTACGAGACGATCGACGACATCCTATACCTAATCTTCGACCAGGGCCTGACCAGGGACGAAGTGGTGGAGAAGGGCTTCAACGAGAGGGAGGTAGACCTAGTCCTAGAGCTACACAGGAGATCCGAACACAAGAGGAGGATGCCAAAAATAATTAGTGTGAGGGGCTAGGCCCCCTTCCCAGATGGCTGGGCGTACTCCTTAACCTCCTTTATCCACTTGACGTTATACTCAGGGTTCTCCAGCGTCCTGTTAATAGTTATCTCGGCTATCGAGTCCACGCTATCGGCGATCATCTGTATATAGCTTATCATGAGCCTGAAGGAGCTGAGCAGATCCACATCATCCCTGATCGTGTTTATGAACCAACGGTCGACATCCTTAACATCCTCCCTGAACATCCCAATCTTATTCAGGATCTCATTGGCCCTGACGATATTCAGCTCTATCAAGGCCTGCATAGAGTCGCCCACCATCATGTTGATATAGTCCAGGAGGTAGAGGATCTTATTCACAGCCTCGGGATACTTATGGAGATCCTGGAAGTCCAGCTTCCTCACAACCATGCTGAAGTCATGGATCCTATCAGCAATCTCCTCAAGGCTCTTCACGATCGCCCTATTACCCACGATGTGGTATGGATGCTCGACACCAACCTCTTTAGCCAGCCTCCAACTCTTCTGGCTCAGGAGGAGCTGCCTAACAGTGAGCCAGTAAACCCTGTCAGCCTCATCCTCCATCTTATCAACCTGCTCAATGACCGAGGGGTCACCCTCCTTTATATAAACCTCGATAGCCTCCAGCATTGAGAAGATCAGTGTATAGATCCTCCTGATCAGGCCGTTGAGCTTAAACTTTGTGGAGTCTATCAGGCACTGGACAGTGATCTTGTTAAGGCTCTGATCAACAATCTGTACACCGCTCAGCCTATTAATAGCGCTCTGAATCTCATCTATAACCCAGTTGGGCAGCCTCTGCCCATTGATATAGAACGTTATATTGTCGTGGCCCACTAGGTAGCTCCCAATCAGGATCCTCTTCACGAGACCCTTAGAAGTGATCTTAGAGACATCTACCTGGTAGCTCTCCCCAATACCTGTATCCCCAACGTCGTTATACGGGATTATCCTGAGGGAGCCGTCATCCTCGATCCTGATGATGACGTTATCCCCCTTCTTAATCCCCTTATCCCTAACCCATGACCTTGGGAGCGAGACCACGATAGTGCTATAGCCCAGCTTCTGGACCTTCCTGATCTCCATGTGCCCGCTCATTTCATATACCTAATCTACCCATGTATATATAAAATTTACACCCCACATCGAAGTATTAAGGGGCTCCCCCCGAGTTTATACGATTAAGTGGATAGGCCAACAACATATACTGGGAGGAGGTGATTAGGGGGAGGGTTTCTATAAAGATTATATACGGATACCCCCCTATAGTATTTAAACTTGGAGCCGGAACGCATATGGGTGAATAGGAGATGGATAAGTATCTCATACTCCCCGACCTCGTGAAGAGGGGATACCTATTCAAGGCCCTCGAGAAGGGGGATCTAAAGGGTGAGCTACTCATCCCCTGGAGGGCCATGAACAAGCTGATATCAGAGGAGCAGAACGAGTTCTACAGGGAGAAGAATATCCGTGAGCTGGAGAGGGTTAAGAGGCTTGCCGACGAGGGTAGGATAAAGATCAGGTATATAGATGACGAGGTGGGGAACGACCTGGAGGCTATACACAGCGTCAGCGACAAATATGAAGCGGTGGTCGCCACGTCGGACGACATCATATATAGGGGGCTGAGGGTGATAAACACCCCGGCCATACTCATAAGCTACGACACCCTAGAGACACCCAGTATAGAGAAGTTCTTCGACGAGCACACCATGTCGATCCATCTAAAGGAGGGTGTCGAGCCCCACGCAAAGAAGGGATATCCAGGCGAGTGGAGATATGAGAAGATAGGGGATAAGCCCCTCACAAGGGAGGAGATAATCGACCTCATCGACGAGATAATGGACTTCGTCGAGGAGGATGAGGAGAGCTTTATTGAGAGCGACTCTAGAGGCGTAACCATCATACAGATGCGTAACTACAGGATAGTGATAGCCAGGCCACCCTTCAGCGACGGCTACGAGCTCACAGCCGTGAGACCGGTCAAGAGCCTAAAGCTAGAGGACTACAACCTACCCAGGGAGCTTATCAAGAGGCTTACAGAGAGGGCCGAGGGCATACTCATATCAGGCGCGCCCGGCGAGGGTAAGACGACCTTCTGCCAGGCACTGGCGGAGTACTATATCAGCATGGGCAAGGTGGTAAAGACTATCGAGAGCCCTAGGGACCTCAACCTACCCCCCAACGCCAGCCAGTACAGCAAGTCCTACGGCGATGAGCAGACGATACACGACATACTCCTCCTCTCCAGGCCCGACTACACAATATTCGACGAGATGAGGAATACGGAGGACTTCAAGCTATATATAGACCTCAGGCTGGCAGGCGTAGGAATGGTCGGAGTTGTACATGCGACGAAGCCTATAGACGCCGTCCAGAGATTCGTAGACAGGCTGGAGCTGGGCATGATACCCAGCGTGATAGACACAGTGATCTACATCAAGGGCGGTAAGGTAGCCAAGGTCTACGAGATCTCCATGGCGGCCAAGGTTCCACACGGACTCTCAGGCGAGGAACTGGCCAGGCCGGTAGTCGAGGTCAGAGACTTCTTCACCAAGAAGATCGAGTATGAGTTCTACATATTCGGGAAACGCGTATTCGTCATACCAGTCGGGAAGGAGCACCTATACACCGAGGAGGGAGGCTACACCATCGAGGATGAAATCAAACGTGACTTGGGAGACCTAGGCGAGGATATCGAGGTCAAGGTCCTGAATAACAGGGAGGTGGTGATCTACGTACCACCATGGAACTACAGGGGTATAAAGCGTGCCCTCAGGAGGAAGAGCAAGCTGATAAAGAAGAAGTATGGGTTGAAGGTTAGTATAGAGCCCGTGATCGGCTACGAGTAGGGCTACCCACTACTTATACTTGTCCAGGATCTCCCTTACGTCCCTAGCCTCCCTAGGCCTCAGTGCAGGTGGATCGTTCACCAGGCCGAACTCCACCTCCAACGCCTTCTGCGAAGTATCCCTGTAGAAGATACCGATGGGGAACTTGTCACCATCCACATAGGCCATCTTATAAGCCATAGTTATATCGCTGGGGTCATAGTTCGGATCCTTCTGGAGGTCATACTCCCTCTTCTTATAGTAGGTTATGAATGGCTCACCGAAGATCACGGGGTTATAGGTGATGCAGTACTGGATAATATCTACGAAGGCGAAGCCATAGCCCTCCTGGACATGCTTGATAGCCTCCTTGATAACATACTCCATGTGGTTAGGGTTACCAGTCCATGTCCTAGCCACGAAGGTAGCGCCAGCGGATAATGCCACCGGGATCGGCTGGAAAGGCCTGTAGATATTACCCCTGAAGCCCTTGGGAGCCGTCGGGGAGGGCTGCCCAGTGGTGAGGCCGAAGACACCGTTGTTCTGGGCAAGGTGTACAATACCTATGTTAGACCTAGGTACGTTGGCGAAGTGCCCAGCACCTATACCGAAGGTATCCCCATCACCACCTATACTGATCACCGTTAGGTCGGGCCTAGCAATCTTGAGCCCCATAGCTATTGGGAGGGCCCTCCCATGGATGGTGTGGAATCCGTTGACCCTGATATAGTGTGGAAGCTTACTCCCACAGCCGATACCACTGACTACCACTACCTCGTGGGGCGGGAGACCCATCGTGGCGAAGACCTTCTTCAACACGTTCAGTATCGTGAAGTCTCCACAGCCTGGGCACCAGGTAGGCTTCTTATAGTCATAGTCCCGGATGGTATACTTCGTACTCATCCTACCACCCTCACCTCCTTCAGGAGTGATATAAACCTGTCATACAGATATTCCAGGCTGAAGGGCCTACCATCATACTTCCTGATACTTTGATCCATCTCGATCAGGGCGTTCTCCCTGATAAGCCCCTCCATAAGCCCGTCGAAATTATTCTCAACAATCACCTTGAGCTTCGCACCCTCCAATGCACTCTTCACAGCCTCTGTGGGGAAGGGATAGGCAAACCTTATCTGTACAAACTTGGCGTTCACACCGTCCTCGGATAGGAGCTCCAGCAGGTCAAGGATCACACCCTTGGTGCTCCCCCACCCAACTATGGCTATCTCGGCATCGGGCTCGCCATACACCTTGACCGGCATGTAGTAGTTGAACCTCTCCTCCAACTCCCTCTTAAACGTCTCGATCTTCCTATACCTCTTATCCATCTGGACAACCCTCTCATCAGCCCTCTCAGTGATGTCTCCATACTCGTTGTGCTCATTACCAGTCGACCAGATAACCAGGTCCTCAGTACCGAGGTCCATGAGGGGGCTTATACCATCCTCGGTGACCTTGAACCTCTTATAGTTGTCACCAGCCTCCCTAATACTCTTCAACTCATCCTCCGAGACCCACTTTGCATCCTCATAGACATACATATCCTGGTCGGGATATGGGAAGGTGTAGAAGCTCTCGGCAATATGCTTGTCATAGTTGACTATGACGGGCATCTGATACTTCCAGGCAATGTTGAAGGCGTTCGCCACATCGAAGAATACCTCGTAGGGATCACCCGGCAGTATAACCGCCTTTGGATAGTATCCCTGGCTAGCGTGTAGCACCTGCCTAAGATCACCCTGCTCCTGCCTAGTTGGTAGACCCGTACTAGGCCCCGGCCTACTAGCAACTATAACGACTATAGGTACTTCGGCTATCCCGGCCAGGCCCAGGGCCTCAGTCATAAGTGCGAAACCACCGCCAGATGTGGCGACACCAGCCCGGGCACCGGCGAAGGCCGCGCCGATAGCTATGTTGATCACCGCCAACTCACTCTCGGGCTGGACGAGGAATATCCCATACTTATCCTTCACCTCCTCAAGGTAGCGGTATATCCTGCTGGCCGGGGTCATGGGATACTGTGCCCACACCCTAAGCCCAGCCCTCACAGCACCGGCAGCGGCCATATGGTTACCCGTGGCTATCAGGGTCTCCTCCTTAGTAGGTGGAGGGTCAAGTATGATCCTACGGCCGTCGCGGAAATTCTCCATGGCATACCTGTAGCCCAGGTCATGGAGCTTAACATTAGCCTCGGCGACGGCCTCCTTCTTGGCGAACCTCTCCCTAATCACGGACTCGACCAGATCCTTGTCCAGGCCGAGGACATAGGTAGATACGCCGAATCCAACCATATTCCTAACAACTAGGTTTACCTTACCACCAGCGGCGGCCTCCCTAACAATCCTCGTCATGGGGACGTCATACACATATATCCCACGCGACTCAAGCTCCTCGAAGACCTCGTCCTCAACCCTACTCGACTCCCGGTCAAATATGACTACACTCCCCTCATGCAGCTCATGTACATGACCATCGCTATGCTCTCCACCATCCCCTACAAGGCTAGGGTCGTCGAGGGCTAGGAGGACATCCACATAGTCGACGTGGCTATTCAGGGGCCTAGTGTCATACCTCACCCTGTAGTAGCTATGCCCACCCCTGATCAGGCTCTCATACTCGATATTAGCGAAGACGTAGAACCCCTCCCTGACAAGCGCCTTGGAGAGAAGCTCCGCAACCGTATTGATACCGAGGCCCGCCGCACCACCAATCATCCAGCTGATGCCTCTAAACCGTCTCATCCCCACCATCCCATCACAACATTTGAGACCCTGTTTCAATGATAAACACTACGTTAAAAACCCATATAGCAATATATATACCCCCGCAGAGTATATACCCCCGGCTTATCACCTAGAGATCTCCCTAAACACCTCCTCCATAATGTCTAGAGCCTCCTCAGCAGCCTCCTGGGTAATGTTGAGCGGAGGGGCTATCCTCAGCGTCGATACCCCAGCCCCAATCAGGAGGAGCCCCCTCCTAAACGACTCCTCCATAACCCTCTCCATAAGCTTAGGAGCAGGCTCCTTAGACTCCCTATCCCTGACGAGCTCCACACCAATCATCAGTCCCCTCCCACGGACATCACCAATGAAGCTATACCGATCCATCATCTCCACAAGCCTCCTCTTGATATACTCACCAACTTTCGCTGCGTTCTCAATATACTTCCCAAGTAGGAGACGCAGCGTCGCCTTGGCAGCGGCTAGGGCTACCGGGTTCCCTCCAAAGGTGTTTGCATGGCTACCCGGGGGTAGATTCATAACCTCCTCCCTACCTAGGAGGACGCCGAGTGGGAGGCCACTCGCGATACCCTTGGCACTAGCCACTAGGTCGGGCTCCACCCCATGATGCATATATGCGAATAGCTTGCCAGTCCTCCCAAACCCGCTCTGAACCTCGTCCAGCATGAGGAGAGCGCCATACCTCTCCATAAGCCTCTTAAGTCCACGTAGGAAGTCGGGGGGAGCCTCTACATATCCACCCTCACCAGAGATCGGCTCTATAACCGCAGCTGCGAGCTCCTCACCGGGGAGGTACTTGTTCAAGACCCACTCCTCAATATAGTCTAGACAGGCCAGTCCACAGGATGGATACTCCTGCTTGAAGGGGCATCGGTAGCAGTAGGGATACGGCACATGGACAGCCCCGGGCACCATTGGGTAGAAGAACCTCCTCTGTACAGGCTTACTAGCTGTTAGGGATAGGCTCCCAAGAGTCCTGCCGTGGAACCCGCCTATGAAGGCTAGGAAGTAGTGTCTAGCCCCCCTATGGAAGCCCTTAGCAACCTTCATACCAGCCTCAATACTCTCGGTACCACTATTCGTGTAGAAGACCCTACCCCTCATCCCCACAGCCCTCAGGAGCTCCTCGGCATACTCCACAGCCAGCTCATAGTAGAAGTCCGTCAGGCTATAGTGTAGAAACCTATCCAGCTGAGCCTTGATAGCCTCCACAACCTCGGGATGCCTATGCCCAGTGGAGAGGACAGCCAAGCCAGCGTTGAAGTCTATATACCTATTCCCATCCACATCCTCAACTATGAATCCCTCCCCCCGCCTAATCACGAGGGGGAACCACCTCACATAGGACTGCATAAGGACTTTGGAGTCCCGCTCGATCACCTCCCTAGCACGTGGGCCGGGAGGTGGAACCTTCACCTCGGCGTATCGTCTCCGCCTCATGGGATATAATTAATGAGAAAACCCGTGTTATAACACGCCGGACAATACTCAATATTTAGGCCCCGGGGTGCTGTGGATGGGGATGGAGGACTACTATGACCAATGGGGTGGGAACCTCCTCAGTGGCTACGAGGCGGCTAGGGAGATGTGCATAGATAGGGCCCTTATAGTCGGGATGGGCGGCTCGGGAATAGTGGGCCATATAGCTAGGGACGTGGTTAACTCCCTAGACCTAGAGATAGAGATCGAGGTGGAGAATACACCCTATATAACTCGATGGAGAGCAACTTGTAAAACCCTCATACTCATAAGCCACAGTGGAAACACTATAGAGACACTGGAGGCGGCTGAGAAACTAAGCGGGGAGGCTCTCGAGACAGTGGTCATATCAACCGGTGGCAAACTACTTGGAATGGCTGAGGATAAGGGCTGGATAGGGATCAAGGTGGATCCAGCCCCACTCCCTAGGCTTGGACTGCCACAGATGCTGGGAGCTCTACTGAAGCTCCTAGGTCTGCATGAAAAGAGAGTCAGGGAGGCGTCTCAACAACTATCCGAAGAGTTAAAAGACATAAGGTCCAAGGCCAAGAAACTTGCTGATTGGCTATCCAAGAAGGATGTGATCTACGTGGCGTATCCTCTACACCTATCATCTGTAGGCCTTAGGATGTGGCAGATGATGGCTGAGAACGCTAAGAAGGGGGTCTACCTAGCCCCATACCCAGAGGCTAGCCACAACATCATCGAGGCGATGATAAAGAGCAAAGGGGGCGGGGGAGTATACCTAATATCTACGGGGGACAAATACGGCGAGACACTGGGAAAGATCCTTGGGAAGGAGGGTATAGACCTATTTAAGGCCGATATAGACCCATCTACAAATATCCTCGGAGGGGTTTTAAAGACCATAGCGGAGCAGGATCTGGCAACCATATTCTACGCCAGGAATAGGGGGGCAGATCCCGAGAAGACACCATATATAGAGAGGTTCAAGGAGTTGATCCGGGAGTGGCGGGGCTAGACGAGATACAGGTAGTCGTTATAGACATAGACGGAACCATAACAGATGAGCTGGGAAGGATAAGCCTAGAGGCTGTCGAGAAGATTAGGGAGCTTGAGATGAGGGGCTACATGACCCTACTAGCCAGTGGGAACGCCCTACCAGTAGTGAAAGGCCTGGCCCACTACCTAGGCTCCACAGGGCCAGCCATAGGGGAGGCGGGATGCGTCTTCGAATATATGGGCGACATCTACGTGCTTGGAGACCCGGACAGGACTATGGAGGCCCTTGAGAGGCTTAGGAGGAGGTTCGGCCCCCGCCTCAAGGAGAGCTGGTCAAACATATACCGCCATGTAGACAAGGCCATAAAGCCCACGATACCCCGTGAGAAGCTGGAGGCAGTTATCAAGGATATGGAGGACATCGTAATCCTGGACAGCAAGTTCGCCTACCACATCCACCCCAAGGACGTGGATAAGCTCAACGCCCTAGACGCGATATCCCACCTGATAAACCTCCCACTAGAATACTTCGCAGCCATAGGGGATAGCGAGCTCGACATAAGGATGCTCAAGGAGGTCGGCTACGGAGTAGCCGTCGCAAACGCCGATGAAAAGGTGAAGGAGGCGGCTGACCACGTGACCAAGGAGCCGCTATACAGGGGATTCCTAGAGTTCGTCGATATGCTCCTCGGGGGTGGAGAGGGCTGAGATACGAGAGGCTCAGACCCAAGCCCGAGGTAATAGCGAGTCTAAGGGGAGACGAGATGGAGCCTGTAGACCTAGTGGTATACGGGGCCTACAGCACCCTGAAGAAGTCTCCTAGCCACGTCCTCAAGAAGATGGATATGGAGGCCGGGAACGTAGAGAAGAGGAGGGAGCGCCTACTAAACATCACCCTCGAGAGCGGGCATCTAAGCGTCCTAGATCAGGCGGTCTTCACGGTATACGTCTCGGACATACCCAGGCTCTCAACACTCTTCCTAGTACAGCCCCTCTACCTAAGCCATCTACAGCAGAGTATGAGGAGGGTGGAGCCCTACGGACTAACACTCCCCGAGAGCCTAGCGAAGATAGACTGGCTAGACAGCCTACTCGACAAGTCCCTAGACCTGTACTACGAGATGGTGGGGGACGGGATACCCAAGGAGGACGCTAGATACGTCATCCCACTCTACACCTCGACAAATATACAGACCGTGGGGAACGCCAGGGAGTATACAAACCTCCTACTCCTCTCACGCCAAGAAGGCGTCCCAAGCATAACCAGGGAGATAGTCGAGGAGATAATCAAGGAGCTTAGACAGGTCTCCAAAGGACTCTTCGAGGAGTATGGGGAGAACATGAATATACTCAAGTACTACCCACCCCCGAACATGTTCCGACTCCGACGCCTAGTGGTGGATAGACTGGCTGAGGAGGGTGGAGCCCCACGCCTCATAGACTACTCAGTAGTATATAGGCCCAGCAGGGAGGAGGTTGAGGAGGCCCTGATAGGGCTTAACACACCCCTCCTATCAGTCCTCAGGAACAACGTCTACCATGTCCTGACAAAGATGAGTATATCCACCCTACACCAGTTCCTACGCCAGAGGACGCTGAGCCACATACCAGAGTCTATATACCATGCCCTCGAGAGGAGGGACTACGTAACCCCACCCACGATCCAACGCTCCCGCTACAGGGAGAGGTATATAGAGATGGTTGGCAAGCTCCACGAGGCGTATCATAGACTGGTGAGGATGGGGATACCCAGGGAGGACGCGGTAGGAGTAGTCAGCCACGCCCACGCCATATACGACCTGGTCAAGGTGGATGGGTGGAACATCATAGGGGCGATGCCCACCAGGAGATGTGTAAAGGCCCAGTGGGAGATCAGGAGGGTGGTTGGAGACATGGTCTTCAGGATAAGGGAGGTAGACCCAGTCCTACCCATCTACAGCCTACCGGGATGCATAGTATTCGGGAAGTGTCCAGAGAAGTATCCCTGTGAGTGGAAGGAGGAGTTCGAGAGTAAGGGGCCACTTGTCAGTAGGCCTCATACTCCCACTTATTAACCCCCTCCTGGAGGGGGATAGTTATCCTACACCTCCCACCCTTGAAGCTCACACTAATCCCACTGGCCACGGCCCGTGAAAATACATCCCTAACCATCATCTCGACACAGAGCCTACACACCTGTCTAAGCCCACCACCAGCGACATTCCTATCCACTGCACGGGATAGTAGCCTAGCCATCCTAGGATATCTACAGTACGACTTGACGACATATCCACCCTCAGAAGCATCACTACCAGCCCAGTAGAGATAGGCATAGATCTCCCTATAATGACCCAGGAGCCCCCTCTCCACGAGGTAGGACATGCCGAAGTCCCGGGCCAGCTCCACCATCAATTCCCTAGGCCCCACCGCGTCATACAGGCTATATCCATCCACATAGTCAGAGACCATATCCATATAGAGCATGAACTCCAGCCTCCTAGAGACATGGCCAAGAGACACCGTAACCCCCAGATCCATGAGCCTCCTCAGGAGAGTGTGGAAGCTGGCGCTGTCTCCACCACCCATATATCCAGTCTCCACAAGCCTAACCACATCCCTGAAATACCTAGCCATGGTCTGCCTATCCGGGGGAGACCTGAAGCTGGACATGTTGAGTATCTCCATGACACGGCCACGCTTAATGCCATACCTGTCAAGCATCCTGATCTCGATATCGCTGAGCATCTCCCTAAGCAGCCTAGAGATCCTGATCCTAGCCCTACGTAGACGGGCCTGGGGAACAGCCCCCCTAGGCACATACTCGGAGACCCTGCTATAAACCCGGCTTATGAGATACGTGTCATACACCATGAAGAAGAGGTAGCCTAGATACCCAGGCCCAGCATAGCTGCTGGGGTCATACGTAATCGGCATCTCAACAACGGAGGAGTAGAAAGACTCATATACAACCCCCCGCCACCCAGCATCGAGATAGGCCCTCTCATACCTCCTCCCATACTCGAGGGGGAGGTAGAGGACGGAGGAGAAGTTGTCGCTGGGCCTAGGAGACATCTCTAATAATTAAGAGCCCATCGGCACGGATATTTCCCCGATGTGTAACCCTTACACGGCCTAGGCGGCACAGCCCAGAGACCCATCAATAAATCAGTGGAGACATATAGTTTATCATTGGTCGGGATGAGCAAGAGGAAGTGCATGTGGTGCGGCGGGGAGGCGACCATAGAGCTTAGATACGCCAGGCTCCTACTATGCGACGACTGCTTCAAGAAATACTTCATAAAGAGGATAGCCAAGACCGTCGAGGAGTATAGGATGGTTAGGGAGGGGGAGAGGATAGGCGTCTTCTACGACGGCTCAAAACCATCGATAGCCCTCCTAGACGCACTTCCCCAGGCACTCCCCCGACATGAGATCCACGCCATAATGATCGACATGGGCCTACCATACTACACGATAGAGGCCCGTACACCCCTCGAGGAGATAGCCAGGGAGAGGGGTATAGAGATACATGTATATAGCCTGCCAGACGAGAGGGGCTACTCGATAGAGGACTTCAGGGGGACGAAGTACTGGCCACGCATATGCAGCACATGCGCCCTGCTAAAGAGGTACTACAGCTCCTACGTAGCCAAGCAGGCAGGCCTCGACGTATTAGCTACGCCACACACCCTAGACGACGCTGTAGAGCTCCTCCTCACACTACTGGTGGATGGGAAGCTCGACGAGCTGGCCAGCTTCACACCTGTACAGGAGCCGGAGTTTCCGAACCAGGTCAGGAGGGTGAAGCCCCTGATAAAGACCTATGAATGGGAGGTGGAGAAGTATATCGAGGTATCCGGCCTAGACACGGCCGGGGAATGCCCACTGAGGGAAGGCGCCCGGAGCACCTGGAGGAAGGAGGTCCTATCCAGGTTCGAGGAGCACGAGCCAGCCTTCCTAAGAAAGATGTATAGGAGCCTCACCAAGAAGCTGGCCCCAGTCCTGAGGGAGAGGTATGAGAGGCCCAGGCCAATACCCTGTAGGATATGTGGCGGTCCAAGCACAACAGGGATATGTGGGAGATGCGTGAGGGAGATCTACCTAAGGGATAGGAAGAAGCTGGACATAAAGATAGGGTGAGGCGATGGGGGAGATAATCCTCGACAGGGACACCAAGGTAATAATCCATAGGGGGGAGAACGAGATAGGCGGGACGATAATAGAGATTAGGACACGGGACGAGGCGATCATCCTAGACTTCGGCATATCCTACTCCAGGCGGAAGAAGTTCTATGACCCCCTATATAGACGGCCAAGGGGGGTTGAGGAGCTCATACGCCTAGGCATAGTACCGCCTAGGGAAGGGCTATATACCATCTGGCGCGACGATGGAGAGTATAATGAGAATCCCGAGACCGACGTGATAGGCGCCTTCATATCCCATGCCCATACAGACCACATAGGCCTACTAGCCCACATAAACGGGAACATACCCGTATACCTGGGCCACGCCGCACACCTAATTAACAACGTATACCTGGAGAAGTCTAGGAGGGAGAGGTACAGCCTCAAGAGGAGGGAGGATATAGAAATAGAGACCTTCAGGACCGGAGACGTGATAAGTGTGGGGAGCTTCAGGGTAAGACCTATACACGTCGACCACAGCATACCCGGGGCATACTCATTCCTAGTAGAGACACCCGGCGGACTCATCCTCTACACAGGGGACTTCAGGCTCCATGGAAACAACTATAGGCTAACCCAGGACATGGTCGCTACAGCCGAGTCTGAAGACGTCGAGCTAATGATCACCGAGGGCACCAGGGTACACGGCGGGACAAACATGGATGAGGAGAGGGTCTACAGGGAGATAATGAAGATAATGGATTCCTACCACGGGGAGGTCCTGGTAGAGAGCAACGCTAGGGACTACGACAGATACGTATCGATACTGAGGGCGGCAGCCGAGACGGGGAGGAAGGTCGTGATGACCGATGAGCACCTGATATACTTCGTCAGGGGGATGTATAGAGACCATAAGCTGAGGAGGAGCCTGGAGAGGGATATAGGCGACCCTAGAGACCTAGTCCAAGGCCTAGTCCCAGGCGGTGTAGAGAAGAGGAGGAGAGACAAGAAGAAGGATGTCCTGGAGAAGATCATGGATGACGATGGATTCACAGTGGTGGGGGAGTATAATTATGACAGGGACAACGTACTCCTAGGATTCTATAGGATAGTCCAGGACATCTACGACAAGGGTGGAGAAAGGATAGCCATAATAAGCAACTCAGAGCCCTTCGACGAGGAGGGTGAGACAGACGAGGCGAGGCTACGGAACTGGCTGACAGTTATGGGGGCACCCTCATATAGGGTCCACTGTAGCGGCCACATATCCATGCTAGACCTGAAGAAGATAGTCGAGAGGATAGAGCCTAGGAGGCTGAAGGTCGTACACTCAGAGTACCCCGAGCTCGTGGCGAGGTTCCTCGGGATAGGGGAGGGGTAATTACACCCTATTATATTGTATCTCGCCACAATCATAGATACTTGTCCGGGGGGTAGATGTGGAGAGGATCCTCCATGACCTATTAATAATCGGCAGCGGCCTGGCAGGGCTCAGAGCAGCGGCGGCCGCAACCCTCAAGAGCGGCGGGAAGCTCGACATAGCCGTGATATCAAAGCTATACGCTAATAGGAGCCACAGCGTAGCAGCCCAGGGAGGGACAGCCGCAGTTCTATACCCCAACGAGGGGGACAGCTTCATACTACATGCGTGGGACACGATCAAGGGCTCAGACTTCCTAGCAGACCAGGACGCGGTCATGATACTGGTCAGGGAGGCGCCTAAGGAGATCTACTTCCTCGAGCACTGGGGGATGCCATGGAACAGGAGGGAGGACGGGAGGATAGCGCAGAGGAAGTTCGGTGGGCACAGCTTCCCCAGGGCGACCTACGCAGTCGATAAGACAGGCCTATTCGAGATGCAGACCCTATGGGGGATCATACAGAGATACGACAACATAACGGTCTACAACGAGCACTACGTGACCAACCTCATCGTGGAGCAGGGAAGATTCAAGGGCGTATTCGCCATAGACATGAAGACAGGCGAGATGAAGGCGATACTAGGCAAGGCCGGGATCCTAGCCACCGGGATGGGGCTCAGGATGTATAAATTCACGACCTACAGCCTCAGCCAGACAGGTGATGGGGGAGCCATAGCATTGAGAGCAGGGCTAGCCCTGAAGGACATGGAGTTCGTCCAGTTCCACCCCACAGGCCTAGTACCGTCGGGCATACTCATCACAGAGGGCGCCAGGGGAGAGGGTGGATACCTGAGGAACAACAAGGGGGAGAGATTCATGAAGAGATACGCCCCCGACAGGATGGAGATAGCCCCCAGGGACGTAGTCTCGAGGGCTGAGATGACCGAGATACTCGAGGGGAGAGGCTTCAAGGGGCCGGGAGGCCTCGACTATGTCCATCTAGACCTGACCCATCTAGGGGCGGACCATATAAATTCTAAGCTACCCCTAGTCAGGGAGGTCTCGATAAAGTTCGCAGGTGTAGACCCTATAAACGAGCCGATACCCGTGAGGCCCGTGGCCCACTACCCAATGGGGGGTGTGAAGATATCGATATACGGCGAGACAGATATCAAGGGGCTATGGGCCGCCGGCGAGGTAGGATGCCTAAGCGTACACGGAGCCAACAGGCTTGGAAGCAACTCCACAATAGAATGCCTAGTCTGGGGGAGGATAACGGGAGAGGCGGCCGCTGAATACCTTATGAACCATGCGGACGGCACAGTCACCATAGACAAGGAGAGGGAGAAGGAGGAGGAGCGCTGGATATACGACCACTTCATGGGCAGGGAGACGGGTGAAGACCCCTACCAGATAAGGAGGGAGCTGAGGGAGGTTATGGACAAGGACTTCTACGTATTCAGGAACGGGAGGGATATGGAGGAGGGCCTAAAGAAGATTAGGGAGCTCAGGGAGAGGGCCGAGAAGATGTATGTAGCCGATAAGAACAGGGTCTACAACCTAGACCTGATATACACACTGGAGACATACAACATGGTACAGGTCTCAGAGGCCATAGCGCTAGGCGCATACCTCAGGACAGAGTCGAGGGGGGCGCACTACAGAACCGACTATCCAAAGAGGGACGACAAGAACTGGCTGAAACACACCCTCGTATGGCTCACAAAGGACGGGCTGGAGGTTGGATACGAGCCCGTGAGGATCCTCCTATGGAAACCCACCGAGAGGAAGTATTGAGGTGGTGAATATGTCGAAGAAGGGGAGGAAGGGGATCCTCGGATGGATAATACCCATAACGAATATAGAGAGGCTCCTATACAGCCTCCACAGGATAACGGGTATAGGCCTCACCCTATACCTCTTCATACACATATACGAGACGAGCATGCGTGCACTGGGTAGGGAGACATGGATATCCACATCCGAGTTCCTAGACAACCCGGTCTTCCACATAGGCCTACTCCTAGTAGTCCTCGCAGCCATATTCCACGGGGCAAACGGGATAAGGCTGATACTCCAGGAGCTAGGCCTCATAGCTCCTAAGCCCACCCAGCCAGTATACCCATATAGGAAGTACCATAGGGAAAGGAGGGTCTACATGGTCACTATAACCATGCTGATCCTAGGCATAGGAGTAGCGATATTCGCCCTCCGAGACTTCCTGATCCTACTGGAGGTGCTTGGGAAGTGAATGGGAGGATAAGGCTGGGGATATACTTCTCGGGAGCCCTACTGGTGGTGCTGGTCCTAATACACCTCTCACTATTCTCATACTGGTTCGTCGAGGAGGGATACTACACAGGGATGTCCTGGGAAGCAGTCTCTGAGAGGATGAACAGCATATTATGGGACGCCTTCTACCTAGTATTCCTCACAACCGTCATGGCACACTCCTACATAGGGATCAGGAACATCCTATTCGAATACATCACCTCCGAGGGGGGCAGGAGACTCATAACCTATGCCCTAGCCCTCATATGGATATCCGCATACATCTATGGACTAATACCCATAATAGCCTCGGCAGGTGGTTAGGATGGAGGAGAAGAAGGTCATATTTAGGCTCAGGAGATACGACCCGGAGACAGGCGGGTATAGAGAGGATAGGTATGAGGTCCCGGTATATAGGGGGATGACCGTACTCGACGGCCTGATATGGATAAAGGAGAACCTCGACAGGACTGTCAGCTACAGGGCGAGCTGCAGGATGGGCCTATGTGGGAGCTGCGGAATGACCGTCAATGGGAGGCCCACCCTGACATGTGAGACCCAGATACTCAGCCTAGAGAGGGACGAGCTGACGATAGAGCCCCTATACAACATGGAGCCTGTAAGAGACCTAGTCGCAGACTTCCACCAGTTCTTCAAGAACCAGAGGGCGATAAAGCCATACCTAATAAGGAGGGATATCGAGGAGCAGGTAGAGCCGACGAGGGAGTATCTACAGGACCCGGAGGAGTGGAACCTCTACATACAGTTCGCCATGTGTATAACCTGCGGCCTATGCTACTCGGCATGCCCAACCACAGCCACTAATGAGAAGTACCTAGGCCCACAGGCACTGGCAAACCTCTTCCGCTTCTACATAGACAGTAGGGACGAGGGGTGGGAGGAGAGGCTAGCCATAGCCGACTCGTTGGACGGGGTATGGGGATGCCACCTAGCGACGGGCTGCTCAGAGGTATGCCCCAAAGGTGTCGACCCAGCACTCGCTATACAGCTCCTAAGACGGGAGATCTTGAGGAAGAACCTGGGTAGGAAGACTAGGCGGGAGGCCAGGCCACTCGCACCCCTACTACCCCCAGAGGAGGAGAGTCCATACAGGGCCTTCGGAGAGGCCCCAGAATTCACGGTCGAGGGTGCGGAGGAGGCCGCCGAGAAGTTCAATATTCTACACGACCCCAGGAAGAGGTAAACCGGACACATGGATCTCCACGAGATATACAGTGGGGTTGAGAGGGGGGAGCTCCTAAACCTGGCATACCCATCACTGGGCCATATAGCGGAGCCAAGCGATGCGCCTAGGCGGGATATAGACCTCTCCACAGCAGCGGAGAAGTATATGGAGAGCCTCGGACTGGGGAGTGGATGGAGGGCATCAGCAGTCCCGAGCCCCAGGGAGGCCATAGAGGCAGTAGCATCCCTACTACCCAGGGGTAGGACAGCCTATGCACTCCCATGGCATACAGAGGCTGAGAAGGCTCTGAAGAGGATCTACAAGCCACTCGTCTCCATACCAGTCGATGGAGCCGACCCAATACCCAGCTTCCTAGACTATAACTTCGAGTATGACGGCCTATACTACATAGAGACTCCCGACAGGACCACGGGCAAGACCTACCTAGACCTCCTAGCGAAGATCGTTGAGACCCTTGTGGACAAGGCCGGACTCATACTCATCGACATAACATATCTACACACGATCCCCATAGAGGAGAGGAGAGCGGTGGCCAGGCTCCTATCCATAGAGGAGGTATGGGCCGCATACCTAGCCAGGCTACCAGAGTCCCTGACGAGGCACGACTATACAGCCCCGATCCTCATACATAGGATAGATGGTTTAGACGTAGAGCAGGCACCACCACCCATAGCCAGATCCACAGCATCAGACCTCATCTACCAGACCAGCCTCTGGGACGGCCTGATAGACACAGTCTCGGAGACCATAGGCCTGAGAAAGGAGGTGCTGAGGGAGATAGGCATAGAGGCCTGGGGAGCCTCCGTAACAATAGAGGTTGAAGACCCGGGAGACGCGGAGTTGATAGCGAGGTCTAGAGGGGTCGTCCTCAGGAGGGTTGACAGC
The DNA here is from genome assembly GCA_027078545.1 of Nitrososphaeria archaeon. Lineage (GTDB taxonomy): Archaea > Thermoproteota > Nitrososphaeria > Geothermarchaeales > JDFR-13 > SZUA-1514. The sequence continues at coordinate 1,050,421 of JALWXN010000004.1, forward strand.
ATCAGGAGGATAGGGATGAGCCTCTACACAAGGACAGACTTCCCCAAGGCGGTGGAGAAGATCCGGGATGTCCTCGAGGCCAGACCCTAGGGAGGTCTATAGGAGGCTGAGGAGAGCCGTAGAGCTAGGGAGGCAGAGGTTCACCACCCTAGAGGCAGGCCAGAACATATTCGCCAAGGCAGTCGCCACAATACTCAGCCAGAACACCAACGACGAGAACAGTATAGCGGCGTACCAAGAGCTTAGCAGGAAGGTGGAGGTAACCCCAGAGTCGATGCTCAGGATAAGCATCGAGGAGCTTGAGAACCTCATCAGGAGGGCGGGCCTACAGAGGCAGAAGGCAAGAGCCATAAAGAACCTAGCAAAGAAGGTTGTTGAGGATCTGGGTGGAGACCTAGCCAGACTAGGAGAGATGGATACAGAGAGGGCTAGGGAGTGGCTCCTAGGGATAGAGGGGATAGGCAAGAAGACTGCAGATATAATCCTGATAAACCTGGGCCACCCAACATTCCCAGTAGACACCCACATCTCAAGGATCACATGTAGACTCGGGATAACAGACAGCAGGCGGTACGACGAGGTCTCAAGGGCATGGATAGAGGCCCTAGACCCCAGCCAGTACCACGACGCACACCTAAGGCTAATAGCATTCGGCAGAACAGTCTGCACAAGCAGGAGCCCCAGGTGTGGAGACTGCGTTTTAAACGATATATGCCGATACTATAGCGAAGATGGTCAGGGTTGTAAGGCTTAGGAGGGGTGTAGAGACACCCAGGCCCACCATATACAGCAAATGGGTATATGACCATGGAGGGGCCGAGCCCGGGGAGGAGGTTATAGTCGAGACATATGAGAGGGAGACGATAGGCGTCGGGATCTACGACGGGGCGGGCCCAATAGCAGTTAGGATGCTAGGCATAGGAGTAGCGGCACCAGCGGCCCAGCTCCTAGAGGAGAACCTCCTAAAGGCATACATCCTAAGGAGGGGCCTAGGCTGGGACTCATATAGACTGGTGAACTCGGACGGCGACATGATACCAGGGATAATCATAGACATCTATAGAGACACAGCCGTTATACAGAGCGGAAGCCTAGGTATGGACCACCACCTAGAGACGATAGCGAGGATACTGAAGAAGCACGGGATAGCCGAATACATCTACATAAGGAACGACCAGAGAAGCAGGCGAGAAGCCGGCCTAGATACATGGAAGGACTGGCTCGGTGAGAGGGGCGAGACACAGATAACCATCCATGAGGGGGAGGCAAGGTTCCTAGTCGACATCGAGAAGGGACACAAGACAGGCTTCTTCCTAGACCAGCGGATGAACAGGCTGGAGACAAGGCTATACAGCAGGGACAGGGTAGTCCACGACCTCTACGCCTATACAGGCGGCTTCGGCATACACGCCCTACTATCAGGGGCTAAGAAGGTCTACTTCATAGAGAGGGATGGATGGGCAGCCGAGATGATCGAGGAGAATATAAGGCTAAACAGGCTCAGTAACCGGAGCTACGAGGTTGTCCAGGGAGACGCCATGGAATGGCTAGGAGAAGCCAGGGGAGACCTAATCATAGCAGATCCAAACGCCTTCATACAGAGCCGGAGGGAGATTGAACACGGCACCAAGAGGTATAGAGAGCTATATACAGGGGTATACACCTCCCTTGAACATGGGGGAGTAGCCTTCCTAAGCAGCTGTAGCTACTTCCTAAGTGAGAAGAGGTTCCTAGAAATAGTGACAGGCCTGGGGAGCCACAGAGTACTAGGCTGGCTAAGGGGAGCCTCACCAGATCATGTGGTTAGACACGACACCCCGGAGCTCCGATACCTAAAGGCGGTCTTCATATACAAGGCCTAGCTAATCTCGATACTCTCTATAAACTCGAGCTCCCTAATCTCCTCTATAGCCTTGCCAGGCACCGGGCCCTCAGTAACTATGTACAGCTTCTGAGCCTCCTTGAGGTAGGGGCTCTCAGCAATGACCTGGACAATATTGACGCCATGCCTAGCAAGTATACCCGATACACCAGCAATGATCCCTGGCTGATCCCTCCTAGGCGTTATCGATAGAACGGAGTAGCCCAGGTAGCGGGCAACATCCCTCAGGAAAGGGCCAGCGGGCAACAGCCTCTCGAAGAAGCTGGAGAGCCACTCATCACGGCCTATAAACTCGACAGCACTCTGGACAACACGCCTATCAACACCTAGGGCCTCGGCCAGGGATGAGAAGGGGATCTTTATACTCCCGAGGTAGATCCTACCAGACCTCACGGAGAGGCCATAGTTGACCAGGGCCTCGACAACCCTCTTCTGGGCGGGACGGTCACGGAAGACCTCATCGATATAGCTTGGGAGATCCTTCAAACCGATCCACCATAGACTCGATACATCAGTCACATATTTAATGCTCCAGAGCCTTTAACTGTTCATTAATGCTTAAATATGTTCATCGATGTATATCTATTATCATGACCCCGAGAACCATCCACCTAGACCCAGAGGAGATGCCGAGGAGATGGTACAACATACTCCCCGACCTCCCAGAGCCACTACCACCACCCCTAGACCCGGAGACTGGTAAGCCACTAGGCCCAGAGAAGCTCGCCCCACTATTCCCCATGGAGCTGATCAAGCAGGAGGTAAGTACCGAACGCTTCATAGACATACCGGAGGAGGTCCTCGAGGTATACAGGATCTATAGGCCAACTCCACTCATCAGGGCTAAATACCTCGAGGAGAAGCTGGGAACGCCAGCCAAGATCTTCTATAAATATGAGGGTGTAAGCCCCACGGGGAGCCATAAGCCGAACACAGCGATAGCACAGGCATACTACAACATGAAGGAGGGTGTTGAGAGGCTCACCACAGAGACAGGGGCTGGGCAGTGGGGCAGCGCACTATCCTTCGCCGGCTACGTATATGGCCTCAAGGTCACTGTATACATGGTTAGGATAAGCTATCTACAGAAGCCCTTCAGGAAGGTATTGATGAGGCTCTATGGAGCAGATGTAGTGCCCAGCCCCAGCGATAGGACGCCCTATGGAAGGGAGCTCCTGAAGGAGGATCCTGAGCATCCAGGCAGCCTCGGGATAGCGATTACAGAGGCGGTGTACGACGCGGCTACAAACGAGGATACCAAGTATAGCCTAGGCAGCGTACTCAACCACGTCCTCATGCACCAGACCATCATTGGGCTTGAGGCGATCAAGCAGATGGAGATGATAGACATGATGCCCGACTACGTGGTGGGGGCAGTCGGGGGAGGCAGTAACTTCGCAGGCCTAGCATATCCATTCTACATGTTGAAGAAGATGGGCAAGGCCGACCCCAAGCTCCTGGCAGTAGAGCCAACAGCAGCCCCAACACTAACGAAGGGTGTCTATACCTACGACTTCGGAGACACGGGTAGGATGACACCACTGCTAAAGATGTATACCCTGGGACACACCTTCATCCCCCCACCCATACATGCAGGGGGGCTCAGATACCATGGCGACGCACCCACACTATGCCTCCTGAAGGACAAGGGGGAGATAGACGCAGTAGCCTATAACCAGGTCGAGGTCTTCGAGGCGGCGAAGCTATTCTTCACCACAGAGGGGATACTACCAGCCCCAGAGTCTGCCCACGCGGTGAAGGCTGCGATAGACCTTGCTCTCGAGGCCAAGGAGAAGGGTGAGGAGAGGGTTATACTCTTCAACCTTAGTGGGCACGGATTCTTCGATATGAAGGCCTACGAAGAATTCATAGAGGGCAAGCTAGAGCCCTACGACTATCCAGAGGAGGAGATCAAACGGAATATTGAGAAGCTCCGTGAATTCGTCAAGGTCTGAGGCGGAGGAGTAGGAGCTCCTCCCCACCCATATCCATTTTATCCACTATACGACCCCCATACCTATCAAGTATCTCCTCATACCTCGTCAGGCTAGAGACCACTACATAGACCTCTGAGCCGCACCCCCTAAGCCTATCCAAAACCCTCGATAGGGTCTCCACACCACCCTCACCACCCAGGAACTGACTATCCACCATTGTAGAGGGATCCCCAGGTAGGTAGGGGGGATTGATAAGGACTAGGCCGAAGCCACACCTAAAGGCTTCATACCCATCAGCCAAGACGAGATCCACATATCCATCGACTCCGTTACGTAGAATATTCCTAGACGCCCAGGCCAGGGCACCCCAGGAGATATCTGTCCCGACCGTGTAGACACCCCTCATACCCAGGAGGATAGCCAATACGCCTGAGCCGGTCCCAATATCTAGTGCTGATACATCCTTGCTGATCTCCTCTGCCACCGAGGCTATGAGTAGGGTGTCCTCGGCAGGCCTGTAGACATGGCTATCCCCCTCAAGCTCCACACCCCTGAACACAGCCCTCCACACCTAGGCCCACCTACAGGGTCTTAATACCCAGCATATCATGTCCATACTATGTAGCGATGACGAAGATAGTTGAGAGGCTAGACCTAGGAGAATATGCAACCTTCAAGCCTAATAAGGACCTACCCCGCCATAGATGGTTCTACTTCAAGGAGGGCTTCTCCCGCCACCTTGTTGAATACATGATTAGGAGGTTCAAGATAGGAGGGGGAGACACAGTCCTCGACCCATTCATGGGCGTGGGGACAACCCCATTGACGTGTAGGGAGCTGGGTATAAACACTGTTGGGGTGGAGGTCAGCCCCCTATTCAAGATGGTGGCCGAGGCCAAGACCTCAGACTACGACGTCGACAGGCTGAGGGAGATATCCAGCGAGATAATGTCTAGGAGGGGGAGGGTAGACCTATCTGGGCAGCACCCACTCCTATTGAAGGCATTCCCACGCCACAACCTCTACGACATCATACTATATAGGGAGGCGATAGAGGAGATACCCGAGGCGAGGTATAGAAACTTCTTCTACACAGCCCTAATATCAGCCGCGAACAAGGCGGGATACGCCTTCAAGGACGGGAGCAGGGTTAAGATAGTCCCAAAGAAACACGTCCCACCCTTCAAGGAGATGTTCCGGAGGACGGTCAAGATGATGATAAGCGACGTCGAGAGCCTCCCACTCAAGGATGTGGAGCACTCCCTATACCAGGGCGACGCCAGGAGGCTAACCATGCTGGGTGAGGAGGAGATAGACGCGGTGATAACCTCACCCCCATACCTGAACAAGATAGAGTACACCACCCTCTACGAGATAGAATACCTACTAGTGTATGGAGACACGAGGGTCAACCCGATAAGAAGCTACATAGGCCTAACCTTCAGCAGGGAGGACGTACTAGAACTCCCAAAGGAGTATGAAGACCTCCCGCCAGGGGCGAGGGCCTACTTCACCGATCTTAGACAGGCAGTGGAGGAGATGTATAGAGTCCTGAGGAGGAATGGCAGGGCAGCCATAGTCATAGGCCAGGGGATATACCCCGACAGAGTCATACCATCCGACAGGATACTGGCCGAGATGGCCAAGGGAATAGGCTTTAGAGAGGCTGAGATATGGATAGTTAACAAGAGGATAGCGACTAGGAGCAGGACGGTAAAGATAGGGGTGGCTGAGGAGTCAATAGTCATCCTGAGGAAGTAGCCATATATTTAGGTGTTGGGAGCCATACCTAGGGATAAGGGATATCCGTGATGACCCCCGACTACATGTTGATAGAGATCACCAGTGGAGCCGAGGCCTCCATAGACAGGGTCGTGGAGGAGGCCTCCCAAGAGGGTGGACTGACGATCTACCTGGGCGAGGTACACCAGAGGAGATGGATAATAAGCCTATCCCTAGACATACTGAGGCGTATCATGGGGAAGGGTGGTGAGCTATACATAGGTATGGAGCACTTCAACCAGGAGCAGCAGGAGATCCTGGAGGCCTTCCTAGAGGGCGATATAGAGTGGGAGGAGCTCGTAGAGAGGTATGAGGAGGGGCCCGAGGGCTTCGACCTCGAGTACTACAGGCCACTAATCGAGTGGGCCCGCGACATGGGGATACCCATATATGGGCTCATGCCCCCGAGGATATACGCCTCACAACTCGTCAGGCTATACATGTCCGGCGACAAGGAGGGTGTAGAGAGGCTACTAGCGAGATACGGCCTAAGTATAGACGACCTAGACGCAGGGGAGGAGTATAGGGAGAGGTTCCTACAACTAATCCCGAGGGAGGGGCCCATGGCTAGGCTCGACCCAGAGGCCCTCCTCCTGGCACAGTCCTTCAAAGATGAGGTCATGGCTAGGAGGATCGTAGAGCTAAGCAGGCGGTACAGGGCCGGATACATACTGACCGGCTCCGGCCACGTGGAGCACAAGGGGAGCGTCCCCACAAGGGTCGTGAAGCACGGCTATAGAGGAGGATACACAGTGGTAACGTCTAGGGAGGCGGATAGGGAGGAGGCCCTAGAAGATCTGAGGAGGGCCGAGAAATACCTGATCGCTAGGTACCTAGCCCTACCTAGATAGGGGTGAGGCGAGTGAAGAGGTTCCTAGAGATCTACGCATACAGGCTGGGCCGGAGAATAGGTGAGAAGCTCCTCTACATATCGGACAAGGAGGGGAGGCCCAAGCTATACCAGATGATAGGCGGAGCCGAGACCCTACTACTCGACGTGGATAGGGTCATAGGCTATACCCTAGACCCTGGGAAGAAGCTAGTCGTAGTAAACCATGACGAGGCCGGTAACGAGAGGTGGAGGATAACGGTACTGGACAACGCTGGGTGGAGACTTGCCGAGATCGGGGATGGGAGGAGCATAAACCATATAGGCACGCCTGGAGAGACGTATGAGATACCCTACACATCAAACAGGGAGTGGGGATCCGAGTTCGGACTATACATATATAGGCTGGAGGACGGGGAGGAGGAGTTCATATACGGCCCCGAGACCGGGCTCTACGGCTCAGGCATGAGCAGGGATGGAGAGCTCCTATACGCACAGGTATTCAGAAGCTCCTCGGACGTGGAGCTACTAATAATTGAGCGGGAGACTGGAAGGGTGATAGACAGGATAGGCGGTGGGGGAGACGTGGTATACCTCCCCCGATGGAGGGACGGGGACAGCCTATACATAGTCACAGATATAGGGGAGGAGACCCCCTACCTAGCCCTCTACAGGGTCGGCGGGGGGATAGAGCCGATAATAAACGAGGAGTGGGGAGTAGAGACCTACGGCGTCACCAGCGACGGAGAGATAATCTACAGCCTAAACGTGAGGGGAGACTCAAGACTCTACATAGGTGAGGAGGAGATCGAGAAGCCCATGGGCGTCGTGACCTATATAGACGTAGATGGAGAGGCCACCATATCCATGAACACAGTCAAGTATGGAGAGTCTATATGGAGGCTGGTCGACGATAGGCTGGAACCGATACTATACCCCAGGGAGATAGAGGATCTATGGGACACGATAGTCGAGCCAGAGATACATACCTACCAGTCATTCGACGGCCTCGAGATAGACCTCCTCCTATACAGGCCCAGGAACCGGGAGAAGCCCCACCCAACCATTATAAACCCCCATGGGGGGCCGGAGTCCCAGAGCAGGCCGATGTACAGCCCGATGATCCAGGGCCTAGTATCACTGGGCTACGCCGTCGCCCAGCCAAACTATAGAGGCGGAACCGGATATGGAAAGACCTTCAAGGAGATGGATAGGGTGGAGAAGAGGGTCGACAGCCTACGAGACGTATACGAAGCAGCTAGATACCTCATAGAGACAGGCCTGGCAGACCCCGATAGGCTCGGGATCATGGGTGGGAGCTACGGTGGATACGTCACCCTATACATGGTGACCCACCACCCCCAGCTCTTCAAGGCAGCTGTATCAATAGTCGGGATAGCGAATCTAGAGACCTTCCTGAGGAACACGGGGCCGTGGAGAAGGAGCCATAGAGAGTATAAGTACGGCAGCCTAGAGAAGGACCTTGAGACCCTCAGGAGGCTGTCACCCATATACTATATCGATAGGGTGGAGACACCCCTACTCCTCATACATGGGAGGAACGACCCGAGGGTACCTGTAGAGGAGAGTATAGAGATGTATCGGAGACTATCGGAGAAGGGTGTGGAGACAAAGCTCATCATATACGAGGATGAGGGGCACGGCGTCGTTAAGAGGCGTAACAGGGAGCACTACATGGAGAGCGTGGCCCAGTGGTTCACCAGGCATATGCCCCCATAGCCCCGTTTTATATCCTCTATACATACCATTATATACTTTTTGGGAGAAGATGTTCACCCCCTACGAGGTAATAGTCAAGACGATACTACCAGCGATAAGAAGTATCCTCGTAAGGGAGCTTGCCGAGAAGTATGGGTATAAACAGATGGAGATCGCTAGACACCTCTACATCACACAGGCAAGCGTATCCTACTACCTGACCCACAGCAGGGGCAAGTATATCCAGGAGGTGGCCAAGTATCCAGACGTCACCGAGAGGATAAAGAGGCTGGCCGAGAAGATACACCGTGAGAAGCCGACCAAGGAGGAGCTGATCAAGGAGATAAACGATATAATCATGTACATCATGGCGAAGGAGTATATCTGCGAGGTCCACAAGACACTCGAGCCAGACGTCGATATAGAGGAGTGCAAGGTCTGCGAAGCAATGATAATAGACAGATACAAGTAGGGATCCATGCTATAATAGGTGCATGGCCGGGGAAGTAGAGATCGGGACACTCCTTAGACGGGCGGCCCAACTAGCCAGATACTCCTTTAGATGGGGCGTCATCCCCGGCCTAATACTGAGCAGGCTCTCCAGCCGGGTGATAGACAGGCTGGGTGGATATACAAGGCCCAGGCTCACCGATCAGAGGAGCCTCATAGAGAGGAGGGACTGGAACGTCCTAGTCATACTAGACGCATGTAGATACGACGCCTACCTCATGAGTAGGGAGAGGCCCCACTGGGGAAGGCTTAAACCCGTATACAGCCCCGCATCGATAACACCCCACTGGCTCGTGAGGACGTGGCTAGGGGGAGACTGGAGGGACACGATATACATATCGGGAAACATATTCGCCAACAAGTCTATAGGGGCGATGAAGCATCTACACCGATACTTCCGATATAGACTCGCCGACAAGTTCCTAGACATAGTGGAGGTATGGAGGAACAGCGACCCAGATACCGGTGCAGTCCCGCCGGAGAGGGTCTACAGGGCCTACCGGATGGTAAGGACTAGGATGAGGCTTAGGGGGCTACGCCTAGGGAGGGACTATAGACTGGTTATACACTTCATGCAGCCCCACACACCCTACCTAGCGACACCCAGGCTCAACCACCTCATCAATAGGCTGGATAGGGAGACCCGTAGAGACGGCGTAGGCCTAGGCTTCGAATACGTCTACATACCCATGCTACGCAGAGCCCTAGGAGCCAAGGCAGACAAGGCGTTATGGAGGCTCTACATGGATAACCTGGAGAGGGCCGCGAGATATGCACGCCTAATAGCGGAGGAGAATAGGGGCTACACAGTGATAACAGCCGACCATGGGGAGATGCTGGGCGAGTACAACCTATACTTCCACTTCGACGTGGCCACCCCGGAGCTCAGGGTAGTCCCATACCACAGGCTATAGAAGAGGGAAGTCCACACCCTCCTCCCTAATAATCTTCTCCGCCTCCTCCCTATCGAAGCCCCCGAAGAACTCCTCGCCATCCAGGATCCTATAAATATGGTACTTCGTCACGGGTGGTATGGGGCGCTCCCAGTCAACCCTATGTATACTCATAAGCCCCGGATCGTCAGACTCGTATTTATAGACCACCAGGTCATACTCATCAGCCGTGACGATATCGTTGAAGGTCAGCTTCCTCATATAGTGTGTGAAGACCCTCTCGAAGAAGAGTATGAAGGGCTTATCAGGATCGATCTCCACACCCTCAACCTCCTCCCATGAGCCACCGACCCTCCTATACAGCCTCCCATCCATCCTAAGCTTGAAGTCGTGGTAGGAGTTATAGTAGTCGAGAACAATCCTATAGACCACCGGCATAAAAGGGAAAAATGTTTTGTGGGGGGCATTAAACCAGTGTAGATACTTGGGCTAGCCAGGTATAAATATGTCGTGTGGCTTGATCTCCAACGAGCCCTGTGGAGGTATATATGCGAACCGGGCCTTCTCCCACATCTCCGCTATCCTTGAGGCCCCCACATAACCCATAGCCGCCTGCAGACCAGCCCTCAACTCACCAACTACATCTGATACCGAGCCTCTATACGGGACCCAGCCCTCGACACCCTCATCAATATCTTTCGACGGCTTGGAATATCTGTCTAGCCCCGCCCTCTTAGCCCTTGCCCTTGCGCTACCCATGCCGTAGTACTCCTTATAGTACTTCCCCTGTATAGCGATGAGCCTACCGGGGCTCTCACGTGTACCTGCAAACACGTTACCCATTATGACAGCCGAGGCGCCGGCAGCCAGTGCAAGGGCTATGTCCCCAGTATTCCTTATACCGCCATCGGCCAGGACAGGTATCTCCCCATGGAGGCCCAGCTCGTCGAGGGCGTCTGCAGCCTGTATAGTGGCGTAGAGGGTGGGTGCAGCTACACGGGTCACCACGCTGGTGGTGCAGATCGAGCCGCTACCCATACCCATACGTAGGCCATCCACCCTCTCTATCCTCGACAAGACCTCGAGGACGGCCTCCCTAGTACCAAGGTTACCCACCACGAACCTGGCGGATATCTCCCTAGCCATCTTAGCAGCGGCCCTAATCACATTCTCGTTGTGGAAGTGGGCCACATCAGTGACGATGACATCTACATATCTATCAAGCCTCTTGGCACGCTCAAGGTCGAAGGGAGACACGGCAGCGCCTACCAGGAGCCTACCATCCTCATCCCTACTAGCCATTGGATACCTACCCTTCAGGGAGATATCCCTAAAGGTTATGAGGCCCCTGAGCCTCCCCTCACCATCAACTATCGGTAGCTTCTCAACCCTATGCTCATGCATAAGCTGCTTAGCCTCCTCCAGAGAGACCTCCTCACTAGCCGTTACAAGCCTATCCCTAGGCGTCATCACTGAGGAGACCCTGAGCCCCCGGTCACTATACCTGATATCCCTCCACGTAACTATACCCACAAGCCTATCCCCATCCTCCACCACTGGGAGGCCATGGATATTCTTCTCCTCCATGATCCTATAGGCCTCCCCGACAGTCGTGTCAGGAGTCACTACAACGACATCCCTAATAATCCTCGACTCAGCCCTCTTCACCCTCCTAGCCATCTCGACCTGCTCATCCACACTACAGTTCCTATGAAGAATACCGAGGCCCCCCTCCCTAGCCAGGGAGATAGCCAGCTCCGAGCCGGTAACAGTGTCCATAGGGGATGAGATGAATGGCAGGTTTATCCTGAGCCCCCTAGCCGCATAGGTTGATAGGTCGATCTCCCTCGGCTCGACATAGGACTTCCCAGGCAGGAGGACGAGGTCGTTAAAGGTATATAGAGTCTCTATACCCTCCAGCTTAGAGACGAACCTAGCCATTAGGAGACACCCCAGAACCTATTTAAAAGACTATTGAATATCCCGTCGTGAATATAAATAGGAACCGATGGAGGAGGGTTACTATGGATGAGGAATCTATAAAAATGTTTGGGTGTGGAGGGACTACTCCACCACGGGTATTCCAAACTTGATGGAGATCCTCTTCTTCTCCTCGTAGCTGATGCTGTCCGGATCCCAGAAGCCCTCGTAGGTCTGCCTGTAGAGTGGGTCGGACTCAAGCTTCTTGATATTCCTCTTATACCTCTCCTGGCTCAGGCTCTTGAGCCCAGTCCTCCTCAGATACTCCTTGAGGCTCATGGAGTACCTCTTGATCAGCCTATCCCTATACATCTCCGGCATGACGTTGTAGGTACAGAACGGCATTATCCTCCCGTCTGGCCCGACATAGTGGATGTCACACCTCTGTATCCTGGCAACGTCATAGTTATACTCGTCCTGGAAGTGCATCATACCGACGTATAGCGTGTTGAGGTGGAACTTACCCAGTGAGCTGTAGTCATGCCTCACAAAGATGTCGAAGAACATCTTGTAGATCCTACCCCTCTTCCTCAGCTGCTCAGGCACATACTTCCTATCTATGAAGCTGGGTATCTTGGAGAGGAGCTTCATCAGGGCCATCTTCCTACTACCGCCCTTCCTCATATACTCATTCAGCTCCTTGATATACTCGGCGAAGGACTCCACATCCATGAACTTCGGCAGCGGGGTTATCTTACCAGTCTTCTGGTCCTGGAAGATGTAGGTGGCGACGCCACATGCGAAGTGGTTAGTCATCTTGAACTGGTGCTCACCAGTCACTAGCTCAACGAACTCGCTGATCGGGGCTGTGAACGGGACTGAGAACCAGTGATCCATCAAGACCTCTCCATTGGTGCCCTCCTCCACAAGCTTGACAACATCGGGGATAGTTATCCTGAGCCTCTGCCTCTCATGCTTAGGCATCCTACCAACCAGGCTTACCGGCTGGTAGTTAAGACCCCTCACAACATCGTTGTGCTTCAGGGCGAAGTAGAGCATCTGGGCAACCTCATGGTCATTAACAGTCCTGATCACCGTCGGGACCAGGACTATACCCATCCCAGCCTTCCTAGCCGCGTCGAATATGAAGGGGACCTCCCAATGGTTCTTCGGATTAGTGTATGGAGTAACACCGTCGAAGCTCATGTAGAGCGTGTTCACACCAGCCTCCCTAAGCTCCCTGAGATACTCAGGCCTACCCACGAAGTTTATACCTGTGGTGTTGAGCTGGACATGGATGAAGCCCAGCTCCTTAGCCATCTTCACGATATCCACTAGATCCTCCCTAAGAGTAGGCTCTCCACCAGTTATCTGTAGGGCCATGGCGGGGACGGGCTCCATACTCCTAGCCGACTCCATCATGAACCTGATGTGGTCTAGGGTCGGCTCATAGATATAGCCCGCCGCCTCCGCATAGAAGAAGCAGTACCAGCATGATAGGTGGCACCTATTGGTTATGACCAGGTTTAGGAGGGCCGTGTGGCTCTTATGGCGTGCACACAGCCCACAGTTGTATGGACATGGGTTGACCAGGTCTACGAATGGGTTGCTAACCCCATGCCCATCATAGGACTCCTTACTTTTCTTATAGAAGAACTCTGCATCGCTCCAGTATACCTCCTCCACCTCACCATGGTCTGGGCATACCTTCCTGATGTAGATAGCCCCATCCCTCTCGAAGACCACAGCCCTGATCAGGCTCCTACACTCGGGACAGATGCTCAGTGTGCTCTTAACCCTCTTCTCCCCCTCCCTAAGGGGGACCTTAGCCCTGATCTTAAACTGGAAGTCGACGCCCTCCTTAGGCATCGTCTCCTCGACGACCTTCTGGCCGACGAGGGCGAAGATCATGCTGTCCTTGACCTTGCTAAGCTCGTCATAGTTTACATAGCCATCCTCCCTGAAGTACTTACTGATATCCAGCCTTATCTCCGACACTTCCACCACCTTAAAATAGATTCTAAAGATTATCAGGACACATCGTTATATAAGCGTTTCATACCTTTCACCATGGTATTTGTTATGAACCTGTAAGTAAATCCTTGGTGATGTATATACATCATATATCATTTCCCGATAAGGCTAGCGCCTCGGGAGGAAGACCCTCCTCCTAGCGAGGAGGAGCAGCACCACAGCCAGGAGGAAGATGATATAGATCGTGAGGTCATCCCCATCCCTAGGCTCAGGGACTTCAGCTGTATCCCCACCGAGTATGTCCTCCCTACCAAACTCGTTGGGATAGTCCTTATATACCGCGTAGCCCTCCCTCACCATATAGGCATTTACATTCACCAAGCCATCCTCAGAGACCAGGTATAGGATCGCTACAACCCTCCCATATGGGTCGAAAACCCCCTGGTCATCAATATCTAGGCAGGCGTCCCACCCAATACTCGAGACAAGTCTATAGAGGGCGTCGGACGCCTCCTCACCCTCGGGCGTGCCAAGCTCAGGAGCATTGATATCCGCGAGCCTCACCTTTATCAGGTCCCCAACGGATACACCGGGAATCTCCCTCTCCATCTCCTCGACAACGATCCAAACCGTGTCCCCATCAACAATCCTGTCTATATATCCACATACCTCGGTTGGATATGCATACACGGCCTGTGGATCGGTAAATATTATGGATAGGAGGAGTAGGAAGGGTATACTACTCCTCACCAGACCCACCCTTAAGCCACTTATCAAACCATCCTAGGAGCTCTTTAAGCCTCTCAACCCTATGCTTAGGCTTCCCCTTACGGCTCAGGTCATGATCCTCCTTGGGGAAGAGCACTAGCCTCGTTGGGACACCAGCCTTCTTAAGGGCTGTGAAGAAGATCAGGGCTTGGTCCATCCAGCAGCGATAGTCATTCATCGAGTGGATAATCAGGGTGGGCGTCCTAACCCTCGAGGCATGGGCCACAGGGCTCTTCTCGATACACCTAGCTATATCTTCTAGGGGGCTACAGCCAATCTGATCCTCTACGAAGTAGAAGCCTATATCCGTGGTCCCGAACATCGAGACCCAGTCGGAGATCGGCCTCATAGTAGCTGCAGCCCTAAACCTATCGGTCTGGGTAACTATCCAGTTCGTCATGAAGCCTCCGTAGCTCCCACCAGCCACCCCAATCCTATCCCGGTCGAGGAAGTCGAACTTCTCAAGGACATGGTCTACAGCCTCCATCAAGTCCATATAGTCCCTCTCCCCATAGCGGCCCCTAATATCGGCGAATCCCTCGTCATAGCCATCACTCCCCCTGGGATTGGTGAATACCACTGCATACCCACTAGAGACGTAGAGCTGGAACTCCTCCATGAACGACGGTCCAAACATCGTCTTAGGCCCGCCATGGATATATAGGATCCATGGGAAGGGACCCTTACCCCTAGGCTTCAAGACCCAGCCATCGATCTTAGCACCGTCGGAGGCCGTGAACCTGAAGTGGAGTGGGGATGCAAGGTAGTACTTCTCCCTAAACCCCTCCGTGAAACGCGTAGCTCTACGTGGCTCCCCATCCTCATAGATATAGATCTCCTTAGGCCGGTCAAACGACATAGCGGTGAAGACTAGCCTCCCATCCCTGACGTCGAACTCATCTATAGACATATCACCCAGATCGAGGAATGGCTTAGCGTCCCAGCCCGGTGGGGAAGCCCTGTAGAGGACTACCCTACCCTTCCTAGAGACCTGGAAGTATAGGTCTTCACCATCCCAGACCATCCTCCTGCTACAGGAGGGCCCCCTAACATCTGAGTTCACGGTATTGGATACGTTGTATATCCCCGGCCTGACTATGGCCACTAGATCCATCTCCACCGGATGGACTATGTATATCCTGTTATGCGTGGCGAAGCCCCTCGCCCTGTCATGGCCCAGCACAGCCAGTAGGCCGGACCCGCTCCAAGCGACGCTCCACAGCGTGTATCCCGATAGGAGGGTCTCCTCCTCCCCAGTCTCCATATCCATGATGTGTAGACTCGTCACGTAGGGCCTCAGCTCCTCATCCCTAGATATATAGGCTAGTAGACGGCCATCCCTAGACATAGCAGCATCGACGACATGGAGATCCTCGGGCGTAGCCTCCCTCTTAACGCCTCCATAGGCGTCCAGGACATAGGCCCTGTTATAGAGGCTGTAGACGAAGCCCGCCCCATTGAACCATACGGGGAGGCGCTCAATCCTCTTCACATCCTCCTCAACCTCACCCGTCCTCTCCAGGATGAGTATCCTCCCATCATCTATCCATGACCAGGATACTATTCCGTTCCTACTCCTGTAGAGCTCCCGGGGCTCACCCCTCAGATCAGTTACCCAGAGCGAGACGCCCCTCTCATCATCCTTGAAGCCCCTCCGGCTCAGGAAGCCTATCCTAGCCCCGCTGGGGCTCCACCTCCCACAGAAGTCTGAAGGGCCACTCGTGACAGACTCGTGATGACCATCTCCATAGTCCATGAGCCATAGGGTCGAGAGGTATCGATCCCTATCGCCATCCATCCTGGTAACGGTGAAGAGGATCTTGTCGGCATCTGGTGAGAAGCTCGGGTCGGATACCAGTGTGATCTCTAGGAGACTCTCAGGCGTGAGCCTCTTCCTCATAGCAAGGAAACTCCCCTGATAAACGATTTAAAACATGAGAACCATGCCCGAGTAGAGGCGTCATCTTTATCCATCGAGACTGGGAAATACTAGTCTATGGAGCTCAGGCTATGTATAGTCGGCTTTGGAAACGTTGGCACGGGGCTGGCCAAGATCCTCCTCGAGAAAGGCTACAAGGTGATGGGTCGGGAGATAAGGGTCACCGCCATAGTGGACCCGGTGAAGGGGAGCGTTATCGACCAGGGTGGAGTAGACCTCGCCAAGGCCCTTAGACTGGTCAGGGAGAAGGGTAGGCTCGTGGGATATGGAGAGGGCTATCATGACGAGGTGGATACATTGGAGGTTATCAAGCAGGGATATCACGACGTGGTTGTGGAGCTCACCCCAACCAATATAGAGACTGGGGAGCCGGGGTATAGCCATGTAAAGACGGCCCTAGAGACGGGGAAGCACGTCATAACCACCAATAAGGGCCCCATAGCACTCAATCTATACGATCTACTCACACTGGCCAGTGAGAAGGGGCTATACCTAGGCTTCGAGGGCACCGTGATGAGTGGGACACCACTGATAAAGACCCTCCTATACGGGATGGATAGAGGGCTTGTAAAGAGGGTGGAGGGAGTCCTCAACGGGACTACGAACTACATATTGACGAGGATGGAGGAGGGCCTGACATATAGCGAGGCCCTGGAGGAGGCGAGGGCCAAGGGCTATGCAGAGGCCGATCCAAGCATGGATATAGATGGCCACGACCTAGCAGCGAAGGCCTCGATACTGGCTAGCCTGATAGAGGGGAGGCAGGTAACCCCCAGGATGATCAGGAGGACGAGCCTAAGGACATACCTAGAGAAGGCTGGGTATAGGGTGGGAACCAAGTACGTCCTCTCTGTAGAGCCCGGCGACTACAGGGTAGAGCCCAGGGAGTATTCCGAGGATCATCCCCTAAGGATGCTCAGAGGAGTTGAGAACGGTGTCATCATAGAGACGGAGTACCTCGGAAGGATATTCCTCAGCGGCCCCGGGGCTGGTAGGGAGGAGACCGGCTACGCCGTATTGACAGACCTTATCGACCTTATACGCCGCCTCTAGGGGATTATCTCCACACTATTCGTGTAGGGTGGATACCTGATATCCCCGAGGCTCACTATACCCTCCCTCACAAGCTCCACGACCCGGGGCCTAACCCTCTCCAACTCATCTATAAGGTGGAAGACAGTCCTACAGACCTTGTGGAAACCATCCTCACCCCAGAACATCGTCTTATTCGTGAATAGACACCTACCCCCACATAGGTCGAAGTAGCTACAGGACCTACAGGGCTCACCAACCACCGCCCTGCCCGGGAGGCTCTCCGGCGTGTCCCTATCGATATGCCCCACAACATTAAACCTAAACTCAGGGGCTATCGGGCAGGCCAGTATCCTACCATCAGTAGCTATGGCGAAGGCATCTATACCTGAGCCGCAGCGGAGATACCTCCTACGCTCACCAGTCAGCATACTCCACATCAGCCCCTTGAAGGGTGCTATCCCAAGAACATTACCATTCTCCATCTCCCTTATCCATAGCCTCACAAGCCTAGAGACACCCTCGTTATACCTCTCCAGCCAGGAGTCGAAGTCGCTATACCTCTGCATAGGGGGGTAGTCCCAGAGCACATCTAGCTGCCAATGTACATGGCTGAAGAGACCGTCGAGGAAGAGTAGATGGGTAACCTCCCTATAGATATCCGTCTTGGAGGAGACGGCCATACGGGCGACCAGGTCACCCCTAAACCCCACACTCCTAACATACCTAGCCCTCTCCAAGACCTTGTCATACACACCCCTTCCACGGTAATAGTCTGTAACCTCCCTACCCCCATCGATGCTAAGGAGGATCGTGTCGAACCTCCGGATATAGTCGTCACCCAGCCTATGGAGCATGACACCATTGGTCTGGATAACATAGTGCTTAGCAGGTACACGGTCCATAATGAGCCTAACCAGGTCACCCCTCATCGAGGGATCCCCACCATAGAAACATATCACCGCCTCAGGGTCGCGAGATATGAAGCGGCGTATCCTCTCTACATCCACCTCGAGATGTATAGGCATGATCCTAGGGTTAGGCTCATTCATACAGTAGATACACTTCAATCCACAGACCTGGGTCAGTATAATGTAGTACAGCATTGATTACTAACTATCCACCAGAGGATTTAATAACTCTGGATAAGGTTTCGAACCGGCGGGGTAAATACATGTATTAACGGGGACGCCAAGGTTATTATACCAGGCAGAGTGGAAATATCCATATTATGATTATAACCTTCGACTGCTACGGAACCCTGATAGACTGGCTCGGAGGAGCCAAGAAAGCCTTCCTAGAACTATACCCCGGCGAGGAGGAGAAGGTAGACAGCTTCATAAAATACTGGGGAGAGAAGGACTGGGAACTAGTTAGCAGCGGTGTATACAGGCCCTACAGAGAGATCCTGAGGATAGGCTTCAAATACGCCCTCGAGAAGCTAGGCCTAGAATATGATGAGGAGACCCTTGAGAGGCTGACCTACTCCATCTACGACTGGAGACCCTTCCCAGACGTGCATGACCCACTCGCGAGGCTGGTGGAGAAGGGTGTCGAGCTAGGAATAATATCCAACACCGATAGAGACTTCATAATGAAGAGTATAGAGCATATAGGCGTGGAGTTCCGCCACATAATAGTCGCAGAGGACATCAAGATCTACAAGCCAGACCCAAGAGTATTCATAGAGGCCCGTAAAAGACTCCCAAGCGACAGGTGGATCCACGTATCGGCATATCCACAGTACGACATATACCCAGCACTAGAGGCGGGGGTAGAGACCATACTCCTAGACAGATACGGATACAGAGACCAGGTGGACCAGACAAAGGTCAGGGTGATAGAGAGGCTGGAGGAGCTCCTAAACCTGTAGAGACTACCTATCCCCTAAATATCCCACGGCATATCACTGAAGGACAAATCCCTACCTTACGACAGAGGAAGACTAGAAGACTCATAGGAAACAATACTGAAACCAGGCGTAATATCGTCTCAACACACCAACGAAAAATATAAATTCTAGATAAGCTCCCAACCACTTCTCAAAGGCATACTTACCGCTATCCAATGACTGAGGAGTGTGGCTAGGCTATTGCTCCAGTCCAGATCCAATGTAGATAAAAACCAAAATCTATACTCATCTGTAGACTGTAGCACGAGGATTTTAGTTAAATATAATGGGACTATATCTAGTTCATGGGATGACTTCTGGCGTGGGCCTAGTCAGGACTGAGAAGCTGAACAAGTACTTCGGCAGGGTACACGCCTTGAGGGACGTCACCCTAACGATTGGGGGTGGCATAACAGGTGTAATAGGCCCCAACGGCGCTGGGAAGACAACGTTGATGAACATTGTGGTTGGCCTAGTCAAGCCCAGCAGCGGAGAGGTGGAGGTCTTCGGCATGGATCCATGGAGCGAGGGGAGTAGAGTTAGGGATAGGCTGGGCCTACTACTTGAGGATATGGAGCTCCCTAGACGGTTTACTGGTAGAAGGTTCATAAAGTTCCTCTCAGACCTCTACGGGGTATCGATGGATAGCCTCATGGATATGGTTAGATACTTCGAGATGGAGTATGCATTGGATAGGGAGATATCAACATACTCCGCGGGCATGCTTAAGAGGATGGGCCTAATAAACGCCTTCGCAAACCCCGAGGCGGAACTCGTAATACTAGACGAGCCATCCGCAAACCTCGACATAGGCAGTAGACTGAAGGTGATGGACTATATTAAGCAGATAAGGAGTGAGAGGAACGTGGTGATAGCGTCCCACATACTCCCAGAGCTCGAGGAGGTGTGTGACTGGGTGATACTGATAAACAGGGGGCGCGTAGTGGAGTCGAAGAGGCTAGCCCACTACTACGAGACTATGAAGCCGTATAGATACGTCGTGACATCCAACAACAGTGAGGCCCTCTACAGACTGCTTGAGGGGATAGATACGATAGATAACTACTGGGTGGAGGGGAGCAGAATAGTCCTCGAGACA
Organism: Nitrososphaeria archaeon; assembly: GCA_027078545.1. Lineage (GTDB taxonomy): Archaea > Thermoproteota > Nitrososphaeria > Geothermarchaeales > JDFR-13 > SZUA-1514. The sequence goes on from JALWXN010000004.1 coordinate 1,070,596, forward strand.
GGGGAGCCAAACAAGACGCTCAGAAAACTGGTGGAGACCGCCGAACAGAACAGGATAGAGATATACGAGTTCAAACCAGTGGAGGACATACTCACAAGGATCTTCAGGGAGAAGATATACTCGGACCAGGCCTGAGGAGAGGGTCAGCCCCTAAGCCTCCTAACAATCCTCACCACGACATATATGAGAAGCATTATCAAAGCTAATGGTAGCAGGCCAAATAGGAGGCCTAGCAAAGGGTTCACCAGACTCAGTGCTCTCTGTGTCCTGGTGAACATAAATAACAGCCCCTCAAAACTTAGAATCGGCAACTCGCTGAGCGGCAGATTAGTATCTAGGAGAGACAGACCAACCCTAACGAATAAGTCGCGCTCGATAAGCTCCGGGAGGAAGGACATACATCTGTAGGCCACACCCGAGACAGCATCAAAACTACACGTGAACATTGGACTTAGGTCGATAGTTACATTGAGCTCTGGATACGACACTAAAACCTCCATAAATATTGTGAATTCAAAGGCTCTATAATACCAATCCAAATGATTTATCGTACCCACATCGGAAACCTCAATATCGACTATACTCGCGTTGAACCTCTCCATATATATCGCGTACTCACCCCGAGCAAGATCCTCAGCCTTGAAGATATCTACAAAGGTTAGGAAGGGCATCCTCCCCCAGGGAAGCACAATATAGTGGCCCCTCCTATCAACAGTGAAACGCCCAGCAAGAATATCAAGAACCTCCATATCTGGTGATAGACTCTCAATCTCATACCGGATAACCATGGAATCCACACCTATATCCTCAACAACATAGGTAAGCCTGAACCTCCTATCAACCAGCCCCTCATTAACATCATACAAATCCTTCAAGACACCGGGGTACACAACATCTGTAGACAGAGGAATCACGTCACTTACAGTGAGGCTATATACTACATAGGAGTCTTCAGAGAGGTATGGCATAGCATCCGAGCCATTCTCTGCAAATACTGGAAGAGGTAATAGCAGAAGTAGAGCCGTAACAATTCCCAATAGACGGTTAAAGCGGTACATTACCCCACACTCCCCTCGATGTTAACAGATCCCTCCCATATCCGCATACCCCAGCCACATAACATTGGAGACTAGTGTTGAGAGGGCTCAGCACATAGGTGTTCCTATGTATAGCTCCTTCAACAGGTGATAGATGTATAGCCTGGGTCATGTTAGAATCCGTTAAGATATTATACAGACCCATAAAATTATGTGATGTTAGACTATGCCTATAAGTATTATGGCATCACATTTCAGTAGTGAAGGGTATTTGCTAAATGGGTGTACATCGTGTGGATAGGTGTGTGGAGCTCCTCATCTCCAAGATTAGATGGAGATGGTTCATTCCATGTAGAGGGTTATGTAGGGGTTGCTGAGGCCCTTGGACATAGTGTGAAGGCGATGTGGTGGAGACTGGTTCCTAAGGGGTGTCTATAGGTGAGGAGGGTATTAACATTATTGAAGTACGAGTTGTTTAGCCAGAGTGTCTATCCCTACGCCTTCCTCGTAATGCTGATAGTCTTCGCGGCTACCTACTCCCCCGATTTCAATAAGGGTATAGGGCTTCTGAACCTCAGGGTGGTGGGTGGCGAACCCTCTGACCAGGTGCTGGAGAGGGCCATCCTATCCGGATACCTGATCAACCTGAAGACCTTCCATATAGACTTCTATGGTGGAGTATTCTCCCCCTGGGTGATCCTAGGCATCTCAGCCACCTATGCATTCTCCCTGTGTAGGGATCTGGGGAGGGAGAGGCTTAGATATATGTTATCCCTCCCAATCAGGAGGTCCGAGTATCTCCTGGCAAAGATAGTCGTCGTGACCACCCTAGTCCTGGTATCCTACTACCTATCCCTAGTAATGGTTTTGGGGCTCAGGTTCGGCTTCGGGGAGATGGCCTACACCTACCCCTTAGTCTTCGTTAGGGATGTAGCGATCGTCTCGAGCGCATCTATACTCGTCGCCGTGGCGACTAGGAACGACCTAGTCACAATATTCTCAGGAGTCATGGGTAAGTCGATCGTAGACTTCATATTCACCACCTACTTCGTTGGTGAGGAGGGCTACGACCTCATACACAGTATAGAGCCCTACTACACAATGGGGATCATAGAGGTTGTTAGGAAGGTCGTCTCTGAACAGCCTACAATGATCTTCCTACTGGATCCCGAGTCTATAGACAGGGCGATAACCAACTCCAACCTCTACACCACCTATGTAATCCTGGCCTCACTCCTACTCATCGTCATAGCCCTAGCCATATTCAACAGGAGGGAGGTGGACTAGATGAGGATCCGTGACATAGGCCTACTGCTAGCCCTGGCGGCAATCACGATCCTGGTTACACATATAGTCATAGCAGAGCCCCCAAACCTGAAGAGGGAGTATATATTCGACCAGCCGCCCGCAAGGTCGTCACACATCCTGGTTATAGACGTCCCTGCAAGAGACATATTCATAGAGGTAATACCTGAGGGCAGGGTAGAGCTGAGGATATTCTACACCGAGACTGGCGAGACTATAGTCGAGGAGGCCCTGGAAGACGTGGCACGCTACACGCTTAGGCCCGACAAGTCTACATACCTCTCCATAGAGATAGTTCTGGACAGGGATGAGAGGGCGGCCCTAACAGTCCTGATACATGGGTTGAGGCGCGACCTGATCAACGCCTCGACCATATTGTTTATGGCTGGAGCCCTCCTCTACCTAGCCGCTAGACTGGCCTCCCGTAGATATGGCCTGGACTGGTTGTAGCCCGGCTCCTAGAAGGCTTCTATAATCTTGATCCTCGGGATCTCCTCACTAAGGATCGGGGCTACATCCTTCAGGGCCTCGATAGTCTTCTCGATATCCTCCTCTGTATGCTGGACACTTATCGTCCACTGCTCATCATAGCCAGGTGCGGTGGCCACCACACCCCTATTCATCATGGCTATGAAGTAGGCCCACCACATCCCCACATGGTTATACCTCAGGAAGTCATGCCAGTTCTTCACCTCGTTATCGGTGAAGAACACCGTTGCACTGTTCCCAAACACCTTTATGTTGTGGGGCACACCAGCATCGCTAAGGACGTCGTCATAGGCCTTGGCCAGCTCCTCATTCAGCCTGGCACTCCTCTCCATAGCCTCCCTCGTCAACGCCTCTGTAAGCGTTGCTATAGCCGCGTCAACAGCCAATGGGTTGGAGTTGAACGTCCCTGCATGGGGTATCTTACCAGGCCCAACCTCCTCCATAATCTCCTTCCTACCACCTATGATGGATAGTGGGTAGCCCCCTGCAACGGCCTTAGCCATAGTCTTCATATCGGGCCTGACACCATAGTACTCCTCCGCCCCACCGTAGAGCTTACCAGAGGTCTTGACCTCGTCGAAGATCAGGATCACCCCATACTCGTCGCAGAGCCTCCTAAGGCCCCACATAAACTCCTTATCCGCCGGTACAAGCCCGATGTTCATGGCGACGGGCTCAAGGATGACGGCTGCAACCTCGTCAGGATGCTCCGACAGGAGGATCTCCACACTCTCGAGGTCGTTGAACTGGGCCACCAAGGTATCCTCAACAGCCAGGTCTGGTATGCCTGGCCCGCTCTTAGGCCTGGCCGGATACTTGACATGCCCAGCCGCATATATGTTGGGCTTGGTACCCACCAGGACATAGTCGTGGCTACCGTGGTAGTGGCCTAGGAACTTTATGATCTTATCCCTACCAGTATAGCCACGGGCTATCCTGATCGCGTGGAGAGTGGCCTCGAGACCCGTGGACTGGAACCTAACCATCTCAACGTTGAACCTCCTACTCACGATCTCCGCCAATTCATAGACCCTCTCATACTCGAAGCCCAGGATCGTCCCGTTAACAATCCTCTCCTTGACAGCCTCTACCACGGCTGGATGGTTATGCCCAGCCACCAGTACGCCGAAGGCGAGGTTATAGTCTATATACTCGTTCCCATCGGCGTCGAATACCCTGGAGCCCCTCCCACTGGAGAAGTATACTGGGTAGGGCTCCCAAGCCCTATAGTTACTGTTCACCCCGTAGGGGATCAGTGGAGCAGTCTTCTCAAATATCTCCCTAGACCTCCTAGTCCTCCCCCTGAAGACCTCGAGCTCCTTCTGGACAGCCTCTGGGAGACCACTCATAGACAACGGTTTTGTGAGATAGGGCTAAATATATATAGGTTTAAACCTGGGAGGCCCTACTCCCTCATCACCTCCCTCTCAACCTCTACACCGGCCTCCCTGATAACCTTCTCAAAGAACATCCCGAGCCGCTTAACACCCTCCCTAATAGTGTCCGGCGTGGGTAGGCTGAAGCTTAGGCGGAGAGTATTCTTACCAGAACCATCGGCGTAGAAGCCCTCCCCAGGCACATAGGCAACCTTGACCTCCTCGATCGCCCTATAGAGAAGCTCCATAGCGTCGAGCCCCCTAGGCAGGTAGGTGAAGAAGAAGAACCCTGCGTCGGGCTCGACCCAGTCGATGGCGCGGGGCATATACTCCCTCATAGCCTCGGCCATAGCATCCCTCTTAACACTGTAGACCTCCCTGATCCTACCGATGTTAGAGTCGATCCACCTGTTACGTAGGAAGTACTCCACAACGAACTGGTTGAAGGGAGGTGCACAGAGGGTGGTGCCCTGCTTAGCCAGGACGACCCTCCTAACGACCTCCTCCGACGCGGCCAGCCAGCCCAGCCTGAAGCCAGGGGCGAAGATCTTGCTGAAGGTCGATAGATAGATGACCCTATCCCCGCCGTCAAGGGTTATTAGGCGGGGCGGAACCCTGTCATAGGTTATGAAGCCATAGGGATCATCCTCCACGATGTAGAAGTCATACCTCTCAGCCAGCTCCAAGAGGTGCTTCCTCCTATCAAGGGGTAACACACTCCCTAGAGGGTTGTGGCCAGTAGGTATGGTATAGACAAACTTGAGGTACCCCCCATCACTATAGAGACGGCGGAGCCTCTTCTCAAGGGCATGTACATCCATACCCTTCTTATCAGTCGGGACGGTTATGTAGCGGGGTCTCCAGATGTTAAACACCTGTAGAGCAGCTATATAGGTGGGGAGCTCCACAGCTACCCAGCTATTCCTATCGAGGAATAGCCTAGCTATAACGTCGAGGCTCTCCTGGCTCCCCACAGAGACAACTATATTCTCTGGCGAGAGCTTTACACTCATCATCCTAAGCATAAAAGCCGCTATCTGCTTCCTGAACGAGGGGAGTCCCTCCGTGGTACCATACTGGAAAGCCTTCTCATAATTGGTGAGGGCATACTCAACAGCCTCCTGGAAATTCTCGACCCTGGGGAAGGTCTTCGGATCAGGGGCCCCACCAGCGAAGCTGATAACGTCCTGCTGGAGGAAGCTGAGAAGCTCACGTATAATGTTCGACCTAAGCCCCAGCATCTGCTCCGAGAGGAATTTCTCATTCAAGTCGCGACTCATCTCACAAACTATATTTAACCCATACCGAATTAAAGCGGCGTCCCAACAGTATATACTTAATATAGTGATGAGGATAGGTCTGACTGAGCCCCCTCGACAGGGGCGGTGATGACGCTTGGCTTCACTGATGCTAGAGCCTCATCAGGGAGAATAGCCACGCAGGCAGGACCCAGACCTCCATATCGCCATACCTATGAACCTCCATAGTCTCCTTGACTACTAGGAAGCCCCAGTCACCACCCAGCCTCTTAAGGGCGTTAGCCACCTTCTTAACATCCCTCTTACTAGCCCTCTTCACATACCTAACCAGTATCGGTATATAGCCCTCGCCAGACTCGTATACAAGGACTGCGGAGCCACTCGCCCTCTTCATATACGCCTTCACACCCCTCTCCATGATGATGTGGCTCTCCACCACAGCACTCATAAAGACCTCGTCATCCATCATCTCCGGATGGAGAGCCAGTGGATACGCAGGGGTATAGGGATAGATCCTAGGCATCTTACGGCTCTCCTGGCCACGCCCAACCATATGCCTAATAGTCCTGATCATGAATGCATGCTCAAGGCTCTTGACATAGCTAGTCACGGTCCTGATATCCTTACCAATAGCCTCGGCCAACTCGTTATAATTCACCTGGATACCGGGCTCGTAGCAGAGCATGGTGAGGAGCTTATCAGCTATCTTAGGCTTCTTCCTCCTACCCGCCCTTGGGAGGTATTTATAGATCTGGGTATCCATCATCACCTTCAACCAGTTCCTCACACCACTATCATCAACCGATAGGTCGAGCCTCGGGAAGCCACCCCTTATAAGATACTTCGTATAGAGGACGTCATAGTCCAGATGCTCTATATAGAAGTCCCTAACCCCATAGACATCCCTCTCCAGGATGGGGGCCTCGAAGTCATGGTACTCCAGGAACTCCCTGAAGCTCAGCGGGGAGAGCTGGTATACAACGGGCTCTACACCCCAGTCGATCTCCCTATTAGGGAGGTAGCTAGAGACGAGGACCATGTGGAGATTCTTGACATCACCCCTAGACATCAACTCCCTGATCACTGTTTGACAGTCAGGCATGAGGAGGAACTCATCTATGAAGACGTAGATCTCCTCACCTGTACGTATCTTCTCGAAGAAGTAGTTGATCGCCTCGGAGGGGGAGTAGCCCTCCTGGTCACAGGGGACATGGACCATAGACGTGCCGGGCACAACCCGGGCCAGCTCATCCATCAAATACTTTAGTAGGGTCGTCTTACCCACGCCTAGCGGGCCATATATGATGACGAGCCTCCTCTCAAGGACATCACGGAGAATCTTCTTGAAGACCTCCCTCCTATAGGCTACATGTGTCAATACACTCCTACCCTCCCACTGGACGTTATCCCTCTGGATACCTGAGAGGGACATATCATCCCTCCTCATCCCAGGAGACACCCATATCTTGTAAGTCCGCCCCGAGATATAATTTAAAAACGTGGAGAAGCCAAACTAAATACGTCACCCTCCCCCAGGTGTATGGATATGCCCTACATAGAGGTTGACGACCCCTTCTACAGAGTCCTACACCCCAGACCCGCATACCTAATAGTCAGTGGCAGGGGCGACGACGTCAATATAATGGCGGCCAGCTGGGTAATGCCCATAAGCGAGGAGCCATGGACAGTCGGCCTAGCACTAGACCGTGAGACCTACACCTATGGACTCGTCAAGAAATATGGAGAATTCACTGTAAACGTGGTCACCATAGACGAGGTTGACCTGGTATACTACGTCGGCCACGTCAGTAAATATGAGGTCGACAAGATCAGGGAGAGGGGGATAGAGCTGGAGCCTTCGAAGGAGGTCGAGACCCCACACTACAAGGGGGCTATAGGATACCTGGAATGTAGGGTAGCAAAGATGATACCAGTGGGCGAGGTAGACCTAGTCATAGGAGAGGTCCTAGGGGCATATGCAGATAAGGATCTATTCACCCGATACGGCTGGGACCTCAGGAGGACGAAGATACTGATGCAGAACATTGGGAGGGGCTTCACAACCAACGAGTCCAGGGTCTACTACGCCTCCAAGGGTGGAGAAGGGTGAAGTACATAGAGACGATATTCAGCAACGTCTCCAGCATCCCGGCCGGGGAGATCAACAAGCTACACAGATCCCTACTCGAGGCCGACCTAGTCATACCCTACGGCTCGGGGAGGAGCTACTCATCCCTAAAGATACCCATGAGCCAATACGCGAAGCTGGACGACGCACCAGTAGTCCTGACACCGGAGGACACAGGCTTCCCAGGGAACGATATGTACGAGGCCCTGGAGAGGCTTACAAAGAAGTATGGCAGGATAGTCATGATCGTAAACTCTGGGAGCGGGGAGAGCTACGAGCCACTCGTACTGGCGAGGGACTTCGCCAGCTACAGGGAGGAGGAGGGGCTAGAGGATAGGCTGGAGCTCTACGTAGTCACCTCTAACCCCCGGAGCAGCCTCGGGAGACTGGGGGAGAGGTATGGAGGGGTTATCCACCTCCCCGGGGCTGAGAGGATAGAGATCGACTACCCAACAACGGGGATAATGGGCGACGTATTCGAGCTGGGAAGCCTACTCCTATTCCACACACTAGTCAGGATGAGGTATGAAGGCGTGGATAGCCATAGATCCATACTAGACACCTACATATCAAGGATAAGGGAGCTGATAGAGGAGCACGTGGAGTCGGAGGAGTATTCAAGGGTCCTCGACATACTCGAGAGGAGGAGCAACGTCTTCATAGGGGGTAGGGGAAGCGCCTACGAAGTAGCTACCATGCTAGTCATCAGGCTGAACCACATCAAATACGCTATCGGCGACCATGTATACAGGGCCAGGGGCTCAAACACGCCTAGGCCGAGGAAGGGGGACCTAGGCATACTCATATCATGCAGCGGCGAGACACCAGCAGTGATAAAATGGGCGGAGGACTTCACAAGGATAGGGATAGACATATTCTCCATAATAGGTAGGAGAGGCTCCACACTGGAGAGATATACAAAGTACTGCATAGTCCTAACCGAGTGTGAGGGCTACAGGATGGGGATCCCCAGGGACTTCTACCTATACGCATCCTTCCTACTAAGCCCACTACCCATAAAGCTGATAACCAGGCTAAAGGAGAGGGGGCTAGTCCTCCCCGAGTCGATACTGAAGTACTACCACAGCATCATGGAGTAGCTGGCTAGACCTTCACGACGTTATGCATATGCTTGATCAGGGCCTCAGTCCTCCTCCTATGCATAGGGTCATACGCAACGAAGATCGGCGCCTCCTCCCCGCCGAGGAACGTATTCCCGATGAAGGTCTTGGCCTTCCTCAGATACCTGAGGAAGTTATCCAGCTCGCTCCCGAGGAGGTATATATAGAGGTCATTAACCACGAGTATATCCCTATCAGAGCTCATAAAGTCGTTGAAGAACTCCTCCGCAACCCTGACATTCTTCTCGAAGACTCTATTCATCGCGGAGGGATCAGACGAGATGTTCGGGACCTGGATCTCCCTCGAATACCTATAGATAGCGTTCTTAAATCCATAGATGAACTTAGAGAGCCTCATCCCAACCCCCTTGGACTGTGGGGCCAGGTCGATGATGTATATCCTGTCGTCCAGCCCCCTCCGGATAAGCTCCCTCACAATCTCGGAGGTATACTTAGTCCTCCCACGCCCCGAGTCCGACAGGATGATCGTGTATCGATCGAGGAGCAGATCCACATTCATCTCTATAACATATGAAAATATGTTTCTACGAAAATAAGGTTGGGCCCCCAAAGCGGCCTAGAGATAGGCCCCAAGATATAGTTGCCATGCCTATCCATTGATTATCCAGGCGGTGTAGGAGGGGATGCTGAGCCAGCTGGTGGACTATATTGTTGATAGGATTGTGGAGCTGGACTGGATGGCGGTGGCACTGGGAGTCCTTATAGAGACGATAATAGTCCCGATACCAAGCCCATTAATACCCATGGCCGCAGGCTTCGCCCTACTAAGCAGGGCCGAGGGCATAGGCTTCATAGCAACACTATTCATAAAGATCGGGCTGGTAGGGGCGGCCACAGCCACCCTGGCAAACCTACCCTTCTACTACATCGGGCTGAAGGGTGGGGAGCCCGTCATGAGGAGGATGTCCCGCTGGATAGGTGTGGACGAGGAGGAGATCGAGAAGGCCGTGAAGCTTATCGGTGGTGGGAGGCCTACACACCTCATCATCTATAGGGCCCTACCCATAATGCCCCTCTCCCTAGTCTCACTAGCCACCGGTGCGCTACGGAGGAGTACGAGGGAGTTCACCCTATACACCTTCACCGGCTGCCTACCGAGATACGTATTCCTAGGATACCTGGGATGGGTGATGCAGGACCTCTACATGGAGATGGCAGACCTACTCGACAGCCTAGAGACAGCCACGATAGTCTTAATAATCCTAGCCGCCGGAACATATATTCTCGTGAAGAGGCTCCTGAGGAGGTGAAGACGTATGGAGAAGCCCAGCCCAATAGTCTATAAACCCGGAACAGGCGGATTGAAGACCAGGAAGGGGAGGGGATTCTCCCTAGGCGAGCTTAGAGAGGCCGGTATAGACCTAAACACGGCCAAGAAGCTGGGGATATACGTTGATATGAGGAGGAAGAGCATCCATAAAGAGAATGTGGAGGCTCTGAAGAAGTACCTCGAGGAGCTCAAGAGACAATAGCCTTGGCGAGCTTAAATGCTACTCCGGGAGCCTTCAACAACCTCCTCACAACACCCATCACATCCTCCCCATTAGCAATCTTCACAATGTCGTCCGGCTCCAAGACATCCGCCAGCTTATTCAGCTCCTCGTCAGACAGCTTCTCCAGGAAGCGCATAGCCTTCAAGCTATAACGTATCTTCTTACCCCACGGATCCTCATACCTCTCCACCCAGCGGGCTAGGGACGCCTCACTAGTATCCCCCTCGAGGACAGCGTCGGCAGCAGTCTCACCAGCCACGAGGCCCGCCACACCCGATGGATGCATACCAGCACCCGTCAGGGGCATGACGGTACCAGCTGCGTCGCCTACAAGTATAAAGCCGTCGCCATAGGGCTTACTGATCATCCCACCTATCGGGACCGGCGCACCCCTATAGTCGATCACCTGGGCACCCCCGAGCCAGTCACTATGCTCCTTCACAAACTTATCTAGGTAATACTTCGCACTCCCACCCCTGACGCCCACACCTACCTCGGCCACCTTATCACTCTTGGGGAAGATCCATGCATAGCCCCTTGGAGCCACCTCGCTCCCAAGGTAGAAATACGCTATGTCGGGCTCATCCAGCCTAACATTAGCCATGAGGTAGATAAGCGTCGGTATAGGCTCACTCTTCTCCCTGACACCCAGCGACTTAGCCACTACGCTGTGGTAGCCATCAGCACCTATAACCACCTTCGCCGTATAGACACCATACTTAGTCTTAACCTTCATCACACCATCCACACGGGAGACCGCCTCGACAGGCTCCCTCACCCGTATATGGGCCCCATTCTCGGCAGCCTTCAGGGCGAGCTCCTGCAGATACATCGTCTTGTTGATCGAGTACGTCTCGGCGAAGCCTATATCGATATACTTCCCGTTCGGGGCATATACCCTGGGGATAACCTTATGCAGGACTATATAGGGCTTCGGATCAATACCCAGGTCCTTGAAAGTACCTATACTCGTAGCCTCTCCACAGGGCTTCTTAGCCATGATAGTCTCGTTCTTCTCTATAAGGAGGGTCTTAACACCCTTCTCAGCAGCCTTCATAGCAGCAGGGATACCAGCTGGCCCAGCACCGACAACGATGACGTCATAATCGGTGGACATAGTATTGATTTTCCCACTACCCAGTATTTTAAGGGGGGAATATTCAGCCCAGCCCCTTACATATACATCCTAATACGTCTAGCCACCCACCGAGCCAGAGTTCTCAACAACCTGGAGCCTAGACACCTCACCCTCCCTATAAACCTCCACAACACTCTTAAAGACATCTGACACCCGGATCTCGAAGTCATGGGTTATGACTATCACCTGGCTAAGGAGTCCATTATTGATCAGCTCCTCGATCGTCTCCAAGACAGCATTCTTCTTCTCCCTATCCAGATGTGGGAATGCCTCGTCGAAGACCATGAAGTCGAGTGTGTAGGACTTCCCACCCAGCTGGGAGATCAGGCTCCCAAGCCCCAGTCTAAAGGCTAGGCCGAGGACAGTGACCTCACCCCCACTCAACGTGTTTATCTCCCTCTTCCTATTCCCCTCTAAGACCTCGATCTTCACACCATGCTCAGTAGTCCTTAGATTAATCCTGAATAGGCTCGACATTCCCTCTAGGAAGATGTTTATCATCCGCTCAAGGCTGGGCACGACAACGTTGTTGACGAAATAGTTGGGGAATCCCCTCTCAGCAAATACCTTGTCCAACACCTCCAGGACCTCTATCTCCGAAGTTACTTCCTCGAACCTCCTCCTCTTCTCGACATACTCGCCATACTTTTTGCGCATCTCATCCACGTCTTTAAGCCTCTCACTAAGAACCCCCATCTCTCTCTGAAGCTCAGCCATCTTCTCCTCAAGACTTTTGATATTATTCTTAATCTCTCTAATCCTCGACCTCCCCTCCTCGATCAGCTTTCCCAGCCCATCTAGCATATCATCCGTGAGGCCGAGTTCATCCATCTTTTTATCCAATGTCTCCTTGAGGCTCTCCAGCCTACCCATCTCTTTCCCAAGGTGTCCCAACACCTTCCTAGCCCTCTTAGCCCTAGAGAGCCTCTCCACCAACCCATTCCTAAAGCTCGTGAGATCCCTATGCAGAGTGGGGCTGATCATGATCCCCAGCCTATCAGCCTCCTTAACAAGCCTCTCCAAGAGTGTCTTTGAAAGCTCTCCAGGCCTCTCTATCAACCCATCAATATCTACCACACCTATTTCCGAGAGGATGTCTCCATACCCATCCTTGATCGACTTTATACTATTGCCATACTCCCCCTCCTTATTGCTGATCGTCTTTTCCAGATTCCTCGCGGTCTTCAGCCTCTTATTCAGGGCCTCATATGTATCTTTAAGCCTTGGGATCCTCTCGTCGAGCTCCTTTATCTGCTCCATATAGCTATTTATCAAGCTCTCCCTATGCTCCTCAGTTAGCTCCGACCCGCATACTGGACACTTATCACCAGCCTTCCTAAGCTCCTCCACCCCCTTCTCCAACTGCCTCTTGATAGCCTTCATGGCCGAGATATTCTCTAGGACTTGGGACAGCTCTTCGCTAAGCTCATCTATAGACCTTCCATTAGTCACTCTTTCCAGTCTCTCCCTAAGCCTCGTCAGCTCATCACGGATCGACTTGGCCCTCTCAATACTCGATACCAGTGAGATATAGTCATCAACCTTCTCCACCAGCATCTCTATATCCTCAATCAGGGTATCTAACTCGTCCAGCACAATGTCTCTATACTCCTCTGGGAGCTCCCTCCTCCTCCCCTCTATCTGGGTCTCTAAACTCTTCACATTTCTGTAGAGAGCCTCAACATCGCTCATCTTCCTAATCCTATCTTCTAGGTCACTATTCTCCTCTCTAAGCTCCTCGAGCTGCTTCTCCACATTCTCCAACTCCTTTTCCTTAGACCTCAGCTCAGCCTTGATGGTCTCCTCATACTCCTTTATGGCTTCAAGGGTTACCTCCTCTATCCCATTGGCGCGGAACCATCCCTTCAACTCATCTATCTTTCTCTGTAGCTCCTCCCTCTCCTCTCCTAGACTCTTGAGATCCTCTGTAACCCTATCCCTCACCCTGTTGAAGAAGTTTATGTCCAGGATCTCTATGAGGAGGCCCCTCAACTCTCTCTCCTTCATGTATAGGGGATCCTCGGTCCTACCCTGCCTAACAATATAGGTCTTTAGGAGCGAATCATAGATATGCCCGGTCAGCTCTTCGAAGCTGGGGGCCTTCCTCGTTGAGCTACCTATAGCCATATTCCCCCTACCATTGTCGAAGATGTATACCGACCCATCGTCCGAGACCAGCTCTACTACTGCCTTCGCCTCATACTCTCCACCTAGGTGGTATCTACTCGCCAGCCTCTTTACACCCGACTCCCTTCCATACGCCTTTCTCATAGCCCCATAGGTGAGGGCGTCTACGAAGAACGTAGTCTTACCCGCCCCGTTATGCCCAAGAACTAGTATCGGCTGGCCTAGGCCATCGATATCCAGCTCCTCTAAGGTATATAGTCCGAAGTTCTCGACCCGTATCCTACCAAGCCTGAGCTTAGACACTACCTCCTCCCCTCCTCCAAATATTTAAGGGCGGCCTCGACCACCCTCCTCCTAAAACCTTCATCCCTATTCCCTAGGAGACCCTCAATATATCTCTTGAGTGCCTCCTCTATACTCTCGATGGTGGTTTCTCCACTCCTCTCCACTGCCTTGCTACCCATGAATCTCGACCTTATCTTCAGTGCCCAGCCGCCACCCTCTGTCAGGAGGTCCCTAAGCTCCTTCCTGACCTCGTCTATCCACTCTAGGAGGTCGGGTTTCCAGTAGGATAGGTGTAGACTCACCATTGCTCCCTCCAGCTTATCGATCCCTTTCACCACATTATCCACAACCTCTTGTGGGCTGGAGTACTCGTCGAGCTCCATCCTGAAGATGTACATATTCATGGTATCTACTGGTACCTTCTCAACCCTTGGGCTACCCCCGGTGAGCTCCACGTCTAGGAAGACCTTCTCGTCACCAGCCTCGGAGAATCTTAGCTTGTTCAGACTCCCCGAGTAGTATGCGGGGTACTCACCAATCCTCTGGGTTACATGGATATGCCCCAGAGCTGCATAGTCAAATTCTCCAAGCCTCAGATCCCTGGTGTATATCTCCGGGATGATCTTGACACCCGGATCCATAGCCTCAACCTCCACCTTCCCAAACAGTCTCGTGAATCTCACCCTGTCCACCTGTACATGTCCAAGGAGGATCTTGTACCTCCCCTTGGCACTCCTGAGCTGGCGCTCCAGGTATTGATAGGTGTCCTTCCTCCAATCCGTGTCTTGATCCTTGTAGGGTACTACGTAGGGGAGGGGTATTATCGAGGCGTCCCCGTGCTCAATACCGACGAAGTCCTCGCTGTAGAACCTCTCGGGATCCGGATACACGTCGAAGTAGCGTATGTGGTCGGATATCCTCCTGGTGAAGATGGCTAGGCTTGACCTGGAGACCTCCCTAGTAGCCACGTCATGGTTCCCTGCCACGATATACACATTTATCCTGTTATCGACAGCCCTCTCCAAGAACTCCGCTAGGCGGCGTTGGTAGATAAGGCTAGTCCTAACATCATCGAAGACATCCCCAGCTATGAGTATAACGTCTATACCCCTCTCCACAGCATAGTCCAACGCCCTATCCATGTTTGAGAGTGTCACATCATTTATCCTCCTCATCAAGCCCTCCACGCCACCCTGGATATTAGGGAGTATCTCTACCCCCCTATGGGTGAAGCCCAGGTGTAGATCCGCCATATGTAGGAACCTCATACCCACCACCTAAACATCGTCGACCACGAACCTCCTCTCAGACCCCTTCTTCCGCTTGATTACCCACTCCATCGCGTCATAGACCTTCATATCCCTGTCACTCCCGGGAGGCCTCACAGTGTCTCCACATATGTTTATCGTCTTGAGGACCATTGGGAAGACCGATCTGATGTTGTGGTAGACCACCCTACCCCTCCCAAGCTTAGCTATCAACTCCCTAAACATCCTCTTATTCTCAAGCCCGGAGATTACGGCGTTAATATCCGAGTCGTCGGTAAGCTGGAATATGAACATCGCCCAGAGCATGGATATTACGTCACTATCCAGGTCGCCCGGCTTCTGGTCGATAGGTACAACGACGACACCATACTTCCTATACTCCCTGGCCAGGCGCCCGAAGACCGTGCTCTTATCCTTCTCTAGGAATCGGTGGGCCTCCTCAAGATAGATGACCAGCTTATGATACATCCCACTAGGCTTTTTAGGAGCCGCCATCAGCTCATCGATCCGATCCATGATCTTCTTGGCGAGGATATTGGCTATACTCATGTATACAACCACATTCCTACTATACCTGCCGCCCAAGTCTATCGTGACATGCTCACCCCTATCAACCAGCAGCCCCACAATGTCATCATATAGCTCAGCGTCATCCCATCTAAAGGATATTGGTAGACCCCTGAGGTTGTAGATCCTCCTCTTCAGAGCGCCTATCGACTGCCTAAGCCCCGACATATCCCTACCACTCAGTTTACCCTCTAGTTCCTCCATCAGCTCCACCATGTCTTTTGCCAACTCGCCGGGGGAGGCGCTACGCGGGAGGTCAATAAGATTCTGACGTAGCAGGAGGCGTGCAAGGCTATCTGCACTACTCCTGCTGAAGTATAGGAGGGTGAGTGCCCAGTGCTCAGGCTTTATGAGGAGGTCGGGCAGCCCCTCCGACTGTCTAATTTTATTAATATCTTTTATTGCCTCCAGTACCTTGGCCCTGTATACCTCGAGGTTATGGATACTCACCTCGGTGGGTGAGAGGGGCTCGAGGATCGTGGCCAAGGTGTCCACGGAGACGTCGTATAGGGGGATACGTAGTATACCGTCGCCACCAACCTTATTATACTCGTCCTTGTCTACGCAGTAGATATAGACATACTTCTTACCGTTGACCATCTTCATCCTGGCTGAGGCTCCCTGGCAAACCTGCTGGTGCCTATCGTCTAGGAGGTAGTATGAATACTCACCCTGTACATCGAAGACCAGTAGTGTAAGCTTCTCCTCGTGATGTAGATATCCGTGGACATATGCGTTGAGTATCAGTAGGTTCGCGAGATACGTCTTCCCAGTCCCCGCCTTGCCGAAGATGCCGAAGCTCAGCTGGTGGAGGTCATAGATGTCATCAGCAACGATGACCTCCTCACCCGTGACGAGGTCCAGCATCCCGATGGGGAAATACCTATCGAAGTCAGCCTCAGGTATGAACCTCCTCGCCAAGGGGCCCTGCTCCATAGGGACTATCGAGCCGTGCTGCGGGATGCTTGAGACCTTGGAGGCCTCCCCCAGAGCAACGTCATACTCGGCTAGGGGGATGACGGAAATACTTGGGGAAGCCACCTCCTCCCTAATATACTCCATATAGGGCTCCTGTAGGGCGGTGCCCTCGAGGATCCTATAGATCTTCATATGGCTCTCCGGGACACCATATCCAATGTCGAGGACCACGCCTAGGTATAGCTTCTCCCCACCCTCCACAACTATCACCCTATCCTTCTCAACCTGCTCCAGCCTAGCCTCTGGCGAGAGGTCAATAACTATACCCTCCGAGATCGAGGCCCCCCTAACCCATCCAAACACCTTCCTAGACACCCATACCCACCTCCATGAAGACACGTGTGATAGTCTCGATCACCTTGATATCGTTCCCACTATTCCTGAGGAACTCCTTGTAGAGCTCCGGCAGGGTGAGCCTCCTACCCAATACCCTGGATAGGTAGGCCGCCAGGTTCCTAACGAGGATCATATCCCTCAGGTCGAGATACCTGAGGAAGCTTAGGTCGGGCTCCTCACCGAGCAGCGAGGCGACCTGGTCATCGGGGAGGAGATAGACAGGGTTGTGGGGCTTCACGAAGAGCCTGAAGCTCCTCTGGATATTTCCTGCGCTGTCCACCTCGTATATGGGATGGGTGGTGAAGAGGAACTCGTATAGCCTAGTAGTATCCACATTCATGATGGAGGATCTATTCAGCCTAGGCTGGAACTTACCCGCATACTTCGGGTCTATCGCCTTGGACCCGGCCACCACTACTACTCCTCCCTCCCCAGTATCTATGTATAGGAAGTTGCCAGGCCTCACCCTGTCCAGCCTATCGGGGAGGAGGTAGACCACCACATCACTACCCTCCAGCCTATACACCTCACCAACCGCATCCTCAAGGCCTATCCTACCAAGGTCTATACCACCAGTCATAGTATCCTCCACCTCTTCCCAATACTCTTACCAGTCATGGAGTATTCGGGGGGCTGGCCCAGGAGGAGCTCCGATAGGATAGACTCGAGGTCAGACCTCTGCCTAGAATATATCACGGCTGCATGGTGTGCCTCGGAGAGGAGGTATGGATAGCCACCTCCACGCCTAGCATCTAGATAGACCGAGTTAAACACCCTCTCAAGGCTATGGGGATCCCAGTCGAAGTGGTCGGTATACTCAACCATGAATACGTTGGGCATGGGGAGATCCAGGGGCTCTACATGCATATATACAGTTGAGACCCTGTAGACCCCCTCAATGGGGTCTGACACCACCCGGAAACGGCTGCTCCTACTATTCCTGGGTAGGAGCCGACCCATTATCACCCTATCCCTGTACTCAGGCACGTCGGGGCTTATCAGACCAGCCGTCTTTAGACACTTGATTATCGAGCTCCTACCACTATAGTATACACCCACCGGGAGGACCCTACCACCACCCATCTCCCCAACATCCCTGAATAGCTCGTCATACATCCCGACATACTCCTTCCTAACACTGGCCGAGTACGTCGATGCATAGCCGAGGTTAAAGTTCTCGTCGAACATAACCACGGAGAGGTCTAGACCCTCACTCTCCATGATGTCTAGGAGGTACTTCACAAACCTCCTTACGAAGTGGTGCTCCACCTCCTTACTGATAAGCTCCCTAGGCTTATCATCAAGATCCCTAGGTATCACGAGGTAGGTCAGGTGGTAGGGCTCACCTGGAGACCTATATACATGGCCATCCTTGAAGATGGTGTATTGATACCCGATGTTGATGATCATCACGGGGATGGCGAAGTGCCCCCCGGGGACGTGGTAGCTCGCGTCATAGGCTGCTAGAACCATATCACCAACGTTCTCCAGCGCCGACTCCTCACTGGGCATCGGGTAGTAGGTGAAGGGCTCGAGGGGTTCTACATATGTATACTTCCCCTTAATGCTACATCCATATTTACCCGGCTCGAGGTACTTGGATATCTCCTCGGCAACCTCATCACCCGGGGTTACATCAATATCCTTAGACAGCTTATCCCTGATCTCCTCGAGATAGAGGCTGATGATGCCCGGGTCAAACTCTCCAGGAGCCCAGCCGATCTCTCCAAGCTCATAGACTATATATCCATCCTCCTCACGCCTACTCACGGGGCTCGACACGGCAACCACCATCCGGAGTAGCTAGGATTGTGTTTGGGTGCTGCCCCAGACACATTTCCAGTAGCAACTATGCGGGGCGAATTATTTATAGGAGAATTGACGCACAGGTGGCTATAGAGCAGCCGGATACTTCTATGTGGGGGGAAATATTTAAAGGAAAATCGACACGTATCCCTAGGTAGCCCCCTTAATTATTACCTATGCCGAATAGAGTTTCTATTGACCCCCCGGTCCAAGGTGGTGGCATTGGCCAGGACACGGTCATTCAGGAAGGTTCTAGAGACGCCCGAGGGCGTCACCCAGCTAGCAGTCGTCGGGGACATGGCCGACATCATAGTCGAGCCCCACGACGACGACACCATAGTCCTACACGGCTTCATACTGGGTGGCGACCCACCCCTAATAGACGTCTCCGAGGGGGAGAAGCAGATAGACATCACGATCAAGAGGGCCAAGGCCGAGAGCAGGCTATACTCACTCAAGATGAAGATGTTCGTCCCCATAGAGAGGATAACAGAGATGCTCAGCATAACCCTAGAGATAGGCGACGTAAGGATAGACGGCGTCCCAGTCAAGATCCTAAAGATAGACACCTCCAACGGAGACGTGATGGTGGGGGGTGTAAACACTGAGCAGGCAAAGCTCTCATGTAGGAATGGAGATGTCATGTTCAGGGGAGGATCCTTCAAGGACGGATACTTCACCACGATAAACGGCGACGTGAGGCTAGAGATACTCATGGATAGGGGCTACAGCCTCTACGCCTCCTCGAAGAGGGGTAGGATAAGGATATCCCTACCAGTAAACACATCGGCAAAGATCAGGGCCAGGGCACTGAGGGGGAGGGTCATGATAACACCGAAGTCAGCGATAAGGGAGGATGAGGGTGAGGAGGTTAGGACGATAGTCTTCGGGGATGGAGACGCGGAGATAAGGCTGGAGACCCTAGACGGCGACATAAGTATAAACCTCTTCGCCACACCCCCCGTGGAGACCGAGTAGATCCTCTGGAGCCCCGGAATACTTTCACTACCCATATTTTTAAAGAGCCTCCACAACCCAGTTATTGTAGGAGGGGAAACTAGTGGTAAGGAAGTATAGGGTCTCGGGCTTCACCCTCCACTTCCAAGTCTCCCCGAGGACTGGGCTCCTCGAGAACATAGTCCTAGTCCTAGAGGTTGAGGGCGACCCGAACAAGGTATTGAAGATGCAGAACATCCCCCTCGAGATAGCCATCGAGCTGGAGAAGTTCGCCACGACAGAGTCCCAGCTAAACATCGAGAACAACGACTTCAGGATGAGTATCTTCGACGTCCTGATGGAGATTCCCAACGTTGAGAAGATGCTTAGGCAGAGCGTTAAAGAGATAGTTATAAACAAGCTCCACAAGGATAGGAATGTCTACTCCGCGGAGGTCCACCTGGTAGACACATATAGCGGTAAACCCGCGGTTGTCGAGATGATACCGAGCCACGCACTACTCCTCTCGGTCATGGGTAACATACCCGTCTACGTCTCCGAAGACCTCCTGATGGACAGGAATAGCGAGCCGACAGGGCCTGAGGACTACTTCAACATGTTCATAGACGACGAGATACTCGACCCCGACGAGATGGGCTTCTTCGACGACTGGGACGACGAGGACGACGACCTGGAGAACCTATAGCGACAATAGGTCCAGCAGCCTCTCCAAGAGGTGGGGTGTAGAGGCGGAGACAATCTTTATACCATACACCTTGCTGAGCCTGACATCCCTGGAATCATCCTGGGTTATCCATACATGTCCACCCGCCTCCCTAACTATCAACTGGCTAGCCGCTATATCGAAGACTCTGAGACTTCCCCTAACGTCTACATGGGCATCTAGCCGGCCCTCAGCCACCATACAGTCCTCCAGAGCCGCGCTCCCGAAATGCCTAGGATAATTCGTGTATCTCAGCAGCTCAAGGGTGGTGGAGACACCGGGGTATTGATGTACGATGGAGATGGATATGAAGGCATCGATAGTCTTCAAAGTCCTCGACACCCTTATCTCCCTACCGTCCTTATAGGCTCCCCTCCCCCTGTAGGCTGTGTAGGTCTCCCCCGTGAAGATGTTCCTAACTATCCCCGCATAGACACCCTCCATAGAGTCGGACTCTGCTATCGCTAGTGAGACCGCGCTGAAGGGGATACCCCTACTCAGATTACTCGTCCCGTCTATAGGATCCACCACCAGTATCCAATCCTCATCTGGCTCGTAGTCGTCGAACCACTCCTCACTGATGACCCTCGGCCTAAGCCCCCTATCAAGTAGGAACTCCCTGAGGGCGGATGCAGATGTATAGTCCATCCTCCTGCCATACTCCTTAGGGTCATCTGGGCCCTGCTCCATATTCCTCAGGACTGCGTCGGACATATATTCAGATGCCGCCCTGAGTATCTCACTGGCCTCCCTAAAGCTGAGCATCTAGCCCCTAGCCTCCTCATCAGCAATCTTGAGGGCCTCGTCCAGAGCCTCGACACCCTTGTCAATATCCTCCTCATTAACGATGAGTGGCGGTGCTATTACGAAGTGGCTTATCCAGTTCATCACCAGGACACCCTGCTCCCTCATCCTCGCGGCAACCCTATCCGTCATCAGCCTCCTACCCGCCAGCTTATCCTCCCTAGTGTTGAAGGGTTCCTTGGTCTTCCTGTCCCTCACGATCTCCACAGCCCAGAAGAGGCCTAGCCCCCTCACATCACCTATACTCGGATGCCTATCCATAAGCTCCCTGAGCCTCTTACCCAGGTATTCACCCATACGTCTACTCCTCTCGATCAGGCCTAGCCTCTTATACTCCTTTATACTAGCCTCTATAGCCGCCATCGTAACAGGGTGGAAGGCGAAGGTATGTCCAACAGCGAAGAAGTGGTCCTCGAAGAAGCTGGCTACCTCCCGATCCACAGCCGTTATCCCTACAGGCACGTAGCTAGAGGTGGCGCCCTTAGCCGTGGTCATGATATCCGGCTTAACATCCCAGTTCATATGGGCGAACCACTTCCCTGTACGCCCCCAGCCAGCCATCACCTCGTCGAATATGAGGAGGAGGCCATGCTCATCAGCGATCTCCCTGAGCCTCTCATAATACCCTGGGGGAGGCACGATCACACCATTGGTCCCAGTCACGGGTTCCATGAAGATAGCCGCCACATTCCCCTCCCTCCTAACCATATAGTCCACATACTCTGCACAGGCTAGGCCACACTCTGGATATGACAGCCCGAAGGGGCATCGGTAGCAGTAGGGATCAGGTGCGAAGACAGTGCCCCTAACATTGGTATGGAGCTCCACCGAGACCCTCCTAGGATCACCCGTGAGGGATATCGCCCCAGCCGAGGAGCCGTGGTAAGACTCATACCTAGCTATGACCTTATAGGCCGGCGCCCTATACATCCTAGCTATCTTCAGGGCATCCTCATTAGCCTCCGCCCCACTGACGGAGACGACGAACTTTGAGAGGTTCTCGGGAACAACCTCTCTAAGGGCTTTGAGGGCACGGGCCCTGATCTCATGGGCATATGCCGGGCCTAGATATGCGAGGTCGTCCAGCTGCTGCTTAACAGCCTCTATAACATTCCTATTCCCATAGCCAAGGTTCACACATACCAGCTGGCTACTGAAGTCTAGGAACCTCCTACCATCCCTAGTGATTAGGTATGCACCCTCACCCGAGACGAACTCTAGTGGAGGCCTCCAGTCCCTCTGATACCTCCACGTACCAAAGGCAAGCTCATGGTAGATCTTTGACGGGTCACCCGGATCCATAGATAAATAGTATGGATGGCGGGGTGAAATAAGGCTCTAGAAGTACATCACCAGCCCACATTACCAGTAATCTCTATAGGTCCTGGCGAGTAGAGCAGCCCCCTACTCCTGTCGAGTATCATGGTCTGGTTACCCTCCATATATGGGTTGGTGAAGCGTATCCACATGATCAGGAAGTTGTCAACGGCCCTGTAGCCTAGGACCCTGAAGCTCCAGACCTCCACCTCAACCGGCTGATACATTGATATTGGGATGTCGTTATAGATCCTTATCCATCCACGGTCACCCGAGACTACGATCCTCATAGACTGGTGCTCAACATGGCCAGCGGCAGAGAAATAGATCACTCCTATAGCCATCGTAAGGTTGCCATACCAGGATGGCAATGTCTTGCTCAGCCCCCAGTATAGTAGGTAGCCCCTCTGGAAGGTTCCATAGCTACTCGACACAACTACGAAGAGCTGGTCGATGAACGGGTTAGACTCGTCATATAGATAGCTTAGTGAAAAGTCCACATAGCCGCCCAGCCCCGTCTGGCCCAGAGCCACCAAGGTAGAGGAGTCGTAGAGCGAGACTGGTAGGAGGGGGATGGGGAAGCCCGTCAGGCTGGAGACCACCCTCACCCTGAGGGTCCACCTACTGAGTATAGTGCCTCCATTATTCACCGAGGTGAGCTCGTCATAGACCGTTTCATTAAGCACCATCAGGGACGAGGCCCCCGGCACGTCCCACATCTGCACCCTGTCAAACAGGGATCTATAGACCATCACCTTCGTCCCAGGACTGTTCATCGACCAGTAGACTAGGCTCCATGGAGAGAGCGTGGTATTCACATCCCTGATATCGGCCCATGAACCCCCAGCATTGTTGAAATAGTCCACCTTAATATTCTGTATACCAGCCGAGGCTAGGAAGGCCCTCCATATATGGGCCTCCTGGTAAGAGTTAGAGGTGGCACCAAGATACATGTTGTTCAGACCAGCGGCAGTGGCGTTGAAATCGGTGAGCCAGACTACCTGAGAGGAGGAGCCAGCACTACTGTATAGGACGATATTAGTGTCGCTAGCCCCCGTGAAGAAGGATCTCGATACGTTTAGGAATAGGCTGCTAAAGTCCCTTGTATAGGTGGCTAGATTATACCTCTGGGAGGAGACGGCAGTCAACTCCTCAACCTCAGCTATCTGCATAGACGCACCGAAGGTCAGGAACCTTATATTGGCATCCCTAGGTCCGGAGAGATATGCACCATCTATCACGGACCTGAAGACAGCCGCAGAGTCGGAGTAGATCTGGATATTCTCAAAGGACGGCGTAGAGTCCTCATACACAGTCAGGTTGTATACCTCAAGATTAACCTCGGAGTTATGGCTAGCCAGTATCACCAGGTTCCTCCATACATCAGCATCTATCAAGGTCGTATTCACGATTGATACGTTAAGCCTAGTCGTGAAGTATGCCTCGAAGAAAAGATTATTAAACGTGCTGTCGAAGACAGTCACATTCCTTATGAACACTTCTGTATAGCTATTGGGGCTATGCGTATTGCCGAAATAGCCGTAGATCCCCTCTATAGCCTGGCCAGAGACATATGAATCCCTGAGCCAGATCGTCCTATTATTATCTCCATAATCCCTGATTATAACGCCGTAGTGGGCGGTGAAGACTGTTAGATTAGTCACGTTTACCCAGGAGTATTGTGAGAGGCCAGGTGAGTCCACCAGCTCAAGCCCCCAGAAACCGCCTCCTAGATAGATGTCTGTGAGCGTTGCGTTGGAGTGGTTAACAAGTATCCTTGCCCTAGATCCAGGCCCATTATCAATAACAGAGACGTCCGTCAGCCGAATATCATCGGAGATATTGATGTGTATACCGGGGTACCACCACATGGTGTTCAGGTTTAGCTGGAGCCTCCTAAGGACTACATCCCTACTACCGTTTATGAATATTGTCTCGAAGGGGGCCGACCTAGTGATCACCAGGTCCCTAAGAACGATGTTCCTAGAAGATAAGATCCTTACACCCGATGTCGGCTGGAGAATCCATGTATATCCATTCCCATCTATCAGTATCCCTACCTGACCCACAATATTGACAGTGGCCGTCTCCACAATGTTAGAGCTAAAGAATATGTTGGTACATCCATTGGCCAGGGCAGTAGCCACATCGGGGTAATCAACTGGGACGTTGCAGGAGAGTGCCGCAGCCTCATATCCATACCCAGAAAAGCCTACTAGGAGGAGTAGTGGTAGGAGGAGCCACGCTAGGAGACGCGGCATGGAAATTATACGTTTACCGAAAATATATAAGTTATAAACTATATGTCACGACTCGTCGGGTGGAATGCGACGCTTCCTTATAAATTTGTCTAAAGACGTCTCTGGCCCTTAATATATATGGGCGTATATATCGCCCGAGTCAGAGGTGGTCTATGGAGGCACCATCCAAGATGTCGCTGGCAAGGTATGTAGCTAGGAGGGTATTACAGGCAGTCCCCACGCTCCTAATACTCATAGTATTCATGTTCATACTGGTGAGGATACTCCCCGGAGACCCTGCCAGGCTCATAGCCGGGCTGGAGGCAACGGAGGAGGATGTTGAGAGGATTAGGGAGGCCCTCGGGCTTAACAAACCATTACATGAACAGTTCATAGACTATATGTCCGGCCTACTCAGGGGGGATCTAGGGACATCCATAAAGTATGACCGGCCCGTCCTAGAGGAGATACTCGCCCGGTTCCCCAAGACCCTTGAGCTGGCTATAGCTGCAGAGCTGATAGCAATAGCGCTGGCAATACCCCTGGGCGTGGTATCCGCTCTTAAGCCCTACACGAAGACCGGATTACTAGCCACCATCGTCTCCCTGATAGGCTCATCCATGCCCATCTACTGGCTAGGCCTCATGCTAATATACATCTTCAGCGTCCAACTAAGACTACTACCCTCCTCAGGGACGGGAACATTGGCACATCTCATACTCCCCGCCGTGACCCTCGCAACACTATTGATGGGGAACCTTGTAAGGATAACGAGGGCCTCGGTCCTCGAGGCGCTTGAGAGCAACTACATAGTGACCGCGAGGTCCAAGGGCCTCAGGGAGGAGGTGGTGGTCTATAGACACGCCCTTAGGAACGCCTTGATACCGATAATCACGATAACAGGTCTACAGCTAGGCGCCCTACTAGGCGGGGCTATACTCACAGAGACGGTCTTCGCATGGCCCGGCCTGGGCCAGCTACTACTCACGGCCATCAATAGCCGGGACTACCCCCTGATACAGGGGATCATAATCTTCTACGCAGTCATCCTCATAGTCATCAACCTCGTGATAGACATTGCCTACGCCTATATAGACCCAAGGGTGAGGGTGTCACTATGGAGCAGCGGGTAGAGACTAGGGAGAGGGAGGAGGAGAGGTCGGGGATCAGGGAGTTATGGAGTAGGTTCAGCGCCAACAAGGCAGCGGTAATATCCCTATACGTCATAATAGGCCTGGGGATAGCCTCGATACTCGCCGACTACATAGCCCCATACGACCCATACGCCTTCGACATAGCCCGTAGACTAGAGCCGCCGAGCCTCCAACACCCCTTCGGCCTAGACCACCTCGGGAGAGACATACTGAGCAGGATCATCCACGGAGGGAGATACTCCATGGGTATAGCATACGCCTCAGTCCTCCTAGGAGCAGCAATAGGTGTCCTCCTAGGCGTGGTCTCAGGCTACTACGGCGGCTGGGTAGACGATGTTATACAGAGGTTCACAGACGCACTCCTATCACTACCCACCCTACTACTCGCCATAGCCCTAGTCACCGTCCTAGGCCTAGGCCTACAGAGCCTAATACTATCCATCGGGATAAGCACCGTCCCAGTATACATCAGGCTGGCCCGCAGCCTAGCCCTACAGGAGAGGAATATGGACTACGTCGTAGCCGCTAAGATCATGGGGAAGGGCGACGCATACATCATGGCTAGGCATATACTCCCAAACATAGTATCACCCATACTCGTCCAGTCAACCTACTACATGGGGCTAACCATACTCATAGCATCCGGCCTAGGATTCCTAGGCCTAGGCGTCCAGCCACCAACCCCCGAGTGGGGATCCATGATAGGCCTAGGGAGGAACTATATCTATGCAGCCCCCCACGTAGTAGCATTCCCCGGGATATTCATACTCATAACGAGCCTCGCCTTCAACATCCTGGGCGACGGGCTGAGAGACGCCCTAGACCCCAGGATGGCCAAGTATATCAAGAGGGGTGTATAGAGATGCCGCTCCTAGAGGTGAGGAACCTAAAGGTCTACTACGACCTGCCACAGGGGACTGTAAAGGCCGTCGACGGGGTATCCTTCAGCCTGGAGAAGGGGGAGATACTAGGCGTAGCCGGGGAGAGCGGCTCCGGGAAGAGTACACTGGCACACTCAATAATAGGCCTGGTGAAGCCGCCGGGCAGGGTAGTGGATGGAGAGATAATATTCGAGGGGAGGAACCTACTCGAGCTGAGTGAGGAGGAGCTCCGGGAGATAAGGGGTAGGGAGATAACAATGGTCTTCCAAGACCCAAACACCTATCTAAACCCAGTCCTAAGGATAGGGATACAGGTCGGGGAGGTCTATGAGGCCCACCTAGGGATAGAGCCTAGGAAGGCTATCGACAAGGTGGTCGACCTACTCAGGAAGGTCAGGCTGACAGACCCTGAGAGGAGGGTGGAGTCATACCCCCACGAGCTGAGCGGGGGGATGAAGCAGAGGGTCATGATATCCATGGCCATAGCCCTCAAGCCGAAGCTGATAATACTCGACGAACCCACATCCGCGCTAGACGTCACCATACAGGCCGAGATAATGGAGCTCCTCATAGAGATGAGGGATGAGCTGGGGGCCGCAATGATCTTCATAAGCCACGACCTGGAGCTGCTGGGCCAGGTCTCAGACAGACTAATGATAATGTATGGAGGCAGGCTCGTCGAGATAGGGGAGACCGAGGAGATCTTCAGAGACCCCCTACACCCATATACAGAGGCCCTCATAAACGCCATCAAATACGTAAGGAAGACGGAGCTCCCAACACTGGAGGGGGAGCCCCCAAGCCTACTAAAACCACCACCCGGCTGCAGATTCCACCCAAGATGCCCGAAAAGGATGGAGAGGTGCAGCCAGGTCGAGCCGGGCGAATACCTAGTAGGAAGTAGGAGGGTCTCATGCCTACTCTACGAGGAGGAGAGTGATGCCTGAACCACTCATAAAGGCTGAGAACATAAAGAAGTACTTCCCCGTGAAGAAGGGCCTGATAGGCGGGACCGAGTATGTAAGGGCGGTCGACGACGTATCCCTAGAGATAGGGGAGAAGACGATAACCGCCCTGGTAGGCGAGTCCGGCTCTGGGAAGACGACGCTCGGCAGGATAATGGCGGGGATATGGAGACCAACCAGCGGCAGGGTACTCTACCGAGGAATAGACATCCATAGAGACGGGATGAGGAGGGAGGTTAGGCATAGGATACAGATGATCTTCCAAAACCCAGACTCAAGCCTAAACCCACGTATGAAGATCCTAGACATACTGGGGGAGGCAATAACAGAGGCGGAGCCCGGGATCAAGAAGGACGAGCTAATAGAGAGGGCCACCAAGCTCCTCGAGGAGGTGAACCTACACCCAGACCACCTATATAAATATCCACATGAACTCAGCGGTGGGGAGAAGCAGAGGGTAGCAATAGCCAGGGCCATAGCGCTCGAGCCAGAGTTCATAGTGGCTGATGAGCCCGTCTCCGCCCTAGACATATCGATAAGGGCACAGATAATAAACCTACTAGCCCGTATACAGAGGGAGCATGGGATAGCGATACTATACATAGCCCACGACCTAAGAACAGTCTGGAACATAAGCGACTACGTAGCGGTCATGTACCTAGGCAAGATCATGGAGTACGGCCCCACAGAGGAGGTATTCAAGAACACGGGCCACCCATACACGGCTACACTACTCTCTACAGCACCACTCCTACCAGAGGAGTTCAGGAGGCACAGCCTAAAACCGATCGGTGAGCCACCAAGCCTTATAAACCCGCCGAGAGGTTGCAGGTTCCACACGAGATGCCCACTAGCCAGGGAGGAGTGTAGAGAGGTGGATATGAGGCTCATAGAGATCGGGAGGGAGCACTACACAGCATGCCCATTCTGGAGATGAGTATATACCTGAATAAACAGAACCTTTTATATCTAGACAAGGGAGGATAAATATATACGAGGATTCTCTGTATATATCATTATAATCAAATCCTTAAATAGTATATACATCGGAATCTACCTAGGTGTAGAACCTTGAGGCGAAGGGTGGGACTCTCCACCAGGATAGTCGCTATAGCAGTAGTGATAGTGCTGGTGGTGGCCCTAGCAGGATACTTCCTACTACAGCAGGAGGCACCAGTGGAGAGGGAGCTCAGGGTAGCGATAGGTATCGACATGGACACGGTAGACCCACATATGCAGACAACGACGCTGGTCTTCAATATTAACAGGCATATCTACGACACACTGGTATGGTTCAACGAGGAGGGCGAGATCATCCCATGGCTAGCCACCGAGTGGAGCATATCAAGAGACGGCCTAGAATACACCTTCAAGCTTAGGCAGGGCGTGAAGTTCAGCGACGGGACGGAGTTCGACGCCTACGACGTGAAGGCCAACATAGATAGGTGGCTAGACCCCACGGTCAAGGTGCCCACAAGGAGCCAGCTAGGACCCGTGAAGGGAGCCGAGGTCATCGATAAGTACACCATCAAGATAATCCTTGAGGATGCATATGCACCCTTCCTAGCGGCCCTCGCCAACTACCTCATGATCACTAGCCAGGAGGCCATAGAGGAGTATGGTAACCAGTCGATCGACGAGCCGGTAGGGACGGGGCCATATGTACTCAAGAGCTGGGAGAAGGAGTCTGAGATAGTGCTGGAGGCCAACCCCAACTGGTGGGGGCCGGAGCTGAAGATCAAGAAGATAGTCTGGAAGATCATCAAGGAGGCCGGGACCAGGGAGTCGGCCCTCCTAGCAGGGGATGTTGATGTAGCCTTCCTGCCACCAGCGGCTGACAAGGAGGCGTTGGAGAACAACCCCGACGTGGATATCTACATACCCGTCACCAACAGGATACTCTTCGTAGGAATAATGCCGAGGGGTCCGCTGGAGAACAAGCTTGTGAGGCAGGCCCTGAACTACGCTGTTGATAAGGAGGCTATAGTCAACGAGGTCCTCTTCGGCCTAGGGATACCCGCCGACGCACCTATACCGCCACACTTCTTCGGCTACGCCAAGATGGATCCATATGAGTATGACCCCGACAAGGCTAGGCAGCTCCTAGAGCAGGCAGGGTATGGAGACGGGCTCAGCCTAAAGATGATACATCCCACCGGTAGGTATCTACAGGATAAGGAGGTGGCCGAGGCTATACAGGCATATCTCAGCAGGGTGGGTATAGACGTCGAGCTGGAGACGATGGACTGGCCATCCTTCGTACAGAGGCTATTGAAGCCACTGGATGAGGTTGACTACGACCTAGTCCTAGTCGGCTGGGGACCAGGCGTGGCGGATGCACACTTCACACTCTACCCACAGTTCCACAGCAGCCAGATAATACCCAATGGACTAGGGATAGCTAGGTACAACAATAGTGAGGTCGACCAGCTCCTAGAGAGGGCTATGAGGGAGCTGGACGAGGAGACCAGGAAGGATCTATACCGCCAGGCAATAGAGATCATCTGGGAGGACGCTCCATGGATCTTCCTATACACCCAGAGGAACCTACTAGCGGTCAATAAGAACGTGAAGGGCGTCTTCATCCACCCAGGAGGAGAGATGTTCTTCTTCTACACCGCCTACTTCGAGTAGCCTTACCCACCCCTCCCACCTTTATATCATCCTCCTTAGTAGCCTGTCTATCTCTACAAGGGCCTTCTCCGCACCCGTACCTATCCATACCGATGCGAGCTCGGTGAGCGCGGAGGGCTCTGGGTTAACCTCTACTATCCCAGCCCCCTTGGCATGGGCCTCCTCCACGAGTGATGCGGCTGGATATACCACTCCACTAGTCCCTATCACGAGGAGTGTATCTGCACGGAGAACCTCTGTCAACGCCCGCCTCCAGACCGCCTGGTCGAGAGGCTCGCCGAACCATACAACGTCTGGGCGGAGGAGGCTATAGCAGTTCGGGCATATTGGTGGTAGGCTCTCGAGGTCCAGGCTATCTATCTCGCCCCGGTACCAGCACCTCGTACATCTAAACCTGTGTAGGGAGCCGTGGAGCTCTATCACATCCTCTATACCTACACGTCTAAAGAGGCCGTCCACATTCTGTGTAATCACAGTCTTGACCAGGCCCCTACTCCACCAATCCCGTAGAACGTGGTAGCCTCTGTGGGGCTTAGCCCTCCTAACCTTCTCCAGCCTGGATAGGTACCACCTCCATACGAGCTCGGGGTTCCTCTGGAATCCCTGTGGAGTGGCCAGATCCTCCAGGCTATACCTGTCCCATAGGCCGGAGCCACCCCTGAAGACTGGTATACCCGAGTCGGCACTCATCCCGGCGCCTGTGAAGACGACTAGGTATCTCGACCCGGCTATATACTCAGCCGCCCTAGCTATCTCCTCCATCACCCACAACCTCTATAGCGTCTATGCTCTCCAGGACAGACTCCTTATCACTCCCCACCAGCATAAACTTGTTGGCGTGGTAGAATACTAGGCTCCCCCTCTCCCTAAGCTTCTCCGCCACCTTGTCCAGGCTGATCATGTCCTGATACCTCGATAGCTTGATAACGCTGTACTGCTCAGGGTTCCTACTACTCGGCTGGATAATAACCTGCACATCCCCCCGCCTATTCATCACCTCATAGGGAGGGACAGCCCTGTCGAGCACCAGTATCTTCACCCCGTTAATAGTCATCTCGACGGCGTTCTCAAGCGCCTCTGCTATCTCCCTCTCCTCCTCAACCCTCTCCCTTAGATAGTTGTAGAACCTCCTCCCCAACCACCTCAAAACCTGGTACTCCTCATCCCCAGGTGATATGTACTGGATATTTGCGAACCACCTCGTGTATACCCTCTCGAAGAAGAGTGTCTCGCTAGGTATCTCCACACCTATCGCCCTATGAAGCCCGAAACGATCCCTCACATCGATAAACCTCATCTCCGGGAGATCCAGGGCATCCACCAGCTCTGGGAAGTGGTGCTTAACGACTAGTACTAGGCTACATGGGATCTCTATGTCCTGGTGATGGTCAAGTAGGTATGGGGGCTCATACCTCCGCCCGATATCGAGGTATATAGTCTTATCCTCAAACCCCTCCACACTGATGACACGCTCCACTGGGGCGCCATACTTATATGTAAGTAGGGCTGTACCCAGTAGGTCATCCATATGGGCATTCCCACCATGTGTAACTATCTTCCTAACCCTTAGAGACGTCTCCACACTACCCACCACGCAGCCACTACCCATCTAGATAGGGCTGGGACACGATATATCTATCCCCAGCGATATATAGGGATATATGATTAGGATAGGCTTCGCCGCATACAGCGGCGACCCCACCCACCGGGACATCGAGAACGCCAGGCAGCTCGTCACGACTCTATACAGGGAGGTCGACTTCAACAGGGTGGCCTTCCTCCTAGGCGGGTACTGGGGCCTCATGAGGGTCTTGGTGGACGAGCTGTTACAGCACGGCGGGAGGGTGGTCCTCTTCCCCCCACTGGAGCTGGAGAAGCTCGAGTATCCCGAGGGGGCGATAGTTCTACGCCTAGGCCTCTCCATGAGGGCTAGGAGCATCCCCCTCGTGAGGAGCTCCGACGTATTCATAGTCATGGGTGGTGAGGGGGGCTCGATACTAGAGCTCGTCACCAGCTACGACGAGGGGATACCCACATACCTACTCACCGAGACGGGACACTCCACCGATAAGATGTCCTTCCTAACACCATACCTCGACAGGAGGAGGACTGTGGAGATCAAGGTCTTCAACGACCCTGTACAGCTGGCCGAGGACCTGATACAGAACCATCTACAGGGCGTCCTGAGGAGCGGGGCAACTAAGTAGGGTTCCATAGGTAGAAAGGGGGAGGTGTGGGGCTACCTACCCATCCTAATGACTAGGTATGCCACTGGGATGGCTAGGAGAATGATTATCAGGTAGGTCAGCGGAGTATTGACCAATCCATCCATCCCCTCCACACCAGTATCAGTACCAACAGCCTCTTCTGTGACCCTCTGGGCTGTGGTGTCCCCCGAGGATTCGGGCGAGGCTTCAGGAGACATCTCCTTATTGGATATCCACTCCTCATATGGCGAGAGAGGGAGCGGCTCGATCTCTGACTTATTAAAGGCTATGACTAGTGGATAGTCCCCAGGTATCGCCTCCCTCACATATGCAGCGAAGGCCTTGATATCCTCCATGCTCGGCTGTATATCACCCTGTATAACTATGAGGAGGGTCATCTCCAGCCCGATCCTTATAGATGCGTGGAGACCCAGGAAGGTATCGATCTTACCATACCTTGAGAAGATCTCGACCGCCATATCATCTATCCTTTCTATAACGCTATCCTCACCAGGCTGAGTAGGGCTGAGCACATCCCTTAGATACTCCACAGTCGACATGCTACCAAGCGTCGCATATACCTCCACCCTCTCAACACACCGGGGCAGGCTACTCACAACCCGGCCCACCAGATCCTTCTCCAGCCCACCCCATACCACGGAGATCTCCAGCACTCCAGAGCCGTTATTAAAGCTGACTTTCACCGTCCAGGGGAGGCTATCTAATATATGCCCCTCGATATCCTCTGGGCTACAGGGACTATCCTCGCCTCCAACCCTAGGAACCATGTATTCATCGGTCAGGCTATAGATATTCTCGCGGCCAAAGAGGATGTAGACATCACCATCAACATATGTATAGACGTCATAGTCTACAGGCTCATAGATCCTGATAATAACCATATCCTCCTGGGCCCCTACAACCTGTGTAGACCACCCGGGGGAGATGAGGAGGAGAGCCATCGATATGAGAAGGAGGAGTAGACTCCTCATATAATCACCCCCGCTAGGATTGGGCCACGGTATTCTCCACTCCCTATCAATAACGGCGTTCTTATATCCCTCTTCAAGACGATCTCCTAATAATTTCTCGCTCCGTAAGGGTATATGTAGATATATATATCTGACCCCCTGGAGGGGGGCGGTATAACTATATTCTCTATATTTTGCTTAGGGGCTTGTCGATGGCTATTTAAATACTGTCCCCGTCTCCATCGCCCATAGTAGGAGGTCGAGCTCTGCTGGGAGCATCCCCAGGTATCTAGCCAGCCATCGGAACCGGGTCTCCAGCTCGATATACCTCCTCCTCGATAGGCTCTTGGGGTAGCTGTTTATCAGCCTGAGCCGGGCCATCCACCTAAGGATATGCCTGTCTAGTATTGCTAGGTGTAGACCCCTCCCTATGTTCCGGAGGAAGTGGCTAGCCTCCTTATATCCGAGGCCCTTCACACCCCTGACGAGCATCTCCCTAGCCTCTAGGGGGTCTTCTATGCTGAGTATCTCACCTAGATATCCCTCCATGTATAGCCTCCTAGCCCCCACTATGTATTGGGACTTCTTCCTCCAGAATCTACATCCCCTGATCACCCTGCCTATGTCTCCCGGCCCACCGCTGTATAGTGTTCCTGAGAGGTGGAGCTCCTTCACCTTCTCCCAGCACCTTATGGCGGGGCTCATAGGGGTGAGTAGGCAGAAGACCAGCTCGAGGAATATCCTCTCATCCCCACACCTACCCACCTCCCTGAAGCTCTTGATGGCCCTCTCTATATCGCCTCTATACCTCTGATAAGCGTCCCAGACAGCCTCTAGGGAGCCGCCTGAGACGTAGGTGAAGAGCTTCACCTTGGAGCCGGGCTCCACCACCGTGTCTAGGCCGCTGTCCAGCATCACGTTCCTACCATCGACCAGTATCCCGTAGCCAACACCCTCCCTCTCCAGCTCCTCCATAAGCCTCTTGAGCCCGGGTATGGATGAGATTATCGTTGATAGGGGCTCCGCATCCTCTATCTCCAGCCTTATATAGTCCCTCCCAAGCCTAGTCCTGAAGACGCCGTATAGTAGGATCTCCACCTCCCGGGGCATGGCTATCCAGGTTGATAAATAGGTTTGGGTGGGGGTCTACTCCCCCTTGAACCTCGGCTTCCTCTTCTCCAGGAAGGCCGATACACCCTCTATGAAGTCCTCCGTGGAGAAGGTTAGGCCGAAGAAGCCGGACTCTATCGCCTCTCCATGCCATAGATCCGTCTCTAGGCCTAGCTGTATCGAGTATTTAGCCGCTAG
Source organism: Nitrososphaeria archaeon (assembly GCA_027078545.1). Taxonomy (GTDB): domain Archaea; phylum Thermoproteota; class Nitrososphaeria; order Geothermarchaeales; family JDFR-13; genus SZUA-1514. The sequence goes on from JALWXN010000004.1 coordinate 1,105,471, forward strand.
GAGCGCGAGTGGAGGCTTCTCAGCTAGTTTGAGGGCGAAGCTACGGGTATATTCCTCGAGCCTCTCAGGTGGGACCACCTTGTCAACCATCCCCATCTCAAGCGCCTCGTAGGCGTTGTACATATCGCCTGTATAGATCACCTCCTTAGCCTTTGACGGCCCTATCAGCCTAGCAAGCCTCTGCGTACCCGCGGCCCCAGGGATTATCCCAAGGTTTATCTCCGGCTGCCCCACAACGGCTAGTTCACTGGCTATGCGGAAGTCACCAGCCAGGGCCAGCTCCATACCTCCGCCCAGGGCGAAGCCATTTATCATGATTATGACAGGCTTCGTGAAGTACTCTATCTTGTTTGTCAGCTCCTGGAAACGCCTTGAGAATATTGCGGCCTTGAAGGGTGTGACACCGACGAAGCTATTGACATCTGCACCGGCGCTGAAGGCCCTACCCATACCTGTCAGTATCACCACCCTGATATCATCCATCTCCTCGATCCTGTTCAGAGCCTTGGAGAGCTCCTCTAGTAGCTTTGGCGAGAGTGCGTTGAGCTTGTCCGGCCTATTCAGTATTATCCATGCTAGGGGCTTCTCAAACCTTATTATCAGGGTGTCCATCCGCTCCTCCTCATAGCTTGGATACTTGTAGAAGCCCTCGCCACTCCTAACGCCTAGGAGGCCCTTACCAACCATCTCCCTCAGAAGCTGATCAGGCTCGAACATCTTCAGGCCTGAGGCGCTGTACATATGCTCCAACGCCTTCACCACATTGTCGAGGCCATACTCGTCGCCATACCTCAGTATACCCTTGGGGTAGCCCAGGCCTAGGACCGTGGCCTTATCAATATCATATTTAGACGCGATCCCCTCCCTAACCAGGTATGCAGCCTCGTTCACAGCTGGGGCTATAAGCATCACCGGGTTCAGATCCTCAGCCGCGTCCCTAGGTATCTCAGGCTTCACATACTTCCCAGGAGATGGGTACTGGTAGAAGCCCTCCCCACTCTTGACGCCATACTTACCCTCCCTATACTTCTCCTCGAAGAGTCCGCAGCTATATACCTCGGTACCCCTCTCGATCATCGCCTTAGCGACGAGGTAGAAGACGTCTATACCGCTATAGTCGGCCAGCTCGAAGACCCCCATCGGGAAGCCAAGCTTATACCTAGCCACGGCGTCGACAGCCTCTATAGAGGCGTTCCCACTCTCAACTAGCCAGCAGGAAGCCGCCATGAGCTTGAGCAGGATCCTGTTGACTATGAAGCCTGGGACATCCCTCTTAACAAGGACCGTCTGCTTACCAAACCTCTTCGCTAGGTCCTCGGTGATCTTGACGGTTAGGCTACTCGTCTTCTCCCCCCGTATCACCTCGACCAGCGGCATCAATGGGGGTGGGTTGAAGAAGTGCATACCAACAACCTTCTCAGGCCTCTTGGTAGCCTCTGCAATCTCGCTTATAGGGAGGCTACTCGTATTGGTAGCCAGGACAGCGTGCCCAGGGGCTAGCTCATCAACCTTAGAGAACACCTCCCGCTTAAGCTCGATCTTCTCAGGTATAGCCTCTATGACGAAGTCGGCATCCCCCACCGCCTCGGCAAGATCCAGCGTTGGGTGTATCCTAGCCATGATAGTATCAACATCCTCCCTCAACATCCTCTTAGAGACCAGCTTCTCAACACTCCACCTTATCCTCCCCAGAGCATTGTCGAGGAACTCCTGCTTAATATCGTATAGATAGACCTGGTACCCCGAGTACGCAGCCACCTCCGCAATCCCATGGCCCATCGTACCCGCTCCGAGGACGGCTATAACCCTTATGTCATCCACGGCCCCCATCTCTACCACCCTATAGGCTGAGGACATCTATCCCAAAGCTCTTCTTCAGGAGCTGCCTGATCGTCGTGAGCCTCTGGATATCGTTGGTACCCTCGTAGATCGTGGTGATTATAGAGTCCCTCAGGAAGTGCTCCACACCGGTCTCCTTATCAACCCCTACGCCTCCATGGACCTTTATAGCCAGGGCGGAGACCTTCTCAGCCACCTCAGTGGCATATGTCTTCGCCATCGAGGCGGCGAATACATACTCCTCCCTACCCTGGTCAGCAAGGTTGGCGGCCCAGTATGTGAGGAGCCTAGCCGTCTGGATCATGGTAAGCATATCCGCCAGCTTGAAGCTGACTGCCTGGAAGGATATTATCTGTCTCCCGAAGGCCTGCCTCTGAAGACTATAGTTGAAGGCCTTCTCAAACGCCCCCTGGGCTATACCCACAGCCTGGGCAGCTATACCAACCCTGCTATGGTCATAAGTGGCTAGGAGCATCTTGAAGCCCTCGTTCTCAGGCGGTATCAGGTTCTCCTCAGGCACCTCCACATTGTCCAGTATAACCTCGCTGGGATGCTCACCATCGAGGCCCATGACGTCGAACCTACTACCCACCTCCACACCCGGCCAGTCACGCTCCACGATGAAGAGCGAGATACCCCACCACCTCTTCCTACGCTCCTCAGGCGGCGGGCTTGTCCTAGCCGACACTACGAAGTAGTCCGCCTTATCCGCACCAGTGATGAAGATCTTCCTACCGTTGATGATGTACTTATCACCCTCCTTACGGGCCGTCGTCTGGATACCGGCCACGTCGCTACCCGCTGCTGGCTCGGTATTGGCGTGGGCAGCGAACTTCTCACCCCTAGCCACAGGCGGGATATACTTCTTTTTCTGCTCCTCAGTGCCGAAGGTCATCACTGGGTATGTGAAGAGACCGTTTACGAGGAGGCCTGTACCGAAGGCTGGGAGGACCCTGGAGATCTCCTCCATCAGTATAACGAGGTACATCGAGCCTCCTCCCTGGCCACCCAGCTCCTCCGGGATCCCTATGCCTGTGAAGCCCATCTCGACAGCCTTCCTATACAGCTCCTCGGGTATGACGCCCTCCTTAACCACCTTAACAGCTATCGGCTCTATCTCACGCTCGACGAACTCCCTGACACTAGCCCTGAAAATCTCCAGCTCGTCATCGATCTCGATGGAGTAGTCCTTGACACTGGTGAAGGGGAACACCATGTCAACCACACTAGTATAATCCCGGTAGGTGTAAAAAATAGGGGGATTATAACTGGCGGAGAGGCTAATGGGGAAGGAAGATATAAAGTGTTGGGGGGTATGCCCGGCTACTCCTCGGCCGGGACCCACTCATAGGTTATATAGTTCTCCGGCTTCCTCCTCACGATCTCCAGCCGCATCTTCATACCTATCCGGAGCTTCGACGGGTCGTCAGCCCTTATCCAAGCCGTGACATTGATCCCCTCAGGGAGCCTGACAATACCGACGATATAGTCGTCGTAGTGGCTGAAGCTATAGGGCTTCACATTGATCTGTGTATAGGTGAGGAGCTCACCCTCCCTCGAGAGCTCAACCCACTCCATATCACTCTTCCTACACTTGGGGCAGTCCTTCTGGGGCGGGAAGTAGAGCTCCCCACAGGACCTACACTTGGTGGTGACGAACTTACCATCTATAAGCTTGTCGAAGAACTCCTTGATACCCTCCACGCTTATGACGAACCGCGTAGTTATCCACCTCTGGTCATACCACTGTAGAGCCCCACTCTTCATGTCTGGGAATGTGGGTAGGCCCAGGCTATCCTTCATACTCTCTACGAACTCCTCAAACTCCTTCATCTGCTTATCGAAGAGCTCCCTCTGACTAACCTTCTCCTCCCTACTCATACCACTCACCTCCCAGGCCTATCGAGGGATAGGATCGTGACATATGCATAGTGCCCAGTACCCCCGACGTTATGGGCTATGGCACGGCCCTTCTCTATCGGCGCCTGCCTATCCTTCTCAACCCTCTGGAGCAGCTGGTTAGTCAGCTCGGCCACCATGCCCACACCGGTAGCCCCTATGGGGTGTCCCTTCGCCTTTAGGCCACCGCTCAGGTTTACCGGGATCTTCCCACCTATATAGGTCTCCCCATCCCTAAGCATCTTATGCCCCTCGCCGGGCTTGGCGAAGCGTAGATCCTCATACGCCATAACCTCAGCAATTGTGAAGCAGTCATGGACCTCCGCCACGTCGAAGTATTTATACATCTCATACCCATCCAGGATCCCAGCCTGCATATATGCCTGCTCAGCAGCTAGTCGAGCTGCCCGTAGATATGTGAAGTCATCCCTCTTACTCAGGTTAGCCGTGTCGGAGGCATGCCCAATAGCCTCTATCCAGACAGGGGTGTCTGTAAGCTCCCTCGCTACCTCGCCACTAGCCAGTATAACCGCTGAGGAGCCATCGGTTATGGGGCTACAGTCGTATAGCTTTAGGGGCCACGCAATGTAGCGGGACGACATACACTTCTCCAGCGTAACCTCCTTCTGGAAATGGGCCTTAGGGTTCCTAGCACCGTAGTAATGGTTCTTCACAGCCGCTAGGCAGAGATCCTCCTCGGTAGCGCCATACCTATCCATATATGCAGTCGCGTAGAGGGCGTAGTAGCCGGGGAAGGTTAGTCCGAAGTTATGGAACTCCCAGAAATAGTTCCCAGCCCTACCTATGAACTCCACCACCGTAGGGGTGGGCGACTCATTCATCTTCTCCAGGCCTATAGCCATCGCTATATCCACAGATCCCGACGCAACCATGTCATAGGCAAGCTTAACAGCAGCACTCCCAGATGCGCAGGCCGCCTCTACACGGGCCGTACCCTTAGGCGTCAAGCCGGAATACTCACCTATAACGACGGCTGGTAGGTACTCACTGCTCCAGCCACCCACGCTGCTAACGACGAAGTACTCGATATCCCTCTGCTCCAGCCCAGCATCATCGAGGGCCATCGAGATCGACTCCCAGGCCAGCTCCCCAATATTCACGTCGCTCCTGACGCCATACCTACTGTGCCCCACACCCACTATCGCGACGTCCCTAGCCATAGAGCCACCTCCGTATAATAATCAGCCCCCCTGAAATATCTTTCAAGGTATTGTCTAGAGAGTCTACACAGCCCTTTATAACGTGGAGAGGATGATTTCATAGGTGGTTGATCAAGATGGACCTAGAGACAGCCCGCCAGAAGTTCATGGAGGTCTATAACAAGGCGCTGGAGAAGATTGGGGACGAGGTGAAGGGGTGGAACAAGGTCTTCCAGTTCGAGGTAGAGGGGCTACCAGAGTTCTACATAGAGTTTAGCAACGGCGAGGTGAGCATAGTAGAGGGGAGGCATGAGAGGCCACTAGCAACCCTCAAGATGAGCCAGGAGGTCTTCGAGAAGATACTGAACCTCGAGATGGACCCGATGAGGGCCTTCATGATGGGGAAGATGAAGATCACGGGGAATGTGATAGAGACGGCTAACCTCAGGAAGATCTTCGACGTGGTTAGGAAGGGGTAGACACCCCATCCATTCTTTATATAAAGCCTAAACCCATCTCCTTAAGCCCGATTAATAACGACTCATTGGGAATTCTTTTTTAATGACAAGTGAGACCGCGCCCGACAAGGAGGTCTTCGAGAAGTACTACCTCTCGAAGCCCTGGCTCGAGAACTATGAGCCGGAGACCCCTAGGGAGATAGAGATCCCGGAGAAGCCGCTATACACCATCCTCGACGACAGCTACAACATAGCGAGGGACCATACAGCACTCATCTTCCTAGGTAGGAGGATAAGCTATGAGGAGCTCCACCAGATGAGCGAGAGGTTCGGCTACATACTCCAGAAGAGGTTCGGCGTGGAGAAGGGGGACAGGGTCGCGCTATATCTGCCAAACACCCCCCAGTTCGTCATAGCCTACTACGGAGCCCTTAAGGCAGGGGCTACAGTCACACCGGCATCACCACTATACACGGGGGAGGAGCTTGCCAGACAGCTCAACGACAGCGGTGCAAAGGTACTGGTCGCTATAGACCTCTTCACCGATAACGTCGAGAAGGCCTTCAAGGACTCCGGGGTGGAGAAGGTCATATACACGGGGATAGACGACTACCTCCCCGGGCTAAAGGCATTCATATACCGGACATTCATGAAGAAGGTGAAGCCACCGATAGACAATAGGGAGAGGTTCCAGTTCAAGAAGCTCCTGGAGAGTGAGTCGGGGACAGTGGATAGGCCGGAGATCGAGCCCAAGGAGGACCTGGCCGCACTCATGTATACAGGTGGGACCACTGGGATACCCAAGGGGGCTATGCTGACCCACTACAACCTCTACTCAAACATCCTACAGATCGATGCATGGCTATTCAGGGGGAGGAAGAAGAGGGATATATTCGTGGGCCTCCTACCATGGTTCCACATATATGGCCAGACGGCCGTGATGAACTTCGGAATCTTTTCGGCGGGAACGATAATAGTCCTCCCCAGGCTAGACATCAAGGAGCTCCTCAAATCCATCGAGAAGTATAGGGCCAACGTATTCCACGGAGTCCCAACCCTCTATGCATACCTCATCAACTATAAAGACATCAAGAAGTACGACCTGACAAGCATAGAGGCATGTATAAGCGGTGCAGCACCACTACCAGTATCAGTGGCGGAGAAGTTCGAGGAGATAACCGGGGGTAAGCTGAGGGAGGGATACGGGCTCACCGAGACCAGCCCAGTCACCCATGTAAACCCGATATATGGGAAGTATAAGTTCGGCTCGATAGGCCTACCAGTACCCAACACGATAGCTGCTATAGCGGATCCCGAGAAGGACGAGTTCCTACCACCCGGGGAGGTGGGCGAGCTAGTAGTCACCGGCCCACAGGTGATGAAGGGCTACTACAAGAGGGATGATGAGAACCAGAAGGTCTTCTTCGAGAAGTATGGCTATAGATGGTTCAGGACAGGCGACATGGCAAAGATGGATGAGGAGGGATACTTCTACATAGTCGATAGGAAGAAGGACCTGATCAAGTATAAGGGATACAGCGTCTTCCCAAGGGAGGTCGAGGAGGTACTATATAGGCATGAGGCGGTGAAGGAGGCCGCCGTGATAGGCGTTCCACACCCAGAGTATGGGGAGCTGGTGAAGGCATTCATAGTCCTGAAGGATGAGTATAAGGGGAAGGTGACCGCCGAGGACATCATAAACTATGCTAAACAGTACCTAGCACCCTACAAGGTGCCGAAGGAGATAGAGTTTAGGGACGATCTACCCAAGAGCGCCGTGGGGAAGGTCCTGAGGAGGGTCCTCCGCGAGGAGGAGATGAGGAAGAGGGGACAGGCCTAGGCCTAAACCACCCCCACTTTATATACCTCCTACCATTATAGGCATAGACAACCCCCTCATTCCAGGGGAGCAGGAGGACATACTAGATGAGGATAGACCTGGGGATAGCGGTCCTACTACTCATCCTAGCCAGCATATCCATACCACTCGGCCCCAGGCTCGATGGATGGTGCTACCAGCTACAGGGCTTCGAGCCGGGAGACCTACCCCCGGGATGCAGCGTACTAGTGATAGACTACTCTAGGGACGGAACCGACCAGGGGATGTACAGCGGCGAGGAGATAGGGAGGCTGGTGGAGGAGGGGGTCGAGGTATATGTATACCTGAGTATAGGGGAGGCGGAGGACTACCGCTTCTACTGGATGGATGAGTGGAGCACAGACCCACCGCCATGGCTCGACGAGGAGAACCCGGAGTGGCCTGGTAACTACCTAGTGAAGTACTGGATGCAGGGATGGAGAGAGATCCTCGACCAGTACATATCCAGGATAGTATCCCAAGGCTTCACCGGCGTATACCTAGACAAGGTGGACAGCTACTACACATGGAGCCTCAAGGGCTATGACGTAAACTGGACAGCCCGGGAGATGGCGAGCCTCATAACATGGATACGAGGCAGGCTCCCAAGCCACATGAAGATCATACCCCAGAACGGGGTCGACATACTCCTATACATGCCAGACCTGATAGACATTGTAGACGGCTGGGGCCTGGAAGACCTCTTCTACAACGGGCCTGAGCAGCAAGACCCTGGAGACACGGCCTGGAGGATGAGGTTCGTGGAGGAGCTCCTAGAGGCTGATAAGGATATCTACATAGTCGAGTATCTATATAGTGGGGAGCTTACAAGGGAGATAGTAGCCCTCCATATAGAGGCCCGGCTGAGGGGGCTACACCCATACGTGGCCCACCAGGACAGGGCCCTAGACGAGATAATAGTTATCCCCGGGATACAGCCCGAGACCGATCCATACAGCCTGATACATACCGCTATAAAGGCCCTCGGGTGGTGGAATGGGTGAGAAATACATAGTCGTAGCTGAGAAGCCATCAGTCGCGAGGGAGCTCCGCAGATTCTTCAAATATATGAAGATAGACGCCCTCACAACATCTACCAGGGGCCACATCTACAACCTAGACTTCCCAAGCGACATGGGCTGGGGAAAGGTAGAGCCCAAAGAACTCTTCGAACGATACGACAGGATAGTCTATAAGGTGGTAGACAAGAAGACATACTACAACCTTAAGAAGCTATTCAGGACCGAGAGGAGGAGGATACTGGTCATAGCAACGGACAACGACTCGGAGGGAGAGCTGATAGGCTACGAGATCCTCCGGATATATGAAGAGGTGAATGGCAGGCCAGAGAAGTACTACAGGATGAGGTTCAACAGCCTAGACTACAAGGAGCTACGCAGAGCCTGGCTCAAGAAGGAGAGAAGCCTAAACTGGAGATGGGTCTACAAGGCCCTATTCAGGACATACTTCGACCTCATAACGGGGGCGGCCTTCACACGGATACTCACATACAGCGTGGGGAGGAGGGGGAACCCCATATCCTGGGGGAGCTGCCAGACACCCACGCTATACTTCGTCGTCGAGAGGGAGAGGCAGAGGAAGGCCTTCAAGAGGGAGAAGTACTACTACATAGCCGTGGAGGTGGAGAAGAACGGTGTAAGGGTAACCCTAACCAGCCAACACTTCAAGAAGCAGAGGGAGGCGGAGTACCTAGCCAAGGAGATTGGGGAGGCGGGCTACATAACAGTCACGAAGTATAGCAAGGAGAGGTTCGGGGAGAGGAGGCCCCTACCCATAGCAACGGACTACCTATTGAGAGACCTTACGAGGATCATGAAGATCGACGCGGCGGAGATACTCTCCATAGCGGAGGACCTATACAGCAGGGGATACATATCCTACCCTAGGACGGAGACGGATAGATACCCAGCCACATTCGACCACAGCCAGCCATACAAGGCAGTAGCCGAGTCGGAGATAGGCGGGATAGTGGTCTACACCAAGGGATGGCCAAACCCAAAGCCGAACCCTAGGCAGGGTAGGAAGGACGACAAGGCCCACCCCCCGATATACCCGGTCAAGCCCTACCCCCGGGACGGTAGTAAGCACTGGACGGTATGGGAATATGTCGCGAGGAGATACCTGGCAAACGCCTATGGAGACGATGCCTTCGGCTTCAAACAGTCGGTAGAAGCGGTGTATGGAGACGTGGTATTCACCGGCCACGGGAGATACTACGCCTACGAAGGGTTCCACAAGATCTTCCCATACTTCAGGGCGAGGGACAACCCGCTCCCAGAGTTCCAGGTGGGTGAGCGTCTAAAGGTGCTTAACATAGAGGTGAGGACAGGTAGGACCGAGCCACCCCCACGCCTATCAGAGGCAGACCTACTAAAGATGATGGAGGACCACGGGATAGGTACCGACGCCACCAGAGCAATGTATCCGAGGATCATCGTGAAGAGGAGGTATGCATCCAAGAGGGGAGGGCGCTTCACACCCTCGAAGCTAGGTATGAGGTTTATAGAGTTCCTAGAGGAGATCGATAAGAGGCTGGTAACACCGGAGACGAGGAGATACGTGGAGGAGATGATGCGGCGGATAGAGGAGGGCGAACTATCGATGGAGCAGGCCCTAGAAAAATCCCTAGAGATCTATAGATCACTATTCGACAAACTGGTGGAGCACAAGGAGGAGATCGATGGACTGGCTGGCGATAAGGGATAATCAAGGCTAGACACAACCCCCCGACCCACCACCATAGAGCTCCTCGAATAGAGAGTGGCTAACTATCCTCCTAACCCTATACCCATCCCTAAGGAGACTATTCAGAGCCTCTACAGAGTCTAGGCTAAGAAGGCCATCAGGACCCTCTACCTCCACAGTCAGGCCGGGCCTATAATCCCTGATACACCTCACAACCCGGCCATCAACAAGGAAGACCACATCCCTAGGGCGGAGGTTAGCCGCCTCATGGGTAGAAACCACGATAGTCTTCTCCCTACCCTCCCTATTCAACAGCTCCCCCACGAGGAGCTTACTCGGATAGTCCAGCGATGAGAAGGGCTCGTCGATAAGGTATAGATCGGCAGGCTTAGCTAGACAGGAGAGCAGTATAAACTTCCTCCTATTACCACTCGACAACATGGAGTAGCTATGCCCCAAGTAGCCATCGAGACCCAGCTCCTCCGCAAGCCTATACCCCTCATCACCCAGATACTCAACCACATCCCGAAGAACAGTATGGGGTGGGAACTGTGTATTCTCAAGGCAGAAGGACACCCGCCTCAACACCTCCCGAGAATCACGTATAGGATCCATCCCGAGAACCCTGACCACCCCCCTAAGAGGCTTAAGGACACCCGTCAATAGATGTATAAGCGTAGTCTTACCACTCCCATTGGGCCCAACAAGTAGGGTAAGCCCACTACGTAGATACAGCCACTCGATACTAAGGATGAACCTCCGCCTATACTCAAAGACTAGCCCCTTGATCTCGACAACCCTCTCCATCCACCCACACCCAACAATGAAAGGAGAAGGCCCAGGACGATGAAGACCAGGATATATAGGGACACATCACCATCTATACGCTCAATACCAACCCTGAGACGCTCCCCAGGATCCAGCAGAGCAGATACCCTATAGAAGTATCCGCTGAGGAAAACCTCCCCTAAGCCATCGACCACGAAGAACTCCCGATCATCATAGATATACACCTCCCCATCCCCATACACACTTACCAGATAGTTACCCGGGAAGACAGGGATCCCTATCGACACCATCAAGTATATATTCTCCCTATTAGGGAGAGGATCGAAACCCGGGACGAGGCCGATAGTCGTATCCACAGCACTTCTATAGACCCCGCTGAGGACCCTAGCCCCCTGCTCCGTATACAGCGTGGTGAGTAGTAGTATACCCACCAGCAGAATGGCAAGCCCAATAGATAGGGTTGTGAAACTCCTCATAACGACCGCCCCCGAACAAAGAGGTAGAACCCAATAAGACCAAGCAATAGGTAGAAGAGGAGTGAGAGGACAACATCCTCTATAGACACTAGCTCGGCATACTCCTCGATAAGGCTGTAGAGGAGGAGGGTATCCGGGCTAAGTAGGGAGAGGGGATTCTCCGGGTCTAGAGGCTTTATCAATGTGAAGGGTAGTATGGAGAGCATGGAGATCTCGACACTCCTCGTCACCATGCCCAGGAATAGGCCCAGCAGGTGATAAGCGATATAGCCTATAGACATTGCTAGGTAGATGTATAGGAGGATTGGGAGGAACGGTGTACCAGCCCTCACATGGTAGACCCCGATCCCCGCAACAATGATGGTTATCAGGGCCAGTGCATAGAGGATGGAGGCAGCCATATGTAGAAGCAGAAGCCTACCCCTGGAATATCCGGAGAGGTTCATCAACATGGTGTAGTGACCCCTGAAAACAGGGTCGTAAACAAAGATATAGGAGATAAGGACCCACATGAAACCGAGGAGTATGAAGACATCGCTATACACGAGATAGGCTACCCCAGGAGCCACCCTCTCGAGGAGGATAGACCCATTCACAGCCTCTGAAAGACCCCTACTCAGAGTATCCAGATCCCGTATACTAAGGTTCGCCAGAACCTCCTCGAAAACCACGCTAGAACCACCAGTCCTATAACCCCTATAGAACATGTCCAACCTATCGAAGAAACCGTTAACCATCATCAACACTACGAGTGGGACGAGGAGAACCACTATATAGACGAGATACCTATGAGCTCTAAACTGAAGCTCCACAGTCTTCATAATCCCACCCTCCTAACCATGACCACCAGTGCAACGATAGCAGCGAGAAGGATTAGAAATAGAACCCCCTCCATAGACAGCTGTGTGGATGCACACCTCTCGATACAGACCGGCTGACCCAGTATGAAGTCCCTATACCTACTCACATACTCATTGGAAATCCCCATGGACAGCGACAGGTATCTCAGTGGGGGAAGATCCATCCCGAGAACCCCTGACACATGGGAAATAAGCATACTATACGACTCATAGGGAAGAACGTTGGCCGGCAACAAGACATCCACCTTAAGAGCCAACCTACCCCTAACCTCCGCCTTGTAAAACGCTAGTTTAGAGGCTGTGTTAAACCCTAGATCATCTACTCCAAGATGGGAGACCGCTAGGCCTTCCTTAACCTGGAGCGGTATAGCCTCGAACCCCATATAACCCACCATCTTAACAGGCTTATCGGGATATGCCACCGCATATCCGAGATATTCCAGTCTGGATACCCCATCCAACAGATAGTCGAAGGTTACTGGTATGTCGAAATAGAATGGGCTGAAGCCTAGGAGCTCATCCCCAGTATAGATATGGTTCTTATAGAGTAGAAGTGAGAACCATAGATCCTTCCCCAGCCCCAGCCCAATTATCCTGATAGTAAGGTTATGGACATCATTTGGAAGTTTAGAGACCTCCACCACAACTGTCGAGGCTTCGGGAGCCTCGAGGGAATAGAGTACCAACCCGCCATCAACACCCTCAAAGACCAGGCCAACATCACTAAGAAGAGAATACTCAATGGTAAGAACCCCACCATCCCCATCCACTGAAAAAGGATGGATACCAATAGGCGGCAAAACCAGGGCTATACCTACTATGACGAACCACATTTTTAGATGAATATACAACACGACCCCCTCTCCACGGTCCCAGTTAAAGGGACGTTGCGAATAGATACGGCCCCTCCATTGCCTGGGCCAAACCTTTGCAACGCATGAACCAGACAGGAATATAAGGTGCTAAATACGATCCTATACATCCATAGCCTTGGAGGTGGATTATCCATCAACATTATAAATATTAATCAAGCCAAGTTGTAAAAAATATTTCCCAATACATTCTAGTGAAATACTAGGCATCAACCTTATCGTAGGTAAAACACTACCAAGGGGATAAAAAAGTTGGGAAGCCTTGAGATAGCCGAGCTAGTAGGTGACCCTTGAGATCTTCACCCTCCTACTTACCTGGTCTATCCTTAGCCAGTCCTCGTGGGCTAGGCTCCACCCCATAGCCCCTGCGTTATCCCTAGCCTGCTCCGGCCTCTTCGCACCCGGGATGGGTAGGGTGTTTGGATACGCGTCTAGGAGCCATCGTAGAGCCAGCTGTGCAGGCGTCTTCCCATACTTCCCCGAAAGCTCCTCCAACACCTTGACAACCTCATATATCTGCTCCATATTCTCCCTTGTGAATAGGGGCTCCCTAGCCCTCACATCCTGGAACTCTGGGAGGTTCTCAGGTGTATACTTACCCGTCAATGCTCCCTTCGCGAGTGGGCTCCACGGGATGACGGCTAGGTCGTTCTGCAGGGCATAGGGTATCAGCTCTGCCTCGGCCTCCCTCTCCACGAGGTTATACCTGATCTGTATCGAGACGATATCGGTCGTTGACAGGCAGTTCCTAGCTGCCTCTACAAGCTCGACCGGGAAGTCGCTCAGACCTATATACCTGATCCTACCCTGTAGGACTAGCTGCTCAAGGGCACGCATATACTCACATGTGGGTATATTGTGCCAGCAGGGTGGCCAGTGGACCTGCGTAAGGTCGATGACATCGACACCCAGCCTCCTGAGACTGTTCTGCGTAGCCTTGAATACATCGTCCCTAGCCAGCATCTCCCCAGGGATCTTGGTAGCTATGAAGACCTCATCCCTTATACCCAGCTCCCTAATCGCCCTCCCGAGGAACTCCTCACTCTTACCCATGCCATAGACGATAGCCGTGTCGAAGAAGTTTATCCCAGCGTCAAAGGCCGCCTCCACAATCTTCTTCGCATCCTCATACTCCGTGACCCCCCAGCTCTCACTGAACTGCCACACGCCCAGGCCTATCCTACTGACCTTCTCACCGGTCCAGCCCAGCTCCATATACTCGGTAGCCATTACACGACACCTATTCCATTGACTAGCAACAGGATATTTATTAATCGGGCTAGCCACAAACCTGTATATACCACGAGAAATCTATCCATATGCACAGAATCTTCAACGATGACGGTAGTAGTGGTCAACCATATAAAGGCTAGGGACAGGGAGAGCTACGACGAGATCATAAAGTTGTTCAGCACCAGGAAGAGGCTAGTAGACAAGTTCCCCGGCTTCAAAGGATTCAAACTCCTAGCATCACCCGAGGAGATGGAGATTATGGTCATGACGATATGGGAGAGCAGGGAGGACTTCAAGAGATGGGTGGAGAGCAGGGAGTTCGAGGAGGGACATAGGAGGACGGGGGAGAGGAGGATAAACGCCGACTCCAGGGGAGTGGTCTACGAGGTCGTGATGGAGGAGTAGGGGGGCTAGCCCCCAATCTCCGCCGCCTTTTTAATAACCTCCTCGTAGTCAGGCTCCACACGTGGATCGTCACTTACCCAGGCATACCTAACTACACCATCCTTATCAAGTATGAAGACCGCCCTCTTAGCCAGCTCCCTAAGTCCGAGTAGCTCCGGGAGGACGACGCCATACTTCCTTATAACCTCCTTGTTGAAGTCGCTGAGGAGGGTGAAGTTCAGGTTATACTTCTCCTTGAAGGCCTTCAGGGCGAAGGGCGAGTCGACACTAATCGCAACAACCTCTGCATTAGCCTTCTCAAGCTCAGCCATCCTATCCCTGAAGGTGCAGAGCTCCTTAGTACACACGCTTGTGAATGCCCCTGGGAAGAAGAGGAGTATCACCGGCCTACCCTTGGAGAGGAACTCGTCGAGACTCCTCTTGTTCAGCTCGGTATCCAGTAGCTCAAAACCGGGAGCCTTATCCCCAACCTTCACAGCAGCCATCGAGGACACCTCATAAGATATTCCAAACCCCTCCCCAAATTAATTCAGATGGTTTATACATCGTCCTAGTCCTCGATAGTCACGGTATGTAGCCATACAGCCGCGACGAGGAGTATGGCTAGGGAGAGCTGGGTATGGACCAGCCTGTTCAGAAGCCTGAGATCCCGAGTCCTAACGATCCTCAGGACTATGCCAGAGATGATCAGGAGTAGGATGAGGAGGACGGTCAGATACTCTAGTGGACGGGCATAGCTCAGGAATGCATATCCATGTATAACCCCGGCTATGCCAAGCACTATGTTTGTGCTTATATGGAGGTTTAGGATGGGCTCGAAGGGGAGCCTTAGACGGAACATCTTCCTAGCCCTATTGACAGCGACGAAGACCGTGTTCAGTATTAGGCCGAGGTTCCAGGAGAGGGAGCCGAGGGACTCAGCACCATCCTCACCAAACAGTCCCCCCTCATCACCATTGGCATGTACAGCCCCACTAGCCAGTAGGATCACGAGGAGGATGATGTAGACAGCCTCGAGGAGGCGCTCAGTATCCATGCATCCACCTCCAACTCCACAGGTGCTAAACGTAGTAATATGCATATAGTTGGAGATAAAACTGGCGGCCTAGGCGATATATCCCTGGGGACTCTATACCCGGTGGATCGATAAGTGGGGACCAGTGGTGGAGACGGTTAAGACCATCCACAAGATCGGTGATGAGGAGGTAACCATACTCCTGAGCACCTGCTGCCTCAGACTAACATATGGAGAGGAGGTATACGTATTCGACCTCGAGGGCCGGCCAGTATTCATGTACTTCGACAGGCAGCTCTACGAGAGGGGCTTGTCAGGCGAGATAGTCGCCAAGAAATGGCTATCAGTAACACCCCCGAGGCGCCACCTAGAGAGGATAAGGGATAGGGACGTGAAGGATAGGATCCTTAGACACAGCTTCGAGAGGGCTAGGTGGATGCTCGAGGAGACTGGCTTCGACCACCCCGACCCGGTGATCAACCATATCTATAGAGGTGATATACAGAGGCTCCGGAAGGAGGAGGAGCTCTTCAGACGGATATATAGGCCGATCTCCATACTCCCACCGGATCAGTACCTGTCACTAGTCTTCCAACCCTTGGAGGGATGCCCATACAATAAGTGCAGCTTCTGCACATTCTACCGGGACAGGGAGTTCAGGTTTAAAGGGCTGGAGGAGTTTAGGCGGCATGTGGAGGAGGTGGTCGACTTCCTAGGCAGGGGGATATCCATGAGGCATAGGATATTCCTAGCCGACGCCAACACCCTATTCGCCGAGACCAGGCTACTCAGGAGCTACATCGAGACCATCCTCGACTACATCCCCAGACAGGAGGTAGAGGGCTTCTACTCCTTCTCCGACTACTTCACCGTCTATAAAACAGTAGGGGAGCTAAGGATGCTTAGGGAGCTGGGGTATAGAAGGGTCTACATAGGTCTCGAGACTGGGGATCCCCAGGTTCTACGTATACTCTCGAAGCCCGGCCCACCCGAGAGGAGTGTCAAGCTAGTCGAGAGGCTTAAGGAGGCGGGTATATCCGTAGGGGTCATAATACTGATAGGGGCTGGAGGCCGGGAATACTATAGGCAGCATGTTAAGAACACCGTGAAGATACTTAACTCGATGCCCCTCGATAGGCGGGACATAGTATACTTCTCCAAGCTCAAGGTTAGGGAGGGCTCCGAGTACCAGAGGATAGCGGAGGAGAGGGGCCTCACCAGCCTAACAGAGGAGGAGATGGATAGGCAGATCGAGGAGATCAAGAATGGGATTAGGCATGGGGAGCCCCCTATACAGGCGATCTACGACATCGACGAGACGATATACTAGGGTTCACCCCTCAACAGATCTCAGTGCCGCCAAAACCTCGTCCAGCCTCTCCCTATATATCTCCTCGGCCAGTCCATACTCCTCAGGCCTGAGTGAGCCGTAGAAATAGTCCTCACCACCCAACACATCTATGAAGCCCTGGACAACCGCCTCCACCACCTCCTCAAGAGACGCCTCTATCTCCAATGTCCTGAGACTAGTCACCCTATCGAGTAGGGACTCCCTATCCACACCCCTGATGACACAGCTCCACTCATCCGGATTAAGATCGATGAGGAGCGTCCCATGCTGTAGGAGGGCATCACCTATACGGTACTGGGCACTGCCAGAGATCTTCCTACCCCCGATCAAGACGTCGCTCGACCCCCTCCTGAAGTAGCATAGCGGGGCATCACTAGGGACGTAGGAGCCCGAGATACTCGGCTCGATACCCAGCCTGGAGAGGGCGCCCAGTATACCCCTGGCTATCTCCACAGCCGATGACGCTACATCCAAGCCATAGAGGGGATGCTGATTGGAGAGGACGACAGAGTAGGTGACCTCATAACCCTCCCTATGTAGCAGGGCACCGCCACCAGTAGGGCGCCTAACAGGTGTGAATCCCAGCCTAGATATACAATCGAGGTTAAGAGCTGAGAAGTCCTGGGACCTACCTATACTCACCCCTGAGGGCCTCCACATATAGACGCGGAGGGTGTCAAAACCAACACTACTCCTAAGCCTTAGAATAGCCTCGTCGAGAGCCATGTTATAAATAGGATCCCTATAACCATCGACCACGACACGGAGCATACCAGGAATAATGATTAGCCCTTTGGATAGGATATAACGGGGCTACCCCTGCTCAACAACCTGTTCTCTATATGCCTTACTATATAATCAATCATATCAATTAAGTCTAGGTCATGACTAATCACATTGTGTGTTAACTCATACTCACTTTTCATAGCTACGTTTAGGGGCTTTTATCATCCCCAATAATCCATGGACATTGCTTTCTGATAGGCTTCTTTTGCTTTGTAGGATGTCCTTGCCATTGGGTGGGCCACCACCGCTTTTATTCCGAGGCTGTAGGCTATCTCCTCCAGCTCTCTGAACTCCTCCAGTGTATAGTATTTCTTGACTGGTAGTTGTTTCCTGCTTGGCCGCATGTATTGTGAGAGTACGAGTATGTCGAGGCCTATCGTGGCTAGGTCTTCCATCGCCTCTATTATCTCGCCCCACTCCTCGCCGAAGCCTAGTAGTATGGAGGACTTCGTTATGAAGCCCTCCTCCTTGCTCCACCTGAGTATGTCTAGGCTCTGGTCGTAGCCGGCCCTCCTATCCCTTACTATGGGTGTCAGCCTCCTCACAGTCTCGATGTTATGTGCCAGTACGTCTGGCCCAGCCTCCAGGACGGTGTGGAGATCCCTCCTAGAGCCTTGGAAGTCTGGTATCAAGACCTCTATCTTGACCCCTGGGTTGAGCCTCCTAACCATCCTTATAGTCTCCGCTATGTGGCCGGCGCCCCCATCTGGGAGGTCATCCCTATCCACGGAGGTGATGGTGACATAGTCCAGCCCCATCTCCTTGACTGCCAGTGCAACCCTTAGGGGCTCCTCGGGATCCGGGGGTTCTGGCCGACCCTTCAACACGTAGCAGAACCTACAGCCCCTCGTACATATGTTTCCCAGGACCATGAAGGTCGCTGTCCCGCTTCCCCAGCACTCCCCAATGTTTGGGCATAGGGCCTCCTCACATACCGTTGCCACCCTGCTGCCCAGGGCTATCCTAGCGGTCTCCTGGAAACGGCCACCTATCCAGGGCCTAAGCCTTATCTTCAGGCCGGCGCTATCTCTAGGAGAAGCTCCCCCGGTGATACCTCATCACCCTCCGAGACATATATCTTCTCGACCCTCCCCTCTACGTCGGACTCGATCGTGAGGACAGCCTTCTCTATCTCCACATCTACCAGGGGGGTCCCCTTCGAGACCCTGCTCCCAGGCTCGACATATATCTTCACAACCTTGCCGCTCCAGTCAGCCCTCCTCGGCCACAGCTCCCTCGGTAGGACCACCCTCCTCATCACTACCACCCATCAATATATGCCTCGAGACGTATATGACGTTGGCAGCCGCGACGCTAGATATCAACCCAACTATGAGGGGTAGGTAGAGAACCAGCCCGGTGGATAAGAGCCTATCAACTGAGAGGCCTAGGGAGTCGTATAGCAGGGCGAGCCAGAGGAAGGGTGTAACCCCTGAGAGTGGGGCGGCCAGGATCCAGTCCAGCTCGTCCCGGGAGAGGAGGCCGACTATGGCGCCCCCCAGGATCGGTGGGAGCATGTAGAGTGGATATGCTGTGGGTAGAGCCATGTATAATAGTGTCGTAACAATTCCTCCAAGCAAGCCGATGCCTATCCTCCGTAGAAGGCTCCTCAGCCACTCGGCTCTAGCCATAGACTCCTCACCTCCCTAGGCTCCCTACCAGCGTCTATAGCCTTGAACTCCCTATCGACATATCCCGGTAGGAGGTCTTCATAGTGGGGACTGAAGGGATTACCACTATTCCCACCGGGTAGGGCGAAGTACATCTTGACACTACCGTCGAGGGGGTAGATAGCCCTCATAGACTGGCTGGCAGATATCCTGTAGGGCGGGTCTCCAAAGCCGTGGCCAGAGACGAATACCGTGAATAGGCCTCCCTGGCCAGGGTAGACCCTATAGTTAAGCCACTGGACCACATCGCCGAGGGGATGCCTGATCTCATACCTTATGACCTCGCCCCATCTGGGGAGCTCGCCATACTCCTCGAGAAGCCTGTCCACAGCCTCCCTAAAGGCGGTTACCAACGCCTCCCTAGGGTCTAGGACATAGTCTAGGCTGGGCCCACCACCAGCGATATACTCCCTCAGAACCATCTCAGTCCACTCCGCCGAGAAGAAGTTTATCGGGATATCCCTAAGCACATCGCCCCAGAGCCTCCTATGGAGGTTTATCAATGTCAAGACGTAGACAGAGGCCTCCCTCGAGTCGGGATCCATCTCGTGATCCCACTCGAGGAGACTGTTATAGGTGGATCTATAGGGCTCTGGGAGCTCATCAGGCCCCAGTATCTCTCCGAAAAGCTCGGTGAAGACCTCCGCTGCGTAAGAGACCCTGTCCACCTGTATCCTCATAACATCCTCTATGTCTAGGGGCTTCAGACTCTCTATCAGCTGGACTATCCTCTCATACCTATACCTATCCGACCAGCTCCAGCCCAGGTAGTATGGATAGCTACCAACCACCTTGTTATTAGCCGTGGCTATGTATCCCTCCTCTGGATTCACCGCGTGGGGGATCTCCTCGAAGGGGATATAGCCAGTCCAGAGCCCCTCACCCCTACTCCCATTGAAGGGTAGGAAGCCATGGTTAACTATCTCTATACCCCTAGCCATACCCAGTGAGACCGGCCTCCTCAACGGGTACTTACCAGCCGGGTAGTACAGGATGTTCCCCTCCACATCCGCGGCCACCAGGTTCTGGGGAGCTACGTGGAAGTACCTGGCAGCCTCGATGAGGTCCCATATGCTCCTGGCGAAGTTGTATCTATAGACAGCAACGAGCTCCAGCGTCACGCCTGAGCCGGTCCAGGCCATGGCGTATCTAGCCCCACCATGCTCCATGAGGGGGCCGAGAACCGTCATGTTCACTGGGTACTCAACCACCCTGTAGCCATCGCCCTCCCTAACCCTGATCTCCTCCACACGCCTCTCCAGGGGGAGCCACTCACCATTGAATAGATACTCATCCCCACGCCACTTGAAGAAGTAGTAGTCCGTCACGTCAGGCCCCACATTGGTGAAGCCCCAGGCCACATACTGGTTCCTACCTAGAAGTATGACCGGCGTCCCGGGGAGTGTGAAGCCTGTGAGGCTCCACTCATCCCCAATCCTAATCACGACCACATACCATATAGGGGGTGCGGTCAGGGCTAGGTGTGGATCATTAGCCACTATTGGTCTACCATCCACGGTTAGGCTCCCCGAGACCACCCAGTTGTTCGATCCTATCCCTATTAGCCCCCTATACTCCTCTAACCAGCTGAGCAGGCCAACTATGCCTGAAGCGTTGTAGCTGGGAGTGTTTGATGAGAGGGTCTCACCACCCACGCCGTCAACTCCAAACTCCTCGAGGATCGGTGTATTGAGACGCCTACCGAGGATATCCAGGTCTATAAGTATCTCCAGGCCATACCTATCCACCAGGTCTGCCAGGTATAGGTCCTCCATGCTCCAGGAGAGTGACCAGGCCATGAACTTCCCGATGGAGAGGCTGTCCACGGGTGTCCACGGCTCCGGCTCCGCGTCTAGGAGGCGGTACTCCGTCGGGAGTAGGCCCCTCTCAAGGGCTAGCTCTATATAGCTGTTCACACCCTCGGTATAAGCCTCTAGAACCGAGGCCTCCAACCCATACTCGGGGGTATCCCTGATATACTCCCAGGTCTCCCTACTAGCTATGTGTAGACCCATCAGGCGGAAACGTTTATCACTCTCCAGCGTAGCCTCACCCAGGAGCTCGCTCAGCCTCCCCTGTGCAAGCCTCCTCATAAGATCCATCTGGAATAGCCTATCCCTGGCATGGATGAACCCCAATGCCCTGGCAGCGTCGAGCCTATCCCCTGCGTATATCCAGGGGATCCCCAGCTCGTCATAGAGGATCTCCACGCTACTCCTCAGCCCCCCGACCACAGCCCTATCCAGGGTCTCGCCACCTATGAAGCTGGTTAGGGGGCCGTTGAGGGGGTTCATTATCCTCTCTAGGAGGGGGGACTGTGTAGGGAGTAGGACTATGAGGATGAGTAATACAGCTGATACTACCAGCCTAGGCCTTGCCATCCTCATCTACGGCAGCCTCCAGCAGCTGGGATATGTCGAGCACCTCCACAGAGTCGTTGGCCTCCGCTAGGAACATGGTCCTACAGAATGGGCATGCCGTGCCGATGACCTCTGCACCTGTTTCTCTAGCCTCCATCATCCTCAGCCTACTTATTCGCTCACCCCTCTTCACCTCGTAGAACATCTGCCCGCCACCGGCTCCACAGCAGAAGCTACGCCTACCATTCCTAGGCATCTCTCTGAAGTCACTGGTTATGCTCCGGATCACCTCCCTAGGCTCCTCCAAGACACCGTTCCACCGGCCTAGGTAGCAGGGATCGTGGAAGGTTATCGACCTATCCCTCCTCTTAGGCCTGAGCCTGCCCTCCCTCAGGAGCTGGCTGAGGAGCTGTGTATGGTGGACGACGTCTAGGCTGAGGCCATACCTCTTATACTCATGCTTGAAGACTGTGTAGCCATGGGGACAGTTCACAAGGAGCTTCTTAAACCTATACCTGGAGAAGCCCTCGATATTCATCCTGACAATCTCTACATACATCAGCTCGTCCCCGATCCTCTTCGCCGGCTCGCCACAGCAGGTCTCGTCAGGCATTATAGCGACATCCACACCCGCCTTTCTCAGGAGGCTTAGGAGGCTCTTAGCGATCTCCCTATTAGCAGGTTCATAGACGGTCTGGCAGCCGACCCAGAAGAGGTATTCATACTCCCCACCCTCCTCTGCTATGGGGACACCGGTCTCCCTACTCAGCTCCTCTATAACCTTTGCCCTCTCCATCGGGTCGTAGCCCATGGGGTTCCCATACCTCATCAGGTTATACGAGACGTTGAGGGCGTCCTCAGGAACCTCCTCACCCTTCGAGACAAGGCCACGCCTAATATCGATGATCGTCTCCACGTGGTGGATAAGCATGGGGCAGGCGTCTACACAGGCGCCACACGTAACGCAGGACCAGAGTATATCCGGCTCGATCTTCTCGGGGACAAGCTCACCTTCATAGCCCTCCCGGGCTAGGTCTCTAAGGGCGAGTATGAGGTGCATCGGGCTGAGAGGCTTCCCACTAGCCGTTGCTGGACATACATCGGTACACCTAGAACACTCTATACAGGCGTCGAGATCCATCCTCTCCTTCCAGTTGAGGTCGGATATGGATAGTACACCTATATACCCCTTCTCCTCAGCCTCGGCCTCGGGATCCTCGGGCCCAGGTATCTCAGCAGGGTGCCTCTCACGGGCATAGGCATAGTTGAATATCCCGCCGAAGACTATGTGCCCCAGCTTGGTATAGGGTATCAGGGCCACGGATAGCTGGGCCAGGACCATGTGGAATACCCATAGCCCCCTATAGAGGCCGACCAGGTCTAGGCCTAGGCCCTCCAGCGATGATGCCAGGGCAACACCTATAAAGTCGTATAGACCTATCCACCCCAATCTATAGCTCAGCGTAGCTATAGAGTCGAGGAGGAAGCCTGTGAAGAGTATTACCAGGAGGGTTATCAGGAGTAGGTAGTCGGAGGGCCTATCAGGGAGGTAGGGGCTCTTAAAACCACCCCTACGTAGTAGGAGGCCTATAAGACCGATAATCGCAATGAGGCCCCCAATATTCATGAAGAACTTGAAGACCAGGTATGTATCCCCCACGAGGAACCTAGTACCGAAGAACCGGAGGGTTATGTCATACTCCAGCGCCCTTAGAACAGTGCCTATGAAGAGTATTATGAAGCCGTAGAAGACGAGTACATGCATCCCGCCGGTGCTAGGCTTCCGGACAACCCTCCTCTGGAGCAGTCCATACACAACAATGTTTCTAAGGGCCCGTCCAGGACTCGGGAGTGGGGGTGGGAAGGTGCCGAACCAGGAGACCACCCTCCTATACAGGCCGTAGAGGAATATCGCGGCGCTTATAACAAGCGTGATGTATACCAGTGCCTCGATATCCTCAACGAATAGGAAGTGCTCAATACCCGGCTCCTCAACCATTATAGGAATGAATTAGCCGGGTAATGGTATAAAGGGGTGGTTTAAACCCCCCTAAGCTCCCTAACCTTACGGGTGAGTATCGGGAGTATCTGGTAGAGATCGCCGACTATGCCATAGTCCGTATACTCGAAGATCGGGGCATTCTTATCCTTGTTGATCGCCACTATCACCTTGACGTCGTTAGCAGCCATGATGTGCTGCGGAGCCCCAGAGATACCGACCGCTATATAAAGCTTACCCCTAAGCTTCTTACCACTGATCCCGATCCACCTATCCTCATCCAGCCACTTATAGTCAGCCGCTATTGGGCGGGAGCAGCCCACCTCGCCGCCCAAGGCCTCGGCCAGCTCAAACGCCAACTTCAAGTCATCCTTCTCCTTGAAGCCCCTACCGACACCCACCACTATCTCAGCGGACTCTATATCCACGCCTGTCCTACTCTTCTCACTCCTACTGACGACCTCGGTAGAGGGCTTCTCACCAAGCTCCACAACCTCTGGGGGGCCTAGGGAGAGCTGGCCACTAAACTTGCCAGGAGCTATGGTCAGGACGGCTGGTGGGGATAGGCTATACTTGGCAGTCCCCCTGCCGGAGAGTATGTTCCTAGTCACTGTCATGTCCTCAAGCCCGGTGACCTCCGTAACTATAGGTAGATCCCTAGACCCCGCCAGGTAGGATACCGCCTCCAAGACCTTCCTAGTATGTATACCCACCACAAGATCCGGCTCCCCAACCTGACCCACTATCCTGGCCAGTAGGTCTCCATATATATCTCCAACCCTATAGACCTTGGAGAAGTTCCCACCCGGCGAGTCACTGGTTACCAGTATCGCCTCCTCCACATTACCAAGCCTGGATATGAAGCCCTCCAGGTCGCCATAATACTTCCCACTGTTTGATACGGCCAACACCCTCATCTCTTCAACACCCCCTCCTCGACGAGGTATGATACCAGCTTATCAACAAGCTCCTCAGGGGAGCCATCCTCGAGGATAACCCTCTTCCTCTTAACAGTGACGAGGCGATAGTCACTATACTTGGGGAGCATTGGGCTAAGGCCCAGCTCCGATAGGGTCGTCTTGACGAGAGGTTTCCTAAAAGCCTTCCTTATCTGTAGGAGTGTGGGGAGCCTAGGACTATTTATCTCACCAGTCACGCTGACGACGGCTGGGAGGCTTGCCCTAACAGTCTCTATATAGTCCTCCACATCCCTCTCCACCACTATGCCGCCGTCAGATACCTTCAACGACCTAGCGAATGTGACCACCGAGTAGCCCAGCGTAGCGGCGAGGTATGGAGCTATAGATGAGGAGGTCATATCAGTCGAGGCCTCACCCGTAATCACCAAGCTGGGGGAGCCATACTTCCTGATCAGGCTCGCCAGCACCTTAGCTGTAAATCTCGGCTCACTCCCCGAGACCGTGGGGTCTACAACCACGTAGGCCTCGTCACCACCCAGCGCCAGGGCCTCTCTAATAACGTTCTCAAAGTCCTTCTCCTTCCTATCGGCCGGCCACCATGTTAGGAAGGAGTATATGATTACACGTCCACGTGTGGAGTCGGCTATCCTCCTAGCCTCATAGACAGCGTTCCTATCATACTCGCTGATCACTAGCGGTATATTCTCCACAGCCACAGACCCGTCGGGATTACTCCTCAAAACGTTTAGGTCTAGGGCCGCCTTCACAGCAACCCCTACATCCATTGCTATTCACCGGTCAAGCCGAATTATACCCCCAGCCACGACTTAAATAGTTGGTATAGACCCTACACTACCCCGAGAAGAACTCCTTGATAGCCTCCACAACGGGGTAGACAAACCTCATCTGGGCAGTATAGCCCATATGCCCAATCCTGATAGCCCTTATACCGGCGAACAAGGCGGTGGAGATCATGTATCCATACTTCTCAAGGACATACTTCTCAACCTCAGCCGGGTCGGGCTCAGACCAGAAGACAGAGACCGTGGGCGACCTAGCCCCCTCAACAGGAAGCGGCTCAAGTCCATCCAACTCCAAGAGCTCTCTATAGACGTAGTCCGACACCTCCCTATGCCTCTTCTCCACCTTGTCCAGGCCCTCCCCAAGCACTAATTCCGCTGCTGTTATGAAGCCTAGTATAGCGTTTGTAGGGATGGTTGTGGGATACGGATGGAAGGGCCACTTCTCACGATACTCTATCCACGTCTTCAAGTCGTTGGAGAACCCCCTATACCCACTCCTAGAGACGATCCTATCCACCGCCTTCTCGCTGAGGAATATCGGTGTGACACCCATCACAGAGCCGAGGGCCTTACTGGAATACCCTATACAGACGTCTATCCCAAGCCTATCAACACCGATCTCCATAGCCCCGTAGCTGGAGACGGAGTCAACGATGAATAGCGTCTTCTCAGGGATAACCTCAGAGAGGCCCTTGAGATCCTCGAGGACACCGGTGGAGGTCTCGCTATGGACAACTATGACCGCGTCGAAATCCATGCTCCTAAGCAGTGTCGAGACCTCATCTAGGTCGACACGCATACCAGGCTTCTCAGGCACGACGTGGTGGGCCTCATAGCCATATATCAGGGCGATCTCCTTAAACCTACGGACGAAGAACCCGTCGTTTATGAGGAGGACCCTCTTACCAGCCAGGCTGTTGAGGACAGCCTCCATCGAGGCCGAGGCCGAGCCGTAGAAGGGGATCACCACACCCTCCCCGCCGAACAGTTTCGAGGCATACTCCAGGAACCTGTTATATATCTCGAGCCACTGCTCACCATAGTGTTTAAACAGCCTCGCGGAGGAGGCCTGTAGAGCCTCGGGATACGGCTCAGACGGCCCCGGCGTCATCTGGATAGGGTGTCGCCAGTGCCGTATCATGGATATAGTGTAATGGATAGACCCTAATAACTCAGTCTACACCTATTCTTGGCACAGCCTCGCCAGAGATGTAGGCAGCCACCCTCCCGCCTACTAGTATGTATAGGCCCTCACCCATGTATCGAGACATCTCTTTAGGCGGGCTATCCACCACATATAGACAGTCATCACAAGGCTCCTCCACAACCTTGAAGGCCTCACCCAGGAACTCTAGCGCCTCGCTGGGTAGCCCAGCCTCCACAAATATCTTTGAGGGGCCTCCCCTCCACATAGAGAGTAGGCGTACCCACTCAAGAAGGTCCCGATCCATCCGGCTAAGTACTAATACCCACCTCTCCAATATGGACACCCACATTTACAGGTATGGAGCGGGAATAATATTGATGATATGAGGGATAAGAAGGAGATTGGAAGGACGGGTGAGAAGGTCTCATCCATAGGGCTTGGCACATGGAACATCATAAACTACGACGCCGCTATGGAGGCCTTCCTCTACGCCTATGAGAAGGGGATAGACAATATAGACACGGCCGAGATGTATGGAGACGGGAGGGCCGAGGAGTTTGTAGGCGAGTTCCTACGCCGGGTCGGGAGGGACAACATATTCGTGACCACCAAGATCATGCCTCAGAACCTGGTCTCCAGGGACAGGGCAATAGCCTCGGCAGAGAAGAGCCTTAGACGCCTAGGGATAGACACCGTCGACCTGATACTCCTACACTGGTCAGAGCCACACCTAAGCCTGGAGAACCAGATAAAGAATCTCGAGAGGCTCGCCGAGAAGGGATATACACGCTACATAGGCGTGAGCAACCTAGGTGTGGAGGAGCTGGGGATAGCTCAGGAGGCTACCTCCAGACACGAGATCGTGGTAGACCAGGTCAGGTACAGCGTCTATGATAGGAGGGTGGAGAGGAGGCTGATCCCCTACACCCTTGAGAGGGGGATAACCATACAGGCATACTCACCCATAGAGAGGGGAGCAATAATAGGCGACCCAGTACTCAGGAGGATAGGGGAGAAGTATGGCAAGACCGAGGTCGAGGTAGCGCTAAACTACCTAATAACAAATCCAAACGTCATAGCCATACCAAAGACGGAGAAGAAGGAGCGGATAGACCTCTTCATAGGCGCTATGGGGTGGAGACTGGCTAGGGAGGATATAGAGGAGATCAGGCGCAGGGTGGAGTCGAGATACTCGATAGAGGACCTCGAGGGTGAGAGCTAGGTCTAGAAAATATATATTGTCTAGCCCCAATGTTTATACCATTAATACGTCTAAAGCATTAAGTGGTGGTGGCCATGACGAAGCTATCCATCATAATGTTCTCCGGAACCCCCGACAAGCTCATGCCAGTGGGGGTACTGGCATCCACCGCAGCCGCACTGGGCTATGAGGTCGAGATCTTCGCCACCTTCTGGGGCCTAATGGCCCTTAAGAAGGACGCCCCCCAGATACCAGTTTCACAGGACTATGGCCCTATGGGAGAGATGCTGATGAAGATCATGGAGGAGAAGAAGATGCCTAGCTGGCTAGACCTGCTACGCCAGGCAAAGGAGATGGGCAACGTAAAGGTATATGCATGTGCCCAGACCTTCGACCTACTAGGCCTGAAGAAGGAGGACCTCGTAGACGTGGTCGACGACGTTATAGGGGCTATGGAGTACCTCGAGAGGAGTAAGGACGCCGACATAACACTATTCATATAGCCCCATAGACATTTTGATGGAGGTGGTTAGGATGTCCGAGGTCAAGCCCGACATAGTGGTCGACGCCAGGGGGAGCTACTGCCCAGGCCCCCTCATGGAGCTGATAAAGACCATCAAGAAGGCCGAGGTAGGCCAGGTAATAGCCGTCTACTCCAGCGACTCCGGGAGTAAGAAGGATATCCCCCTATGGGTGGAGAAGGCTGGCCACGAGCTAATAGCAGTCATCGATAGGGACGGATACACAGAGTTCCTAGTCAGGAAGAAGAAGTAGGTAAAAAATAGGGGGTTAAGCCCCCTACCCACCCTCCTCTTTATCCCTCTCACCATCCTCGGGATAGGCATACCTACCGATCAGCTTTAGATAGGCTATGGCCACAGCCAAGCCACGCCTAACATCCTCATCCCTAAGGAGCCTCATAAGGCTGAGCAGCCCCGTAACCCTGGTCCTCTTGATCTCCTCCTCCAGCTCCATAGGGTGATCAGCAATCGCCGAGACAAGCCTCTCAACAGAGGGGGACTTCGTCTTGGCTAGGAGCTCCATGGCGGAGCCGCCTAGGCTGGAGAAGCTCGAGACCATCTCGTCACTAAGGATCGCCTTCAACGTCTCACCCAGGTAGCCGAGGCCCACCAGGGTCTCCAGGGCCCCAGACTCCACAAGCGGCTTTATAGATTCTAGGACGTCGTTCAACACCTTGAGATTCTCAACGAGCCTCTCAACCTCCTTCCTAGCCTCCTCACTCCCAATTATCTCCTCAAACCCATCCTTCTCCTTCATAGAACCACCCCCGTCAATATACTCTTAGCAGTTATGTTCCAGTAGAGCTTGTTGTAGGCCAGCTTTAGCCAGTAATATATGAATGAGGGCGGGACGATCGGAGGCGGGTTCTCATAGTCGAATACGAGGACCGTGGCCTTCCCAATTCCCGTCAGGACGAAGCACATAGTCTTCCCATTATACTTACTAGTGGGCTCATAACCCTCGATCTCATCCATGATCCTCTTAGAGACCACCTCGGCCTCGAAGTCGGCTACAGACCCGGCCTTCGATACCGGTAGGTTCGTGGCGTCACCAATGGCATATGCATCGTCATAGCCCACTATGTTCAGGGTATACTTATCCACATTGATCCAGCCATCCTCATCACCAATACCCGACTCCCTAACCACATCAGCCCCCCTATGTGGAGGCACTATGATGGCCAGGTCATACTCCAGCTCCTCACCCTCCAGTGAGACTAGGCGCTTCCTCTCCACATCTACATGATCCAGGTTGAACATGAGGCTATAGTTTATCCCCTTCCTCTCCATCTCCTGGGCCAGGAGCTCCGCGACACCCTCGATAGGGAAGACCCTGGGGAGTGGATAGAAATAGGTCAGCTCAACCTTATCCCATATACCCCTCCTCGCGAAGTAGTCCCTAAGGATGAGGGTCATCTCTATAGGGGCTGGTGGACACCTATACGGTATACTACTTATACCCACCACCACCTTACCACCCTCGAAGTCGGCCAGGGCCCTTTTAAGCCTCCTAGTAGCATCGAAGCTATAGAAGTGATACGTATCCTCCAGCCCCTCGACACCACTGGGGTCTAGGGTCGCACCGGTAGATACGACTAGATAGTCATAGCTGAGCCTATCACCACTCCCAAGCTCCACAGCCCTATCGTCAAGGTCTATCCTTACAGCCCTATCCCTTATCCACTTAACCCCCTCCGGGACGAGGCTTGAGAAGGGGGCGTATGCCTCCCGCTCATCCATCACGTTGACGGGTATGAGTAGGAAGGCCGGCTGGTAATAATGCCTCTCACTAGGGTTCACGACAACTATCTCGACCTCTCCAGACTTGATCCTATCCCTAAGCCCATGGGCCAGCTTATTCATCATTATGGAGCCGCCGGTACCTCCTCCCAGTATGACTATCCGCTTCATCTCGCTAAGCATATATACAGACTATAGTTTAACCTTTGTGTATATACACGACATATACGATATACCGGGGGGTTATATCGCATGGGGTCGTCTAGAAGCCACTCATCAACCCCCAACGGGTCAGGCTATCTAGCCCCACTCATCCCCCATATAGATATCCCCACCACCCGGGATAAACGGTTTATCCCATGCATAGGGGAATATTCTTGGTATGAAGGCGGTAGTCCTAAGGGAGATCGGTGGCTCGCCGAGCATAGAGGATGTAGAGCCTGGTGAGCTTCGGGAGGGATGGGTCAGGCTAAAAGTGGTTAGAAGCGCCCTCTGCTACCGAGACCTACTCACGATCAAGGGGTTCTTCCCACAGGCGAAGACCCCCCTAATACTGGGACACGAATTCACCGGTGAGGTGGTCGATAGTAGGAGCGCGAGATTCAACCCGGGCGACAGGGTCGTGGCACTTCCCTACACCTACTGCGGCAGGTGTGAATACTGCCTAACCGGGAGGGAGAACCTATGCAGGAGTAGGGAGTGGTATGGGGAGCACCTAAACGGCTCCCACGCCCAGTATATAGACGTGAGGGAGGAGTCCCTAGTACCCATAGAGGGAGACATCGACCCGAACTACGCCTCAATAGCCAGCTGCGTAGTCGGGATGGTTATA
Organism: Nitrososphaeria archaeon; assembly: GCA_027078545.1. Classification (GTDB taxonomy): domain Archaea; phylum Thermoproteota; class Nitrososphaeria; order Geothermarchaeales; family JDFR-13; genus SZUA-1514. The sequence continues at coordinate 1,136,371 of JALWXN010000004.1, forward strand.
AACGGGCTGTGGCAGGTGGGCGGAGTAGAGGAGGGGGACAAGGTACTCGTGACAGGTGCCTCGGGAGGGGTCGGTATCCACGCCCTACAGGTGGCCAAGGCCTTCGGGGCAGAGACGATAGCCATAACGAGGAGTGAGGAGAAGGCCAGGTTCATAGAGACCGTGAAGCCCGACCACATACTAGTAGGTGACGACTGGCATAAGGAGGCTAAGAGGCTCGGCGGTGCAGACATAGTGATAGAGACCGTGGGCGAGCCAACCTTCCAGAAGAGTCTGAGGAGCCTCAAATGGGGAGGCAGGATGGTGGTGATAGGGAATGTCAATGTGAAGCCGGTTGAGCTCCAGCTAGGCCTGATAATACTTAGGCAGAACATGATAGCGGGAGACCTCAGCAGCACCAAGAAATCACTATACAAGGCGCTACAGCTCTACAGGAAGGGACTAGTAAGAGCTGTTGGCACCGAGATGCCGCTAGACAGGATCGGAGAGGCACTAGAGAAGATGGAGAAGGGGTTGAGTAGGGGGAGGATATTCCTAGTGCCACCCTGACTAGTGGGGCTCGGGTTAAAGGAATATCATCATGGACTCAGCCTGCCCATCGAGATACTCATCGCCCCAGACATGGTATTCCACAGAGCCATGTAAAAACCTTTACACCGGATGGGGGCTCAGGTGAGAGGTGGGTCATCAACAGGCCTCAGAGAGGCGTCTACAGCCATCATAGCCCCCATTCAAAAAGGGATGTGAACCCGACAAGTTAAGGGTTTACAGTGGTGTAAAGAGGGTTTACATCACCTATAGAGGACACACCTCACCAGCCTATCCCCAGAGCGGTAGAGAGGAATATCAGCCTCACACTCGCCACTAGCGTGGGGACACTCAGGGATATAGGGGCAGCGCCCCCAGTCATAGAGCTTGGGGAGCCCCTCAGAGACATAGATAGCGTCCACCACATCAGTGGTATCATCACCTCCAAGCTCCCTCTCCACATAGGGGTGGAGAGGCTTCACACCCAGGTCGGATCCCCCGGACTCCACTATCCTCCCCCTATACAGGACGTGCTTCCTATCACCCAGCTCCCTGAAGAGGTGTGGATCACTAGTCGTGTATAGGATGCCTATGCCATACTCACCAGCCAATAGGCGTATAAGCCTAGCCACAACACCCCTGAGTGGGTAGTGGATAAGCCCAGTAGGATTCTCGAGAAGCATGTAGGAGGGGCTAGCCATCAACCCGCTAGAGACATAGATCACATATAGCTGGTGGAGAGGAATACTATAGACACGCCTATCCAACACCTCCTCAGATATCCCCAGCTCCCCCCACAGCCTAGACAGGACTCCCAATCCATCCCTAGCCCCAAACTCCCCGGCGAGCCACTCGAGATAGGACCTGACAGTCATGCCTGCAGGTACGCTACGCGAGACATCCATGAAGTAGGTCTGGACACGCCTCCTAAGCCTATTAAGACCCCTCTTATCCCCATAGTCAATCCTCTCCCCATCTACGAGAACCTCCCCCGACGACGGCTCGACCAGGCCGGTTATACTCCTTATGAGGTAGTACTTACCGCTATGCCTATCCCCATATACAGCTACAACCTCACCCCTATCTACCGAGAGGTCTATAGAGTCGAGTATCCTGACACTCGTCTCCTTATACCTGTAGACTAGGCTAAGCCCACGGATCTCCAGCATTATCCTTCCAAGCCATATTTGTAGATGACTAGCCTATTAACCCGGAGACATACTCCCTAGTCCTCTCATCCCTAGGATTGTTGAAGACCTCCTCGGCGGGGCCATACTCTATAACCCTACCCACGTTATCCTCGTCGGGCATCACGACCAGGAGGTAGTCGGCTATCCTACGCGCCTGGCTAAGGCTATGCGTCACAATCACGACCGTCATGGAGCCCTTGAGACCAAGGAGGACATCCTCAACCTTCCTGGTGGATCTAGGGTCTAGGTAGGAGGTGGGCTCATCCAGGAGGAGGACGTCGGGCTTGATGGCGAGGGTCCTGGCTAGGCAGAGCCTCTGCTGCTGCCCAGTGGAGAGGTTATAGGCGTCATCATCCAATCGATCCCTAACCTCATCCCAGAGAGCCGCCTGCCTAAGAGCCTCCTCCACCCTCTCCCTGATAACCCCCTCATCATCCACGCCGTTTATCCTCAGCCCGAAGGCCACGTTCTCATATATGCTTGTGGGGAATACTACTGGCTTTTGGAAGACCATCCCTATCCTCGTCCTCAGGTAGTATACGTTGACCCTCCCGGAGTAGATATCCACCCCCCGGTAGTAGACCCTACCCTCGACCCTAGCCCCGGGTATGAGGTCGTTAAGCCTGTTCAGACTCCTCAGGAGGGAGCTCTTACCAGTGCCCGACGGCCCAATTACAGCGGTTATGCTCCCCTCATATATCTCTATGTTCACATCGTCCAGTATCCTCCTATCCCCATAGTAGACCCTTAGGCCCTCTGTCTTGATGATGGGTGTACCCACGGCCCACTACACCTCCCTAATCCTACGCCCACCCGAATATCTCATGTAGAGGGCTATGGAGGAGATCCCTATGTAGAGGAGGAGCAGGACGATTATCGCTGAGGAGGCTAGCCCTATATAGACCTCCTGGGGCCTCATAACCCAGTTAAAGATCACGAGTGGGAGAACCGTGAACTCATCCAGAAGGCTTATAGGTATACTCCTTGTGAAGAGAACCCCGCTGATAACAAGTATGGGTGCAGCCTCCCCGATGGCTCTGGCGATAGCCAAGACGGTGCCCGTCAAGGCCCTTGGGAGAGCCATGGGTAGGACGACATGGGTAACCACCTCGAGCCGGGAGGCCCCCAGGGAGTATGTGGCCAGTCTAAGGGAGTCTGGTATGGAGCGTATAGCCTCGACCGTAGCCACAGTGACTAGGGGGAGTATCAGGAAGGCGAGTGTGACAGCTCCAGTTAATACGCTCCTACCCAGGCCGAGGCCGATACCTATCACAGCTAGCCCCACTATCCCATAGACCACGGAGGGCACCCCAGCCAGCATATCGACGATGAAGTAGAAGACCTCCCTGACCCGCTCATCCCCGACGAACTCTGTGAGGTAGATCGATATCCCGAGGCCTAGGAGGAAGGATATGATCGTGGCCAGCCCCGTCACATATATCGAGCCTACTAGGGCAGGGAGTATACCGGTCTCCTCAGGCCTACCCGAGGGGAGGCCCAGGACAAAGTCTAGGCTCAGCCCTGGTAGCCCGTCCCAGAGAATCATTGATAGGAGGGTGAAGAGTACCAGTAGCGGCGTCACCAGGGCCATCGCCGCCAACATCCTCATCAGGGAGTCCCTATCCATAGCCTACACCCGTGAGACACGCATGGAGAAGCGCCTCGATATGTAGAGGCCTATAAGGTTCATCAGCATAACCATCAGTAGGAGGTAGAGGCCAACAGCGAAGAGGCTGTAGAACTCTATCGTGCCATAGGGTGCATCACCCATAGCTACCTGAGCAATATACCCGGTCAAGGTCTGGATAGACTCGAATATGTTTAGGGTGAGCACAGGCCTCGAGCCGGCAGCTATAGCGACGATCATGGTCTCCCCGAAGGCCCGTGCAAGTCCCAGGATATATGCAGCCACGATACCCGGGAGAGCGGCTCTCAGGACAACCCTAGTCACCACCTGATGCTTCTTGGCCCCCAGTGCATAGGCCGACAGCCTCAGGGAGTCGGGGACACTATACATAGCGTCCTCGCTGAGAGACGAGATTATAGGGGTTATCATAAGCCCCATAACCAGGCCTGCGGAGAAGGCGTTATACACCTCTATATCCGGTATCAACGCCCTGAGCATAGGGGTCACATAATTCACGGCCAGGAACCCATATACCACGGTAGGCACACCAGCCAGGAGCTCCAGCATAGGCTTGGCAACAGCCCTCACTCTCTCACTTGAATACTCCGCCAAGTAGATCGCCGACCCAATACCCAGGACACCAGCAACGGATATGGCAACCATAGAGGTGACTATGGTCCCCCAGACGAGGGGGAGCACGCCGAAGGACTTATCCCTGAATAGCACCGTCCATCTAGTGCCGAATAGGAATTCCAGGGGATCCACCCTCGAGAAGAAGGGTATGGACTCCACTACCAGGACCGCTATTATCGAGGCGAGGGCCAGGCCAGCCAGTATCGTCAGGCCCAATGGGACTAGCCTGAATATCCTCTCCCTCCAAACCTTCCTCTCAAAGAGCTCCTCAGATAGGCTCATCGCCAACCTCTATCGACGGCGCCCAGTACATGGCCAGCTCATATAGGCCGCGGTATATCCCCTCACGTATCATCGCCGAGGCCGCCCCATAATAGGCCTGGGGGAGAGGTGCATACCCAACCTCGAGAGCAGCCTCATAGGCATGCTCAAGATAGAAGGCGACGAACTCCTTAAGTACGGGGTCGCTATCCAGCCTGTCAAGATTCACATAGAGGTATAGGAGCCTGCTAAGGGGGTACTCGAACCTCTGAACCTTCTCCAGAGTAGGCTCTACAGGGCCGGAGCCGGCATCTATGGGGACAGCCCTAACCCTATCCATATTCTCCAGGTAGTAGGCCAGGCCGAAGTATCCAAGGCCGTAGGGGTCATTCTCCACACCCCTTAGGATGACGTTGTCATCCTCAGTAGCTATGTAGTCAGTCCTCGACACACCCGGCTCCCCGAAGAGATACTCGGTGAAGAAGTCGAAGGTACCGCTGTCTGGCCCGGGGCCATATAGGTTTATAGGCTTATCAGGCCATCCAGGCCTTATATCGCTCCACCTCTCCACCCCCGAGTCTGGAGACCATATCATGCGGAGCTCCTCCAGAGTGAGGCTGTCAACCCATGTATTACTAGGGTTGACGATCACCACCACACCGTCGATCGCTATCGGGATCTCGACATACCTAACACCATTCATCTCAGCCTGCCTAGCCTCTACCTCCTTAATCTCCCTAGACGCGTCGTTGATATCCGTCTCACCCGTCACGAAGCGCTTGAACCCCCCACCAGTACCGGATACACCTACGTAGACCGAGACGGATGGATACCTCTCCATGAACAGGGTAGCTATATACTCGGTTATCGGGTATACGGTGGAGGACCCGTCGATCCTAATCACTCCAGAGAGCCTAGGGGCATCACCATCAAGACTATCCAGGGTGACACCCCCTCCACGGACAATATCGTATATCGTGGCCCCCAGGGAGAATCCTAGGAATAGGGTTGCAACCACCAGGAAGGCCATGAGCCTAGCCATACCTATCCCACTATTCATCACTAAAGGGTTTTACAGGTGGGGAGGGGTATATACCCCTTGAATGAATTATATAGAGGCATCTATAACCTATATAGATAGTGAAATGTCTATAGAGAAGACAGAGGTAAGAAAGATACAGCTGGTCGGTGGATCGACCTATATAGCGTCACTCCCAAAGGAATGGGTGGAGAGGAACGGTCTTAGTAGGGGCAGCCCAATACACATGGTTGTTAGGCGTGACGAGATAGTTATCAGGCCTAGGCCCAGGAGAGAAGCCTCGAGGAGGAGCGTGATACGCCTACCAGGGGACACAGACATTAAGATGCTTGAGAGGATAGTGCTGTCCCACTACCTGGCTGGTAGCGACGTCATCTACGTCTACCTAGGGGAGAGGCAGGAGTATAGGATGGCGATCAGGAGGCTGATAAAGAAGAAGATGATAGGCTTTGAAGTCTTTGACGAGGGTATGGACTACATAGAGCTTAGATCCTTCATAAGAGAGGGGGACATAGACCTCGGGATGGCCCTGGACAGGATGTTCAAGATAGCCAGGATAAACATGGGAACGGTCCCAGACATGGTTAGACGTCTAGACAGGGCGATAGCCAGAACCGTGACGGAGAACGATGACGATATGGACAGGTTCTACCTATACAGCATAAGACTGATCAGACGTGGGGAGAGCGGGAGGGTCGGCGAGCTCGTGACGGAGGCCATGATAAGCAAGACATTGGAGAGGATCATGGACCACATAGCGAGGATAGCCTACACCGTACTGGCATACGAGGGGGAGAAGAGCGAGACATTGGAGGAGCTATCCAGCCTAGCCTACATGGCGGGGGAGATACTCAGCTACTCAGAGCACTCCTACAGGACGATGGATATAGAGAAGGCCAACGAGACCATCTCAGCCGGGAAGAGGCTGATAGCCAGGATAGAGGCCACGGCCAAGAAGCTCC
>JALWXN010000005.1 GCA_027078545.1 Nitrososphaeria archaeon
GCAGTGTTTCTATGGGCAATCCCGGTGGAGCAGTATCTGTGTGAGCAGGTGGGGTATCAGTGGGAGGATGTGACGACGCGGCTGGTAGCGAACCTGCTGATCGCAGCCGGAGGGGATATGGAGGTGGTGGGGAAGGTTCAGTACAATGGTCGGGAGTTGAAGGAGTTATCGCCGCAGTCATTATGGCAGCGGGTGCCGGGGACGGATTACTGGGCAGTGCGGTTGTCAGTGGATGAAGGGGTGCAGTGGGTGGAAAGTCCGGTGCCCGTTGGGCTGCAACTGGCAGGACTCTTAATGGTGGACATACGCAGTCAATACGGCCACACGCTGATGGCGTGGAACCGATTGGGGAAGCTGGACACGGAAGCGCCACGATTGCAGCGGCAGGATAGCTGCGGCATTGCCACCGTTACCGCCCGTGATGACTCCCTCGATCTTCCTTACGAAGATACCGGTATTAGCCGTGTGGAACTGCTCAGCGATCGGTCCTATAACTACCGCCTCCGAATGGTCTCACCACCGGTGCTGGAAAACCGCGGCGAGGGGTACTGGCGACAGATCCGCTTCCGACTGGAAGTGATCGATCCCTCGCGTGATGGCAAAGCGGTCTATGGGGTGGTGGACTGGCGGGGCAATGTGCGGCTGGATAGTGTGGTGTACGATGCACCGGAATTGGCACTGAGCGACACGCTCCTGCTGTTTGGCTCGGTGCGGGTGGGCACAAAAAAGCAGCAGGTGCTTCGGGTGGTGAACCGATCGGATTCTGTGGTGGTGATCGATACGGTGTGGCTGCAACGGGCAGCAGCATATCGGATCGTTACGGTAACGCCGCCGTTGCCAGCTGTGCTTGCTTCGGGTGATACCCTGCGGGTGGTGATCGAGTATGAGCCGAAGCGGGAGCGCGCAGATGAAACGGACCGGGAGCGGGATACAGTGGCAATTGTGTCGGCATGTGCCCGCTGGCAGGTCGCTCTGCAGGGGCAGGGGGTGCAGCCGCACATCGCCGTTGGCGACTGGAATGCCCGGCAGGTGGCAGCCGGGGAGCAGCGGTGTAACAGCGAAAATCTCTACGACTTTGCGCAGACGATCCGGATCGAGAATCGGGGCAGTGCGCCATTGCGGATTGATACGATCCGGGGCGTGGAGCCACCGTTTTTCATCGCCGATGATGCGGATACGTTTCCGCTGGTGCTTGCACCGGGAGAAGTGGTGTACTGGAAGGGCGCGTGTTTTGCACCCGATGCGGCAGGGCAGTATGAGATCCAGGTGGAATTTGTCAGTGATGCCCCGCCGGGCGATGACAACATTTCTGTGTGGAAGGGAGAAGGAATAGCGGCAGCGCCGTACATCACGGGGTATGACTGGGGATGGCAGCGGATGCGGACAGTGCACAGCGGGCAGGTGGTGATTGGCAATGGCGGGAGCAATGCGGTGCGGATCGATACGGTGGTGCTGGAAGGGCAGGTTGAACACTTCCGGATCACCGGGTATGAGTTTGCCGGAAGCGAAGTGGCAACGCCGAAAGGGATCGTGCTGAATCCGCAGCAGGAGGTGGTGGTTCGGGTGGCATATGAGCCGCAGGTGGAGACCGGAGCCGGTGACACACTGCGGGCAGTGATTCGGGCAGTGTTTGCGGATGCGGAGCCGGTGGAAGGAGAACTTCGAGGACAGGCGTATGTGCCGAAGATCGGAGCGGAAGGGTATCGGTTCGAGTGTGTGGAGCTGGGAAAGG
>JALWXN010000006.1 GCA_027078545.1 Nitrososphaeria archaeon
CTGATCCTTTATCACAAGTGGTGAGGAAGATTGTCCTGGAGGTTGGGGAGTGTACTCAGGAAAAGGCGAGCCCCTTGCGCCAGGTCTGCGACGTATTTCCAACCCCGCCACAGGACACGCCATCCCGGTTGCCCGTCGCCTTTCCGTCCCTGAAAGCCGCCCAAACGGGCCAGATGAAACCAAAACTGTTGCATCGTCAACGTGGCAGCCGGCTTCTTCACCAATCGGGCCAGCGTATGCACCATCCAGGGGTCTACATGCTCCAGGGCCAGGCCTTCGGGCGCAGTACGCACCACCTGTCGCAGTTGCAACAACCGTACCGCAATGGGACAGGCAAACCCCAGTAACCGACAGATGTCCTCATAATGGTCCAGTTGGCGCTGTTCGATACGACAACCTGTCTTCAAACATTGATGATAATCTTCGCAGAACCAACGCATGCAATACCACTCCACCTTTTCCAACGCCGACGTCTCATCGACCACCGGCAGGGAGGTCACCAGGACCCAGGCCACAGGTTTCACCCCCGCTGGCGGGTCAGCCTCCCAAACCCGAATCACCCATACCCGAAACGCCGCTTTGTTCCGAAGGCGGGCCGGCGCCCCTTGGGGCGGCGTCAGCAAGGCCTCACCCCAGGCCACATGCAAGACTGCTTTCCGAGCCGGCTGTCCTTTCCGGGCGGGCAGATGCACCGTATACGCCCGCTCCCGACGATGGGGCAACTGGCGGGCGTAGACCATCAGGGGCACTCGCTCCCCCTGGGACGTCTGACACAGCCGCTGACGACAGGCCCGCACCACGAAGTGCTTCCCCATCTCCACACAGGTCGCCATGAACTCGAACTTGTCGGCTTCCCGGTCCCCAATGTGTACCCACAGGGCGCCTTTGGGCGGTGGCCCCACGGCTTCCACCCCCTGGCGCCAACACAGGGCTTCCGGCGTTTCCCGCCATCGGTTGGCCTGTCCTGCTTCCTGGGGCTGACGCAAAAAGGCCTGCACCGCCCCCAACCCCAAGACGTGCTTCCCTTCGGGTACCACGGCCAGGGTGCTATGCAGCATCAAGCCATAGCCGTTGCCGTCCCCAATGCTGCCCATCCCCTGCTTGGAACGACGATGATGGGTATAGTCCAGCACCGTGGTATCCTGGACCCAGAGCACCGTTTTGGCCCGGCGCGCCTTGTCCAGGGTGTGTTCCCGGTGAGGCGCCAGCAAGTCCTCCAGGGCAATCCGAGGATGGTTCAAGAACCGATAGGCCGCTTGCAAAACGGCCGGGTCGCCCATTTGCTGGGGCAGGGATGCATCAGGATGTCGGGCCATGCGCAGGCCCAGGTCTACAGCCCGGCGGTTGAGCCGTTGGTCGCCCAGTTGTACGGCGCCCCACTGTTCCCGGGCCCAGGCTTCGGTGCTTTGGATGTGCATCATCCTTCCTCCTTGTTTGTACGAACACCAACCAAAGGGAATGCTCACTATACCAGGGAGATGTGATAAAGGATCAG
>JALWXN010000007.1 GCA_027078545.1 Nitrososphaeria archaeon
GGAGTCAACTATAAGCGAAAGCCTTTTTTGAAGGTGGATCATCCTGAAAGAGGCGGCCATGGCGCAAGAGATGGAACAGCATATGCAGGACTTTGCGGCTCAAAATCACCAGAGTTTCTCGGACAGCGCGGCCCTGTTCCCGGTAGTGGGCGTACAGGCGGGCAAAACGACGGGTGTAGCGCTTCAATGCGACGGCCATGAGGTAAAGAACGTGACGCAACAAGGGGTCGCCGCGTTTGGAGAGGCGCCGTCGCCCAGCGAAACGGCCCGACTGGTAGAGGGTGACGTCCAGGCCGGCAAAGGCGGTGATGGCTTTGGGCGAGGGGAAGCGGTCCAGATCGCCCACCAGGGCCAGGAAGAGGGCGGCCAGGCGGGGGCCGATACCGGGGATTTGGATCAGGATGCGCCAGGCCTGGGGATAGCGCTGGACCACGGCCTGAATCAGGGTATCCAGGACCTGGGCGCGCAGGGTTTCCAACCAGGCCCAGCGCTCCAGGAGGAATTGCAGGGTCTGGGCGCGGATGGGGTCATGCAGGCCGAAGGAGTTGCGGGCCAGGGCCTGCAGGTTCTCGAGTTGCTTGTCGGAGAGGGACGTTCGTGGGGGTACGGCCTGGCGCAGGTCGTCCAGGGAAGCCTGGGCGATGGCCTGGGCCGAGGGGAAGGCGGCCAGCACGCCCCGGAAGGCCTTGGAAAAGCGGAGCAAACGGCGTTCCAGTTCGGGGAAGAGGAAATGGAGGAGTTGACGGGCCTGGTTTTGGATGCGGGTGAGTTCCTGGGCCAGGGCCTGGTCCAGATGGGCCAGGGAACGCAAAGCGTCCGTTTCCTGTACCGGTGCGGGCAGAGCGTGCACCGTGAGTTGCTGACGCAAGAAGAGGGCCAGGGTACGGGCATCAATGCGGTCGGTCTTGGTGCGCCGGCGGGAGCGGGATTTGGCGAAATCCCGCACCTGGATGGGCGAGAGGCGATGCAGGGACATGTCCTGCCGGCCCAGGCGGGTGAGGTGGGCTTCCAGGAGGGCAGAATAGGGGCCGGAAGCTTCCAGGCCCAGCCACCAATGGTCGGCCTGGAAGCGACGCCAGACCTGAAGGAAGGCCTCCCAACCGGGGCGATCATAGGTGAAGGTCTGGACATGGTCTTCGCGTATCTGGCCCGAAAGGGCGTCCACCACCAGGAAGGCGACGGTGAAGGAATCCTTGGCGATGTCCAGGCCGATGAACCCTTGGGTCAACATCGTATACCTCCTGCCTGGGGTCTGGGGGAGGAGGTCGGAGGGTGGTGGTGTGGCCTCCCCAACCCAACCTCCCGGTTCATAGGGGCTCCATGGCCCAAGCAACTCATGGGGGTTGTGGGGAGGCCGGAGGTGTACTCCTGCAGGGGCTCTATGGCCCAATCGCATGGTGACCTTCCGGCCTCCTCCCCCGTACCCCTACTTTATCACTCGTGCTTATAGGAGG
>JALWXN010000008.1 GCA_027078545.1 Nitrososphaeria archaeon
CACCCTTGTATGATGAAACTAAAGGATACTTGAGGTAGCTTTATCCACATATCCACAGGTCTCTATTATTATTAGAGCCTTTAGATCTAGCTCAAAATAATAATTGTTGGCCTGTGGGTATGTGGATAAAGCGGGCTATAATTAAAATGAGTGATTTGTTACACACGCTATAGAATGTGTAACAAAAACGTGTGGCAGACCGTTCACCCTATGACCATAAAAGGTCGTGCCGTAGCATGGGTCGCCACACGTACCCTCAATTATCTCGAACAGTTGCTAGGACTGTGAGTCCGTATTTACAAGGCAGAGAATTTAAGGGGTATTTTAATTATGAAACAGGTAGAAGATAAAATCTATATTGGAATCGATGTATCCAAAAAGAAACTGGATATCCAATATGACGAAACAGGCAATGTGCTCACCATAGAGAACCACAAAAATAATTTTAAAAAGCTAAATGATTATATACCAAGAGATAAAAAACGCATTCTGGTGGTATTAGAAGCGACAGGTGGGTATGAAAAAGAGATTGTAGAATGGTTAGTCTCCAGGCATATTCCAGTTGTTGTGGCTAATGCCAGACGAGTGAGAGACTATGCCAAAGCCATGGGACAATATGCTAAAAATGATCATATTGACTCAGGAGTGATCCGTGAGTATGGCCAACAATTTGGTCATAAACTTCATATTAAACAGGCTAAAAGTAAGCTTGAGAAAACAATTGATGAACTCTCTCGTCGAAGAGCTCAGTTGATATCAGGTCGAACCAAAGAGAAGCAGCATTTGGCGACAATACAGCATGGCGAAGGCCAGAAATCAATAAAACGAGCAATAAAATTCTATAATGATGAAGTAGATAAAATCACAAAAAAACTAGCATTAGCTGTGAGTAAAAATGATGAATTGCAAGCCAAAGCAGAATTAATACAAACAGTTAAAGGTGTGGGTGATGTAACGACCTATACGCTGATTGGAGAATTACCTGAGTTAGGTCAAGTAGATAATAATAAAATAGCCGCTTTGGTCGGTGTGGCTCCATTTTGCCGTGATAGTGGCACAATGAAAGGAAAGCGCACCACATGGGGTGGTCGTTCATCGGTAAGAGCAGCACTTTATATGGCCACTCTTTCGGCTAGCAGACATAACCCCGCTATCAAACTATTTTATGAACGTTTGATAGCAAAAGGTAAAGCAAAGAAAGTGGCATTGATAGCATGTATGAGAAAGTTATTAACAATCATCAATACTATGGTTAAAAATAATGAGCCATGGCATGCAGAAATGGCTTAAAATTACTTGACTTTTAACACAGTTGCTACGGGTGAAGTCAAAATATTCTGGAAAGCCTTGTAGATTCAGTGCTATGGACATTCGCAGTAGGTTCAACTGATTTATTTAGGATTATAGCTATAGCTCTATTAATCTTTGCC
>JALWXN010000009.1 GCA_027078545.1 Nitrososphaeria archaeon
TTTTTACATCTTGACTTTAGGAGGTGGGTGGTATATATTAATAGATTGCGTTTTGGCACATTGGCAATTGAATAGGTGTTAGCGGGAGAGAAGGAGGAATGCAAGGTAGTAAGGGTCCGGGGTGGATGCCTCGGTTCCCGGAGGCGATGAAGGGCGTGCTAAGCTGCGATAAGCCGGGTGGAGGCGCAAAAAGCCTTTGAGGCCCGGATGCCCGAATGGGGAAACCCGGCGGGGGAAACCCCGTCATCCTGCCCTTTGAGGGCAGGAGGTGACACCGGCCGAAGCAAAACCTTTTAGTAGGCCGAGGAAAGGAAATCAAACGAGACGCCCTGAGTAGCGGCGAGCGAAAGGGGCTGAGCCCAAACCTCACGGGTGCCATGGTGGCGGCCTTAGCCCGTGGGGGGTTGCGGGACACACCTGGAGGAGACCGCCATCTCCTCGGGGAGTTACAAAACTTCCACCCAGCCGAAGTCCCCTGGAACGGGGCACCACAGAGGGTGATAGTCCCGTAGGCGAAGGGTGTGAAGTCTCCCTGGGGTGTGTTCCCGAGTACCACGGCCCACGTGGAAGGTCGTGGGAAGCCGGGGGGACCAACCTCCAAGGCTAAGTACTACCGGGAAACCGATAGCGCACCAGTACCGTGAGGGAAAGGTGAAAAGAACCCCGGTAAGGGGAGTGAAATAGAACCTGAAACCCCGGATCCACAACCCAGTGGAAGGGTCTCCCATGAGACCCGACTGCGTGCCTTTTGCTTAATGAGCCAGGGAGTTGTCCTCGGGGGCAAGGCTAAGCCGTCAGGCGAAGCCGTAGCGAAAGCGAGTCCGAACAGGGCGCCTCCAAGTCCCCGGGGGCAGACGCGAAGCGGGGCGATCTACCCTTGCCCAGGGTGAAGGACCGGTAACACGGTCTGGAGGCCCGAACGGGTCGGTGCTGCAAAACCGTCCGATGAGGTGAGGGTAGCGGTGAAAAGCCAATCGCGCCCCGTGATAGCTCGTTCTCCCCGAAATGCATCGACGTGCAGCGTCGCCCGTTCCTTCCCGGGGGTAGAGCCACCGGTTGGGCTAGGGCCCCGAGAGGGGTACCGAACCCTGCCGAACTCCGAATACCGGGA
>JALWXN010000010.1 GCA_027078545.1 Nitrososphaeria archaeon
ATTGAAGCTGATAACCTAAACGGTAACATACAGGGTAATCTCATCGTTGAAACTGTACTGGATAGAGAATGGAAAAATTCTGACAGCTTCGGTATATCCGCCTCTTCTAAAGGCTCATTAAATGCTTCCTTAAGCAGAAGTAACTTCTCTTCCGCAACTGTAGGTGTACAGGCAGGTATTATCGCTGACAATGACTTCAACCTCTCCGTCGGCAATACCACCTACCTCAAAGGCGGTGTTATAGGTTCAAGAAAAGAAGGTAAAACTAACTTCTCTACAGGCTCCCTCATAGCTGAAGAGGTCAAAGGTCATGTAAGTGATAACAGCTTCTCCATAAGTGTAGGTGTAGGTATTGATCCTAACAATCCTTCAAGACCGGGTAATGTAAACAATGTATCGGGTAGTATAAACGATTACTCCGCTACTGTAATAGCCCTGCCTACAATAGGCTCAGGTAATCTTGATGTCGCAAACGGTACCATACCCACAAATCTTAACAGGGATATAAACAATACGGTAAAGGTTGTAACAAATAGAAACTTTAATCTTGACTTTTATTACAGCGAATCTTCCTTAAACAGCCTGCTTAACCCTGAAGAAACCCTTAAATCTTGGGAACATGATATCAGAAGAAATTATGCAAAGGGTGTAACCCTCGGTAAGGCTGTTGATCAGCTGTTTGATTTCTACGAAGATCAAGGTATTTGGGATCGTATAAAGCTCACCTACTACAAGATAGATCAGGGTTTCAAAGCTGTTGATACTTTGGCTTCTTTGACCCTCGGTGATACTCAGCTTGAAGAGGTCATAAACAATGCAATAGCTTATGATCCTCAAGCGCTTTATGATGCAATTGCGTATCTTTCTACTTCCGCCCAGTCAAGCCTTACCGAGGGTCAAGCACCTACTGATGAGATATACCTGTATCAAGGTTCTGAGGTTAATAATCCCCTTGATAAGGATGGCAAGCTTTCAAACCTTATGGGGGGATACAACAGGGAAGAGGATGAATTCTACTTCAACACAGAAGCAATTCCTATAAACGACGGCTCCGCCATTGTAATGACCATATTCACCGAAGCTCAAAG
>JALWXN010000011.1 GCA_027078545.1 Nitrososphaeria archaeon
ATTCAAACCTATGTCGACTATATGTTCGACAGACACGTTGTTCCTGTAGAGGGAAGACCGACTGCACACGAGTACATCACTACCTACTCTTGCTAAAACCTTTCGGGCTTCGGCTCGAAACTCTTTTACCCACACTTTTTACCCCCCCCCATATAAAAGCACTATTTTTTTTGACATTTTTTGACATTTTTTTGCTATACTTCTGACCATTTAAAACAACAAGGAAAATAATGATAAAAATATTTGGATTAACAACAATAGCAGTAGCAACTGTATTACTTACTGGATGTGGTGGTGGAGGTTCTAACGACAATACCCCCAATATCATTGAAACTGCACACAGTAAACTTATTGGAACATGGATAGATGGTACAGTTAATGATGGCTGTGAAACAAATGCATATTCAGCAACCTCTGAAAAAACCATTCTTACATTTGTCCAAAATGATCTCACTGTTGAAGATTTAGACTACAACAATACAACATGTAACCCAAGTGGGCTCGTAAAAGATGTTGTTGAAACTTATGAGTACTCGATAGAAGGAACAGATAAAGCAACTACAGGACAAACTTCTTATAAGATGTCGGTAACTAAAACGGAGGTAGATATTAAAAAAGGTACGGTAACCGATCCAGAAATACTGCAAACAGGAGATATAATAAAATTAGAATTCCTTTTTGACAACAAAGCACATTTAGTTTTTGCTGAGAAAGCTGAAAGCAAATCACAATACTCAAACGATTTTAACTTAAGCGAATACCTTATCAAATTACCATAGAATAAGCTCTTTTTGACTTTACTTGTTCAACAGCTCTTGCTGTTGAACTCCTATCAGACTTTTAAAAAATAAATAAATTTCTAATATATGTTTCACAGCTGGAGCTGAGAAACTAGCTTTCCTTACCTTTGCTTTTTAAAAATACTCTTCTCTTCTTCTTTTTTAAAGAAGGTAAAATAGGTCCAAAGTGTTGTACCATAGACAAAAATAGATAAAACTACTACCCCGATCGTTACCGCCTCAAACATCTCTTTATGAGCAA